>DATNLC010000096.1:0-1091 GCA_035603075.1 Candidatus Acidiferrales bacterium | reverse complement strand
GGTTTGTAATTCGCATGGATTTTGTAAGACTGCACATGCCGAGGATCGATCCGTGTGAAAGATTGGTCGTTGTAGCCGAACTCAAAATCGCTGGTGATCCTCAGAGCGTCGATAGGACGCGCAACGAAACCCAGTAATAGCGCTTGTTCGTTGATCGTGGTGATATTGCGAGACGTGTCGTTGCCTGCCTCCGGAACCGGATTCGTGGGCGAGCCTTCCTCAATCGCGCCGGCCAAAGGACCTGTTGTCAGCAGTGTGCAGCCTGCCGGCAGAACGCCGGCAACCAAGGCGCAATCACCGCGGGCCGCGAGAAAATCGTTTGCCGCCGTCCCGGTGGTCCCTCCCGGAAAGGTGAATTCTCCGACATCAAACGTCGCGGCCATACTGGAGATCGTCCGCCGTGTGTAAAGATAGCCGATGTGGGCGCTGTATCGCCGGCTGAAATCGTATTCGGCCTCGAGCGTATTCGACTTGATGTTCTGCCCCAGGAATTGCGTGGCGATCTCGTTGGTCAAATCCGCGGCAGAGCTTGCAGTGTGTTGCGGACAAGTTGCCTGGTTAAAATTGCCGGCGGCTGTACAGGTCGCCGAATTAAACACTCCGGGTGAAAGCAACATGCCGACAACGCCCGGCGCTGGCGAGGGGGTTCCGAATACCGCAGTGTCGAGCGTGTCCCACACGCCGGGAATGCGCCAGTTGTCATAACGAAACTCATCGAGGATCCTCAGCTTGTCATTTATCGAATAAACTCCGGACCAATTCGCATTCACCGAGACACGCTTCGCATTCGCCGGGCCACTGGTGGTACTTCCGCGCTCGGCTGAGCGCGCAGTGAATCCGTTCACTGTCTCAAGGAAATTCGGGATTTGATTGTTGCTGGTGCTGTAACCTGCCGAGCCGGACATTTCGAAATTCTTGAAATAGTTCGATTGGAAGCGGAACCGCTCCGTGGGCATGAAATTCCGCGGATTGCCCACTTGGCTATAGGATAGGAATCCGTTGCAAGTGGGATTGGCAGTGTTTGTCGTGCCAGCCACGATTGGAGTCGCGCATGGCAATGCCTCGGAGGGTGTTTGTGTGCTCCAAATGTT
>DATNLC010000092.1:0-28682 GCA_035603075.1 Candidatus Acidiferrales bacterium | reverse complement strand
CGCACGGAACGACACTTTCGGATTGTTCTTCGACAGCACTTTCGTGATTGCCGCCGTCAAAGTCGTCTTGCCGTGGTCGATGTGCCCAATCGTCCCGATATTCACATGCGGCTTATTGCGTTCGAATTTCTCCTTCGCCATGTCTCTCTCGCTCCTCTATCCAGGGCTCTTACTTCCGATTCTGATGGACCACACTTATTTCTTCGGCTTGTCGCCGTTTGCTCCGCCAATAATATCGTCCGCAATATTTCCTGGAACCTGCTCGTAATGCGAAAAGTGCATGGTAAAACTTCCGCGCCCCTGCGTGCGGCTGCGTATTTCCGTGGCGTAACCGAACATCGCCGCCAGCGGCACCTTCACATTGATAATTTCCGTGCCGCCACGCGATTCTCTTCCCTGCATTTGTCCGCGCCGAGAATTCAAATCCGAAATCACAGGCCCCATGTAATCTTCAGGGACCACTACTTCGACGCGCATAATCGGCTCGAGCAGCTTCGGATTCGCTCTCTTGCACGCTTCCTTAAATGCCATGGAGCCTGCGATCTTGAAAGCCATTTCAGAGCTGTCCACATCGTGGTAGCTGCCATCCGTGAGCACTACCGCGCAGTCAACCATTTCGTAGCCAGCCAGAACGCCGGTTTCCATTGCTTCGCGCACGCCATTTTCGATCGGCTGGATAAATTCTCTGGGAATTGAGCCGCCAATCACCTTGTCAATAAATAAAAGCCGATGTTCCTTGTCGAAATGCCACTTGCCGCCCTTGCCTGCAACGCTTTTGGCCAGTTCGTCGATCTCATCCGTGGACATTTCGTGCATGTCTTCGTGTCCAGCGTTCGGAAGTGGATGGACGGAAAGCACTGCGTGCCCGTACTGACCGCGGCCACCGGTCTGCTTGATGTACTTTCCTTCTCCCTCGGCGACTTTCAAGATCGTTTCGCGATACGCGACCTGCGGCCTGCCTACGTTGGCTTGCACGCTGAATTCGCGCATCATGCGATCCACGATAATCTCAAGGTGCAGCTCGCCCATTCCGGAAATCAGCGTTTGACCTGTGTCGTGGTCGGTGTGAACGCGGAACGTGGGATCTTCCTGCGCCAACTTTCCCAGCGCCATTCCCATTTTTTCCTGGTCTGCTTTCGTCTTCGGCTCGATCGCAACCGAAATTACCGGCGCGGGGAAATCGATATTCTCGAGCACGATGGGCTTGTCTTCATCGCACAGGGTGTCGCCAGTCGTCACGTTCTTCAGGCCGACGCAAGCTGCGATGTCGCCGGCTTCGATAGACTCAATTTCTTCGCGCTTGTTGGCGTGCATACGCAGCAATCGTCCGATGCGTTCGCGCGTCTTCCTGGTCGAGTTGTATACGCTAGCTCCAGCCTTTAGCACGCCGGAATAGACGCGAATGTAAGTCACATGGCCGACGTAAGGGTCGGTCATAATCTTGAAAGCCAGCGCGGCAAACGGCTGATCGTCCGAGGCGCGGCGCAAAATCGCTTCCTCGCCGTTGGGATCCTCGCCTTCCACCGGCGGAACATCCGCTGGCGAAGGAAGGTAGTCCACCACCGCGTCCAGCAGCGGTTGAAGGCCCTTATTCTTGAAGGCTGAACCCGCCAGCACCGGCACCAACTTCAGCGCAATCGTGGAACGGCGAATCGAAGCGCGCAGCTCAGCTGGTTCCAATTTGTGTTGCTCCAGATACTTGGTCAGCACGGCGTCGTCATGCTCGGCAATATATTCGACAACTTTGTCGCGGTGCTCTTTGTAAAACTCCGGCGTCAATGCCGAGGCTTTGATGGCAATTTCAAGTTCAGGACGCGACTTCAGAAATTCCGCGTCCCAGAGCTTCTCAAGAGGTAAAGTTTCGTATTCCGCTCCCAGCGTTTCGTCCTTCCAGACGATGGCGCGCTCTTCGATAAAATCGATCACTCCGATAAAATTGTCTTCTCTTCCAATGGGATATTGCAGTGGAACGGGGTGGGCTGAGAGGCGCTGGCGCATGGAACGTATCGAATGGTCGAAATCCGCTCCGATGCGGTCCATCTTGTTGATGAACGCGATGCGCGGAACGCGATACTTGTCCGCCTGGCGCCAAACTGTTTCCGATTGCGGCTGCACCCCGGCAACTGCGTCGAAAATGGCAACCGCTCCGTCGAGTACCCTCAACGAGCGTTCGACTTCCACTGTGAAATCCACGTGTCCCGGCGTATCGATAATATTAATGCGGTACGTTTTGTCGAAGCGCTTCCAGGAAGCGGTCGTCGCAGCAGACGTAATCGTAATGCCGCGCTCGCGCTCCTGCTCCATCCAGTCCATTACCGTCGTGCCTTCGTGCACTTCGCCAATCTTGTAAGTCACACCTGTATAAAACAGGATGCGCTCCGTTGACGTCGTCTTTCCGGCGTCAATGTGAGCCATGATCCCGATGTTGCGGGTCTGATCGATTTGGACTTGGCGTGGCATTCGAAAAACTTGTTTGCGCTACCAGCGATAATGAGCGAAGGCTTTGTTAGCCTCGGCCATGCGGTGCACGTCCTCCTTCTTTTTCACAGCGCCGCCGCGGCCGTTCGCAGCGTCCACAATTTCTCCGGCCAGCTTGTCAGTCATGGTCTTGCCACCGCGAGTCCGCGAATACAACACCAACCAGTGAATCGCCAGCGATTGCCGCCGAAATGGATTCACTTCCACCGGCACTTGATAGTTCGCGCCGCCGACGCGCCGCGACTTCACCTCCAGAACAGGCTTGCAATTCTCGACGGCTTTCTTGAACAACTTGAATGCGTCGTCGTTCGTCGTCTTCGCTACCTGGTCCATAGCGTCGTAAAAAATTGCCTGGGCCGTGGCGCGCTTGCCGTCGTACATCATGCTTGAAATAAACTTCTGCACGAGATCACTGGCGTAAACCGGATCTCCCGGAATTTTTCTTCGAAGAACCCAGCCTTTACGTGGCATATTTCTGCTCTCCTACTTCTGTGCGGCTTTTGGCCGCTTGGCGCCGTACTTCGAGCGCCCTTGCTTGCGATTTTCAACACCTGCTGCGTCGAGCGTTCCGCGAATCACGTGATAGCGGACGCCCGGCAAGTCCTTTACGCGGCCGCCGCGAACCAGCACGATCGAGTGCTCCTGCAAATTATGTCCAATGCCGGGGATGTAAGTTGTCACTTCCGCGCTGTTTGTCAGACGCGCACGCGCAACTTTGCGCAGCGCCGAGTTCGGCTTCTTCGGCGTCTGGGTGTACACACGGACGCAAACGCCGCGCTTTTCAGGACATCCTTCAAGCGCTGGCGATTTTGTTTTCGTCCGGATTTTCTCCCGGCCGTTCCGCACCAGTTGTGAAAACGTTGGCACTCGTACCCCCTCGATTCGACTACAACTTTTATTTTCCCGGCATAATTCTGCGCATAACAAATCCGCCCGCGCAAAATTCTGCGGGTGAATGAACAGAAAAGGCGCCATAACCCGAAGGAATTACCAGGTACTCCGCGATGATGCTTCACCCCGAGGAGTGAACTCCATCTCGTGCAATAGCGGAGAGGCTCACACGGCTTTGCGGGGCTGGCGCCCCATTTCGGCCGTTCTTCTTGTCCCCGTTCCGTCCTTCTATGTTCCGGGGTCGGAAGACTTCCCTAATCACCACCGAGGCCAACAGCCTCAATGCAACCGGAGGAGTATAGGAGATATACCCAATGTTGTCAACTCGATTCCAGTACTCAAATAAATCCTAAAAAAGTTTCGACTCTGGCAGCCCATCTCAAACTCAAGCACTCCGCTTTCAGGTTGGCCTTCGAGAATGAGCCTACGTCCAGGTCCCAGCGTTCAGCGGTTTTCTGATGCAGATAGTACATATGTGTCTTATTACAAGCGACTTAACCCGCTGCCAAAGACGCCGCAGCAGAAACCAGGAATCCGGAATCGGGCATGCCTCGGCGAACCCGATACGCTGCAGATGACGGTGTTTCAAACTTGCTCACCACGGTCCTCGTAGTTGCTTTACCGAGTCGGCGAACCCTTCTAAACTGATGTCCGTCAAACCGCAATGGGAGCACGAATGAAGCGTGTCTACATAAGTGCGATTCTAGTTTGCATTTTTCTATCGGCCCACGATCTTCGTGCCCACCAGGAACCCGCACCCAAGGCAACCGGTCATTCAGTCGATTCACCGACAGCACAAACACCGGCTGCATCAAATTATTCGCAAGAACCTTTCGTCATAGAGCAGTACTACACCACGGCGCATTTTGAAAACGATGGAACAAGTCAGCGTCATCTCGCGGTCAGAATTCGGGTGCAAACCAGTGCGGGAGTTCAGCAGCTGGGCGAACTCGTCTTCGGTTACAACTCAGGCAATGAGCAAATGGAGGTCAGAACCGTACGCGTCCACAAACCCGATGGGACGGCCGTCGACGCCACTCCCGATTCAATAAAGGAAATGACCGCCAGTGTTGCGCGTGATGCGCCGATGTACACGGACTACAAGGAAAAGCACATTACGGTGCCGTCGCTGAACGCCGGCGACACCCTCGAGTACGAAATTGTTACGCGCACGCTCACCTCGCTAGCCCCAGGTGAATTCTGGTTCTCCTATAATTTCCTTGAAGACGCGATCGTTCTCGACGAACGGCTGGAAATCGACCTGCCACAAGGCCGCGAGGTCACCATTCGCTCGCCCGAGCTTTCCCTCACGAATGGCCGCGAGGATTATCAACTGCGCGTTAAGCCCGGCGCCTCCGCTAATCTCGCCTCTCGCAAGATTCCTTTTTCGAAGTCAGACGAAAATGGGAGAACGGTCTATCACTGGCAGCACGCCAACCTAATCCGCCCGGCCGAAGAGGAAAAAGCCAAGAAAAAGGAAGTGCGCGCTGAAACCAAGCGGCCCGACGTCGAACTAACCACATTTAAGAATTGGGAAGAAGTGGCACAGTGGTACGCAAAGCTCGAAAAAGGCCGCACCGAGCCGACTCCCGAAATCCGGGCGAAGACTTTAGAACTGCTTCAGGGCCGCGAAAATAAGTTGGACAAAATTCAGGCGCTCTACGACTACGTCGCCAAGAACATTCGATACGTTAGTCTTTCCTTCGGATTGGGACGCTATCAACCGCACTCCGGTGCCGACGTTTTCGCAAATCAATACGGCGACTGCAAGGACAAGCACACTTTGCTCGCCGCGATGCTTCAAGCCGCAAACATTCCCTCCGACGCCGTTCTGATTCCGTTTTCCCGTGAGCTCGACATCTCCATGCCTTCTCCTTCGCAACTCGACCACGTAATCACCGCCGTTCCAACGGAACATGGCCTGATCTGGATGGACTCAACGGCGGAAGTGGCTCCTTTCCGCCTGCTTTCACCGGCATTGCGTAACAAATCTGCCCTGGTCGTGCCGCCCGACGGCGCTGGAAAGATTGTCGAAACTCCCATCGATCCGCCGTTTCTCTCAACGCAACACGTGGAAATCGACGCCGAGGTGAGCGATCTCGGCAAACTTTCTGCCAAGCTGCGTTACTTTCTTCGCGGCGACAACGAATTGGCTCTTCGCGTCGCTTTTCTTCGCACTCCCCAGACGCAATGGAAAGAACTCGGCCAGACAATCGCGGCATTGGACGGCATCCATGGCAATGTAACCGCCGTGAAACCGAGCGACCCTTCGGACACGCAAAACCCTTTCGAGCTCGATCTTGAGTTTTCGCAGGCAAACTTTATTGATTGGTCGAGCAGGAAAAGTAAAGTCTCAGTTCCGCTGCTCCTGATTGGCATGCCCGACGCCTCCGACGATACGTCTGAGCCGATTCATCTCGGAAGTCCGCTTGACGTCAGCATGACGCTGAAGCTTAAGTTGCCGTCTAATTTTACGGCGCAGGCGCCCGTGGCAGTTTCGATCGTGCGAGATTACGCGGCTTTCAAATCAAGCTATCGCTTTGAATCTCACACGCTCGTGGCCGAGCGCGCTCTAAATTTTAAGATGCGTGAGCTGCCCGCTTCGCGCATAAGCGATTACCTCGCGTTCACTCACGCTGTGGAATCCGACGAGAGCCAGGTATTGCTTGCCGTAAATTCTGTGCCTGGTACTCCGGAAATTCCGGAAGTCGCGAAATCCGGGGAACTTCTCGAAGCCGGCCTCGCCGCGCTCAATTCCGGTAATTTCAAGGCCGCCATTCCGCTTCTGAAGCGCGCGCTTGAGCTTGATCCCAAGAGCAAACAAGGCTGGGACGATCTCGGGCTTGCGTATCTCCGCCTGGGTCAATTCGAAGAAGCGGGCAGCTCGTTTCGAAAACAGATTGAACTGAACCCGTACGACGAGCACGTCTATAATTATCTCGGGTTCACGCTTCAGCAACAGCAGAATTACACAGACGCAGCGAAAGCTTTCCAAAAACAAATCGAAGTAAATCCGATTGACCCGGTGGCGCATGCGGCTCTCGGTGCTCTATATCTCGAAGAACACAAATACGCCGAGGCCGTTCCCGAGCTGGACAAAGCCACGATTCTTTCACCGGAAAACGCGGAGCTTCAGGTCAGCCTTGGTCAGGCATACATCAACACCGGCGAAAAAGAAAAAGCTCTTGCTGCGTTTGAAAAGGCAGTCGAACTGGCACAGACGCCCGCCGTTTGGAACAATGTAGCTTCCAACTTGGCCGATCATCGACTGGAGCTCGACAAAGCTCAGCAATATGCGGAATCCGCCGTCTCTGCGACTACGGCGAATCTCCGAAACGTTGATCTTTCGCACATCTCGATGGACGATCTTCAGTCAGTTTCAAATCTAGGCATTTATTGGGACACGCTGGGCTGGGTCCATTTTCAAAAGGGCGAACTCGAAGACGCCGAACGTTACATACGCGCCTCCTGGCTTCTAGATCAGCAAGGCGAAGTGGGCGACCATCTCGCACAGATTGATCAAAAACGCGGTGAAAAGGACGAGGCCATCCACATGTATTCCCTGTCGATGAGCGCGGCTCATTCAGTGCCGGAAACTCGAGCCCGACTGCTGGAGCTACTGGGTCCTCACGCTAAGATTGAAGACCTGGTGAGCCGCGCCAAGCCCGAACTCACTACACATCGAACTTTCTCCATCGGAAAGGCATCGGGTGAAACTTCCGAAGCCGATTTTCTGGTTTTGCTGTCACCGGGAAACAAAGATTCGAAAGTAGAAGCTGTGAAGTTTGTGAGCGGAAGTCAAAATTTGCGGCCATTCGCCGAGCGCTTGCGCACTGTCGATTTTGGACCGATGTTTCCCGACGCCACACCCGCAAAAATTGTCCGCCGCGGTACGCTCGCCTGCTCCGCAACGACAGGCAACTGCACCTTTACGCTGATTCTTCCGGAAAACCTGCGCACCGTGAATTGACGATCTGCACGCTTTACAACTCCTACGCTCCTGCAAGTGCACGGAACTCTTCCACGTGCGACGATTCCCCGCCTAAACTTCAGCGCTCATCAAGTGTCCGATGCGGCCGGTCACGCGCAGCCGGTCAGCACGATCTTTGAAGTACTGGGCGTTGATCTCGTTAGCGTCGAGATCTGTTACCTGTCGAAATCCGATTCTTCGAAGCTGCTCCGCCAGCATGCCCGGTTCAAAAAATGTGCGAAAGGGCTCCCCCGCAGCGGCGACGCGGTACGATAGCGCGTCGAGAGCCATGCGTCCGATCCAATTTAATGATGAACGCGGAACTGCATAATCAAAGGCCACGCCTCCACCGGGTTGAGTCGAAGCAATCAAACCTAACGTGGCCATCACAGCATCTTCGGTGAGGTACATCGTGACGCCCAGCCAGGAAAAGAACGCGGCTTTCGACAAATCGAACCCAGCTAGTTTTAAGCCGTCAGCAAGCGTCTCTCGTTCAAAATCTACCGGCGCGTAGGTCACCGATTGCGGAATCGCGATCCCGGCTTCCGCGAGCTTCCCGCGCTTCCATTCCTGCGTGGCCGGATAGTCCACTTCAAATACTCGCACGGCCTGGTCTGCGTAAAGATTTCGATACGCGAAAGTATCGAGACCGGCGCCAAGGATCACATATTGCCTGACACCACGGTCAACGGCCCGTGCCAATTCATCCTCGGCGAACCGGCTGCGCGCCACCAGAAACGCGCGAAGGTTCCGCGCCATGCGACTTTGATGCTTGCTTCGCTCGGCCTCCAACTTGGCTGAAGCTTCGGAGCCGATGATCGGTAAGGCGATAGGATCTTCCAAAACCCTGGGATGATCGAAGAGCTGGTGTGCCGCGCGGCGCGTCGCCACGCGCATCGCAGTCCGGCTAGGTCGAGCCTCTCGCATGGATAATTTATACGACGAAAAAGTACCTGGGTTCTAGCTCTTGCTGGACGTAGACAATTGATCTCAGGAGGCAATTACTTTATTTCGAGGACTTCCTTTTCTTTTAAAGCCGAAAAGTCTTCGATTTTCTTCGTTTCAGAATGCGTAAGCTTTTCAAGCTCATCCAGCGAGCGTTTCCGGTCATCCTCGCTGATTTTTTTGTCTTCCTCCAGCTTTTCAACCGCTTCCTTGATATCGCGCCGAATGTTACGGACCGCTGTGCGGTGATTTTCCAGCACCTTGTGAATATGCTTCACCATGTCTTTGCGGCGATCCTCGGTGAGCGGCGGAATCGGAACACGCACCACTTTTCCATCGTTTGTCGGATTCAAGCCAAGATCCGTGGTACGAATCGCTTTATCGATCATGGGAACCGCGCTGGCATCCCAGGGCGAAATCATGATCATCGTCGCGTCGGGAACGCTCAGAGTGCCCAGCTGGTTGAGAGGCATGGACGTTCCATGATAATCCACGCGCACATGGTCCAGCAGCGATACATTCGCGCGCCCGGTGCGCACGCCGGATAATTCCTTGCGAAAATCCTCTACCGCTTTTTCCATCCGCACTTTCGCCTGTGCGAGAGCCTCTTTGCTTGTGGCGATCGTGGTCATCTGAAAATTGCCTCCGCCAGTTTTATTTATGCCGCGGTGACTACCGAGCCCACTCGTTCGCCCAACACCACCCGCTTCAAATTTCCCTCGACGTTCATGTTAAACACGATAATCGGCATCTTGTTGTCCATGCAAAGCGAGATGGCTGTGGAATCCATCACCATCAAACCCTTTTGCAATACGTCCAGATAAGTAATGTGCTGGAACATTTTCGCGCCGGCCACTTTTTCCGGGTCGGCGTCATAGATTCCATCCACTCGCGTGGCCTTTAAGATCACCTGCGCCTTGATTTCCATGGCGCGCAACGCGGCGGCTGTGTCGGTCGAGAAATAAGGATTGCCGGTTCCCGCGGCAAAAATCACCACACGGCCTTTTTCCAGGTGGCGCGTAGCGCGGCGCCGGATAAAAGGCTCCGCCACTTGATGCATTTCTATCGCGCTCATCAATCGCGTTTGGCAGCCTGATTTCTCAAGCGCATCCTGCAGCGCTAGGCCATTGATCACCGTCGCAAGCATTCCCATGTAGTCGCCCGTGGCTCGGTCGATTGCGAGTTGCTTCTGCCGCGTGCCGCGGAAAATATTTCCGCCGCCCACCATGATTGCCACCGACACACCCAGATCTCGCACTTCTTTCACTTCGCGCGCGATTCCCTGAATCGTTTCAGCGTGAATGCCGGAATCCTGTGGACCCGAGAGCGACTCGCCTGAAAGTTTGAGCACCAGGCGCTCGTAAACGGGCGCGCCGTTGGCTGTTTTCCCTCTGGAAGCGGCTCGCGTTATCACCTTGGTTTTCGCCATTTTGGCAGACCTGAAATTGGCCACGGGCATTCTAGCAGACAAACTTCGCGGCGGTAACCGCCTCGCTAAACTTAATCGAAGCCTCGGGCAAAAAAAATCCGCCGCAAAAGCCGGCGGATTTTTTAAAGATAGCTCGAAGAACTCTATGCGGAAGGCGCCGCGGGTGTTTCCGGTTCATCCGTCGCCCCGGCGGAAGACCCGGCTCCATCCATTTCGCCCACTTTAAATCGCGCAAAGCGGCGGATAGCGATGTTTTCGCCAAGTTTCGCGATGGCCTGATCCACCAGCTCCTTTATCGTAACGCCCTCGTCTTTAATGAAATGCTGCTCGTAGAGACAATTCTCTTCGTAAAACTTTTCCATCTTCCCGTTCACGATTTTCTCGATTACGTTTTCCGGCTTGCCTGTCGCTTTAGCCTGTTCCTTGTAAATGTCGCGTTCGCGATCGAGCGTTTCCTGCGTCACTTCCTCGCGGCGCAGAAACCGAGGATCGAGGGCGGCAATGTGCATCGCCACATCGTGCCCCAACCGTTGAAAATCAGCGGTACGAGCGACGAAGTCGCTCTCACAATTCACTTCCACCAGCACGCCGATCTTTCCGCCGGCATGGATGTAGTAGCTCACCAATCCCTCGGAAGTAGCACGCTGCGCCTTTTTTGCCGCCGCTGCCTGACCCCTTTTGCGCAAGACATTGATGGCTTGTTCGATGTCACCCTTAGATTCGAGCAACGCTTCTCGACAAGCCGTGAAGCCTGCGCCGGTGCGATCGCGTAGTTCCTTTACAAGTTGAGCCGATACGTTCGGATTGCCAGGTGTAGCCATAGATTTACTCGATTCCTTATGGATAAATTTGGACTTTGCGGCTTATGGTTCGGCGTCAGCAGCGCGACGCTTCAAGCTGCTTTCGACCGACGTGCAGAATCTACGCCTTTCGCGGCGTCGCAGCTCCGGCCACGGAATCTTCTTCTCCGGCTGCTGCTGCATTTGCTTCCAGAGCAGGCTCCGTCAATGTTTCAGCATCGGCCTCGACGAAATCGCCTTCCTGCTTTTCGTAAACCTCGTAAGCGCTCGTGTCGACGTAATCGACGCCTTCTTCGCCGGCGCCTTCAGCGGATTTCTGGTCAGCGATCTGCGTTTGTTCAAATGACTGGCGGCCCGAGAGAACGGCATCGGAAATCTTGGAAGTGAAAAGGCGGATCGCGCGCAATGCGTCATCGTTTCCGGGAATGACCCAGTCCACCAGATTCGGGTCGCAATTCGTGTCTACAATGGCCACGACCGGTATGCCCATTCGGCGCGCCTCGCGAACCGCGATCACCTCGGCATTGGGGTCGATCACGAACATCGCGTCGGGCAGCGTCGTCATGTTCTCAACGCCGGAAAAATTCTGTCTCAGATGCTTCAACTCACGCTCGAGCCGTGCCGCTTCTTTCTTCGAAAATTGCGCCATGCGGCCGTCTTCCACCATGCCCTTGAGCAACTTGAAGCGCTTGATGGATTTTTGCAGCGTGGCCCAGTTCGTTAGCGTGCCGCCCAGCCAGCGGTGGTTCACAAAAAACATGCCACAGCGGTTCGCTTCTTCGGCGATAGCTTCCTGCGCTTGGCGCTTGGTGCCGAGGAAAAGCACTCGCTTGCCTTGCGCGGCCATTTCAGCAACATATCGGGCCGCATCGCGGAACATCTTTAGTGTCTTTTGAAGATCGATAATGTGAATGCCGTTGCGTTCACCGAAAATGTATTCCTTCATCTTCGGGTTCCAACGCCGCGTCTGGTGGCCGAAATGAACTCCAGCCTCCAGAAGCTCCTTCATCGTGATTTCAACGCCCAATGTACCTCCTCCATTAGAGGGATGCTTTTTTCTCCGCGACGAGCGGAGCAGCACCCTTTTTTGCCGGTCCTTCCCGGCCGTGAATTAGATCCGGCCCGATGAATCGAGCCAACCTTGAAAAAATTAGCGCTTGCTGAACTGGAAGCGGCGACGCGCTCCCTTTTGTCCATACTTCTTGCGTTCCTTCATGCGTGAGTCGCGCGTCAAGAATCCGTTCTTGCGCAACGCAGGCCGCAGCTCGGGGTTGATCCTCGAGAGAGCGCGGGAAAGTCCCATGCGCACTGCTCCAGATTGGCCACCGACGCCCCCGCCCTTTACTATGCATTTCACTTCGAGCTGGTCCAGCATCTGCGTAAACTTTAGCGGCTCTACCGCGGCCGTGTGCCATGCAATGTTGCGAAAATACTCATCCACCGGGCGCCCATTCACCGTGAAACGAGCCGGCCCCATCTTGATGTACACGCGCGCAATCGATTCCCGGCGGCGGCCGGTGCCATAAAACTGCTTTCCTGCGGCGCCTTCTAGCGAACTCGAAGCTGAACTCAAAGTTCCTCCCTCTCTTACTTTGCCCGCGCGCGCTTCACAAAAACGCGGCGAAGGCTGTAGCACAGAGCGTTTGTGGCGAATTACTCCACAAAACGCAGCAATTTTCGAACCCCTATCATTGGTTACAGCGCGAGTGGCTGAGGCTTCTGTCCGGTGTGACGGGCGAGCGATTCACTTCCGGCATAAACACGCAGCTTCTTGGCCCGGCGCGCGCGGAGCTTATTCTTCGGCAGCATTCCAAGCACTGCTTCGCGCACAACTTCTTCGGGACGGCGTTGCAACATCACCCGGATCGGAATCTCTTTCAATCCGCCGGGAAAACCACTGTGGTGACGGTAAATTTTCTGATCGATCTTATTTCCGGTCAGCTTCACACGCTCGGCGTTAATTACCACCACGTGATCGCCGCAATCCAAATGCGGCGTATAATTCGCTTTATCCTTGCCGATCAACAGCCGAGCAATACGCGTAGCGAGGCGCCCTAGAACGACGCCTTCCGCGTTCACCACGAACCAATTCTTTCCTGTTTGTAGGTCTTCGGCCTCTCGGCCTTTTGGTACATGCGTCCGCATCAGTCCAGTCACACCTTTCCGTCTAAAGACAAACCATGAGTTTAGATTACGAAGTGAATTCTGTCAACGAGGAGTCGCGCGAGGCGAAGGCAGTCCAAAAAAGAAACGGGCCGCACCGAGGCGGCCCGCCACAAATGTGGATCCAGTCGTGTGGGCCTTTGATGAACGGCCCAGTCCTTCTTGTCGGACTAGCCAGCCTAAGAAGACGTCGCTGCTGTGGTCCGCGCGGTCCGATAAGCTGGTTTATCGCTATCGGTCGCATCCCCGGTCTTGTCAATCTCGATCGAGCCCTTAAAGTATGCGCCGTCCTCGATCATGATCCTCGCCGTAGTGAGGTCGCCGACCACCGACCCGTCCTTCTTAATCTCGATGCGATCGCGCGCTCGCAAATTCCCTTTTACATTGCCGTATACCACGACTTCGCGGGCGATAATGTCTGCCGTCACTTTAGCGCTCGCACCTACCGTTAGCTTACGGTCTTCCAGTTGGACTAGCCCTTCGACTGTTCCATCGATGTGCAAGTCCTCGTTGCCGGTGATTTCGCCCTTAACGTGCAGGGTCGCACCGAGCCTCGCAATACCGCTCGATGAGCTTGATGATGTTGCCGGGTACGTCGAATCGATAGGTGCCATTTTCTTAGCCTCCACAGGATATGCTGGTGCAGTTTCGGTACTTGCAACTGTTCTTGGCGATTGTTGCTGCTGCGGGAGCGGACTCTTTGCCGGAGCGTCCGTTTTTTTATCTCCCCACATTAACCCCTCCTTGGGCCCCTTTTTCTGCCTGGACTATAAATAATGAGGTCTGGTTTCTTAATGTAGTCCTGCCCAAACACGAAGCCAAATCCAAAATGGTACAGCTGTGTCGGGTGAGGTAACGCTACGGCTGGGGAGGTGAATAGTAAAGCTCCCGGGCGGGAAACTGCAAGGGAATTTGATGGCTCCTAATAGTCTTTGGATCCGGCACACTAGGGGCTCACGGCGCGCCGCTCGCGAAACTTACAGATAACGCTCGCGCAGGATCGCGACGTGGTGCGCGACGTGCCCGGCAATTATGTAGGCCAGAGCGTTCACAGTAACGGAATTTCCACTCGCGATGCCACTGCGCATCCAGGCTTCAACTGGCAGATTACGAAACAATGAGAGAGTAGCTTGGCGGATTTGCTGGAACTCCTGGACGTGCTTGGCCCATGGGTATTCGTCCGCTCGCGCGGCGCCCGCCCCGATATTCTGATCGAAACTTGGCAAGGGATCAGCAAAGCCGCGGGCAAACCAGAACGCGCGAAACGCGAATACTCGCTCGGTATCGTTCACGTGATTCAATACTTGCCGAATGCTCCATTTCTCAGGGGCATAACGGTGGAGAGATTTTTCTTCGGAGATGCCATCGAATAGCGCGCGTGTATCCTGTACCTGGGACTCAATCACGTCCACAATATCGCCGCCGGAGACTCGGTCTATATAAGTGGAATAATACGACGCGGCTTCTCCAGGTCCGGGAAATCCCATTACTTGATCGCCTCGACTAATACTTACGCAGGACGCCCACCACTCGCCCCTGCACTTTCACATCCGCAGCCAGGACTATGATGGGAGCCATCTGCGAGTTAGCCGGTTGCAGCCGAATCTTCCCGCCCGGCTCGCGATAAAAGCGCTTCACGGTCGCCTCGTCTTCGCCAACCAATGCCACCACGATTTCTCCAGGGTTCGCGACCTGAGTCTGTTCCACCACGATGTAATCCCCGTCGAGAATGTGGTCGTCGCGCATCGACTCGCCCCGCACCTGCAAGACGTATGTGTTCTGTCCACGCGCGAAATCAGCCAACGAAATCGTCTCGCGTTCCTCCACGGCTTCCAACGGCCGCCCGGCTGCGATGCGCCCTGCCAGCGGAAGTTCGACCACGTGACGGTCTAGCAGTTGTTCACGAATAGGCTTGGGGAGTTGCATTACTTCGATCGATCGGCTCTGATTGTAACCCCGGCGAATGAAGCCCTTTTTCTCGAGGGTGGACAGGTGCTTATGCACCGTGGCCAGCGAAGTCAGCTTCAATGAGTTGGCAATCTCTTCAAAACTCGGTGAGTAGCCGTTCTTATTAAGAAATCCAACCAGGTAGTCCAAGACTTCCTTCTGTCTCTTCGTCAGTGTCATCCGACCCCCTATATCTGTAGCGTTGCCACTCTAGGCGAACCAAAAGCGAAAGTCAATAGTACTCCAGGTCACTGTACTTTTATGCAGGTTGCGACTTCCCTTTTTCCACTAAACTTGACGACTCCGCAAAGCATCCTCCGTTTGCGCGAGACTTGACCATGCCAAGAGACTTCTCCACCGCCCAACAAGACCCTGAAATTGAATATCTCAAGCGATTGGAAAAGCTGCGGGAAACCGAGTCGCGCTACAAGCAGACTGCCGCAAAACTCGGTCCTGCAACCCTGCTCTTCCTGGCCATCTCAGTTGTCGCCGCCGGATGGATTGTCACTACCAGGCTCAGTGCGATCTATTGGGTCTTGCTCCCCATATCCTTGCTGATTTTCTTCGCCATCGCGAACGAGCGTGTGATTCGCGCGATTCGTAGGTGTTCACGAAAAATCGCTTTCTACGAGCGGTGTCTGGCCCGGGTCGACAACAAATGGATGGGAACCGGCGAGACCGGCGACCGTTTTGCTCATCCGTCGCATCCGTACGCTCGCGATCTCGACATTTTCGGCGTGGGCTCATTGTTCGAACTGCTCTGTACCGCGCGCACCCGAGCGGGCGAAGAAATTTTGGCAAACTGGCTCCTGGCACCCGCGCCGCCCGATGAAACCCGCCTCCGCAACGATGCTGTCACCGAACTGCGCACCCACCTCGATTTGCGCGAAGACTTGGCGGTCCTCGGAACGGATTTTCGTCCTGGTGTTCAGCCGGAAGCCCTGTCGGCCTGGGGCAAGGGTTCTTCGCCGCTCCAGCCGGGACTTTTGCGGATGATTTTGCCCTTACTGTCATTCCTGTGGATTTGCAGCCTGCTCGCCTGGGCCGTTTTCGGGCTTAGATATCCTGCACTGTTGATTTCCTTGCTGAACTTCGCTCTAACCTTGAAGTTCAGCGAGCCTACATCGAAAAGCGCTTCCGCGATTGAAGAGGCGGCACACGATCTAAAATTGCTTTCGCAAGTGGTGGCGCGGATAGAACGCGAGGAGTTTTCTTCTCCCAAGCTCTCGAATCTTCAGGCTGTACTGCGGACAAACGGCGTCGTTGTTTCCCAGAGCATTGCCCACCTGAACCGGCTAGTTGATTTTTTGGTTTCGCGCCGCCACCTGGCCATCAAGGTTCTCGATCCTTTCATATTTTGGAGCCTGCAGTGTGCGCTCGCCATCGAGTCATGGCGCAAAAAGTTTGGCTCCAAGATAGGACCGTGGCTCGATGCATTGGGTGAGATTGAAGCTCTCTCTGACCTTGCCGGCTACGCGTACGAGCATCCCCACGACGCCTTCCCCGAATTCACCGATGAGGCGCCCCTCTTTGATGCGCAGGCGCTGGCTCATCCTCTGATCCCGGAGAATCGCGCCATTCGAAATGACGTCGTTCTTGGAAGCAATTTGCGCCTCATTATAATCAGCGGGCCAAACATGGCCGGCAAAAGCACGTTCATCCGCTCGGTTGGAATCAATGCGGTTCTGGCCCAATGTGGCGCTCCCGTACGAGCGCAAAGACTCCGGCTTTCCCGCTTAGCAGTGGGAGCTTCCGTCTGCGTCCTCGATTCTTTACAAGGCGGAATTTCCCGTTTTTATGCCGAAATCACGCGCTTGAAAGTTATCGCTGATTTGACCGACGGCCCGCTGCCCGTGTTGTTCCTGCTCGACGAATTGCTCCAGGGTACAAATTCTCACGACCGTCGCATCGGCGCCGAAGCTGTCGTAAGAAACTTACTGAAACGAGGCGCAGTAGGGTTGCTGACCACTCACGACCTGGCCCTGACTGAAATTGCTGCTCCGCTCGAACTCACAGCAGCAAACTTTCACTTTGAAGATCACCTCGAAGACGGTAAATTGCGGTTCGATCATCGCCTGAGTCAGGGCATCGTTCAAACCAGCAATGCTTTGCAGCTCATGCGCTCCATTGGACTCGACGTCTGAGAAGATTCCCTCACGAATTAGTCCTGTTACTTTCGAGGATTCGTGACATCTTCTATACACACTCCATTCCGAGACCCGCTCTACCAGGGAGCGTAATGAACAAGAAAGCGGACAAAAACGAACCGCCTTCGGTCGAGGGCGCCGTTAATACGCGGATCGAAAAAAAACAAGTCGAAGAACGCATCGCCATTACTGCCCACGTCGTATATGAAACAATTCGCCGGGAAGGCGACGAAGAGTTGCATCGGCCTGCGGCCGCGCTGGCATGGTCAGCCCTCGCTGCGGGACTCGCCATGGGCTTCTCGTTTATTGCCGAGGCGCTGCTGGCTTCGTTCCTGCCGAATCAACCTTGGCGCCAGCTGATATCCCGCCTGGGGTACAGCGTTGGATTTCTCATCGTGGTTCTGGGTCGCCAACAATTATTCACGGAAAATACCCTCACTGCTGTTCTACCACTGTTGCTGCAAAAGGAATGGAAAGTCTTAGTGCGGGTTGCTCGGCTTTGGAGCGTTGTCCTTTGCGCAAATCTAGTGGGGACATTTCTGTTTGCTCTTTGCATCGCGCATGTTGCGATCTTCGATTCGCTCGTAAGGCAATCGCTAGTGGACATCGGCGTGTCACATCTCGGATCGAGTTTCTGGGTAGTGTTCGTGCGTGCCATCTTTGCCGGATGGCTGATTGCGCTCATGGTCTGGCTTCTGCCGGCCGCCGAATCCGCTCGCGTGAGCGTCATTATCATCATCACCTATCTAATTACTCTCGGCGGTTTTAACCACATCATCGCCGGCTCAACCACCATGTTCTATTTAGTGCTGATGAAGTCCATTTCTTGGGGGACCTACTTCACAAATTTCTTCTTTCCTACCTTGTTCGGAAACATTCTCGGAGGAGTATCTTTAGTGGCTGCGCTGGGCCACGCCCAAGTGGTAGGCGGCAAGGAATAGCCTTCTCCCACGCCGTCCGTTTCAATCGGACAACGAGCGATGGACGCCGAGCATCCTAATGAATGCCTGAAGCGTAAAGACTTGTTCCCAATTTCCGTGTTCCTGCTTGTCGCGTTGTGCTACGCTTTCCTAGGGCAAAAGGATTCTCATCTGCATGAAAAATCTCGGCGAAGTAGATCCGAACCGCTCCTATCTCTCCGCACTTATGGACATGGGGTCCTAAAAAACTATGGCTTTGACCACCATTGAAATTCCGAAGCGCAAGCGTGAAATAATTGATAACGCCGTCATCCGATTCTGTGGAGATTCGGGCGACGGCATGCAGATTACCGGCAGCCAGTTCACCAACACAGTGGCGCTTTACGGCAACGATCTGGCCACTTTCCCCGACTTTCCGGCGGAAATCCGCGCCCCTGCCGGCACCCTGCCCGGCGTCAGCGGGTTCCAGGTGCACTTTTCGTCGAGCGATGTTTACACTCCCGGCGATTCGGTCGACGTTCTGATCGCGATGAACCCCGCCGCCTTGAAAATGAATCTGGCGGATTTGAAAACGAACGGAATTCTGATAGTAAATCTCGACGACTTTCAGCCCAACGATCTGCGCAAAGCGCAAATTGTCACGAATCCCCTCGAAGATCATTCACTCGACGGCTACCGCGTCTTTGCCGTTGAGCTCACCAAGATGACTCGCGCGGCGCTGAAAGATTTGGGACTCGACGCGAAAAGCATGGACCGTTGCAAGAACTTCTTCGCGCTCGGAATGTGTTACTGGCTCTACAACCGCTCATTGGAGCCTACGCATGGTTGGCTCGAAGAAAAATTCAAAACCAAACAGCAATTAGTTCAGGCCAACAAACTCGCCATGAAGGCGGGTTACAGCTACTGCGAAGCTACTGAAGCGTTTCAGATCAGCTATGAAATTCCGCCGGCCAAACTTGCTCCTGGCGTGTATCGCAACATCAGCGGAAATGCGGCGTTGGCACTCGGCTTCGTGGCCGCTTCGCAAAAAGCCGGCATCCCGCTCTTCCTGGGTTCTTACCCGATTACGCCCGCTTCTGACATTCTGCACGAACTCTCCATGTACAAAGATTTCGGCGTAATAACTTTTCAGGCCGAAGATGAAATTGCCGCGATTACTTCAGCGATCGGCGCCGCCTATGGAGGCGCTCTGGGAATTACATCCACTTCAGGCCCGGGCATGGCACTCAAGACAGAAGCGCTGGGCTTGGCCGTAGCGGTCGAGTTGCCGCTCGTGATTTGCGATATCCAGCGCGGCGGTCCTTCCACTGGACTTCCAACCAAGACGGAACAAGCAGACTTGCTTCAAGCTTTATTCGGACGCAACTCTGAAGCCCCGATTCCGGTCGTCGCGCCTTCCTCTCCCGGGGACTGTTTCTGGATTGCGCTGGAAGCCAGCCGTATCGCGATCAAGCACATGGTGCCCGTTATCATTCTGTCCGACGGATATTTGGCTAACGGCGCGGAGCCGTGGAAAGTTCCTTCAATTCACGAATTGCCCGAGATACCTGTGCACTTTGAAACCAATCCCGAGGGCTTTCTGCCTTATCGTCGCGATCCAGTTACGCTCTCTCGTCCGTGGGCCATTCCAGGAACCCCGGGCCTCGAGCATCGTATCGGTGGCATCGAAAAACAGGATGTGACCGGCAACATTAACTACGAACCCCTCAATCACGAGCACATGGTTCGATTGCGTGCGGCGAAAGTGGAAGCAGTTGCGGACGATATCCCGCCGGCGGTTCCTGAGGGCGACCAGTCGGGAGACTTGCTGATTATCGCCTGGGGTTCCACGCACGGCCCTATCACCGCCGCACTGAATGCTCAGAGAGAAAAGGGCCGCAGCATCGGCCACGTCCATCTTCGTCATCTCAATCCCCTGCCGCGAAATCTGGGCGAAGTAATCAAGCGATTCAAGAGAGTGCTCGTCCCTGAGATGAACATGGGCCAACTCCTGATGATTCTTCGCGCGAAGTATCTGGTGGATGCCCAGGGCTATAACAAAATTCAGGGCAAGCCTTTCAAGACTTCAGAGGTCGAAAACAAAATCGAACAAATGCTTGGCTTGGCTCCCCTTACATCGTCGGAAGACGATCTAGATGAGCAGGCAGGAGAGTAGAAATGACCACGGCCACTTTGCCCGTTTACACAAAAAAAGATTTCCAGACCGACCAGGAAATTCGCTGGTGTCCGGGATGCGGGGATTACGCCATCCTTTCGGCGGTGCAAATGGTATTTGCCGACCTGGGGATCCCGCGTGAAAAATACGTGTTCATTTCGGGGATCGGGTGCTCCAGCCGCTTTCCCTATTACATGAACACCTTTGGATTCCACACGATCCATGGACGCGCTCCCGCCATCGCCACCGGTTTGAAGATCGTCCGTCCGGACCTGGAAGTCTGGGTCGCGACCGGAGACGGAGACTCGCTGTCCATCGGCGGGAATCACACCATTCACATGTTGCGCCGCAATGTCGGCCTGAAAGTTCTTCTCTTCAACAACAAAATTTACGGGCTCACCAAAGGCCAATACTCGCCGACTTCCGAAGTAGGCAAGAAAACCAAGTCCACTCCGTTCGGCACTACTGACCGTCCGTTCAATCCGATCTCTCTCGCCATCGGTTCGGAAGCCACCTTCGTGGCGCGTTCAGTCGACGTGTTCCAACAGCATCTCAAAGACACTTTGAAGAAGGCTGCCGCACACAAGGGTTCGGCCTATGTGGAGATTTTGCAGAATTGCAACATCTTCAATGACGGCGCTTGGGAAACCGTAACGGAAAAAGAAGCGCGCAGCGAAAACATCGTCATGCTTGAACACGGCAAGCCTTTGATTTTTGGCAAGAACCGCGACAAGGGAATTCGCCTGAATGGGCTCGACCTGGAGATCGTCCAACTGGGCAACGGCATCACCGAAAAAGACTTGCTGATTCACGACGAAAAGCATCCGCGCGCAGCGTACGCTTTCCTGCTCGCGCATATGGAGCATCGTCCCGGGTTCCCCACACCCATTGGCGTCTTCCGCTCCTGGGGCGACGTCCCACGCTACGAAGATCTGATCAATGACCAAATTCGCGAGGTTCAAGCGAAACGCGGCAAGGGTGATCTGGCAAAACTCCTTCGCTCCGGCGATACATGGGAATTGAAGTCTAACTAAGACTGTTTAGCAGTTGCACGAACCTGAAATGCGAATCGGCGTCGTTGGGTCATCCCCACGGCGCCGATTTTTTTATGCCGAAACATAAGGGCTAACAAAGAATAGCTTTATGGAGTCGATCCCACTGGTGCCGCAGGCGACGAGTTCTTGGCCAGCACCGCATTTGCCTGCGACAATTTCAGCGGCATCAAGGCCAGCGCGCGATCGCGCAGCGCGGAGAACTCGTTCCAATCGCGTTTTGCAACCGGATCGGACGGCGGCAACGGCAGCCGCTCGAAATTCAAGAATTGCCCCTGCTTCTGAATTCGGAAATCGAGATGCGGTCCGGTAGCCAGCCCCGTCATACCCACCAGCCCGATGCTCTGGCCCTGTTCTACACGCTGTCCCGAACGAACCAGCACACGCGATAGATGCATGTAGTAAGTGGTGTATCCGTTGGTGTGCTGAATCTCCACTAGATTCCCAGCTCCGCCCTTCATTCCGGCGAAAACCACGCGTCCTTCGCCAATCGTCTGCACCGGAGTTCCGCTAGGCGCGGCGTAATCGATCCCGAGATGCGGCCGGTATTCCTTCAAGATGGGATGGAAACGATGCGCGCTGAAGTGCGATGTAATCGGCGCTGCAAACTTCAGCGGAGAATGCAGGAACGCCTTCTTCATCGACTTCCCTTCCGGAGTGAAATATGCGGGAGTTCCCGAAACGTCATGAAAGAGCACCGCGCCGTACGGGCGTCCTGCATTTTTGTACTCGGCAGCCAGAATCCGGCCATACGAGAGCAGTTCGCCATTCGAAAGGAGCTTCTTTTCTACCACCACGCGAAATGTATCCCCCGGACGCGGGTCTGTGTAAAAATCCAAGTCCCACCCGAAAATCTGCGCCAGCCGCATGGCTAGTTCCGGCTTCTCACCGGCGTTAATCACCGCTTCAAAAAGCGAACCACGGACTTCTCCCATCACTCCCACCGTTTGCGTTTCCGACGGAATCGTTTGAATCTCGGAATGAAAGTCTCTGCCCTGTGGCGCGATGGTAAGCACTCTGTCCGTGTCAATTCGGTAGCGCACCAGGCGCAAATCGCCAAGAACGGAACGCCCCACAGAAAACCGATTCCCTGCGCGCAAATGCCGAAGATCGAAAACGGACTGCGCGGAAGAGATCATGCGCGCGGCAGTTCCCGCATCAATTCCCATACCCTGCAATATCACGTGGAAAGGAAAACGGGCGGGTACGATGCGTTCGCTGTACAGGACAACCTGCTCCTGGATTCGCCGCGCTTCTCCTCGCGCAAGCGTCGCCTGCGAACTAATTTCAGCTTCCGCGGAATTGCGAACGTAATACGACGCGCCTACACACGCGCCGCCTACCGCCGCGAGAACGCACCAAAATAATATTTTGCCGAACTTCCCCATATTCCCCAATCTTTGCCCCAGAGGTAACGAAGGATAGCGCACGCTGAGCTTCGCGCAACAGAAAAATGGCTAATCCTGCTGCATGCAAGTAACCCCGGGGAATTTGTAAAGTTGCGATGGGAAGGTTTGCGCTATTAGCGCGCAGGGCGCGCGGAAGCCGCATACTCCGACTGGCGTCCGGCTTCGACGAAGTAATTTCGTTCGCGCAAGCCATGGTAGATTCGGCCGGCGATCTCGGATGCATGCGGTCCGCTAATTGCCCGGCTTCCTCCGCGAATTAGAACCACCAGAACTATCTTCGGGTGCGCCTGGTCTGCGTAAGAAACAAACCAGCCAAGCCGCCCACCCAGTGATTCGTCGTTACAAGTGCCGGTTTTTCCCAGCGCCTGTTCGTCGGGATCGTAACTCTGTTTTGCCGTGCCATACATTACCGCCGCCAGCATGCCTTCGCGCAGATCCGGGAGAAGCGGCGCGATGTCCAGCTGCTGCCGCACGCGAGGCTGAAAATTCCGACGCTCCTCGTCCGTGCGAGGGTACTGCAGATAATACTGAGTACCGCCATTAGCCAGCGTGGAAACCAGCGACGCAAGCTGCAACGGCGTGATGCGAATCCCTTCACCGAAACTCGACATGCGAGCCACTCCGCCATACACCGGAGTGCGGACGGGCAGCAGGCCGGGCTGCTCTTCGTGAATGTTGTAGCCCGCGCGCGATCCCAATCCCATCAGCGTCGCGTATTTGGATACGCGCTCGAATCCCAATTGCCTGCCAACTTCCTCGAAATACACGTTGTTGGAATGCGCCATGGCCTCGGTGAGGTCCATATAGCGGCGGCGGCCGACTTTCAGCATCGTGTCGCGCGTGATTACGCCTTCTTCCAGGCCAGCGAGAGCGATCACTGGCTTGATCGTCGAGCACGGCTCAAAGCCTGAAGAGAACGCCATTTTTTGATTAACGATTGTCAGTATCCGCCCCGTGCTCGGATCCATCGCCAGTACAGATCCGTTCGCATGTCCCAGAGCGTCTAGCGCAATCTGGCGAACTAGTGGGTCGTCATAGTCCACCATGTCGCCTTTTCCTGGATCAGCGTAACTGGAAGTAGTGCGCTTGTGATGAGTGCGGGTAGTCGGCGCAGCCCCGGACGCAACTCCGAGCGCGCCTGCGAGAAACAGGCAGAATATCGAAACCGCTTGATAAAGGGCTGGATGGCGACGCATTAAAATTTGTATTGGCCCGTGATCTAACCTAATTTCAGGTTGTAAGACCTAGTTTAAGGAAATGTCACAGGCTCGCGCAACCGAAAATGGACCGTGGTTCCTAAACGCCATGCAAGAGTAACTGGCCTGAAGTACTGCCAGCTATCCACGAAGTAGAAGGTTCTGGGTACTGCAGATCTCGGAGCCCGGCCAGCCTGGCCGAATATTTCTCAAAAGGACTCGGCCAAAACCTATCGCCTGCCAAAGTGACCCGAACCCTAGTAGAGTTAACGCGCCGAACGGCCTTGGACAGCGGCGGCAGCTTTTGGCGCTTGTTTCGGCGTTTCAGCCGCGGCCGCAGGCTTGGCGTGACTCTCTTCCACCGCAGCGAGATTCGTCGGCATGCCTAATAGCTTCCGCAGGTCGTGATCGATCTTGGCGCAGATGTCCTTATTCTCTTTGAGGAACACCCGCGCGTTGTCGCGTCCCTGACCCAGGCGCTCCGTCTTGTAGGAAATCCACGTCCCCGATTTTTCGAGCAGGCCCTTTGCCACGCCTAGATCTATCAAATCGCCTTCGCGCGAAACGCCCTCGCCATAAATAATGTCGAACTCGGCTTCGCGGAATGGCGCAGCCACTTTGTTTTTCACGATCTTTGCGCGAGTGCGCGAGCCCACCACGCGGTCGCCTTCCTTAATCGACTGTATGCGCCGGATATCCACGCGAATTGAGGAATAAAACTTCAGCGCGCGCCCGCCAGTGGTCGTTTCCGGGTTGCCGAACATCACGCCAATCTTTTCGCGAATCTGGTTGATGAAAATTAGGCAGGTCTTGGACTTCGAGACGATCGCCGTCAGTTTCCGCAGCGCTTGGGACATCAGCCGCGCCTGCAAGCCCATCTGCGCGTCGCCCATATCGCCTTCCAATTCGGCGCGCGGAACAAGAGCCGCAACCGAATCGACTACGATGATGTCGACAGCATTCGAGCGGATCAGTGCCTCCGCTATTTCCAGCGCCTGTTCGCCGTTGTCGGGCTGCGACACCAGAAGATTGTCAACATCAACGCCAAGTTTTCGCGCGTAAGACGGATCCAGCGCGTGTTCTGCGTCGATAAACGCTGCCTGCCCGCCCAGCCGTTGCGCTTCAGCGATCACATGCAGCGTGAGAGTGGTCTTACCTCCCGATTCAGGTCCGTACACTTCGATCACGCGGCCGCGCGGGAAACCACCCACACCGAGCGCTGCATCAATCGAGATCGAACCAGTCGGAATCACATTGACCGGAACCAGCACATCTTTGTTTCCCAGGCGCATGATCGAGCCCTTGCCGTACTGTTTTTCAATCTGCGATATAGCCAAATCCAGATTCTTCGTTTTTTCGTCATTCATGGTCATACCTCGAGAGGGATTTCGTTTAGCTTCCTGGGAAAGGCGCGCTGAGTGTACTACCAAGTATCCTCACCCCCAAACTTGCTTATCGTAACATGAGGCGAAGAAAAAGCAAAGATTATTTCTTGCCCAATTACGCACTCGCGCCCCCGACTACTGGTTGAGGCTGCTCGTGTGCGTCACCGTTGCATAAATCTGGTGCAGATAACCGCGCTCCACAGGAACATCCGCGGGAGCGAACCAAGGCTTCCATATCTCAGGCAAGCCTCCATCCAGAATTTCCTTTTCACTTTTCCCGGCAGATACTTCCTGCCGCACGTGCGCAATCGTCTGCTCCAACAGCGGGATATACATCACCAACTCAGCGCGATTCGAGAACCGGCTGTGTCCAGTAATGATGATGGTGTCGTCGTTGATCCGTTCCAGAACGGCTGAGAGAGACCGCGCGATTCCCTCCATGTCAACGCCGCCCGCAAGACCTCCCTTGCTATCGTAAATGTCTCCGATATCCACGACATTGGCCTGGGCGAAATAAACCACGGAATCTCCGTCGGTGTGCCCGTTCGCGTAATGATCCATCTCGATATCTTCGCCGTCAAAATGAATCGTCAGCGAATCGCGAAAAGTGATGCACGGCCACGCGCGTTCTGGATACGGCCCGATCGGCATGGGAGACCACGCCGGCGTCTGCTTCGTCATCAAACGCTTGCGCACATTCTCTTGCGCCACAATAATCGCATCCGGCCCGTAAATTTCATTGCCTCCAACATGATCGTAGTGCCAGTGCGTATCCAGCAAAAATTTCACCGGACGTTTGCCCATGTCATCCAGCGCTTTCTGAACCAGAGGGTTCCCCGCCACCTCAGGATGATCCACCAGCAGATATCCTTCTGGGCCCGACAGCACCGCAATATGAAACACATCCTGCGGTACGTGAATCTGGATCAGCGTAATGTTCCCACGCACCGGAATAACTTTCGTTTCCGCCTTCGTAAAATCCGCTTCGCCTATCTGAAAAGCCAACAACGGTCGGCAAACGAAGAGCAGTGCAAGAACAACTGCCAAACGGAGAATGGTTTTCATAAGGTCCTCATTGGGACGATCCATCAGTCGGACACAATTCTTTCGGCTTAGACGCCTAAGGAGTTGAGTGGTAAGCGTGAGGAATTGAGTTGATGCGCACGCACCTACTAATATTTGTAGAATCCGCGTCCGGATTTTCGTCCCAACCACCCCGCGGCCACATATTTCTTCAGCAGCGGACACGCGCGATACTTCGGATCGCCAAACCCTTTCGATAGAACTTCGAGAATATCGATGCAAACATCGAGCCCGATAAAATCAGCCAGTTCGAGCGGCCCCATCGGGTGATTCATCCCCGTTTTCATCACTGCGTCCACAGCTTCGGGCGTCGCCACGCCTTCCATCACGCAAAACGCAGCCTCATTAATCAACGGCATCAGCACGCGATTTGAAACGAAGCCGGGAGCGTCGTTCACCGCTACCGGCTTCTTCCCCAGCTTTTCGCACAACGACATCGTGGTGTGAAAAGTTTCGTCGCTCGTCGCCAGCCCGCGAATCACTTCCACCAGCACCATCATCGGCACCGGATTCATGAAGTGCATTCCGATAAATCTCTCCGGACGGGAGGTCTGCGCCGCAAGCTGCGTAATCGAAATCGAAGAAGTGTTGCTGGCCAGTATCACCGCGGGCTTCAACACCGCGTCCACATCCTTCAACACGCGCAATTTCAAATCGAGCTGCTCCGGCACCGCTTCCACGGCGAAATCAGCTGCAGCTAACCCAGCTATGTCCGTCACAGGTTTGATTCGCGCCAAAATCGCAGGCTTGTCAGCTGCCGCAAGTTTTTCTTTCTTCACTTCGCGGTCAAGATTCTTGCCGATCGTCTCCAGCCCGCGAACCAGGAAGCGATCTTCAACGTCCCGCAGGATCACGTTAAAGCCTGCCCGCGCGAACACGTGCGCGATCCCGTTCCCCATCGTCCCCGCGCCCAGCACTCCAACAGTTTTGATTGAATCAGCAGTCATAGCGCCGTCGATGATAGCGGAACCAGGGGAGACATGGAAAGGGTCACTCGGTGTCTTTATCTGCGCGAGTCAGATCTGATGACCGAGAGGCCAAAGCCATCCACGCAACCAACGAAGCAAACTTCTCGTCCTGCGACCACGGAGGCCCAATCTCACGGCCGAGGTCCGCGATACGCCGCGTGAGGCCATCAGGGTTGAGACGCAGAGAGCGCGACGCCTCGCTCAACAGTTCTTTTTCTTTCACAGTCGCGCTCCCAAAACCGCATCGCCCGCTCGCATGTAGAATCGCTCCGCGAAATAGTTCGCCATCGGCGGTATGAATCAGCGCATGCGACGCCAAGATCTGAGCCAGTTGAGGCAGCGGCCTTCCGGAAGCGAGCACCAGTCCACATCGCGTCAGCCGGTAGCCTTGCGCCTGCAGACTGTCCTGCAAATTTCGGATTGCACGATAGGCCAGCCGTCGCGCCGTTGCCTGAACTTGCGCAACGAAAGCGCGCCCTTCGTCCGGCGCCATTCCCTTCGCCGTGTGGTAAGGCTGCCGAAATTTGTAAATAAAGGTCTCGACCAGGTGAACTTTCTGCCGCGCGAGCACACAAGGCACCCCCTTCGACGCGGAGAGCGCCACCAACGCGGTCCAGCCGGAGTGTGCCCGAAACCCAAGTGCAGCAGTTTTCACGTCGCTAAGGAAACACAGGAGGAAGACCAACGTCAAGCCTTGCTAAACTGCATCGACCGAATCCGAATTAGCTCCGCGACGAACGCCGCTTGCTCGTACTCGCCAACCGCCATGCCATCCGGATCAGATCTCTCAAAGCATCGGGATGCACCCGCGACAGCCGAATTAATATCCATTCGTAATTGAGATAGTGATCGGTGATGTAGTAAGTCTCCGGATCGGAGGCCATCAACTCCTCGCGCTGCTCAAAATCCGTCCGAACCACAAGCGATTCGCCATCCTGATGCATCCGCACGAACAGCTCCCCGCCCACCTTGAACGCCGGCGTGCCATAAGATGTCCCTTCCTCCACGTTGCCCAGCGCAAGCGCAATCCGCCGAACATTCTCGAACGCCGCCGGCGTGTTCGCAACGATACGATCTTGCTTACCTGATTTCTTTTTTGGAGATTTGGAGGTAGCCGGCTGCTTTGGCATAAAGCTCTCGGAAACCAGCGACAAAGACGCATAGCATCTGCATGCAAAAAACGCTGCGCTTGATTAGTCGGGAACCAGCCCCGCGAATGTTTCGCGAATGATTTTCTCCGCGCGTGAAACATCCTCTCGTCTCACGAAGATTCCATAGCGGGGCTGAAAAGCCGCGAGATATGGAAGATTATCGTGCTCGGCAATCTCGTAGCTCTGGATTTTGTGCTCTCGCAGAGCGGCGAGTGCGCGGCTGAAGGAGACGGGATCATTCCCGCGCCAGGCCAGCGCCGGGCCGACCGGTCCGGGTGCTTTTGAAGGCTCCAACTCCGCGACAAGCGCTTCATCGCAATCCGGGCAACGCGTAACATCCGCGCGGTATTCCGCTCTGCATTTAGGACAGAACATGTGCGCAGCGTTAGGGGCGCTCGACTGCCAATGCCACCGCGTTGCCGCCGCCCAGGCAAAGCGCAGCGATTCCACGTTTCAAATTGCGCCGCTGCATTTCATACAGCAGCGTAACGAGCACTCGCGCCCCCGACGCGCCTATCGGATGCCCCAGCGCAACCGCGCCGCCATTCACGTTCACTTTTTCGGGATTCAGTTTCAGCACGCGCGTCACCGCA
>DATNLC010000088.1:0-1021 GCA_035603075.1 Candidatus Acidiferrales bacterium | reverse complement strand
TGGCAGAAAAGTTTGACATGACCAAGCCAGCGATGTCGCATCACTTCGGAGTGTTGAAGGAAGCGGACCTGATCACCAGCCGCCGCGAAGGGCAACAGATTTGGTACGGATTGAACACCACGGTGGTGCAGGACCTGATGGCATGGGCCATGCAGTTGGTAAAGGACGGAAAGAAGAGTCGAGGTAAGCAAAAATGACGAGGAAATACTACCTGGCTGGAATGTTGCTGACCGCAGCGGTGTTGGTTGCGACCGTGATTGCATATCCTCATCTGCCCGATTCGATTGCGACGCACTGGAACATACACAATCAGGTGGATGGGTACGGTCCGAAGTGGACGGTGTATGTAGCGGGGCCCGGATTGATGGCTTTCGTGATGCTGCTGATGTATTGCCTTCCGTGGTTCTCGCCGAAAAACTTCGAGGTGGACAGTTTTCGGTCGACCTATCTTCAGATCATGCTGGTGCTGTTGTGCGTGGCGGCCTATTTTTTCGCCGTGTTCCTTTGGGCCATTTTCGGCCATGCGGTAAATATGGGCCGGGCGCTGGTGGGCGGAGGGTGCCTGGCAATTGTGTTGTGCGGGAATCTGATGGGAAAGATTCGCCGAAATTTTTTCATGGGAGTGAGGACTCCTTGGGCCCTGGCCAACGAAAGAGTCTGGAATGCCACTCATCGTTTGGCGGCGAAGACGATGGTCGCGAGCGGTCTGGTGGGCTTGGCGCTCACCGCTGCCAGCCCGAATTTTTGGCTGGTACTTGTTGTGTTGACGATCGGCTTGTTTGCTCCCGCGGTGTATTCATTTGCTTTTTACAAGCAACTGGAACGGCGCGGAGAACTCTGAGATTATTTTCCGCGCGCCGTTATTCCCTCCTCCGATGGATCAAGTCCCAAAAGCAAATGCTTCCGCAGGTGAAGCAGCGCAAGCGGTACGGCAAGCAGGCAGATTGTGTACGAGAACATTTGGATTCGGGCGGCGCGGCGGGTGTGGTAACTTCTCGGCACTCGACGACTGACGGAGGAA
>DATNLC010000078.1:0-61368 GCA_035603075.1 Candidatus Acidiferrales bacterium | reverse complement strand
TTGGATCCAATCCCTGGACAGTTCGGCGGGACGGCAAATCACTAATTTCCCGAACGAAGAAATCGACAGTTTTGTCTACTCACCTGACGGAAAATCCATCCTGATGGTCCGCAGTCACCTCGAATCCGACGCCGTAGTCCTCCGCGATACCGGCGGCATACCACAATGAGCACACGCCGCGCCCGCAAATTAACTGCCCGCCTATTGCGCAACGAAAACCTTCCGCTTCTTCGTCAAAATGGACTTTTCATCGAACCACAGTTTGCATTGCCTGTTCGATTCGTCAACAGTCCACACCCGCTCGCCGGCCGCGCCTTCGCTAAACGACAGATTACGCTCGTGCAGCATGTCGCGAATTTTCTGCTGGTCGGTTCCCACCGTCACCGAATCGCAAATAGACGTTGAACTCAAGTTTATTCGATCACCCCTCGCCGCATCCTTGGCAACCGCATCGTTATTGTTCGCGCTGGCCGGCACATTATCCGTACCGGCTGGTCCCGGCCCGACGCCGCCTGCTTTGCGGCGCCATAGATGTATGCCGTCAGCCGTGAGCGCGGTGATGTAATCACCGTCCGGGCAGTGGCTCAGGTCGTACAGGTCGGGACCGTTTGCTGAAGGCATCGCTTGAACCATCTGAAAGCTCTTGCAGCCCGGAGCCGTTCCCGAAGTCCAAATCTTCGTCCCCACCGGCATTTTTCCTTCCATCACAGTGACGGTCGCTTCGGCCGATCCATTTGCGGAACGCGCATTGATTCGGAAATCGCCCGGGCGGTTTGCCATGATCGTCACTTCATCGCCCCCGCTCACTTGCAGAGCGGCGGTATCGGAAACATCCCAGCTGACGTTGCGCTGCATCCTGCCGTTCTGGTCAACCAGACGAAACGATCTGGAATCGCCGGTAAGAAGTGTCGCGCTTTGGGGAGTGATAGCCAGGTAGGAAGTACTCTGCGCCGGAAGAGCAACTGCCCAGAGCAGCGCCACGCTCAACCACATAATTCGCGTTAGACGAAAACCAGCCGCACGTTCCATCATTCAGCAAGTTTTAAACCCGACAACGCCGCTGTCAACGGTACTTCCCGCCTGCGTTTCTTCTGCTTGCAAACCGCCAACACATCGTTCTTGCCGGTTCTCCCGCCGCAACTAAAAATCGTGCCGACCAACCTCTTCGTAGGGGCGCAGCATGCTGCGCCCGGCACAAGTACTTGGCAATACCGCGCAATTGTCGCAGGCCGGTCTATCGTAGCGCCGGGCTTCAGCCCGGCATCTTGCTTTGCCGCATCCGGCTCTTTTGACGTGCTTTCGCAGTTCCACTTCGTAGCCCCGGCTTCCAGCCTGCTCTTTTGCTTGCTTCCAATCCCCAATAGCCAAACCGATGCCCCAAACATTGCAAAATCCCGCTTTATCCTGCACCATCCAGTTAGCGGAAATCGGTTAGGTGCGCTCCCGCAGCGGAGGCCGTGAAATGGCCGGAAAATTCTGGCTCAACCTTACTCCCAGCCTGCTCGTGGCAATTGGAATCATCCTCGCATCGCTCGTCGCCGTGCGAACCACGGGATACGGATGGTACCTGCTGGCCGGTCCGCTGGTCCTGTCGCTCGCGGTTGTAAGTGCTGACATGCTGGCTTCGCGGCTAAGCGGAAAAACTGCAACGCCATCTCCTGCTGCGCTGATATTGGCAGCCGCATTCCTTCTGGCAGGTTTCATAACTCTTCGCGACCCGAGCCATCTCAAGACACTCATTCCAATCATGGGCGCAGCCGGTTGGGCCGCGCTTCTGGTACGCCCCAGGTCCGGCGCCACTCCTGCGACTAAAATTTAGTTGTGCGGCGGAGGTTGCGAGTAATAGCCCTGGCGAGTGCGCGCAGTTAAACCGGGTTTTGCGATTTTCACTTCGAGGTGGTGATATTCGTCGCGCTTGTCGGAAGGTCCGGGATCAAACGAAATTTCGTAGTAAGGCGACGAGTCCGAAATGCTTTCCTGCAAGAGGCTGGCAACATTATTGTTGAAGTTAAGCGCCAGCCCTCCGCTCTGAACGGCGAGCACTTGTAGTCCTAGGTTCCCAATCGACACCTGGCTGGGTTTGCTGACGCCCTTCAAAAAATCCTTGTAGTACGAAACGCTGGAGAGAGACTGGCCGTTGCCCAAGGGATCGATACCGTACAGCGTCACGCGCGCCTGAAGAAGTTGCGTCGAGATGGTAACAATATTCGCGAAGAGTTGTTTCTGCTGCTTGGTGTCCAACTCAACCCGCGGCCCGGACAGAAGCGGCCAGCCGGGCGAAACCCACAACAGGATTTTGCGTCCGGGGCGCGTACTCATTTTTGCCACCAGCTGACCCAGCGCCTCGATCGAAAGCCCAAATCGCTCCGCTGCGCCGTAGAAGCCGGCCGATCGTCCAATGGAACGAAGCGCTACATCCGTCCCGTCCAGTTCGGCGCCGAGTGCATTACCGTCAGTCGAAAAATCCCCCAGACTTTGCGTGCCTTTATCCGTGAAGAGCACCAGCGCCATCGGGTACGCGAGACGCCCGCCTTCGGCGCGCAGGAACTTGCCGATTTCCGGTCGCGCGATGCTCACAGTCTGAAAACTCGCGTTCACCGCGTCGATCACCATGATTACTTCGATAGGAGCTTCGCGTCCGGTAACGGCTTTAAAGGAAGTGATAGTCTGCGGAGCGCTATTATCCAGCACCGTGAAATCCTGCTGCTGAAGATCCGCAACCAGCGCCCCAGACTTCGGCGCGACAACCACGTCAAGGTGAATGCTGGTGCCGACTGCCTGACTCGGCGCAGCCCCCAGCGGTTTAATCGGCGGTGTGTTCTGCTGAGCTAAAGCCGCGACGCATAACATAGTCGCCAAAAGAAAAGAACCGACGCTCGCTCTGGTGATCATAGCTTTTCGTAGCGCCGGGCTTCAGCCCGGCATCTTGCTTCGCCGTTCTCGACGTTGCCTTTCGTAACTCCGCCTCGCCCCGACCTCGGCTTGTCCCGCGTGCCAGCGACGGGCGTCCTATACTCCACCATCGGCTGACCGATTGGCTTTTGCGGGTGCCGCTCTCCTCGGTGTTTGAGGGGTGCGGGTTTAGACGTTCCGGCCGACTCCTTCGGAACGGCGCCGTGCCCGCTCGCTATCTTGACTTCTGCTGGGCCGGGGCGGCCGTACGCTCCGCAAATCCCATCTACGGCAACAACTCCTGCGTCAAAACCGCTCCGCCCATCGACGCGATCACCAACGATTCTTTCACCGCCTTGTGCGAATCCTTCGAAATCCAAATCGTTTCCTTGTCGTCACCGCCGTCGGCCGAACTGATGTCCACTTTATACGTGTCAAACGTGCCGGCGGGCACCGTCAGTTTCTCCACGCCGGACACGTTCAACTGCATCAGCTTCACTTTTTGTTTTAGAACGTCGAAGTTCCGATACGTCGCGCTATAGCCCTCGGCCAAAGGCAGGCACGCGATGGATTGCTTCGAGCCCGCGCCATCAGCGAACAACGGTCCGCCCAAATCGACTGCGACGGGCCGATCCTGCCCGTTCATATTCATGTTGCCTGTAGCTTTGCCATCGGCGAAATTAACGTCAATCGTCACCGGCCCTTGTTTCAAATTGAGCTTGCGCGCGATCAACGTTCCTTTATCGAGCGTCGACACTTCGGTCACCGCTCCTTGCGGCGTGTCAATCACGTCCGTCGCCACCCATGAACCGCCATCCTCCGCAATAGTGGTCGCCACATTCAGCTCCACCTTCTGTCCGCCCGCTTCCACCGTCGCCTGATACTTGTACGCGCCGGCTTCCAGATCTCTCGCCACTTTCGGTGCGCTGACTGACGCCGCGTCAACTTTCTTGGCCAGCACCACGGTCTTCGGATCGACGGTAACTTCTTTTAGCCGCGCCATAACCTCCGGCGTTCCGTCCGTCTGATCGCGGCCTCCCAGATACTTGGCGAAAAATATTTCGGTGGCCATCACCGCCGCCATATTGTTCACCGGACGCGCAAAGCCGTGGCCCTCGTCCGGAATCAGGATGTATTCCACCGGGAACCCGCGGTCGCGCAGCGCGATAACAATCTGCTCCGACTCGGCATGATTGACGCGTGGATCGTTCGCGCCTTGCGCAATCAGCAGCGGCGTTTTAATTTTTGTCGCCGACGTCAGCGGCGAGCGTTCGATCAACAGCGCCTTCCCTTCCGGCGTGGTGGGATTTCCCATCCGTTGATAAAACATTTGCCGGATCGATTCCCAGTAAGGTGGAATCGAGTCCATCAGCGTAATCAGGTTCGACGGACCGAACAAATCCACCGCCGCGGCGTAAAGATCGGGAGTAAACGCTACACCGGCCAGTGTGGCGTAACCGCCGTAAGACCCGCCGAAAATTCCCACGCGCTTTGGATCAGCAATGCCTTCGTCAACCAGGTATTTCACGCCCCACGTCACGTCATCCTGCATTTTGCGGCCCCACTGCTGGTTGCCCGCGTCCAGAAATTTCTTGCCGTAACCGGTGGAACCGCGGAAGTTCATGCTCAACACCGCGTAACCGCGGTTGGCAAAGAATTGCGCGTAGCCGTTGTAACCCCAACTGTCGCGCCCCCACGGTCCGCCATGCGGAAAAATAATTGTAGGCAGATTCTTCGCCGGTATTCCCTTGGGCAAAGTGAGATAAGCCGGAATCTCCAACCCGTCGGACGACTTGTAGCGCACCGGCCGCATCTCCGCCAACTCCGCGCGAGGAAGTTTTTCGCGAATCTTATATTGCAGCGCCAGCTTGTGGTTCTTGCGGTCGAAGAGATAAGTCTCACCGGGCTCCGTATCGCTGCTGGCGTTGATCAGCCAGGTCTGCTCGTCTAGCGTGGTAGACGCGAGGACAACTTCCCTGCCGGGAAACTTGCCATCCAGGAACTTGAAATCGGCGGCAAAACCCTTGTCCTTGAAGTAATAGTGCGGCTTGTCTTCGTCATACACGGTGAAGGCAAGTTCGTCGGTGACTTCGGAGAAGAACGCGCCGCCGAAATCCACTTTCTTCATCGGATCGGATTCCACAATCTCCGTGTTTCCGGTCGCCGGGTCGAACAACACCAAAGCGGACAAGTCCATCTCCGCGCCTTTGTTCGTCTCCATGTACGCGCGCTTGCCGTCTTTCTGGAAGCGGATTACGCCGCAGCTCTCGAATACGTTGCAGGAATAAATCTTGGTAAATTTGTCCGGATCGACGCGCAGGATTTCTGTGTCTCCGTTTTCCGCGGAGCGAGACGCCAGCCGCAGGTTGCCTTGAAGATCGAAATTCCACCCGGCAATGCGCTCGGTATTCTTGCGCACCAATGTCTTTTCGCCGGTGGAAATCTTCAGCTTGTACAAATCGTGCCAGGCTTTGTCTCGATCGTTCAGCCCGATGTAAATCACGTCCGGATCATTCTTGGGAACGTCGACTAGCTCCACGCGAACGCCTTTCAGACCGGTCAGATCCCGCGAGGCTGGAGCGTCCGCTCCCGCCGCCGGCTTCGCTGCGGGGTCCACGGCGTAAACATTGTAATTTTCGTCGCCGTCGTTGTCCTTCACGTACAAAATATATTTGCCGTCGCGCGTCCAAAAGAAATCCGCGATAGGCCGCTTGGTTTCCGTGGTCAGCAGCCGCGCCGCTTCGAACGGCTCGTTCACACCCTTCACATAAACGTTGCGCGTGCCCTTCCACGGTTTCTGGAACGCGACATACTTTCCGTCAGGCGAAAGTTGCGCTCCCGCTATCTCGGGATTGCCGAAGATCAGTTCGCGATCGATGATGGGAGGCAGACCCGTGCTGGAATCCTTCTTGTCCTTGGAAGTCTGCGCTGCGAGCGACGAAGCGGCGAGCGCCAGGCACAACAAGCCCTGCAATAGCATTTTCATAAGTTGATTTCCTCTCTGCATGTAAACGATGTGGGATCAATCGCGACTGTTCCGCCCAGAATTATCGGCGCAATACCCCACCCCTGTCCACCCGAATCTGGTAGCCCGTCGCCCCGCCGGCTCTTCTGACTTTGCCGTTGCCGTCGCTGTTGCCCTTCGTCCTTGCCGTTCGTCGTTGCCCTTCGTCGTCGCCGTTGGTCGTTGCTTTTGCGGGTGGGTTTAGACGTACCATTTGCCTACACGTCGGCTGGACTCAACGATTAGCTTTCGCTCTTTACGTTTTGTAGCCCCGCGTGTCCCCGGGGTCCGAATGACCTCGGCCCGGCGGCCGTTCCCTTACAACCCCCCATTGCTGCGCCGAAAACCGGGTGTTAAGTTATGCCCTATGCAAAAATCGCTTTGGACCCTCGCGCTCCTTCTAACCTGCACGGCGCAAGTTTTCCCAGCCGATCAGTCGGAAACGCAATCGCGCCGCCAACGCGCTGCGGCCGCATTCCACGACGGAATCCTGCTCATCCACGCCGATGTCCCTGGTGATGTCTCGACGGATGGATTCCACCAGGATCCGCTCTTTTATTACTTCACCGGCTTGGAAAATACTTTTGACGCTGTGCTCGCAATAGACGGCCAGTCCGGCGAATCCTGGCTTTTCGTTCCGCCCACCGCTCCCTTTCCATTTTCTCGCATGGGACTCCAGCCCGAAGTGTTGCCCGGTCCATACACCGCCAAACAACTCGGCATAGAACATGTAGCCGACTGGTCCGAACTCGAAAGTTTTCTCGCAAAACGCGCGAGCTCGCCGACCCGCCTATACTTCGCGCCGGATATTTCCTCTGGGCTCGGTATGCCCGAAAACCTTACCGGCGTGAAAGCTCCGCACATTCCGTTGTGGGCGCAGATGATCCAGCAGAAATGGCCGTCCTTCGTGCTCGTCGAGGCCGACGAAAAAGCCTATGGCCTGCTGTCAGTACAAAGCCCCGCGGAGATTTCGTCTCTTCGCGCTGCCGCCAAAGCCACTGTAGCTGCAGTGATGGCTGGTATCAAAGCCATTCGCCCCGATGTATCGCAGCGCACCGTGGAAGCAGCAGTCGTATACGCCTGCTGGAACGCGGGCGCGCATGGCACGGCTTTCTGGCCTTGGGCTATGTCTGGCGAGAATGGCGTGTTTCCGCGCCCTTTTATTTCAGACGCCCGGTACGACCATCTGAACTCGATCATGCGCGCTGGAGATTTGGTGCGGCTCGACGTAGGTTGCGAAGTAAATCACTATTCTGGAGATTTGGGCCGCACCGTTCCTGTCTCCGGACATTTCACTGAAGATCAACGCGAGCTTTGGAACATCTTCATCGCCGCCTACCACGCCGGCGCGAAAACTTTGCGCGAAGGAGTCACTGTCGATCAAGTGTTCCAAGCGTGGAGCGCGGAACTCGTTAGCCATCGTGACTCGGCGAAAAGTTCGCTCGCACAGCGCGCCATCGAACAATGGTCCAAGCAAGAGAATGTTCCGTTCTGGCAGGTGCATTCAATCAATCTGATTGCCGGAAAGCCAGCGGACCCGCTGCGGGCGGGCACTACGATCGCGTTCGAGCCGATCGCCTCCATCGATGGCCAGGGCTATTATCTCGAAGACATGTTTCTCATCACCAAGACCGGCGCCGAACTCCTCACTCCCGGCGTGCCTTACTCCGCCGAGGAAATCGCAGCGGCCATGCGCTAACTCTGCAGCAGCGATTTCCATCCTGTTGGCAGATTTGGACTGGTAGAAAGAGTAGTGGCCATCCTATTCGAGGCGGAAATGCTCCGCGGTTCTCATCGCTGCAGAAGCTGAGCACTCCACGAGGCATCCATGACCATAGAACAACAGATCCTCGAAAAGCTGCGCGATTTACCTCCTGCCGTACAGAAAGAAGTGTTGGACTTTGTAGATTTCCTGAAAGCGAAGAACTGTTCTCTAAAGCCGCGCCGCAGTTTGCGCGGGCTCTGGAAGGACCTCAACATCGATTTCACAGACGAAGACATTGCTGAAGCCCGCCGGGAGATGTGGGGTAACTTCCCGCGAGAACTGTCCTGATGTCCGCCGTCCTCGACACCCACGGGCGATTTGGTACTTACTCGACTCGAAAAATCTTCCTCCCGCAGTCTTTCCGTTGGTCGACGGCGCTGCGGCCAGCGGCACGCCAACTTACATTTCCGCGGTTTCTCTTGTTGAGGTCGTGTACTTGGTCGAACGAGGACGCATCGCCGCCGATGCATTTGCCAGGTTTGTTACCGAAATCGAAGAGCCGAGTCCCGCGTTCACAGTGGTTGCTCTCGACTATCGCATTGCTAGTATCATGAGAGAAATTCCGCGTGACCTCGTTCCCGACATGCCCGACCGCATCATCGCTCCTACCGCTATGCATCTTGGGCTTCCGCTCGTCACCCGTGACCGCCGTCTTCAATCCGCTGGAATCAAAACGATCTGGTAACCTCCGAACAGGCCAACGCTCGAACCTCCGCGGTGGAGTGAGCTAGCGTCTTATCTCCACAATTTCCATTCCAGCGTTTTCAGCATCTATACTATCTCCATGTCGAAGCTTATTCTGCTCTGCGCCGCGCTGGCTGTTTTTTCCGCCCAATCCGCGACGCAACAGAGCGCGCCCGCAAGCCCCGCCTCTCCCACCGCCGCGCCGCAGCAGGATTTGCAAACTGGCGTAGTCATCGCCAAAGTTTCCACTGCAGCGCAGCCTGGCCAAAGCTACGCTCTTTATATTCCTTCACACTACACGCACGAAAAGCGCTGGCCGATCGTTTACGTATTCGATCCCTTCGCTCGCGGAAGTGTGCCGGTGGAATTAATGAAAGACGCGGCCGAGCTTTACGGCTACATCGTCGCCGGCTCGAACAATTCGCAAAATGGCCCGTGGAAGCAGTCAGCCGAAGCCGCGCAGGCCATGTTTCACGACACTCACGCGCGCCTGGCCATTGACGACAAACGCATCTATTTTGCCGGCCTTTCCGGCGGAGCGCGTCTCGCCGCTTCCCTTGCGCAAGCCTGCAAATGCGCCGCAGGCGTGCTGTTGAACAGCGCCGGATTTGCGCCCGCGTCTCCTCCCACGGCGGACGGAACTTTCGCAGTCTTCGGCACCGCCGGCAGTCTCGATTTCAACTATCCGGAAGTTGTGAATCTCGACGCCAAGCTCGCTACGCTTCACTATTCACACGCTTTCAGCGAGTTTGACGGCACTCATAACTGGGCGCCCGCAGCCATCATGGACCAAGGCTTGGCCTGGTTTCGCCTGATAGCGATGAAGCAGGATCTCGAACTCCGCGATACCGCGTTCGTGAATGAGCAAGCCGCCGAAGTTCAGAAACGCGTAAAAGCCTTCGAAGCCGCGGGCGATTTGTATGCGAGTTGGAAGGAATACCGCCAAGCAGCCGAGACGTTCAACGGACTGGACGGTGTCAGCGCCTCGTCCTTTCGCGACCGCGCTGCCGCGCTGGAAAAAAACAAAGCCGTTCGCGATGGCGCCAAGCGCGAGGAGCAGGAATTTCAAGCACAAAAGGATCTGATCTCGGGCGTTTATTCCGGAGTGGCCGCTCTCCTCACGGATGCACCTCACTCCGACGCCCTCAGCTCCGTCGAAACGAAAATCTCGGGCTTACGCGATACGGCCAACGTTGAGAAAAATCCGCAAAGGCTCCGCGTCGATCAGCGCGCCTTGTCCGGCATTTTCGTCGGCCTTATGGAAACGGGCCAGGAACGTTTGGATGCCAAGGACTTTTCGCACGCCCGCGTTTATTTTGAGCTGGCATCTGACGCAGATCCCGACTCCGTTTGGGCCTTGGGCCAGGTAGCCGTCGCTCGCGCCTTGGACAACGACCGCAAAGGCGCTTTGGAGTCTCTCCGTCGCGCAAAAGAAAAAACCACAAACCCCGTCGCATGGTCCGCCTGGGCCAAGGACGAGCCCGCCTTCGCCAACCTCCGCGACACCCCCGAATTCCGCTCTCTCCTTCCGCCGACTCAAGACACTCACTGAGATTTTCCTCGTCTTCCACCGCCAACCCGCTGCCTGAAAGTGTTTCACTTCGGTGCGGGCTCTTAACGTCTTTGCGCGTGAAATTTATCGGCGCTTTTAGTACAAATCTAATTTCAAAAACCATTTTTAGAATTGACGCTTACAATCGCAAGGCCAGCGCGTTATGTTAGCGCTCGACTTGCAACGCATCTCGTCTCCATCTGCGAATATCTCTAGATGGCATCGAGCGTGTTCCAATCAAGCTGTTCTCCGCAGGGAGCTGCGCAAAGAGCATCTGATGGGCGCTCACTTTGCAGGTCAGAGTGTTGAAGAAGCCAAAAGAGCCAGCGGGGACGCCGTTCGACGACGCTCAGGACAAGTCGGCGCTACAAAAAGAATCCTCGGACGAAGCCGTACATTTTGCCAAGGAGAAACACGCCAATGAGTAGAGATCAGAAACAGACCGGCTTTTCGCTGATCGAGCTGTTGATCGTCGTGGCCATCATTTTGATCATCGCGGCCATCGCAATTCCCAACTTGTTGCGCGCTCGCATCGCGGCCAACGAAGCATCAGCTGTCGGCTCAGTGCGGACGCTCGACACCTCGGAAATCACATATTCTGCGACGTACGGCACCGGCTTTGCGCCTTTGGCTAGCTTGGGCGGCGCGGCAGGTTGTGTGGCTGCTCCAGCAACGGCTTGTTTGATCGACCCGGTTCTCACCGCCGGAACCAAGACCGGCTACACCGTGGCCGCAGTCGCTGCCACCGGCGCAGGCACCATACTTTCTCCGTTCCTGGATTTCGAAGTGAACGCCACTCCCATTTCCGTCACCACCGGCACGCGCGCATTCTGCTCCGACCAATCCGGCGTGGTCCGCTACAACACAACCGGCACCGCCATCGGCACCGCCGTCGGCAACTGCGCCGCTGTAGTCACGATCCTGCAGTAGCCGCCGCCTTGTTCAACCGCTGAAGCCTCGCCGCGTGACTCGCTTTGCGGTCGCCTTTCGTAGCGTCTTTCGTAGCCCTCACCGGCTCTCTTGACTCTGGCGTTCCGGTTTTCAGATTTAATTTAAATGTAGCGCCGCGGTCTTTAGCGCGGCATCTTGCTTTTGCCGTTGTCCTTTCGCAGCGCCGGGCTCGTTCTGACCGTAGTCGAAGGGCGTCCCCACCGACTCTCGTGCGACATCTTGCCGACGCATTTCTGAGTCGCCGCGCTCTGCATCCCCTAGAGGCGACTCGACGCACTCTCGGCGCCGCTTCGTAGGGGCGCAGCATGCTGCGCCCGGCAAAAATGCTTGGCAACGCCGCGCCCGTCGTCGCAGTCCGGTCGTTCGTAGCGCCGTGTCCGTTGGCTCTGGGAGTCAGGTTTAAATGTAGCGCCGCGGTCTTCAGCGCGGCATCTTGCTTTTGCCGTTGTCCTTTCGCAGCCTTGGCCTCGCGCCAACTCTTTTGCCATCCCGTTGCTCCAGCGTCGTAGGTCCAACACCGCCTTCGCACCTTATCGGTACACCGCTCCCCCGCAGCAAGTGTGCTGTTCTGCACAGCTTTCCTCCCGCCGCCCGCGCACACTGCGTACTACCGTGATACCAAGTTCCGAACCCAGGAAATCGCGGTCAGGAGACCACCCTATATGCACCATGCACATCGATACGCAGGCGCGCTATTTCTGGCGGCTGCTCTCGCGGCGAGCGCATCTGTCGTCGCTGCAACTCCGCAAGAAGTTTCGGTCCGCGTTTACGATTCGAACCATCATGACTATCACAACTGGGACGATCGCGAAGACCACGCCTACCGCGGATATCTGGTCGAAAGGCATCAAGGCTACCGCGCGTACGACCACCAGAGCCACAGACAACAAGCCGCATACTGGAACTGGCGCCACAGCCACCCGGATTAAGAATCACGCACTCTTTCGCTGAACCACAGCTGGAATCACACCGCTCGCCTCCCAACGAAGCAGCGGTGTGACTCTGCTTTCAACGCAACTGAAATATTCGCGGTAGAAAGTACAGGCAGAAACGTGAGACGCCCCTTCGGTGTAACGATCATTGCAATCCTGACGTTCTTCGCCGCCGCAGTCCTGGCTCTGGGCGCCGTAGCTCTCTTTTTCGTTGCCGTCATGGGCATGACTGGCAGTGACTCCGGCGATCCAGCTTCCGTGGCAATCGCCGGAATGGGAGTCGCGGGAGGTTTTCTGCTGCTGGTTCTCGCGGGTGTAGCCGCTTGCCTGGCGATTGGAGTGTTGCAATTGCGCGAATGGGCGCGCATCGTTTCCATCGCTTCCATTGCAGCGGCCATCGGATTCACGATCCTCAGCCTTTTCGCTTTCAGAAGGTACGTTGTGATTCCGGCTGTCCCATCAGTCTTTTGTCATTTGTTGATAATGTCCACAGCCGTGTGGATGCTGGCCTACCTCTTGCTCGCGAGAGTGAAGCTGGCTTTCAGTCTGGCGCGCATGAGGCAGCGTCTCGTCTAGTCCATGCGCTCTTTCTAAACGCTAAGTCTCAACACTTGACCTTCGACGCATTTCGGTTGAAGCTTGCTGCATCTTCGAAGCCGTCGCGCTAGGGAGTCTTCCGTGAAACTCTGGACCAAAATCCTTGTGGCACTCGCCATTCTGATCGTCGTGGCTGTCGTGGCCATCAAAATATTCGTGAACGCGAACACCTTCCGGCCCACCATCGAAAAGCAGCTCGCAACCGCTCTCGGCCGCGACGTAAAAGTCGGCGACCTGAAACTCTCAGTCCATTCCGGCAGCCTGGTGGCCGAAGGCCTCAGCGTAGCCGACGATCCCAGCTTCAGCACCGAACCTTTCTTGACCGCGAAGGAATTTCGCATTGGCGTCTCGATGCAGACGTTGATTTTCTCCCACAAGCTCGACTTGCGCAGCTTCGAGATCGAGGCGCCGCAAATTACGTTGATTCGCGCCGCGAACGGCACCTGGAATTTTTCCAGCCTCGGACTCGTCCACGCACCCGGCGCTCCCGCTGCCGGCGCCGGTTCAAATCCTCCCACCGGGAATTTGCCGGGCTCCCTGCCATCAATGCCGGATATTTCGGTTGGCAGCGTTGCAATCCTCGACGCGCGCGCAGTAATCGTCGGCCTGCCTGCGCACGCCAAACCGGTCGTTTACGAGCACGTGAACATATCCGCTCACGATTTCTCTTTCAGCTCGAAGTTTCCAATCGACCTCGCCGCAAGCCTTCCCTCCGGCGGCACCGTCGCGGTCACCGGTCACATCGGCCCCACCAACCGCGACGATCCGGGAGCCAGTCCCATTGACCTCCAAATCTCTACCACGGGTTTCGATCCCGTCGCCGCTGGACTTCTCGATCCCGCTGCCGGCATCTCCCTCCTTGCTGATGCTAACCTACATGCCACCTCAGACGGTCAAAGCCTCGTCACCAGCGGCACCATCCGCGCACAAAACCTCAAACTTAAAAAAGACGCGCCCGCTGCGCCCAAGCCGGTCGATCTCGCATACCGCGGAACCTTTCGCATAAAAGATAACGCCGGACAGATTGACGACGCCGGCGTCAAGCTCGGCAACGCCACCATCCATTTGCAGGGAACGTACAAAGCCAACCCGCTCGACGCGCAAGATCCTCTGCTGAATTTAAAACTCGCCGGGCAGGCTGTGCCCATCGATGAACTACAGCCTCTGATCTCCGCAGCCGCCATTCGCTTCCCCAACGGCTCGGTCCTCAAAGGCGGCACGCTCTCGATGAACTTCTCCGTCACCGGCCATGCAAAATCGCTCGACATAACCGGTCCGCTATCGCTTGCCAACACCAGCTTGGTCGGATTTGACGTCGGCTCGAAAATTCACGGCATCGCAGCTCTAAGCGGCGTGAAAACGGGAGACACCACCACCTTCGACAAATTGAGCGTGAACGTTCAGGTCACGAATGCCGGCGTCGTAGCCGACAACATTCAGGCATCTGTTGCAGGAATGGGCGACCTCACCGGCAGCGGCACCGTGTCACCCGCCAATCAACTCGACTTCAACCTCACGGTAAGAAACGCTCCGAGTAAGGGCATCGCAAAAGTGGGGGTGGGCCTGCTCACCAAACTTAACGGCTCCGGCGGTAATTCCGGCAACGGCCCCGGCGTCCCCATGCACATCGCCGGCACTTCCGAAGAACCCATCATCACCGCCGACCTCGGCGGCACCGCAGGAGCCGTGGGAAAGAAAACCAAATCCATCGGCTCCATCTTCACCAAAATGAAATAGCTCTCGCCGCTGTGCTGTCGTTCGCCGTTGCAGTTCGTAGCGCCGGCTTCCAGCCGGCTCTTTTGACTCTGCTGTTGTAGTTTCAGGTTTAAATGTAGCGCCGCGGCCTTCAGCGCGGCATCTTGCTCCCGCTTTCTGCTCCGGACGCGTCTTGCCGTAGCAATATCCCGTAGGGGCGCAGCATGCTGCGCCCGCTGCAACACAGGCAACGAATGATCGTATGATTGATCACTCGCGTGTCCACGAACTCCGCCCGGTTAGTTGGTGCAGTTGGCAACGCTGCCAGCTGCGCGTGGTAGACATCTTGCAGAACTTCGACCGGGTGGTATTGTCCCTAAGAGGTGCAACCTGCTGCTATGCCGACTTGGATCCCTCAGTGCCCATTGTGTGGCTCAAGACTCGACATAGCTAAATTGAGATACGGCATACCCTTCTCGTGCACATACTGTAAAAAGTCGCTTTATATCCGCGGTTTCTATTTTTGGTTTCCTGCGATAACAAGCTTTTTCGTTACCGGATTGTTTGGTTACTTCCTTGGATTTAGGTTTCCGAGACTATTGGTTTTTCCCGTATTGTTCGGCTTTCCTGTCGGTATTTTGTTTGGGTTGATCCTTACAAGCACTTTTAATCCCAAGATTGAGGAGCACTATCCGGATTACTTTGACTTGAAACGTAGGTTTTAGGCGGGCGGCCAACTGTTCCGCGCGGCACCGGAGTAAACATCTGCGCGACTGAGACTCGCGGGGGTACCGCATCTTTTCTGCGGTCTGTGCAGAGCCGGGGCCGCCCAAGTCGACGGTTAGTCGAGCTTGCGGGAGAGGCCACGAAGTAGCCGGAAGAAGCGCGGGTTTAGACGCTCCAATCGTCTACACGTCAGCCGAACTGAAGGATTAGCTTTACGGTACCGCTTTTCGTAGAGGCTCACCTGCAACGCCCGCGCCCGCCCCAAACTTGCCCCGAATCCACAGAATAGTTCTAGAATCACCCCTAGCCCGTGCAACGCAGGAAAACCGGAGGCCTCAACCGTGCTGACGACTTTCGAAAACATCATCGTGGTTCTGGCTTGCACGCTGGCGCCGCTCCCCTTCCTGTGGTTACTCAATCATTTCTGGCCTAGCGCTCTGCGTCGTGAACACAACGAGATTATCGGCTGGCAAGTCGGCGTACTCGGCACAACTTATGCCGTAATCATGGGCTTCATGTTGTATGCCGTGTGGACGTCCTACCAGGACGCGACCATCAACGCCGAAGCCGAAGCCAACTGCCTCGTCAGCGTTTACCGTCTCGCCGACGGACTGCCCTCCCCTCAGCGCGACCAGGTCCACCAACTCTCGCGCCGTTACGCGGACATTGTGATCGGTGAAGAATGGCCCGTGATGCACGAAGGAGACTTGAGTCTTTCAGGTCAGGACACCATACATGAGCTGTGGACCACCGTGATGCAAGCCAAGCCGACTTCCTTCGGAGAGGAAACCAGCATGCATCTAACCCTCGATGAAATTTCCCAAATGACGGAACATCGCCGCGTCCGCCAACTCGAGGGACAATCCAAACTGCCGCGCATTCTCTGGGTGCTGCTGATCGTGGGCGGCGCAATCACCACGCTTTCGTCCTGCCTGTTCGGTATAGAAAATTTCAAGTTGCATTGCATCCAGGTAGTGTCGCTCGCGCTGATGCTCTCTCTCATCCTCGTCGCCATAGCCGACATCGACCGCCCATTTCAAGGCACCGTCCACATCACCCCCCGCGGCTTCGAACGCGCCCGCGCAACCTTCTCCCAAAATCCCTAGCCTTTCGCGCGCGTCCGCATCCGACGAAGTGCTTGCTTTCGCCGTCGCCTTTCGCCGTTGCCTTTCGCAGTTGCCTTTCGTAGCGCCGGCTTCCAGCCGGTTCTTTTGACTTTTCGTTCTCGTGCGGCAACATCCCGCCAGCAGCAACTCGCTGCGAGTGCCCTGGCGTAAACCGTAGGGGCGCAGCATGCTGCGCCCGCTGCAACACCGGCAACTAATGGTCGTATGTATTGATCAGTGGCGCGTCTGCGAACTCCGGGGTTGATTCTCTGCAATCTTGCCAAGGACGTGTGCCGGGCACAGCATGCTGTGCCCCTACGGATTCGGTTCGCGTCGGCGGGCAACCGCGCGAAGACAGTGGCGAGTTGCCAATGGAAGTGGACGCTTATCTTTTGCGGGTGCCGCGCTCTTCGGTTTTTGAAGGGTGCGGGTTTAGACGTCACAGTCAGCTAGGAGTCAGCCGAGGAGTTCCGGTTTAGATGTTCAACGCAGCCTACGCGTCAGCAGTAAACCCAGCAAGCGTCATCGCATTCGCCGCTTCAGGATTCTGCATAAATGTTTGCCACACAAAACCCGTGCGTTGATTCTCCGCCATCAAAGCCATAATGCCCACGTCGATGCCCACTACATCGTTGTCAAACCACCCCGTCAGCGGATTGAATGCATCCACAAACCCGTAAAGCTGCCACGCAGCGGGGAAATTCACTCGAATGTTTCGCAATACTTGAATGCAATCTGAAAAGAGGAACGGAAGCGACCCGCCGGTAGCGCAAGGCACAACCGATCCGTCGATCGGACCCATCGCCGGCGGCCCGCCCCACGAAAGATATCCGTTGACCGTGTCCGACGAAGTAATTCCCCACAGGCTGTCCGTGTAGTCGGGAAATTGCGGGTCGAGCGAAATGCAAAACTCCTTGTGCGCGGTCGTCGCCGTAATCGAATTCTGAAAATAATTCGCAAACGCATCGCTCTTATTTCGAAAATCAAACCATGCGTGCGAATACTGGTGGATAAACAGCGGAGGACTCCCGGAAATGTACGTTAGTCCGTCGAAAGTGATGCTTGGCCGCGCCCAAGCTTGCCACGTAGCAGGCGAAACCGGATTGGTCGTCGAGCCGATCGCCAACAGGTAAAGCATCATCAGCTCGCTGTACGTATCCCAACGCGTAGTAAGAAATCCGTTCTCCGGCGTCCATCCCTGCGAAAAAGTTGTGCCGCCGTTGAGCATCCACGGCCAGTTCACGCGCTCGTACAACTGCTTCGCCGCGTCGACAATTTCGGGATCGCTGAAATGCTGCCGGCAGGTCAAAATTCCGCACATCAATATGCTGCTATCGATCGACGAAACTTCAGAAGTGAAAGCGCGCGCCCCGCTCGACAGTTCCACGAAGTGATAAAAGAACCCGTTTTCATTCGGCATTTCATTGAACAGGAAATTCAGCGTGGTCTTCACGAGAGTTGCAATCTCGGTGCTGTCTGCGTACCCGCGCGAGTCGCCAATGCAAAGCGTGGTGAGACCGAACCCCGTCGACGCGATGCTCGACACCGTGCTGGTGTCATTCCCCGCTGCGAGGCTCCTGTCTTTCATCAAGCCGGTGTTAGGATCCGCCCCTTGCATGAAAAAGGCGAAAGCCGCGCGCTCGATGTCGTCCATCAATTGATCGTCAGTCTCGTTGAACCCGCCACCCGGCGGCGCAACGCTAGGCGCGCCATCTCCGCCGCATCCGCTGTCCAGCAAGATTCCGCCAAGCAAAGGTGAGAGCACGGCAGTCTTGCCAAGCACCGCAAGCAGTTCCCGCCGCGTAGGCTTGTAAATCCCCGTAGCCTTGTGAACCCGCGTAGGTTTGTAAGTCATCGATAAGCAATTTTATCACGCCGCGAAAATCCCCCTCCTCAAGAGTAAGTTCGTGCGCGTTAACGGTAATCCGCGCGTTCGGAGGCTTAGCTTTTGCGGGTGCCGCACCCCTAGTTTTTTGAGGGGCGCGGGTTTAGACGCCCCGCTCGCCTGCGCGTCGACTGGACTCAACGAGTAGTCTTTGCGTTCCGCTTCTCGTAGCGCCGGGCTTCAGCCCGGCATCTTGCTTTCGCGGTTGCAGTTCGTAGCGCCGGCTTCCAGCCGGCTCTTTTGACTTTCCGTAAATCCTGGAACAAATTCGTTCGTCTCACGAAGCGCACTGTGTCACACTTCCCGTCGGAGGTGCATCATGTGGTTCCGTCTGAGTTTCATAATGTTGACAGTAGCTCTTCAAACCTCATTTCCGGGAAACAATCCCGACACCATTCGTCAGCGATACGGCAAACCACTTTCGGAATCATTTCTCGTCAGGCCGGATGTAGTTGTATCGGCGATCTACGGGCCCAGCGGAAATACTTGTGAACTAGCCATCACTCCAAAACAGTCCGACGTGATTTTCACCATGCCAGGTTCCTCCACGATGGATGACAAAATCCTGGCAGAGATTACCGAAGAACTCGCCCCCAAGTCCGAGCGCGGCAAATTCATAACCAGCGAGTTTCTTAATATCATTTGTCTTCCCGACAACAATTGCGTGGGAACACGGGAAAGCTGGGAAAACCTCTCGATATACAGAAACAGCGGGGAGACCGGCACACGCTACGAGATCATCAGATGGAAGCGCTCTGAATGCGGCGAGAAAATATGGACACAACCCCACTAAGGAAAACCGTTCGTCCCGCGAAACGCCTCACGCCTTCTCCCGCGCTTCAGCCCGGCATCTTGCTTTCGCCGTCGCAGTTCGTAGCTCCGCCCTCGCGCCGGCTCTTTTAACTTCTGCTCTGTTCAGCGCCGTAGGCGCGACAGAAGTTAGCCCAACCCGTAAGGGCTGGGAATAATTCCCAAAAGGCCCCAGCGCCGTAGGTGCGGCACATACCGCGTCCAATGCTCCGGCATTCCGTCCCGTCATCCAGATCGCGCTGTTGTTTTCCGTCTCACGAAACGCCTCACGCTTTCTGCCGCGCTTCAGCCCGTGCCACCGCGCGCCCCATCCAAGCAAAAATGAACAGGGCCACTCCCCCAATCCAACCGCCCAGGCTGAACGACCCCGCAAAGTGCAGCGCAATCACAACTCCCCCGCCAACCAAGATCGCGCACAATGCCAAAAACATCCGCATCCCGTACATAAACGCAAACGGAAGATAGTGCGCTCCCAGCAGAATCATCAACGCGGGATAAAACCAGTTCAAACGAAAAACGGTCACCGGTACGAGCAGCAGCATGGACAGCGGCAGAACAAACGCAACCTGCCATCCAAGATCCCACAATCGATTATCGCTGCTGAGCGTTGTGCGTCCGCCCGATAGATGCAACATGAGTTGCGTGAGCGGAAAAATAAAAAAACCGCCGAGCACCGCCGTAATCATCGCCGCACGCGGACTAACCCAAACTGCAACCGCCGACGACGCCAGCCATACCACGGACGAAACAAGCTGCCCCCAAAATCCGCCGACGAAAACAGTCCGCACTTCGCGTTGAGCGTCCTCCACCTGCATGTTCGACCCTCCACCGACGATGTCGCGAAACGCCCGGTAGTCTAACTTACCGCCGCAAGAAAAGCCTCCACGGTTACCTTCCCGCTACTTTGTGACCCAGAAATATCGTGTGCCGCGGACCACCCTTCTTCAGCCGGCCTCGCACCCGCTCCACTTCCACTTCGAATCTCCCGTGCCGCAAACGCTGCTCGAACTTCCTGTTCTCGCTCGCCGACCACACCGCCAGCACTCCATCCATCTTGAGAGCCGCGTAAGCTGCGCCGATTCCGCGATCATCGTAGAGCCCATCATTGTTCGACCCGCTAAAAGCGCTCGGCCCGTTGTCGACGTCAAGCAGCACCGCGTCGAATTCCCCTCGATGTGAACCGAGCGTCACACCCACGTCATCGATCTCCACTCGCACGCGCTTATCCTCCAGCGGCTCCCCCGCCAGCGGCCCAAGCGGTCCGCGATTCCACTCGACCACCGCCGGCACGATCTCGGCGACCACAACCGTCGCATCCGCAGGCAGCAAATCCAGCGTAGCCCTCAACGTGAAACCCATGCCCAAACCACCTATAAGCACGTTAGGCCGCTCGAGCATCGCCGCATTTCGGCACGCGAACGTCGCAAGCGCTTCCTCCGACCCATGCATCCGGCTCGACATAAGACTCTTGCCGTTCGCCAGGATGATGTACTCGTCGCTCCGCCGCACCAGTTTCAGCACCGTCCCGTCGCGCGAAACCGCCTGCCCCAGCAATTCAATAGGCTTCACGTCCGCGATGTTACCCCACACCAAAACGTAAGTAAAAACACGCCAGGATTGCCAATCCTTCCATTAGCGAAGTGAACGCTTATCTTTTGCGCGTGCCGCGCTCTTCGGTTTGTGAAGGGTGCGGGTTTTGAGGTCCACCTCGACACCGATCCTCTCGCGCTCCTTGCATTCAACAATTTCGTCTTTGAATTATGAAATCGCTGTGACACATTGATGCACGCTTCGCCTTTACCAATTCTGGGAGATCGAGTGAATGGCCGAGAGAGCAGCAGAGACAGCTCAGTTTAACTGGTGGCTGCCAGTAGCCGCATTGTTGGGTACGCCTCTCATCTTCCTCATCCTGGCGATCTTCCAGCGGGAGTCACTCGTCTATCTCTTCATCGTGGTTCCTATCATCAGTCTCTTGCTGATCGTAATCGCGTTGTACAGCGCAATCACCGGGAAAAAGAGCCGTTGCCCATCGATCCTGGCGATGCTGTCTATCTTTTGGATTCTTTCGGTCCCGCTGTTTAAGAATTACTTGCCGATCCGCTCTGCCGCCAGATGGTCGATATGGTCGAATGATTACAAGGCCGCGGTCGCGGCGCAACCGAGCCCGACGAATGGAAACCTAAAACATCTCGATTGGGACGGTTGGGGCTGGGGCGGAGAGAACACCGAAGTCTATCTCGTTTTCGACCCAACAGATTCGCTCTCGGCAGCAGCCAAAAGCCATCAACCCGGCAAGTTTGACGCCTTGCCCTGCAAAGTCGATCGTGTGTTTCGTCTGGAGCGCAACTGGTACGCCGCCCAGTTTTTCACCGGCACTGATTGGGATCAGTGCAACTGATCTGATGCCGCCGGGTTGTTCTGCACTTTAGCGCATCCTCATTGCGCGACGATTCATCTATTACTTTGAGCCCATCGGAACCGGGAAAACGATAGTAGTCAAGCACGGAGGGACAGAAATGAAACTCACCGGAAACACAATCTTCATCACCGGCGGCACTTCAGGTATCGGACGCAGCCTGGCCGAAGCGCTGCACAAACACGGCAATCAAGTAATCATCTCCGGCCGCCGCAAAGGCCATCTCGCCGAGGTCACTAAAGCCAGTCCCGGAATGCAATCCATCGAGTTGAACGTCGAGGACCCAAAGAGCATCGCTGCCGCCGCGAAAAAACTCCTCGCCGAATATCCCAAGCTGAACGTCCTGATCAACAACGCCGGCATTATGCGCATGGATGACGCCGGCAGCACCATCGACGAAATCACTTTGATGTCCACCATTACGACGAATCTTCTCGGCCCCATCCGCATGACTTCGGCGTTGATCAATCACTTGAAGAAACAGCCCGCCTCCACTGTCATCAACGTGTCGTCCGGCCTGGCCTTCGTTCCGCTGACCAACACCGCGGTTTACTCGGCCACCAAAGCAGCATTACATTCCTACACGCAATCGATGCGTTACAAACTAAAAGGCAGCTCCGTCAGAGTCCTGGAATTAATTCCGCCCTGGGTGCAGACCGATCTGTTGAACAGCAAAGACGAGCCTCGCGCCATGCCTCTCCCAGCCTTCATCGAAGAAGCCGTCCAGCTCCTCGGCACCGACGCCGACGAAATCCTGGTCGAGCGCGTAAAAATGCTTCGCAACAACCCCGGCCCCAACGAAGCCGCCTTCGTAACCCAATTCAACGACATGCTCTCGCAGCCCCACTAACCTTCGCTTCTAACGTAGCGCCGGGCTTCAGCCCGGCATCTTTCTTTTGTGGGTGCAGCACTCCTCGGTTTTTGAGGGGTGCGGGTTTAGACGCTACAATGACTACGCGTCGGCACGATAATTTCACGAGCCTGTAACAATTTCCTTGCAAACCTCGTTTACTCCGGTGTTATTATCTCCCACTAGCTGACCAGCAACGCCTCCCAGCCCGCTTGACCATCGTGTCCTGGCCGCTTCAAAAGGAGAAACCCGTATGAAACCCCGCACTATCGCTGTCACCACGTGCTTCGTCCTCGTACTGTTGTTTGCTTCCGGCGTCGCCCGTGCCCAATATCAAGTCACTAATCTGGTATCTAATCAGCCGAACACCGCAAAGGTTACCGATCCCCTGCTGAAAAACGCCTGGGGCCTCGTCTACGGCCCGGGCTCTCCCTTCTGGGTAAATGACAACGACACCGGCTTCTCCACACTTTACGACGCCAGTGGTGCCAAGGTCCCCCTCAACGTAGTGGTTCCCACAGCATCCGGCACCGGAACTGGTTCGCCCACCGGAATCGTGTTCAACGGTTCGTCCGACTTCAAAGTAAAAGGTATGCCCGCAATTTTTATTTTCGCCACAATTGACGGCACCATCAGCGGCTGGAACCCTGGCGCAAATCCCACCGTCGCCATCATAGGAGCCACCACTCCCGGCGCGGTTTATACCGGCCTGGCTAGCACCAGCAAAACTTCCGGCAATTTTTTGTTTGCAGCCGACACCGCCAACAACAAAGTCGACATCTTTAACGCCACCTTCGGCCTGGTCAAATCGTTTACCGATCCCTCAGTTCCGGCCGGCTTCAGCGTTTACGGCATTCAGGACTTCAACGGCCTCGTCTACGTCTCCTTCGCCAGCACCGGCACCGCACCCGGCGGCTTCATTGACATCTTTGGCGAAGATGGAACGCTACTGAAACGACTCACCAGCGGCGGCGTGCTGAATCAGCCTTGGGGTTTCGCGATCGCTCCCGATAACTTCGGCCCGTTCAGCAACGCTCTGCTCATCACCAACAATCTTCCCGAGGGCACCATTAACGCCTTCAATTCCGTTACCGGCCAATTCATCGGCACGATGAGAAACGTCAATGGCAGCGTGCTGCACATCAACCAGCTCTGGGGCATCGAATTCGGCGGTGGCACTCCGGCCAACGGTTTTGCGAACCATCTTTTCTTCACCGCCGGCCCCGATAACTACGCCAACGGTCTCTTTGGCGAAATTATCTTCCAGCCGCAACCCTAACACATCGTTAGCGCAAATTAATCCGCACCGCCGATTAATCCGCGCCAACGCGCATTCTCGCTAACGCATTCCCGCTCAAGCGAAGGCCGAGCCGAAACCCTCGGCCTTCGCCTCCGAGCCTTAACGCGAGTAAGGCCGGTACGGTTGTATTCCTAGATAATTACTTAAACTTTGGTGTACCCGAAGTTACAACCGAGCCGTCACAACACCGAACGAGTTGAAGCTCCGCCGTTCTCAAAGTCCCTTCCTATACAGGCCCCTAGAAACTGAAAAACTGGAAACTGAAAACTAGACGCTCGAAGTGGAGGTACCACGATGAAGACGCGCGAGTCGTTCGGCTTCGCATCAAACGCATTCAGCATCCTGCTTTCAATTTTGTCTGTCGCAATTCTTGGCGGCTCCCTAACCGGCTGCGGCTCAGGCATGCGGACGGGCGGTGCGCCTCCGGCCGCTAAGACGACCCAAGTCGTCGTACTGCTGACCAGCACGGCAAACGATCAGCTCGTCGGGTTTAATGCACCGATTGCGAGCATCTCTCTCACTAACAGCGCCGGCACACCTGTCACCATTTTCGCCGGTGCGAGCGATCCGAGCGCGAACCTTGAATGGATGCACTTGAACGGCGCCTCCGAACCACTGCCCGCGATCGCCGTTCCGCAAGGCAAATATACCGCGGCCGTTGTCACCGTTGTTGGCTGCTCTTTCACCAACGTCACTTTCGTTGCCGGCAGCATCACTGTCTCCACGTTTGCCCAGGGCTTGTGCTCACAAGGCACAGGGACTACGACAGTCCATCTGCCCGGTCCAATCGTCGTAACCGGATCCGCAATGGTGCTGTCTTTGGATCTGCAAGTGTCGCAATCATTCACGCTAACCTCGGCCTCTCCGGCCGTCTACACGATATCTCCAACATTCAACCTGACTCCAGTTTCGATCGCCGCTCAACCCACTGATGAAACCAACGGAAAAGTAATTGGAGTTGCGGCGAAGGTCATGTCTCTCAACGCGAATGCCGGCAGCTTTACCGCGCAAACGCCGGACGGTTTCTTGTTGACGCTCAATTCCAACACCACCACAGCCTTTCAGGGAGTAGCCGCCTTCACCTCGCTCTCGGCAAATCAGCTCGTGAATTTTGACGCGGCCATTCAGTCCGACGGATCCTTACTCGCCACACGCGTGGAAGTAGATGACCCAACAGTCCCCGCAGCGGGCATCGGCCCATTCATCAATCCAGTAAGCACGCCCGGCGCGTTCCAGACCGTTACACTCCAAATTGATGGTTGCACTACCATCGATCCCTTTTGCGTAGGTCTTTATCAATCCAGCTCCGCCACCGTTTTCAACATTTCCCAACAATTCTCTAACGTAGCGAGCCTTCCCTTCCCAGCTACCTTCAGCTTTGCCACCTTGCTTCAAGGTCAAAATCTTACGGTCTTTACGCCGGGCTCGACCAGTCAGCAGGGCATTCCAGACACGACCGCGATAACACTCGTTCCGCAGACGCTCAATGGAACGGTCTCCGGAATTTCGAACGACGCCGGATTTACCGTCTATACCGTCACACTCGCTCCTTACGATTTGATTCCCGTGCTGCAAAACTATACGAGTGACACGCCGCCTCCGCACCTTACCAGCCCGACTACCGTCGTGGTTTATGCCGACTCCAGCGTAAAACAACTGAACTCCGGCGCGATCGACGTTAGCAGCCTCCTTCGATTCAAAGGCCTGGTTTTCTTCGACAACGGCACCCTGCGCATGGACGCCTCCGAAATTCTCGACGGCGTATCCGAGTAATTCGTCACGGGCGCGGCGAAACGAAGCTGTTTCGCCGTTGCCTTCGTGGCGCAGGGCTTCAGCCCGACATCTTGGTCTTGCTTTTGAACTACGCCGCTCGCCTTTCGTAACGCCGGCGTCCCCGCCGGCTCTTTTGACTTCTGCTCTGTTCAGCGCCGTAGGTACGGCACACCGACGCGTTTCACGCATCCAATTGACGAACTCGTAATATAATAATTTTCATCGGAGCCGCCCCAATGAAACCCGGAGACGTTGTCCTCATCCAGGGCCACGGCTTGAAAAGCTTGGCCAATCGAATCGGACAAGCCCTCGTCAGCGGCAAGCTCACCCGTTTCACGCACGTAATGCTATGCGTCGCTCCCGGCGTCCTGATTGACGCCACTCCCCACGACGGAGTAAAGCTTCGCAACATCGTTCGCGAACTAATCTGCGGACGCCTCACCGACCAAATGTGCTCCGACGGAACCGTCCTCGTCCTTCGCCCTCCGCCCGGAAGTTGGAATGCGAACGCCGGACAATCGCTGGTCTCCACCTTGGCGCACGTTGGAAAAAACTACAATTTCAAAATTCTGCTTCCCAATCCTTCCGACGCCGACCACCAATCCGAGAAAGCCAAGGCCGCCTTCTGCAGCGAGCTTGCAGTTCTGTTTCTCGAGCATTGGGGTGCCGTGCCGACGCCGCAGTCGGGCAAAGCTCTGCCGCCGAGCAAAACTCTCCCGGTACATTTCGATCGCCTGCAAGGAAAACAAGGTTGGACTGACGTTACTTCCCAATGGGCCGCCAAGCTAAAAGATTATCGCGAGTGGTCTGAGTCCTCGCAACTTAACGATGGCAGGAATTTCGGCCTCGCCTTGTACCAAGGCAACCAGCAAATTAACCTCCTGTTCGACATAAAACAGTTCGCTACCGGCCAAAAACAATTGGAGCAAAAGCTCGAAACAATATGGACTAAGTTCGGCACAAAGAAACGCTGACTCGTTTGCCTCCTTGACATCAGTCATAATTAGAAATAAGTTTTTGTCTCCTGGCACCGGTACACTCATCACCATTGGCGCGAGCTTCGGCTCAACCCAAGAGCGAGATGCCGTGGCACTAGTGAACGATCCGAAATCGTCATGGCAAGTACTGTATCGAGCGGCTCTTAATGAGACCGATAAAAAGAAGCTAACTGACTTAGTCTTGGCGGCCGAAGAAGCGATATTTCTACGCGCGCAAGAACTGACTGGCGCTGTCGCAGATAATGAGGAACGAACTACGATGGCAGAAGCTGCGCGCAATCTTTTGACTATCAAAAGTGAAAAGCTAGGGTGGCCCGGCTTCAAATAGGACGTACGTTAAACCGGAATTAGCGAGCGTACATGTTTCACGATGTTCCGCGCATCGGACTTCGACACAATTAGGTCGAACGGCGAGTTCACACCCATCAGTTGCGCTCCAAGCGTATCAGCGTGAAGCGTGAAAAGAATAATTGGAACGTCCGGCATAATTTGCTTCAACTCGCGCGCCGCATCCACTCCATTCATCACCGGCATGGAGAAATCGAGAATAATTAGATCGGGTCTATGCTGCCTGGCGAGATCGATTGCTTCCTGCCCGTTAACGGCCTCGGCGCAGATGTCATAGTCGTCTTCCGCTTCAAATATCTTGCAGAGCATTTTGCGGACTAACGCGTTGTCGTCAGCGACGAGGATCGTCTTAGGCATCGCCCACCGGTGATGGATACCACAACCTCAACACAGACCCATCGTCGGGGCGATACATCGAACTATGTATTTATTGTCCGAGAATACGTATGGAATTAAAGACAAGGCATTCAGGTATGAGCGCGTCCTGCCCTCTTCCAAAACGCCTCAGGCCGCGACGGCTCTCGCGGGTTTGGTTCTCTTGGCCAACAACGCCAACCTCTCTTCGTGATTCATGGGCTCCCAGGGGACCAGCTTCTCGGCCAGCACATCCATCCTGCGAAGGATGGTCAACTCGATGAAAAGCCCCATCACATCCAAATCCCGAAAAACCAAGGACCCGGACTCTCTCATCTTGTCGCGAATGCGGTCGAGATGCGCCGGCATTTCCGTCCAATGCAGGCTGGAACGGTGGTGATGGCACAGGTGGTACCCTTCGTTCATGAAGTTCAGCTCATCTAGGACGGTAACCGTATTCGCAAAATAATCCTCGGGATGCTCCGGATCGCAGAACGCGTGCTGTACCCACGCGGTAAGCGCCATGATAAAATTCATGCACAGCAGAGGAACCAAAACGTACAAGATCCCGATTCTCCAGTTATAAATAAAGACTGCCGCGAAGAAGAAGTAGTACCGCGCCATTCCCCATAAAATTCTCCGGCGGTTCTTTTCGTCACCTTTCGATTTGAAGTAAGCATAGGGAGCCAGACCAAGTGCAGTCCAAATGTTGTCGGAAAGATACCAAAGGAAATCCAGCGGACTCGTTCGGTCGTAGCGGCTGGACGTGACCGTATCGTTGAGTCCACCGTTCTCTCTATGGTGCAGGCCGACATGAACCGTGCGATCCAGCTCCGGAAGGTTGCCGTACAAATATCCCAGGAAAAATTCGACGTAGCGGCCGAAGACCTTATCGTATTTCTCCGAGAAGTAGCCTTGGCGGCGGTGTGCCTCCAGGTGTTTGGCGCTGAACATCCTGACGAATCGCTCGAACTTGAGACCGTACAGCGAAAGATAGAAAGCGATTGCGAGCAGCAGCTGGGGTTTCCCTAAAACGAGTTGAACCACGAAAATTGGCAGCGCAGTCAGGCTGAGCGAGACCATCAAGCGTAACGCGGGCGTGTCTCGCGGGTCGCGCAAAACTTTTCGGCCAAGCCTGTCGAGCAAGCGATCGTAAGTTCCCGAGAGAAACTGATACGCTTCGCGTAACGGACGAACCTTCCCGAGAAGCTTAGCCGCGCCATAACATCCGAAGGAAAGAACAGCCACCAGCGCTACAGCAAGTGCGCTCGCCAAAGCCGTGAGCACTGCCAAGCAACGAAGAACCAGTTCAGGTAATGCGGCAAAACTGATCGCAGGCCAATACGCGTTTGAGCGCGTGCCTTTTTGCACGTCGCTCAAATCCGCTTCCATTAGCTTGCCTACGAATTGCATGTTCGTTGTTATAGCAATCGACGCGCTTCGGCCGGGTCTACTCAAAGGAACTCTACTATCAAGGAGGGCAAACTTCCAGCCTCGAACGGTTCAGCCCGCAGCGCTTACCGCAACAGTGAAATCGATAGCCTCGGGTCGCACAGTCAAGCGTCTTTCAACATCGCCAGTCCGGATGCCGTTTAGTCTCAAAGCAGGCCGCGGTGCCCGGTGTAGTTTTTGTCGACGTCCAGACCGCGCTCCTTGATAACCTCGGCAGCAGCAGTCAGCGCTGTTGCGATGGCAGGATAGCCAACGTATGGCAGCGCCTGGATGAGAACTTCCTCGATTTCTTTCAATGTGAGGCCGTTATTGAGCCCTGCCCCCATGTGGATGGCGAATTCATGCGGCTGACGCATCGCAATCATGACCGACATCGAAACTAGGCTGCGAGACCGTCTGTCCAGTCCGGGACGAGTCCATATATCCGCAAAGACCTCGTCGACCGCATAGGCAGCGATCGGGGCGCCGAAGGTGTTTGAGTCAGCGGAAGCGCTGAGTTTTGCGGCCGCCTGGTCGCCCATCATTTCGCGGACTACATTTATCCCGGTTTCTCTGTTCGTCATGATTCAGTCCTCTCGTAAAGCTCAAGTGGCTTCTTCTCCCAATACTACCCGAACGGCTCGAGGACCGACTACCGCTCGGAAAGATCGATGAGCCATTGGCGCAGTGTTTGGCTTAGTTGCCGGCGAGGACGGATTTCTTGCCGATGGCAGTGCGAGATGTGGTTAGCGTGAAGTTCAGCGAATCTTTCGACAGGTTCGATACCAGCGAGCTCATGATCCAACCCAATCCCGCGGGTATATCGCGGCTCAGAGAAAGAGCCTGACATTCCATGTAGGTGCCGCCGTCTCTTTCTTCAAAACGCCAGAAGGTATTCATCTTCCAAATAAATCCTTTGTCGTGACCTTCCGGCTCGGGACGCTCGTCGGAGTGGCCCGGGTTGTCGACTTCCTGAACGCGAGTGGTACGCGAGCGGCTCCATGCGTGAGTGCTGTCCACCACGTGATAGTGAACCTGCTCGTCAACGTCGATTACCGTGGAGATGATTTTCTTTTTGAAAAAGCGCTGCTGCACAAAATAATCTTCGCCTTCGTGCTTGACGATGTTCGAACGCAGAATGTTGGGCTTGAAGTAGTCCGCGTTGCGGCCGTAGTCCTGCATGAACGCCAGAGTCTGCGCCAGCGTCGCGCCGGGCACGAAAATAGTTCCAATCCAGTGGTGGATCAGCGCGCCAGGCGACGGGATCGGCTGCCCGTTGTCGAGAGTTTCGAGGCGTTCGATTACGAGGTCGCCGCGGCGAAGCGTTTGCTCGTCCGCATCGCGGCGCGCTTCCGGCAAGCGCTCGAACCATAGGTACGGATTACGTTGAGCGAGCTCGATGTCTACTTGCGCCGCCGTCAGCGCAACGTAGCGCTCGTAATTCTGCGCCGTTTGCGCCTGCAAATCGGCAGCATCCAGAGGCACAGCCAAAATCAAAAGCGGAGCAACAAAAAGCACCACTGCTCGCCGAATACGGTTCCCTGTTCTTCCCGTCACCTGTCCCGAGCCCTTTCCCGTGGCAATGGCAAAACACGTTCGCCCAAGCCGCTATGTTACAACCCGCTATATTATCAGATGCACATCCGCAGCCGCGTGGCGAACCCCTCCCGCACAGCGTCGGGTAAACCCATGCCCTCAGGGCTCTCACCGCTCTTTCGACTCTGGGTTTCCGCTTTCAGGTTCAAATGTAGCGCCGCGGTCTTCAGCCCGGCATCTTGCTTTTGGAGGGTGGGCAAGCCTTTCACTGAAGCAAAAGCTTATCTTTTACGTGCGTCGCACTCATCGGTTTTTGAAGGGTGCGGACCTTGACTCTAATCCTGCCGCCTTGCCGAGCCTGCTCCTGCCCGGCCCTAACTTACGGCTCGCTGTTTCGCGTTTACACCAGTCGGCGGTGTGACCGGTGGCTCATCCAACTCTCGTAGCGATGCAGCTGTACGAGCGCACTCTTAGCCCGAAGCTGTTTTAGAAACGCCATTTCTTCTCGTGCTGAATCGCGTTCGCCGGCTCGACCCTTGCGCGCCACCAAACGTACGCCCACATCCGCCGCTTGGACTCTCGACCGCCCGCTCAAAAAATCTCCAAATGCAACCGCCTCGGAAACCTGAAACTCAGACTTGCGGTCCTGATTCACCGCCTTGATTTTTTCCTGAAGATCTGAGAGCGCCTCGCTAACTTTCTCCGGCGTATATCGCGGCACTTTTGAACCGGAGACGGTTTCGCCATTCAACGTGGTAAGCCATCCCTGACTCTCTAATGCGGGCTTTACGTAACCTTGTAACTGCAAAATGGCTATCACCTGCTCCGCGTCCTGCCGACTGATCTTCAGCGTGTCGACCATCTCCTGCGCCGTCCAAGTCACCGCTCCTCTCGTTTCCTTGATAAAACTCAAAACCTCAGCCATAGGAATCGAGGGTATTCGCAATGCGCCGTCATCGGGACGCGCCCGCACACTTGTACCTTTTGCTCCTTCCTGTGGTTGCTTTTTTCTTGGCTTCATCGAAGCAGGTGAGGAACTACCTCTATCAGCTATTTTAGGGAGTTGGGAAGGACGGCGTCGACAAAAAAAAAGAGCGCCGCGGTACTTGGTCCACGGCGCTCCCAATCCCATCGCTAGCGACAACGCTGGGTGCATCGTATCGGCAAAGCCCCTCCGAGTCAACCACGACGAAAGCCGACGGCATCTTCTTTATTGCGCGCTACTTGTTCAAGATTTCAAACTCAGACACTGCCGCGTTGCGCAGGCCCTCGCTTCCCTGAGAACATGGAGAACAGTGGACCACTGGATCACCTTCCTCACGAGCCGTCGGGACGTCTCTATGTACATCGGCCTCGTGTCACTGATTATTGCGGCAGTCTCCATGCACACCGGGAAAACGCTGGAACGCTTCCGCGGTCTTGTGTCCCGCGATGAGGAGCCAAAACGTTTTCGAAGGAATGTCGTCGGATACGCTATCGTCGGCTTTATCTTTATCGGTCTCTCCTTAGTCGGCTTCTACTTGTGCCGTAATCGAAACTGAGACAGCACCGGCGAGCGGCTCAACCTTCCGACCCATCTCGGACTTCAACCGAGCTGCGGATCGATTTTGCGGGTCCCGCATCCTTTGCGTTTTTCTTTTCTGCGGTCTGTGCAGAAAAAGCCGGGGCCGCCCAAGTCGCATGCAGGGCTCCCAGGTCGACGGTTAGTCGAGCCTGGGAGATAAATCAGTCGAGCTTGGGGAAGAGGGCGGGTGGCTCAACCTTCCGCCCCGCATCGGACTTTCACCTCACGCAGGACCGCCTTTGCGGGTGCGGCATCCTTTGCGTTTTTCTTTTCTGCAAAGGGTGCGGGTTTAGACGCCGCGTTCCCAACTCCTTCTGTGCGGCACTCCGGAGGTTGACGTCTGGACGGGCAGCCGATTCTTCCGCGCAGCACCACGCAGCGCGCCCAGCTAGTTGTCGCTCTGCTGCGTCTTCCTGTGACGCTTCCTCTTAGTTGCCTGACGATGCCGCGGCGCGGCCTTCCTCACTGGAGCAGGAGCAGCAGCGACTTGCACGGCCACATCCGAGTTGAAAATGTCGACCGTTGTCTTCCACTTTCCGTCGGCCTGCTTTTTCCACACTTCCACAAACTTCCCGGTGTCTGACGTCGGCTTGCCGTGCGCGTCTTTCGACGTCATCTGATAAACGCCCATCACGTACGCCAGATCTCCCGAGCGTGCAACTTCTACTTTCTCCGCCTGCCAGGTCAGCGAAGTGTCGGGCGTGAGCAGCGAAGCCCACGAGGCGCGAATTCCCTGCTTGTCGCTCGCGATGGGAGCGTTCGGAGGCAGCAGCGAAGCGTCGTCGCTGTAGTACGAAACCGCGCCGTCCACGTCTCTCGCCGCAGACGTCTTTGACCACTGCGCGTCCAACGCGCGAATCGCGCTTTCATCCGCCGCGCGCGTGTCCGGCGGCGTCTTTTCTCCGCAGCTCGATAAAATTAGAGCCAGCGCGAAACATCCGCAACCAATCGCCGCTCGGCTATAAACCTGCTTCATTCCTTTTCTTTCTGCTCGACCGCTCGTCACCGATGAATCCTCCCGGTACGGAAAACTTCCGTCCGCGTTCATCTTAGTTTGTGCTGCGAACCGAGTCAACGTCGAGAACCACCCCCACGCGCGATCGTCCGGGAGCAAGGAGGAGCGGTTGACGAGCGCGCGGTCGGTGTCGACGTGGTCTTCGTAGCGCCGGGCTTCAGCCCGGCATCTTTAGTTTAGCCGTTGTCTTTCGTAGCGCCGGCTTCCAGCCGGCTCTTTTAACTTTCGTAATTTTTCGCTGCGGCTGGTGTTTTGGCGATGTTACTGCAGTTCGGGGGTTAGCGCGCCGTTTAGGATGTCGATGTGGAAACGCGAAATTTCCTTGTTTTCCAGGTGTGAGATGGAAAGCCCTGCGCCGTCGGCGTCGATTGCAATGCTCAACGGCTTCGCGCCCACGTCTCGAATCGGAGATCCAGCGACCGCATTCAGCGCCGCATTTTTCCAGTCAATGGAGAAAACGGAAACGCTCTCGGAGGTGTGGTTCACCACAAAAAGAAATTTCCCGGTGGGATCGACGGCGAGCCACGCGGGCCCGTGCTCTGGATGGACGGAAAACGCAGCGCTGGCCGAGCCCTCTCCCGCGATCGAGCTGTTGTGCGCCGCGTCAGCGGCGCTGTTGCCTGCGGTTGCAGTTCCCCTCGCGCTATCACTGGCGCTGGCAGTTTCGTCAGCACCGGCGTTGTCGTCGCTGGACAAAACCGTAATCGAGTCGCTCAGCTTATTCGCTGCGAACTCGAGCTGCTGTTGCCTGGCCAGATTCGTGACAAACAGCGTGCTCGAATCGCCTCGCACCGCGATGCCCGGCTGCAAATTCGTGACGGTCAAAACCGTGTGCGCAACGTTACCCTGAAAGCTACCGCCGATAGTCGTAGTCCCCGGCGCAACGCCCGTGGCGATGCCCATTCTGTTGATGGTGGCTACGGCTGTGTTGGACGAAGTCCATGTCGTGGCGTTGGGATTCTCGTGATCGGTAGTGCCATCAACGAACGTCACGTTCAAAATAAAAGCCTGCGTCCCGGCAATCACAATCGACGGATTCCCCGGCGTCACATCCACGTCCGTGACGAACAGATTGCTCACCGTCGAGCCGAAGCAAGAGGCCAGTCCCAGTATCGACAGCAACGGAAGAATTCGCGCGACTCGTTTCAACTTGCCGATTGCGCCGATTGAATTGACTTCCGTATTTGCCTCCGGACGATCCCTTAAGCCTTCAGCGAAGCCATATCGATCACGAACCGATATTTCACATCGCTCTTCAGCAGTCGGTCGTACGCTTTGTCCACATCTTGAATCTTGACCATCTCGATGTCCGCCGTGATTCCCTTCTCCGCGCAGAAATCGAGCATCTCCTGCGTCTCGCGAATGCCGCCAATCGGGCTTCCCGACAGGCTCCTGCGCCCAAAAATCAAACTGAACCCGCTCACCGGAGCCGGCTTTGGCGGCGCACCAACGAGCGTCATGTTACCGTCCCTTTTCAGCAAACTGAGATAAATATTCAGATCATGTTCCTCCGAGACAGTATCCAAAATAAAGTTGAACGTGTTCGCATGCTTCGTGAATTCCGCGGGATTTTTCGAGATCACCACTTCGTCTGCGCCCAACCGCTTGGCGTCCGCAATTTTGTTCGGCGAAGTAGTGAACAGCACCACGTTCGCTCCAAACGCTTTCGCGAATTTCAAGCCCATGTGTCCCAGCCCGCCCAGTCCCACGATGCCGACTTTCTGTCCCTTGCCCACTTTCCAATGACGCATCGGCGAATACGTCGTAATCCCCGCGCAAACCAGCGGCGCCGTCCCCGGAAGATTCGCTTTGTTCGACACGCGCAGCACGAACGCTTCGTCCACCACAATCGTGTCCGAGTAGCCGCCGTACGTCACGCCGCCAAGAATTTTGTCCTGCCCGTTGTAGGTAAACGTCGGCATGCTCTCGCAGAACTGTTCTTCGCCCGCCAGACAATTCGGGCAAGTGCGGTCGGAGTCCACCATGCATCCCACCGCGACGAGGTCGCCTTCTTTGTGTTTCTTCACGCCGCTTCCGGCTTTCACCACGCGCCCAACAATTTCGTGTCCCGGAACGCATGGATATACCGTCGGCATCACGTTGTCCCATTCGTCGCGCACTTGATGCAAATCCGAGTGGCAAATCCCGCAAAACAAAATCTCGATTTGAACGTCCTGCGCCCGCGGCTCCCTCCGCTTCACCGTGAACGGCGCCATCGCCGCAGTCTTGTTCTGCGCCGCATAAGCTTTCACCGCAAAAGTCTCCGTTTTTGCCTTCCCTGCTGCTGCCTGCTGCGCTCCGTCCGTCATGTTAGCCTCCGTTCGATATGAATTTTGCGCCACCATTTTAATCCCAGCCGCAACATCCGTCACGCAAAAGTCCGTCCGCGTGGGGGCGACCGGCACGGACGCAACGGGGCGAGTCAAAAGAGCCGGCTGGAAGCCGGCGCTACGAAAGACGAAGTCGAGATGCCGGGCTGAAGGCCCCGGCGCTACATTTAAGTCTAAGGCGATCTCGAGTGGCATGCGGTTGTGGCCCCGCTTGCGCTGGTTTACCCGCGCAAGATTTTGCGTCCGCCCGGTGCAAGACTCGAAAAGGCTAATGTGTGTTCTGGCCCCGGTTAGAAAAATTTCTGTCGTTTGTTTTGAGCGAGTTAGGTCGATTTCTGTTTGTGGGGCAGAACCGGTTAGAAATGGGCAAAATAGGGGCGGAATTGAAAGATTTTTTGACGCTGGGGAGCTTGGGATTGCGGGCTGGCAGAATGGCGGGATTGCGTTTTGGTGAAGCGTTCGACGATATTTTATTTTAATCACAAGCGACGGTAGCACGCGATTTGGAGAAACTCAAGGGCGTGGATGTGTGAGCATAAGTCTGGGAGAGGCGATATTCCCGTTTTGGGAAGAAGGCGGCGGGTTGGCGTGAAGAGGTGCAGTGGCGCAACACGTGACGTTCGTAATTCGCCAGGCAAAAGCAGGTCCCCTCGTCGGCCGGAAAGCGGCATCTGTCAGGATGACAATGTTAAATTCACGGGCAAGGTGCCCATCAAGGGCCGCCTCAAACGCGATTGATAACGCATCGTGTAAATCTCCTTCGCGCCGTGCTTGACGAAATTGGCGGAGGTGAATTTATAATGCGGGTATCGACATTCTTTGTTGATAAGGAGGTGATCCCTGAGGTACACGAAAATTTGATTGATCTGTAAGGGAGGCGCGTGTGATTCCACCATGCGCCTCTTTTTTTTAGCCGTTGAACTTCGTCACGTCTTCTTTCAACACTTCCTTCGTCCCACGACGCTGCGCGCGCGTACTCGCGCGCTTGTCTGCCAAAGGAGTCTTGCTCTTACCAGCCTTTCCCAAAGCATGAATATTGTCGCGTTCGTTGCGAACCTTATCGCGCGACTCTGACCCTTTGGCCTGTCCCTGTTTTGATTTCTTTCCCGTGGATTTCATAGCGCCCTCTAACGGCATCATAGCACCCTTACCTTCCCGCATTCTGATCCGGCATACCAAGGATCTCGCGAACTTTTCTTATGCGCATCATCTCCGCCGGACTATTCCCATTCCGTTCCATCCAGCTTGTGAACTCGCCCATCTTCACCGTGTGCTCTACCTGCACGTTTGTAACGCAAACCGTCACCGTGTCATACTTTCCGGGCATCCGCTCCACCCATTCGTTCCCGCGAATCTGCCTCAACCCCAGCGCCACCGCTTCGTACAGCGTCGACGCCGTCACTTCCACCGAGTGCGTCACGCCTTCCATGTCACGTATGGTCACCCGGCAGCTTTTCACTTCCATGGTGAGAAGATAGCATGTTCGCTTTATCTTCGCCTAGTGGTTTCATCAAACGGGCCGCTACCCGCCAGAAGTCATTCCGTAACGTGCTTGACGAATAACCTGCTTATTATTTCCAGAAGCTATAAATCCCCAAACACTCAATCCGAAACTCAGAAGAAACAATACAGCGGTCACGATCGCTCGACTTCTCGAAATTAACACACCACTCGGTGCAGCGATTGTCGGTCTTTTCCTATCCTTCCAGGCCTTTTGCGCCACGTCGTAGATCGTTGCCATTCCGCCGAGCGCACCTATGGCAGCGAATAAGAATAACCAACCTGCTTCTGTTGTTGGCATACAAAAAAACTAGCCATTTCTGCTACCAACGTCAAGCATTAACGATTGGTGGTGTCTTAATTTGCTTTTGGCTCTTTAATTTGTTCCTGTCCTGCGATGGTTTGGCATGGAGACAAATATTCAATATCGGCGTTAGAGATCCCATGGAAATAAGTTTCGCTGTCGTCAACCAATTTGAAGCTAAGGTCAGCATTAGGCGCGTTGTGATAGCTAAGGGAGAAAGTATGGTGAATGTCGTTTCTGAGTTCATCACAATATTGGTATTGCCCCATAACCAAGGTGGCCACGTTCCTAGCGGGCAGGTTACCGAGGTCTTGGCGGGTGGCAAACCCCTCCGCGCGGCACCGGACTTCGCCTAGGCACATTTGAAACTCGCGGGGGTGCCGCATCCCTTCGGGTTTTGAAGGGGTGCGGGTTCTGACCTTGCGCTCTTAAATCCTTCGCCCGAATTCGAGCCTGCGGCGTACTTGTCGAAATGGAGGAAGCGGATTTGACCGTTACGAGTTGGCGGAGCGGGTGGCGGAGCGGAAAGCGGCCAGGGCTTCGGGTTCGGTCTCGAAAGTAGGGATGGACTCGAGGATGCGCATCACGGTGAGGACTTCGCGGACGCGTTCGCTGGGGCTCAGCAATTTCAGCGCGCCGCCTTCGCGCAGCAGGCCGACGTACGTTCCGGCAATGGTGGCGATCCCGGAACTGTCCATCATGGTTAGGCCGGAGAGATTTACGAGAATTTTGCGCGCTCCGGCGGCGGTCAACTTGCGCAGCTCGCGGTCAAGGCGGTCAGTGTTGGGACCGATGGAAGCGCGGCCGTCGAGCTCCACGATGGTGACGTCGTCCACTTGGCGGATTGAGATTTCCAGGGGCATAAGCAGCCCGCCTAGGATACCGCGTTATGGCGCAAGACGCATCCTCGCCGGGAAAATCGAAATGTCCAAGAAGTGGCGGGGATGCCGACGCATAGTCGAGCGGATCGTCAAAACCCGCACCCCTCAAAAACCGAGGAGTGCGCCACCCGCAAAATCAGAAACCAGATGCCGGGCTGAAGCCCGGCGCTACGAAGTGCGACGGCAGGAGCGAGGCGAGGCAAGGCGACCGCTTACCAGTCGGGGCGGTCTTTGTGGAAGCGCATGCGGATGGGGCGCGGAGTTTCGGCTGTCCATCCGTGCTGCGGACACTCCAAGCGGCGAGGAAACTGTTTTGCGCCGGGAACTGGACGCAGCACCAAAGGCGCGCCGCACTTCGGACAATCGATCGGCTGCTCTTCCGAAATGGGATGGTCTCCCGTAGGGTTCGCCTCGATGGCGCACGGCACTCCAAGCTGCCCGGGATCACCGAGCGCCAGCAGTCGGCGCGCGCGAGGCAGGGGAACCACTGCGACGTCAATCGGCGCTTTGCGACGACGCTGCTTCGTCTCCGGCGGAGGCTGCGCGCGTGCAAGTGATGGTCAGGCCCTTGTTAGCGTCGAAGCGCTGCTTGCGATCCAGGCCTTTGAAGAAAGCGCGGGCTGCTTTGCCAATCACGACGGGAATGGTGGAACCTTCCATGGTGACGGTGTTTTTTGTGGAGCCGTTCGTACGATCCTGATATTCGAAACTAATGGAATAAGAGTGCAAAGTTGCCTCCGGGATTTAGTTTTAAAGCGGACACCGGGCGCTGAGATGTTCGGTGGTCCATTTGATAGCATACAGTTCATTTGGTTTCTCTTCCATAGGCGAACGTCGATTCCCTTCTCGAAACCTAGCCGCCGAGGCTCAATCAAGGCGGTAGTACTGGACCTCGATGCGGTACAGCGACGGACGAAGTTAAATACATTATTTCCCGGAGGCGGCCGTTTGGGGAGGGTTGTAAATTTGTGCAATGCCTGATTCCAGCGGGACGACGGTTACAAGCCTCGATCGCAGGATTCGAATACTCATCGCAGATGACCACCCCATTATCAGGAAAGTGGTTCGCTCCACTTTACAGCGGCATCCGCATTTTGATATTTGCGGAGAAGCGACAGACGGAGCGGAAGCGATCAAGGAAGCGAAGAAATTGAAGCCGGACGTGGTGGTATTGAACGTCAACATGCCGGTGTTGAACGGGTTCGAAGCGGCTCGCGAGATCAAAGCGGCATTGCCGCAGTCGGCGATCGTGATCTTGTCGCAACACGCGGATAAGCACTTCGTTGAAGAGGCCAAGAAACTCGGCGTGCGCGCATATGTGGCGAAGACGAAGGCGGGCGAGGCGTTGATCAAGGCGATCGAAGCCGCCGTGCTGGGAAAAGATTTCGTTTTATTCGCCTGAGGCGTCGAGGCAGTTGGCAGAGAGAGCGCTTGCTGAAATACGGCGCAGTTAGTTCTTAGGGACGGTGGCGTCTTTTTCTGCTTCAATCGTGACTTCGACGCGGGCGCCCGGTTTCAAGGCGACTTTCTTGCCGTTTTCGTCATGCAACGTATTGTCGACGCGAATTTCGCGATAGAGGTGTTCGGCGCCTTCTACCGTAACTTGAGCTTTCTCGGGTACGACGCTGTTCCCCGGGATTACTTTTTCCACCGTGCCAGGAAGAGTTACCGCCGGCTTTGCCGGCTCGGACGACTTTGACATTTCGCCTCCTTTGAGATCGAACAGCCTCGCTGCCCCTAATATACCGCAAGTGGAGTAATAGGAAAAAGTGCAAGGAGCGGCGAAAGCAAGATGCCACGCTGAAGACCGCGGCGCTACATCTAAATCCTCAACCAGAACTACGAAGTCAAAAGAGCCGGCTGGAAGCCGGCGCTACGAAGTGCAACGGCGAAACTGGGGGCGGGTTATTTCTTTAGCTCGGCGGGCCAATTTGTCAGCAAGGTGATGGATGCGGATTTGGTGCGGTCGGCGGTGAGGACGGCGAAGCGCTGGCCGTCGGGCGACACGTCATACATTGGATTCGAGCCGGCCACATTCGGGAAATCCAACTGAAACAGCGGCCGGACGGAATCCACTCCAAAGCTCGGTTGGGTATGAAACTGGGCCACCATCAAGCGATTCGCCAGGGTCACATAGAACAATTCGTTGCGGCTGAATCGCGCCAGCCATCCGCCGGTGGTAGAAACCTGGGTTTTCGTCCCAGCTCCGGGGAACGGCACAACATACACTTCCGGGCGCCCGGTCTCGTACGCGAAATAAGTGAGCCACCTGCCATCGGCGGAGAATCTTCCTTCGAACTCACTCTCTGTTAGGCCGGCTGTTGCCGCAGGCCGAAACGCCTGCCCGCCTGCCACGGGCAAAGTCCAATTTGTGAAGATTCCTTGTTTGTCGCTTACATGCATCGAAATATATTTTCCGTCAGGAGTCCAATCAATCGGGAGAGAAAACAAATTTGCGTCGTTCTTATAGAGGGTGTCTTCGGGACGGCTGCCATCCAAGGGCCGCCGCCGAATAGAATCCTTTCCGTTTTCAGTTGCCTGGTAGGCGATCTCTTTTCCATTCGGCGACCAAATGAAGAATGAATCATTAGGGCCGAAAGTCAGCCGGTCGTGTTGCCCTCCGTCCACGGGAAACGCCCAGATGTCGTCCTTTCCGGTTCTGGGGTCTGCGATTACTACGCCTATTCTTTTTCCGTCCGGGGAAAACCGCGGTGATTCATAACGCGCGAGCGGTCCGGGAGTCGCAATTACGTTGCCGGCGCGATCGTAAATCTTTAACTCCGCTACTCCGGAACCCTCGTGGTACGCCAGCACACCGTTCGTCGAGACGGAGAAAAACTCCGCTTCTCCCAAACTCCGCGGGTCGCCGGAGAGTTTCCACGTGCGAAGGTCGAAAGGCTGTGCCTCGATATGTCCGTCGCGGACCCACAGCAGTTCTCCTGAAGCAAAGTGCGGCATGGCCCCAGCCACCACTGAAACGCTCGGCTGCTGAAGCTTGTCAAGATCCGCCATTTTTACTTGCGGCACAAAATCCAATCCCTGCGAGACGTACAAGAAGTGTTTGCCGTCGGGCAGAACAAACGGTTGGCGGTGGCCAATCTCATTGCTCTCAAGTTTGGTTACCTGTGAAACTTCTCCTCCCGTTGCCGCGATCCGATAGATAACGCCATAGCGATCTTTGCAGAACAGGATGGTGCCATCGGCACTCCAACTTCCGATGCCGGCTTCGGTTCCCACTCCGTCCACGAGTGTTTGAGAAGCTCCTCCCGGCACGCTGATCTTCCTCAATTGTCCAGCGGCAAAAAAGACGAGGTACTGACTGTCGGGCGACCAAAACGGGTATGCGGCATCTTCCGTTCCGGGCAACACAGCGGCTTGCTGCGCATCGAGCGGGCGCAGCCACAACTTGGTTATGCCTTTTTCGTCCACAGCGGAAAATGCGAGGGTTTTGCCGTCGGGCGAAACCGCGACGGGGCCTACATCCAAGCCGCCAGAGGCGCGAAACGCGGTTCCGGGAGGAGGCGGAATGTATGCCAGCACGGAAAGGGACGGAACGTCGGACTGTTGCGCACGGAAATAGATGACGGCGACTGCCACGAGCAGAAGGGCGGCGGCCAGGGCGAGCAACGGCCATAACTTTCGCGGCGCTTCCTCCGGAATAATTGCGGCGTTCGCCGCCGGACTTTGCGCAATTCCCTTCAACTGTAATCGCACATCGTGGATGGTCTGAATGCGCTCTTCGCGATCTTTTGCGAGGCAGGTTCTCACCAGGTAATCGAGCGATGCCGGCGCCAAGGGATTCACTGCGGCGATCGGCTCCGGATCTTTTTCCAGAATGGCGCTGGCTACGCTGAGCTGGCTTTTGCCTTCAAACGGGCGCTTGCCGGTGGTCATTTCGTAGAGGACCGCGCCGAACGAAAAAATATCGGCGCGGGCGTCTGCTTCTTTGCCTTCGATCTGTTCGGGCGACATGTACAGAATCGTGCCGACGATCATTCCGGCAGTGGTTAGCGGACTCATGGGGCTGGGGCCGCTGACGGTTTGCGCTGCGGAGAGGAGCGGGGCGGTACCGGCTGCGACCAGGGACGTGGGCTTGGCCAAACCGAAATCCATCAGTTTGGCTCCGGATTTGGTCAACATGATGTTGCCGGGTTTTAAGTCGCGATGAATGATTCCCGCGCGATGCGCCACTTCCAAGGCTTCCGCGATTTCCATGGCGGTTTTGAGCAACTCGTTCAGCGGCAAGGAGCCCTTCTTCAGCCGCTCGGCAAGAGTTTCGCCTTCGAGATATTCCATGACCAGATATTCGCCGGCGTCTTGAGAGCCTACGTCGTAGAGTTGGCAAATATGCGGGTGGTTCAGAGAAGAGACGCTGCGAGCTTCGCGTTCGAAGCGTTGCTTCGATTCCGGGGATGACGAAAGATGCGAGGCCAGGACTTTGATGGCGACGGTGCGGTCGAGGCGCGTATCTTTCGCGCGATAGACTTCGCCCATCCCGCCCGCGCCGAGGGGCGCAATGATTTCGTAAGGTCCTAACCTGGTGCCTCGGGGAAGCGCCATTGCGTGACGGCATTATACAGATTCAGCGGGCAAAATAGGCGGCGGAAACACCGGCGGATCAGCGGGCCGCGAGGCTGTGTCGCGCCTACGGCGCTGAAGAAGGAGAAGTCAACAGAGTTGGCGCGAGGTCGCCGGCGCTGAGAACGGCTAACGACGATTCCCTTCTCAAAACCAAGATGCCGCGCTGAAGGCCACGGCGCTACATTTAAATCCTAAGCCAGAGCCCAAAGTCAAAAGAGCCGGTATGAGAGCGGAGCTACGGAAGGCGAACAGCAGGTCCGATATTTTCCGGCCACTTCGCGGCCCCTTCCCCGAGCGCCCCTTGCCGAGAGCCTCGGGCAGCTCCGTCCGGCCAAAATGCGGCCTCGCTCGGGATGACATGGAAGTGCAAAAGCGGAAGCAAGATGCCGCGGAGGATTTGCCCGTATCCGTAGGCGATGACGAAAAGGACAGCCAAAGCGATGGCTAATCGTTTTCGTCGGGTCAAATCCTCGCGCGGCGGACTCAAGTAGCTAGCTTGGTTCTTTTGGCTTGTGCAAGCCGGTGCAGATGGAGACGGCGCTGTTGGGGTTCACGGCGCTGTCGCCCTGCTCGACGTGTTGGATCTTCCCTTCTTTGTCGACGACGATGGTGGTTCGTTGGGCCCACTGAAATTTTCCGCCCTTCACGTCGTAGGGCTTCAGGATCTGGTACGAGGTGAGGACTTCTTTGTTCATGTCGCTGAGGAGCGGGAAGGTGACGCCAATCTGCTTTGCGAAAGCGGCGTTTGCGGCGGGACTGTCGATGCTGATACCGAGGACGACTGTGTCACTTGCTTCGAGCTTGGCCATATCAGCCTGATAGGCCTGGAGTTCTTTGGTTCAACCACCGGTGAAAGCTAAAACGTAAAAAGCTAAAACCACATTTTTCTTGCCGCGGAAATCGCTGAGCTTCACCTGTTCCCATTTGTCGCTAAGGAGCGTGAAGTCGGGAGCGACGTCACCAACCTTCAGAGTTGTCTTGGCGATGGTATCTTCCTGTGCTGCGAGCGGAAAATGGCCAGCCAGAAGGAGCAGCAACAACAATAGAGCTTTCTTCATGGAGTCCTCGCTTTCGCAAAGTTACTACGCGCGAATTATATACGGAAAGCGGGTCGAGCGCGCGGGGATGCCTTTAGAGTAAAGACACGGTGGCGGAAACCGATTGGCGCGAGGGCGGCGGATTGACGGGTGCGAGGTCTGTGTCGGACCTACGGGTGGAAATTGACAGAGCAGGGGCGAAGGGGGACACTGGGCGGCATGCGAGCAACTATTCTTTTTGTGCGAGCGTTTGTGCTTTTTGTATTGGTATTCGCGTCGGCGGTGTTTCCGGAGGTGAGCCGGGCGCAGGCGCCGGTGTTTGAGATTACGCCGGTAGAGAGCTCGATCAAATTCCACGTGAAGGCGTCGGTGGCTATCGCGGGGAAATTCGACAAGTGGGACGCCAAGTTAACATTCACGTCTCCTGACGAAACGACCGGCGATCTAGAGATCACGATTCAGGCAGCCAGCGTGGATACGGGGGCGCTACATTAAAAACGGAAACCAGAAGCCCTTAGTGGTCCTTTTTGTGCCATTCGGCGTCGACGGACGGAGGGAGCGAGTTGAGGTGGGTAAGGAAGGTTACGGCGGTCCAGATTTTTTCGTCGGAGGGATCGTGGCCGGATGCGTCCGGCGCGAATTGGCCGCCCCAGGCGAACATTCCGGTATAGCGCACGCCGCCTCGCGCGAGCCAGAAGAGTTGATAGTCAGGCTTGATGGGTGGGTGCAGGACGAATTGCGGCGCGGGCGGGTAGAGGATTACGTCCTTTTCGTTTTCAACGGCGCTGTTCGGAGTGCCGTGGCATCCGGCGCAATCGTTCTTGAAAAGTTTTACGCCAGCCAACAAGTTTTCTTCCGTGGGCGCGACTGGATTCGGAATTTGCGGGGCACGGCGGGCGGCAGCGGCGTCGAGGGCCATGTGCGCGAAGGCAGACTCCCAGCGTGACGGCAATGTGTTCGAGTTGACCGGCAACAAGCCGAGGCGCGCGACGCATATGAGGGCGAGCGGGAGCGCCAAGACTCCGAGTAAAAATCCTGCGAACACTTTGGCCATCGGTTCCCTCCTGGACGGCGGCTGCGAAAAAGTCAAGAGAACCGGCTGGAAGCCAGCGCTACGAAAGGCACCGCGGGCTCCTCCGTTGTGATACGGTGTTCATATGGTGAACAAGACTCGCGTTTTTAGATTTGTTCCGGCGTTTTGTGCTCTCTTGGTCGTGCTGCGGCTGACGGTGTTGAAGTCGGCGCAGACGAGCGATTTGAGCTTGGAGATCAGCGTCGGGATTCTGCTGGGCGCCTCAATTTTGTCGTTCCTTCTGCTCAAGCCAAGGCCATCGTAAGTTCTGGCCCGATTAGACGCGGTTCATCTATATACGATAGCGGATGGCGCGCATGGTTTCCGCAGTAGTGCGTTTGCCGCGCTGAAGGCCGCGGCGCTACATTTAAATCCGAACCGCAAAGTCAAAAGAGCGGGCGGGACGCTGGCGCTACAAAATGCAACGGCGAAGGCAGGATGCCGGGCCTAAGCCCGGCGGTACGAAAGCGCCGGCAAAACCGGGGCGGAGCCACGAAAGGTGGCACCCGCAAAGGGTAAGCGTTATTGCGGGTCGGGGTGGGAGCCGGTGGCGTTGGAGATTACTGGGACGTGATGGTGGCTCAGGAGGGTGTGCGGGCCGCCGTAGACAAATTCTAGAGCGAGATTCAGGGCGGCTTGAGCTAACAGGTTGTAGCTGCCAGCGCGAGCGCCGTCCATGGCATCGTAACGGCTGGGATACCACAAGAGAGCGGCTGCTTCGGTGCCGGCGAAGGGCGCAGCGATCGCCGGGAATGAGAGAACACGATGGCCGTCCTCGCCGCGACGGGCGGTGACGGTTGAAATCAAGGCGTGTTTTAGTCTGGGGAGGAAGCCGGTGCATTCGCAGCGGTAGAAAATCGTGTCTTCGCGGAAAGCTTCGGCCAGAGTATAGCGCGCGGTCTGCGTGATGAGGTTGATGCCGAAGTCGCTTCCGAAGCGAGCGCCGTAGGAATCCCAGCCTTGTCCCCAATCGGGCGGGATGCCGGCATTGTGAGCCTTGGAGGCGGTTTCGCCTTGCGCAATTGCGGCGGAGAATGCGGAGCCGGCAAAAGCGAAGGGGCCGAAAGAATCGAAGGCGTAGTTGTGCAGCTTTTCGCGTTGAGTGGGGCGATGGTATTCCAGGTCGAGATGCGCGATCACGGGACTCGATGAGGTGACGGGAGGAGTCTGCTGCGGAACTTGCGGCAGAAGTTGCGCCTGGGTTGGAGCGGGAGTGAGGGAGCCGGTTGAGGATTGGGCGTGCGCCGTCGGCTGGGATGCTGCCGCTAAGGCGATTGCAACTATTACGAACACGGCTTGGCGCAACGTCATTTCGTTAGGCTCCCTTGAGTTGCAAAATGCGCGGTGATGGACGAAGGATAATCGTAGGGTGTTGGAGGAGGCGTTACTGTTCAATAAGAGGCAGTTTTGAGTTTTTGGCGGGGAGTTTCCAGGACGGAAGCGGCGATGGCGAGGAAAATTTTGGTTCGCGAAGGGCGGCAAGAGCCTGCCCGCAATCCAAAATGAAAGCTACTTTGGGAATATGGTGAGGGGAGGGTTGAGTTCGTAGGGGCCGAAAGTCGCGAAGTTCGGGTAGACGAATTTGGCGCAGAGGAATCCGGTCCAGAGGGCTTCCTGCAATAACACGTTGCACGTTGAGGTGAAACGACCACCTGCCAAGAACAATAGGGTTCCGGGAATGATTACCAGCAAGCCGGCCATGCGACAATTTTGTGCGGTCCAGCCGCGCTGCTTTGCGATGGACGACAAAATTCTGGCGCAATAAAAAACGTTGGCTCCGACGCTGCAGACAAGAGCGCAGACCAAACCGAGGCGGCTCGGGAGGGAAAAAGTGTAGAGGGGCAAAGCAAGAATCCCGAAGCAGGCGACGTCGGATACGACGAGGCCGCCGATCCAGCCGGTTACTGCTATCAGTTTTGATTTAGAAATCACAAGGCCTCGATCTCGCCGCCGAGAAACGGATTCATTCGTTGGGGATAACGAATGCAATAAGAATGTTCGGTGAAGCAAGTGTACGCCTTTATGGGGAGTATACCAACTGTTAATACAATTAATCGTATATAGACGGGACAGCAGGTCACGGGGAGCGAAGCGGGTGAGATGTTAGCTGAGAAAGATGCCGCGCTGAAGGCCGCGGCGCCACACTTAAGTCCTAAACGAGAACGGGGACACAAAAGAGACGTGTGCGGTACCGCTATGGCGCGTCCCAGTATCGGACGGTTGCACGAAAATGGCAGACTGGCGCGACGGCTAAGTCATGTAGTGACAATTGGGTGGGCGGCGTTCCGTTGGGTGCGGCACATGCTACAAGTCAGCCGTATAGTCCTTCGGGGAGCGGATGCTCCCAGTCCGGCAAGATATCAAGACATGTGACGGGTAGTTGGAGTTGGAGGTGCTCGAATGAATTCGATTTGGCAAGATTTGCGGTATAGCTTGCGGATGATCATGAAGGCGCCGGGATTTGCGTCGATTGCCATTCTGACGCTGGCGCTGGGGATTGGCGCGAACACCACGATATTCAGTTGGATCAACTCGGCGTTGCTAAATCCGGTTCCCGGGCTTTCCAGTCCGAACGAAGTTGTGGCGCTCACGCTGAGCAAGGCGGGCGAAAATCCGTTCGCGTTTACATATCCGGATATCCAAGCGATGCGCAACGGGCAAAAGAGCTTTACGGGCATCACGGCTTGCAATATCACTTCGTTGAGCCTGACGGGCAAAGGCAAACCGGATCGCATTTGGGGAATGGTAACGACTGCGAATTATTTCGATGTGCTGGGCGTGCGGCCAGTCCTGGGGCGCGCTTTTCTGCCCGAAGAGGACGAGAAGCCGGGCGGCGCGCCGGTGGCGGTGATCAGCTACCGCCTGTGGCAAACGCATTTCGGCGCGAGTCCGAATGTAGTGGGCCAGCAAGTGGAAGTGAACCAGCACCCATACACCATCGTGGGAGTGACGCCAGCGGTGTTTCAGGGGAGCCAGACGGGAGTGCGAACGGAGATTTGGCTTCCGATCGCGATGGTGGACCAACTGGTGCCGCGGAGCGACTTGCTTCACGATCACCACTATTTCTGGCTGTTCGCGTTTGGGCGAATGAAGCCGGGTGTGCGGCCGGAGAAGGCGCAAGAAGAAATGACGGTGTTGTTGCAACCAGAGGTGAAGAGTTTTCCGGAGGAACATAGAGGGCACGACAGCGTGTCGGTGTATCCGCTATGGCGCAGCCCGTTCGGATTGAACTTTTTTCTCTCGACGCTGCTGCCGATGCTGATGGCCATCGCGGGACTGGTGCTGCTGTTGGCGTGCGCGAACGTGGCGAATCTGATGCTGGTGCGGTCGGTCGGGCGAAGGCGCGAGATGGCTATTCGCATGTCGCTGGGTGCGAGCAGGTGGCGGCTGGTGCGGCAACTGCTGGCGGAAAGTTTGCTGCTGTCGCTGGCGGGAGGAGCGGTGGCGCTGCTGATTACGACTTGGACCGCGGGAACGTTCATGAAATTCATTCCAGTGACGGATTTTCCGATCGCGCTCGGCGTTCCGGTGGACCGCGCGGTGTTGATTGCGGCGTTCGTGATTTCGCTGATCACCGGCGTGATTTTCGGGATTTTGCCGGCGCTGCGAGCTTCGAGCGAAGCTCCAGTGGCGGTGTTGAAAGAGGAAGCGGCCAGCGCATCTGGCGGGATGAAGAGAGCGCGGCTGGCGAGCGGGCTGGTGGTGGCGCAAATTTCGCTGTCGCTGGTGCTGCTGGTGTGCGCGGGATTGTTCATTCGAAGCTTTCTGAGCGCGCAGCAGATTAATCCCGGTTTCAATTCGCATAACGTGCTGATCTCTTCCTACGATGCGTTCACTTCGGGATATTCGGACGAGAGAGCGGCGGCGTTGGATCGGCAATTGGAAGCAAAATTGGATGCGATGCCGGGGATACAGTCGGCGGCACTGTCGAACCGCGTGCCGCTGGGATTCGGAGGTTCGTCGAGCGTGAAGCCGGAGGGGTACGTTCCACAGGCGGACGAATCGATGGAAACGCAGGCGGCCATGATCACGCCAAACTATTTTCAGACGCTGCAGATTCCGATAGTGAAGGGGCGCGACTTCACGATGCAGGACAACATGAGTTCGCAACGCGTAGCGATCGTCAGCGAAACATTTGTGAATCGCTACTGGCCGAATCAGGAAGGGCTGGGAAAACAAGTGAACTCGGACTTGACGCACGAATGGTTCACGGTGGTGGGCGTGGCGCGCGACAGCAAAGTGGTCGGCCTGAATGAAAAGCCGACGCCATTTCTGTATTTGCCGCATTACCAGGTTAACCTTTTGAATCAGCCGGGTGGGTCGGCGATGAACGTGATTGCGCGAACGACGGGTGATCCGTTGGCGATGAGCAAGTCGGTGGAACAGACGGTACATGAGCTGAGCGCGGACCTGGTTGTGTACAACGTGAGCACGCTCGAATCGAGCGAGGCAATTACCAGTTTTCCGCAGCGGATTGCCGGGACGTTTGTGGGCGCGTTCGGGTTGCTCGCGCTGGTTCTGGCGGCGGTGGGAATTTACGGCGTGACGGCTTACACCACGCGGCAGCGTACACATGAAATCGGAGTGCGGATGGCATTGGGCGCGAGCAAGCAGGACGTTCTGCAATTGGTGCTCGGGCACGGGCTGCGGTTGACGTTTGTCGGGGTGGCGCTGGGATTGGCGGCTGCATTTGCGTTGACGCGGTATTTGGGGAGCATGCTGCTTGGAGTGACCAGCACGGATGCGCTGACGTTTTCGTGCGTGGCGGTTTTGCTGTGCGCGGTGGCGCTCTTTGCCTGTTTTATACCAGCGCGACGGGCGATGCGCGTGGATCCGATTGTGGCGCTGCGGCACGAGTAACGCGGTGTTTTGCTGGAATTGATCGGCGCGCCACAGAGGGGCTGGGCTTCGCTTCACCGGGCGCAGCATGTTGCGCCCCTACGAAGAAATTGGCCGGCGCGGTGCAGCCGAGCGACGAAGGTTTGAAGCAGTCAAAAGAGCCGGCTGGAAGCCGGCGCTACGAAGGGCAACGGCAACGCCGAGATGCCGCGCTGAAGGCCGCGGCGCTACATTTAAATCTTGAGGCAGAATCCCGATGTCAAAAGGGCGGGCGCAAGCGCGCCGCGTTTGACGAAGGCTTGCTAGGCGGCCTATAGTTCGCTGACGTTTTTGGAGGCGAAATGATTCGAGTGAGCGTGCTTTACCCGAACAATCCGGGGAGCCATTTTGATATTTCTTACTACACTACGAAACACATCCCGATGCTTCGCGGGTTGCTGGGGCCGGCGCTTTTGCAGGTGACGGTTGACGAAGGGATCGCCGGGGGCACTCCGGGCTCACCGGCGCCGTTTCTCGCTGTGGGGCATCTCTCGTTCGAGTCGGTGGAAGCTTTTCAGAAGGCATTCGGGCCTCATGCAGCGCAAATTCGGGGCGACGTGCCGAATTACACGGATTCCCTGCCGACCATTCAGATCAGTAACGTCAAAATCTAGCCTCAAAATCTAGCGGCGGTTGGAAGGTTCGAAGCGATCTCCGCGGCGTGCTTACGGGTGGCATTTGATTTCGACGCGCAGGCTGGGCGGGTCACCGGATCGAGGGACGTCGGTCTTGGGCCGGTCTACCAATTCGATGGAGTGCATGGGCTCTGGCTGCATCCAGTGCACGCTCCAGGCGCCGGGATGAACGGGGGCGTCGTGGCTTGGGTGGTCGGTGACGGTGCCGTCCCCTCGACGGTAACGAAAGTGCGGCGTCCCGCCGCCGGTATCCCAATCCAGAAACAGACTTGGCCAACGGTGATGGTGCATCGGAACCGTCGTGCCGGTGGACGGCATGGTGACTTCGAGGACGCGCACGAAGTCGTTTTCGAAAATAACTTTGTGAGTGTCGGGCGCGGCTTGGACGGCGTCATAGCCTTCGGGAAATTGAGATTTGTCCTGTCCGTAGGCGTAAAAATGCCAGGCGAAGAGCGCCAGTGCAGTGACGATGAAGGCGGAGATGATTCTTCGCTTTCGGAGATGCGCGACGGCTTTTGGTCGGTTCATGTCGCGAAGTATAGTGAAGTTTTGCTGGATGGGAAGAGCATTCCTTAGGCGGGCGGCTCGGCGACGAATCGGTTTCCTGGCCCACTTGCGGCGAGTAAACTGTTCCGCAGCCGCAGAGCTAGGAGAAACGGAGGAGTGCATGGGAGGCGATGCGAATGCCGGCGAAAAAACTGATTGGAGAAAGCATGGGCTGCGAATTGTGCGAAGCGGCGAGTTGAGCAGCGACACGGCGCAGACTCCGGGAATGACGCGGGCTGAAGCGATCTCGCATGCTCGCGTCGGCGCGCAAAAACTTTGGGCTGGAACGGTGGTGGTGCATCCGAATGCGAAGACGGGGCCGCATCATCATGGCGAGCTGGAGACGGTGATTTACATTGTTCGGGGGCGCGCGCGTTTTCGATGGGGAGATCGGCTGGAGTTTGTGGATGAAGCTGGGCCGGGGGATTTTGTGTACGTTCCGCCGTATGTGCCGCACCAGGAGTTGAACGCGAAAAAGGACGAGCCGGTGGAAGCTGTGATCGTGCGCAGCGGGCAGGAACCGGTGGTGGTGAATCTGGACATTCCGAGTCCGGAGGAAAATCCGGTTACGCCTCAGCCTGATCCTTTTCATTCCGTTCCGGGCAAAATCTAAAAGGGACTATTTCAACGAGAGTTAGTCGCACCGGGCGAGGAAGTCAAAAGAGCCGGCGAGGACGCCGGCGCTACGAAAACCGGATCGCGCCATTTGTTGAGGATGGGCGGAGCGCCAGCGGGCGCAGAAAGCAGCGCCCCTACGACGTTGCTGATCTCAGCGGGGTGTTGATGTTCGGGGCAGGCGGGGGTCAACGCTTTTGGTATGGGTGGAAGATGTAATCCTTTGTCTTCACCGCGGTATGGCAGGTGTTTCCGCAGTCTGAGAGGCTTTTGGGATCGGCGGCGAACCTGTCCGATGTGGCATCGTAGTTGAACACTGCGTAACCCCACCCGTTGCTTTTCGGAAATCTCTTGCTGTCCTTTTCCATAACGAAAGCTTGGGAAAAGACGTCCGGCACTTCGACAGCGAAAGGAGCCTCGGTGCTCTTTTTGGACTTCCACTGGAGCTTCACGATCATGGAGCCGTCCGGGAAAGGCTGGCCGTTGCCGGGGACGCCGGCCTTGTACGCCTTGATCATGGTCGGATTGGCGACGATTACCTTGAGCGTTCCTTCGACGCGCGCGGAAGAGGCCGCCACCCAGTCCTCGTATCCTCTGAAGTCGGAGAACGCGATTCGGCTCGGCGATATCAGAGAGTACTTGTCTTGCGCGTGATCCTGCGCGTAAATGACTGTGGCGCCGATGACGGCCAGGATCGCGCCGGCTATCGCGAACGTGAGCTTGCTCTTATGCTCCATGAAGATCCCCTCTTAAAAAGAATCGCGACCTTGAACCGGATTTCAATTTGGCTTCTGGATTCGCCGGAGCATATCACAGCCTCCGTCTTGCTGCGTCTTCAGGGCAGAGGCGCGGACGCTCGTCGGCCGCGCTCAGGACAAGCAAGACTGAAGCGCGGCGCTACGAAAACACGCGCGTTCTAAGCGTTGCTCCGGGCTTGGTTTTGGTTTATGCTGCGGGGTTCGGTGTGAATGGCGATGTAGTTACCTAGCCGGCTGTCGCGTTGCGGTTTTGGGCGACGGCGGGGAAAGATGGATCAACTGACATTCCTGGCGCGATTGTGTTTGGCTGCTAGACTTACGACTCCCTACCCGGATTCGCCAAAAACTCCCGGGGATTTTGAAGGCGCGAGACGGGTGTGTGTGGCTTGCGCGTGGGCAATGAGTGGCGGACAGCTTTGAGGCTCAGACGCGAGACGTCAACTGAATCGCGTTCTAGGAACGGCGGCGGTACGAAAGGCGAAGGCGCTTCGCGGGGCCTGATGGCGGGGCGCAAATGGGCTGGGCGTGGCCGCAGCGGGCGCAGCATGCTGCGCCCCTAGGAAACGGCGCCGAGTAAAGTGACGGGCTTCGCCAAGCGGGCAAGCAAGTCAAAAGAGCCAGCGAGGACGCCGGCGCTACGTTGAAAGCGAAAACCAGGAACGCGACGAATTGGCTTTAGTGTGGGAAGAGTGAAAATGTCCAGGTATGTACGGAAATGGGAGCTTTGCTGGTTCGCGTCAGGGCGCACGTCGCTGGTTGCGCCAGGACTTGCAGCGTTGTGCGGGTTGCTGATTTGCGTGTGCGCGTTCACAGGGCTGGCCTTTGCTGATGCGTGCTCGGCTAATGGTTTTGTTTTTGCGGCCGCGCGCGTGCAACAGGGTGGTGGTTCGGCGACGGGGCCGGTGGTGGTGCAGCCGGGAGCGCCGGGAAAGCCGAGCAAGACACTTCCCTCTTCGACAAAGGGGACGCTGCCGCCGCTGTCGCAAGCGGATGTGGAGTTCATGCAGGGCATGATCATGCATCACTCGCAGGCAGTGGAAATGACGGCGCTGATTCCTTCGCACACGGAGAACAAAGAGCTGCGGTCGTTGGGTGCGCGGATCAGCAGTTCGCAGTCGGACGAGATAAAGTTCATGCAACGGTGGCTGGCGGCGCGGGGAGAATCCGTGTCGATGTCGATGGCGATGGAGGGGATGCCGGACATGGATAAGTCGGGGAAGCCCATGGCCCTGATGCCGGGCATGCTCACACCCGAGCAGATGGATGCGCTGCGGAAGGCCAAAGGCGCGGAGTTCGACCGATTATTTTTGGTGGGGATGATTCAGCATCACAATGGGGCGTTGATTATGGTGAAAGATTTATTCAACACGGCGGGAGCGGGACAGGATGGCGAACTGTTTGACTTCGCGACGGATGTGGACAGCGGGCAGCGCGCGGAGATCAAAATTATGCAGGGAATGCTAGAGAAAAAAACTTAGAGGAGAAACGATGAACCGATTGCCCAGTATTGGTTTTCGTGCAGCGTTGGCTGCGATCATTTTGTGCTGCGGTGTGGGCCGAATGCAGGCGCAGGAGCCTGCTACTGCTGCGCCACCGGCTTCGTCCGCGCCAGCACCCGCGAAGGCGCCGGAAGCGCCAATGAATCCATTTGCTCCACAGCCTGCTCCGCCGCTGCCGGCGGGGATGACGGGATCGGACGTGAACGATCCACGCTTCAAGCTGTCGCCGGGAATGTATGACGCAGGCGAAGCGGCGGTGGGCATCAAGCACCTGCAGCTGGTGAAGAAGCCGGCGGCGTTCGAACTGGGCACCGTTGATCCCGACGATCCTCGGGTGAAGAAGACGCTCAGCCAGCTCGGCATAGGCGGCGATCTATCGAAGATGCCGAAGCCGTTCCAGATGGTTATCGCGCAACTCGCGTTTGCCAACTCGGACTTGGCGTTCCAAGGCAATCACCTCTTCCTCGGCAATTTCTACGGCGTGAATATTTACGACATTTCGAACCCGGCGCAGACTGCGTTGGTAACTTCGCTGGTGTGCCCGGGCGGGCAAGGCGACGTGTCGGTGTACAAAAATTTATTGTTCATGTCGGTGGAGATGCCGAATGGACGGCTGGATTGCGGCGAGCAGGGATTTCCGCCGGAACCTCCTCCGGCTGCAGGACATGAGAAAGAGCGCCGCTTGCCGGTTGCGCAAAAGGACCGTTTTCGCGGTGTGAGGATCTTCGACATCTCGGACATCAAGAATCCTAAGCAAGTGGCGGCAGTGCAGACTTGCCGCGGCTCGCATACGCACACATTGGTGCAGGATCCGAACGACAAGAACAACGTTTACATCTATGTTTCGGGGACGTCGTTTGTGCGGCAGGCAGATGAGCTGGCGGGATGCTCGGGCGAAGCGCCGGACAAGGACCCGAATACAGCGCTGTTTCGCATCGAAGTGATCCAGGTTCCGGTGGCGTCGCCGCAGGACGCGAAGATCGTGTCGAGCCCTCGTGTGTTCATCGATCCGCGTACGGGTGCGTTGAATGGATTGAGCAACGGCGGCAGCCATGACAAGGAAGAGACGACGAAGCCTCAGGATTCGAACCAGTGCCACGACATCACGGTGTACTCTGCGATCGGTTTGGCGGCAGGCGCGTGTTCGGGAAATGGAATTTTGTTGGACATTAAGGACCCGGTACATCCGAAGCGCGTGGATGCGGTGAACGATCCGAACTATTCGTATTGGCATTCGGCTTCGTTCTCGAACGATGGGAGCAAAGTTGTGTTTACCGATGAGTGGGGCGGAGGGCTGGGGGCGCGGTGCCGACCGAACGATCCGAACAAGTGGGGCTCGGACGCGATTTTCAATCTGAGTAACGACAAGCTGGCGTTCGCGAGCTATTACAAAATGCCGGCAGCGCAAAGCGACACAGAGAATTGCGTGGCGCACAACGGCTCGCTGATCCCGGTTCCCGGCCGCGATATCGAAGTGCAGGCTTGGTACCAGGGCGGCGTGTCGATAATGGACTTCACAGATGCAGCTCACCCTTTCGAGATTGCGTACTTTGACCGCGGGCCAATCGATCCGAAAATGCTGGTGCTGGGCGGCGACTGGTCCGCTTACTGGTACAACGGAAACATCTATGCTTCGGAGATTGCGCGCGGGTTGGATATTTTTGAACTGACGCCGACGAAATTTCTGACGCAGAATGAAATCGACGCGGCGAAGACGGTGCAGGTGGGAACGTTGAATGTGCAGAACCAACAGAAACTCGAGTGGCCTGCGAAGTTGGTAGTGGCAAAGGCGTACTTGGATCAGTTGGAAAGATCGCAAGCTTTGCCGGCGGAACGAATCGCGGGGTTGCGGAAAGCGATCGATGCCGCAGAGAGTTCGCACATGAATAAGGGTAAGACGACGAAACTGAGCGGAATGGCAGCGTCGCTCGAACAAAACGCGAACTTGGCGAAGAGTCCGGCGGACGCGGCACGGTTGCGGGCTTTGGCGGCGATTTTGAAGAATCCGTCGGCGTAACGGCGCTACGCGACGCTGCCATGGCAGCACGCGTCCGGGAGTAAAAGCGGGAGCAAGCTCCCGCACTCCAAAAGGTCTAGCCGGCGGCGCGCAACAGGCGTATGCGTTTGATAATTTCCTTGGCGGTGGCGTTGGCGGCGCCGGCGTCGGTCTTGCGGTTGTCGCGAGTGAAATTAAAAAGCTCGGCGCCTTTCGCATCAAACACCCTCGTCACCGACGCGGTTGCAACCACGGGACCATAAGGCGCCGGAGCGACGGCCTGTCCTGTTCCGTAGGCGACTCGATAATCGTAGCCCTGGGTCACAAGTTCAAACTTCATGTGGTGATCCGCGCCGTGTTCGTTGAGTTTTTGGAAAAGCAGCGCGCGGTCTAGTTCCTTCGCATCAATCCTTACTTTCAAGACTTGCTGGCCCATTGTGAAGTGGGCGAAAGCGCAGCTAAAAAGCAGCAGTACGAGTAAATGTCGCAGAAACTTCATCGGTTCCCTCCGTTCGAAAACTGTACCACGGCGCAGGTTTGTCATGGCCAGATCCAGTCACCGTGGGAACGCATGAGTTATCGATGACTCTAAACCCGCACACTTCAAAAAACGAAGCATGCGACAACGTCATCCAATCAGCAAAGTCAAAAGAGCCGGCGAGGACGCAGGCGCTACGAAAGGCGAATCCGTTGGCTGGGCTTGATGTCCCCTACGGGATGTGTTACGGCAAGACGCGCCCAGAGTAGAAACAAGGCGGAAGCAGGTGACGCGGGTGGATTTCGTTGATATAAGGTGGGGGCACTGGGTGGGGGCTGAGGCGGTGCGATGAAATATTCTGTGGGGCGTTACCTTTTTGGAGCGGCGACGATTGGGTCGGGCATTTCTGCGTTGGCGTCGCATAACTACGATCAGCTTGTAGGCGTGTCCCACTTCGCGTTTAAGGTCTACATCATAGCGATCATCGAAATCCTCGCGGGGCTGGCCGTTCTATGGCCGAGAACGGCGCGAGCGGGGGCTGTCGGGCTGGGTGCGATCTACTTCATCTTCTGCTTGCTGGCGATACCGCTGATCGTTCAGGGGCCGCGCGTTTACAACAATTACGGCAATTTCTTCGAACAATTCTCGTATGTCGCGGGGGCGCTGATTCTGTATGCGTGTAGCGGTGCGATCGGTACGGATCGAGAGAGAAGGTTGGGACAGATCGGCTACTACGGGTTCGGACTTTGTCTTGTTTCGTTCGCGCTGGAACAGATTTTCTATCCCAATGGGACGATAACTCTTGTTCCGAAATGGCTGCCGCCTGGAGGGTATTTCTGGTTCGTCGCAACTACTATTGCGTTTGCGCTTGCGGCGATCGCTGTGCTTACTGGGGTGATGGCGGTGCTCGCGGCTCGTTTGACTGCGGCGATGCTGCTCGGCTTCGAGTTGCTGGTGTGGCTGCCGGTACTACTTCGCGATCCACATAATTTTGGGCTGTGGGGCGAAGCTCTGGAGACTCTCGCAATTGCCGGGTCGGCGTTGATGGTCGCAGAATATCTCGTGCAGCGTCGTGCGGCGAGGTTTGCACCGGCGGTGAGTGTCTGACTTTTTCAGGCGGAGCTTGAGCCAGCGGGAGCTGCGTCGGTGTCGCACCTACGGCGCTGAAGACACGCGAGGGCAAAAGAGTCGGCGACGGCCGAGCTACGAAAAGCAGGACGGCGGAGCTGCGAAGGGCGACGGAAAAAGCAAGATGCCGCGCTGAAGACCGCGGCGCTACATTTAAATCTTGAACAAGAAAGGGGCGGCGAGCGGGGCGGCGTTGAAGACGTCAAAAGAGCCGGCGGGGGCGGCGGCGCTACTAAGGGCAACGGCAAATGCGAGATGCCCTTCGTTGTGCTTAGGACAAGCCGCGCTGAAGCTCGTGGGTGCTAGCACATTTTTCCAGTACGTCCGACCCTTCGGTTCCGTACAAATACGGGTATGAATCTAGACGGAAAAGTTGCGGTAGTGACTGGAGCCACCAAAGGGGTTGGCCGAGGCATCGGGCGCGAGCTCGCTCAACGCGGCGCGCGCGTATTCGTCACGGGCCGTTCAGCGCCGGATCACGAGCGTCTCGATGAACGGATCACGGGCATCCGCTGCGACCATCAACTCGACATCCAGGTGGAAGCGGCGTTCAACCTGATCGTCCGCGAGGCCAACGCGATCGACATTTTGGTGAACAACGTGTGGGGCGGCTACGAGCGCATGATTGAAGATGGTGCTTTTACCTGGTCCAAGCCATTTTGGGAGCAGCCGCTCTGGCGTTGGGACGCAATGTTCAGCGCGGGCGCTCGAGCGCACTACCAGGCGAGTCAGCTTGCCGCGCCCACTATGATTGCGCGGCGGCGGGGACTGATAGTAAATATCTCGTTTTGGGCGGCGCAGAAGCACATCGGCAACGTCGCTTATGGTGTGTCGAAAGCTGCGACGGACAAGATGACTGCCGACATGGCGACCGAGCTGAAACCGTACGGCGTCGCGGTTGTTTCGATCTACCCGGGACTGGTCCGGACGGAAAAGGTCATGGAAGCAGCAAAGTGGCTCGACTTGACCAATTCCGAATCTCCCGAGTTCATCGGGCGTGCGGTGGCCGCCCTTGCGGCCGATCCGGATGTGCTCCGCTACAGCGGGAAAGTGTTAGTGGCCGCCGCCATCGCCAAGGAATATGGCTTTACAGACATCGATGGCAAGACACCCCGCCCTCTGACGCTCGCCGATGTATGACCCCCGTTCGAACTTTTGGTGTCGCACCGACGGGGCTGGGGCATTCCTTCCCCTGCACCTCATCCCCTCGGAGCAACAGAGGAAAAGTGTCAGGAATGCGCCCGGTCTAAAGTGTCAGACATGTTCCCGGCCGTTCATTCTGCCGCGCCTACGGCGCTGAAGGAATGAGAAGTCAAAAGAGGCGGCTGGAAGCCGCCGCTGCGAAAAGCGGGAACGCAAACGCGCAAGGGTTGGCCACGCGGCACGCCGTACTGGTCGACGGAACAATGTGGTGAACTGGTGGTGTCGAACTATCCGCCCGCGCGTCACGTCAACGCTAAACGGTAATAAAAAGCTGTACTACCCGGTGTCCGTCGTATTTGTCCGGTGCTAGAGGAACTCGACCGTTCCCGTTTCAAGGTTGTACATCGAGCCGGCAATTTTTATGGCACCGCTGGATTCGAGGTCGTGAAGGACGGGGCTTTTTTCACGGATGTTGGCGATAGTCATTGAGACGTTCGTTCGCCCGACAGCGTCTACGAAAGCGTAGTTTTTGGACGAGCGCTCTCCGGTGAACTTAGTGGCTTCCACGGCCGGACGGATCTTGGTCAACAACGCCGTGAGATTGCCGAGCTTTACGTCGTCAATGGCACCCTTGACGGCGCCGCAGGCGGTGTGTCCCATCACAAGCACGACTTTCGAGCCTGCGACCTTGCAAGCGAATTCCATGCTGCCCAATAAGTATTCGTCAGCAACGTTGCCTGCTACACGACCGCTGAAGATATCACCGATACCAAAGTCGAGAACCAACTCGGCGGGGACTCGCGAGTCAATACAGCTGAGGACAATCGCGGCGGGATACTGTCCCTTCGCGGTGGCCTTAACTTCGCGCATGGGATCTCGATGCTGCGGTTTGCCCGAGCGGAAGCGTTCGTTGCCATCTTTCATTTGCTGGATGATCTCGTCGGGCGTCATCTTGTCACGCTGCTCCTTGGTAAAGTCCGCGTGAGCCACCAAGCTTTCCAGGCTTGCCGGAACTATCCCGGCGGCGGCCGCAACGCCGGCAGCCTTGCAAAAGTCCCGGCGGTCAAATCGACTTCTTCCATCGCTTAAGTGTGAATGCCGCATGTCGCGCCCCTTCGGTCTGCGTTTATCCGAGATTTGTTTTTCGACGATTAAACCGGGGGCATTATACTCCGGTCTCGCTCTATCTGTGCGTGGCTTGACAACTCTCTTCTTCAAAAGCAAGATGCCGCGCTGAAGACCGCGGCGCTACATTGAACTCTTAGACAAGAAGGGGCGGGTGGGGCGCGCCGTTGAGGAAGCCAAAAGAGCCGACTGGAAGCCAGCGCTATGAAAAGCGACGGCAAAGCAAGATGCTGGGCTGAAGCCCGGCGCTACGGACTGCAACTGCGAGAGCAAGGCAAAGGAGCCAGCGGGGACGCCGACGCATAGTCAAGCGGGTCGTCAAAACCCGCACCCCTCAAAAAAAGAGGAGCGCGGCACCCGCAAAATCAGAAGCAAGATGCCGGGCTGAAGTTCGGCGCTACATTGAAATCTATAAAGGCAAAGTCGAAGGAGCCGAGGCGAGAGGCGGGCCTGCGAAAAAGAGGAAGCGACGAAAGGTGCGAGAGTTGGCCACGCGCTCGATTTTGAATATCTTTTAGATTTGCGGAAGTGACGCGTGGAGTTGGTGAGGCGATGTTGGCGATTATCTTGCTTTTGGGCATTGCGATTATGATCGCGGCACCGTTGTTGCGTCGCCCTCAACTGAGGTCGGGCGCGCTTGTTGCTGGCGCGTCGATGGTAGTTGCGGCCGCCATCGTTGGACTAGCTTACGAGGATCCAAGAATCGGGCAGGCAGCGATCGAGGCGAATCGGCGGCAGTTTCTCTACGTGTTTGGTTGCGAACTTCCTGTGCTGGTGCTGGCGCTGATTTCCTTAAAGACAATCCAATGGGCGTTTTGGCTGGGATGGTCTATTAATTTGGGGTTTGCGTTGTATGTGGGGGCAATAATTGTATGGCTGGAATTTTTCTGGCACTGGTAAATTTTGGGGAAACGGCCTAATCCATGCAGGGGAATTCGTTCCGGGCGACGTCTGGTACCGCGCGGTGGGTTGGCCACCCGCCGCTGGTTAAAACGATTCGCACGGCGAACGGAGGCGACCCGATGCTGCGTCTGCTTATGTTGACTTTTGTGTTTGCGTATGTGACTTTGCCGGTGGCCTCCGCTCAAACGACGGACGCGGGCTATCCCGTTGAGTTGTCGCCCTCGCTGGCGGGCAGTACGAAGGCGATGCAAGGGATGATTCGTCGAAATCTAGCGGAAGCGGCAGAGAGCATGCCTGCGGATGAATACGCTTATCGGCCGACGCCGCAGGTGCGAACCTTCGGTCAGATTATCGGTCACGTGGTCGATGCGAACTTTTTCTTTTGTTCGCAGGTTGCGGGCGAGAAGTCGCCTGCAACCACAGACTACGAGCAAATCACTGACAAGGCGGCACTCGTTAAGGCGTTGAACGATTCGCTGGCCTATTGCGACAGAGTGTACGCAGCGACCACCGATGCCAACTTCGTTCAGAGGATGCAGATTGCGAATGTTGGTGGGACGGGGTCGACTAGTACTGTCCGGGGCGCCGTGCTGATGTACAACATCGCCCACAACAACGAGCATTACGGCAACCTCGCCGTGTACATGCGGCTGAAGGGCCACGTTCCGCCCTCGACAGCGCGTGCCCAACAGCGAAGGAATCAATAACGCCTGCAAGCACGTGCGGTTCAAACGATCGGTGATCGGAAACTGACTGACTGCGGAAGTCTGATCTGGAAGACCGCGTTTGCTTAATCTGCCGCAGGTAGGTTGGCGCGTAGATCTTGCGGCAAACGCGTTCACATCGTTCTTCGCGCCAGCTTGCGGTAAACATTCGCACGATTTTCGGTCTTGCGTCTGCGCGCAGCGTGCGGCTCGGAAGCACGCTGCGGAAGCTCCGAAAATACCCTTTAATGCTGGAAGCGGCCGACCCCCAATTTCTGCAGAAGCTGTTTGTTAATATTGGCAGGCAAATTGGCTGTCTGGTGTGTAGGTGCCACATCTGCAACCGACTTCTCGATCCTTTCGTTCACAGGGGTTGCCAGAAAGGCGTGGATTTCGCCCTTATGCGGCCCGCTGATTACGATTGCCATGCCTGAGATTTGTCCGCGGTCGTTGATCTTGTTACCCATGACTGGGTTGAGGTTGGCACTGGCGGGAAACACCGTGTCAAGGGTGGTCAGGACATTGTTCTGCCAGATGAATGCATGGGACCAGTTGAAGTTGGAGTCCAGCGTGCTTCCCACCACTTGGCCCTGGTCGTTGATGCCGGAGGCGAGACCTATAGCATCTCCCTGCGGAAGCACGATACCTGTGACTGCGCCGTCTTTGCCGTTCAGCCAAACGCCACCAATGGCTGTTGAGCCATCAGCACTGCCGATTTGCCCAACTATTTGCCCGCGGTTGTTAATGCTCTGAGCGATAGCGCCATTTCCGAGGTCTTGAAGCGTGGAGACGACGCCGTGCTCCCACGTTGCACCGTGAGTCGCTACTAGGCAGTTTCCCGAGTAGCCTACGGCTTGGCCCAGGTCGTTGATCCAAAACGCGTCTCCGTCAAAGTCGCCAGTCACCAAAGGAAGAGGCTTGACGGTGCCATTTTCCCAAATCGCCGGCAGCGCAATCCGATTATTCGTTATGCCAGCCGTGCAGGTGCCGTCCAGGGCGCCGTTTTCCGCGAATCCTACGATTTGTCCACGGTTATTGATCGAGCTCGCCTGCCCGTTATTTCCGCCGAGC
>DATNLC010000063.1:0-55528 GCA_035603075.1 Candidatus Acidiferrales bacterium | reverse complement strand
GCCTTGCGGCGGGTAATAAAGTGTTGGCGACAGCTAGGGACATCGAGTCTCTACATGACCTATCGGAGCGCCACGGTGACCAGATCAAGCTCTTCGCGCTGGACGTGACCGACGAGTCCGCGGCAGCAAGCGCAGTGAAGGCGGCGATCGGTGCCTTTGGCTCGCTGGAGGTTGTCATCAACAACGCAGGATACGGCAATCTCTCGTCCGTCGAAGACACGCCGATGTTGGACTTTCGCGCGCAAATCGAAACGAATCTCTTCGGGACGATCATCGTGACCAAGGCCGCTCTTCCGTACTTTCGCCAAAGGAAAGCCGGTCATTTTGTTCAGTTTTCGTCGATGGGCGGAAGGATCGGGCCTCCAGGGCGTGGGCCCTATTCGGCTGCGAAATGGGGTGTCGAGGGTTTCTCAGAAGTGTTGTCGCGCGAAGTGGCGCCGCTAGGCATCAAGGTCACCATCGTTGAGCCGGGTGGCTTCCGCACCGACTTCGCCGGCAGTTCCACCAAACTGAGCGAAGGAAATCCCGACTACGACTCGACTGTTGGAGCAACCGCCAGGTTTCAACGCGATTACAACGGTAAGCAGCCCGGTGATCCGAAAAAGGCGGCTCAAGCGATCGTCCGCCTGACGCAGGAAGAGAAACCTCCGTTGCGACTGTTGCTCGGCAGCGATGCGTACAACGGGGCGGAGAAAAACGACCTCGCACGCCTAGAAGAAGCAAGGTCCTGGAAAGAACTCAGCCTGTCCACTGATTTCGAATCGAAGTCCCCACACCCGGAGCGACCAAAGTGAACCTTCCTTCGCGGGCGTGCTCTTCGCCATGCGGAGTGGAACAAGAGCAACGCTGTGGAGCGTCCAGGTATTCATCGCAGGTTTCTTTACGAAAAACTCCGCGAGCACAAGATCCAATAGTAGGCTCATTATCTTGGAGGAAACGCCATGGCTGACAGCAAAGATGTCGTGGTCACCGGGGTCTCCACCGGAATTGGTTGGGGAACCACAAAGGTGCTTGTTTCAAAGGGATTTCGCGTGTTCGGTTCTGTCCGCAAGCAGGCTGACGCCGATCGTTTGCAAAAAGAGTTCAGCAGCGGCTTCGTGCCTCTCCTGATGGACATTACGGACGCCGACGCTGTAAATCAAGCAGCCCAGAAAGTCGGCTCCATGACAGGCGACAGGAATCTGGTCGGCCTGGTGAACAATGCAGGAATTGTGGTGAGTGGGCCACTGCTTTATCTGAGGCCCAGTGAGTACAGGCGGCAGTTGGAAGTCAATATGATCTCCCCGCTTGTCGTGATCCAAGCCTTCGCTCCTCTTTTGGGAACGGATAAGAAGAGGCAGGGTCCCGCCGGCCGCGTCGTGAACATTAGCTCTACCGTCGCAAAAGTTGCTATCCCGCTTCTCGGTGCTTATAGCTCCTCCAAATCTGGTCTCGAAGGATTGTCGGACGCGCTGCGGCGAGAACTGATGTTATTCGGCATCGACGTCGTAATTATTGAACCGGGGACCGTGAATACGGCGATGTACGACAAGGGCGCAAAAGAAGATCTGAGTGAGTTCAAACAGACCCAGTATTGGGAGGCGGTGCAGAACTTCCAGAAGTTCATCGTCACCGAAGCACGTACTAACGGCTTATCCCCTGAGCGACTGGGCGAAGCAATCCATGTGGCACTCACCACGGCGAAACCGAAGGCACGCTACGCGGTCGTGCCGAAGCGTTTCAAGAACTGGACGCTGCCGAGACTTCTTCCTGCGAGGATGCTCGACGCCCAGCTCGCAAAGATGCTCGGACTCACAAAGCCATAGGCGTGCGGCACATTTTTCCACATCACACCGGAATTCAATGACATCAAGGATTTTGCTTTTCGGGTGGCGGCGGCCAACCCTTCGGTTTTCGTAGCGCAAGGTCAAACCCGCACCCATTCAAGAACCGAAGGGATGCGGCACCCTCACGCGTGTTCAGCGCTGTGATTGACGTGGGTCGTGATGCGGAAGGGTGCGCCACCCGCCCGGCGCTACGAAAAACGGGGCGGTGTGACGCGGAAGGGTCGTCCACCCGCCTTGCGACATTTTTCTATGTTCTGCTCAGATGCTCGCTGGGGTGAACGGACCTTCTACTTTTGGCGGGATTGTTTGCCTTCCGTAACCTGGGTCCAGGGTTCGGAACCGCGGGCCATCTCATATGTGTAGGTGGCCATGTCCGAGTTCACGGTCTTCTTGTAAAGCGACCGCGAGTGATCTTCGAATCGTCGATCCATACCCAGATGTCGCCGTCAATCGTTCCCCGCGAGAATCCGCCCTCGCCGTTGCTGTGCGTCTGAAAATAAGTGTAGGTCTTTTCGCCTAAGTCGTAGCCCATGATGCTCAAGGCTCTGGGCGCGCCGTTCTCGTAATACGACTTGCAGACGTGGCAAACTCGCCTTCGAACCATTCGCATGATTCGGTATATACATATTTTCCGCTGCGACTATAAGCGGTTGGTTTGACATCTTCCTCGTAAACCCATTTCCCTACGAAATAGGCGAGTTTTTCGTGTTCGGCACCGTGTTTGGGCGGGTGACTTTGCACACGAATCGCTGGAATCAAGATCGAAGCGGAAGGACCGCGAACAGATAATATATTGTCTTGTGCACGAAATCCTCCGGCGGGTCGCCAACCCTTCCACGCTGAACGCTTCGCCTTTGCCGGTGGCGGGTGGCCAACACCTTCCGCGCGGGCACCCGGCGTGTTTTAGCAGGACATGGCAGTTCGCTGAGTCAGGTGTTCCAGCCTCTTACTTCGGTGCTGGTGCGGGCTGGTTTTCACTTGTCGGCGGCACGATGCCCTTGAGTCGCAAATAAGTCACCATATTTCCATAGTGCTCATCCGTGTGCGCCGTGTTGATCGAGAACACAGTCAGCCTCGCTATGTTGAAGTTGAATAGTTTAATCATCTCACTGCCTTTTGCATCGGTCATGCTGTCGAATGCCTTGTTGCAATACGCCACTCCGTCTTTGAGCGCCGCCACCAGGTCGGCCTTTGACGTTTTCGTTTTTTCGATGTCCTTTACTGGGTTTGCTTCGCCAATGGCTTGCGAGCAGAACGAGTACGAAGCGTCGGCCACATGGCCAACGAGCTGGCCAAAGCTGCGAACCGCCGGCGTCGGTTTGAAGGAGTAGTTTTCTTCCGGCATCTTCTGCGCGGCACCGACCACCGCTCCACTCACAAACGAATAAAAACCTTTTTCGCTCGCGGTAATCGGGTTCGCCGGCGGAGTAGACTTCGCCGGTGCCTTGTCCTGCCCAAGCAGAGCAACAGGAACCAACATCAGTGCAACAAACACAAAACTAAGTCTTTTGTTCATGGAAACACCTTTCCTTTGGTGGAATCATGCCACCTGGCGGGCCGCCAAGGAGCCTCCGAACACCCGCAACTTACTATACGCATCAAGTCTCAAATTATTTCGGTATTTCGGCAATCGTTCCGCCCCGAAAATGAGCAATGAGTTGTGCACCAGACTCGCGGCGACTCGTCGGCCCTTCCGGTCCCTTCAGTCGGCTAACTCCTGGTAAGTCGCCTCATTATCGGAAACTGAACACTACCAGGTTTTTACCGAGCCTTCATCCGACAGTAACAAGGTGCGTGCAGAATGCCCCTGCCACTGCGGGAAAGAAATTCTACAAGACTTTCCGCGGTCCTTCATCACATACCTCCTGGCTCGGCCGCCCCCCGTCGGTCCGAGCCAGTTTTTTTTTTTGCGCATCGAACCGGGCGTTTCTCGGATGTATGCTAAGAACCCGCTCTTCAGCCGTGAGCGTTCTCTGGAGCTACCCGCGTGGCGCCTAAAATTCGTAAGCTTAATCTCACGCAAGTTTCTGAATGGGACGACGGACAGCTTTGTCGCAAGGACGATTACCTCGCAACGGAAGAACCGCTCGAAATTCGCATCGGTGACCAACCGCTCAGTGTCACTATGCGCACGCCCGGCCACGATCTTGAACTTGCTGCCGGATTTCTGTTCACCGAAGGATTGGTTCAGTCCCGCGAACAGATCATTTCACTTCAGCCGGTTGTTCCAAGCGAGGGCGCCGATTCCGGCAACGTAGTCCAGGCAACGCTAACCAGGGAAGCCACTCCCGATCTTGCGAAAATGCGCCGGCATTTCTTCGCGTCTTCAAGCTGCGGTATTTGCGGCAAAGCTTCGATTGACGCAGTTCGCTCGCGCCTGCTTACGGCGCCAAACTCTGATTTTCGATTCGACCCGGAGCTCCTGGTGGGCCTCCCGGAAGTTTTGCGCTCGGCGCAGGACGTTTTTCGCCGCACAGGCGGATTGCATGCCGCCGCGCTTTTTGATTCCAAGGGTGCGTTGCAAGTTTTGCGCGAAGACATAGGCCGCCATAACGCGGTGGACAAAGTAATTGGGTGGGCCCTGATGATCGGCCGCGTCCCGTTGACAGAATCTGTCCTGTTGGTGAGCGGCCGGGGCGGATTTGAAATTGTACAGAAGTCCATCGCGGCCGGCATCCCTATCGTCGCTTCGGTATCTGCGCCTTCCAGTCTCGCGGTGCAATTGGCACGCGAGTTGCGTCTTACTCTGATTGGATTCTTGCGAGGAAGACGCTTCGTGATTTACTCGGGCGACGAACGGATCGGCAAGTCACAACATCAGGATGGCGGCTGAAGAAATTAAATCTGTGCGCTATTTCCGATTGTGGTCACAGATTGTTGTTCCGGAAGCTTCTTCACCTCTAGAATCATTTCCCTGAAGGCGGCGTACAGCTCGCGATCCCACCATCCGCGTTCCGCTTCCGCGTCCATCATCAAAAGCGCGGTCTCCCAGGGAATCGCGGTCTTGTACGGACGGTTAGTGGTGAGAGCATCAAATACGTCGGCAAGCTGCAAGATCCTCGCGGTCAGTGGAATGTCTTCCCCCCGCAACTTATCAGGGTAACCGGACCCGTCGTACTTCTCGTGATGGTGCCGAATGATCGGAAGCACGATGCCAAACGTTTTCAGCGGCGAGCAGATACTTTCGCCCACCGCGGCATGTTTTCGCATCTGCATGGTTTCTTCGTACGTCAGCGGGCCGGGTTTTAGCAAAATCGAATCGGGCACAGCCACTTTACCGATGTCGTGTACTATTCCCGCCCTGCGCAGCGCCTTGATGTCTTCGCCTGAAACGCCCAGCCGTCCTCCCAACTGTGCGGACATCTCGGCCAGCCGTTCGCAATGCCCACGCGTGTAGGGATCGCGCGCCTCAATACTGCGAGCGAGGCTGAACAGCACTCCTTCGGCGTTTTCCAACTCGTCAGTGTAATTCTTCACCTTCAGCAAAGAACGCGTCCGAGCCAGCAGCTCATTCATGTCGATCGGCTTGCTTAGAAAATCGTCCGCGCCGGCGTTAATTCCTTTAATCCGGTCCTCAGTTTCAGAAAGCCCGGTGATCAGCACTACCGGAGTCAGCCGGGTTTCCGGCGTGGCTTTGATTCGCCGGCACACTTCGAACCCGTCCATTCCGGGCATCAGTATGTCGAGAAGAATCAGGTCAGGGCGGAACGCAGCGCATTCCGCCAGCGCCCCCTCTCCGTCGCTAGCGTCGCGCACTTCAAAACCTTCTCGACGCAGCAGCACTTCCAGCGCTGCGCGTGCCGCGGATTCGTCGTCAACAATTAGGATCTTTTCAGACACGGGTCTTTAGGTAAGACGCTCATTCCTTGCGTAATGTCGCTTCGATCAAACCCTGGGGTTCCTCAGTAGGCAGAAAAACTTCCGCCGAATTGTCCATTCCAAACGGCGAAAGATCAACAAGATTGAAATTCTTATCGGCAAATGAAAGATGAATTTCCCGTATCCGGTCAAAAGTGGCGAGGACTGCTTCGCCCATGGCGTACAGCGTGTGCTGAAGTGAAAGGCTGTCGTGCTCGGCAAATGTTTCGAGCAACGTTTGTCGTACGCTGTGCCAAGTGGGACTGAATTCTATTTCATCGTCTTCGTAAAGCCATTCCGCGCGAATGGTCGTGGCTAGGATACGATTGCGATCTTCCTTCAAAGTAGTGTACGGATCGCGCAGAAATCCCTCGAAAGCCGATTTCGTCGTTTTCAGTACATCCAGATCCTGGATTCCCGCGCGAATTGTGGTTCCATCACGAGTTCCATTCAGTATTGCTGTACGCTTTTCCTGTCCTGAAGCGCGTGTGAACGCGAAGGCATGTGGTTTCGTTCCATGTGGAATGCGCGACCACAGATGTTCGGACGCCTCGACCGTTACCCGGGAAACTTGTTCGTTATACGTTAGAAAGTGTTCAATCAGATGTTGCGCAAAATCCTCGACCGCTTCGACCGGATACTGACGCGCTAGCGCATACACCGTGTTTCTCATCGTATCGGCCGGCAAAATCCTCCTGTTCTCGCCTTTTGTGTGAGCCAACTCGAAATCGCCCTCGAAGCGAATCGCGACCGTCAGTTCCTTAATGTCGTGGCGCCCTTCTCGCCGCAAGACGCGTAGCAGACGCACGCGCGAATTCCCGTAGCTGTTTTCGCCGAGCTTTACAACCATGTTTCAGCCTCACCGTGAGATAGCGCGCACCTGCGACGCCGACCCGTTACCGGCTATTCCGTTTATTGAATGTAAGTTATGCTCGCATGCTTGAACCATGAACTACAAGATTACAATGCCGGCGCTGATATTCTTCGTTTTGGCTCCCATTTCGGCTGCGGAATTCGACAATCAGAGCACTGGCACGGTCGTAGTGATCGGTTGGACCCAAACCAAGATTGTCATCGCTGTTGACAGTCGAGGCTTCGACGACAAGGGTAAATATCGCGACGACATTTGCAAGATCGTGAGGCTCGATGACCATTCGGTCTTCACTGCCGCCGGGACGATCATTCACGCTCACGCTGGGCAACCGCTCTGGAACGCGCAGATGGAAGCCTCCAACGCCTTCAAGGAAGCGCAAAAAGCGCGCAGTCCGCGGATTCTGAAAGCCGCAGCCAGAAACTGGGGCGGCCACATAGTCGCCAACATCAATCAAGCACTTGCCGCCGATCCCTCAGGCTCGAAGCTCATGTTGGAGAACAATATATTCGTGACCGGTGTTTTCATAGGTTTCGAAAACGGTCTTACCGCAATGTATCAGGTAGAAATTGCATTCGATCCACGCACTCGACAAGCCACCCAGAACTTTTATATCGAACGTCACCGCTCAACAATTCAATTTGCCGCTTTGGGGCGAAACGAGATCGTTACCGAAGTGGTCGCGGACAAGACCCATTTTGCAAGGGTCGAGCAGAGGAAGTGGGCCGCTTTCGAGCGAAATGTTCCCTTCAGGGATAGAGATGCGCGCTGGGCAATCCGCTTGGTCCAGCTAACCATGGACTATCACCCGAAAAAGATTGAAGTGGGAGGCCCAATCGACGCACTCGAAATTACACGAAAAGGAATCCGATGGTTACAACGCAAACCGGAATGCAATCCGTGAATGGGACTTTTGCCAGGTTGCAAACTTTAACTACTAGTAGCCGATTTTGTCCGGCTTTTGCTCCCACGCGCGAAAGGCCGCAAGCGATTCTTCTCGCATCAACTGGATCATCGGAATTTTCCGCTCTGCATGAGGTCGCTGGATTTCCTGGTAGATAAGGGAATCATCGAACCCTGCCTTCGCCGCATCCGCCGCAGTGCTTGCAAAATAAACGCGAGCGAGTCGCGCCCAGTAAATAGCTCCGGTACACATCGGGCAGGGCTCGCAACTAGAGTACATCTCACAACCGGGGAGCTGGAACGCTCCCAGCTTTTTGCATGTTTCGCGAATCGCGATTATTTCCGCGTGCGCGGTCGGATCGTTCGTCAAAGTCACGCAGTTAGCAGCCTCGGCGAGAACTTCGCCGTCTTTCACTATAATCGCCCCGAAGGGGCCGCCGCGATCCGACTGCACATTTTCGAGCGCAAGCGCAATGGCGCGTTTCATGAAAATCTTGTCAGGCATCGTTCGTTAATCAGTATGCAGTATCGCGGCCGTCAACGGAACTCTCTGCGTCGCGAATGACCGCTCTTTGCGGCGCCAAAAGTAAAGAAGCGCGCAACCAATCAAAATTAACGCTACGCACAAGCCGGTCCACAAGCCGGCCGCGCCCCATCCCAAACGAAAACAGAGGTACGCGCCCAAAGGCAATCCTACCAGCCAATAAAAGATCAAGTGACAGATCATCGGAGTTCGCGTGTCACCAGCCCCGCGCAGTGCTCCCGTGGCTACCGTCTGCATTCCGTCAAAAAGCTGAAAAAAACCGCCTACGAATAGCAAAGTGCTGGCTGCGCGAAGCACTGCCGGATCGGACGTATAAATCCGCACGATATACTGCGGCGCCGCCAAAAAGAGAATGCTCATGATTCCCATGAACCCGGTCCCGAGAAGCATCGCCGTCCATCCCGCGCGGCTCGCGCCTTGCGCATCGGTGCGTCCCAACGCTTGCCCCACTCGAACCGCAGCAGCCGCGCTGATTCCCAGCGGAACCATATAAGTAAAACTTATCGTGTTCAACGCTACTTGATTGCTAGCCAGCGCCACTGCGCCCAGCTTAGCGATCATCGCCGTAGCCACCGCAAAAACTCCTACTTCCATCCCGAATTGTGTTGCGGCAGGCAAACCCAATTGCACGAGCCGCCAGATACGGAAAAAATCCGGCAGGCGGCGAGTCTCGCGCAAACCCGTCTTATAGCGACGGTCATAATAAACGCAGTAAACCAGCAAAACGCACATCATATAAATTCGCGCAACGCACGTGGACCATCCAGATCCCACCGTGCCCATCGCCCGCAATCCCAAATGACCGTAAATCAACGCCCAGTTCCCCGCCAGATTCACCAGATTCGCGGACACCAGCGCGAACATCACCGGCTTGGCCTGATCCATCCCTTGCAGGTAGCGTCGAAAGACAAAATAAAGCAGCAGCGGAAGCGTCGACCAGTTCAACGCATGCAGATATGAAATCGCCTGCCCCAGCACGACGCTTTCAATATGAAGCGAGCGCAGAACCGGGCCGAACAGCCAGACGAGTCCCATCAGAAAAGGGGATATCCCCAGGCTCAGGTAAACACCGTTCACCAATACGCGATGGCACTCCTCTAAATCGCCGGCCCCGTAGGCGTGCGAAACGAGAGTGTCCAAGCCGAGCATCAAACCCGTGCCGAAAATCGCGACGGCGATGTAGAGAATTCCCCCCAGGCTGACCGCGCCAATCGCCACCGCGCTATCCGCCTGGCGCCCCACCATCATGGTGTCCACGATCGACATCGTCGTCCAACCCAGTTCTGCGCAGACGAGCGGAATTGCGAGTCGCAGCATGGGCTTCGCCTCTTCCCCGATGTAATGGACAAACAGTCGCTTTAGCATGTTTTCGCGTCCCGCAATCATTGCACGAGATCAGTCCGGGAAACAGTTACGTCGAGTGGGGTTTCAAGCTGGTTGGCTTCCTTACGTCTTTCGCGAACAGACCACGACGATGGCTGGATGGCGCTACTTGATCGCTCCGACGGTGAACCCAGCTATAAAGCGGTCGAGGAACAGATTGTACAGAAGCGCGATGGGCAGGCTGGTGATCAAACAGGCCGCCATTAGCTCGCCCCAGAAGTAAACGTCTCCGCGAATCAGAAACGTCGGCACGCCCACGCCTACCATCTGGTTTCTCTCCGGCGCGATGAAAGTCAGAGCGTAAACAAATTCCTGCGTTACGAGTGTGAAGGTGAAGATTACAACAGTCAGGATGCCCGAGATCGAAATCGGCACCACGAGCCGCACGAATGCGCCAAAGCGCGTAAGCCCATCGACCATCGCGGCGTCTTCCAGTTCGCGCGGAATCGATTTGAAGAACCCCATCAGCAACCAGGTGGAGAATGGAATTGTGAAACTCGGGTACACAAACACGAGCGACCAAATCGTGTCTTGCAGGCCAAGCATTGCTACGACACGAGATAGCGGAATGAAGAGCAAAGTGGGCGGCACGAGGTACGTGAGAAACATCGCGATGCCCATGCGCTCGCCCCATTTTCCCGTGAGTCGCGCGAGAGCGTACGCCGCGGGCAACGAAAGCACCAGCGTGATCAAAACTACGAGCGCGCCGACCAGCGCAGTGTTGCCCGCCCAACGCAGGTACATTGTGTCGCGAAAGAGCACCTGCAAGTGCACCAGCGTGGGTTTCAAATTGAATATGAAAGGATTGTTCGCAGTGTTGTAGAGATCAGCATCCTGCTTGAAAGTGGTAATGAACATCCAGTAGAACGGAAAGGCCAGCGCAACGGAGAAGGACACAACGACGATCCAGCGGCAGGCGGCCATCAACAACTCGCGAGCGCGACCTCGTGCCATCAGGTTATCTCCGAGCGGTTCGCCGTGCGCAGCATCATGTAGGCGACGATTACCAGGATTGGCACCATGAACAGCGAAATCGCAGCGCCTTCCGATAAATCTCCTCCCAGCACGCCGGTAAAGAACGCCAGAGACGGCACCACCTGCGTGGTGTCGTACGGGCCGCCGCGAGTGAGAATGTAAACGACGGTCATATCAGTAAACGTGAACACAATGCCGAAGAGCAGCGCCACATTCAGAATGGGCAGTAGCATCGGAATGTTGATCTGAAACATTTTTCGCCAGAATCCGGCGCCGTCAATTTCCGCCGCTTCCGGGATTTCTTTCGGGATCGCACTCAGCCCCGCGAGCAAAATGACCGTAGAAAAGGGTAGCAATCGCCAAGTGTGCACCAAGATGACAGACGCCATGGCCAGCGTAGGTTCGCCCAGCCATTGCGGAGGATTGAACTTGTCCATATGAAGGATCGGAATACGAACGAGCACCCAGTTGATTACGCTGTAAAGCGAATCGAGAATCCATTTCCAGCCGATCGCACCGATCGAAACAGGCGCGACCCACGGCAGCAACATTAGAAAACGCACGAGCCCGCGACCACGAAACTTCTTCTCCAGCGCCAGCGCCAACAAAGTGGATCCCACCAACACCAGAATCTGCGAGCCCACCGTGAAAATAAATGAATCGTAGAGTGCACGAAGAAATGTAGCGCTGTGTAGAATGCTTTTGAAATTCTGCAAGCCGACAAAATGGTAGCCAACACTCCCAACTTTGATATCGCTGAAGGCGTACACAACGGCAAGCGCAAACGGAAGTCCGATTACCGCGAGCACGTAGATCATCGCGGGACAAAACATTCCCTGGCCGAGCCACCAGGCACGGGATTCCGGAGTTGAGCGGGAGCCCAGTGTTATTGCCACGAGACGACCCGCGACTCCGAGCGTTTCTCCGTCGCACGATCGAAAAACTTCAACTCATTTCGCGGCACGGCGAATTCGACGATCGAACCAGGTGCGAAAGAAGCCTCCACGCGAGAAGGCAATCGCGAAATCACATCTTTGCCTTCGAAGCGTTTGTCCGCAAGAGACCCATAGAGGAGGCGTTCGGCTCCCAGGTATTCCTCGTGCGAAAAATGGAAGTGCATCGACACGCGCTGGTCGGGAGAAATCAGGGAAGCCGGCAGGAGATGCTCGGGACGGAAGCCGACGATGTCGCGTTCCTCGGGGATCAGATTCATAGGCGGCGAACCAAGGAACGTGGCCACAAACGTATCGGCCGGATCGTCGTAAACTTCTTTCGGTGTTCCGATCTGCCGCACGACGCCCTGATGCAGAACTACAACGCGATCTCCGAGAGCCATGGCTTCCACCTGGTCGTGAGTAACGTAGATGGTGGTCGTCTTGATGCGAGCGTGAAATTCTTCCAGCTCTTCGCGGGCAGACGTTCGCAGTTTGGCATCGAGATTCGAAAGCGGCTCATCGAGAAGAAACACGGTAGGCTCGCGAACGATCGCCCGGGCCAGCGCTACGCGCTGACGCTCTCCGCCGGAAAGCTCGCGCGGCTTGCGATGAAGCAACTTCTCGATGCCCAACAATCCCGCCGCCCACTCCACCTTTGGCTTGTGCTGTTCCTTCGGGACTTTCTGCGCTTTGAGCGGGAACGCAATATTCTTGTAAACGGTTAAATGAGGATAGAGCGCGTAGCTTTGAAACACCATGGCGATGCGGCGCTCGCGGGGCGACAGATGCGTGACGTCCTGCCCGCCGATCAGGATTTGGCCCGAGGTGGGTGTCTCCAGACCCGCGATCATTCGAAGAAGAGTTGTCTTCCCGGAGCCTGAAGGTCCGAGGAAAACAAGGAACTCGCCTTCTTGGGTGAGCAGATTAACGTCATTAACTGCGCCCAGTTCGCCTTTCTTGAAGACTTTGGTCAGCCCCTTGGTTTCGACAACCGCCATTTTGTCCCGTTCCGCCTTAGCCCGCTTTGCGCCGCTCGAAGATTCGTTTGATCTCAGCTTCCGCAGCTTTCGCGGAATCTTCAGGGCTCATCTCACCTTTAGCCACCTTCGCGAACATTGTCGGGATCACCCAGGTGTTGAATACTTCGTCGATTCCCGCTGAACAATAGCCTGGATAGCCGATGTTGGTCGCCCAATCGAGAACGTCGGTGAGCACTTTGTACTTGTCGGGCGGGTCCGCCGTCGGATCGTTCGCGATTTGCTGCGCGAGGTCCGGCACGGTCGTCGGGAAACAGGGGAAATTGTAATACTTGCCGGCCTTGAAGCCCTCGCTGAAGTTGTCAATGTAATCCACAAGGAATCTCTTGGCCCCTTCTTTATTTTCCGCAAAGTTCCAAATCACGTAGCAATCCATCACGTGCTCCGATGCTATGCGGCGAACCGGACCCTTCAGCGCTTTGTTGATCATGATCTTCTTGGACATCTCCGCCATCATCGGGTTCGTGGCTTTCTCTCGTTCGGCCTGCCGCGTGATGGAAATCGCGTTTGCTACGTACGAAACCTTTCCGGCGAGCATCGCCCGGTTATTCGACGATGGATCCCAAGTAAAAACCTCCGGCGTCTCCGAATCCGTGTAGATCGCGCGCATGTGCTTCAGAGCTTCGATTGTCGCTTTGGAGTTGATCGTGACCTTTCCTTCTTCATCCTGCTCGGCGCCCCCAAACGACCACAACAACGCGCGCGATGCCATGCTGGTGTCCAGCTCCTGCGCCAGTCCTAGCCCGCAAGGGTTGCCAAGTTTCGGATCCTTGCGGATTTTCCGCGCGCCATCCAGCAAGTCGTCCCATGAGTCCGGACCATTCGGGTAACCGACCGCCTCCCACAGATCCTTGCGCCAGTTGCCCGGGTCCGGCACATAGGAATCGCTAAACGCATAGTATCGTTTCGTGACGGGGTTATACGTCGACCTGTGCGCCAAATTTATCTTTTTGCCGTGCTTCCGCTCGACTTCCTGATAAATTTCGCCGTGGTCGATGGCCTGTTTTTCGTACGCTGCGGGCGGCGAGAGGAACATGACAAGATCGTGCCCTTTTTGAGCGGCCACTTCCGAAGCAGCGCGCGCGGGGATTTCATTCAGCGAGATGTGGTCCACTACTACGTTGGTATCGTGCTTCTGCCCCCACGCTTTAGTGTAAACGCCATCGAACCACTTGTCGTAATCGGGAACGAAGTGGCTCCACTGCAAAATCTTCAGCGTCTTCTGCTGCGCCTGAGCCCGACCAGGAAATAAGAATGCCGGCCCCACTCCGGCAGCGAGTGCTCCGGCGCCCGTCAACCTGACAAATTCCCGCCGAGAAACCCCGCCGACTCGTTTACTCGCCATCCCAGTCTTCCTCCTTGAGTGAGGGTCCACTGCACCCGGACGACTTGCTGGATCAATCGATCAATCGCTGTGAGTTTATCTCGTGAATATCAAGTGAGAATCCACTTCATATAATGATGGCCATCCCCTTTTCCAAGACATCTCTCGGTGGAATGTAACATAGTCCGGCCAACTACCGGATAGTCGGCTAACCGGAAACTGAACTGAAGCGTTTTGAAGATTCTCCGAGCGATTTGAGCAAGAGTATAATCGGCTATGTGTCGCCCCCACGCCCTCTGGCACGCGCTCGTCGCGCGAAAGACAACTTGCGGCGCCCGCCAGCACGCTGCTTCGAGGAGACATCATGGTGAAACAACAGAATCGCGTCGAACTGAAAACTAGCGACCGCACTGAATTCCCCGGCGCGCGCAAAGTCGGTCCTGCGGATCCGAACGAACGCATCGAAGTTACCGTCGTTCTTCGCCGAGGTTCGGAGCCATCCGCCTTCCCCTCGATCGATCGCTTGGGCGCTACAGCTCCCAAGGAACGCGAGCATCTTTCCCGCGAGGACTTTGCCGCTAAATTCGGAGCGCGTGCCGCCGACATCGCAAAGATTCGCGCATTCGCTGCGGAGTATGGTCTCGATGTTGTTTCCGAAAGTCCTGCGCGACGTTCTGTTTTCTTGGGCGGCACAGTCGAAGCCTTCAGCAAAGCTTTTGGCGTGCAGCTCAGCCGTTACCAGCACGCGCGAGGCACCTACCGCTGCCGCACCGGTACGCTCCAAATTCCCGCCGAACTCGAGGGCATCATTGAAGGTGTCTTCGGCCTCGACAACCGGCCGCAAGCCCAGACGCATTTCCGCCGACGCAAGGACCAGGATTCGGCAGGACGTGTGCGCACACACGCTGCCGCCGTTTCCTACACTCCACTCGACGTTGCCCAAGCTTACAATTTTCCGGCCGGAACAGACGGAACCGGACAGTGCGTGGCAATCCTGGAATTAGGCGGAGGCTATAACTCCGCGGACCTAACGAAATTTTTCGCAGGCCTGAAAATTTCTCAGCCCAAAATTACGGATGTCCCCGTTGATGGCGGCTCGAACTCTCCCACCGGAGACCCCGACGGACCCGACGGAGAGGTTGAACTGGATGTCGAAGTTGTTGGAGCCATAGCTTCCGGCGCTAAGATTTCCGTCTATTTCACGACAAACACCGACCAAGGCTTCCTCGATGCGTTAACCACCGCTGTCCATGACACAACGAATCGCCCTTCGATCATCTCCATCAGTTGGGGCGGTCCGGAAAGTTCGTGGACGCAGCAGGCCATGAACTCTTTCAGCTCTGCCTGCCAGGACGCGGCTACGATGGGCGTAACAGTTCTAGCTGCCTCCGGAGATAGCGGCTCGACCGACGGTTCCACTGACAATCAACCCACGGTCGATTTCCCGGCCTCGAGTCCTTATATCCTTGGCTGCGGCGGCACACGGCTAAGTTTATCGGGAGCGAAAATCACCGCAGAAGTAGCTTGGAACGAGACTTCCAGCGGCGAAGGTGCAACTGGCGGCGGAGTCAGCGGATTCTTTGCCATTCCGACGTATCAGCAACAGGCCAGCGTGCCGAAATCGCCGACCGGCTTTGTCGGGCGCGGCGTGCCGGACGTTTCTGGAGACGCGGACCCGGAGACCGGCTACAACGTCGTCGTGGACGGAAGCGCAACCGTCATCGGCGGTACGAGTGCAGTCGCGCCGCTCTGGGCTGGCTTGCTCGCGCGCATCAATCAGTCGTTGGGAAAAAGTGTGGGCTACGTGAATCCCCTGCTGTACGCATCCAAGACCGCGTCGACGTTTCACGACATCGTCAGCGGCACTAACGGTACCTACTCCGCCGGCCCGGGTTGGGATGCTTGCACCGGCCTCGGCACTCCTGACGGAACAGCCCTGCTCAAATCTCTCGGCGCCAGCTCAACTGCTGGCAGCGATTGATCGAGCGCGACCAATCGGGGCGATTGATCCGCCCTAGCGCCTCAAAAACTCAGCCGGGCGGCGACACATTCGCCGCCCGGTGCGCTTTCCACGAGCAGAAAACTACCTCGGCCTGCCGCCAGAGCGCGGAGCCGACTGCCTCTGCTGCATTTGCTGAGTCTGCTGCGCGTGTCTTTGCTGTAATTGTTGAGTCTGTTGCGCGTGCTTCTGCTCTAGTTGTTGCGTTCTGGCGTCATCAGCTTTTTGTTTCGCCAACTGCTGATGTTCCTTGTCCTGCTGCGCCTGGAGTTTCTGACGTTCTTTGTCCTGCTGTTGAGCCAGCTTGTCCTGTTGCTGTTGATATTTCTTGTCCAGCTTTGGGTCGCCTGTGTTAGGAGCGGCACCGCGTTCCCTCGCCGGAAGATCGTTCGGATGCACTACCGATCGAGCAGCGCCACCTTCTGCGCCGCGTCCCGCATCGGCTCGCCCCGCGTCTGCGCGGCCCGCTTCTCCGCCTCTCACCACGCCATTGCCCTTAAAATCTCCGGGCCTGGCGGTCGCAACAACTTCCGGGCGGCCGTGGTTGACCGATGCGCGCTGGTGCTCGTCTGCGCGCGCAGCTTCTATATGTTGAGTCTGCGCGGCTACCGGCCCGATGTGTCTCTCATGCGCCGCAGCCTCTTCTTCCCGCGTTGGACGCGCATCGACTCCGCCGTGTCCGTTAAAGCTCACGTGCGTATCGTTCCTTATGTCGACGTGCTCGTTGTAAACGTTGTGAAAGCCTTCTCCCACGTGCCACACTGCTGTGTTGTAGAAGAAATGCCCGCCTTCCCAACGTCCACCGACGAAGCCGGTGCCGAAGTAGCCGAATCCGTAATTAATCCCGCCATAGAAACCGATCGTCGGTCCCCAAAATCCCGCGGTGAAAACAAACGCGCCATTGTTCCAGCCCCACCACGGAGGAGTCCACAGGAAGCCCACTTCCGGCGCAAGTACCCACGTGCCGGGCACCCAATAGTAGTCGGAAACATCGTAGTTATAATCCCAGTACCCGGGCGTCCATATATAACCGTCGCCGGGACAAATCGGCTGTTCGTACACCGGCAGCACCGGCGGCGCTACCGTAATCGCTACGCGGACTTGTGCCATCGCCGCGCCCGACACAGACAGCACTCCTATCAATAGTATTGCGACCAGCATCGAACGAACCACTAAACCAAAACGCATTTCGCTTCCTCCTGGCCGATCATCCGTCGCTTACCCGCTCCAGCTTTGTTCCAACGGGCTTCGCGGACCGAGCGGCTCATTTTTGGCCCCACTTCTAAATAAGCTGGCTAAAGGTTGTAACCCGGTATACCGCGATAAGTAGCAAATCACGCCCCGCCTCCCAGAATCCATACATCAATCCGTGTATTCGCGCCCAGAACGCGACTGATTCTAAACAGGGTTGTGAGACCCAGGACCCGATCCAATTTCACTTGCGCCCGCCCGCCGTGGCGGACCTGCCGTGCCGAGCACGTAGCTTCGATCGCGCAACGTCTGTGGATTTGAATTCCCACCTTTTGCGCAGGCTCACCCGCTCAATGCCGTGGCAGTCGCTTTTGAACTTCTACCTTTCGCGCAGCTTTGCCCGCGCGATGTCGCTGCTTGAGCGTGTGCCTTGAAGAAACGCGCGTTCGCGTTTCAACCTTTTGCGCCGAATTATCTGCGCAAGCAGTTGGTTCAAAGTTCGCGACTAGAATGGGTTCGTTTTATTTGTTTTCAGTGAGTTGCGGTATGTTCTAATTCCACGAGCCAGTAAGTGGCATAGTGACAGAACAGCGGAGCCTGGGTATCCTCCCATTTGGATACATGAAGCAGAAGAATATGCGGAGAACAACTTAGGTAGACCTGTGATGCAGTTCCGTCTTACTTATCAGGGTCCGCTGTACGCCGACAGGGGCGAAGAAGATATTCGACCGCCGCGAGTACGTCACAAGCACGATATTCGCCGCCAGTTCCATGAACAATTAGTTGAACTCTGGAAAGTGGATTCAAAACTGAAACAATTCACAGAGCAAAAGATTCGCTTACAGGATCAACCGCCCGGAAATCCTCCCAATTCGCTCGGCTTCATTGATGAAGTGTCAAATAAGAATGAAGTCGGAAAAATAAAATGGATGCCGCTCGCGCATGAGGACTGGGGCGTTGGATGCGGCCTCGACATTCTCTTTCTCAGACACGAGCCAAAGGGAGGGGTAATACAGAGTGGAGACCTTGATAACCGAATCAAGACTCTCTTCGATGCCCTGAGAAAACCTACCGCAAAGGAAATTCCCGCTGATGTGATACCAGAGCAGGAACCAAGTCCATTCTTTTGTTTGTTATCTGACGACAGGCTGATTACGGAATTCCGCGTAACAGCCGACCGATTGTTGGTCCCTGCACACGTGCCAGATGCCGAAGTGTATCTGGTAATCGAGGTTCGGACATTCATTATCGATCATCAGAAGGCGTTGTGGATGATGGGCGCGATCTTTCATGAGTAGAACATATCTTGCTGGCCCACGTGAATGGGTGCATGATGGCGCGGCAATTCCGGACTCCTTGTGCCACTCGAAAACTGGAAGACAATATTCGAGACTGGCGGAGTTATTCTGCTAGGTCTCACATTTCTATTCGGCGCAGGTGCACTTATCACGAGCCGGAAGGTCAACGAGTTGCAGGCTCAGCAACTCAGAGAATTCGACAAAGATTTGACGACTGCCAAGATGGACCTGGCTAAGCAGCAAGAACGGGCTGCCCACGCCGACGAACGGGCTGCCCACGCCGACGAGCGCGCCGACGCACTTGAGCGGGAAGTGATACGACTCGGTCCCAGGCCACCTTTGTTATGGGGCAAAGCTCGTAGCCAAGTCATGGAAAAAACTCAAAGCGTTTTCCGGGCAAAAAGTCGAAGTGAGGTACTGCAGGCAAGACGCAAACGACGAGTCGATATCCTTCGCAATGGGATTGATGACACTACTAAAGCAGTCAGATTGGTCCGTCAATCCTCTGATGATTGATGGTTGCAGCGGATCGCCCAGCGTCGTGGTAACCGTGGATCCAAAAGCAACCGATGAAACATGGCGAGCCGCCTCGACCTTCGTCTCGTCCCTGTCAGAACTTAGCTTGATGAATGAGGGGTGTACACCACTGCGAACTGAATCTGCCGCTCGAATAGCGCAGCCCCGTCAGTTTGAGCAGATAGGAAACGAGCGAAGAGAGCTCACTTTTGGTCCGCTAGAGACTGATCGCATAGTAGTTTTGGTTTTTCCACATCCTTAGGGGCGGTGGCGAATACTCTCGCGTTGACTTCACGGTATATTGAGAACTGGCTTCGGCTGATAAACGTCGATTGCAATCCACGGATCGGTTGATTTGATGAAATGCAGTACCCGTTTGCCGGCATCTGGCGCGGTGGGTACACACCCTTCGTTGCTTGGTTCCACCGCGTATATTTTCACGACAAAGATACCGTCGCGAAACCCAGCTTTCTCGGCGTCGAGCAGAACACGCTCGCCTTTGCCGCTACCGGCTGGCCGAAGGTCGCGGAACTGACCGAGGGGATCTCCGCTCAGATAAATCTCGACCGCTCCTTTGAGATTAGACGGGCGCGCAAAGTGCACCGTGCTCTCTTTTCGAATTCTCTTCACTTCCTTCATTTTATCGCCGACGCGATATCTAGACACCACGTGACGCTCGCCTGACGACTTGTATGAAACGTGGTTCTCGATGCCAATCGAACCGTCCAAACTGTATGGCGTGAATGCAATCGGGTAGTGGCGCCTTACCTTGAGTGCGGCTATCTCTCGTTCAAGGCCCAGATGGCAAAGCACCACCACAAAATAGACTGCGTCCGCCTTCGCACGCATGGTTCTACCCTCCCTCGATGTTTTTAACCTGCGTCAGAGCTTTTGGAACGAGGTCTTCAGTTCGTTGCCGGTGCGCTTAACGAAGGTGCGAAATTTCTTTCCGTCTAGCGAGCTGTACTCGATGGTAAAACCGGTATCCGAAAGTCTGCCGTCTTCTCTGCCTATCCGAAGAACTTCGCCAGGACCAAGTGGTGTCGCCCAAGACATGATCGGTGCTTTTTCGGGACCTTGCCAACGCGAATGGTTGACGTCGACCGCAACACCGAATCCTTGATTTCTGATCGCCCATTCACTTTGGCCCGGGACAGGGTCCATCAGAACGAGCGCTACAAACGGTGTCTGGGAATTTTCAAGCTGCTGAGAGCTGTTCTTAGCCATCTTCGCTGTGTCGGCCGCGTATCTACGCAAAACTATCAGCGTCCAGGTCGTGACTATTGCGAGCACGATTGCAGCACCGGCTTGAATCACACTTGGCAGGTCGCTCATACGCGGAGTTTATCACGGTGGCGATAGATTCCGCCGATGGCGGGTCAATGGCTCAGTTTGAATTTAACCAACGATAAATCGTTAATGCTTTGGTAATAGACGTGTGTATAATTCCGCGATTCTAGGAGGAACACACATGGACGTAAGAATCTTAGAACTAGCGGTTGACCTCACTAAATCCGCGATGCTGCCTACTACTAACAGTTGGGTTTTCAATGGTCCAGAAAAGGTGAATATTTTTTTGGAAGAAGTCACCAAGAAATTACAACAACTAAAGAATCAGACCTGAGCTTTCACAGTCTTAAAAAAGAAACCGCTTGCGGGGGCCGCGTCCCTTCGGTTTTCGAAGGGGTGCGGGTTTTGACCTCGCGCTCTTAGGTCCTTCGCCCGAACACCCGCGTAATCCTATTCCCAAAACGGGACAAACATGTCCACAAATCCAGTCCCTTGACATCGCCATAAAAGTATGATATAAAGGCACTTCTCACATAAATAACCAACAGTATTTGAACGCCCCGAAAAAAGGGCCATGGCAAAGCTGCGCCCGGTCGCCGCGGCGATTTTGGAGCGGCGTCGCCTATTTATAGGAGGCTTATGTGTTGAGAGTTTGTGGCAAGGGCGCGGTCGTCGCGCGGAGTTTACGCTCGCTAGCCGCAAATTTCCGCCCATTCCTAACCGGTTCTGCATCACAAACAGAATTCGACGTAACTCGCTCAAAACAAACGACGGAAAAATTTCTAACCGGGGCCAGAATGCACATTAAGCTTTTCGAAGTTTGCACACCGCAAACGCGAAATCTTGCGCAGATAAACCAGCGCAATCGGTACGTGATTCGTCTTTTGGGCGTCCGCTCCGCGAGCCGCGATTGTGCAGTTCCGCGCATTTCTACCCGGTTCTGCACAATAAGTAGAAAACGACGCAACTCACTCAAAACAAACGCTCGGACAATTTCTGCCCGGGGCCACAACCGCATGATCAAATCCGTGCCCGCGTTAGGTTTAAATGTAGCGCCGCGGTCTTCAGCGCGGCATCTTGCCGTCGCCTTTCGTAGCGCTGGCTTCCAGCCGGCTCATTTGACTCTTCCTCTGATTCTCTGGGGCGCGAAACGCATGCCGATGATTACATCCGAGAGCCGAAATGCGCAAGCTTGCGCGGGTGAAGCAGCGCAAAACGTGAAAAGACCGTTGCCCCCGAGGAATATCGATTCAGTCTCCGCGCTTCCCGGCGCGGGGTTATGGCGCGGAGAGCAACGCGACGAACTTGTCGGGCTTGGAGTCGAACGCGTCCTTGTGATCCTTCATGCAGAAATAATAGGTCTGACCCTTGTACACCTCGGACGGCGCGATTTTGCGATCGACCTGCATCCAGCAGACCGCGCAAATGTCTCCGGCAGGTTTCACGGCGAAAACGGAGTTGGACTTCGCGTCCATCCAGCCCTGGCCCTGGTATTCGAGCTGAAAGGCGGTGCGTTCGATAGCTTCCGCGCCGAAATAGCGTCCGACGACGCGCAGCGCAAGATCCATGCCGGAAGTAAGGCCGCCGGCAGTGGCCAGGTTGCCTTCTTCCACAAAACGCGCGCCGCGCTTCACGTGCACGTCCGGAAATTTCATTTCCAAATCGGAATAGGCACTGTGATGAGTGGTGGCCGCTTTGCCGTTGAGCAGTCCGGTAGCCGCCAGCACGAGCGCGCCGGTGCAAACCGACATGGTGAGGTCGGCGGTCTTCGACGATTTGCGAATCCAATCCAGCAGCGCGTCCGAGTCGCCGCTTTGCGCGGGAATCACGATCACTTTCGGCGGCGGCGCGCTTTGAAAAGTGTAGTTGGGCACGATCTTCATTCCGCCGCTTACGGTGACGGGGTCCAGCGATTCCGCGACGGTGTAAAGGTCGAAGGCGCTGGCCATCATGTCGCGGCCGGGAATGTCCGCATTCTCGAAAACTTCCCAAGGCCCGACGAAATCGATGAGCACCGCTCCTTTGGAAATGACGAAGGCTACGGGTATCGGCCCGTTGGTCGGCGCTTTCAGCGGGCTCAGAGCGACCGATACTTTCGCGACGTTCCGGATACCCGCACCTTGTTGCGCGCCCGCGAGCCGCGCGGCCGAAAGCGGCAGCGGGACAATTCCTGTCAAACCAGCCGCCGCCAAACCAACCGCGCCCGAAGCGTGGAGCAATTCTCTGCGAGTAAGATTCTTTTTGTTCATATCAGTCTTCCTTTTGCGGCATCGAAAATTTGTGGAGCTTATTCACTTCGCAACGCAATGATCGGGTCCACCGCGGCAGCGCGGCGCGCCGGCAGAAAAGTTGCGAGCGCTGCTGCTGCAACCAGGACGAATGCGACGCCCACAAAAGTAGCGGGGTCGGTGGCAGTCACTCCAAAGAGAAGCGAACTCACCAGGTTCTTAAGCGCGAGTGCTCCAACGATCCCAATCGCAACGCCCAGAATTGCGAGCAGCAAGCCCTGGCCCAGAACCATTCGCAGAATGCTCGAAGGTTGCGCGCCCAGAGCAATGCGAATTCCGATCTCTCGAACACGTTGGCTCACAGTGAGCGCCATGATTCCGCCAATCCCCGCTGCCGCAATCAAGAGCGCCAGCACGGCGAAAATTGCCAGCAGGCTGGCGGTAACTCGAGGCGAGGCGAACGATTCGCTTCGCGCCTGTTCAAGAGTGAGAACGTGAGTAACGGCAGCTTGCGAATCCACTTCATGTACCGCGCGCGTAATCGCGTCCGCCATCGCTCGCGGGCTCGCCGCCGTGCGCACAATCAAACTACCCGGACTGGCTCCTTCCGAGTGGGGAGTGTAAAAATCCGGCGCAACCGGCTGATCGAGGCCGAATTCCGTCACGTCGCCGACAACTCCCACGATGGTCACCCAAGTTTCTCCGTTGTCTCCCGACACACGCTTGCCGATGGGGTCTTCGTTGCGCCAGAACCGATTTTTCATGGCCACGTTGATAATGGCGACCTGGCGGTCTTTGCGCCCGTCATCCGTATCTGCAAACTCGCGGCCCTCGATCAGCGGGATGCCTAACGTGCGGAAAAAATCCTTGGAGACAGCGACCTGGTTGCCGACCGGAGGCGCTTCCGTGGGAGCGACCTCCCGTCCCTCGATCTGAAAGGGACCGGAAAACGCGTTGGCCCCGGCCGAGATGGCGTCGGATTCCAAAGGATAAATCGAAGAAATGGCGGCGGACGTGACTCCGGGTTCAGTTTTGACGCGGTCGAGAACCTTATTGATGATGTCAACGACCTGTTCCGGCTTGGCGTACCTGCTGAAACTGAACGTCGTTCGCATGGCCAGGACGTGCTCCGGCACGAACCCGGGATTCACCAGTTGTATGTTGATCAGGCTTCGCAGCATCAATCCCGCGCCAATCAGAAGCACGAACGAAAACGCAATTTGCGAGACGATTAGCCCGCCGCGCACGCGGCTCTTTTGGCGGCCGGCACCGGCGCCAGTGCTTCCCTCTTTCAAACCAGATGACAGATTCGCCCGCGTGAAAACGGCGGAAAGCGTACCGAAGACAATGCTGGTGCCCAGCGCCGCCAACAACGTGAAGGCCAGCACTCCTCCATCAATCCGAATCTCGTGGGCGCGAGGCGTGAGCCGCGCGGCAAAATCAGTCAAGAGCTGGAGGCTGCTGTAAGCAAGGGCCAATCCCAACAGCCCTCCCACAAGTGCGATCAAGAAACTCTCGGTGAGAAGCTGGCGCAGGAGACGCCCTCGGCCGGCGCCCAAGGCCGTGCGAACGGCGAGCTCGCGTTCCCGGAGCGACATCCGCGCGAGCGTGAGGTTTGCAACGTTGGCACAAGCGATTAACAGCACGAATGCCGCCGCGGCAAGGAGCACCAGCAAAGTTGGCCTGGCCTGGCGAGTCAATTCGTCTTGAAGTGACGTGGTGCCGGCGGTGTACCCGAGGCCAGGATACGATTTCGGATATTCGGACTTCAAATGGTCGGCGATGGTGGAAAAATCAGCGTTAGCCTGCGCGACGGAAACACCCGGCCTGAGCCTTCCAAACGCGGCCATCATTCGACTGTCCCGGTTGGCAATGAATTTTGGATCTGAGCGGAAGGGACAGGCCGACGTAGGCATGTAAACATCGCTCTCTGTGGGATATTGCGGGACCGGAGGGAGCACACCGACGACGGCGTGAACTTTGTCGTTCAGCTCGAACGTCTTACCCACAATCTCAGCATCGCCGCCAAACTTGTTCTTCCAGTATTCGTAGCTCAGGATCAGTACCGGCTGCGCCCCGGGCTTGTCGTCATCCGGCAAGAACGTGCGGCCGAGGAGCGGTTTTACTTCAAACAGATCGAAAAAATTGGAGGAGACAACCGCTGTGCGGACGCGGTCGGGAAGGCCATGCCCCAAGAGGATGAAACTCATGGCGTGATACTCCACGAGTCCGGCAAGAGTCCGATTCTGTTCGCGATAGTCTTGAATTTCATGCACCGAGAATTGAATGTCGTTGATGCCCTGTTTTTGAGCTTGCTGCCGGATGAAGATCAGTTGCCGGCCGTCGGGATATGGCAGCGGACGAAGGAGCACTGCGTGCACCACGCTGAAAATCGCAGTGTTTGCGCCTATTCCGAGCGCCAGAATGAGAACGGCCATCGCCGTAAAACCTCTGTTTTTGCCCATCATCCGGAGGCCGTAGGCAATGTCCTGTTTTAGAATTTCCCAGTGTTCGCGCGGTGCGGTGGAGAAAATGCCAGCGAGGGTTTCACCCCAGAGCCGGAGGACGTCCAGCGGGCGCCCGCGTTCTTGAACGTCGCGGTGCTGTTGCTCGAAAACCATTTCCATTTCGTCGCCGTGGTTCGCGCGGAAATCGAAGGGCATCATGCGAAGTAACGCTCGGAAGACGCGCTGCGAAAATGTTGGCTGGCTTGCTTTCATGCTGTTCGTCCTCTTCAAAAGAATGCGCTAGGCTAATTTGGGTTTCTGAAAGAGTTTCATGGCGCGCGCTTGATCGAGCGCCAACTGCATGCGCTCTGCTTCGGCAAGCGCGACTTCCCTACCCAGCTCGGTGAGGCGATAGTAGCGGCGCCGCTCATCATCGAGACCAATTTCCGGGCGCTTATTTGATTCCGCGATCCAGCCCGAGCTTTCAAGCCGCGCGAGGTTCCCGTACAAAGTGCCGGCGCTAAGACGTACTCTGTCGCCCGTTCGGCGCAGAACTTCTTTGATTATGGCGTAGCCGTGTTTTTCGCCATCGGCCAGCGCCAGGAGAACGTGAAACATCGCCGGCGTCAGCGGCAGAAATGATGCGGCTGTTTTTTTCTTCGGTGCCATAGTTCCCTTTCCAGGCTTTCGTCCCTCTGTATCAACTTCCGTAGCACTATATCGTGTGACGGTATAGGTGTCTTGCAAATTTGTCGCCAGACGCGCCATTTCGTATTTAGCTGATTTCACGATGGTTTGTGAATACGGTTCGGCCGCTGCGCTAGCCGGCATGTGCGGTTCTGGGATTCGTCATGTCGGCGGCGAACAAGCCTGCCCCGGCGAGCATGCCGCGGGTGCTACTTCTGCGGGATGTAGATGCGGATGATGTCGTCTTTCACTTCGACTATGCTGCCCGGATGTTCACGGGAGGTTTTCTCGCGGAGTTGCTCCATGGTGGGATAGTCGGTGCGGCCGTCGAACCAGCGGGCGTCGTCGATCAACAGAACGTGGCCTCGGACGGGATGGCTGTAGATGGCACTGAGTTCCTGCTTTACGGGTGAGGAGACGTCGTAATCGTGGGCGTCGAGCCAGAAAAGGCAGGGCTCTTTGAGCGCGGGCAGGAGTTGAGGCAAGACTTTTCCGCTGTCGCCTTGAAGAACGTGAATGTTCGGACGCTTTGCGAATTTCCGCCGAGCGCTTTCGGCGCGGCGGCCGTCGAGCTCAATCGAATAAATTTCGCGAAACCGGTTTTGGTTCACGTACAGCATGTGCGCGAAGTTGGCTCCTGTTTCGACCAGAACGTGCAGACTGAATTTGCGGGCGAACTCCGCGATCATTCGCTGCTTAACCAGGTGCGGCGCGCCGACACCCGGGACGGCGCGAAACTTCCAGGACGCATATTCGCCATGAGCCGAAATGCTTTTGTAGAGATGGAACAGAGAGCTGTCGCGGAACGCCTGCGTTATTTTTGACGCCATTCAACCGCCATCGTGGATGTGAAATGCCGGCGCCTATCATAGAAAGCGACGGACACTTTGGGTACAGAAATATTTGACGCAGCTCGGCGGTGAGGACGAGATAGTGGGGGCGACTAAATTAAAAGAGTGGGGAGGCAGCTCTTAGCCTAATTCTTAGGGGTCGAAGAGCTCTCGGAAAGAACGTCCCAAATGCCGTACGATCCCAACGCCGCGGCAGCTCCGAAGATCAAGAAGAAGGCCAGTTTCCGCCGACGGCGCTTGGCGGGAGTGGTGTTTGCGTCATCCTGCGAAGCCGCCGTCACCGGGGCGGCGGTGGCCGGCTCGAGGTCCATGGTCACGCGATAGGACTTCCCTTCCGGAATAGTGTGAATTTCTCCGTCATTGTCGAGAACCAATGCACCGTGGTACGCCGAGATAACGATTTCCTGTGGTCCAACGATCGTCACTTGCCCATTCGCCGGTCGGCCGTACGCCGCGCGGATTACTCCCTCAGGGACCTCCAGCTCGAATTGGTCTGTTCCGTTCGAAGAGAATCCGACTGTGCCGCGGGCTACAACTGCCAGAACAGCGTCGGATCGTTGTGATACGGTGGCCGAACTTGAACCTAGCAAATAAAGCTGGGACGTTCCCATCCTGAGGCGCATCCCACCGCCAACCTCGGTTTCCAGCTTGTCGCCTGAGTAGACTGTAGTACCAACCGCAACCTTGGAACTTGCAAGCTGCGCGCTCTGGGCCTGGATGACCATCCCCAGAGGCTTCTCGTTAGCCGCAAATCCGGGCAGACCAAGCAAAGCGGACAGCAGAATCGCCATGCAGGATCGAGCAATAGGTTGCATAACTTCCTCCGAGAACCGTATATACAACCTAGTGGCTGGGGGTGTTTGGGTCAATCTGCAAGCTGCGGAGCGTGGTGTAAGAGACACTACGGGGGCTAGGAAACGCGTCTTGGCATGGCATTGGCCTTCTTTGGCTATCTTTTATCGGTGGAGAGCGCGGAGAGGCAAGGGGTGGATATGTGCTTTCGGCATGTCTGGAAAACGACCGGCGACATTGTCCTACGAACAATTATAGACGGTCGATTTTCGCAGCGAGGATGAAATCGCTCTCCGTAAGGCCGTTAATTTTGTGCGTCCATGTTTTGACTTCGGCTTTTCCCCAGGTGAGGAATATATCCGGATGGTGGCCCTGTTCTTCGGCAATAGCGCCGACTTTGTTTACGAATGCGAGGGCCTGGGCAAAGTCCGGGAACTTGAACTCACGCACGATGTGATGCCCTTCGACCACTTTCCATTGCGGTGTTTCTTTCGCCAAATCCTGGAGTTCTTTGCCGGCGAGCGGCGGAACTCCCCCGCGACATGGCACGCACGTTTTATTCGCTAACTCACTCATGAATACTCCTTGGTTCAAAACTTAACGGTTCATTCGAGTGCGAAGTGTAATTGTACAGGAAGCGGCGTCTTACGACTGGCCGATTGCAAACGAGTTCTGTTATCCTCCAGCGCAGAACGAACGTAACTCGCCGCGGAGGACTAATGGCCGACGAACTTCAGGAACTTCAAGAAAACGCGGAGCACGGCGCGAACGAAAAGAGCCTCGCTCCCGTCACGATCACGATGGCAATCCTGGCAGTGCTGGTGGCTTCCGTTTCGCTGATGGGCCATCGCGCGCATACCGAGGAAATCCTCAATCAGACGAAGGCTACCGATCAGTGGAGTTACTATCAGGCAAAGGACATTCGTCGCAGAAGTTACGAGCTGTTCCTCGACGAGATCTCCGTTTTTTCGCTTCAGAATTCCGAACAGGTCGAGAAGATCAAGGAAAAGTACGCCAAGGAAGTGGAGCGTTACAAGGACGAAGGGAAGGACATTCAATCCGAGGCCAAGGCTGCCGAGAACGAGGTCCTCACCGAGCAAAAGCGCGCCGATCGATTTGATCTGGGCGAAGTGTTGCTCGAAGCGGCTCTGGTGATTTGTTCGATCACGCTTCTCACTCGCAAGAAAGTCTTTTGGCTATTGGGAATAATTCTGGGTTTGTTGGGAGTGGCGATTGCCTCGACGGGTCTTTTGATCCACTAGCCAATGGTGGCGCGGCCGAGCGATCAGGATGCTGTTAAAGTTTTCCTGACGCCGCCGATTTTGCCTCGATGTATTCGCGGACGTATTCCGCGAAAGCCTTTTCCAGCTTGAGAGTAACCGGACCTGGGGCCCGGGCGATTTGGTGGCCGTTGACTTCGCTTACTCCCAGCATGCTGCGGTTGGTGGAAGAAATAAAGACTTCGTCGGCGCCGTAAAGATCCTGTGGGAGCAGGACGCGTTCTTCCACTGGCGCACCAGCGCGCGCGCCGATATCGAGCAGCACGCTACGGGTAACACCCTCCAGGCAGCCGGAGGAGAGCGGCGGTGTATACACCGCTCCGCCGCGCACGCAAAAGAGATTCGCCGCCGTGCATTCGGCCACTTCGCCCCGCTCGTTCAGCATCACGACCTCATCGCATCCCGCTTGCTGCGCTTCGTACAGGCTCCAAACGTTGTTGAGCCACGAAGTTACCTTCACTCCCGCGAGGGGCGAGGCGGCATGACGCCCGTTTTCGCGTAGCCCTAATTTCACGGGTTCCCGATACGACGGCAGATCCGAAGAATAAAGTATTAAGTCCACCCGCGGAAAATTCTCATCGCTCCGCCAAAATCCCACTTGATTGTAGATGGCATAGATTCGGGTGCAGCCTTCGCGGACTTGATTGGCGAGCAAGAGCTCATCCAGCTTGCCTTGCACGGCTGCCGCGTTAAACGGAAAGGGGCAGCGAGTTCGCTCTGCGTCACGTTGCAATCTCTTCCAGTGGCGTTCGAAGGCAAACGGAATACCCTGCACGATGCGTATCGTCGTGAACAGTCCCCACCCGTTCAACAATCCCGCCTGCCCAGGAGAAAGGCGCGCTTCCTCCACAGGCGTCAGTTGATCGTTGTGAAAAACGAAACGGTGGATCACGCGAGCCCTCCGAAAGAGCCAAGCCATTCTATCGCAAATTTCGGCTGCTGATAGCTGCACAGGGCCATCTCGAGGCTTACTGCGGCCCAGTCAGCGTCGCTTTTCATCGCTGGAGCGCCGCCCGATTTTTCGTCTTCGGGGTATTGACACTTACGCCGCGTGCGCCTAAATTGAAGTCGTAGGGTCGGAGGAATTTATGAGGGTCCTCTCTCGTTCTTGCCTGATTGCAATTTTGATAGCGAGTCTTCTGAATATTCCAGCCTTCGCTGCTAACGAAGCGCCTCTGGGCCTGGTAACTCAAGCGCAGAATGCACAGATCGGGAGTACCAAGGTCGATGTCGGGACTTCAATTTTTCCGGGCGACATTCTCGCTACCGAAGTAGGCGGAACGCTACGTCTAAAATTCGGAGCCAGCCAACTGTACTTGCTTTCGGCCAGTTCAGCCAGCCTCGCGCAAACTGCCACTGCCAACGCGGTGCATGCGGTGGTTAGCCGCGGTACTGTCGGTTTTTCTTCCAACGGCAAAGACCAGATCGAGCTCGAAATTCCTCAAGGAATTCTCCACGCGGCGAACGGAGTACCGGCTTACGGGCAGGTGACGATTGTTAGTCCTCTGGAAGTGGTGATCTCTTCCTATCGAGGCACCTTGGTGCTCGATTACAACGGAGAGAGCCGCGCGATCCCTGAAGGCAAGTCCTATCGGGTGACGCTTGACCTCGAGCCCACCGCTCAACCGCAAACCCCTGCAGGAGCGGGAAGCGGCAACGGCGGAGGGACTAAGCGAGCTCTGAACACCGGGAGCCTTGCTTGGTCCATAGTCGCGGTCGGGGCAGCAGGGGGCTTGGGCTACGTCATCTGGGACGTATTGTCCGAAAGTTCGTCGACGCCAAAGAATTAGCTCGGCGATACTTCGTCTGATTTTTATAATTCCTGACTTAAACCGCACTATTTCGTTTTCGTAGTATTCGGATCTTGCGCCGTCGTTCGTACAGCAGACGATAGGGCATTTCTGATCCCTCAAACACAAGAGATGCAATCTGCACTGAGTGACGGAATCGTTGTATGCTTAGATTCAGCTTCCGGAGAGTGTTAACTTAAATATGACTCAACCCTTCTCGCGATTTGTCGTTAGTTGCTTGTTCATTTTATGTGCCGTTCCTGCTTTCCCTTCCGGCTCGACGCCCGACGTGGTCCTGCAGACTATGCAGCAAGAGCTGAAGCGCGCCACGACGTCGTTGGCAAAGACAGATCCTGCCCCCTATTACCTGAGCTATGCGGTCACGGATATCGATGAGTTCCTAATCCTGGCCTCCAATGGAAGTCTGGTACTCTCGACCGGCGCGCAACGCCGCCAGGCGGACGTAATGATGCGCGTAGGTTCTGCTTCGCTGGATAACACTCACAACAAGAGCCGAGGCTCCGGCATTTCGTCCGGGATTTTGCCGTTGAACAATGATTCAGATGCGATTGCGCGGGTGCTTTGGCAGCTCACAGATCGCGAATACAACCAAGCCTCTTCAGCGTTTCTCACAGTGAAGACCAGTAAAGCGGTGCAATCGGAAGAAGAAGACAAATCGCCCGATTTCTCGCAGGAGTCCTCACAAGCTCATGTGGGCGCTGCTCTCACGATTACCCCTTTGAACCAAAAACAGTGGGAAGAGCGCGCCCGTCGAGTTTCGGCAGGGTTCCTAAAATATCCCGAAGTCTATAGTTCTACTGTTTCCCTCCAGGTCAGCCACGATCGTTCGTATCTCGCGACGAGTGACGGCACATCGGTTGTGCGACCCGGAGCGATCAGCCGTTTGGTCGTTCAGGGCGAGACGCGCGCGGATGACGGCATGGAATTGATGCGCGTGGAATCGTTTCAGGCGCCTTCTCCCGACCTGCTTCCTACAGATTCAGAACTCGCCGCGAAAGTGGACAAGATTGCCGAAGACCTGAAGGCCTTGCGCGCGGCTCCCGCAGCTGAACCCTACGCCGGACCCGCGATGCTCTCAGGTAGGGCTGCCGCAGTTTTTTTCCACGAAGTCCTCGGGCACCGGCTTGAAGGGCATCGTCAAAAAGATGAAACGGAAGGGCAGACATTCACTAAAAAAATAAACCAACTGGTTCTTCCGGCATTTTTGAGCGTAATCGACGATCCCACGCTGAAGGAACTGAACGGAGTGAAACTTGCGGGATCTTACGACTTCGACGACGAAGGTGTTCCGGCGGTTCGCGTAGAAGCGGTTGAAAACGGGATTTTGAGGAATTTCCTGATGTCACGCATGCCGGTGAAGAATTTCGACCATTCGAACGGGCACGGCCGACGGCAGCCGGGATTGATGCCCACAGGCCGCCAGGGAAACTTGATTGTGACGTCCACAAATACGGTGTCCGACTCGGAGCTTCGCAAGAGATTTATCGAAGAGATCAAGAAACAAGGAAAACCCTACGGGCTTTACTTTGACGATATTCAGGGCGGTTTTACGCTCACCACGCGCTCCTTGCCGCAAGCATTTCAGGTGCTTCCGGTAATGGTGTATCGCGTCTACGCCGACGGGCGGCCGGACGAACTCGTGCGCGGCGTGGACATTGTCGGAACTCCATTGCTCTCTCTGAACAATATTATGGTGACCGGCGATACTATGCAGGTCTTCAACGGGATTTGCGGAGCCGAATCAGGGCAGATTCCGGTGGCAGCAGCCGCACCGGCTATGCTCTTCTCGGAAATCGAAGTTCAGAAGCGTCGCCGAGGAACGGAACGGCCCCCGATTCTGCCGCCGCCGGTCGCCGACGCCTCATCCACTGCATCAAATTTGCGGCCCAATCCGGCGAGGCAGCCCTAGCCATGAATACGAATACAAAACGCAAAGCGCCGCTCTCAATATCGTGTTTCTTACTGGCTTCGCTTCTGCCGTTGTTCAACTCGAGGCCGGCTTCGGCGCAGAAAAGCGCCAAGACTGATACGACGTCCGCGGCAACTTCTTCTGATCCAGTGATCAGCGCAATGCGCGAAGAACTCGATCGTTCTAAAGCTCATGTGAAGATGGACAATGTTTCGGCGCCTTACTACATCGAATACCGGCTTTCAGATGTCGAAGAGTACACCGCAGAGGCAACATTTGGGGCGTTGCGCGAGACGCAGCCGGTGCACGTGCGCAGCATTCGAGTAGTGGTTCGCGTGGGTGATTACAAGCAGGATAGTTACTTCGGCCCCGGGGTGGGAGTAGTAGAGCTTGCGCCACTGGATAACGATTCCATAGCTCTTCGCCGCCAGTTGTGGAACGCCACAGACCGGGCTTACAAAGCTGCCAGCGAAGCATTTGCAAGCAAGAAAGCACTGCTGAGCCAGTACAGCGCGGAGCAACCGTTCGATGACTTTGCGAAGGTTCCGCCATTGCAGTCGATCGGCCCTCTGATCAAACTCGAATTCTCGCGCGACTCCTGGAAGCAGGCGCTTGAAAAGTCCACCGACCTTTTCCGCTCAGATCCCAAGATTCAGTCGTTATCCGCCGCAATCAGATTCAGGGCGGTAAACGTCTATTTCGTAAACACCGAAGGAACGATTACGCGGCAAGGTTACGCAGCGTATTCAGTCCAACTGTTGGGAGAGACGCAAGCAGCGGACGGAATGCGGCTTGGGCGTTCCCCTTTTTATATGGCAGCTACCGCAGCAGAATTGCCTCAGCCCGCTAAATTGCAGGCTAACATGGAGAAAATGCTTGGGACTCTAAAGGACCTTCGCGATGCGCCTCTGGTGGAGGAGGATTATCGCGGGCCTGTGCTTTTCTCAAATGACGCCGCGACTGATGTATTCAACGGCATGGTGGGGAATAACGTGCTGGGGATTCGGCCCAAACCCGGCGACTCAGCGCGAACAGTCGGCGAGTTTTCTTCAAGCTACAAGAGCCGCGTGCTTCCAGATTTCCTATCGGTGGTCGACGATCCTACGATGAAGTCGTTTCAGGGAAAAAGCCTCATCGGAACTTACAATATCGACGAGGAAGGGGTTCGCGCGCAGGCTGTGCCGCTCATTAAGGATGGCATGTTGGTGGATTACTTGCTCGGCAGAACGCCGATACGCGATTTTCCTGATTCTAACGGGCACGGGCGCGCGGCCCCGGGCCAGCCTCCGATGCCCAGTATCGGCAATCTGGTTGTGGAACCAAAACAGCCTGTGCCGGCCGAGGAGCTAAAGAAAAAGCTGATTGAAATGTGCAAGCAGGAAAACAAACCGTACGGGTATTACGTTGAGACCTTGTCCGGGTTCGATCCCCGGTTGCTTTATCGCGTGTATGCGAATGACGGGCACGAAGAACTGGTCCGGGGGGCGGTCTTCAACGAACTCGATGCACGCACGCTGCGGAACGATCTAGTGGCCGCCGGAGATGACCCGCTCGTGAGCAATCGCGAAGGAGCAGTTCCTAGCACGGTAATCTGTCCTTCGATTTTGTTCGATGAACTGGAAGTGAAGCGCACGGATCAAAAGAACGCCAAGCTACCCGAATATCCGCCGCCCGCAATTGCGCCAGTGCCGGGCAATTAAACCCAAGCCGGTGGGCTTCAACGGTTTGGAAACTGGAAGCGCAGGCCGAAGCGAGCTGTTATCGGCAAACCGAGCTGCGGTACGGGAGTAGCTGCTGTGGCGTAATGCGCATTGAATAGATTCTCCGCAGCCACGAAAAATTCAACTCCTTTTCCGATCCCGCGCGCAGCCATAACGTCCATCACAAAAAAACTCCCCAGCGGAAATTGATTTTGGTCATCATCAAACTGCTTGCCGACCATACGGCCGTTCACCGAAAGCAGAATAATCCTCGGATTGGAATAGCGCCCTTCGAACGTAAATACATTGTGGGGGACTTGCGCAACCCACAGGCCGACTAGTGAGGTTTCCTCGGGGAAGCTGATCACCTTGGAGTCTACATACTGATAGCCGAAGGACAGCTGAAAGTCGCGAGTGATATGCGCGATAGTATTAACGTCAACTCCCGGCGCGCGCGTGCGTCCCAGGTTTTCACGAACGCGAATGATCGTGTTCGCTATCGGCGCGGGACAAAGCGGTTCGTTATTGGGAGGCGGCTGGCAGGTGACATTTGCCACCGGGTCGATGATTTCATTGAAGAAAAATGTGCCTTGCAATTGGATCCGTCGATTGAATCCGAAGATGTTTAAGCCGGTATCGCCGCCGGTTAGATGTTCGGCGCGCAGGTTGGCATTCGCCTCAGTGATGACATTGCCTTGGCGGAAGGAACGGTAGAGTTCGTTCAACGTTGGCGCACGGAATGCCCGATAGACTGAGGCGGTCCAAGAGATATTTGGATTGATCTGGTATCGCACGGTCATGCGGGGGCTGAAGGCGTCATTGGTGCGATCAGCGAAAAAAGTATTCGGCGAGGTACAGGGGGAATTGATGGAATTGCAGAGCGCGGAGGCGTCGAAGTTTCGCCAATGGTCATACCGGGCGCTGACGGTGAGTAACCAGCGCGGCGTGATCTGAATTAAGTCTTCGCCGAAAATTCCAAGTGTTCGCTGGCGTCCGCCGGACGACTTGTCGAACGAGTTCACTCCGCTGGAAAAGAAAATCTCGTGGCTCACTCCAATCTCATCATGTTCATCATATCCAGCGACGAGTGTTTGACGTTTTCCAACTTTGCGGGACCACACGGCCGAGCCGCCCACTCCCTGAGATGGCACGGTCTGCAGATCGGTCAGTGATTCGCTATCTCGGTTGGTAGCCACGGCCGAAAAACTCTGGTGATACGTTTGAAAGTCGCCATAAAAACGCAGCGTGACGGCGCCGAAATCGCCGAGCGTTAAATTCGCGCCCAGGGCTCCCTGGCCGAGCTTGGTCTCATTCCTCTGAAGGGGCGTGCCATTGTTGCGCGATTCGTCCAGGAGCCAGCCACGCGCGAAGATTTCGTCCTGGCTGCCGAATTTCCGGCCAATCATCAAGTCGGCAGTGCCGTGATCGGAACCGGCTTTGGTGTCGACACTTCCACGGTCAGCCTGCGGAACTAGAATGTAACCGTCTGTGTTAAATACTTCCCCCGCAAAGGTGGATTCCCACGGACCTTTCTGTCCACCGGCCCAAAGTGAAAGATCGGGAGTGTCTTGATTGCCGTAGGAAGTTTCGAGCGAGATTCCGGCAGGCTCGGGAGGGCGAGTGATGAACTGCACGACGCCTCCGAGGGCGTCGCTACCGTAAAGGCTCGACCCGCCTTCTTGAGAGATCTCGACGCTGGCGACGGATTCACTCGGCACGCGATCCCAATAGACCCAGCCACCGAAAGGATCGTTGATTGGAATGCCGTCTTCAAGAACAAGGGCGCGGCTCGCTCCGTTTGCCCCCAATCCTCGTAACGACACTCCCTGCGTGGTTGGATTAGCGACACGGCTACTGGATCGGCGAAACAAGCTGAACCCGGGAACCTGCCGCAACTGATCGTCAAGTGTAAGCGCCGGGGTAGCTTGCAGGTCGTCGCGTGTAAGTTGAATATCGCCCGTGGGAACGTCACTGAGTAGCGTAGGAGTGCGCGCGCCGGTAACAACGATCTGCTGATTCACCCCTTCAGGGACGAGTACAATTTCCAGGTGAACCTGCTTCCCGGGTGCAACGTCCCAACTCCGCTCGACCTGCTTGAATCCTTTAGCGGTCACGATAATCGAACCGGAAGTCTCTGGGACATTTTCGAAATCGAAGTTGCCGGATGAGTCTACAGATTGGGTGAGGGAGTGCGCGCCGGAACGCAGTTCAACTTGACTGTTCAGAATGGAAGCACCGCTGGAGTCTCGTACAGTTCCGTCGACGCGAGTGCCACCGACGGGTGTCGATTGGGCGTTTGAAAGGACTGGAAACGCCAAAAATACGCAGAAGATGACGATTATGTGGAGTCCGGGCACTTTCGCTGAGCGGATCAAAATGTCCATCATCCAGAGACTCGCGCGACCGCAACGTCGAATCATGAGACTTAGAAACATGTGGGTTCATCATAACTCACAGAGGAGAAAGTTAACGATTGAGGTCTCGGCTGTTTCGCGAAAGCCAATGGACTATGCCGGTATGCTATCTTGACTGTTGGGGAATCCGTGCGCTAGGAGGGTTTGATGGCGACGCCGTCGATGCGACGCAGCGATCGTGTCTCGTTGACCGTGCTACTGGAGGCTTCAGGTATTGATAGCTTGGGGCAGGAGTTCAAAGAACGAGCTCGCACGATGCTGATTAATCGGGGAGGCGCTGTAATCGTTCTCGATCGCGAACTGAAGCCCGAGCAGGAAATCCAAATTCGACGCCAGACCGGCGCCGATTCGCAGAAGATAGCGGGAGCCCGTGTGGTGGGCGAATTCGGCCGTCAAAAGGATGGGCATCTCTACGGCATCGAAATACTGAATCCTGAAGACGACTTCTGGAAGATAGAATTCCCTCCAATTGCGGATTCCACGGAGGCCGTGGCTCGCATGCTGCTGCAATGCAGTTACTGCAAGAGCCGCGAGGTAGCCTACCTGAACGAACTCGAGTTACGCGGATTCGAAAGCAATCGAGGAATTGCGCGCCACTGCAAGACTTGCAGTGTGCCAAGCATTTGGACGCAGGCTCCCCACGAAGATGAAAAGCAAAGGGCCGTGCGCGCGGCGCGGCGCACGCGCGAGCCAGAACCAGTTCCAGAAGGCGAAGAGCAGAGAGAGCGTCAGCGCATGCGGATTAAGACACGGCTAACCGCTTGCATCAGGCAAACAGATACGGACGACGAGCTGGCGGTTTGCGAAGATATTTCGCCGATCGGAATGTGCTTTCGCAGCAAACGCCGCTACGAGTCGAATGCTGTTATCCAAGTCGCCGTCCCCTATTCTCCTGATGCGGCGAATATTTTCCTTCCGGCGCACGTGGTTTATTCAGAAGAGATGCCCAGAGCAGGGTTATTCAGGCACGGGGTCGAATATCGCAGAGTGGGACCTAGAGCGCGGTAGAGTCAGTCGCGGACTTGGCAGTTAAAGTTTAAGCCACCGGAATCGCGACGCGTTCACGAGTGCGGCGTTGAAGATATTTCATGGCGATATTTAGATAGACCCTTCCGTTCGAAGTTTCAAAACAGAGCACGGTTGCCTCGGAATCGTTCCCCGCTTTGTCACACTGTTCCTGGGTCAGCACTTCCGGCGGCAGAACTTTGAATTGGAATCCGCGGTCATTGAGTTGAGTCACCGCGTTGCCGATAACCATGTTGGCGAGCTCACACACAGTTTCGCGCACGATCGGCTCACTAGGATCAACTTCTGTGCCGAAAAGACAGGCGGCAACATGCGCCGCGGCGCCAGGGTCCATGTCGAGAATAACGCGGCCTTCGATTTGCCCGCGAAAAGTGACAACAGCCGCAGTGCCTTTGCGACGATAGCCTTCCACTTCCATGGTCAGGTCCGCGATGTTCACGGGAGCCTTCATCATCTCGGCCAACACGGCATCCAACGACCCGATAAAAGGTTGAATGAGTTCCATCCTCATCGCGAACTCTCCTCGCCGGCGCCGACCGTGGCAGTAACGCCGTCGTCGTTGAGGACGTAGCGGATAATTTCGTAAAGAGCATCCGGCTTCACCGGCTTCTGAACAAAATGCCGCGCGCCCTTTTGAAGAGCGGCAAGTATATTGTCCTGATAGCCGACCGAAGAGACCATGACGATACGGGCGTCAGGGTGCTCCTGGACGATACGCTCGACGGCCTCGATGCCCTCCATCTGGGGCATAGTGATATCCATAAGAACGATATCGGGATTCGTGCGCGAGTATTCGGTGATGGCGGTGCAGCCGTCGCCCGCCTCGCCGATTACCTGTCCGCCAAAGGATTCGATCATCTTGGCGAGGCTTTTTCTCGCGAAGACAGAGTCGTCCACGATCAAGTATCGGACGGGCTCTCCGCCCTTCTTTCTCGTCAATGCTTCAAAATGTTTCATGACTATCTCCTTCGAAAAATCTCACTGCTAATCACTGTCGCTTGTAATTCTTGCCGCCACTGTTTCCACCGATGGGCGTTCCGGTAAGCATTTTGACTGCAGCACGCTGGAAAGATTCGAGAGCGAAACGATGCGAGATGCGAAGCCGCGCTCGATTGCCGACCGCGGCATGCTGTCCACAACGCAAGAGTCCGGACTCTGGACGATGGTAACGCCGCCCGCGGAGCGCACCGCGCCCATGCCGGCTGCGCCGTCGTCCCCCATGCCGGTCATCAGCACGGCTATCGAGTTGCTGCCGAATTCCTGGGCCACCGATTGGAACAGAACGTCCACAGAGGGGCGGTGCCCGTTCACGCGTGGCTGGTCAACAAGGATGGCAACGTTTCCGTGTTCCATTCGACGCACCTTCATGTGGCGATTGCCGGGGCAAATCAGCGCTCGTCCGGCCAGCAGCAGATCGCCCGATTGGGCCTCTTTCACTTCGATAGCCGAGGACTCATGAAGTCGGCGGGCGAACATGTCCGTGAACCCTTCGGGCATATGCTGCACCACGAGGAGACAGCCGGGAAAATCCTCCGGCAGCTGCGAAAAGAGATATTGCAACGCATTGGGGCCCCCAGTGGAAATCCCAATCGCGACGATTCGCGAAGGCCAGTTGGGCATCGAGGATCGCCGTAGTTCTTTGCGCTTCACCGTCGGCACGGTAATGATCATTTTTGGCGCGCCGGAAGCTGCGGCGAACTTGATCTTCAATGCAAATTCCGCGGCAATCTGCTCGATGCGGCCCGAAGGCGCGTCTTGCGGCTTGGTAACAAAGTCGAAAGCACCCAACGCCAGCGCTTTCAGGGTCAGTGTTGCGCTGCGATCGGTCTGGGCGCTGAAGACGATCACTGGAACGTGATGCTTGCGAGTTATCTGCCGCAACATCTCGATTCCGTCCATGCGCGGCATATCGAGATCGAGAGTCACTACATGAGGACGCAATTCGCCTATTTTTTTCAGACCCATTTCGCCGTCCATCGCCGTGCCAACTACTTCAATGGACGGATCTCGATGAAGCACTTGCGGAATCAGCTTCCGCATCAGTGCCGAATCATCGACCACAAGGACGCGAATCTTCGCGTTCACGCTATGGCTCCCACGGGCTGAAGTCTGGACAAATGAGAAATTACGGCTGACACGTTCAAAATTAGAACAACCGTTCCATCACCAAGAATCGAGGCCCCACTGACGAGTGGCGAAGTCACCAAGCAGTCTTCCAGGGCCTTGATTACAAGCTCCTCTTCCCCCATCAAGCTGTCCACCGCCAGGCCAAACTTGCGAGTTCCAGAGGCAATCACGATCACAAAAACCCGTTTCTCACGCGCGCGATTCTGCTGAGACTCGAGACGTTCGAGACGAACGAGGGTCAGAACCTGATCGCGCAATTGAAAAACTTCATGATCATTTACCTGGTGAATCTCGCCCTCCGCCATACGCGTTATCTCAACAACTGAGGCAAGCGGAACGGCATAAAGCTTTCCCGACACGCGGAAGAGAAGCGAGTGGATGCTTGCCAGAGTGAGAGGCACCATTAAACGAAAGGTTGTGCCACGCCCGAGTTCGCTTTCCAGCTCGATAGCGCCTTTTAGATTGTCGATCGCGGATTTAACCACGTCCAATCCCACACCTCGGCCGGAAATCTCGGTTATTTCGTCGGCTGTACTGAGGCCAGGTGCAAAGATGAGGTTCATGACTTCGTAATCGTTTAGAAGCGTTGCGTCTTCTGCCCGCAGGTTGCCATTGGCAATGGCGCGGCTTAATATTTTCTTTTGGTCCAGCCCCCTGCCATCATCGGAAACCTCGATCACTACATGGTCGGCTTCGTGATATGCGTCCAGCCGCACAGTCCCGCGAACTGGCTTGCCGGCCGACTGGCGGTCCGCTGCAGTCTCAATTCCGTGGTCGGCTGCGTTACGCACAAGATGGGCGAGCGGTTCGGCAAGAGCGTCGAGGATGCTCTTATCCAGGTCTGTATTTTGACCGGCGATCTCCAGGCCGATGTTTTTGTTACGCTGTTTGGCAACGTCGCGAACGACGCGCGGAAAACGGCGGAAAAGTTGTTCCACGGGAACCATGCGGATCTTCATTACCGACTTTTGAAGTTCCCCAAGAACGCGCGATTGAAATGAAAGCGCATCAGCGAACTTGCCGCGCAGCGGATCTTTTGCATGCATGCGTTCAAATTCTGCAACGGTTCGCTGCAACATCGATTTTCCGATGATGAGCTCGCCGACCAGATTCATGACGGTGTCTATCCGCTCGGCATCCACGCGCAACGTATTTTCGGCAGCGGCGTGTGCCAAACCAGATGGAGCTGCGCCTTCCCGCCAATCTTCTTGGTGATCCTCCTCTGAAATTGGTATACCCGCAGCGACGCCGGCGGAAACCGCGGCAGCTTCCGATTCGATCAAAATCTCAAGCAGGTCTCTTGGCGCGGCTTGCGGGACGGGAACTTTCAACACGGAAATTCTGGCGACCACAGAAGGCACCTTGCAATGCTCGCTTATCCACTCGGCCGGTTTGGCGCTGGAGATTGCTGATTCGATCAGGTTTGTGCCCGCAGCTTGTGCGGCGCTCTCCGGACGGAGAACCAATATTTTCCCAGTACTCTCCAGCGCTTTGCGGACCAGTTCGAAGGCCGCAGCTGGGAGCAACGATTCCGAATCCAGATGAAGGGCGACGTTGTAAACTGACTCGCCGCGCCGGAATGCTTCGGCGATCATAAGCCGGTCGTATTCATTCCAATCGAATGTCGCTTCGCGCGATGATTTTTCGGGCTCCGTCGCGGTTCTGTGCAACAGGCGATTGATGTGATCCCGTAGGGCTCCTCCAACGGGCGGCTGCAGACGGTCGCGGTAAGCAGCGAGCATTTCGTGAAATGTATCGGCCGCAGTGAGTACAACTTCGGGGATCAGCGCTGCATTCTGTTTGGCCAGCTCTGGGGTGAGGACATCCTCGAGTTCGTGCGCAAGTTCACTGAGTTCGCGGAAACCGCAGGCCGCAGAATCGCCTTTCAGAGTGTGCACCGCGCGACGAACACTGCGTAGGTGTTCTTTATCGGTTGGATGCTCTTCGAGCGCGAGGCCGGCTTCGTTCATGGCCTGGAGAATCTCCGCAGCGCTCTCGAAAAAGAGCTCGCGGAGCTCGGATGCGCGATCGTCGAACGGAAAATTCACTGCGCTCCCTCTATTTTCTGATACACGGTTGCATTGTTCTGGTGGATCATGTGGAACTTTGTCGTCAGGCCAAAAAGACTCTCGGCGTGGCCCACGAAGAGATAACCCTCGGGATTCAGGCAGCGATGAAACTTGTCGATCAGGCGCTTCTGCTCAGCTTCGTCGAAATAAATCATGACGTTGCGGCAAAAAATGGCGTCGTTGCGCTGGGGAAGATATTCGGTCTTCAAATTGTGAAAATCGAATTGAACCAAATTTTTCAGCGCTGGTTTGACCAAATACTTGTCGCCGATTTTTTCGAAATAGCGGAGTCGACAGGTGTAATCAACGGTTTCCATCTGCGCTTCGGTGTAAATTCCCTGCTGCGCAGTGAGCAGCGCCGAGTAGTTGATATCCGACGCCAGGATTTCAACTTTCCAAGGCGGAGGAATCAACGGTTTCGGCGTGGGCATTTCGAACGGAAGCGGATTCCTCAGGTAATAGTAAGCGAGCGCATCGCAGACGAGCAAAGCAAGGGTATAAGGCTCTTGTCCCGTGGAGCATCCCGCGCTCCAGATGCGCAACGACCAATCGCGCCGCTCTTGCTTGCGTTTCAAGATTTCCTCGAGGATGACTTTCTGAAAAAGGTCCAGCTGTGGGCGCAGGCGAAAGAAACTTGTCTCGTTGACTGTTAGATTTTCGAGCAGCGAAATGAGTTCCTGCTTACCTTCGCGACTTGTCAGCAAGCGGTAGTAACTGTAAAAAGAATCCATCTGACAGGCCTTAAGGCGACGCTGCAAACGGTCGCGCAGGAAATGAGTACGGCGCTCGTCAAAGTACATGCCGCATTCCTGGTATACCAATGTCTGCAAGAGCTTCAGCTCCGCTTCCGTGAGCGGTACCTGCGTGGCGAGTGTAGTGGACATTCGTTCCTCGATGTCGTCGCTTTCCGGCTAGCTAGAGTTCTCTCTTCATGCTGCCAGCGGGACCAGAGCTGACCAATTCCGTCGCATCGTCCAGACTGCGAAGTTCACCGCGTTGCAGAATCTTGTTAAGGTCCAGCAGGATTACCAGGCGTCCACGCAATTTTCCAACGCCGGTTATATAGTTCAGTTCCCCTTCCTGAAAAACGTCTTGTGGAGCTTCTATTTCCGATGGCGCGATACGCAAAACCTCGGACGCCGAGTTCACCAGCAAGCCGATAAGGCGACCTTCCACTTCGGCTACGACAATGCGGTTCTTTTTGCTGGGCTCGCCTACTTTTTCCCGAAATCGCTTTCGCAGGTCCACGACCGGGATGATCCGGCCGCGAAGGTTGATTACCCCTTCGATGTAGTCCGGCGCATTCGGAACGGACGTTATGTCCGGCACGCGAACGATCTCGCGGACCAGCGAAATCGGCACGCCAAAAGTCTCGCGCCCGATGCGGAAGCCAACAACCTGAAGTTCTTTATCCATATTTGGAGCGCATGCGCTCTACTAGCGCGCTACTTCTGCGTATTCCTGACGCGATGATCGCTCCGAACTAGGCGAGGGGCGCCGCGACGCATGGCGTCTGCTATCGGCGAAGCCCTCATCGAGCACGAAACGATCCATTGATTCCAGGAGCGCGCGTGAGAGTTTTGACATTTGTTCCGCCGCTGCCGCCAATTCCGTAGAGCTCGAAGTGGATTGCTGCACCAGTTCGCGCATTTTCTCCATCGCCCGCACCACTCCTTGCGCTCCAGAAGCCTGCTCCTCGACGGAAGAATTAATCTCCTGCGTGATTTCTGTTAAGCGATTGGTAGCTTTGGCGATTTGCGTGGAACCGCTGGATTGCTCTGTAGTTGCTGCTCCGATTTCCTGGGAGAATTTGTAAACTTCGGAAACAACGTCGGAGATTTTCTCGAGCGCGAAGCTGAGATCCTTGTTCAACAGCAGGCCTTCCTGCACCATGCTGGTGCTCTTCTCCATGTTATCCACGGCTTCGCGAGCTTCCTTCTGTATGCCTTGAATGAGTTCGGAAATTTCTTTTGTGGATTGTGTGGATTTTTCCGCGAGCTTGCGCACCTCTTCGGCGACGACGGCGAAACCCAATCCGTGCTCACCGGCGCGCGCCGCTTCGATGGCGGCGTTCAATGCAAGAAGGTTGGTTTGTTCGGCAAGATCGTCGATTACTTCGATAATTTTGCCGATATCATCAGCGCGACGGCCGAGGACGTCAATGATTTCGGCCGAGGATTGAATCGCGTGACTTGTGCGGTTCAGTCCTTCGGTCGCCTTATCCATGGTGACCATTCCGGTTTGGACTTCTTCGCGGGAGCGATGCGAAATATCTACCAGCAGTTTCGCCGTGTCGGCGACGCGCTGGATCGAGGTGACCATCTCGTCGATGGACGCGGAAGTTTCGGCGACGCTCGAAGCTTGCACTTGGGTATTCTTGACCACGTTTTGCACGTTGATGCTCATTTCGTGCATCGTGCTGGTGACTTCATCGATCGCCGACGCCGCCTGCACACTGACCTTTGCCGACTCGTCGGAGGCGCTCGCCATTTGCCCGGACCCGCTGGCTACCTGCGACGCGCTGTCGCGCACCTGGCGGACAAGCTCGCGAAGCCCATGCGTCATTCGCGTGAAAGCAACGGCCATGGTGTCTTGCGGGGACCGAGGTACGACCGACACAGACAACTGGCCTTCCGCGATTGCTGCCGATACAGCTGCCATATCCTTCAGGTGGACAATCATCTTGTTGAAATTCGAAGCAAGCAATCCCACCTCATCGTTACGATGAATATCGATAGACTGATCGAGGTCGCCGGATTCTCCAATTCGATGTGCCACCTCAATCAAGTGGTACAGCGGCTCCTTGATCGACTTCGCGGTGAAGAATGCAACGAACCCTCCCAGCAGAATCGCAAGGAATGTGCCTGCGGTGGTAATGATGGTGCTTAATGAAGTAGCGGAGGCGGCCGACGAGTTGGAATCGTCCAGCGATTTCCGGACGCTGAGGTTCGCTTCGTCCAGCACTTCGGAAGATTTGTTAAACCAAGAGTTGGGATCGTGCTGCAAATAGAATATCTGTAGATCGGAAACTGTGGCGTCACCAGCGTCAACTTGGTGCCGCTTGGCAATCATGGGCTTGGCAAAGTCGTCAGCCCAACTGTGCTCTCCCGCTTCCACTTGAACAAAAGCGGCCTTAAGGCCTGCGTCGCTAACCTTCGACTCGGCATCTCTCAAGACCAGCGAAAGATCGTTGATGCCTCTGTTGGTCTTGTCTTCATCGCGGAGATCACCGCTAAGGAGATAATTTCCAAGATACAAGCGGTTTTCCATCATCTGGAAGCGCACAGTCTCAATTGCCTTAACGTCCGAGAGTGTGGAGGCTACCGTGGAGCGCGCGCTGTATTCGCGCCGCACTGTAAAAATATTGATGATGAACAAAACCAGCATGATCGCGAGAACAGCGCCAAATCCGAGATAGAGCTTTTTTCCTATTGTCATGTGTTACGCCTCCACTCCCCTGCTTGCCGGCCCGTTTGCTTTTTTTCGAACGACGATTATTTGGCGGTCTGGCCGTTAAATTCGAATTCAACTATTTCCGTTGTTTCTTTTGGGGCTGTCTCAAAACGCCATCTTTTCACAGCCTCAACCGCAGAATTCACGAGCAAAGGACTTCCACCGATTACTCTTGTGGTGGTCACGCGACCGTCAGCCGTGACCGTCGCTTCAATCTTCACTTTGCCTGTGACCTTTAACTCCTTGGCGAGGGGAGGATATTCGGGAATCGTTCGAACCCGTACTTTGCGCTTGGCTGTTTCCGCTGAGTTTTCCTGTGCCGACCCAGTTGGCGGAAGCGCGATTGATTCACCTAGAAGAATTGCCAGCCCCAACCCGATTATTCCCACTCTCAACCTCATGCCACTGCCTCCCACCCGGGGGATAACTCCAGCATCGGAAATTGCACGGGGAATGCCATGCAAAGACCGATATTCCTGCCGCTCGTCAAGTCGTCAATTTTGTCCCGATACCATTTGGCTACAGTGCTTTACGGTCGCCAGGAGGGCCTCCAATACAAGGATGGAGGGCGCACGCTCGTCTCAACGCGCTCACGCGGGTACCTCCGAGCGTCTCAGCTTGCGACATTCTCAATTGCCAGTTAGGCAACACCCGCCGCCAGTTTGCTTGACTCAAATTGAGATTGAGTCGTAACGTCCTTTAGCGGCAAGCAAGAATCGCGCGCAGCCCCCAATCCTCCATGCGTGCACTAAAACGAAGTCGCGAAGTCTCTACTCGTCTCGATGGCTCTTTCGAGAGCCTGCTGGCCCAGTTCTCCGCCGCCACCCTGGAACTCAACCCGTCCCTAGGCAAGCCGGAATTTGCGCGCCGGCTGACTGCTCGCGCTGCAGAGATGTTAGGAGCTCGATCAGCTGTCTTGGTACTGGCGCGCGAATCTGATTGGGAGATTGCAGCGCTCAGCGGCCCTGCCCATCGCTGGGATGCGATGACTCAACATCGCTTGGCGGGGATATTAGCCGAGCAAGCGGAAGGGCTGGGCTCTAATCTCCGCACGGGACTGGCTGAGCGTCTTTTAGGAGCCGGATTGGCTGAGTCGCTCGGATGGAAGGGGTTGGTGCTCGCCCCACTCTACGGTAGCGAGGCAGCGCTCCTGGGGGTGCTATGTCTCGTTGATTTGGCGCGCGAACTTTACCCTGCCGAGCGCCACCTATTTGAGGCGCTTGCTAGCCACACGTCCGTGGCGCTGGAAAATGTGCGGTTATTTTCCCGGATTGAACAATCTCGAAAGCAGTGGGTCCAGGATTTCGACGCCATCTCGGATTTCATCATCGTGCATGACGCGGCGAATCGTGTGCTGCGCCTCAATCGCGCGCTGGCGGACCTTCTTGAGCTTCGGCCGACGGAGGTTGTCGGGCGCGACATGGGAACGCTGGAATTGCTCTCGTCAGCGCCGCAGCCAGGCCATTGCCCATTCTGCAGAAATCCGCAAGCGGTGCATGAGGAGTTCATTCATGAGGCAGCCGACCGCACGTTTCTCGTTTCTGCTTCGCGCATACATGGCGGCCCCAAAGATGAGCTGCGCACCATCCACGTATTAAAGGACATTACCGACCGTCGCACGGCGGAGCGTCGTTACCGGCGGGAGCGCGACTTCAACAAAAATATTTTAAACAACACGCAGAGCATGATTCTCGTGCTCGACACCGCCGGCCTCGTTAGCTACGCGAATCGTCGCTGTTTTGAGGCCAGCTACCGCGAACAAGACTTACTTGGGCATTCGCTCGTTCAGATGGTGCCCGCAGCGCGGCGAGCGCTACTTGCGGAGTCTCTGGAGCGCACGCTTCAAGGTGCGGCGCTCGATAATCTTGAGATTCCGCTGGTACGGGGAAATGGCACGACCGGTCAATTCTCTGTGAGCCTCAGCCCAATGCGCGACGAACAGGGTGATATCAACAGCGTAGTTGTAGTGATGACCGATATTACGGATGCGGCCGATCTTCAGGCGAAATTGATGCACACCGAGAAGATGGCAGCGCTCGGCCAGCTGGTTTCCGGAGTGGCCCACGAAGTGAACAATCCCCTCGCCGCGATCGTCGGTTTTACGGATCTCTTGCTCGAAAACACGGAAGTGCCGGAAAACGCCAAAGAGGATTTGCACGTTATCCTGCAAGAAGCCCAGCGAACCCGCGTGATTGTTCAGAATTTGCTCAGTTTCGCGCGGCAGATGCCGGCCCAGCGCGAGCCGCTCCAGGTGAATTCAATTTTGCAGCAGACACTGAAGCTGCGCGCGTACGATCTTTCGAACCACGGAGTGGAACTCGTCGAAAATTATGACGCGGAGTTACCGGTAATCGTGGGGGATCCGCACCAATTGCAACAGGCCTTCTTGAACATACTGAATAACGCTTACGATGCAGTTCATGAGACGCGCCGCCAGGGAAAAATTGGAATCAGATCATCCCATCGAGACGGCTCGATCGAAATAATATTTCGAGATAACGGACCGGGTATTTCCCATCCAGATCGGATCTTCGATCCTTTTTTCACAACCAAGGAAGTAGGCAAAGGTACAGGTCTGGGGCTGAGCATCTGCTACGGAATTGTTCGGGCGCACGGTGGTGAAATTTCGGCCCGGAACAATGCTGATGGCATCGGATCAACGTTCATCGTGCGCCTGCCAATTGCCGATGGTACCGCGGCGCCGGACGAAGAAAAGGACACGCTGTGACAAGCGCGGACCTGAACGCCGAGGCGACACAGGGAAAGATATTGCTGATTGAGGACGAGCCGTCCGTCGCTGCATTCCTGCGCACGGCACTCGAGCGGCGCGGTTATAAAATTACATCTTCCGCTTCCGCGACCGACGGGTTGCAATTGCTTGCCACTGGCGACTTCCGCGGTGTTATTTCAGATTTTCGAACGCCGGGCGGGATTACCGGCGCGGACGTTCACGACTGGCTGTTGCGACACCGTCCGGAATTGGCGTCGCGAATCATTTTCATTACTGGGGATACGGCGAGCGCCGAAACGGTGGCGTTGCTCGCTCAAAACGGAACGCCTTGCGTTGAAAAACCCTTCCGCGTTCATCAGCTGATGGCCGCGGTGGAAAAGACGATCGGAAAACCATGAGAGAAGAATCGAAGCTCCGCTTTTTGATTGTGGACGATGAACAAAGTATTCGCCGCCTCTGCATGACCGTGGGCCAGGGTCTGGGTTTCGTTTGCGCGGAGGCCGAGACGGCCGAGTCTGCTCTCGAGTCATTGGACACGACTCCGCCCGATATTATCGTCACTGACTTGAAGCTCCCGAGTCTTTCCGGGACGGAGCTGCTTCGGAAAATTCGAGAGCAATTGCCTCGGGCCGAGACTGCAATCATGACTGGCCATGGCTCCATCGAGTCGGCCGTAGAGGCTATGCGGCAAGGCGCTTACGATTACATTGAAAAGCCTTTTCGCGTCGAGCGACTGCGTCAACTTCTGCAACGCATGGCGGAAAAAGTCCGCCTAGTAACCGAGAACCAGTTTTTGCGCGAACGCGTGAGCACGGAAACACAGCTCGACGGAATCGTTGGAACGTCCGTAAAGATTGAAGATGTAATGCGGATGATTTCCAGGCTCAAAGAAACGCGCACGCCCGTGCTAATCACCGGAGAGAGCGGTACGGGAAAAGAGCTAGTGGCGAGAGCGATTCATTTCCGTGGCCCTCTAGCGCAAATGCCGTTTGTCGCGGTGGACTGTGGCTCCCTGGTCCCGACATTGATGGAAAGCGAGCTTTTCGGCCACGAAAAGGGCTCCTTCACCGGCGCGCTGAAGACAAAAGCCGGGCTCTTTCAAGCCGCAAATAGCGGAACTATTTTTCTGGACGAAATCGGTGAGTTGCCTCTGGAATTGCAGGCCAAGCTGCTGCGCGTGTTGCAGGAAAAGGAAGTACGCCCGGTAGGCAGCAATGTGAAGGTTCCGGTAGATGTTCGCGTAATCGCCGCTACTAATCGCGATTTAGAGTCGGCTTATCGTGGCGGCACGTTCCGTAAGGACCTTTATTTTCGTTTGAATGTGGTTACGGTGCATTTGCCCAGTTTGCGGGAGCGCCGCTCGGATATACCGCAGCTCGCACATTGTTTTCTGGACCGCTACGCTCCGGGAGAAAACATCCAGGTGACGCCGAACGCCATGAAAAGCTTTCTGCAGTATGACTGGCCCGGAAATGTAAGAGAACTTGAGAATTGTATTGCGCGAGCAGTGGCACTCGGCGATCACCGCACGATTGATGTCGGCGATCTTCCGCCGGCCGTTCGAGCGTCGCAGGAGAGCAACACGCAGGCGACCGACTCAACACTCTCCACCACGGCCCTGTCCGATCTGGAACGCATGACCATATTGCGCGTTTTCGAGCAAGCGGGAGGCGATAAAGCACTCGCTGGAAGAATGCTCGGAATCAGCCGCGCTACGCTGTATCGAAAGCTTAAGCTGTACAATATTCCTTTGCGATCGGCGCACAAGGAACATGCGCGAGTGGCATCCTGATTGACTCAGCACAAGCGTTAATTTCCACTTCCCAATATGGCGACCGGATTTTGGGTGCGACGATGAGACGGTATGTCGCACCCTGAGACGTCGCGAGACGAAGCCGTCACTCCGCATCTTGCAACGGCATGAAATAACATCATTTAACATTCTACTCCCCCAAGAATCTTTGGCCGTTCGTGTGCATTCCCCACCGGGGCAGTTTTGCGCCTTCGTTCGTGGTGTTGCTGCGCTCGCTTTGTCTCTCAGAACCATGAGCCCTCAGAGACTGCGGAGAGCGAAAGGACCGGGGAACTCGTGCTGAGTGAAGCCGAAGTTACGTTCGCTTCCGCAGGACAAACGTGCATCGAGAAACTAGCTCAGCTTTTTACCGGGATTTCGCAGGTGCGTATACCTGTGTGGGTTCTGACTACAGGCATCGGCCGCAAACGATTGCAAGAACAAACCGTGATTGAATTCGGAACGGCGCACGAAGTCTTATTCTCTTCAGCTCTGCCGTTGGAGTTCGAAGATCGCATCCGAATGCTCAATTCGGATGGGTCGCTGGATGCGTGGGCCACTGTGGTTGCGGTCAGATATCACGACGGTCGCAAAGCCGTCGCGGCTCGTTTTGTGGGCCACATCGACAACTGGATCATCAAACCATGACTACAAACACGAATATATCAAGCTTGAAAAATCCGACAGGTCCTTCGGACATCGCTACGCAGTGGAGCGAGGCCCGGCTTGCTTATCCCCTGTACGCGGCCCTGTCCGTGCAGTTCAATTTCGCTCCGCCTCCCCATCCCGCGGGCGAGTTGCCGCCACAGCGGCCCACTCGTGACGTGTTTGACGCGGACTTGAAATGGTTCGACACCATTGACGAGGACCTTCGCGCGTTTCAGATTCGACAGCTTCCCCCGGAAGTTCTGAATGCCAGCGAAGAGGGACTGCGCGCCTTTCTACAACGCCAGTTGAAGAAGCAGGAAAAGTCTGCCGCCGACCGGGACAAAATTGATTTGCTGCTCGTGCAGTATTTCGCGCTGTGCGCTCCGGAAGACCTTTATCGCAAGGAGATTGGACTCGATGACGTCGCGCGAGTTTTGCAACCGGCCTTAGGCGATGCGGATGTTGCGGTGTTGGAGTGGTGCGCGCCACTGGACGAGATCCTCGAAAAAATCGCGCAGTGCCATAGCTTGCGCGACATGATGGAACACGGCCTACTCGAACAAGGTCGGTTAGTGAAAGAATCCGCCGGTCCATTGTTCTACGATCCCGCGGCGCTCGTCGCGTTTTGCCGTTTTAATTTCTTGCTTCGCCGGGCGTTCATTCGTTTGTTGCATGCGGACCTGAGCGCAGTACAGCAGGCTGTGGAGACTCTTGATTCCAACGGCGTGAAAACCGTGGATTGCCGTCGAGCTGGATTCTCTGCCGCTGAAACGACTATTCAACTTCGCTATTACTTCGAAAACTGGCGCCAGCCGTTTCATAAAGACTATACGGCCAGTTCAGTTAGGCAAGCGTTCGAACAACTGTTGGCTCTGCGTGCAGATCTCGAAGAGGCATTGGGAAATCCGAAGAATGGTAAGTCCTCAGCCGCCATTCGGGCAGAGGTCGTCCAAAACGCGGCTCCCGTCGCGACTGGCGAAGAGGATAGAGCAGTCTCGGCCAGGCCGGCTCCCGCAGCCGTGCAAGTGTCGCCCGCCAACGCTCCTGCACCGAAGAACGCAAATGCCGGCAAAGATGCGAACCTGCCCGCGCCAAAACCGCCCAGTATTCCGCCGGCGGTGAGCCAGCCTGCGAACGCCGCCAACGATGGTCCGGTTCCCGCCACGAGTACGGCGGAAATGGAAAAGTGCCTCGAGGGAATTTGGGAGCAACTGATCGCGGCTCCGCCTTCACGTGGGCGCTCGATGTCCACTGTCGTGCTGCAGGATACAAAAGTTTTGCTGTCGTCCTGGGAAGTGGGCGCGTTTGTAGCTGACGGCGGGCAGGAAGCGGAAGATCTCCGGCGGGCCGTCGTCGCGCGCGCGTTGCTCGGACTTGCCATGGACCAGCGGAAGCGTTCCGGCGATTTGACGCAACTTGCCTCCGCGCTGGTATTAGCCCGAACAGAAGTTTCTTACTTTCAGGGCCGTGTGGAACAAGCCAAACGCGCAAAGAACACGGAAGCTGCTGTAAATCTGGGTATCAGCACGAAACGTCTGCTTTCCACCATTGAGGAAGCGGAAAAGCTCCAGCCCTGAGACGAAAACGAATGGGGGACCACTTGAGTCACGCAAGCGTCCTGATTGTCTCGGACGACACCGAATTTGCTCGATCGGTTGCAGCGCGCTGGCATGCCGAGCGGCACGTTCCGGAAATTACTCTTGTTACGAGTGACGTCTGTCATGGATCAACCGCGGCGAGCTATGACCTGGTGATTCTCGGGCCTGTGCGTGACGGCAAGAATTCAGCAATTCTCTCTGCTCTGCGCTCCTATCCGAATGTCACAACACTTTGTGTTTCAGGCAACGAGAAAGAGATTTCGTTGCTGCAATCAGAGTATCCGCATGTGCAGATCGTGCCGCGGCAGGATGGCTGGACTTCCACATTAATTCTTGTCGCCAGCGAAGCACTTAGACGCGTGCAAGCTGTTGCGCGGGCTCAGCGTGCCGAGCGACTCGCGATGGAAAGCCAAGCGCATGCCACTCTTGGCCGCTACATGCTCGAAACGCGTCCCAGCGTAAATAATGCGCTGACTTCGATATTAGGGAACGCAGATTTGTTGTTGCTAGAGCCGGCGCAAGTCACTGCCGAATGCCGCGATCAAATTCGCACCGTTCATACCATGGCTCTACGGTTACACGAGATCATGCAGCGATTCTCATCGCTGGCCGCCGAAATGCGGGCAGGTGAGAAAGAGTCTCAAGCTGATACGCGAGAGGATTCTCATCATCTGGTATCCGGGGCATACGCAAACAAAAGTAACGCCTAAGAACAGACGATACAGGGAGTTGTCGAGATGTTCGCAGTACGAGAATTTCGCATGGGACGTGGCTGCCGAGTTGCAATTCTTTCTTGGGACTCCAATCGGGAGGGGCGGGCATGTTGAAGAAGATTCTGGTGGTGGATGACTCGCAGGCCGAAATCCGCTTGATGCAAAACATGCTGCAACAGGGAGGTTTTCACTCGGTGGGAATTTCCGACCCCACGAAGATTGAAGAGGCTATCGAGGAAGAGCGGCCTAACGTGATCCTGTTGGATGTGGTGATGCCACAGCGAAACGGTTTTCAGGCCTGTCGTGACCTGAAAAACCACCAATCGTATTCGCAGATTCCGGTGATTCTAGTGACGTCAAAGACGACGCCAAGCGATCGTTATTGGGGTGAGCAACAAGGTGCGAATGGCTACGTAGCCAAACCATTCACACCGTACGAACTGTTGAGTGCTGTGAAGAGATTTGCTTGATGACAAACGAGCGCGAAAACCTGGTGCAGTCACACGCTGAACTCGCGGTGGGCGAGTTTCTCGAAAGCGAGTCGCTTGCCGAAGAGCGGCTGCCTGAACGTCAATATTGCGTTTTCCGCGCCGGCCGCGAGCGTTTTTGTTTTTCCGTTCTCGAAGTGGAGGAAGTGGTGGATTGGCCGATCGTAACCCGAGTTCCACTGGCACCCGCATTTCTAATGGGCGTTTTCAACCTGCGTGGAACGATTGTCCCGCTGGTGGACATTGCGTTCACTGAAGGCCGACGCCCGGGACTCCTCCCAAAACACGTAGTCGTAGCGTCCTTGAAGGGCGATTCGCAGCGCGAAGACTTACGGCTAGGCATTGCTGCGGACGAAGTAATCGGTACGTACTCCGCGACGGAAGAATCGCTGCTCGACCAAGCGCCGGCTGAAGTGCCACATTGCCGCGGAATGTTGCGGCATGACGATCGGCTTGCTCTGGTGGTCGATCTCCGGCGGCTGACTGATGTTTTTCCGATTCCGGTGATTTGACGAATTCTGAGGCAAAGTTTTGGCTGAGTGAAGTGAGGTGATCCATCTTGCTTCTCAGCGCTCGCGACTCGCAGAACGATCGCGCGATAAACAAGTTCTTTGGAGGAAGTCATGAAAGCTCGTTTGAGTTCGACAATCTGGTTGCTGGTTTTCTGGATCGGCGCCGTGCTCTTTGGCGTCTTAGGACTGGCGTATTACGCCGGCTCGCACGCTGCGGCTGGCGCAGATGCCACATCCTTTCCAGGCGGGGCGAATGGCGCTCTAGTCGCCGCCGCCACGCTTGCGCTGCTAGGAGCCGTATCCCTCATCTATGTGCTGGGCAAGCGTGTGCTGACCCCGGTACAGGAGATTGCGACGTTTTCCGAGCGTCTGGTCGCTGGCGACGTGCGCGCGCGGGTGGAGATTGTGGCGAATGACGAGTTCGGATTCATCGCCGAAAATTTCAATCGCAGCGCCGCGAAGGTCGCTCACGCCGTGACGAATCAGCAGGCGCAGGATTCGCTTCAGCGCAGCATCACCGATTTGTTGAACACCATCAGTCAAGTGGCGCGAGGCGACTTGAATATCCGCGGCAGGGTGAGCAACGACGCCCTGGGCAACGTTGTGGATTCCGTGAATTTCATGCTCGACAATTTCACCAAGGTTCTCGAGCGCGTTCGTAAAGCTGCCGTAGACGTCAGCACGAGTGCAAATCAAATTCTCGAAGCCGCTGATGACATGACCGCCGGCGCCACGCAACAGGACCAGGAAATCACCAACACTTCGTCAGCCGTGGAGGAACTAACGGTTTCGATGAAACAGGTATCAAACAACGCAGAAGCCAGCGCAGAAGCCGCTCGCCGCGCCCTGGACGCAGCGGAACAAGGTAATCGCGCGGTGCGCGATACGCTGGACGGGATGCAACGGATTCGCGCTTCGGTGCAAGCCACAGCTAAGAAGATCAAGTCTCTGGGAGATCGCTCACTTGAAATTTCGGAAATCATTAACGTAATTAACGACATCACCGAGCAAACAAACTTGCTGGCGCTCAACGCGGCCATCGAAGCGGCGCGCGCCGGAGAAGCTGGCCGAGGTTTCGCGGTCGTTGCTGACGAAGTACGAAAACTCGCCGAACACTCACGCAGCGCCACGAAGGACATCGCCGCATTGATTAAAGCCATTCAGGCCGAAACGAACGAAGCTGTCGTAGTGATGGAGGAAGGCACGCGCGAAGTGGAAGTGGGAGCCGGCCTTGCAGATCAAGCCGGAAAAGCGCTCGAAGCGATTTCGAGCGTCGTCCGCCAATCCGCGGAGCTGGTACAGGAAATTTCACTCGCCTCCAAGCAGCAGGTGCGCGGTACGGAGGGCGTCGCGAACGCCATGCAGATCATTTCCGGCATTACCCGGCAGACCACGCAGGGCGCGAAACAGACAGCCGGAACGGTGGGCAACATGGTGAAGTTGTCAGAGCAGCTCAACGAAGCGCTGGCGCAGTTCCGTTCGGGCCGTTCGAACGAGCCGCTGCCGATCAACGAAGGCTCGCGGCCCTCGGAACCCGTAGGAGCGCATCGCTAACGGCAATCTCCGCGCCGCTGCGGCAGTTCGAAACCGCCGCCGGCGCTGAACGCCGACTATGAAACAGCATCCAGCAACGGCCGCGCGGCTCTCCGAGAGCGAGCTCGATCAGATTCGCATGCTGATCGAGAACCGATCGGCGATTTTGTTCGATTCCTCGCGGGAGCGTTTTTTCTCGACGCACGTGCGCGAGTATCTGGCCGAAAAAGGCCTCGCGAGCGGCAATGACCTGCTGGGCCTGGTCCGCGGCTCCAGCATCGAGTACGAAGCGCTGCTGGAGAATCTGCTGACGCAGGAGACGTCGTTCTTCCGCTATCCGGCGGTGTACGAGGCGCTCGAAACGAAAATCCTGCCCGAAGTGCAGGAGCGCAAATTCTGGCAGAACCCGCGGACGCTGCGCATCTGGAGCGCGGGCTGCTCGACGGGCGAAGAGCCGTACTCGATCGCCATCACGCTGTGCGAGGCGCTGAAATTCGCGGAAGCCTGGGACATCGAGATTCTGGCGACGGACATCAGCCGGCGGGCTCTGCGGCACGCCGAGCGCGGCGCGTATTCGCGGCGCAGCCTGCATGAAGCGCCGCCTGCGCGCCTCGAGAATTATTTCGAGGCGACCAAGCACGGCTATCAGGTGAAGCCGCGCATCCGCCGCATGATTTCGTTCGCGCAGATGAATCTGGCCGATTCGGTGTACGTCGGCAAGATTGACGTCATCTTTTGCATGAACGTACTGATGTATTTTTCCGAGGAG
>DATNLC010000044.1:0-1627 GCA_035603075.1 Candidatus Acidiferrales bacterium | reverse complement strand
CTTGTGCTCGTCTATGTGCTTCATCCATTGATCTATATTCTTGTTTCTCAAAAAGTTCTTTCAGATAGGCATCCGCCTCAGATTCATTTTCAATTTTGAACGGTTCTACTGGTCCTATTGTCATGATTTTACTTCCGACCTTGTGTAATGTGGCAGGTGGACAAGCGTGGCACACGTTATTTAAGCATGATAGTCGCGAAAGCGCGCAACAACTAATGGCCCTATAATTCACGAAATCGTGATGTTACCGGCGCGGGGGAAGCGTTAAAACCATCACAGAGGCGCGATAAGCTCAGCGGCGGCCCTGTAGGCGCTACGGCTGACCGGGCAATTTTCGGCATATCATCTGCGGATTAAGCGCGAACTTCAGCGGCGCTGCATATTGGGGAGGCCTGGATTCCGGAGCGAAGCGCAACGCGCTTAAGAGAAGCGGATTTGAACGTCCTTTCCAAGCTCGGCAATCAAGGCTTGGAAGGGCGTCTTGAACCCGAGGCATTTACGGGGGGTGAGGTTGGTCGTGAGGACGATCTCCTGGATGTCTTGGTCGGATGTCCGGTCGATATCCAGGTGGCGTGGCAGCCATCGACGTAAGCGTCCATTGGCGTTTTCGATGCCGCCTTTTTGCCATGAGGCATAAGCGTCGCAGAACCAGGTCGTCATGTCGCGCATGGTCCTGAGCAGGCCGTGCTGGGCGAAGGCGGTGTCGTTGTCGAAGGTGATTGATCTTCGCAGTTGAGGATCGATGCGACCGAACACCGCGAGCATCGCTGAGATGGTTTCTGCGGCGGTTTTCCCCGTGAGCCGCGCGGCGAGCGTGACCCGCGACTTTCGCTCATGCAAGACGAGCACAGGCCGTGCGCATTTGCAGATGATGAGGTCGCCCTCCCAATGGCCGGCCTCGCCGCGGCCTTCAATGGTCTTCGGACGATCATGGATCGACGATCGATCCTTGATGGTGTCGCGCGAGGCTCTGGCGCGACGCGGGCGACGGCGTTTGTGGCGACGCGTCAGATAACGCCACAAGGCCGCGGCCTTCTGTGCGGTCCGATAGATGAAGGCGTAGATTGTCTCGCAGCCGATGGCCCGCAGCCGCGGTTCATTCCCAGATTTCAACCAACCGGCGATCTGTTCGGGCGTCCATCCCTCGGCGAGCCGGTCCCCCACGAACAGACGTAAAGCGGCCTCTCGTTCGAGGATCGCTTCACGCCGCCTGCGCAATTGATAGGCTCCGGCGGCGTGAAGCGGCGAGTACCCGCCCAAAGGGAGTGCGTTCCGCTGCAGCTCCCGGGAGATGGTGGCTTTCGCCCGACCGAGCGTCCGGGCAATTGCCCCCATCGACCGCCCCGCGGCCCGCAAAACGCCGATCTGGTCTCTTTCGTCCTCCGACAGATGCGAATAGGATCGCATGGCAACACTCCTTAAGGTCTTGAACAACCTTGCCGATATCAAATCGGCCGGGGGTGTTGCACTTCGCGTCAGAACTCAGGAAGCGCACAGGCGACGGCAGCATCGTCGAGTTCCGCAGCGTGGTCGACGCGGTCCGCTGCGCGATCGAGGTGCAAAACGGCCTCATCGAGCGCAACGCCGGCGTGCCCGAGGACCGGCGGATCGAGTTCCGGGTCGGGAT
>DATNLC010000038.1:0-103133 GCA_035603075.1 Candidatus Acidiferrales bacterium | reverse complement strand
ACCAACACGGCAACGTTCGCGCCCACAGCGAATTTGCTGCCCAGTACCCAATACACCGGCACGATTAGCACGTCGGCGCAAAGCGCAACCGGCAACGCGCTGGCGGCCAATTTTGTTTGGAGTTTTACGACCGGCACGACGCCTGACACGACGCCGCCAACCGTAATTGCGACAATTCCCGCCTCGGGGGCGATGGGTGTTCCCATAAATCACACGATCACTGCAACTTTCAGCGAGGCAATGGACTCATCAACGATTACAGCGAGTGGAACCTTTACGCTGGCCGTTGCGGGAGCCGGTGGAGCGGCCGTACCGGGAACCGTCGGTTACGCGGGAACAACGGCAACCTTTCAGCCGACAAGCGCCTTGGCTGCAAACACGGAGTTCACCGCAACGATTACGACTGCCGCCGAAGATCTGAGCGGAAATGCATTGGCCGCCAACTTCGTTTGGAGTTTTACGACCGGTGCAGGTCCGGATACCACCTCGCCGACCATAACGCTGACGAGTCCCGCAAGCGTGAGTATGAACGTCCTGCTCAACGCCGCGGTTAGCGCAACTTTCAGCAAGGCCATGGCTCCGCTAACGATCACGGCGCCGGGCACGTTTACTCTGGCTGTGGCTGGAGCCGGCGGCGCTAGCGTCGCAGGAAACGTAACTTATGATTCCGTAAGCCAGATCGCAACTTTTGCGCCCGCAGCAAACCTCACCGCCAGCACGGAATACACGGCCACAATCACAAACGCAGCAACGGACCTGGCAGGAAATCCGCTGGCAACGGGAACTACGCCGAATCCGTGGAGCTTTACTACCGGAACTTCCGCTGCCCCAGGTCCTAATCTCGGGACATCGTCGACGTTCGGATCTATAGGAGGCGGCGCTGGAATCACGAACCAGGGAATCAACACGGTGATCAATGGAAACATCGGGACGACTGGCGCTTCGACCGTAGTGACCGGATTCCACGATGCGGGACCAGGATGTACTTACACAGAAACTCCACTCAATGTAGGAACAGTGAACGGAAACATATACACGGCCCCGCCGCCTCCGGACGGCACGTGCCCTGAAGGCAACGCCACTACGTTCTCGATCGCGACTCAGGCCCTAAGCGATGCGAATGCGGCGTTCATCAATCTTTCTCCCGCTTCGCGGCCTGGAGGCACCGATCCAGGCGCGGGCCAGCTCGGGGGCATCGCTCCGTTGCCACCTGGCACGTACAAAGCCGCTGGTGGGTCATTCCTGATCACCGGTTCGGATCTCACTTTGGATGGCCAGGGCGACTCCAATGCGACCTGGGTATTCCAAATGGCCAGCACGCTCACAGTCGGGGATCCTGGAACACCCCGCAACGTAATTTTGACTAACGGAGCACAGGCCAAGAATGTTTTTTGGCAGGTGGGAAGCAAGGCGACCATCAACGCCGCGGGTGGCGGCACTATGGTGGGAACCATCATCGCTTCCGCTGGAGTCACATTCTCCACCGCCGGTAACGCAACGATAACAACACTCAATGGGCGAGCGATAGGACTCAACGCGTCGGTAACCATCGTGAACACCGTGATCAACGTACCTGCTCCATAAGAAGTCATTTCAGAAGAAAGTTTGCTGTTGAACGCGGGGGGCGAGGTTAGCGACGGACGAAGAATTTCCGGAGGCTGGCTAAGAGCACGCTAAGCAGATTCTTGGATGGGTTTCTTGGAGGAAACGGAGGATCCAGGACGCCGACGGTGGTTTTCCGGGGAGGCGTGCCGCCGAATCTGCCGGAGGCCTGAGCTTCGGGCTCCGAGTCATAGTTAGAGAAGTTGTACGGCACGCGAAGATATTACCACTTTTCTTTCGAACAATTCCGCCTGCTGATCCGTCGCGATAGCGCCGAGTCCTCTATATGCTGCGTTCTTCGGGAAAGCGATCGTCAGCGCCAGCCGTTGCGCTCACGGAGGCTGGTGATGTGCGCGACGTGGTGCTTTCCGTGCCAGGCGTAGAGGGCAAGCGAATCGTCGATGGACATGGGCTTCTCGTGTTCCGGGTGGCGGAATCTGCGCGCCCAGTCCGTGGGGGCAAGCGACTTCAACATCAGCACCCAGCGCTTGTGCAAAGTTTCGAGGAGATCGAGAGAAGGGCTGATGGGCAACCTCTTGCCATCGAATAGCTCAGCCCAGCGGGCTTCGTCATAGGGCTTGATGGTGGGCTCGTCTTCGGTAAGCGCGAGCTTCATGCGCACATAGGCGTTCATGTGGCTGTCGGGGAGGTGATGCACGACTTGGCGGACGGTCCATCCTCCCGGACGGTAAGGGGTCTCGAGCCGGTCGGCCGAGAGATTTTTCAAAGCTGACATCAGTCGATCGGGAGTCTCCGCGATGGCGTCGATGAATTCGGCTCGCTGTTCGTCGGTCAATGCTCCAGGACGCTGATATTTTCCGATGGGGTAACGCAGGTCGGCTTCGGGTTCCATTTGAGTTCCCTCCTAATTTGAGGCCGGAATTCTTAACCTAAGTTTCGTACGACCTTTTCCGAAAATCGCATGCCGACAAGCATGTAGAATTCTTAGAAAATGGAAATGTAAGAGTAACACGAGGGACGAGCACAAACACGCGCGGGCGGGCCGCGCTATTGCTGGCTGTCTTGAAACTCTTCGTGCCAAGCCATTTGAATGGCTTCGAGCTTCCCTTCGTTTGAAAGCTTAGGATCTCCGGAAAAACCGGGTAGCTCAATGATCCACTTATGCAGATCGGTGAACCGGATGGTGAGGGGATCCACGCCTGGATGTTTTTCGGCGAGCTGGATGCCAATTTCTTCCGGGTTGTCCCAATCAAATGTTTGCGGCACGGTTTCCTCTCGACTTTGTGGTGTGGGATGAAAGCTGCACCAGAATCTAGTGCTCGGCTTCTTTCGCGTAATTCTTGTTCCACTCGGGTATCTCGACGACGATATCTTTGGTGCCGTCGGGAACGCATTGGCAGCCGAGGCGCGATTTCGGTGTGACGCCGGGAGCTTCATCGAGTTGATCGAGCTCGGCGTCGGTGGCTTCGTTGCAAGTCTCAAGACCTTCGTGAACGATGACATGGCACGTAGAACAGGCGCAGACGCCGCCGCAGGCGTGGTCCAGTCCCTTGTGATAGCCCTGAGAAATGTCGAGGATGCTGCCGGGCAAGCCGTCGTGTCCGTACGGGACTTTTTCGGGATCGACTTCGACAGGTTGGCCATCCTTGACGAAGGTGATCTTATATTTCTTCGTCGCGGGCGTGTATTTTGTTTCTTCGATGTAAGGATTCTTACCACCCATTCTTAACACTCCTTCCGCTGACGATATCGAGATTGGCTCCAGGGGCCAAAGCCCCTTTACAGCCAGTTCAGGACGGCGGGGTTAAAGCTCCGCCCTTCCAAAACAAAATGCAGCTCCCTCTCCGCCGACCTGGGATGACGCGTTGCCAAGACGCCGCGGCATCAAACTTCTTCGAGGCGCTTGCCTTCGAGCGCAGTTTGAAGCGCGCCATTCATCAGAATTTCAGCCAGGTGCATAGTTGCCTGATTCAAGGCGTCGATGCGCTCGCGCATCAATTTGTAATCCGAGCCGGCCATGGCAGCGCGGAGTCGCGCCGCGGAATCATCGATGGCACGGCGCTCCTCGGGCGAAAGTTCGGTCGCGCGAGGATTGGCGAGAGTTTTCTCCGTTGCCGCGAGAATAGTCTCAGCTTCATTGCGTGATTCGATTACCTGGCGCTCGGAGAAATCCTGCTCAGCAAACTCGATGGACTCTTCGAGCATACGTTCGACTTCTTCATCGGAGAGGCCATAGCTGGGCTGCACTTCGATAGTGTGCTCGGCGTTCGTTCTCAAATCGCGAGCGGCCACCTGGAGAATTCCGTTGGCGTCGATGAGAAATTTTACCTCGATGCGCGCAAGGCCCGCGGGTCCTGCTGGAACTTTCAACTGGAACTTTGCGAGCGAGCGGCAATCTTTTGCGAGTTCGCGTTCGCCCTGGAGGACGTGCACGTCGATCCCCGTCTGATTTTCGACACCGGTGGTAAACAGTTCCTGGGCGCTGGCCGGAATCGTCGAGTTCCGGGGGATGATTTTTGCGACTACGCCGCCCATGGTTTCGATGCCGAGCGAGAGCGGCGTCACGTCGAGCAGTAGCATGGTCTTCACGCCGGACTCGAGGATGTCGGCCTGCACGGCGGCGCCGAGAGCGACTACTTCATCCGGGTTAAGCTCGCAATGCGGCGCGCGGCCGAAATAATCGCCGACGGTCTTGCGAACCAGAGGAATGCGCGTGGAACCGCCGACCAGAACAACTTCTTCGATTTGGCTTGGAGCAAGTTTTGCGTCAGCGAGAGCCATTTTCACCGGCGCCATGGTGCGAGCGACGATGGGTTGCATCCATTTTTCAAATTCTGTGCGCGTGAGAAGTTCTTCGAACACTTTGCCGCCGGAAAGATCGAAGCGGAGCATCACGCTGTCTTCCGCGGAAAGCGCATGTTTGGCTGCGATCAGAATGCGGCGCAGCTCCTGGATGTCTTTCGGGCGATTCGCGAGATCGGCCTGAAACAGATTGAGAATCGTTTCGCGCGTCCTCCGCTGCATTTCGTTGTCAATGTCATCACCGCCAAGATGGGTGTCACCGTTGGTGGAAAGGACCTGGTAGATGTCGCCTTCGGTGGTAGAGACAAGTTTTAGGATGGAGATGTCAAAGGTGCCGCCGCCAAAATCGTAAACGGCAACGTAACCGCGTTTTTGCTTGTGCAGTCCATAGGCGAGCGCGGCGGCAGTGGGCTCGTTTACGAGACGCAAGACTTCGAGACCTGCGATTTTCCCGGCGTCCTTGGTGGCTTGGCGCTGCGCGTCGTTGAAGTAAGCCGGGACGGTGATGACAGCGCGGTCAACCGGCTCTTTGAAATAATTTTCAGCCCAGGATTTCAGTTCGCGCAGGATGAACGCGGAAATTTCAGGTGGCGTGAACCATTTGTCGCCAAGGCCGACCCGGATCACGTTGCGGCCGGCGGGATCGATACGAAACGGAAAGATTTTCAGTTCTTCCTGGACATCGGCGACTCCGCGGCCCATCAGCCGCTTCACGGAATAAATCGTGCGATCGGGTTTCGTGAGGAGAAGTGCGCGGGCAGGCTCGCCGACGATTACTTTGCCGTCTTCATCGACGCTGACCACGGATGGGCACAGCGTGGAACCGTAAGGGCCCGGAATACACCTCGGCGCGCCGGTTTGCGGGTCGAGATACGCAATCAGGCTGAAAGTTGTGCCGAGGTCGATTCCTACAACGCGTCCCATTTTGCCTCTGAGTAGTGTCAGGCTTCTGCCAGTTCTTTTTGCACGCCGGCTACTAGATTGCGGACGTAGCTTCGGCGGTTGAGCACTTCGTTCATGCGAGCCAGCAAGGCTTGTTTTTTGGCTTCATCCGCAGATGCATCGAGAGCGGCGTCCCATTCGCGCGCGATTCCCGCGAGCTCAGCGTCCAGTTCTTCGAGCTTTTGCTGAAAATTCTTTTGAGCGGCATCGAGAGACTCGCGCAACGCGGCCAGATCAGCGCCTTCGGCGCGCGCTTCCCGTAATTCATCGAGTGATTCGTTCAGTTCAAAAACCTCTTCGAGCAATTCGGGGGGCGCCTGCTGCTTAGTGGTGCCCTCTCTTCTGAGGCCGCGACGCAACAGCAGATATTCGACGCGCGAGATGGGTTCGCGCAGAGTCCGATAGGCGTCATTCAATTCCGAAGAACGATTGAGCGAAAGATCGCGTTCGAAATCGCCGGCGCGCACGAAATTATCAGGATGAAGCTTCCAACTCAGCTTGTGAAATTGCTCTTCGAGCTGCGCTGAATCAAGCGTCAATTTTTCAGGCAAGCCGAAGAAGGCAAAATAATCGGTGCCGACGGGTAGGGGTTGGATTTTTCCGCATGCGGCACAGAAATGGGTTGCCGCAGCGTGAGCCTCGCAGTTCCAGCACTTTGCACCGGCAGCCCGGCCGGTTTCGTCGCGTCGTGTTTGCGTCACACTCATATTCGTTTGACTTTGTCTGGATGCGAGCTGGGATTGGACTGCACCGTGCAGAGCCAAAGTGAACGGGTGCCACTCATCAGAAATCTCAAGCGGTGAACGAGCTTCCGCAACCGCAACTCCGCGTGGCCTGCGGGTTCTGGAACACGAAGCCTTGTTTCATCAGGTCTTCGAGATAATCGAGCGTGGTGTTGTGAAGGTAGAGATAGCTTTTCGCGTCGACAAAAATGCGAGCGCCATTCTCTTCGAAGACTTTGTCGCGGTTGCGCGCTTCAGTGTCAAGGCGCATCGCGTAAGTCAACCCAGAACATCCGCCTCCCTGCACACCAACACGCAGGCCGCCGGATTCTGCAGGCACGCCTTCCTTGGCCAACAGTTCGCGGATTTTCGCTGCCGCTTTTTCGCTCACGTGAATCATACGACTGTGTCCTTTGAGCCCGTGCTGCAGAACGTCAACTACAGAGCTTCAGCGGCTAAAGCCGCCACGATCAGCAACTCTTATGTCGTGGCTGAAGCCACGACCCACAAAGATCGACTCCGCCCCAAAACCTTAGTGGCTCGCTGCTGTTGCTGGTTCAGCCGGCTTGGCTTCCGCATCGCCCTGCTTTTTCTTCCAGTCGGACAACGCGGCCTTGATGGCGTCTTCGGCGAGCACGGAGCAATGGATTTTCACCGGGGGAAGCGAGAGCTCGCGCACGATGTCCGTGTTCTTGATGGCGAGGGCCTCTTCGACCGTCTTGCCCTTCACCCATTCTGTCGCGAGCGAGGAGCTGGCGATTGCCGAGCCGCAGCCGAAGGTCTTGAACTTGGCCTCTTCGATGATGCGGGTATCGGGGTTCACTTTCATCTGCAACTTCATGACGTCGCCGCATTCCGGCGCGCCGACCAAACCTGTGCCGACGTTGGGGTCTTTCTTGTCGAGCGAGCCGACGTTTCGCGGATTGTTGTAATGCTCGATTACTTTATCGCTGTAAGCCATTAGTTAATTCTCCTGTTCAAAGTAACAGTGCTGTCCAAACCCTGATCAAAAATCACTTCGTCCGATAAGACGATGTTTTCGATGGACGCCGAACGCCCCTTGCGAACTTCATCGAGGGTTCGCGCGACCACTTCATGCTGAACCGCGAGAGATTCAAGGAACTCACCCAGCTCTTGCAGCTCGCGAAACCTGCGAGAATTGCAGGCGCTCTTGTCCACATTGGGTGCGAAGAAGACGTCAAAGACAGGCGTATCTTCGCTCACCGTCGCGTGGACTCCGAGTGTGCCTTGATATTTCATCTCTTTAGTGTTCTGCCGCGGTCTGCCAAGTCATTTTGCTGACGTCCACGCCTTCTTTGGCCATTTCATATAAAGGAGAAAGCTCGCGAAGACGCTGCACGGTTTCTACGACACGATCGGCGACATAGTCAACTTCCTCGGCGGTGTTAAACCGGCCGATACCGAAACGGATGGAAGTGTGGGCCAAGTCTTCTCCCACGCCCAGCGCTTTGAGCACGTAGCTTGGTTCGAGCGTGGCGGAAGTACAGGCGGAGCCGCTGGAAACCGCGATGTCGTTGATACCCATCAAGAGCGATTCACCTTCGACGAACGCGAAACTGATGTTGATGTTATGCGGCAAACGATGTTCCATCGAGCCGTTGATGAATGTTTCGTCCAGACGCGACATGATGCGTTCGGTGAGACGTTCGCGAAGCTTGCGGAGCTTCTCGCTTTCCGCCGCCATTTCGTTCTGACAGATTTCGCAGGCTTTGCCGAGTCCAACGATACCGGTAACGTTGAGCGTTCCGGAGCGCATGCCGCGCTCGTGGCCGCCACCGTCGATGATGGCTGCAAGTTGCACGCGAGGGTTCTTTCTGCGCACGTACAGCGCGCCGACGCCCTTGGGTCCATAAATCTTGTGGCCGGAAATCGACATCAAGTCGATGCCGTCTTTTTGGACGTCCACGGGAATTTTTCCGACGGCTTGTACGCCGTCCACATGAAAGAATACGCCTTTTTCTTTTGCGATCTTGCCAATCTCAGCGATGGGCTGGACGACGCCAATTTCGTTATTGGCGTACATGATCGATATAAGGATCGTCTTGGGAGTGATGGCTTTGCGCAAATCGTCCAGGTTTATGCGGCCGTCTTTCTGAACCGGCAGATAGGTGACTTCGTAACCGTATTTCTCGAGGCGCTTGCAGGTGTCGAGCGTGGCCTTGTGCTCGGTGACCTGCGTGATGATGTGATTGCCCTTCTCACGGTACATTTCGGCAGCGCCCTTGATGGCGAGGTTGGTGGATTCCGTCGCGCCGCTGGTGAAAATGATTTCCTTGGGCGTAGCGTTGATGAGCTTGGCTATTTGGCCGCGCGCATTTTCCACGGCTTCTTCCGCTACCCAGCCGAATTCGTGGTTGCGGCTGGCGGAATTGCCGAACTTTTCGGTGAAATAGGGCAGCATTGCTTCGACGACGCGAGGATCGACGGGCGTGGTCGCGTGATTGTCCATGTAAATCGGAAGCTTAATTGCCATTCTATTCTCCTAAACTCTTAACTCGACAACCTCGGACATTGGCGCTTCGTCGGTCATCTGTGAAATTGTGACTTTCCCAAGAACTGCCAAAATACTGTCGTTCACTCGCCGCAGCGGCTCGCGAATCGAACAGGTAGTGGTTACGCCGCACGCGCCTCGCGAGGTGATGCAGGACGTGATGAACAGTGGTCCGTCAATCGCGCGAATCACGTCGAGCGCGGTGATTAAGGAAGCGTCGCGCGCCAGTGTGTATCCCCCGCTCGAACCATGCCGCGCCGCAACCAGCCCGCCCTTAGCCAGCTTCTGAAGGACTTTGGCCATCAGCGGAGTTGACATCTTATAGACCTCCGCTATGTCGGACGCGCTGCAGGAACCATGCCCGTTATGCATCGCCAGGTGCTTGAGAGCGATGAGGCCGTAATCCGCCTTTTTCGATAGCTTCATCATTTAGATTCAAATACGACTGAATCAGTCGCACTTGAATTGTAAGTCTGACGCTTATTGCTTGTCAAGCCTAGATGCGCCCACAAGCCTTGAAGGCACAACATGTTAAAGCACGACCATTTTAGTCGCCTTAGTCAAATTTGATACAGCAAACGGTCAGAAAGCGGGGCTGAGCGGGCAAAGGGACCTGTCAAATGGTATTCGAATCTCTGCAAGCGCCAGCGAGCGGCGCTTCTAGTCGCTACGAACGGGTTTCCATTTCTCGAAGAATTGGATCAGATCTTGAGAATCGAGCCGAGCGGTAGATTCGAATTCCCCCTGCTTTTGGCTGTAGATAATCTTTCCATCGGCGTCGAGAACCGCAAGAGCGGGGGCTCCCTTATCAAGCGGGACGTCGTACTTCTTCGCGAGGTCAAGGTTCTTGTCAAACTCTCCGATATTCACATGAACCACGTGATAGTTCGCTTCCACCAATGGCGCCATAGCAGCTGAATGAAAGGCTGCGTCGAGCACGTGGCAATCGAAGCACCAGTTCCCGCCGAATTCCAGAATGACGCGTTTGCGGTCTTTTGCGGCAGCACGCAAGGCGACGTCAATATCGGCGGCAGCTTCGTCGGGCGAAGGATATAGAGCGGTATTGGGTCTATCAGGTTCGGACAGGCGTCCGGGAGGCGCCGGAGTGAGATCGCTTCGCTGCGTAACCGCAATTCGCCATGCGTCCTGCTGCACCCAGACTTGCGCCGCCGAAACAACGTACGGCTCCGCTAGGTTCTTCCCAAGCGTTAGTTCGATCCGGAGGACCAATGCGACTACGCCCGGCTGAGGCTTCTGGATCTCCAGGATTTTTGGCTCAAATTTATCAATGCCCTTGGCCGCGAACGCGGACCAAAATACGGGTTCTGCAGCGGAATTTTCGGTCTTGCCTTGCGTAGTCTGAACCTGAGAAGGCGGATCTGTGGAATAGAGAGCTGCCAGAGCGGCCTGGTCTCCCGCAAGAACAGCGACCTTCCAGCGGTCAAGTGGCTCAAACTCTGATGAAGCCGGAGCGGAGGCAGTAATGATCACAACCGGGCTGGGCCCGGACTGGCCCTTCGCAGACGTTTGCAAGACAGACAGCGCGACTACAGTCCAGACCGCACGATTGAGTTTCATCACCACTCCTCTGAAACTGACGACCAATTCAAAGATATTATTCCATACAGCCGCCGGCGTCTTAGATTCGTTGACGCTTCCACCGCCCCTGCTTAAACAGAAACACGCTTGCGATGGCGATAGAGCATTCTGCGATTACGATCGAGTAGAACACTCCGCGGGAGTGCATCCCCACACGAATCGCCAGCCAGTACGCCAGGGGAATCTCCAGGAACCAGAAACCGAACAAGTTGACGAGCGTGGGCGTCAGTGTGTCTCCCGCGCCATTGAATGCTTGCAGCATTACCATTTCGCAGGCATAGCCAATGTTGCCGTAACTCACGATGCGAAGGCACGATGCACCCAACGGGATGACCGCGGGATCTTGAGTGAAGAGGCGGACGATTGGCTCGGCGAACACCGCGAAAATTATTCCGACGGTACCCATAAAAAGCATGTTGTAGAGAGCGGTCCGCCAAACCGACGTCTCGGCGCGCTCGGGCTGATTAGCCCCGAGGTTCTGGCCAACGAGTGTTGCGGCAGCGTTGCTGAGTCCCCAGGACGGGAGAATGATGAATATGACCACGCGAATCGCAATCGTATAGCCGGCAAGCGCAGCCGCGCCGAACAAGCTCACGATGCGAACCAAGCCAATCCAGCTAGTGTGAGCGATGGCGAATTGGAAGATGCCAGTTAACGACACGCGGACGAGCCGCACGAGTACCGCCAGGTTCAAGCGAATTTGGCGGCGCAAAACATGGATGCGCTCGGTACCACGCAGGAGCCGATAGAATTGATAGGCCACGCCGATGCTACGTCCAGTGAAGGTGGCGAGAGCGGCGCCGGTGACGCCCATGCGCGGAAAGGGCCCCCACCCAAAAATGAGGCAGGGGTCCAGCACGAGATTGATGATGTTAGAAACCCACAGCAAGCGCATGGCGATGGCAGCATCACCCGCTCCGCGGAAGATTGAGTTATTCAGGAAAAGCAACAACACAACGCCGCTGCCGCCTAGCGCCAGCCGGGCGTATCCGCTGCCAGAGGAAACGAGCTCCGGCGATGCTCCCATCAGGCGCAGCAGGTTCGGCGCAAAAATGCAGCATGGCAGGCCGATGATTATCGAAACCGCGATTCCGACGGCGATAGCTTGAACCCCAGCTACCGCGGCTCCTTCGGGATCTTTCTCGCCGATGCGCCTTGCCACCATAGCGGTGGTGGACAAGCTCAGCCCCATGGCCACCGCGAACACCAAGGTGAGCATTGATTCTGTGAGACCGACCGTGGCGACAGCATTAGCGCCGATGCGTCCGACCCAGAATACGTCCACAACTGCAAAGAGCGACTCCAGAACCATTTCCAAAACCATCGGGATAGCCAACAGGAGAATCGCGCGGTTCAAGCTGCCGGTAGTGAAATCCTGATGCGATCCTTGAATGGCTTCGCGGACGGAGGCCCAAAGCGTTGGGCTGGATGTAGTTGTGTAGGAGGATTCCATAGCATGCAGCGACTTTCTGCGTTATCGCGCTCGAACAAACCTGAGCGCGGATGATGCCGTTAGAAAACGTGAAAGGAGAATCGTTGTCCGCAGAACAGCGGGTCGGGGAACGGCTGCTTACTGGAGGTGAAACATCGTCATTTCCTTGGGCTGAGTGCGCCGCGAAACGCAAACTTCGAATCGACAATCAGCCAACGACGCAGATTGTACCGCGAACTCGAAACGCGGCAAAACTGTTTTTCGCGCGGCAGCGAGAGAAAATCTAGGTTAGAATGGCGCACGAAATGGCTCGTGAAGCCAATAAACCAGTGATCGCTATCTATCCAGGCTCATTCGATCCGGTCACCAACGGCCACCTTGATCTGATTGCGCGCGCCGCGATGATATTCGACAAACTCATCGTTGCGGTTGCGCACAATCTGGAAAAAGACCCGCTATTCGATGTGAAAGAGCGAGTTGAGCTGCTGGAAGCAGTGACCTTCGATTGGAAAAACGTGGAAGTGGATGTGTTCGACGGGTTGCTGATGGAATACGCCGGGACGAAGAACGCGCGCGTTGTGGTTCGCGGCATCCGCGCTGTTTCGGACTACGAGTATGAGTTGCAGATGGCGATGATGAATCGGCATATCGAGCCGCAAGTTGAAACAGTATTCATGTTGCCGGGGCAGCAGTACAGCTACTTGAGTTCGCGCCTGGTGAAAGAACTCGCGCAACTGGGTGGTCCAGTCAAAGATCTGGTTCCGGCGATGGTGGAAGAGCGCCTGCGCGCGAAGGTCAGCAGAAAGGACAAATAATGGAACCTGCCGCGGGGAGAAAAATGGAAGAAGCTTTCCGTCTTGCAGACCGAGTGAATCGCATCAGCGTTTCGCAGACCATGGTTGTGCTGCAGGAAGCGGAGCGGCTGAAGGCGCAGGGAATTGACGTAGCCGACTTCGGTCCGGGCGAGCCGGATTTCCCAACGCCGGAACACATCAAGAGCGCCGCGATCAAGGCGTTGGAAGAAAATCGGACGAAATATACTTCGGTGTCCGGCATTGCTCCGCTGCGGCAGGCAATTTGCGAATGGCATGCCGCGCAACTGGGTTCGTCATATCAGCCGAAGGAGTGCGTGGTGAACACCGGCGGGAAGCACGCGATTTTCAACGCAGTGTGCTCGCTGGTGAATCCAGGCGATGAAGTGGTGATCGGCGCGCCTTACTGGGTGAGTTACCCCGACATCATCAAGTATGCTGGTGGGAAGCCGGTTATCGCGCCCACGCGCGCTGAAGATGACTTCATTTTGCGAGCTGTGGAAGTGGAAGAAGCAATTACTCCACGAACGCGCATGGTGTTTGTAAATTCTCCGAACAATCCTACCGGCGCGGTAATTCCACCCGACGAATTCGCGAAGATATTGGATGTTTGCAAGCGCCACCACGTATGGCTGCTTTCCGACGAGTGCTATTCGCATTTCACTTATGGCGACGCAAAACCGTTTTCAATAGCGAGCGTCCCGGGCGCGAAAGAGCACGCGATCATCGCGGGATCGTTTTCGAAGACTTTTGCCATGACCGGCTGGCGCATGGGCTACGTTCTGGCGCCAAAGCCCCTTGTGGATGCGGTGGCGAAATTGCAGAGCCAGTCCACTTCAAATCCGAACTCAATTACGCAATACGCTGCGGTAGCAGCCATGCGCGGGGGCATGGACACAGTCACAACGATGCTTGCCGAATATGCGCGGCGTCGGGAAAACATTCTGGCGGGTCTGCGCGCAATTCCGGGAATCACCTGCGCTACACCGCATGGCGCGTTCTACGCGTTCCCCAACGTCAGCGCGCATTTCAACAAGCAAATGCCGGACGATGTCGCGGTGGCCAAGCAACTTCTGGAACGGGAGCACGTTGCGGTGGTCCCCGGCGAACCGTTCGGAGCGCCGGGGCACATCCGCATTTCTTACGCGACGTCGATGGAGCGAATCCAAGAGGGCTTGAGCAGGATGAGGCGCTTCTTCGGCAGTGCGGCGTGAACCTTTGTCCGGCGCGGCTGGAGCCGATTTTCAGCCCGCGTCCCTGGGGCGCTCTTTCTTTGGCGCCGTTCTTCCCTGAAAAATCTAATTTGACTGAGCCGTTGGGCGAAGCATGGCTGACCGGCAATGATTGCGTTTTCGCGTCCGGACCTTACGCGGGCAAAAAGCTCGTTGACGCGTGGCGCGAAATGCCGGCCGAATGGAAAGGGAGTCCAAAGACCGGCGGCGGTTCGTTCCCGTTGCTCGTGAAATTTCTGTTCGTCGAAGACAAGCTTTCCGTGCAGGTTCATCCGGACGATGAATATGCCGCGCAGCACGAGCAGGCTGCCGGAGGCCGGGGCAAAACGGAAATGTGGTATGCGATGCGGGCTCGCAAAGGCGCTGAAGTAATGGTCGGACTAAAGCCTGGCGTCGACGTGGAAAAATTCCGCAGCTCCATAGCGGACGGCACCACCGAAGATTGCCTGGAGCACATTCCTTTCCGTGCCGGAGATGCGATTTTCGTTCCAGCTGGAACGGCGCATACGATCGGACCAGGGCTGGTTCTTTGCGAGATACAGGAAAACTCGGATATTACCTATCGTGTGTACGATTACAACCGGCGCGACGCGGCGGGTCAGGCGCGAGCTTTGCACATCGAAAGGGCGCTGGAGGTGATGCATTTCGGTGAACAAAAGGGCGGGAAAGTCGAGCCAGTTCGAGTTGAGCGCGATTCAGCGACCACAACATATCTTGCTGCATGCCGATACTTTGTGACGGAGAAATGGGTATTTGAAAAGAAAACCGCGCCGAGCAGTCGACTCGACCGCTTTGAGCTGTTGATCTTTCTTGAAGGCGACGGCGAGATTCACTGGGGTGACGAACACGCGGAGTACCGACCGGCGCAGGTCTGGCTCATTCCTGCTGCGCTCGGCTCTTACGAGTTGAAACCCGGTTCGCGCTCGGAGCTTTTGCGGACCTACGTGCCGGACGACATTGATGAGTTTGAGAGACATTTGACGAGCCAGGGAATCAGCAAAGCACAAGCGTCGCGCTTGGTGCATTTGTGAGGAGGAATTGGAAGAGCGGGATGACGACGGAGTCGCTTCCAATATGCGCGGTTCTGCTCGCGGGTGGACGTGGGACGCGTTTCTGGCCGCGCAGCCGGATGCGCACACCCAAGCAGCTTCTGAATATTGCAGGGAACGATACGATGTTGCGCAAAACTTTTGCGCGGCTGGAGGCGATCGTTCCGCTGCGGAATTTCTGGGTGGTGACCAACAAGGAGCAATCGGCTGGAGTGCGGCGGGAGCTTCGCGGCGTCGCGGCGTCGCAAATTTTGGCGGAACCGGTAGGACGCAACACGGCTGCAGCGATTGGATTGGCCGCAATTCATCTGGCGCACAAACATGGCGACGCGCTGATGGCCGTGCTTCCGGCTGATAGTTATGTCGCGAATACATCGCGGTATCGGAAACTCGTTCGCGCTGCATTAGATTTGGCGCGCACACCTGGAAATCTCGCAGTGCTTGGCGTGCCACCGACGCGGCCTGAAACGGGTTACGGATATATCGAGCACGGCGGTGTTTGCGCTCGGCCGCGCGGAGTAGCAGCTTATGTTGTGCGTCGATTCACTGAAAAACCTGGGCCCAGCGTCGCGCGCAAGTATTTGGAATCAGGAAAGTATCTCTGGAATGCGGGGATGTTCTTCTGGCGCGTCTCGACTTATCTGGAGAACTTGCGGCGATTTCTTCCTGCGACACACAAGTCCCTTACTGATCTCGCCGAGACTATAGGTACAGCGCGATATGCTTCGGCGCTGCGGCAGATTTATCCGCGTCTCAAAAATATTTCGGTGGACTACGCAGTAATGGAACCGGCTACGGAGTTGCGCCCCAATGGGAGCGGCGCGCGAAAGAGAGCAGCAACCGCAGACGGCCACGTTTGCGTGATTCCGGCGCGCGTAGGCTGGAGCGATATCGGGTCGTGGGCTGCGGTGTACGAACTGCTCGCTTCGAAAGCGGGCGCAAACGTTTCGGCTGGGCCGTTCGTTTCAATCGACGCGAGCAGGAATTATTTCTGGAGCCCAAAGAAGTTTGTGGCGGCGATCGGCGTCAGCGACATGGTGCTGGTCGAGACGGATGACGCCATTCTTCTGTGTCCAAGGGAGCGCTCGCAGGATGTTGGGAAAATTGTCAAATGGCTTGAAGAAAGAAAGCTCAGGCACCTCCTGTAATCTGACGCGGGCAGGTCTGTCCCATTTTGGCTGGTTATTTTCCGCGAAGCACTGCAACACTCCTTTCCGGCGCAAAATCCATCGCTTATACTCTGAACCGTGACGCAGATTAAATTCGGAACGGACGGCTGGCGCGGAATCATCGCAGATGAGGTGACTTTCGAGAATGTGCGCAGGGTGGCGCACGCGATTGCGCGGTATGTGGTCCGGGCAGAAAAGCCCGGCGCGGAGATTTTGGTAGGGTTTGATACGCGGTTCGGGTCGGAGAAATTCGCGCAAGTTGCAGCCGAGATCATTTCCGCTGCGGGTATTCCCGTCTCGCTTGCTACAGAGGCGTGCCCGACGCCGGCGCTGTCCTTGCTGGTACGTATGCGCGGCGCGGCCGGCGGGATCCAAATTACGGCGAGCCACAACCCATACCGCTGGAACGGAATGAAGTTCAAGGCGAGTTACGGGAGCTCCGCTTCGCCGGCGATCGTTGCGCAGATTGAAACAGAGCTGGCAAAAGTTCTGCGCGACGGCGTTCCCGCGCTTCCGGCACGCGAAGACGCGATTCGCTCGCTTGACGTGCGCACGCCCTATTTGGAAACGCTCGCCGGACTTGTGGATTGGGATCGGCTGCGTTCTGCAAAGCTCAGGTTCCTTATCGACCCCATGCACGGAGCGGGTCGCGGTTTGTTGCGCGAACTTTTCCGCCGCAACGGAATCGAGTGCGAAGAAATTCGGGGCACACGAGACCCGCTGTTTGGCGGGGTGAACCCTGAACCAATTGAACCGCACGTAGAAGCGTTGCGGCAGGCTTTGCGCGGCGGCCGCTTTGACGCGGGATTCGCTTTCGACGGAGATGCCGACCGCATCGGCGCGATGGACAGCGACGGCACTTTCGTCACACCGCACCAGATATTCTCTATCCTGCTGTGGCATCTGGCTGGAACGCGGAAACTGACCGGGGACGTGGCAAAAACTTTTTCCACGACAAAGATGATCGACAAGATCGCCGCTCGTTTCGGGCGCAAAGTCTGGGAAACGCCGATTGGCTTCAAATACATTTGCGACCGCATGCTGGAGAACGACATTCTGTTGGGAGGCGAAGAAAGCGGCGGAATCGGGACCAAGCTGTATTTGCCGGAGCGCGATGCGACCGTGAATGCGCTGCTGCTCGCCGAGGTGATGGCCTGGCACGGAAAGCGACTGGGCGAATTAGTGGCGATGCTGAACCGGGAATTCGGCGAACACGATTATGGGCGGGTGGACATGGTGGTCACGGATGCGCAGAAAAAAAAGGCACTGAGCTATTTCGCGGATGCCAAATTTGCGAGACTTCTGGATTGGCCGATCACGCATCGAGAAGACCTCGATGGATCAAAGGTGTATCTCGGCGACATCGGTTGGGCCATGGTGCGAGCGTCAGGGACCGAACATATGTTGCGAATTTACGCCGAAACGACGCAGGCGCAGACTACGCGCCGGGTGCTCGACGAAGTTACCGCCATAGTTAAGAAGCTGAACTGAGCGGAAGAACTGTTTAGGCTCGATGCATCACAGAAGGAGGAACTGTATGGAAGTTGTGAATCTGAATGACAAGCTGGCAAAAGTAAAAGAACACTGGAGCCCGAAAATCGTTGGCGAGTTGAACGATTCGTACGTGAAGGTGGTTAAGTTCACGGGCGAATTCGTTTGGCATCATCATGAGAATGAAGACGAACTTTTCCTGGTGATCAAAGGGCGCTTGCGCATGAAATTCAGAGATCGCGAAGTCCTGGTGGCGCCGGGAGAATTCATCATCGTGCCGAAAGGCGTGGAACATCTTCCTGTTGCGGATGAGGAAGTTGAAGTAGTCCTCCTAGAACCGAAGACGACGCTGAACACGGGCAACGTGAAGAACGAACGGACTCTCGTCGAACTTGAACGCCTGTAAATTGTGAGTGCTGTGCGCCCAAACGGGCAGAAAGCAGAGCCATGAAGCGGCGACTTTACACGCTGGACGTTTTTACCACGAAACGATTTGCCGGAAATCCGCTTGCAGTAGTGACGGATGGCGACGGACTTTCCACCGCGAAGATGCAAGCCATCGCGCGCGAGATGAATCTTTCTGAAACGGTGTTCATTCAGAAGCCGACGAACAATCGCGCGCTGGCTCGTTTACGCATATTCACTACCACTCGCGAACTCCCGCTGGCCGGGCATCCGGTGATTGGGACTTGGTTCCTGCTTGCGGAACTGGGCGTGGTGCCGGCCTCTGAGGGAAGCGTCCACATACTGCAGCAGACCGGTGCGGGAATTCTGCCGGTAGAGTTCACTTTTCACAATGGCCGAGTGGTGCGAGTAACGATGACTCAGAAGCCGGCGAGCTTTAAGCGCGCTCGTTTCACTCGCGCGGCATTGGCGGAGACACTTGGATTGAAACCTAGCGACCTAGCGGCATCACTCCCTCTCGAATTCGCGAACACGGGAATATCAAATCTGATGGTTCCGGTGAGCCGCCGAAGTGTGCTGCCTCGAATACATATGAATATGCGAGCGCTGGCTCAACTGATAACGCCGGGCGGCACGATGGCGTATTGTTTCGCGCTGGCGGGACGCGGCCGTGTGTTTGCCCGCGGCATGGTGCCGTGGGGAATTATCGAGGATCCGGCAACCGGATCAGCAGGCGGGTCACTTGGAGCTTACCTGGTGCAGCATGGGCAATTGCGCGCCGGGGAAGGATTGACGATCGCTCAGGGAATCGAAATGGGCCGGCCCAGCGAGATCCAGGTGGAAATTACTGCGGAACGCGGACGCCTGATTCCCAAAGTGAGCGGCTCGGCAGTGCGTGTTTTCGAGGGCGAAATCGAAGCGTGATACGAAAAACGGGAATGGAACTAATATCCGGTCAAGCTTCGAGAGATTTGTAGGCGGCATCCAAAATGCCGTTGAGAAATAAAGGCGCGTCGGCCGACGAGAATTTTTTGGCAAGTTCGAGGGCTTCGTCAATCACCACTTTGGGCGGCGCCGTGCCGAAGCGCAGCTCATAAATCGCCAGGCGCAGAATACTTCGATCGACTGCTGCCAAACGCTCAAGCTTCCAGTTTTCTGACAGCTTTTGAACGAGCTTGTCGGTGAGCTCCGTCTCAGCAATGGCGCCTTCGAAAAGCTGATTGGCGAACCTGCGCGTGGAATCCGCGGCGCGCGCGGATTTCCAGAAAAGTTGTTCGACTCGCGAAGCTTTTTGTCGCGTCACGTCCCATTCAAAGAGCATTTGGAGCGCGAACTCACGCGATTTGCGGCGCAGGGTCATCGACGGGAACGCGGACCGGAGCGAGTTACGTTACGAGCGGAATTTTTCGAAAGTTTGTGCGAGAGCTGAGCCATCTCGACGGCTGCCAGACCGGATTCATAGCCCTTGTTCCCGCTTTTCAGTCCAGCGCGGTTGATGGCTTGATCGAGAGTGTCGCACGTCAACACACACAGGATCATGGGCACTCCGGAATCGAGTTGAGCGAGCTGAATACCGCGGGCGGTCTCGGACACCACAACATCATAGTGTGAAGTTTCCCCGCGCAGAACGCATCCAACGCAGACGATCGAATCGAAACGGCCGGTAGCGGCCAGTTTTTTAGCGGCAATTGGAATTTCGAAAGATCCCGGCACCCGCACGACTTCGATCTGTTTATCTCCGGCACCCGAGCGTTCGAGCGCGTCCAGCGCACCGGCAAGCAGCCGGTCCGTGATAAAGCTATTGAACTGACTGACGACAATTCCGAAGCGCAAGCCAGCTGCGTTGAGTTCGCCGCGAATTGTGGATGGTTTGAGCGCGCCGGCCATTTTTACGGTACCAGAAGTTTCGACCAATGTTTTTCGAGGAGGGCACATGGGCAATTGACGAATCGCGCGATACGATTCTTCGCCTCGAACAAGAAACTCTTGCGAATCATTGTTTTCCCCGATGATAGTGACGCTTTGCAGCCCCGCCATAATAACTGAATCGAGTCTGATTGTGCAGGAGGGAGCGATCCAAGGGAGCGATTCAAGCGAGCGATTCGACGATGACGGCAATTCCCTGCCCTCCGCCGATGCAGGCGGCCGCAATACCGTAACGCGCGCTGCGGCGGCGTAGTTCGAGAAGGAGAGTCAGCACGAGCCGGGTTCCGCTTGCAGCCAATGGATGGCCGAGCGCGATCGCACCGCCGTTCACATTGGTTTTATCGCGCGGAAGTTTCAGGATTTTTTCCACCGCGAGATACTGTGCGGCGAAAGCTTCATTCACTTCGATCAAATCCATCTGCTCCAGCTTGAGTCCGGCGAGCGCCAGCGCCTTTTGAATTGCTGGCACTGGGCCAATGCCCATGATTTGTGGAGGAACTCCCGCGGTGGCCCACCCCACGATACGGCCGAGCGGTTTCCATCCGCGTTCTTTCGCGATTTTTGAGTGCGTGACGACAACCGCAGCCGCACCGTCAACGATACCGCTGGCGTTTCCCGCGGTCACAATCCCTTCCTTGCGAAAAGCCGGCGGAAGCGCCTGCAGAATCGCCATGGTTGTTTCGGGACGTCGATGATCATCTTCGGTTACCACAACGGTTTTCTTGCCTTTCTTCACTTCCACCGGAACGATTTCATCTTTCATCCGACCGTCGCGCACGGCGGCTTCCGCAGCTTGCTGGCTGCGCAACGCATATTCATCCGAGGCTTCGCGGGTGATTCCCTGCTCTGCCGCGAGATTTTCCGCCGTGTCGGACATGCTGAAGCCGCAGTACGTGTCGTAGAGACCGGATACCAACGAGTCTTCAAGTTTGCCTTCGCCCAGCCGAAAACCGGCGCGAGCGCCGCGAATCACATGCGGGCACTGCGACATATTTTCCATGCCGCCGGCAAGGATCAGTTTCGACTCACCCAGCAAGACGCGTTGCGCCGCCTGCGTGATTGACTCCATTCCCGAGCCGCACAAACGATTCACGGTGACGGCAGGCGCCTCAATCGGGAGTCCGGCTTTCAATCCGACATGCCGCGCGCCGTAGAGAGCATCCGAACTGGTTTGCATGACGTTGCCAAAAATCACGTGGTCGAATTCCGCGGGATCAGTGCCAGCACGCTTGACAGCTTCGCGGCCGGCGGCGGCGCCTAACTCGATGGCGCTGGTATTGTCGAACGAACCCATGTAGCGCGTCATCGGTGTGCGCGCGCCCTGCAAAATCACGGCGTCAGTTATAAACATTTCACCTCATTCCTATGGAGTTGCAAGGGATACGAGCGTGTTGCCGCCCCGCTGGCGCGCTTCGTCCAGGCCAGCTTCGGCGCGATTGATCCACTCGGTGACGCGGTCTTCCGATTCGTCGCCAGGACGAGAAGACGATTCGGCGACGACCGCGCTGATAGTGAGATCCGCTTCGCCCCAGGAAGGCCGCGCCGTGGCGGCGACTTGCCTGAGCTTTTCGGCCAGGGTCTGAGCGCTGTCAAGCGAAGTATCCGGCAAAATGAAAACGAGAGACCACGCCGTATATTTCACGGCGACGTCGGTCTGACGAACGGCGGAGGAAAGCGTTCGCGCGAGTTGTTCGATGTAGTGCTCGACAGAGGCGTCGCCATGCTGGCGAAGCAATTCGCCACCGCGATCAACGTAGATAATCACCAGCGAAACTGACCTATTTTGCGCCCGAGCGCGGTTGGATTCCGCCAACAGGCAATCGATATACGAGCCACGGTTCAGCAATCCAGTTCTTTCATCGGCAACAGCAAGCGAACGGACGAGTGATCGTAATCGAGTGTGATTCACGGACAGTACCAGTTGGTCACCCACAGCTTGAAGGAAAAAACTCTCGTTCGGTTTCCATTTGCGCGCGTTCGCATCCCCTACCAGCAGGGCTCCGGACGGAGCTTGTGTTTCCTTATCCGTAAGCAAAACGCCCAATGCAGACTCGAGCCCTAATTCGCGAAGCGCGGGAGTGCTGGAAGCCTGGAGTTCAACTCCGCCTAGAGAATCCGGCGATACCTTCGACAGCAGTCCAACGATGCTGACAATGCGGGAAGCGCCAAGCTGTGGGAGGCCCGTGGCGGAATATTCGGCCGTAGCTTGCGGTCCTTCACCCGGAATGCCCACGGCCACCAGACAGCGCGAGATGTGAAGGTGCTTTCCGATTTCGGAAGACGTGGTGGATAAAACTTCTTGTGGCGTCGGTTGCCGGTACATCAGCCGGTTTATCTCGGCGATGGCAGCCAGATCTCGATGAGTTTCTGCGGCTGTGGGCGCAACAACCGAAGCGCTGCTGAACGACTCTACAGGCGGCGCTGCGACCGGCAGCGCGACGGGAGTGGGCTTGACTGGGCCTTTTCGCGAAGCGCCTTTGGGCCACCAATTCGCGCGCTCGTAAAGGGCGCGCAAGCGCTCATTCTTGTCTTCTTCCCCGGGAAAGAGCTCCGCAATACGCTCAAGCCGCTCGACAGCCTTCATCTGCAGAGAATATTGCAGGAAAATCTCCACTTGCACGACGAGATCTTCCAGCGCCTGCTGGGCTCGAATTTCCTCAGGCACAGACCCCGATTCCTCGGAGGGATCTCTTCCGGCTCCGGTGAACCCATCGGTCCGCGTGGAAATGGTGGCGGCTTTTGCTGCGCGCGCAAGAATGTTTTGCAGGAATGCGGGATCGACCTTGCCTTCCAGTTTCGCGATGCGCTCCTGATTGCGGTAATCGTAAGGATCGATATCGACGAGACGGTCCAGCGCTTCACAAGCTTCTTTCATCTGGCCGGCCGCGAGATACAAATCGAAGAGGCGAACGAGGGCGTCAAAATATTTTGTTTCGCGGTTCAGCTCCTCGTAAAGGCGCGCGACAACTTCCGACAATGCAACGGATGAAGGGTATTGCATGGCCAGCCGGTCCATCTGTTCCGAAAGCTCGACTTCTTTGCGCTTGGCGCGCATCCATTCCTTGGTTTGCATCAGCAGCAACGCCGCTTTTGTATCCTGTCCGGTGTGGAGGTAGCCTCCGGCAACTTCAAAAAGTTTGGCGAAGCTATCGGGTTTCTGTTTGTAATAGGCCTCGAATATATCTTTTGCGCGATCCAGTCTTCCGGTGCGAAGAAGCGCTTCGCCGTAAAGCGCCTGGAAGTTCGTGTCGTTAGTGGTGGAAGAGATCGGATCGAGAAGCATCACGGAGCCCTCCGCATCACCCTTTCGCAACTTGGCTTCGGCAAAAAGGAGCGTGCCGCTGCGGTCGTGCGGCGAAAGCTGGTGAGCGCGGCCGAAATACTCGAGCGCGGCGTCGAGGGCGCCGGCCGCTTGTATGAGTTGGCCAGCTCGAAGATAACTTCGCGAAGCCATATCCGAATGCTTCAATCGCTCAGCCTGTTCGCCAAGAACCGCATGCCGAGCCGGATTCTCAGGGTCGAGCACAGCCATGCTTTCGTAACAAGCCAGTGCTTCGATCCCTTGTCCGTGCTGCTGAAAGAGGTCGGCGGCCAGCCCAAATTGTTCGATGGCTTCCGAAGGACGATTTTGCTTTTGAAGCAAGGTGCCATAACGCATCAGGCGGTCGGCAGGTTGAGGATAGGAGCGAAGAAACCGGATAAAAACAGCCGACGCTTTGGCGCCGTCGCCCGACTCCAACAAGCGATCGAACTGAATGCCGTAATATTGCGCGGCGACGGACGGCTCGTTGAGGCGAGTATAAATATCGGCTAAAGCTTGTAGAGCTTCCTGATGAGCGGGGGCTTCTTCAAGAACCGCTTGGTACTCAGTCACGGCCTCGCGGAGCTTATTCTTTTCGAGGTTGCGTCGAGCCCGATCGAGATGTTTGTTTAGATCCTGAGCCATGGAATTCCGCGCGTATTTCGGTTTTCACGGGCTTGCTGGGGAAGTCCGCTAATTATTTCGGTTTCAAATTCGCCACGAACGCCGATTGTGCGCGTAGTAGAACTACCACTATATAACGGACGACTGTCCCGCCCCAAAATCAAATCCGGAAAGGCGTGCAAAGAAGAACGGTTTGTTTAGGCTTTTCGGAGAGATTTCGGAGGCTAGCTCGGACATCGTGCAGAGCCACGAGTGCCGCTGGGAAGATGAGTTACGGTTTCCCGCATGGACTTCAGCGACATTCCGCCGCGCAAAAGCGCCGCAAACCCAAGGAAGATGAACGGAACCGTTAGCGCCAGAAAGGCAAAGATCGAGAATCCGGTGGCCGTTGTCTTCTCGACATTAAAAACGCTCAGCCCCAGCACGCAAAAAAATTGGTAAGCGCCGATGTTCGCGGGAGCGTTCGGCAATGAGACGCCCAGATTAATGATCAGCAGCACAACGATCGCGGCAAGGAATGGCAGCTTTAAACCATAAGACAGCATCATGGCCCACAACCCCATCACCTGGCACAACGGCATGAACAAAGATGCCAGGACCGCAGCATAAAAGCTGGGCGCGGTGCCCATTGCGTGTAGGCCGATAAGGGCGCGCATCATTTTCCCGGGCAGGCGGTGTGGTCCCGTTCCAAGGCCAGGATCTTTGCCTAGCTTCACCTCAAGGTAAAAAATCATCACCACAATAATGGCAAGCAAAACAAGGGTCACAACGCCGAGTGTATCCGCCACACGCTCGAACCGGCGAGGTAAAGGCACGAGGAGCGAAACGACCGCGAGTGAAGCAGTTGCGATTACAAGATCGATGAGGCGCTCCACACCCACCGAACCGAGCACGCGGCCAATGGTGATGTCTTCGGAATCAGAAATGAGGTAGCAACGAAGCAGTTCGCCCGGGCGCAATGGAAAGACCAGGTTCGCGAAGAGTCCGGAATAGACTGCGCGTACTGCGCGCGTTATCGGGACTTTTTTGAATGGAGTAAGCAAAAACTTCCAGCGAAGCGCCTGGACGCCGTAACTCAAGATGTCGAAGCCCATGCCAACCAGGACCCATTTCCAGTTTACATTCGAGAGCTCTTTTAAGGCCTGGACGATATGGAAGTCGTGCAGCACCCATATGAGGCATCCAATCGACAGGCTATATCCCAGAATTAACGGGACTTTGGACCTCTCGGGCTCAGCGGTCTGGAACAGGGTGATCAATTCGAGGGTCCCGATACCTTTGGCGGAATTGTTTCCATCATGCGAATTTTAGCTGCGTTTCGATCAATCCTTAGTTCCGCTCTATCGACGTCGTGAATTCGTAGCGAGTTCAAGTTTAAGCGCAGACCCAAATCGCGATTCAACTATTGGTACAAATTCGCCTCTGTGAACTTTGTAGCTCGCTACTCCTCAAGCGGCGACGGGCGAAGGGAACCCGAAACTCGGTACAGCCTACGATAATGGCCTCCGCGAGGCAATCCGCGAGTTCTAGCTGTTTTCCCCGGGCTAACACCCTTTTCCATAGATGTTCGTTCACGGGTGACGAGTTACGCCGTCTGCGCCAGTCATACACAGTTCACTGTATTGGTTCGCGGCGAAACCCTTGGCAGAATTGAACTTCTGGACCAAGGAATGCCGATGAGTACGACCAAAGTCCCTAGGATAGAAGGGGCGTCGTGTGCACCTGACGCGCCGTGGCGCGAGCACGACAACGACTCCCACGGTCATGTGGTGCAATTCTATTCAGAAGACCGATCGCTGGTTGAGACTCTGGGACGGTTTATTGGAGCAGCTCTGGGCGCCGGCGATGCTGCCATCGTCGTCGCTACCAAGGCTCATCGCGACGGTCTGGCTGAGCAACTGGAATCGCGCGGACTGAATGTTGCGAGCGCCATCGAAGAGGGTCGCTACATTTCTTTGGACGCTGCCGAGACCATGTCAGAGATTTTGGTGGACGGTTGGCCGGACGAATCGCGATTTGCCAGTCACATTGGCGGCGTGATTACGCGGGCCAGATCCGCAGCGGAAAGGGTTAGACAATCGCGAGCTTCACTGATTGTTGAACCACGAGTGGCCGTGTTCGGAGAAATGGTGGCCTTGCTGTGGGCAGACGGAAAGCATCCTTCCGCGATTCGACTCGAGCAGCTGTGGAACGATTTGGCGAAAACGCACTCTTTCTCTCTTCGTTGCGCCTACCCAATGGCTGGATTTCATCGCCAGGAGCACAGCGAGCCGTTTTTGAAAATTTGCGCGGAGCACTCGGCGGTTATCCCCGGCGAGAGTTATACGTCGCTGAAGAATGAAGCGGACCGGTTGCGCAATATCAGCCAGCTTCAGCAAAAGGCTCAGGCGCTGGACGCTGAAATAGCCGAGCGCAAAGTAGCGCAAGAGTCCCTTCATCAGCGGGAAATCGCTCTACAAGACGCGGTGCAACACGCCGCCATGGGAAAGCTTGCTGCCATCATCGCGCACGAGATCAATAATCCATTGGAGGTAATAGCGAACGTTTTTTTCCTGCTTCGAGATCATCCCTCGCTGGACGAAAATGCGCGCAGCCTGGCAATAACAGCTGAATCGGAAATTTCGCGCGTACGCCAGATCGCAAATCAAACGTTGTCGTTTTACCGCGAATCCGGCAAGCCTATCTCTGTTCCGCTAAACCATGTTCTTGACAGCGTCCTGGATATTTACGACCGCTCGTTGAAGCCGCAGGGTATTTCGCTTGAGAGAAAATATAAGGCTCATCGCGAAGTTCGGGCGTTCCCGGTGGAAATACGCCAAGTCTTTGTGAACCTGATTGGAAACGCCCTCCAAGCCATGCCGGAAGGAGGCGTCCTACGAATTGGAATACGCGACTCTTCCGAATTAGTGCAAGACTCGCGGCGCATGGGAGTACGTGTGAATATTACCGACACCGGCGTCGGCATTCCCGCAAAATATCGCGACAAGCTGTTCCAACCTTTCGTTACTACTAAAGCTGAAAAAGGCACGGGACTGGGGCTTTGGGTCAGCCGCGGCTTGGTACAGAAGTTAGGCGGCACAATTCGATTTCGGAGCGGCAAAATACGCGGCAAGACGATAACCTCGTTCTCAGTCTTCATTCCCACAAGCTCAGAGGAGCTTGATCCCGTTTCCTAATGTCTGCGATTCCCCACATCTCCGGCGGCTGTAATTGATGGGAGCGAACCGTGCCATCAAATCCGCTTCGATACTTTGCGTCGATGACGAGCCTAGGGCGCTCAGCGTTCGCCGGTTGCTGCTGGAGTCGGCGGGCTACCAGGTAGCCACTGCGTGCTCCGGCGAAGAAGGTATTCTACTTTTTAAATCTCAGCCATTTGACGCAGTCATCATGGACTACTGGTTGTTGGGAATGAACGGTATTGAGGCGGCCCGCGAGTTAAAGCGCATCAATCCTGCAACACCGATCATCGTTCTTTCAGCGCTCAGCGAATTGCCGGGGGAAAGCATCGGCGCCGCCGATCGCTGGTTTCTGAAAGGCGACGATCCCGCCTACCTGTTGAACGCCATTAAAACCATGCTGGAATCGCGCTCTTAATTCCGAAAAGCTCAGTTTGTAATCGCTCTTCAATTGGCGCCGCTCCCTCGTCGATGTCTGTTTCGGCCTTTCAGCGTCAAGCCGGCCGGTTCCCCGCTCACTCTTGGCGGTGGCCGGACTTGTAAATCTATGGCAGACTCGATAGTTTGAAGAACGCATTGGGCGCGCACAGACAACCGCGCTCTAAGCGGCTGCGTTCGGCGCAAAAAGAGCCATGGATCCCCAGTTCATCCGGAATTTCTGCATCATAGCGCACATCGACCACGGCAAATCCACGCTGGCCGACCGTCTGCTCGAGCTGACCGGCGCGCTCACCCAGCGCGAAATGACAGCGCAGGTCCTGGATTCCATGGACCTCGAACGCGAGCGTGGAATTACGATCAAAGCGAAAAGCATCCGCCTGCACTACACCGCGCGGGACGGCCACGAGTACCGGCTGAATTTGATCGACACGCCCGGCCACGTGGATTTTTCTTACGAAGTTTCGCGAGCGTTGTCCGCATGCGAAGGCGCTTTGCTGGTGGTGGACGCGAGCCAAGGCGTGGAGGCGCAAACCGTCGCCAATGCTTTTCTTGCCTCGCGCCACAACCTCGCCATCATTCCCGTCATCAACAAAATCGACTTGCCCGCCGCGCAGCCGGACTTCGCCAAGGAGCAAATTGAAAATGTTCTGGCGATTCCCGCCGACAATGCGCTGCTAATCAGCGCCAAGAGCGGCCAAGGGGTCGGCGACGTTCTCGAAGCCATCGTAAAACAAGTGCCTCCGCCCGTGGGTTCGTCGGACGCGCCGCTGCGGGCTTTGATTTTCGATTCGTGGTTCGACATTTACCGCGGGGCGGTGGTTCTGGTGCGGGTGATGGAGGGACGCATAGCGCCTCGCATGAAGATTCGCCTCTGCGCCAGCAGCGAAGTCTATGAAGTCGAGACGCTTGGCGCGCTTACTCCCAAACCTGTGGCGCTGGACGAGCTTGCCGCAGGCGACGTCGGGTTCGTCGTCGCGAACATCAAGCGCGTGGCCGATGCACGCATGGGCGATACCGTCGTAGAAGCGGATCGCCCCGCGCTCCCTCTTCCCGGATTTGAGGCTATCAAGCCGATGGTCTTCGCAGGTCTGTTTCCTGTAAACGCGAGCGATTACGAATTGCTGCGCGATGCGCTGGGGAAATTGCAGCTCAACGACGCTGCGTTTTTCTACGAACCGGAAAATTCGGTCGCGCTTGGGTTCGGTTTCCGCTGCGGTTTCCTGGGGCTGTTGCACATGGAGATTGTGCAGGAGCGTCTCGAACGGGAGTTCGGCATCGACTTGATCACCACCGCGCCGAGCGTGGAATTCCGCATCACGACGACGGCCGGCGACGTGATGGAAGTGGATAACCCCTCGAAATTTCCTCCGCCTTCTTCGATCCAGAAAATCGAAGAACCGATTTTGACGGCGATGATCATCACTTCCGAAGAATCTGTCGGCGGTGTGCTTTCGCTCTGCGAAGAAAAGCGGGGCGTACAGAAAAAATTCGAGTATCTGTCGCCGACGCGTATCATGCTTACTTACGAGATGCCGTTGAACGAAATCGTGCTGGATTTCTACGACCGGCTGAAGAGCGTTTCGCGAGGTTACGCTTCGCTCGACTATCACCTGTCCGGGTACCGCGAGTCCGACCTCGTGAAACTCGACGTGCTGGTGGGAGGCGAACCTGTTGATGCATTGACGATCATTTGCCATCGCGATCTGTCTTACGACCGCGGACGCGACCTCGTCTCGCGCCTGCGTAAACTCATTCCGCGCCAGATGTTTGAGATCGCCATCCAAGCCGCGATCGGCAGCCGCATCATCGCACGCGAATCCATCAGCGCGATTCGCAAGAACGTGATTGCCAAGTGCTACGGCGGTGACATCTCGCGCAAACGCAAGCTCCTCGAAAAACAAAAAGAGGGAAAGAAGCGCATGAAACGCGTGGGCCGCGTGGACATTCCGCAGGAAGCTTTCCTGGCCGTGCTGAAAGTCAGCAGCTCTTCCGACGAAGAATAGTTACGAACGGAAGCAAACAATCGAAATGTCAGGCTGGGTGTTTACGCGGAGCTTCTGTACGCTGACTTGAGCTTGCCGCGATTACGATTCCGCTACTTTTTTCTTGTGTACCGTGGCGCCGAGCTCTCCACGAGCTATGCGCACCGAGATATCGTCGCCTAGGGAGACTTGGTCAGGTGAGCGCAACACTTTTCCAGAGGCGTCGTAAGCGATGGCGTAACCGCGTTCGAGGAGCTGGAACGGGCTGCGCTCTTCGAGCTGCAAGGCTGCGGCTTCGAGCCGGCGGCGCTTCGTCACCAGCGCCCGAACCAAGCGTGCTTGCAGTTCCGTGGAGCGTTGATCAAGCTTGCGGCGCAAGCGACCCACGCGAGCGCGCAGATCGAGGGCGGCGAACTGCACGTGGGCAGCGGAGAAGCGGCGACGTTTGCGCATGACCACCCGGTTCAGAGCGGCTTCCAGCGCGTTTCGTTCGCGTTCGATGCGGCGGCGAAGCACGTGTCCGCGACTTCGAAGATCGAAGGAAGCGATGCGGGTGTTCCCTTGGGCAAGGCGCTGGCGCGACATCACGAGCTTTTCCCGCAAACCGGCGGCGAGAGATAACGACAGTTCGTCGACTAGCTGCCGGCGGCGGCGCACTAAAGATTCGAGCTGACGGAAGGCCCGATGGGTTTGCAAATCGCGAGCGCGATGCCGCCATTGCGAAAGCCGGTAGCGCATTTGCTGCACGAGATGCCGATAACGCTCGGCAAGATGATCCTCGAATTCCTGGCGCGAGCGAACCACAATCTCAGCGGCGGCAGAGGGCGTGGGAGCTCTGACGTCAGAAACAAAATCCGCAATGGTGAAATCGCTCTCGTGGCCGACGCCGGTGATCACCGCGATTTCCGAAGCTACAATCGCGCGCACGACAATTTCCTCATTGAAAGCCCATAAGTCTTCGAGTGAGCCACCGCCTCGCGCGAGAATAATCACTTCCACAGACTTCTCACGGTTGAAATGCCGCAGGGCCTCCACAATTTCTCGCGCCGCGACGTCGCCCTGCACTTGCACAGGATAGAGGAGTACGTGCGCGTTTGAGAAGCGCCGCTTCAGGACGCGCAAAATATCGAGAATGGCTGCGCCAGAAGGAGAGGTGATGACGCCAATGCATCGCGGCAGAACGGGCAGCGGCTTTTTTCGGTCTTCCCTGAACAGGCCTTCGTCGGAAAGACGCTTCTTCAATTGCTCAAAAGCGATTTGCAGCGCGCCGGCGCCCACGGGCTCGATGTGGCTGACGTAAATCTGATACTCACCGCGCGGTTCATAAACACTCAGCGAGCCGCGCACGGTGACGTGTAATCCGTCTTCGGGACGAAATTTCAGCCCACGCACCTGATCGCGAAAACAGACGCAGCGGATTTGGGATTGCGAGTCCTTCAGCGTGAAATATAGATGCCCTGATTGCGCCGGGCGATAGTTGGACACTTCGCCTTCGAGCCAAATGTCCGGCAGCGTTGTTTCCAGCAGTTCGCATATGCGCGCGTTCAGCTCGCTGACTTTCCATACGCGCCGCTCGGGCATCAGGTTGAAGAGGCTCGCTTGGCTCATGTGATTAGCGCCGGAAAAAATTAACGATCCACATCAATAGCGTCAAGACGACGCTGACAACGATGCAAGTCACAATTGGAAAATAAAAGCTGCTGTTGCGTCCTTGTAGGACGATATCTCCCGGAAGGCGACCAAGCCGAAACGGCAATTTGAGGCCGAACATCAACAGCGCACCCACGCCGACAAGGACGATGCCAATCACGAAGAGAAATTTTCCGAATTCGCGGGCTGATTCCATCGGCGCTATTCTACCCGACTGTCAGCGTGAAAGCTTTCAGAAGGGGCGCAGTATAAGTCAGGATGCCGAGCTTGTTTCGGGGCACGCGAATGACTCTATAACGGTTGACATGGGTTCGAGACAGCGTATGTTAGCGGAAGAACTCAACCCCCCGCTTCAGGAGAATTTACATGAAGAAACTGTTACTTGTTGTCTGTGCGGCGATTTGCCTCGGACCGGCCGCATTTGCACAAACCCTGACACAAGCTGAACGCAACCGCGGCGTAAAATATCTCGAGCAGACACGCGATGCAGTCGTAGAAGCGACGAAAGGACTTTCGGAAGCGCAGTGGAAATTTAAAGCTGCTCCAGACAAATGGTCTGTGGCAGAAACGCTCGAACACATCGCACTCGGCGAAGACTACATGTTCGGCTACGTTACGGGCACGGTGATGAAGGCGCCCGCGGGCGCTCCCGACCGCGATATCGCGAAAATGGATGCGCTGGTCCTTCAAATGGTTCCGGACCGGAGCAACAAGCGGCAAGCGCCACCACCCCTGGTTCCCACTGGGCGCTGGACTCCAGCGGAGGCGCTGGATCATTTCCTAAAGAGCCGCGCGCGGACGATTGAATTCATGCAAACGACTCCGGATCTGCGCCAACATGTTGCCGACAGCCCGCTCGGACCGTTGGATGGTTACGAATGGCTGCTTTTTATCGGGGCGCACAGCGAACGTCACACGAAACAGATTCTGGAAGTGAAGGCATCGCCTGATTTTCCAAAGAACTGACGCAGCGATAAACAGGCGGCCCGAATCGACGGAGCCTTCAGACTGGAAGATTTGGCCTGCGCAGTATTTCTAGACCAACTCCGAGCCCGAAAAGAAGTAGTTGATCTCAAACGCCGCTGTCTCTGCAGCGTCGGAACCGTGCGTGCAGTTGCACTGAATACTGGCGCCGAGTTCTTTTCGGATGGTACCGGCAGCCGCTTTTGACGGATCCGTCGCGCCCATGGTGTCGCGCCATCTCGCGATTGCGTTTTCCGCTTCGAGGACCATCACCACCGCTTTGCTGGTACTCATGAACTCCGTGAGTTCCTCGAAAAACGGACGCTCGCGGTGGACGGTGTAGAATCCTTCGGCTTCCCTTTTTGTAAGGCGTCGCGTCTTGATCACGATGATGCGGAATTTCGCAGCGTGGATTCGGCTCAGTATTTCGCCCGTAAGGCCACGGCCTACTGCGTCGGGCTTGATAATTGCAAGTGTTCGTTCTATCGCCATTAAATTTCTCCAGTCACTTAGAGATGTGGATTCGGTTGTAGCTAACTTCTCTTCTTCTTCTTTGATTTCGCTTTTACTGTGGATTTCTTGCTTGGCTGAGCCTTCGTCTTCGACTTTCTTTTTCCGCTCGTTTTTCCCAGCGCTGCGGCCAGCGTGTGCCCGATTTCCGCGGGACTCTGCACCGTGTGAATTCCCGCAGCCCGCATCGCCTTATATTTGTCCGCAGCAGTTCCCTGCCCGCCACTGATGATTGCGCCGGCGTGACCCATGCGACGCCCGGGAGGCGCTGTCTGGCCAGCAATAAAGCCGACCACCGGCTTCTGTACGTGTTTCTTAATGTATTCCGCGGCGACTTCTTCGGCGTTACCACCGATTTCTCCGATCAACACGATGGCGTGAGTATCGGGATCTTCATTGAACATGCGCACAGCATCCAGAAAGCTGGTGCCGATGATCGGATCTCCTCCGATACCGATGCACGTGGATTGACCGATGCCAAGTTTCGTGAGTTGATCCACCGCTTCGTAAGTCAGCGTGCCGCTACGGCTGACCAGGCCGACGTAACCTTGCTTGTGGATCGAACCGGGCATGATTCCGATTTTGCATTTTCCCGGAGAAATGATCCCCGGGCAGTTGGGACCAATTAGCCGCGTTTTCGAATTCTTCAACGCTGCAGCAACGCGGACCATATCAAGAGTCGGAATTCCTTCCGTTATACAGATGACGAGTGGAAGCCCAGCGTCCGCGGCTTCGAGAATGGCATCAGCAGCGAACGGCGGCGGAACAAAAATCACAGAAGCGTCCGCACGTGTAGCCTTCACTGCTTCGGCGACAGTGTTAAATACAGGGATGCCAAGATGCTTCGTGCCGCCCTTGCCAGGCGTGACGCCGCCCACAACCTTCGTTCCATAGTCGACCATTTGCTGCGCGTGAAAACTGCCTTCGCGGCCGGTGAGGCCTTGCACCAACACGCGCGTATTCTTGCCCACGAGGACGCTCATCGCGCGCCTCCAGCAAGCTTCACGACTTTTTCGGCGCCATCTTTCATGCCGGCGGCGATGGTGAAATTCAGCCCGGAGTTGCGCAAGATTTCCTGGCCTTGCTTGACGTTGGTTCCTTCCATTCGCACCACGACCGGAATCTTAAACCGCAACTCTTGCGCCGCGTTCACAACTCCGCTGGCAAGCACATCGCAACGCAGGATGCCTCCAAAAATATTCACGAAGACGGCCTTGACGTTGGGATCGCTCAGCAGAATGCGGAAAGCGTTTTTCACCTGGTCTTCCGACGCTCCGCCGCCGACGTCGAGAAAATTAGCCGGGCTTCCGCCGCTCAGCTTGATGATGTCCATGGTGGCCATAGCCAAGCCTGCGCCGTTGACCATGCAGCCCACGGTGCCGTCGAGCTTGATGTAGTTGAGTTTGAATTTCGAAGCTTCCACTTCGAGCGGCGTCTCTTCGTCAAGATCGCGCAACTCCTTGAACTCGGGGTGGCGATACAGCGCGTTGTCGTCGAAAATAACTTTCGCGTCCAAAGCAACCAGGCGGCCGTCTCCCGTGACAACGCAGGGATTGATCTCAATCATGGATGCATCGGTTTCGACAAACGCGCGATAAAGCGATTGGAAAAAGGGGACGGCTGCGTTTACAACTTCAGGGGCGAGCCCCAGTCCAAACGCAATCTTGCGCGCCTGGAAGGCCTGAAAACCGCTGGCGGGGTCAATCGTCTCGCGCAGAATCGCTTCCGGATGGTCCTTGGCTACCTCCTCAATTTCCATTCCGCCCGAGGCGCTCGCCATGAAAATCGGCATGCCGCTAGCGCGGTCGACGAGAACGCTGACGTATAGTTCACGCTTGATGTCGAGTCCTTCTTCTATCAAAAGCCGGTGGACGATGCGGCCCTCTTCACCCGTCTGCGGAGTGACGAGTTTCATTCCAAGTATGTGCTCGGCATTCGAGTAAGCTTCGTCGGCGGACTTTGCGAGTTTCACGCCGCCGCCCTTGCCGCGGCCACCAGCGTGAATTTGGGCCTTAACGACGACAACAGAAGTACCGAGCCGCTGTGCCGCAGCGCGAGCTTCATCCTTCTTGGTAACCATCTCGCCGCGCGGCACTGGTACGCCAAACTTCGCGAGGATGGCCTTGGCCTGGTATTCATGAATCTTCATCGCCCATCCATTAGTGCTAGAATTTAACTGGAATCGAAACAAAGAAGTTTACCTACAAGTGCAATTACGAGCAAGGGAAGCGGTTTGCGTGGCATTTGAAGTTAGGTGGTCTGCACTTCGCTGTCGTCGCTGCAGAAGCAGAATCCGGTTGAAGACTTGTCGCTGGTAACCCTGAGATGATCCACGAAGTCTTGAAGAAAATTTGTGCGGGAATAGATCTTTCGCGCGCGGAAGCGGATGGCGCGATGGAGCAAATTCTGTCCGGGCAAGCGACGGAAACGCAGATATTAGAGTTGCTCTCAGCGCTTCAAATCAAAGGTGAAACTGTAGAGGAGCTTGTGGGTTTCGCCACCGCGATGCGGCGTCACGCGATCAAGATTTTTCCGGCCGGCTATGCCCGCGCCGACGAGCCGCTCGTCGACACCTGCGGGACTGGAGGGGACGCCAAGGGCACGTTTAATGTTTCGACGGCTACTGCGTTTGTTGTAGCGGGTGCGGGCGTCCGCGTAGCTAAGCATGGAAATCGATCGATTAGTTCGAAGTGTGGGTCCGCGGATGTGTTGGAAGCTCTTGGCGTGAGGATCGATCTCGATCCGAAGCGTGTGGCGCAGTCGATCGATAGAATTGGAATTGGGTTTCTGTTCGCACCGGCGATGCATGCAGCTACACGCCATGCAATGACCGCACGCCGCAAACTCCGTGGGCGTACAGTCTTCAACCTTTTGGGGCCGCTCACGAATCCCGCTGGAGCCTCGGCACAAGTTGCCGGCGTGTATGACGCCAGCTTCACGGAACTGATGGCCCGGGCATTGGGTGAGTTGGGAGTGAAACGCGCATTTGTGGTGCACGGCGCGGATGGCTTGGACGAAATTTCGATTGGCGGCGAAACGAATGTCGCGGAACTGCGTGATGGAATCGTCCGAAGTTACACAATTGTCCCGGAGGATTTTGGATTGCGGCGCGCTCCATTGGAATCGATTCTAGGCGGTGACGCGAAACACAACGCCTTGATCATTCACAAAGTGCTGGGCCGCTCACTGATGCGCCACGAGCATGGGCCGCACCGCGATATCGTCTGCGCGAATGCCGCTGCTGCACTTGTGGCGGCAGGTCGAGCCACGGATTGGCTTGACGGCGTGCGAATCGCGATGGAATCGATTGATTCGGGAGCTGCTCGCAAGCGGTTGGACGCGCTGGTTGCTTTTACGCAGAGCGAAAGAGGAAATGCTCACAGTGCGATGTGAAGTCCTATGAGACAAGTTTAATCGTGAAATCTGCCGTTTGATGGATCTGCGGAAGTTGCAGAATCGAGGTCGAGATTAATCCCGGCGGCGTTATCGCTGGAGGGCGGGTAGCAATTTCCATCGCGGTTGTAATTCGCCGGGCAACTCCGCGCGAAATCTTTACGGCGGGGCGATTGAGCAAATTGCCAGACATCGGCGAATTCGACGCCGCTCGCGGACGGAGGCTGAGGAAATTTCGCACTCAGGCATCCTGGAGACGGCGGGCAGACATCGTTGTAGACGAAGTAAGCAATCTTGCGGTTGCCTGCATGACTCTGAATGTCATTTGCCGTGGTTATGAATTGGTTGTGGCCTTCTTTCGCCGGGATTCCCGAACAATAGACGCCAGCGCGAAAACCTGCAGAAATTATGCCGTCAACCCAAGCAAGCACATATTCTTGCTGCTTGGGCAGCAGGCGCCCTCCTTCTTCCTGATCGAGAAAAATTGTCGTTCCACGCGAGAAGCCTTCGCGCTTTGCGGTTCCGACTGCATTTCGCGCGTCCGCTGCCGCCAGGGCCGCCGGATCGGCGGCGCCCTTGAACTCAGCCGATACCCGTCCATCGAACAGCACGAGGAATCCGAAACCGCTATCGCGAAGTATTGCACGCTTGCCGGCCCAACTGTTCGACCGGGCGCCCGGTGGTGCGTTCAACCAATAGCCCGCAAAAGAGAAAGTTTCTTTGAGCGCCGGCAAGGAAGAATCGCCGGGATACTCATTTCGATCGAAGCCAAGGTAAGAGGAATTTGGACTCTGTGCAGACGGCTGGAGAGAAGATTCTTCACGTGCTGGAAAGCGTGCGACGGCGAGAACTAAACAGCAGGAAAAGATTGTAATGGTCCGGGCCGCGTTCTTGCCTATGCCAGGCATGTTGCCCTCAGTTTCAAATGTCCAGAAAGTTTTCGAGTAGGCGAAATCCCGCGCTGGTGAGGATGGATTCCGGGTGAAATTGCACGCCTTCCACTCGAAATTTGCGGTGACGCAAACCCATGATCGTGCCATCGCTTGTCTCCGCGGATATTTCCAAAGTGCTCGGCAGTGATTTGCGCTCCACGATCAGTGAATGGTATCGCGTGGCAACGAATTGCTGCGGCAGATCCCGGAAAATAGTTTTGCCATCGTGCTGAATTTCGCTAGTTTTGCCGTGCATGATTTTTTGCGCGCGAATTACGCGGCCGCCGAACGCTGCCCCGATGGATTGATGTCCCAAACAAACGCCGAGTATCGGAATTTTGCCCGCGAAACGCTGGATTAGCGGCACGCTGATTCCAGCTTCGTTAGGCGTACAGGGGCCGGGAGAAATCACGATGCGTTCCGGCCGCAAAATCTGAATCTCGTCCAGGGTCACCTGGTCGTTGCGACGAATTTCGAGTTGTTGACCCATCTGGCCGAGATACTGCGCCAGGTTGTAGGTAAATGAGTCGTAGTTGTCGAGAAGCAGAATCATTTTTGCTCAGAGAGTAGGTTGTTTCCGGCATGCGCACGGCAAAATACCGGAACTTTTATAAGATTCACGAAATTCGATCTGTACCTCCTGATTTGTGCGCAATCTCGAGCGCGGCCATTACCGCGCGTGCTTTATTTATCGTTTCCTGATATTCGCGATCAGCAACTGAATCAGCCACCACGCCACCGCCGGCTTGAATATAAGCGCGTCCGCTTTTCGCAACCAGCGTCCGAAGCGCGATGCACGAATCCAGATTGCCGGAAAAATCGAGATATAGAATCGCGCCACCGTAGAGTCCGCGGCGAGTCGGCTCCAGTTCGTCAATAATTTCCATAGCGCGGATTTTAGGCGCGCCCGAGAGCGTTCCGGCTGGAAAACAAGCCATCAGCGCTTCGAAGCAATCTACGCCCTCCCGAAGAAGTCCACGCAGGCTCGACACGAGATGCATCACGTGAGAGTAGCGCTCTACGAACATAAGGCGCTCGACAGTTACCGAGCCATATTCGCACACACGGCCGAGGTCATTGCGCCCGAGATCCACGAGCATAATATGCTCAGCGCGCTCTTTCGGATCGGCAAGCAGCTTTGACTCCTGCTCGCGGTCCTCAACCTCGTTGCGCCCGCGCGGCAGCGTCCCTGCAATCGGACGATAAGAAATTTCGCGCCCCTGTACCTTCACCAGCATTTCCGGCGAACTGCCGACAACCGCAACGCCGTTCAAATTCAAGAAATAAAGATACGGTGATGGATTCACCACGCGCAAGGCTCGGTAGATTTCGAATGGGTCGGCATTCGTTTTCGCAGAAAAACGCTGACTGGGAACAACCTGAAAAATGTCACCGGCGCGAATATAAGATTTTGCTTTGCCCACGGCGGAGAGATATCCGGACTTGGTGAAGTTAGATTGGATGCGAAGCGGACCGCGCGGCGACGCGTTACGCTGGCGCGGCAGCGGAGACGCCAGCGTGCGTCGAACCTTTCCGATTTCGCGTATGGCCGCGTCATATTTTGTACGAAGCGTCCCCTCGCCTTCGGTGAACACGTTCCGAACGATCCATATGCGATGTCTCACATGATCGAATGCAACGAGGCCGAGGTAAAACATCATTACGCAATCGTCGAGACCGAGGTCATCACGGCCGCTCGCCGGGATCCGTTCCATAAGGCGAACCATATCGTAAGCAAAATAGCCGATCGCGCCGCCGATTAGCGGGGGCAACCCATCTACGCGCACCGGTTTATATCGCGCGACCAGCCGTCGCAAGTGGTCAATGGGATCAGCTTCAAAATTAGTTTGCTTGCGAACGGTTTCGAGCGAACAGGCGCCCCCCCGCGATCGAAAAACTTCTTCGGGATTCGCTCCGGTGAAGGTGTAACGCGCTAAGGTTTCGCCGCCTTCAACGCTTTCGAGCAGAAAGGAATATTTCGCATTATGCGCCAGGCGGAGGTGGGCGCCCACAGGTGTCAGGAGGTCCGCAGTGAACGACTCGTAAACCGGGACAAGATTTCCCTGCTGTGCCAGTTTACGAAACGTCTTGAAGTCAGGTTGGATCATGCGTGGACTCGCAAATTTGCTTCGCCTTCGGCGCTGATAGCGGCGACAACAGCGCGGCGCATAGCCGCGGCCGGCGCACGCTCCCCAGTCCATATTTCCCACTGCGCGGCGCCCTGTGCAAGGAACATTTCGAGTCCCGTTACGGTTTCGATGCCGCGCCGCGCAGCAAGTTGCAAGAGCTTTGTTTCAACTGGTCGGTAAATGAGATCGAAAACAAGGCGGCAATTCAATTCATCCGACGTCAGAGGCGAGCGATCTACTGCTGGAAACATGCCGACCGGCGTCGCATTTACGATCGCATCGAAGTATTCCTTTTCCAAGCGCGTGCGTGCAACGGCTTCCCCTCCCACCGCTTTGGCGAGCGCTTGACCTTCCTGGGGCCGGCGCGCGCAGATGCAAACGGCCGCCCCGGACTGCGCAAGCGCAAACGCGACGGCGCGCGCAGCGCCACCTGCTCCCAGAATAAGCACGCGGCTCGCGGGGAGAGAGATGCGCTGCTGCAGCGCCCGAAGCACACCGATGTAGTCGGTATTGTAACCGTATAGCTTCCCACCACCCCGAACGACGACCGTGTTGACGGCGCCGATAGCCGCAGCCAGCGAGTCGCAGTCATGCAAATACTTCAGTATTTTCTGTTTGTAAGGCAACGTAACGCTAAATCCACGCATGCCTAGCGGCTTGATGGCCGAGATGAAATCTTTCAAATCGTGGACCAAGAAAGGCAAATAGACCGCATCCATTTTCCGGGCGTGAAAAGCGGCGTTTTGTAATTGCGGCGAGAGCGAATGGGCGATCGGATCGCCAATTACTCCGTACACGCGGGTCTTGCGACTGATCCGGTCTGCTCTGTATAGACTTTTCAAAGCATCAAGCGACACTTGGCCGGGTGCCGTTGCCGTCTCAACCGGAGCGTAAGAAAGAGCGCTACCCTCGCGCAACGCGAGGCATCGCAGCGGCAGCACCACATCGCCCATAGGGATAGCGACAACATTGCGTCTGCCGCGAGCGAGACGCAACAGGCGCAGGGCGTCAGCGAGGGAGCTCGAATTTGCGGCGATTTTGATCGCATCCGGGCGCGCTTGCCAAAGCCTAGCCGCCACGCTCTCTAAGTTTGGCAATTTGCGGCCAAAAAAGTGCGCCGACGCCAGGCGGTGGCCGTCGCCTAGTAGAACGTCGAGCAATTCGGGCGGGCATTTGGAGGCCGTCTCAATTTCAAGGTCGTACCAGGTGCAGCCGGCCCGAAGTGCCTCGGCAAGAACAAGCAGCTGGATTGCGATCGTTCCGCGAAAGCGTCCGCCAGCTTCGAGACGCCGACATGTGGCGATCAAGGTAGCACTCGGGCGACGTCTAATCGCGAGGTCGCGAAGGAAAGTATCGATTTCTTTCTCGGTCACAAGCCAGTCGAGGCGCAATTCCACCGTCCGAGTCTGGGTCAACGCCCGCTCAAGTTGCTTCCACATTGAACGGGATCGCTCGGCTGCGACAACTGCACAAATTTTATCTTTGCTAATCATTACCGTGACGTCCCGCAGATGTTAGTCTCAGCAGCGCTTACAATTGGATTTAGTCTACCCAGGCCACGAATTTATTCACGAAGCCCGCAGAGACCGCTCTGTTTGCCCCTAAAACCCAAACCTGCCCTAAAGGACAGGTGAGTTCAGGCTTCTAGCACGTGGTACACAATGTGTAAAGCACCGGCGACCATTGTATTGACGGGTTCTAGTACGTCTATTACAGTCGAGTCATTGGCATGGCTACGGGAGGCCCGCCTCGAGGGCCATTAGTTTAAAGGAGCAAGCATTATGCGTGGGAAACTTTTCTTTGCTGGTCTAATTTTGAGCCTGTCTGGAGTCGCCGCGTCCGCCCAAGATGTAACCGCGGTGCCTATCCGAAACGACTTATATTGCTCGGGTATCGTCTCCAGCGAAGCGATTCCGCGGGATACCTACGTGATAACGGGCGAAGGCTCGAACTACAAGATCACCTTCCAGGAAGGCGACTACGTTTACGTCAACCGAGGAGCGAACGAGGGCGTAAAAGTCGGCGACGAATTCTCCGCGATACGCCACACGGAAGACTTGGACCATACCGAATGGACTAAGTGGCAGTTCCTGATCCTGCGCAAGATGGGTACTTTGTGGGAAGATGAGGGACGGGTAAGAGTAGTAGTGGTCAATCCCCATACGTCGGTGGCGCAGGTGGAGAAATCCTGCAATTACCTACAACGCGGCGATACCCTGCTGCCTTTCGTCGAACGGCCCGCACCTCCGCTCAAGTCCGAAGATAAATTTGACCGGTTTGCTCCTCCGTCGGGTAAGGCAACGGCCATGATCATCACGGGCAAGGGCTACCTTTCGGAGCTCGGCTCAAATGATATTTTTTACGTCAATCTGGGCAGCGCGCAGGGCGTGAGAGTAGGCGACTACTTCCGCATTTTCCGTTACACCGGAACAGAGCACGAAGCTGCCTTTCAGACCAAGCGATTCGCGTTTAACGCGGATAACTGGAACGGAGTGTACGGCTACGGCAGCGTGCCGCCAAAATGGAAGTGGGATAACACACCGCGCGAAGTCATCGGTGAAGGAATCGTCGTACGGACGTCGCCCAATTCTTCTTCGGTGCTTCTGACCTTTGGACTGCGCGAAGCGTACGCCGGAGATTACATCGAAATCGAGTAACGGATTTCCACCGCTTTCCCGATTCTTTAGTGGGGTAGAGGAAAATCCGCCTCGCTGAAGACTTCTGCTTCGAAGGCCTGGACCCGCGTAGCCGGGTCCTTCCAGGCATCCCGCGCGAGATCAGCTTTGGCACAAGTTTCTTCAAGAAATTTCTCGGCGTTCCAGTGAAACTTTTCCGCCACCTGCGGTAAGAGGACTCCTCGCTTCCTTCCATAACTGACGATCAGGCCGTGCTTACCAGGTTGGATCTGATCTGGTTGCACATTCACAGGCGTGGAAAGAATGGAAAGTTCAATCTCAATCCCGGGCAATTCGGCAATGGAAACCGCTTCAAAGCGCGGATCCTCCAGCGCCGCTGACTTCGAACAGTGCGCGATGACCTCAGCCAGGGAGTCCCTCGACGGAAGCTGCCCGACGCAACCGCGCAGCCGTCCCCGGAAATGCAGAGTGACGAACGCGCCGCCAGGCTGCCGAAAGAACTCGTCGTTTGGGAGATCGTGGAGGGACTCTCGATTTCGAACGGCCGTTATGAGAGCGCGCCGTGCAAGCGCGAGAAGTAATTGCCTTTCGCGATTACCGAGTGAGGACATCCTGAGGCTTTTCGTCCTGCTTAACCAGTAATGCGCCGCGACGCCGCTGCTGCACGCGGAAATTGATCTGACTCCAAAACATCTGGAAGTAGTGCACCGCGGACGCTATCGCGCTCGCCACCACGAGCCACAGCAGAGTCATACCGAGAGGCTTTAAGGCCGGATGCTTCGCTGTCAGAATCACAGCGCAACCGGCGAGAACCTGCAGAATCATTTTTGTTTTTCCCAGCGCCGAAGCAGGAATAATCAACCCCTCGGATGAAGCGATATCGCGCAGGCCCATGACTACAAATTCGCGCCCGATGATTATCACCACCATCCACGCCGGAACCAGACCCATTTCCACCAACGAAATAAAAGCCGCGGAAATCAGGAGTTTGTCGGCGATGGGATCGAGGAGAATTCCGAGCGTGGTAATTTCACGGCGCTTGCGAGCTATGTAGCCATCCATCACATCAGTCGCAGCGGCAACCAGCAAAATCAGCACGCCCCAAACTTCAAAATGTATGGGAAACCCCTCAACGTCCCAATTCGGCTGGCGAGTTAACAGAACCACTACCAACAGAGGAACAAAAAAGATTCGGAGAGTTGTGAGACTGTTTGGCAGGTTCATATCGATGTCTGCAAGAACCTCGGCGACCGTTGGTATCGCCGTGCTCTCGATTCACTATAGTCCTGCAATAGAAGCGAGTCAACGGCGCTAATTTAGGCGTGTGACAGCCGGTCTTTTCTTCATGAATATAGGCCGTTTGTCGCATTACTGTGGAAATCCTTGTGGAAAAGGACGAGCCGGAATTTCCGAAAATTGCCGTGAAAGGAAGAGATTGAAAGCCAGCGACCGGAACCTTGTTTCCGTAACTAGCTGATAGGACATGGTTTATTATAAGAACAGAGTTGAACTTAGCCGAAAATACGGCTCAGTGTCCCTTCTGTTAGCGCTGATAGAATTTGCACAGGTTTGCAGCATTTTGTGGGCTAACGGTCACTAGTAATTGGATTTGCCTCTTGGATAATCCGTCGCAAACGGGTTGAGTTTCGTCGATGATTCCAGAAATGGCCACGAAGCATTTCGATGGTCTGCAGATGATAATCGTCCGAGTAGTTTGCGGGACTCGCAGCGCGTTATTTTTCGAGGGCAAGACCTTCAGCGGGACTTACAAAATCTTCGAGTCTCCGAGCGAGTGATTCCGGCAGATCCGCGTCGAGATCCATGTGCCCGTCCAAGACTTCAGAGCGGAGGACGCGGCCGCAGGCGTGGACGAGAGAGAGATGTCTGCCGTCAGCAATAGGGATTCGCAAGTGTAAACGGACGAGTGGATCGACCGGCATCACGGCGTCCACTCGCGCAAGGAGTTCGTCCAATCCCGCTTCGGTAAGCGCCGAGGTAAAAATCGCATTATCGCGGCGTTCGTTTGATTTTTTCAGCACGGCTAAATCTTCTTCCGGGATCCGGTCCGTCTTGTTGAAGACATTCAGGCGAGGACGATCTTGAACTCCCAGATCCGCGAGGACTTTCAAGACATCCGCGTCGTGTTCAGCGTGATGAGGATTCGAGATGTCCGAGACGTGAATGATTACAGCGGCCTCTTGCACTTCCTCGAGCGTGGCGCGGAAAGCTGCGATCAAGTCAGGCGGGAGATCGCGTAGAAATCCCACCGTGTCCGAGAGCAGAACTCGGCGGCGCGATGGCAATCGCACGGCACGGACGGTGGGGTCGAGAGTGGCAAACATTTTGGAAGAGGTAAGGACGTCGGCGTGCGTGAGCGCGTTGAATAACGTGGATTTCCCGGCGTTCGTGTATCCCACTAGAGCGATCATGCCCAGCGGAAGAGCCTGACGCGCCCGGCGCCGCGTGGTGCGCTGGCGCCGAACCATTTCGATGGATTCCTGAATTTTGCGGACGCGGTCTCGAATGCGCCGGCGGTCCGTCTCGAGTTTTTGTTCTCCAGGGCCGCGCGTTCCAATTCCACCGCCGAGCCTGGAAAGCTCTTCGCCTCGGCCTGTGAGGCGAGGCAGTAAATAATTCAATTGCGCAAGCTCGACTTGCAACTGCCCTTCTCGTGTGCGCGCGTGTGTAGCGAAAATGTCCAGAATCAGCTGCGTTCGATCTATTACGCGACGGCCAACTCCCTTTTCAAAATTGCGGAGTTGCCCGGGTGTGAGGTCGTGATCCACGATCACGAGAGGAACGTGGCGCATGTCGGCTTCGATGCGTATTTCTTCCAACTTCCCTCGACCCACCAGCGTGGCGGGGTCGAGCGCATCGCGAACTTGCAGCAGCGAGCCTTCGATCTTAGCTCCCGCGCTCTCTGCTAATTCCTGAAGCTCTTCAAGAGAATCGCGTCCGGCGGCGGTTGGATCGCCTGCGCGTCCGCGCGGAGCTTTCTTCAGGCCTACCCCAACGAGCAAGACTCGTTCTCGGTTATCTACGGGCTGCGATGTTCTCATTCGATAGCGCGATGCTGGACCGCGCGGAAGGTAGGAGGATTCTTTCTCATCCGGACCCATTATACGCCGTTTGAGCAACTCCGAGAAAAGCCCAGAAATTGTGTTAGTGACCGGAAGGGGCCGAAGCGGCCAGGATCAGATCGGACAGAACTTCACCTAGCTCGGGACCAGCAAGTTGAAATCCAGAGTCGCGCGTGACCTTATCCATCCATCCGAGATAAATGAGCAACGCAACTTCGGACCATCTTTCTGCGCTTGGAGGCGTGAAGCCTACGTCACGAAGAACGAGGACGATGTGCCCTCGACGCTTCTCCTCGATGGTCGCGATATGACTGGCAACGCGCTCGTCTCGACGCGCCCATGCGCGAAGTGAGACTTCCAAGCGAGCGCGAGCAAGGTCCGCACTTCGCTCAACGAAATGAGCCCAACGAGCAGCCGCGCCAGAATTAAGCTCACGCGCAGCTTGCAACCATCGCGTTTCTTCTTCTTCCCACTGAAGCAACATGCGGGAGAGCAAGTCTTCACGATCTTTAAAGTGCCAATAGAAGCTGCCTTTCGTTGCGCCAAGGTCGCGAGCCAAAATTTCGATGCGTACAGATTCAACGCCGTGCGCGGAGAGACGCGAGAAAGCAGCGCGGATCCAATCGTCAGGCTGGAGCGGAGACTCGCGAATTGGAGAAGGGGATGCCATACGGTCTCTTCTGTTCCCTGGACGATAGCGAACCTGGTCGCGACGGTCAAGCGCTGGTGCGGTCATCGATTGGGATATGGAGTCTGAAGTTCGGTGTTAGACGTGCGGCGTTCTAAGAACCGTTAAAGCTGCCGCGATGATCTCGGGATCGTCGCCAAAACCTGGAAGCCAGGTTATCGACGGTTCCTTGCGAAACCACGTAAGTTGGCGCTTGGCGAATTGACGAGTGGACTGTTGGATCTTTGCAATGGCGGCTTCCATCGTCAATTGACCACCGAGATGCGCGCGCAGTTCAGAATAGCCGATAAATTGGAAAGGTTTTGCGTCCGATGGAATACCGGAAGCTGTGAGCCGACGCACTTCTTCAAGCCATCCCTGACGGATCATCTCCTCCGTGCGCCCTTCGATTTCTGCATAGAGGGCAGCTCGCGGCGGCTCGAGCCCGATTTTTCTTACGTCGTAACCTTGCAAACCGCTGCGTCCTGATCGGTGAATCTCGGCTACGGGCTTCCCCGCGAGAATTCTCATTTCGAGAGCACGAATAACTTTTTGAGTATCGCGCGGGGCAATTCGCGCAGCATTTTCAGGATCCAAACGCGCGAGCACGCGGTGAAGATGATTCTCCCCGCGGAGTTGCGCTTTATCGCGCAAGCGCGCGCGCAATTCCTCGGAGCGTTCCGGGGCGTCCGCTAAACCTTCGAGTAACGCGCGCAGATAAAGGCCGGTGCCTGCCGTTAAAATTGGTAATTTCCCGCGCTGGCTGACGTCAGCGAGAACCGTCATAGCTTGGCGCCTATATTCGCCGGCAGTAAAGAGCTCTTCGGGTTCGACAAGGTCAACCAGGTGATGTGCGATGCCGTGTTGTTCGGCGAGAGGAACTTTAGCGGTGCCTATATTGAAATGGCGATAAACCTGGGTGGAATCGCAAACGAGAACTTCGCCGTCGAGTTCTGCGGCAAGCCGAATCGCGAGAGAGGACTTACCCGAAGCAGTTGGTCCTAGAATGACGACGAGGGGAGCGGGGACGCTCATCTAGAGAATTTCCAATAACGCCACAAAAGCCAGAGCAATACCACTGCAGCCAAAAGAAGCGTCCCGGAGACTTGCGTGCGATTGAGTTTCACGAAACTGTTACTGCTCGGAACCTGGTTGGATATTATAGAAAAAAGCGGCCCTTAATTCGATGAATGGACCTTTGAACTGCGAAGGCAAAGGTTCAAATGGAACCGACGAACGAATCGCGGCCAGCACCGCGCGGTCGAGCGCTTCTTTGCCCGAGGTTCGCTCCAGCACCGGCTCGGTCACGTGAATGCTGCCGTCGCGATCGATGTGAAATGTGATGACTACGATTCCTTTATCTCCCATGTAATAAGATTCAGGAAGAACGGCGCTCCAATTCTTCAGCACAATGTCGTGGAGGCGTCTCATATAGCTGTCAAAATTTACGCCCTCAGTATCCGTAAGGATCTGCATGCCGGTTCCAGCACCCGGACCATGACCACCGCCTCCTCGGCCGTTACCTCCCGGAATCGTCGACTCTCCGCCGTAAGTTGTCCCTCCAGGGCTGCGCTTAATTGTGTCCTGAATCTGATCCTGCATCTGCTTGCCCGGGGAGCCACTCGGCAAACCTAAATTCAGCTTGGGGTTGGGCTGTGCCGTAGGCTCGCTCGGCAACAACAGCTTTGAAGGTGGAGGATTCTCAGTCGAAGGCACCGGCTGGCTTGGCGTGGGGTTGGCCGAAGCTCGGGGAGTCGGAGCCGAAGGCAAATCCGTTGGGGGTCGCACTGGACTCGGTGTGGCCGGGGCTTCGATCGCGTGCGATTCGGCGCGCGGCGGAGCGACCTTGTTCAAAGTTTTCGGAGTAATGCGAACTTTCGAAGCTGGGGATGGCTCGGATGCAGGCGCCTTGGACAACGATTCGGCGTCCGAAGGCAAGTACACTACGCCGAGAGACTTGCCCGCCGCTATCGTTTCATCGAGCGTAGGAACGCGCGGCGGAAAAATCTTTGGCAGAAAAATCACGAAAATGATTGCGGCAATGTGAAACGCAATCGAAAGCGCCCTGGTAATCAGGTCTTCCTTGGCATCCCGCTTTTCTTCCGGCTCGACTAACAAGTTCGCTTCGCCGGTGTTAAACACGTCAGGTTCGACGAGTTCGCGAAGCTGAGCTGTCATTTCGGGCGGCTTGCTGAATTTATCTATCTCGCGCTGCTCAGGCGGTTCCACATATGCCGGCACCACGACGCGGGAATCGAGAATATCCAGCGCAGGGTATTCGCTGATGGGGCCGAACTTTTCGAATTGCGTGGCCGGCATGGAGCGAGAAACGAGAGTGCGATCAACGAGAACGCCGAGTGGAAGATGCGACGGGATAGTGGTCTTTCCGTCGAGTGGAACTGCGCCTTCCGACAATTCTGACGGCACGACCGTGCGGTCGTCCATGTAGGTGGTCACACGACGCGAAGGCTTCTTGGCCTCTTCTTCTGTGAGCGGATGCACATCTGTCGGCACCAGAGTGCGCGGAATCATCGAGAATCCTGTGGGGCAAAAGTCCCCAGTTGGACGCGCTGCGCGTGTTCCTGGGTTGCCGCCATCACGTGGTCGGCTAGTTCGAGAGCGCGTCGTCCTGCCGCCCCGTCCACCAGTGGCTGTCGGCGCGTCCGAACGCATTCCAGGAAATCGCGGAGTTCGGCATGCAGCGGCTCTTCGGGGATTGTAGGCACTTGCTCGAATTTGATTTCAGGCTGCGTGCCGCCTGATTCCACACGCACACGCAACACATCCTGCCGCGTGAAATCGAGTGAGACGTATTCATGCTCCTGAAAAAACCTCATCTTGCGGACGCGCTCGGTGGAGACGCGGCTGGCGGTAAGATTTGCAACTGTCCCGCTTTCAAATTCGATGCGCGCTTGGGCGATGTCCACTTTGTCGGTCATCACCGGAATTCCAACGGCTTTCAAATCTATAACCGGCGAATTCACCAGCGACAGAAGAATGTCGAGATCGTGAATCATGACGTCATAAACCACATCGATATCAAGGCTGCGCGGAGTGAAAATCCCCAATCGATGTACTTCAAAAAACATGGGGCGCGAGACAATTTTTTGAACGGCGGTGACGGCAGGATTGAAGCGTTCTACATGGCCCACTTGCAAAATCCGGCGGTTTCGAGCCGCGCTCGCGATTAGCGCGTCTGCTTCATCGAGAGACACCGCCATGGGCTTCTCGACCAACACGTCGAGGCCTGCATCCAAGAGCTGGCAACCGACGCGGGCGTGCTCTTTCGTCGGCACTGCCAGGCTGACGGCCTGCACACCTTCCTGCGCCAGCGATGATATATCGGGGATTACGAGGGTGCCGAATTCAGTCGCGACGCTGTCGGCGCGTTTGGAGTTTGCGTCAACGATACCAATAAGCTCCGCACCCGCAATCTCGCGCCACACGCGGACGTGGTTCCGGCCAAACTCGCCGGCGCCAACGACAGCAACGCGAATGGGTTTATCAGTCACGATTTCCTTTTCGGGGTCCGCTTTTCCGCCGGGCTCGCCGAATCGATTTCAGTCGCGAAGGCTTCTATTGCTATTCCCGCCTCGTCCGCGGCTCGAATAAGCTCGTCGCGATCGAACAAGAGCGTGCGGCCGGCATCAATTGCCAGAGCCGTCGCATTCGCCTTTCGCATTACTTCGATCGTTTTAAGCCCGACCACCGGCACGTCGAATCGCATATCCTGCAGCGGCTTGCTCACCTTCACCACCACCAACTTCTGCCCGCCAGTGATGCGCGCCGCACGTTCGATTGTCTCATCCGTGCCTTCCATAGCCTCTATGGCAACGCAAGCGCGATCCCGTACGACGACCATCTGCCCGAGGTCCAATCCGGCAATCTGCCGGGCGACTTTGTGCCCGTAAGCGATGTCAGCGGCCTCTGATTCATTCGGGGCGCGACGCGTTAAAACGCCGGGCTCCGGCAGCAGAGGCCCCAGAAATTTCGTCGAATTTACGAGTTCGATGCCTTCTTCGCTGAGCACGCCGGCAATGGCGCCGATCAGCGAGTCCGTATTCTTTGCCGGCAGAGAAAATAGCAATTTCGCAAGTCGCCAATCTGGCCGGATGGCGCTGAAGATTTTATTGTGCTTCACCTGCCCGGCCATCACGGCATGCTTCACACCTTCTTGATGCAGTAATTCAATTGTACGGCTAAGCTCGCCCAGGCTCACCCAGTGCAGGCGTTTCGTAACTCGCTCGAGCTCCGGTGAAGCTTCCTCGCGAATAGCGACCACAGCCATTTCAATACCGCGGCTACGCGCGCCTTCCAGCACGAGGAAGGGGAAGTCTCCGTTACCGGCGATCAACCCCCAGCCGGATGGATTGCTTTTTTCAGGTGCGGCCACGGCGTCCTATTTAATCAAACCATGTTCGGCGGATTCGATAAACCGGATTAAAGTTAAGACGTCTTCAGAGCCGGCGAGGGTTTCACGCATTTTCTCGACGGCCTGCGACGTGTTCAGCTTCGAGCGAAGCAGCAAGCGATACGCCGCTTCGATGGATGCGATTCGCTCGGGGGAAAATCCCTGGCGTTCGAGACCGATGGCGTTCACGCCATAGCATTTACTATCGCGCGGCGAAACCACTTTGGAAAATGGCGGAACGTCCTGTGTGATCACAGTATGCGCGCCAATGTAAGAGTGTCTCCCAATGCGGCAAAACTGCTGCACCGGACAGAACGCACCGACCGTAGCGTAGTCCTCCACCGTCACGTGACCGGCGAGCGTGCCCCCGTTTACAAATATTGTGTGGTCGCCCACCAAGCAATCGTGTCCGATGTGTGCGTAAGACATGATGAGGTTATGGCTGCCAATACGGGTGATGCCGCCGCCCTTCACCGTGCCGCGATTTACCGTGGAGAATTCGTGAAATTCATTGTGTTCTCCAATCTCCAGAGACACACGCTCGCCCTTGTAAGTTAAATCCTGAGGATCACCGCCGATAACTGAAAAAGAGTAAACGTGATTCCCGCGGCCTAGTCGCGCCGGCCCTTGCACCACAGCATGATGCTCGAGTACGCAGCCATCGCCCAACTCGACTTCCACACCGACCACAGCGAACGCCCCGATTTTTACGTTACTTCCGATCCGCGCGGAGGAGGAAACGTCGGCCCGCGCATCAATTTCGCTCATTGAGGCTTATCACCCGGATTCGCGGCCGCCGGATTCGCTTCTGTTTCGAGATCGACCATTTTGCACATGAGAGTAGCTTCGGCAGCAAGTTCTCCGTTCACAGAAGCTTTGCCTGCCAATTTACAGAACGTACCGCGCCAGGCCAGGACGTCCACTTCCACGCGCAGTTGGTCGCCCGGAACTACCGGCCGGCGAAATCGCGCGTTATCAATTGCGACGAAATAGAGCAGCTTCTTCTCACGGTCCTTTACTTCCTGGAGCAGCAACACGCCTCCCGTTTGCGCCATGGACTCGATGATCAGCACGCCCGGCATAATCGGTTTACCCGGAAAATGGCCCTGAAAGAAGTTTTCGTTGATGGTGACGTTCTTAATTCCCACGATCCGCTTCCATCGTTCCATTTCTTCAATGGTATCGACCAGCAAAAACGGATAGCGATGAGGGAGAATCTTTTGGATCCCGATACTGTCGAGGATCATCGTTTCCTTGAATTTCGGTTTTATTTCCACGCGCAGGATACAGCGGCATGTTTCCCATCGCGCAATCGGATGATTCTATACGAAACAGTAGCGCTTTTGAATCGTCCCAGAATGCGCGTTGCCGCGTTTCAGTACTGCTGCTAGCATACCGGCGTAATGAACGATCGCGATATCACACTGCCGAAAGGCGCGATGCGAAGAATTCTCGACGAGTTGAAGAGTCGCGAGAAGGATATGGTTCGGCTGCTGGGTGATTTCGTCCGATGCGAGTCTCCGAGCCACAACAAATCTGCTGTAGACCACCTAGGTGCAATGGTCGCTAGAGAATGGAAGCGACGAGGCGCAAAGGTTCGCATCCTTAGAAGTCCATTGCGCGGCAATCACGTGCGAGCTGAGGTATGGCTCGGAAACGGGCGGCCGCCCCGGCAGCAAGTGATGGTGCTAGGCCACATGGACACTGTGTACCCCCTCGGTACTCTGCCAAAGATGCCGTTTCGCGTGTCCGGCGGCAAAGCTTGGGGGCCTGGAACATTCGATATGAAGGGCGGTTTGGTTCTGGCTCTTTTTGCCATAGATGCGCTGAAGGCTGCGGGGATCAAACCCAACAAGCGGCTCGTGTTCCTATGGACCTCAGATGAGGAGATTGGAAGCGAAAGTTCGCGATACTCAATTGAACGTGAAGCGCGGCGGAGTGACGCCGTGCTCGTTCTGGAGCCGTCATTCGGACCTGATGGAAGGCTCAAGACGGCGCGCAAAGGCGTAGGTGGGGCGGAAATTATCGTAACAGGACGCTCGGCGCACGCCGGCGTGGATCCGGAAAAAGGTGTGAACGCGGTGCACGAGCTTGCACTGCAAATTCAGCGGCTGATGAAGCTAAACGATCCTCGACGAGGAATCACGGTGCAGGCGACCGTGGTCGCGGGCGGGACCGTTTCAAATGTGATTCCAGCCGATGCGCGCGCGGAATTGGACATTCGCTACTCTCGCAAGGCTGACGCGGCTGGGCTGCAGCGAAGACTCCGCGCACTGCGTCCAATTCTGAAAGGCGCGCGTGTGGAAGTACGCGGAGAGAGATATCGTCCGCCGCTTGAACGTACCGCTGCGACACGCGCGTTGTTTCGTCACGCACAATCATTGATGCGCGATATAGGATTGCCGTTGGGCGAGGCTGCAACCGGTGGCGGATCTGACGGGAACTTTACGTCAGCTTTGGGCGTGCCAACGCTGGATGGACTCGGACCCGTGGGTGATAGTCCCCATAGTCCGCGCGAGCATGTTGTAATTCGCGCGCTGCCGGAACGCGCGGCATTGATCGCCAGCCTTTTGGCGACTTTGTAGCCGGCAGGATATTTCGAAGAGTTCCGCGAAGATTTTGGCGGGACTTATTGGCGGGCCTTAGCGGACATCTTCGTGACGCAGATAAGCAATGGTCTGCTGCTGAAGGTCCGCGTAATTCAAGCGCAACGTATCGCGCAGAGCTTCTTCCGTGGACGGGCCTGCCGCGATGCGATCGAGCAAATGGCTGATGTCACCTACTCCGCCAGATTGAATGATGGATTCGACCGCGGCAAGTGACCAGGCGTAAGCCATCGCCGCAGAATCTCCGGGCAGCGCCATCCACGAGCCCTCCAGCATTGCGAGAGTCGGCACCGCTCCCTGATTCGCGGCGTCGAGTAAAGCTCCCGCTGAGCCGCTGCTGCGGCGTCCTTCCATGTATTGCGCTACGCCTTCCTGAAGCCACGTCGGGGCACGACCATGTGATTTCTGTCCGATGAAGCTGTGAGTCAGCTCGTGTTTCAAAACGTGGGCAAGTTCCGAGGTGACGCTGGTGAGGCCCTGCACAGGAATCCGTATGCGTCCGTCGTTAATGGCGCCAGCCCAGCTCGGCGCGCGAGTAATGTCCGCAAAAGACTGCTCGGTATAGAGGATCACACCAATCTGTTCGGGCGGTGTGTAATCCAGTTGCGACTCCAAGTCGCGAAAGTCGTCTTCCAGAACGTGAAGAATTCCTTGGGCGAGATCCGGCGTCGCGCTTCCGTTGTACTTCAGAGCGAAATGCGCCGTCTCACCTTCCCGGTAACTTTCTTCTTCCGATTTATCTCGTTCGGCCTTTTCCAAAGCGTGTTCGACCTCGGGATCCGCATGCAAACGTTCGGCTCGCTTCCATTCCTCGACGGCCCGATCCATTTTATTTGCGCCGTAATAAGCCCAACCCATGAGTTTTGCAATATCGGCCGCAGCGGGTGCTGAGTCCGGAGTGAGATGGCGTGCATGTTCCAGCGGCTCAAGGGCGCTGGTGAACTGGCTTTCGCGCAGATAAAGGGCAGAGAGATTTAGCAGGAGGCCGAGATTGTCCGGAGCGAGCGACAGAGCCTGACGATAGTGATCGATCGCGGCGCCGGTGTCGCCTTTCCCAACTAAAAATTGAGCGGCTGCGTAATGAGAGGCTGCGACTTTTTCGACTGCAGTGGTATCTCCAGTCCGCGCATTGTTTTCAAGCTGGGCAATGTAACCAAAATCGATGGCATTATCGTGCACGGTCAAGCGCGCAACTTCGTCGTATCCGCGCGCCGGCTCAACCGTGGCTACAGAGAGTGGCGGCAAAGATGATGCGGCCGCCGCGGAAGAATATGAAAGATCGTCTCGATCGATACGCGCAACGATCGATTTTGGAATGGACATCTGTCCGGCAGGCGTTTCATAAGTGATGTGGTCGCCGTTTTCAGTGACATTCGAAGCTATGATCCGGCGGCCGTTCTTCAGGACAATCGTATCCGCTGACGCCGATGAAGCGGCAAGCCCAAGCAGAAGAAGTCCGGTAAGAGCGGTGCGGCGCACACTCCTATTTTACCAACCGTTTTCGCTTTGGTTTGCGACTGCTTGCTGCTTCATGCCCTAAGTTGTACAGTCGATTTAATGGAACTCCGGGTGCGACCTTCGCTCAAATTTCTCCTTCTGGTTGCCGGCCTTGTTATTGCTCTTTTTCCATTATGCGGGAAGGCACTACAGGCTCCCGAAGGCGCAGATGCGGATATCCAGGCTGGTTCGCTGCCTGAAGACCCGCGCGCGCTTTACCGCGCACTTAACGAACTTCGACCGGACGGGGCGCGAGTCTATTCGGTTCACGACCTCAATCTCAAGCGCGACGTCGTCAGCATCACATTTTCCGAGGGCAAGCTGGCGTTTCTTCCTGCTATCGGAGGCCATGTGACCGGCGCGGTTTTTACCGGACGTGGGCGTGCACTGGCGACTCCTCGAGATCCCGGCGAACGTCGTTCTCTCGCGCAATTTCTTGGCGTGCCCATTCTTGACCAGACTTTTTCCCGGGCCTATATCCGTTTCACGGACGAGAGCGCCGCTGAGATTCAACAGCAATTGAAATCATCAGGAAGCGGAGAAGCTGCTGACATGCAGTTTGCAGAAAGCTGGAACATGGTCGTTGGAGCTCTCGCTCCGACGCAGTCCCTTCGAATCATGCAAGATCTTTTATCGATCGATCCGCTTCCTTTTTTCTACGCAATGCTCGACGGCAACTCGGTCGGCGCATTCGATGTCTTGGTCGATCGGCGGAGAGACGAGCAAGTTTCGATCGGACAGCCGCGGACTGCAGATGGAGCGTCGTTCTACGATGTGTGGGCGTCATTTCGGGCGCAGGATGCCCCGGCCGTGCCGGTTGAGCCGTTCCTTCCCGTTGAATATCGGATTGACTCGACCATTGGGAACGACCTCTCGCTTGAAGGCAAGACAACTGTGCGGTTGAAAGCCATACGCACCGGGGAGCGATTTGTTCTACTGGCGCTCTCTCGCAATCTGGCAGTTGAAGAGATCCATTCTGATGACGGAAAACCTCTTGTTTTCTTTCAGAACGAAGACCTGGAGCGCCGCGATATTCTTCGTCGAGGCGATGACACAATTTTTGTCGCCCTAGCAAGAGCAGCGAAAGAAGGCGACGAAATCGAACTGCAAATTTCTTACCATGGAAGCGTGATCACCAAAGCCGGAAATGGAGTGGAATTCGTCGGCGAACGCGAAAATTGGTATGCCCATGCGGCAGGCAGCGGGCACTTCGTGCCGTTTGATTTGACGTTTCGCTGGCCGAAACGCTTCACGCTCGTCGCCACTGGCACAAGAATGGAATCGCACGATGACGGGGAGGCAAACACCGGCCGTTGGCGGTCGGACATCCCTTTTTGCGTAGCGGGGTTCAATTTGGGCGAGTACAAGATGGAAAAAGCAGCCGACAAACCGAGAATTCAGCTGTACGCAAATAAAGAACTCGAAGACGCAATCGCATCTCGCCTAAACCAGTACGCTCAGATTCGTCCACTTCCCAGGATTGACCGCCCCACGTCACAGATCACTCCCGACGCCTCGGCTGACACTCCGTTGCCTAGCCCCGCAACTGTCCTGAAGGACCTGGGAAGAGAAGTACTTGGTTCAATTCATTTCTACGAAAAATTAGACGGAGATTTCCCCTTCGATCATTTGGACGTTTCACAGATCCCGGGCTCGTTTGGCCAGGGCTGGCCCGGCTTGGTGTATCTCTCGACGCTCGCGTTTTTACCGGCCGATGCGCAAGAGCAAGCAGGAGTAAACGCTTGGGACCAGGGAGAGGCTCGCGATCTGATGCCTTTCCACGAGGTAGCACATCAGTGGTGGGGCAATGTCGTATCTTCCGCGAGCTATCGGGACACCTGGATCCAAGAGGGCATGGCCAATTACCTTGCGCTGCTTTACGCCGAGAATCGAAAGCCCAATAGTCATTATCTGTCAGAGTGGCTGGGACATTATCGCGACAGCCTGCTTGCGAAAGTCCCGGGATCAATTGAAACGATCAATGACGTTGGGCCGTTGAGCCTGGGTGCGCGATTGCGATCCTCGAAGACACCAGACGCATATCGAACGATTATTTATGGGAAAGGAACGTGGGTGATTCATATGCTCCACGAAATGCTGCGCGATCCCTCGGCAAAAGACCCCGACAGCCGATTTCGCGCCGTTATTCGAGCGGTGCTCACTCAATATAGATTTCGGGCGCTCAGGGTCGAAGATTTTGAGCACGAGGTCGAACATCAGATGACTCCCGCCATGGACTTGGAGAGCACGCACCGCATGGATTGGTTTTTCGACGAGTGGGTCCGGGAAACGAGCGTTCCCCGCTACTCCTTGAAATTCGAAGTGAAGCCGCACGGAAACGATTTTCTTGTCACGGGACATTTAGAACAGGATGAGGTTGACGATCTTTTTACAGCCTCGGTACCGTTGTATGCAGGGCGGCTGGGTGTAAAGCCGGAACGTCTCGGCACTGTGGTCACCACCGGTCCGACAACACGCTTCCGTTTCATTTCGCGAATTCGACCCACACATCTACTGATTGACCCACGTCTTACCCTGCTTTGTAGAACGAACTAAATTTCTGTTCCTTCATCAACCTAAGAAGTGCTTTCGGATGGCGTCGCGAGGCGATATTTTTTGGGTTTCAACTTGCGCAACGCGTTTTCCGGTCTTATGCTATCCAGTCTTAAATGACGGACGACGTGAAATGAGGGCGAGTTCATTCATAAAACGGTAAGGATTCTATAGCACTCTTTGCATATCAAACGCACTTCGGACGGCGCCTGCGTCCAGGGAAGCATCGATGGGACGATTCGCAAGCTTTGACGCGCCCTTTTGCGGGTGAGGAACATCGCACTTAGTATTCCGAGGTTACTTCGTGGACCCCGAAAGTTCTCAGAACATAACCGAAGCGGGACAGGCCCCAGTCCTGGAACCAGGCCATACTCTTGCGACCGTTACCGACAAGATCAGCTCGATCGTGCTGGGACGCGGCACGACCAAAGGCTGGATGTTCGGTTTTGCGATCGCCTTCGCTCTTCTGATGTTGTTCAACGTCGCAGTCACCTATTTATTAGTCAAAGGCGTGGGAATTTGGGGAATCAGAATCCCAATTGCCTGGGGATTCGCGATTGTAAATTTCGTTTGGTGGATCGGTATCGGGCACGCTGGAACACTAATTTCGGCCATTCTGCTCCTGTTGCATCAGAAGTGGCGAACGTCGATTAACCGGTTTGCCGAAGCGATGACAATTTTTGCCGTGGCTTGCGCCGGCATGTTCCCGCTGCTGCATATGGGGCGCCCGTGGATGTTTTACTACCTGCTGCCTTATCCGAATGCAATGTGGATGTGGCCCCAGTTCCGCAGCCCGCTCGTTTGGGACGTTTTTGCCGTGTCCACCTACGCTACGGTATCTCTTCTTTTCTGGTTCGTAGGAATGGTTCCGGATTTGGCGACTCTTCGCGATCGCGCAAAGAATCGCCCGGCGCGAATTATCTATGGCGTACTGGCGATGGGCTGGCGCGGCTCGGCCGTTCATTGGTCGCGCTATGAAACAGCGTCGATACTTTTGGCGGGGCTTGCGACACCGTTAGTCGTATCCGTACATACGGTGGTGAGCTTTGACTTCTCGGTCGCGATCGTTCCGGGTTGGCATAGCACGATTTTCCCGCCCTATTTCGTGGCCGGCGCAATTTACTCCGGATTTGCGATGGTAATTACGCTGGCAATTCCGATTCGGAAGTTTTACCACCTTGAAGATCTCGTCACCATGCGCCATCTGGACAACATGGCCAAGGTGATGCTTGCCACCGGCGTGATCGTCGCCTACGGCTACATGATGGAGACGTTCATCGCCTTCTACAGCGGAAATCAGTACGACCGCTACATGATCATGAACCGCATGACCGGGCCTTATGCTTGGGTTTACTGGCTCCTGATTACTTGCAACATTGTGATCCCGCAAGTGCTGTGGTCGCGCAAAGTGCGCAACAGCGTCGCCACGCTTTTTGTCATATCGCTGGTTGTGAACGTGGGAATGTGGCTCGAACGGTTCGTGATTGTTGTCGTTAGCCTGCATCGCGATTACATTCCGTCGGCTTGGGGAAACTACATGCCCACGCGGTGGGACTGGGCCACGTACGTCGGGACCATCGGCCTTTTCCTGACTTTGTTCTATCTTTTCATCCGCTTCCTGCCGATGATTTCTATCGTCGAGATGCGCTCGCTGGTCGAGGAAACGAACGAAGAACGGAAATCTGAATAGCGAGATTCAAAGGTTCGATGTCACAGATATTTCATACCAGCACGAATGTTCTATCGCGCCTGAGCATCTACGGTGGTGTGTTTATCGTTGCGTTGCTCGGCGCTGTTCTGTACGGAATTGAATTATCACCGTGGTACACCGATGTCCACGTATCTCGCGAGCAGCCCGTCCCCTTCAGCCACAAGCACCACGCGGGCGAACTGGGAATCGACTGCCGCTACTGCCACACGTCGGTCGAGAAATCCGCATTCGCCGGAATTCCGCCAACGCAGACTTGCATGACGTGCCATTCGCAGATTTGGACTAATTCCGCAATGCTCGAGCCTGTCCGCGCGAGCTATCGGACCGATAAATCCATTTCCTGGACACGAGTGAACTCATTGCCTGACTTCGTATATTTCGATCACAGCATTCACATAAGCAAGGGAATCGGCTGCACCACTTGCCACGGCCAGATTGCCGAGATGCCGTTGACCTACCGCGCGGGAACGCTGTACATGTCCTGGTGCCTCGACTGTCACCGGCAGCCGGAAAAGAACGTGCGGCCGAAATCCCAGGTGTTCAATCCGAATTACGTTATTCCGGCCAATCAAATGGAACTGGGTCGGCAGCTCGTGAAGGAATACAAAATCAAAAGTCTGCAAAACTGTTCTGTGTGTCACCGATGAAAGTTGAACGAAAAACACTATGAGCTCAAACGCGAACGCACCAGACCCGAATTCAGTCGATCTCGCCGCTGTGCGCGCGAAGCTCGCCGAAACCGGCAAGAATCATTTTTGGCAGAGTCTCGAGGAATTGTCCGAAACGAAAGAATATCGCGATTTCTTCGAACATGAATTTCCACACGAGACCGCCAAGAATCCTGAAGGGATAGACCGAAGAGATGTCTTGAAGCTTGCGGCTGCTTCGGCAGCGCTGGCCGGTCTTAGCGCCTGCACGAAGTTGCCCACCGAGAAAATTGTTCCGTATGTTAGGCCGCCCGAGGAAATTATTCCGGGTAAACCGCTTTTCTACGCAACCTCGATGCAACTTGCCGGCGTAGCCGCCGGATTGTTAGTCGAGAGCAACATGGGACGGCCTACGAAAATTGAAGGTAATCCCGAACATCCCGGCAGTCTTGGCGGCACTGACGTTTTCTCGCAAGCATCGATTTTGACGCTTTACGATCCGGACCGGTCTCAAACGGTGATACACGAAGGCCGGATCAGCGACTGGGGCGCGTTCGCGGCAGCTATCGCCGACGTACGCGGGCAGCAATCTCCGAAAGGAGCAGGGCTACGAATTCTTACGGAAACAGTTACTTCACCTTCACTCACTGCACAGATGCGCGACATCCTGGCTCAATTTCCTCAGGCGAAGTGGCATCAGTACGAACAGTGCGGCCGTGACAACGTTCGCGCCGGCGCAAAACTGGCCTTCGGTAAGCCGGTGAATCCCGTTTATCGCCTGGATAAGGCCGATGTAATCGTTTCGCTCGACGCGGATTTTCTCACCTCGGGCGCGGGACACGTGCGTTACGCCCGCGACTTTTCTTCACGACGCTCTATGGAGACACCGTCGTCGAATCCAAACCGCCTTTACGTGGTCGAGTGCATGCCCACCAGCACCGGCGCAATGGCAGATCATCGCAAGCCGGTGCGCGCAAGCGAAATAGCAGGATTCGCGGCACACCTTGCGTCCGAATTGGGCATTGGATCTGCGACTGGCGCAAGCGCCTCCGTCCAAGGGATCTCTTCGGAGTGGACACGCGCGGTCGCGAAAGATCTACAGCAGCATCGCGGCTCGTCCCTGGTCATTGCAGGTGATGAACAGCCGGCCCAAGTGCACGCACTGGCGCACGCTATGAATGCGGCGCTGGCGAACGTTGGGAAGACCGTGTACTACACCGATCCTCTCGAATCAAACCCGGTCGATGGAATCGAATCACTCGGCGAGCTGATGAATGATATGAAGGCCGGGAAAGTTGACGTTTTGCTGATCCTCGGCGGAAATCCTGTTTACGATGCGCCCATCGACTTCGATTTTGGCCCCGCCCTTCTCAACGTAAAGTTGCGCGTGCACTCCGGGTTGTATTACGACGAAACTGGGGAGTTTTGCCACTGGCACGTTCCCGCGACGCATTATCTTGAATCGTGGGGCGATGCGCGAGCCTACGATGGCACCATCGGAATCATTCAGCCGCTGATTGCGCCGCTTTACCAAGGTTGCCACTCTGCGTATGAGATCACCGGATTGCTCGGAAGCGATCCCGGCAAATCAAACCACGACATCGTTCGCGATTACTGGGCAGGCCAGCGGCCCGAGAAAGATAAAGCCTTCGAGGATTTCTGGGAACGTTCGCTGCACGACGGGATCTTGCTTGATACGGCGCTGCCGGCGACCGCCGTTGCGGCGCGAACTGATTTCCAGAAACCGTCGGACGAGCCCGCTAAGTCTGCAAACTCCCCGGATCTTGAAATTTCGTTCCGCCCCGACCCTGCAATTTTCGACGGGCGATTCGCCAACAATGGATGGCTGCAGGAGCTACCCAAGCCCAATACGAGATTGACCTGGGACAATGCGGGAATGATCAGCGCGGCAACGGCGCAGCGTTTAAGCCTTGCGACCGGCGACTATGTAAAGCTTCAGCTAAATGGCCGCGAGACAAAAGCCGGAATCATGATTGTGCCGGGCCACGCCGAAAATTCCATCACGCTTCATTTGGGATATGGCCGGCGTCGAGCAGGTAAAGTAGGCACCGGTCCGGGTTTCAACGCGAATTTCATTCGTACTTCGGCGGCGCCGTGGTCGGCTACCGGACTGCGCGTGCAAAAAACCGGCGACACGTATTATTTTGCGGTAACTCAGCATCAATACATCATCGACCATGAAGGTCACGGGTCTGAAGAGGAGAGTGACGCTGCCTTCCATCGCGATCTGATTCAAGTCGCCACGCTCGATGAGTTCCGCGCGAATCCGAATTTCGCCAGGGATCCGAATGAAGAAGCTTCTCGCGGACTTACGCTTTATCCCGGTTTCAAGTACGAAGGGTATTCCTGGGGCATGTCCATCGATCTGAACAAGTGCGTGGGCTGCAACGCCTGCGTAGTTGCATGCCAGTCTGAGAATAATATCGCCGTGGTCGGCAAAGACCAGGTGATGCGCGGCCGCGCAATGCATTGGATTCGAGTCGATACTTACTTCCGCGGCGGACTCGAGAATCCGGAAATGTATTACGAACCCATGCCGTGCATGCAGTGCGAAAACGCGCCTTGCGAAGTCGTATGCCCGGTGGGAGCGACCACGCACAGTCCGGAAGGATTGAATGAGATGACCTACAACCGCTGTGTCGGAACTCGTTATTGCTCGAACAACTGTCCGTACAAAGTGCGCAGATTTAATTTCCTGCTGTTCTCCGACTGGCAAACGCCCAGCTTGTATGGCGTGCGCAATCCGAACGTGACCGTGCGCAGCCGCGGCGTGATGGAAAAATGCACTTACTGCGTGCAGCGCATCAATGCAGCGAAAATCCGCTCTGAAGAAGAGAACCGCTCCGTCCATGACGGCGAGATCGTAACCGCCTGCCAAGGCGCATGCCCGTCCGATGCCATCGTTTTCGGAAATATCAACGATCCCAATAGCCGCGTCGCGAAACTCAAAGCGCAATCGCGGAACTACACTTTGTTGGCCGAGCTGAACACACGGCCGCGGACAACTTATCTGGCGCGCGTAAGGAATCCGAATCCGGAGATTCACGAGTAGCACATGAAACGCAAACCTATTTACGGACTGCTCGCGGAATTCGAGACGCCCGAACAGCTTCTCGAAGCGGCACGTCGCACGCACGACGCCGGTTACAAGAGCATTGACGCTTTCACGCCCATGCCGGTTGAAGGAATGGCTGAAGCGGTTGGTTTCGAACATACGTCCCTTCCGACCGTAGTTTTTACCGGTGGGCTGCTGGGCGGCTTGTTCGGCTTCTGCATGTGCTACTACGCGAATGTAATCAGTTTTCCACTAAATATCGGAGGCAAGCCGTACAACAGTTGGCCTGCCTTCATCCCGATTACATTCGAACTGACAATTCTCGGCGCGGCTCTTTCGGCTGTCTTCGGAATGCTGGCGATGAACGGACTGCCTACTCCGTATCATCCCGTTTTCAACGTGGCTAGGTTTGCGCTCGCCTCCAAAGACCGTTTCTTTCTTTGCGTGAAGGCGCGCGACAAGAAGTTTGATTTGGTGAGAACGAAGGATTTCTTGGAGACTTTGCATCCACACGGAGTGTTTGAGATTGAAGTTTAATTTCCATCGCGGCAGAGATCGGATCGCGGACGCGGGCCTCGGCGCTGTATGGCCCTGCGTGAGAAGATTCGCTTGCTTCGGCAGCATCGCGATGCTGCTAGCCGGCTGCCGGCTGGACATGCATATTCAGCCGAAATATCTTCCCGATGAACCCACGACGTTCTTTAATGACGGCCGTTCCGAACGGCCTGTGGTGCCGGGTACCGTGGCACGCGGCCAGCTTCACACTGACGAATTGCTTTACACCGGAAAAGAAAATGGCGTCGTGGCGGACAAATTTCCCTTCCCCATGACGCGTGTTGATTTGGAACGCGGTCGCGAACGCTACAACATCTACTGCACTCCTTGCCACGATTACACCGGCGGGGGGCAAGGCATGATCGTGCAGCGCGGATTCCCTCCTCCGCCCTCTTTCCACCTTGAACGTCTGCGGCAAGCGCCGGCTGGACATTTTTTCGAGGTCATCACCAACGGCTTCGGCTCCATGTATAGCTACGCTTCGCGTGTCGAGCCGGAAGATCGCTGGAGGATTGCGGCGTATATTCGCGCGCTTCAACTGAGCCAGCACGCGACGATGCAGGATGTGCCGGAAAATGAACGAACGAAGCTGACGGAAGCGAATTCCGGAAAGACGCCGGCACAAGCGCCAGGGCAACCATGACGAACCCGCTGGAACAATTTCAGCCGCAGCTCGATCGCTTACAGCGCGCCGCGCTCGTTGCGGGGGGACTCGGTCTTCTTGTGTGGGCGATATGGGGATCGCTGCGGGGTCCCGACGCTGTCACAGGAGCGTTCCAGTCCTACCTGCTCTCTTACATTTACTGGTTTTCGATTCCTCTTGGATGCATGGCGCTCTTGATGATGCATCACCTCACCGGCGGATGGTGGGGCTATCCAATTCGAAGATTGCTGGAAGCGGGAACCAGAACATGTTTCGTGATGACGCTTCTGTTTATCCCCGTGTTGATCGGGATTAACAAGCTCTATCCATGGACACAATGGGCTGTGGACAAGCCCACCGATCCGAGCCTGCACTTCAAAGCCATGTACCTCACCAGGAATTTCTTCGTCATGCGCTCGGTGATTTATTTCGCCATCTGGCTCACGATCGTGTACTTGCTGAACAAATGGTCGGCCGAGCAGGATGCCACGGGCAATACGCGACTCGCTTCCATCCTGGAAGCGTTCAGCGGCCCCGGCCTGATTCTTTGGGGAATCGCGGTGACTTACTCCTCGATCGATTGGGTAATGTCCATTGAGCCGCTCTGGTTTTCGACAATTTACGGATTTCTGTTCATGATCATCGAGGCATTGGTGGCCATGGCGTTTGTGATTTTCGTGTTGCGACTGCTTTCCGACAGCGAGCCGATCAAGAATGTCGTGACGCCTTCGCAGTTCAACGATCTTGGCAATCTGATGCTGGCATTCGTGATGCTTTGGGCTTATTTGTCGTTTTCGCAATTCCTGATTATCTGGGCCGGCAACCTGAAAGACGAAATCCCCTGGTACATGGAGCGCGCATTCGGCGGATGGGGGGCCTTGGCCATTTTTTTGATCGTCATGCACTTCGCCGTGCCTTTTCTACTATTGCTCCAGCGCGGAGTGAAGCGTCGCTTGCGCGTGCTTTCTATCGTATCGGGGATGATGGTTGTGTTGACCCTTGTGGACATTTACTGGCTGATCGCTCCGGCATTTGAGAACGAAAGAAAAAGCCCGCAATTTCACCTGTCGGACTTGTTTGCAGTGATCGGAATTGGCGGCATCTGGATCGGCACTTACATCTGGCAGCTCAAGAAAATGCCGGTGTTGCCGTTGCACGACCCGCGGTTTGAAGGAGCGCTCCAGCATGAGCATGGAGACTAAGCATCCGGCTGGGCACATTCCTCCGGGTGGCCGCCAACCCGCGGTCGATCCATCCGAAGAATATGAACACAGGGATGCCGACACAAGCAGTCTGCTGAAGTACGGGCTTGGGCTTGTAATCGTCCTGATTCTCGTGTTGTTTTCGATGAAGTGGGTGTTCTCTTACTTTGCGAAGTCACAGCCGCTTGGGCCGCCGGCTTCTCCATTCGAGAACGTCCGTGTGCTGCCCCCGCAGCCGCGATTGCAAGTGAAACCGGGAGCGGATTTACGCACTTATTGTGGCGACCAGATGCAGAAACTCGGCAGCTACGGGTGGGTTGATCAGGAGAATGGCGTAGTCCGAATTCCGATTGACCGTGCAATCGACGCGACCATCGAACGCGGCTTGCCCGCGCGTCCCGCGAGCGGCGCACAATCATCTGCGCGCCCTTTGAGTATATTGAGAGAAGAAGCGTCGTCTCCCAACGGTCCATGCGCGTATTGGACGCCGGAAGACGCAAATACGAAAGCGCAAGATCTTGAGAAGTAGTTTGCTGTGAATTTGGCAAGTTTTAGAGGCGAGGAGATAAGTGGAGAGTGTTTCTAATTTGTTCGAGTCGAAAGTGGCGCGTTCCCTCCGTGCTGCTTTGATTGCTGGGGCAATAGCGCTTGCCCTTCTGCCACTTTCAACCCCGGCTCAGCTTCAAGGCCCGGTGCAGGATATCGGCGTGCGTCCATCTCTGCTCAAAGAAGTGGGTATCGACCAGAAATTAAATCAGTCGATCCCGCTAAATCTCGTCTTTCGCGACGAGCATGGCAAAACAGTTCAGCTCGGCGATTACTTCGGGCAGAAGCCCGTGATTCTGTCGATGGTGTATTACAACTGCCCGATGCTATGCACCCAGGTCCTTAACGGAATCGAGTCCAGCTTGAAGTTGATTCCAATGGATATCGGCAAGCAATTCAATGTGGTAACCGTGAGTATCGATCCCACCGAAAGACCTGTTCTCGCGGATGCTAAACAAGCGTTGTATACCGGTCTTTACGGACGGCCCGGAGCGGCGGAAGGCTGGCATTTTCTCACCGGCGATGAGCCGCAAATCAGGCAGCTTGCGAATGCCCTGGGCTTTCGTTATGCGTACGATCCCGATTCAAAGCAGTTCGCGCATGCCAGCGCAATCATGCTTCTTACTCCGGAAGGAAAAATATCGCGCTACTTTTACGGTATTCAATTCCCCTCGCGGGATTTGCGGCTCGGGCTGGTGGAAGCCTCCGAGGGGAAAATTGGAACGCCGGTCGATCAAGTGTTGCTGTTCTGCTACCACTACGATCCGTCCACTGGCAAATACGGGCTGCTGATCTCGCGCCTGATCCAGACTGCCGGAGCTGTGACCGTGCTGGCGATCGCGACTCTTATTTTGGTGCTTTACAAAAAAGAACATTACTCGCTGCCGGAACGAAGAACGTGAAGTTCGGCCGGATTTCCAGAGTGCGCATGAAAAGGATATTTACGGGAAGAAGATGATAGGGTCTCTCCAATTCGGCTGGGATTTTCTCTGTTTCGCGGCGATTCAGGCTCCGCAACTTCGTCCTGAGGCAGCTTCTTCGATCGCGGAAGGAGTCGATCATCTTTACTTCGCGCTGACTTTCATCACCCTGTTTTTCACTTTTGTGATCTTTTCAACGATCCTTTTCTTCATGGTGAAATACCGCCGGCGCGCGGAAAACGAGCGCCCGCCGGACACTGGCGAACACCTGGGGCTTGAGTTAGCTTGGACGATCATTCCCACGTTGATCTGCGCGGGGCTTTTTGTCTGGGCCTCCAGCTTGTATTTTGAAAATTCTCGTCCTCCTTCGGCTTCCACTGAAATTTTTGTGATCGGCAAGCAGTGGATGTGGCATATCCAACACCCCGAGGGCGTACGAGAAATCAACGAGCTGCACGTTCCACTAGGCGTGCCGGTGAAATTAACCATGACGTCGGAAGACGTTATCCATGATTTTTATATTCCGGCTTTCCGCGTAAAGAAGGATGTGCTTCCCGGTCGTTATACTTCGCTCTGGTTTCAAGCCACGAAGATTGGGACCTATCACTTATTCTGCGCGCAGTATTGCGGAGCGGATCACGCGGAGATGCTTGGCTGGGTGTATGTAATGTCTCCGGCGGATTATGAAGCTTGGCTCGCGGGAGGCTCGACCAGCCAGTCGATGCAGCAAGCGGGTGAAGCCATATTTAACAAACTTGGCTGCGCCTCTTGCCATCTTTCGGACGGCACAGGCCGCGGGCCTTCGCTGGTCGGAATTTACGGTAAGGAAGAAACGCTCAAGAGCGGTGACAAGCGGGTCGTTGACGAAGCATTCATTCGCCAAGCCATCGTTAATCCAAATTCTGTCGTTCTGGCAAAATATCCGGCGATCATGCCCACCTTCCAGGGCCAGGTCACCGAAGAACAAGTGCTGCAGCTTGTCGCATATGTAAAGTCTCTGGCCTCGGAAGAAAGGAAGACGGACGCTAAATGAGCACAGCCACCATAGACGTTCACGAAGCTCCGGCTGGGTCGCACGTCAATTATCTGAACGCGAAATACGGCGTGAAATCGTGGCTTTTGACCACCGATCATAAGCGCATCGCACTCCTCTATCTCGTTTCCATCACGCTGATGTTTTTTGTCGGCGGCTTTTTTGCCGTACTTATGCGCTTGCATTTGATCGAGCCGCAAGGCGCGCTCGTTCAGCCGGAAACCTACAACAAACTTTTCACCATGCATGGCGTGATCATGGTCTTCTTTTTCTTGGTGCCCTCGATTCCAGCCACCCTGGGGAATTTTCTTGTACCGATGATGATCGGGGCCCGCGACCTGGCCTTTCCAAAGCTCAACCTTCTTAGCTGGTACATCTACGTGATCGGTGCGTGCTTCACCTTGTACGCCGTCATTTCGGGGGGCGTGGATACCGGTTGGACGTTTTACACCCCGTACAGCAGCAGCTTTTCTCATACTTCGGTGATTCCGACGGCGCTGGGCGTTTTTATCACGGGATTCTCGTCGATTCTTACCGGGCTCAATTTCGTGGTCACCATTCACAAAATGCGCGCGCCGGGACTAACCTGGTTTCGCTTGCCCCTGTTTATCTGGGCCATATACGCCACCAGCATCATTTTCATCCTGGGCACGCCGGTGATCGCGATCACGCTTTTCCTGCTCGGGCTCGAACGCCTTCTACACATCGGCATTTTCGACCCCGCCATCGGCGGCGACCCCATCTTGTTCCAGCACTTGTTCTGGTTCTACTCTCACCCGGCCGTTTACATCATGATCCTGCCGGGTATGGGCGTGATGAGCGAGTTGGTCACTTGTTTTTCGCGCAAGAAGATTTTCGGCTACAGTTTCGTCGCTTTTTCAAGCTTATCAATTGCAATTATCAGTTTTCTCGTCTGGGGCCATCACATGTTCGTAACCGGCCAATCAATTTACGCCGGACTGATTTTCTCGGTGCTCAGTTTTATGGTGGCGATCCCCTCGGCGGTGAAAGTTTTCAATTGGACCGCGACGCTCTACAAGGGCTCCATCTCCTACGACGCGCCCATGCTCTATGCGCTGGGATTTATCGGCCTCTTCACCATGGGCGGCCTCACGGGATTGTTCCTCGCTTCTCTCGCGACGGACGTGCATTTGAACGGCACATATTTCATCGTGGCTCATTTTCACTACATCATGGTCGGCGGCGCCGTGATGGCTTATCTGGGCGGAATTCACTTCTGGTGGCCGAAAATTACGGGGCGTCTCTATCCGGACGGCTGGGCGCGTTTTGCCGCGTTGGTAATCTTTGTGGGCTTCAACCTGACTTTCTTTCCGCAATTCATGCTCGGATATCTCGGAATGCCGCGCCGCTTCGCCGTATATCCCGCTGAGTTTCAGGTGCTCAACGTGATGTCTTCCGCAGGCGCTTCCATTCTGGGCATTGGCTACCTGATACCGCTCATTTACCTGACTTGGTCGATGCGTTACGGGCCTGCGGCTGGCCCGAATCCATGGGGCGCAAAAGGATTGGAGTGGACAACGCCGTCACCGCCGCCTACTGAAAATTTCGAGGAGATTCCCGTGGTAACCGAAGACGCTTATGACTACGCGCACAGTACGGTGACCCGTGTCTGATATGACCGTTCACAGCGCGCATCCCCCAGGCTTTGCGCATCAGTTCGAGGACATGGAGCAACAGCGCGAGGCCGGCAGCCTCGGGATGTGGGTATTTCTCCTCACCGAAATTATGTTTTTCGGCGGCCTTTTCGCCAGTTACATTATTTATCGGGCGCTGTATCTGCCCGCTTTCGAAATAGGCAGCCATCTGCTCGAAGTCCAGTTCGGCGCATTGAATACTGCCGTGCTGATCCTAAGCAGCTTGACCATGGCTCTTGCCATCCATTCTGCGCAAGTCGGCAAGCGTAGGGCGCAAGTGTGGTTTCTAATTACAACGATGATCTTGGGAGCTGCGTTTTTGGCTATCAAGTTCACGTTTGAATGGCATCACGACTACATTGAGCATCTAGTTCCCGGCTTCGGCTTCATCATCCGTCCCGAATGGGGCGCGGCCGGTCAGCACGTGCCCATGTTCTTCTGCTTTTATTTCTTTATGACCGGATTGCACGCGCTGCACATGATTATCGGAATCGGCCTGCTTACCGTGCTTACGGTCATGGCGCACCGTGGCCGGTTCACGCCGGAATACTATGCGCCGCTCGAAGTGAGTGGCCTCTACTGGCACTTTGTCGACATCATCTGGATTTTTCTCTTTCCGCTGCTCTATCTCATTGGAGGGCGCTACATCGGGGGTGGCCACTAGTGTCCGGTCACATCGTCTCGGTAAAACTTTACCTCGGAATTTTCGTCGCGCTTCTCTGTCTGACCGCACTCACTATCAGAGTCGCCTACATCGACCTCGGCGCCTTTAACACTGTCGCCGCGCTGGCCATCGCAGTCGTAAAGATGCTTCTGGTAGTTCTTTTTTTTATGCACGTAAAGTACAGCGGCAGGCTTATCCAGGTTTTCATCCTCGCAGGCGTGTTATTCCTCGCAATCCTCGTTACGTTTACGCTTGCGGACGAACTAACTCGCCATTGGTCGCCCACGCCTACGGGCTGGGGGATAATTGTTCCGTTGCTTTCACGCCTCTTCTAAACAAGAGTTATCGCACGCCGCGCTGCATCGTTTCTTTGGAGATATTTGGATCAACCCGCCAGGGCGAACGTCATAAATAGGGCGACAGCCGCCGTCAGTGTGAGCGAAACCAGGAACAGCACATCTGCAACCTGCGCGAGCTTCATCTGCCGCGCGCTGCGCTTCGAACGAATCGCCAGGTAGGAAAGAACGGTCGCGACGAGGTATCCCAGCGCCACAAACGCGAGAAAGTTGTCGGCCAGCGTCGTGATCTTTTCAAACCGCGTGTAGATTTTGATCAGTCCAATCACAGTCAGGCATAGCACCAGCATATTGGGAGAATTCGTAAAGACCTTTTCAGCGATGCTCACTTGCACGCTCTGCTCAAGACTCTGGTTTTCCATGAACCCTGCTCCTTTGATGGCGCTGCCGAAATAATACTCCAGGATTCGCATAGCCGACGGTCGCTGAAGCGTGCAAAAGGCGGGCGATCTAGCGAGGAACGGCGCGGAAAGCGATGACCGCGTTCAAACCTCCGAACGCAAAAGAATTTGAAAGCGCCGCGCTTACCTGTTGAGTGCGCGGCTGGTTCGGAATGTAGTCCAGGTCGCATTCCGGGTCGGGTTCATTGTAATTCGCCGTCGGCGGTAGTATCCCGTGATGCAACGCGAGCACTGTGGCGATCGCTTCAAGCGCGCCCGCCGCGCCGAGCGCATGCCCGTGCATGGATTTCGTCGAGCTAACGGCGAGCTTGTCCGCATGCGTTCCGAAAACCTGCCGAATGGCCCGGCTCTCGACCGGGTCGTTGCCCGGCGTGCCGGTGCCGTGCGCGTTGATATAACCGACCTCTTCCGGCGCCATGTCGGCGAGGCGCAATGCGTCTCGCATCGCGCGGGAGGGTCCTTCGACCGTCGGCTGTGTCAAGTGGTGAGCGTCGGACGACATGCCGAACCCGCAGATTTCCGCGTAGATTCTTGCACCGCGCGCTCGGGCCGCTTCCAACGGCTCGAGAATCATCATCGCGCCACCTTCGCCCAGAATCATTCCTCGCCGGTCTTTGCTGAATGGCCTGCAGGTATCCGGCGCGATCACTCGCATCGCTTCCCAGGCTTTCAGATGTCCGATCGCGAACGGCGCCTCGCTGCCGCCAGTCACGGCCAGTTCCACTTCGCCATCGCGCACCAAACGAAACGCCTGGCCAATCGCGTGATTCGCAGAGGAGCAGGCCGTCGACACCGTATACGTGGGCCCCGTAATCCCGAGCTCCATGGAAATATGGCTCGCACCCGCATTGGCCATCGTTTTGGGAATCGTCAGCGGGTGGACGCGGCCCCGGTCCGAGACGTAAAGATCCTCGAAACCGGTTTCGATTGCGGATTGGCCACCCACGGCTGAGCCGCAAACGACGGCTCCGGCATAGCGAAGAGACGGCGTCAGATCGAGTCCGGAATCGCGAATCGCTTGTCGCGCCGCTACCACCGAAAACTGCGCGAAGCGGTCGAGGTAGGCTTCTTTCCCGCCTTCGAAGTGTTGCGTCGGGTCGAAGCCACGCACTTCTGCGCCGTTCTCCATCTTTAGGGCGATCCGCGACCGATCAACGTTCTGCAAGGATCGAATGGCGCATCGGCCTTGGCTCAGAGAATTCCACGACTCCGCAAGATTCAGTCCTAGAGAGGAGATGATTCCCAAACCTGTGACGGCAACTCGGCGGTCCGCCATTCTTAAACCGCGGGCGTGGGTGAACCCACGGGCGAGTCAGGCGGCGCAGCAGCAATAATTTTTTTGATCCCGGTCACGACATCACCCACCGTGCGTATGGATCGCACGTCGTCATCGGGAATCGAAATCTTGAAAGCGTTCTCGAGTTCGAAGAGTAGGGTGAAGACATCCAGGGAATCGATTCCTAAATCCTGCAAGTTTGTTTCCAACTTGATGCTGTCGGCCGGGATCCGTTTCACGGACGCCAGCGTAGTGATTACCTTTTCTGCGACTGCATCGGACATCAAGCTTTCCCTCCAAACAGTTTGGACGTTTACAGCCTCGCCTTAAAGTTCCATGAACCAGAAAAAGAAAAACAAGTGTCTATTCTCTTGGATGCACCCAAAGGCTTTGCGGGCAGCCAAATTTTAGCAGGACTGCTCTTCCCTCGCTCGGTGTTTTTCTCGCCAGCAGAGTCGTTTTGTCCCGAATTGAGCGAGATTTCGTTCACAACGCTTCTAATGATTCATGGGCATCGGAGCCGCGCTCGGTTTTTCCGGGGTCGTTCCAGCGGGCGCAGATACCCCGGTCAGGTCGAGTTCCTTCTTGGCCGCCGGTGGAAGTTTCTCAATGTTCCCCAAGAATGTGACGAGTTGCCACATTTGCGTGTCGTTGAGCGTCTTATTCCACCCCGGCATGCCGGTCCAGCGGATACCGTGCTGGATGATGTAGAAATTCTGGTTGTCGGGCATGTCAGGAGAATCTTTGAAGAACGCAGGAACTGTCGGGTAAAACGAACGCCCAAACTGGCTGTCGGGATTCGAAGGAAGACCGTGGCATCCCGCGCAGTGGTTAACGTACAGTTTTGCGCCCGCAACCAGGTTTTCATCGTTCGCCGCCACAGGATTCTTCAGATCTGGAGCGTGTCGGTCCGTAGAAGCGTCCACCGCCTCCATCGCCATTTTCCTCTCTACCAACGATGGTTCTTGGTCTGCGTTGAAATCCATATAGCCCTTCTTGGCAACCAGAAATGTGACAAGGCAAATAACCAGCAGCGTTAGAAGAACTCCAGTAAGAAAGCCTCTCATTCGATATCTCCCGTTCCCAGGATTTAGTTGCGACCCTGATATTTTACTTCCGCCAGCCGGTAATACTCCTTCACAATTTCCTGCTTATCGTACCCAAAGCCTCTGTCGTACTCCGGCTCGCGACCGCGATCTTGCTTACTGCGTTTCGGTTCCTTCCGAAGAGTCTAACTCCCTTTTAGCATGTTGCAACAACGCCGCATTCTTCGTTAGCTCGTCTCCAAGGATTTTGGCTTGGTCCGCAGCCCGCTTCCAGTCGCCTGCTTCTGCAGCCTCCGTGAGCCCGGGTAATTCGAGATGTGCGTAAGTGTAGCGTGCCGCGTAGAGAGAGTGCTTGAACCAAGGCCGTCCCGGAATTCCCTCAGGATTGCACCAATTGCGCTCCACTTGCATGAGGTCTTGATTCACTCGAAGAGCATTTGTGCCGTTCAAACGCCCGCTCGCGATTGCTCGGATCTCGCTCTGATTGAGTTCGCGCCCGGCTTGCTGAAATTCGGCGACGTGTCTCTGCAAGGAAGCAAAATCAATATGTCCGGCGATGTGGCTCGAATCGTCTAGTTCGGTGACGAACTGATGGATATGCTTGCCGTAAGACTCGAAGTCGAAAGGCAGAATTTCGGAGTTAGCTAGTCGCAGCGCCACAGTGCCCCAAAGCTGCGTCATCAGCGAGTGATACTGATATCCAGGGTCGCCAAAATGATTCATCCAGTAGAAATCGTCGTATAACGAGTGATAGACACCGTAAGGACCCACGAAACCAAGTCCGACCGTCGGAATCCCGAGAAAGTTGAGGAACACGGTATGGTCTGAGCCGCTTCCAATGCGAGTATTTGCTAACTCGAAGTCACTTACCGTCTGTCTATCATTCAACTCCGCCCGGCGCGAGACTTTCCATTCGTCGTAGAGGCTTTTACCCGACGGCGCAGGCAGAGCGTGACTCACTTCCACAAGCAGCGGTGCAAGCGAACCCACTGCATCCCCCTGAAAGTCTTTCCCGGAAGTCGCCTCATCGACGTTCAAATACGCTACGGCCTTTTGTTTTAGTTCGTCGGCGAACTCTTCTCCCCACTCGGTGGAACCGGTCAGCGCGTATTCTTCTCCGTCCCAACTGCAAATCACCAACGTCCGTTTTGGCCGGATTCCCTGTCGCAACAATTCTCCCAGATTGCGCGTCAGCTCTAGCATCGAAGCAGTTCCGCTGGAAGGGTCCACAGCGCCGTATACCCAGGCGTCACGATGATTTCCTAAGATCACCCACTCGTCCGGCGCTTCGCTGCCGCGAATCCTCGCTTCTGTTACGTAATACGGCTGGACGCGCGTATCCATGTCAACTTTCAAATGAACTTGCACCCGTTTTCCGCCCAGGCGATATTTCAGCGGCAAGCCTCCTTGCCATGAGGCCGGCGCCACCGGGCCGTCCATTTTTTCGAGCAGCGGCTTCGCGTCGCGCCATGAAAGCGGCACACCCATAATTTTTGGCAGCGATATCGCTTGCTCGATGGATATGCGCTTCGCCCCCGGAACGGAAGCCCATCCCGGCGTCAACGGATCCCCAGGCTCCAGAAAGTCATATGTAATCGCGCCGCGCTGGACGTGGCTTTCCGGACCCCACGGCCCGTCCGGGTAAACTTTTCCCTTTGTGTAACCGTCTTCCTGCGGATCGGAATAAATGAGTATCGCTGCAGCGCCGAGCCGCTCCGCGGTGAGAGCCTTGAATCCGCGATAGCTGTACGGATTCGAGTAACGCACCAGGACGATTTTCCCGCGGACATCGATTCCGTGCGCGCGGAGGTAGTCGTAGTCCTCGGGATTGCCGCTGTGCGCGTACACCACGGGCGCCGTGACTTCCCCCGAAGCTGAATATCCAAGGTATGCGCCGTCCGCCTTCGGATTCTTCGTGCCCGGATCCACATCGTAAGAATCTTCGCGAAGGCTGGCGCGAAAGTGCCCCGGATGCACCATCTCGAGAGAAACCTCGCGAGGAGAAGAATTCAATACATCGTATTGATGGATGGTGACGTCTTCCATTCCCTGCTGCCGCCATTGATCGGCCACCCATTGCGCCAGTTCATTATTCCGAGCTGAACCTGCCGGGTGAGGTTCGGACGTGAGGTACCGATGAAACCTCGAAATCTGTTCGGTCGAGGTAAGAGAACGAAACCGTCGCTCAACGGATGCCTCTTCCGCTGCGCCATGCGCCGAGAATCCGGTCATCGAATTCGCATCGTTGGGTGCGGCAAATACCGAAAATCCCAGCGGCGAAACCAATATAAGAGCGGCAAACAGAATGCGATAACGTCGGAAATCAGACCAGTGCAGACGAACCTCCAATACCGGCGAGATGAGCCTTCTCAAGCTGGGCAATTGCCTTTTCGAGCCCGGCGGCGAGCATTTGTATCATGGCTTTTGTGATCGCGAAAGGAGGCGCAAGCAGAATGTGGTCGCCGCGGGTGCCATCAACGCAACCCTGAATTGGATACGTCATGATTCCCGCCTCTAGTGCATCTGCTTGAATTCGCGCCGCGATCCCTGCATCAGGAGGAAACGGCTCCCGCGTCTTTGCGTCCTGCACAAATTCAATTCCCCAAAGTAGTCCCATGCCGCGCACATCTCCCACAACCGAGAATTTTTTCAGCGGCTCCAGCATCTCGCGGATTTCAAGACCAGCGCCGTTAACTCGCTCAAATAGATTTTCGCGCTCAATATAATCTAGTACGGCATTCCCTGCGGCTGTCGCCACCGGGTGCGCGTTGTACGTGAAGCCATGAAGAAACGAACCCGACCCTTGCGAAATTGCTTCAGCAATGTGGCCGGCCACAATCACCGCCCCCAGTGGAGCGTAGCCACTCGCAATTCCCTTCCCGACGAGAATCATATCCGGAGTCACGCCCCAATGTTCGATGGCAAACGGTTTGCCGGTCCGCCCCATTCCCGTCATCACTTCGTCGGCAATCAACAGAATTCCGCGCCGGCGGCAAATTTCCGAAGTCCTTTGAATGTAACCTTCAGGAGGCGCAACTGCGCCTAGGGTCGCTCCGACGACCGGCTCCAAAATGAATGCCGCTACGTCCTCCGACCCGCCGCGCTCCAGCATGCGGTCGAGCTCGTCCGCGCATTCCACATTGCATTCCGGATAACGAAGCCCGTACGGACAACGGTAACAATAGCAAGGTGGAATGTGCCCCCAATCCGTCAGCATCGGCGCGAACGGCTCCCGGCGCCGCACGTTTCCGGAAACTGAAAGTGCTCCGAGCGTGCTGCCGTGGTAGCTCTGCAAACGAGAAATCACGCGAAATCGTTTTTCTTGTCCGCGTTCTATCCAGTATTGGCGGGCCAACTTCAAGGCCGTCTCAGTGGCCTCCGACCCGCCCGAGGTAAAATAAATGCGCCCGCCCTGCCGCATTCCCTCGGGCGCCAGCGCGAGAATTCGCTGTGCCAGTTTTTCGGCGATTGCCGTGTGGAATTGCGAAGAGTGAACGTAAGCCAGCTGCGACGCTTGCTCCGCCATCGCCCGAGCGATTTCTTCCACCCCGTGGCCAATCGTGACCACGGCGGCGCCCCCCGATGCGTCCAGGTAGCGCCGGCCGTCTGCCGTGTAGACAAAACAGCCCTCAGCCCGCACTGCGCGGGGATATTCTTTCAGAAAACTTCGGGGGAAAACGGCTTCGTCCGTCATTAGCCGCCGGATTGGCGCAATTCGCGCCGAGCGCTTCGAAAAGAAAGCTGCCTCGTCATCGCTGAGAGACGAGCGATTCTAACAGGAAATCTCGGGCACGCCATGGGACGCCTATTTCCACTTCAGCTTCTTTAGATTGATCGTGGCTGCAGGAAATTTAAAGTCCATCTCTGCAAGAGTCTCGTCAATAATGTGCGACACGGCAAGGTTGCGAAACCACTTCTTGTTCGCTGGAATGATGTACCACGGTGCTTCTGCCGTGTTACAGCGCTTCAGCGCCTCTTCGTACGCAAAAACGTAATCATCCCAGTATTTCCGCTCCTTGAAATCGGCGTCGGAAATTTTCCAGCGTTTATCGGGATCGTCGATACGCTCCATAAATCGCTTTTTCTGCTCCCCTTTGCTGATGTGCAGAAAAAACTTCAGAATCTTCACCTTGTTTGCTGCAAGCAAACCTTCAAAGTCATTGATCTGAGCGTACCGCCGCGACCACACTTCTTTCGGAACAAGATTGTGGACGCGCGCCACCAACACATCCTCATAGTGTGAGCGGTTGAAAATCCCGATTTCTCCGGATTCTGGAACAGCCTTGTGAACCCGCCAGAGAAAATCGTGCGCAGCTTCTTCTGCGGTGGGCACTTTGAATGAGCGCACCACGCAGCCCTGAGGATCTACGCCCGACATAACGTGCCGAATCGTTCCGTCTTTGCCGGCCGCGTCCAGTCCCTGGAAAATTAACAGTACCGCGCGCCTCTTCTCGGCATACAGCCGATATTGAAAGCTATCGAGGCTCTCGATGGCTTTTTCAAGACTCTCTTTCATCTGGTGATTCTTGTCCCATCCAAGCGTGTCGTCGGGATCCCAATTTGACAGCTTCACGTTGTGTCCCGGCTTGATTCCGAGCTCTCTCCTGAATTTCGTCGCCATCGCTGGAGTCTCCTCGAACAAGCGGTCAGTCAGTCGGGCCCTGATTGTGTCCACCGCCGCTTGGTGTTTCTGTGGGGTAACACTTTCTTCACGCAGTATTCATCGTTCCGAGATATGATATGCGATTCCGTGTAAATAATTCATATGGTTACGACTACGCCTGACATCTCGCCAGCCGCTGATCCCGCCCCGGCCAAACAACCTGCTTCCAAGCGCGCGTATCCCGGGGCTTTGGTTGTCGTCGAGGGCATCGACGGCTCTGGAAAGAGCACCCAGCTCTATCTGCTGAAGCGTTGGCTCGAAATTGGCGGTTACCGAACGCACTTCACCGAATGGAACTCTTCTCCACTGGTAAAATCCGCCACGCGCCGTGGCAAACAGCGCCGGCTGCTGACGCCGACAACATTCTCCCTCCTGCATTCGGCCGATTTCGCCGATCGTTGCGAGCGTCAAATCATGCCGCTCTTGCACGGCGGTTACCTGGTGCTTGCCGACCGGTACATCTACACCGCTTTTGCCAGAGACGGCGCTCGCGGATGTTCGCCCCACTGGCTGCGGAATCTTTACAGTTTCGCGCCTGCTCCGGATATCACTTTTTATTTCCGCGCTCCTCTCGACGTTGCCGTAAATCGCATCCTCGCCGGACGACCCAAGCTTAAATACTATGAAGCCGGAATGGATCTCGGAATTTCCCTGGATCGCTCCGAGAGTTTCCGAATTTTTCAAGAACGCATACTGAACAATTACGACCAGATGGTTGAGACCGACCATTTCGTTTTGATGGACGGCACCGTGCGCGTGAACAAACTCCAGAAACTGATGCGCCAGATTGTAGGCGAGAAAATCTCTCTTCAGCAATTTGCCCCCAAGAAAAAATGAAACGCTCTCAGAAAAAACCGCTGGCCACAGTTCCCCCGAACGGCCGCCCCGCGCGGACTAATTCGAAAAGCGCCGGCGTGCTTGGCGCGCCTCCTTCGCGCTTCTACGGCACTACACTCCCCGGCGTGAAGCCGGAGGAACTCAGCGGAACGCTGATCGTCATTGAGGGCACTGACGGCTCCGGTCGCTCCACTCAGATATATCTCCTTACCGAGTGGTTGGAATCGCAAGGATTCGCCGTACAAACCATGGGCCTGCGCAGGTCGTATCTTGTAGGTGAGGACATCGACGCGCTTCTTGCGGAAAATGCGGTCACCCCCATGACGCTCGCGTTGATGTACAGCACTGACTTTTTCGACCAACTCGAGCGCCGCATTCTTCCCGCTTTGCGTTCCGGCCTGGTCGTTTTAGCCGACCGCTACATCTTTACCCTCATCGCGCGCGCCGCTGTCCGTGGCATAGCTCGTGACTATCTTCACGGAATTTATGAAATCGCGCTCCGGCCCGACCTTACTTTCTGGCTGAATGTGCGCCCGGAAGTTGCGTTCGACCGCGAATTCAAGAAATCCCAAACCATCAGCTACTGGGAGTCGGGACGCGACATGTCCCTGTCCAACGACTTGTTTCAATCCTTCATTCGCTATCAGTCCATGATCAAGCGTGAATTTGAATATCTTTCGAAGCGGCACGGTTTTCTCGAATTAGACGGCGAAAGCAGCGTCTCCAACGTAAACCGGGTGCTTCGGAAGCGGATTGCGTCGCACCTGGGCATCCGGAGCACGCAATACAAGCCTTCGCACGCTTTGTCGCACCTCTGGCGCTAAAGTGGCTGCCCCTGTTCAACTAGCCGCAATCGATGCAGGCTCCAACGCTATCCGCCTTGTTATCGCTCGCGCCACTTCTCCTCGCCATATTGAAGTTCTCGACAATGAGCGCGCGGCTGTCCGCCTGGGTCACAATGCCTTCACCCGGCGTCTGCTCGACGACGACACTATTGCGCGCGCTGCGCGGGTTTTCCGCCAATTCCGCGGCCGCATGGATGCTCATCAGGTAAGCGCCTATCGCGCTGTGGCCACCGCAGCCGCTCGCGAGTCTCGCAATTATCGCAAGCTGATGGAGCGCATCCAGCGAAAAACTGGAATTGAACTGGAAGTAATCAGCAGCGAAGAAGAGGCGCGTTTGGTCTGCTCGGCGGTAAAGTGGGCGCTGAGTGACCGGCTCCAGCCGCGGTTGATTTTTGACCTCGGCGGAGGCAGTTTGGAATTGAATTTCTTTCAGCGTGGCGTTCTCGAACATCGCGTCGGACTTCCGCTAGGTACCATTCGTCTGATGGAAACGTATTCCATCGAAGGTGCCATCGACGAAGACGATGCAAACCGCCTTCGTCACCATGTGCTCTCAATTCTTCGGAGCACTTTCCCTTCACCTCCCAAACTTAGCCGCTCCATCGCCGTGGCCTGCGGTGGAAACGCGGAAGCCCTCGTTCGAATCGCCCCGGGACCCATGGTCGAACGCATTCCTTCAATTAATGTGCGCCTGCTCAAGGATCAAACCTGGCGAATGATATCGCTCGACGTGCCTCGTCGCATGCGACTTTTTCGTGTAAGAGAAGATCGCGCCGAAGTCATGGGCATAGCGGCCATAATCATTACCACGCTCGCGAAATGGCTGGATCTGCGCACCATGCTCGTGCCGGGTGTGGGCGTTCGCGAAGGGATTCTGCTGGATCTAGTAGCGGAGCAATACTCCGCCTGCTCTGCGTCCGAGGAAGAAAAAGGCCGGGCCGCCGAAGTGCGGGAGGGCGCCTTATGGTTCGCGAACCGCCTGAACTACAATCAAAATCACGCGGAACAAGTTGCGCGGCTCGCTCTTTCGCTATTCGACCAGCTGCGTCCGATTCATGAAATGGGAGCCGACCTCCGGCACCTTCTTGAAATTGGCGCGCTGTTGCACGATGTGGGACACTTTGTAAATCGCAAAGCCCACCATCGTCACGGCGAATATTTGATTCGCAATGGCGACATACCGGGGCTGCGCGGTTGGCGATGCGAAATGGTGGCTGCGCTCGTGCGCTACCATAATTCGAAATCAGAGCCGGAGATCCAGCACTCGTCCTACGCCGCGCTCGACGGCCAGCGACGCCGGCAAGTTCGGCTGCTGACTTCACTGCTGCGCATTGCCGAAAAACTCGAATCCGAGCACGAACAGCGTGTTCAAGGCGTGGACGTTCAGATCGCAGGACATAAAGCGATTTTCCTGATCCGCGCAGTTGACGGCACCCGTCTGGACTTAGCTGGGCTGGAACGAAAAGCGGATCTATTCGAGAAGGAATTTCATCTTAACGCAGAGTTTCGTCGCGCCCAGAAAAAGGAAAAAGAGGTAGCCTAAACCATGATTCTCTATCTTGTGCGCCACGGCATTGCCGTGGACCCAAACGATCCGAAATCACCTCCAGAACCTGAACGCCCGCTCACGGCGAAAGGTGTGCAGAAGACGCGCGCAGCCGCTCTCGGACTCAGCGCCCTGGGCATCAAACCCGATGTGATGATCACCAGTCCCTATATCCGCGCAGCGCAAACGTCTGAGATATTTGCGGAAACACTTGGGTTTTCGCTCGCAAAAATCCGTGTCCACGACGCTTTGAAACCAGCCGGCAATCCTGCTGAGGTCGTGAAGGAAGTCATCAGTTTGCGCGCCAAGGAAGTAATGTGCTTCGGCCACGCACCGCAACTGGACCTGACGATTTCGCACTTGCTCGGCGCACGTGGCGCGGTCACCGAGCTGAAAAAGGCCGGTGTGGCATGTTTTGAACACACCGCCACTCACGGAAAATGGCGGCTTCTTTGGATTTTAACTCCGCGGATTTTGCGTCAACTAGCGGAGTAAACGCGCTGCAATTCGAACGGCGAGACAGTTTTGAGATCGTGTCCCGAGGCTAGCCCTTTGTGCCAAACTACCCAGGATGAGTCTTTGTTCGCGGTTTTGGCGCGAAATTCCTCCAGGCGAGTCCTGCGGGCCTTCTCGATTTCTTCCATCCAATTTGCGACCTTTTCAGCATTCAGTCCGGCAGCTTGTTTTCTGATCCGAAGCCGCAGCACGTCCAGGTCGTGAACTTCGCCGAGCATATCCTGCATGCCTTTGAGTTCCTTGCTCCACTGCGCGTAGCGCTGCGGCAGAAAATTCTCTAGGATGTACCGGAATCCTTTCAGGCCGATTCGTACCCGGTGCCATGCGGCTCCACTGCGAACTTTTCGCGCCCGGTGATACAGGTTGACAGCTTCATTCAATTCCGCCAGCGCTAGACGCTGAAAAACAACGCTCTCCAGGGGAAAGAACTCGGCCTTAGCCGGAAATTTGCGCGACCACTTCTTCCAGCTCTTGCGGTCAAACTGGTTCAGTGCTTTCTCCGCCTTTTTTCGCTGTTCTTGCTCCTGTTTGCCCAGCACTCTAAGCATGTGTCCACGAACGGGATCCTTCGCCGGACCGAACTTTTTCACCCATTGCTTCGCGACCTGCGTGTCTCTAAGCTCACCTAGCACCTGAAACAAGTCGCGCGTGACCTTCTTTAGCTTCTTCCAGCCGGGGACCGGATTCACTTCGCTCAAAGCGTCGGCCATCGTGCGGCAGCGCCGAAGAGCTACTCGCAGATCGTGTACATTGTCCGGGTTCCAGTCGCCTTGAACTTTGTCCATCATCTCCGAAACGCGACTCATCCAAAGTTCAAGGCCAACTCGTTTGACAGGAATAGTTGTAGGCGAGGTACTTGTAAGTGTCACAGAAGTCCAATCTGTCGCTTGGCAGGATCGAGGCGCAATCTTACACTGCTCGTCGCACTTTTTCCAGCGCACCAGGTTCTTGGTAGTGGTCAGAATAATAGGAGGATGAATGACGCAAGTTTGGTTAGTGACGGGCAGTTCTCGCGGTCTGGGTCGCGCGATTGTCGAAGCGGGTCTTGCGGCGGGTAATAAAGTGTTGGCGACAGCTAGGGACATCGACTCTCTACATGACCTATCGGAGCGCTACGGTGATCAGATCAAGCTCTTCGCGCTGGACGTGACCGACGAGTCCGCGGCAGCCAGCGCAGTGAAGGCGGCGATCGCTGCCTTTGGCTCGCTGGATGTTGTTATCAACAACGCAGGATACGGCAATCTCTCGTCCGTTGAAGACACCCCGATGTCGGATTTTCGCGCACAAATCGAAACGAATCTCTTCGGGACGATCATCGTGACCAAGGCCGCTCTTCCGTACTTTCGCCAAAGGAAATCCGGCCATTTTGTTCAGTTTTCGTCGATGGGCGGCAGGATCGGCCCTCCAGGGCGTGGACCCTATTCGGCTGCGAAATGGGGGGTCGAGGGTTTCTCAGAAGTGTTGTCGCGCGAAGTGGCGCCGCTAGGCATCAAGGTCACCATCGTTGAACCGGGTGGCTTCCGCACGGACTTCGCCGGCAGTTCCACCAAACTGAGCGAAGGAAATCCCGACTACGACTCGACTGTTGGAGCAACTGCCAGGTTTCAACGCGACTACAACGGTAAGCAGCCCGGTGATCCGAAAAAGGCGGCTCAAGCGATCGTGCGACTGACGGAGGAAGAGAAACCTCCATTGCGACTGTTGCTCGGCAGCGATGCGTACAACGGGGCGGAGAAAAACGACCTCGCACGCCTGGAGGAAGCAAGGTCCTGGAGAGAACTCAGCCTGTCCACTGATTTCGAGTCGGAGCCCTCACACCCGGAGCGGCCAAAGTGAACCTACTTTCGCAGGAATCCGCCCCATCGACGTGCCTCTATTTGTGACAGCACAGCTAGCCGGAGCAATTGCAGCGACGTTTCTTTTGCGCTGGCTCGTCCCCAATCCTGCAGTCAAAGCTGGGCGAGTTGTAGTCTCTGCGAAGCCCAAAGCCTGATGAGTCGCGTTACCGGAAACTGACCCGCTGCCGTTTTTTGTAACGCGTTTTGCGAGTGCCCACTTGGGTGACGCTCGGAATTTCGACGCCGAAGCGATTAGACGCGGCAAGACGCAGCGGACAGCAGGTCCCCGCCCCGGCGGGCAGGCCTCGTCGGCAAAAAGCGCCGCGCTCCCTTCCTCCGTCAGGGCAAGCGGGATGACAGCGTAAAGAAAGTGGCAGATTCCGAGTCAGAAGCAAGTTGGCCTTCGGCTGCGCTCAGGACAAGCCGGGCCGAAGGCCCCGGCGCTACATTTAAATCTAAGGCGGAGGTTGCAAGGATGTTCGAGGTTGCCGACAAGCGGTTACTTCGGCTTTGACAGCATATCTAGAGATTTTAGCGAGAGGCCTTGCGTGTCGACGACGGCCTCGCCGAGAGTGTTGGCGAGCACGATTACCGCAAGGTTTGCGTCGCGATTCATGTAAAGAGCTGCCTGATAACCGGCGACTGCGCCGCCGTGACCAAAGGCGGTGTAGGTGTCGCGACGCAGCAGCATACCGCCGAGAGTGTAACCCTGCGAGAGACGGAAGTTAGCCTGTGCAGGCGACTGCGTGAGATTTCGTTCCAGAACAGCGGACTTTAATACGCTGTCGGGACCTTGGCCTAACAGGAAGGATGTGAAACGGGCAAGATCTCCGACGGTTGTGTAGATGGCGCCGTTCGGAACTTTATATCCGCGGCCGGTGTCGTGATCACGCTGCGGCTCGGTGGGATCTGCTTTGCCTGCCTCGTCTACGTCGTAGCCCTTCGACAAATGCGGCCGCATCTCCGAAGTTAATTCCAAAGCTGTGTGGCTCATCCCAAGGGGTTCAAAAATATGTTTCGGAACATATTCGACGAAAGGCTGTCCGGCAGCGCGGGAAAGCGTGGCGCCTAGAATGGCGAAGCCGATGTTGGAGTAGGAATAGTGCGTGCCGGGCTCGAAAGCATAACGTGTATGCGGGAGCGCGGCGATGAGCGTCTTTTCCCAGTCGGAGACCGAGCCGTGCAGATACGTGTCGGTGTCGCCGGGTTCGCGGTCGAGTCCCGATGTGTGTGTGGCGAGTTCGATCAGGGTGATCGGCGGGGCGTCGGGAAAACGGCCTTGCACCATTTTTACTTCGGGGAAATATTTTTCGACCGGATCGGAGAGGTGAACTTTACCGGCGTCAACCAACTGCTCCAGCATGACGGCGGTAAACATTTTTGTGATGGAGCCGATGCGGTAGACAGTGTCTTTATCCGCCGCCAGCTTTTTCTCCATGTCGGCGTTGCCGTAGCTTTTCGTCCAGAAAAGCTGGTTTTTATAGACTACCCCGATGGTTACGCTGCCGATCGGGTGCTTGGCAAATTCTGCGGCGACCATTGAGTCGATTGCGGCACATTGCGCATTCAAGTCCCCTGCGGTGGGCTCTACGATTCGCTTTGCCGGAGTATCCCTGCCTCCTTGATGTGCCACGATCTCGGTGGCGACGCCGCGATCGTCGGTGTGGAAACTGACTTCGATATGGCCGATCTTCGCGAAGTATTCTTTTTCGCTGGAGGGGAAAATTTCAAAGCGCTCCTGCCCCGTGGCTTGCGTGTACAGGCGATCGCCTTCGCGGATGATGCTCACAACGAGATTCGGAGTCAGTTGGTAGCGCCCGACGTATCCGTCGTAGATCTTTGGGTCGACCACGACCTGTTTGTGCCCCCAGTTGGGGTCGTCCGCGACGGCCTGCGCGCGGAGGGCGCGAGCCGGAAACATCGCGGACATAACCGCGAGGGCAATGATCAGATTGCTCGGAATCATCCTTTGAATGCTTCTCATTTGCGATCCTCCACTGCGCGGTCGTCTCCGCCTATCGTTGATTTGCAACCCGCGATGCGGCGTGGGGCGAATCATAGCAGCCTTATATTGCAACGGATGACCTATAGTAGGAAGAAAAGTGCTAAAACTAGAAAGTAATTTATTTCCGGAACGCTTCGGGATACTTCCCCGACGTTCAGGATGTTGGGCCGGCGACCAAGAGCCGGGGCAATGAATAAAAGGAGATAAAAATATGAAGCCAGTCCATGTATTCCTGTTGGTGCCGCTTGTTTGCGCGGCTTTTGTATTCTCGGCGGCGCAGCAGCAGCCTTCTTCAGCGGAAGGATGGCGGCAAACTCAACAAACAGATGCTGTGCGCGGCGCATACACCCGGTACAGCCTGACTGGGAAATTTCTGAAAACGCCGCCTGGAGACCCTGCGAATCGCCCGTCTTTGGTTGTGGATTGCAGCTCCAAGAATCGGTCCGGCAAACCGAAGTTCGTGCGCGGGAATCTCGTGGTTGGCGATCCGCTGAAGATCGACTGGGTTGAGCCGGAGGAGATTCACGGAACGTCTTATTTCCCCAAAGTTTCAGTGGTGTATCGGTTGAACGAAGGCAAACAGGAGAAAGAAGAGTGGACGCCGTCAACGGACAAGAGGTCTGCGTCGTTTGCGAAAGGCTCGCTTGAGAAAATGCTGCGCGCTCACGATGTGGAAATAACTGCGACGGATGACCGCGGGTCGCAGATCGCCATGCAGTTCGACATGCCGGACCCGACGCCCGTCGAACAAGGCTGCGACGTGGATCATAAGAAGTAAGAAAGCGTGAGAGTCGTCAGAACAGGAACGGTATGAGAGCCCACGTGTCGCGACGATAGGCTTCGTGATCGGCGCCGAAGGTTTCGGACATCGCTCGTTCTTCCATGCGGATTTTGCGCCAGTACGCGAGCGCGACGATAACGAGCGCAATCGGGGCGTGAATTTCGCCGGACACGAGGGCCACTCCGCAATACATTCCGAGCACAGCGGTGTAAATGGGATGACGGATGTAGCGGTAGGGACCGGAGCGAATGAGTTGGTGTCCAGTCGCGACGCGGACTTCCCCGCTCCAGTTGCTGCCAAGAGCTCGCCGCGCCCAGACGGCGAGGAGAATGAAAGCGGCTTCGACTAACAAGCCAGCGGCTACGAGGAAGCGACTGTCTGGCAGGAAACGGCGCGTTAAACCCGGGACCGGAAGGATGAGCAAGAGGACACCGCCGTTGACCAACGCGAGATGCAGTCCGCGCGACCATTTGGATTCCGAGGTCTTTGTCGGGGCGCTGTCTTTTGCCGCGATGCTCCAGTAAACGGAGAAAAGACAAATCAGCGCCACTGACAGGAGCATGCCCGCGGGGAGTTGCATTTGTGCGCGGACCGCATGCGGTATGTGGCGAGCAATGTAGAGGCAGACGATCACGACTACTCCCAGCTTCAGCGCTATCCTTATCACCCGGTTCATGGGCATCTCTCTGCTCCCGGAAGCCTCAGGGGTCGCCTCGGCGACCAGAGGTGAAACCTCTTCGAGAAGGCCGACGATCCCCTTCGCGCGCTCGTTGATTGCCCTGGTTTCGGCGGGCGCAGTCCGCCACGGCGGACGCCCCTGCGGGATTTGCGCCGAGCGGATAAATAAAGCCAAGCAGTCGCCGGAGCGAAATTTCAGCGCGCCCGGGCGCTGGCGCAGAATCGTGCTCGAAATTAAACGCCGCAAAGACGCCCGCCTGAAGGCGGCCGCTACAAAACCGTTGGCGCAAAGATGCCGGGCTGAAGGCGGCGGCTACAAAACCGTTGGCGCAAAGATGCACGCGTAAGGGCGACGCTATATAGACTTCCAAACGAAAACCTTCCGTTGATTGCACAGCACCTACTGATTCCCCTTCGCGCGAAGCTTGTCGATCTGTGCCTGCGTTATGAACGGAGGGAAATGGATTTGGTCGGCGCAAGAGATGTCGAGGCTTGTGGACGAACCTTGCGCGACAAAATCCGAAAGGAGCCCGTCGATGCAGGGGGAGCCGGTGCCGTGAGTGCCCTCTTTCACTATGACCACGCGGCTGTTGCTCAAATCTTTCGCGGCCTCCGCCGATGCTTCGGGCGGAGTGGCTGGATCGAGCGCTCCGGAAATCAGCAGTGCAGGAACGGCGGAGCGTACGGGCGCGTGGTAGTCCTTGGGAATGGAGCCCTGAACCCATTCGCGGCAGGCCTGTCGAAACAGGCGCACCTGGAAATCGCCCAAGTAGGTGCCCGCGGTTTCGCGGCGAATCATTTCTTCCGTGGTGGCGGGCACGTCTTCGGCGCAGATCACCGAAAGGAACATTCCCCGGTCGATTTGTTTGTCGATTGCGTTGCGCACGACCAGCACGACAGAGCCGTAAATGCTCCAATCGTCCTGGTAGGCGCGGTGAATCATGTAAGGAAATTCGCTGACGATCTGAGGAATGTACAACAGAGGACGCAAAGCCGCGACGAACATGCCGCGGGTAAGAGTGACTGGCTGCGTTCCTCCGGACGGGTTGTTCACGTCAAAATGCGCGGGGGATTTTTCGAGTTTGTCCACGATGGCTTGAAACTCTTTCTTCAGGTCGGGGAAATCTTTGTTGCAGGCGGCGTCGGCAGCGCAACGAGCGATCAACTGATCGATCGAGTGTTGAGTCGTTTTGGGGAAGGCGAGTGGAATCAGGTACTCCGGCGGGGCGACGCCTTCCAGGGCGATGGTGCGAACGTGATCTCCATGCATCCGGAGGTACACGAGACCGGCGCGAGTGCCGTAAGAGCCGCCGAAGATGTTGATCTTGTCGTAGCCCATTGCTTGGCGGACTTCGTCGAGATCATCCGCGGCGATGGAGGTAGTGTAGAGAGCGAGGTCAGCATTTTTTTCAAGCTCCGCGCGGCATGCGCGCACTTTTTCCGGGACCATGGATTCGCCGATCATTTCCTGCGCGACTTTGGGGTCGCGGAGCTGACACGGCAGCGGATTCGATTTGCCGGTGCCGCGCTGGTCGATTAACACCACGTCACGCTGCTGCCGTATCTTGGTGGTGTAGCCCGCCAGAGGATATGCTTCCACGGAACTCTGGCCCGGGCCTCCTGCGATCGCGACCCAAGGGTCGGGCGCGGGTTTTTCCGAGAGGGCGGGCAACACCATGATGTTTAACGCAATCTTGCGTCCGGTTTGTGATTTACGATTTTCGTACACCTCATATTTTCCGCAGAGGCCTTCGGTGTTGGCGTCCGATGTGCGGCAGGGCTGCATTGGAACGCTTCCGATGGTTCTCGCTTTCAGCGTGGGTTTGTCTACGGCCGCGCCCGGACGGTGAAGCGAGAGGGCGGTAGAATTGCCGCCTTGCTGCCAGGTTCCGACGATTCCGCTTCCGTCTTCGTTGAACTTTCCTTCGTAAGTTGCGTTAATGCCTTTCAGCTCGAGACGCAAGCCGGTGTTTGGCGCGAAAGAAATTGAGTCAATCGGTATGGTGACGTTGCCCTGATCAGGGCTAATCAGTTTGCCGGTGAGAGTGCCGTCGGCTGCCTGCTCGATCTTCACGATCAGGTGCAGGCTCGAAATCATTCCCTGCCATTCGCCGGTGACGGAGCGGGCGTCAACGGCCTGCGCGGGCGCGGCTGAGTTTGACTGAGACTGCGGCTTGCCGGCGGCGCTCGACGGCAAAGTTCCGGCCAGAAGCACGAGCAGGATGAAGGCACAGCACTTCCCACGCGTCATCATCGAGTTTCTCCCCTTCGATTTATTTCCGAACTTTTTCTTAACGGCCCATTCGCAAAAAGAAAATCAGCACAACCATTCCAGCCAAGTAAGCGGCACCCAGATGGGCCAGCGTATTGGCCAGATTCAGCGAGTAACCGCGCGCGCCCTTCAGTATCAGCATGGGCGCGGAAGGCTGGTAGCACACCGGCCATCTTGCGATCTCTGACTCATGCAGGAAGTCCGGCATCTTCACGGGTCGCGCGCGCAACGCCACCGTTATCAACTGCTTTCGCTTGATCTCCACCAAAACGGTACCTACCACGGTGATCACCAGCCATGCTGCCAGCCAAATGCGCCACACGCGATCTAACTCGGCCGGCGATATCCTAATCACGACGGACCAGAACACCATTCCCGCGGCCGAAAGAGCTCGATTCCAATCGCACATTTTGAGGTAGTACTTCCGAGTCTCTTCGCGCGCTTCCATGTGCTCGGCCGCTTGCGCCTGCGGAACGGGTGCGCGCCATGCCAGCACCACACGCTTCACGAACAGCATCCCCACCTGCAGGTACAAGTAAAAAGCGGGAACGGCAAATACCACGCGCCAATTTTGGTGTTGCGGGTCGGCAAAGTAGTAGCGGAACAGCAACGCAAGGGCAACGATGTTAGCGAGCGCCAAGGCCCATTCCGCGTAGGGATTGGTGTAATCGCGCAGGCGTCGCGGGGTCAGTGACAAAACCATCGAACCCACCGGCTGCTCGGCTTCCGGAACCGCAATAGGCCGTGCTTCCCTTTCCGCTTTGGCCACCGAGTACACGTGGTTGATGTGAATCCAGATCGCCTGCACAATCAACAGCCAGGCCGCGTACTGAAGGTATTCGGGGATGAAGATGGACGCGGTGATAGGTACGTCCAGCACGAAGGGAATTAGCATCCGCAGCCAGTAACGGTGAAGAATCTTTTTGCCCGCGCCGGTGTAGAAGTCAGGCTGCACGTGAACGTTGAAAAACCATTCGTGGCCGCGAAGCAACGGTTGGCGTCCGCGACGGACGCAACCCCTGATGCGGACAGCCCAGAAGAGAATGTAAAAGATTAAGAGGTACTCGTTGGCGATGTGCATCTATTTGCTTCCTTTTGCAACTACGCGCAACTCTCGCAACACCATGCTCAGAATCTTCGCGGAGGAGAGGCCGGCAAGGACCAGCTCCGTCAGCGCTGTGCGTAACGGGCGCAGCAGCTCGTCCCGCGTCCGTTCGGTAGTGGTGCGCGACGCGACCGCGGAGCCCGAACCGTGCTTGATTACGATCAAGCCGTCCTCCTGCAACTGGCGATATGCGCTTGCAATGGTGTTGAGGTTGACGCCCAGGTCCGCGGCCAACTGCCGCACGGGAGGCAACAACGCGCCTTCCGCCAGTTTGCCGCGCGCGATCAGTTCCTTGATGCCGTCGGCAACCTGCTGATAGATCGGGCGCGGATCGTCGGTATCAATCGTGAGGAACATTGTGCGGTGTACGTATACGCCATACACTTTGAGCGCGTCAAGAGAAATGGGGATTGCCTCGCCCGCTGTACGGAATTTCGACCGGGCGTCGCTGCCGAATTCGGTGAATGCTACGGGGAGAGCGTTAACTCTCCCCGGGGGTTCAATCTTCGAAGGCGGTGCCGAAGCGGCTGCGGCCCGACGTCGAGATCCAAAAGCCACAGGCGGCGATGGCGAGGACCACGAGCAAGGTGGCCACAGACCGGGGCGCGTACCAGCGTCCCAGGTCAGTGGTGAGACAACCCGCGATGAGCGTGCCGTTAGTGAACAGCGCGACGATCAAACCAAGCAGCCCGGCGCGGATTAGGCAGACCAAAAGAACAAGCGCGATCAGAATCGAGAAAGGCAATTCTCCCAAGGGATTCTCCGGAACTACAAATAGCAGGGTCCAAAAAAAACTGATCGCAATCAGCGCAGCCGTCTTGCTGCGGAAAAGTTTCCAGGCGAAAAAAACAATTGCTAGCGAGCCGAGAGAGTTAATCAGCGCATTTCCCGCTTGCAATCCGAAGTGACCCACATATACGGAGATTTCTCGAAACTGGTCCGGAATAAAAGGGGGCGTGACGCCTCTGATCGAAAACCAGCTTGGAAGCGCATTCGCAAATAGCGCGATCGCCGAAACAAGCGCACCGAACCCCACTCCCGACAAGATGTCGCGCCCTACCAGAGCGTTACGAAAGCTTCCCGCCACCAAGCGGCTCCAGGAGATTAATGCTTCGGGATAGGTGCGGCGGATGTAGGGTTCGAGAGCCATGTACAACACCCACCACTGAAGCGCCAATCCTGCCGAGCGTCCGAGAATAATTTGCCACCACTCAAAGAACCAATCCCCGTCGGGATAACGATGCGCAGCCAGCAAAATCCAAACAAAACAGGCAGCAAAAGTTGCAATCGCGCCTCTCAGCGCGCCCTTCGTGTCCCCGCGGCCCACTTGCATATTTTTTCGAGCGAAGAATAAGCAGATTAGTTCCAGGCATACGACCACTCCGAAGAAGGTCCAAGCAACGTATCGCCCGGCGGGCGGGCTGTACTCCGCTGGCACAGGGCGCTCCCAGGGCCCCAGAACATCGAACAAGACGACACGACCTTTATACATGGCGCCATGGACTTGAGTGTTTTTTCCATCGTGCGCTGCATCCCATGCGAATTGCTGGTCCATCAACTGATTTGCGTACCAGCCGCTCGGTGCTGCTTTGGCCTGGGAAAAATCGAGGCCCGCGCGCTCGAAAAGGCCGCGCCAGTCAAACGACGTAACGGCCGGTGTGGCGCCGTTCTGCTCCGGATAAGGAATCACGTGAAAAGATTGCAGGCGTCCCTGAGTATCCAGCCCGACGGTCATATCGCCCGGCGTGGAAGCAACCGGATTGCTTCCGTAAATGAGCCATGGGTACTCTGTCCTGACGTAATTCGCCTGGATAGGTTGCGGGCTCTGGCGATACCGGAATTGAACACCTGACGGGAAATCCTCGCTGGCCCGACGGTATCGCTCGGGCGCGGGAACCTGGGAGAGATAAGCCCAATAGTCGGCCTCTGCGCCAAACCAGTAAGCGCTATCGACGGGGCGCTCAGTGTAGCCCAGGCTGTTCGCGATTTCGCGCCCGGTTGCGCTGAGCACCTCGGGCGATTTCTCTCCCGGCACCAGATTGTTTATGAACGCATGCTGGCTCAGAAACGTGCAGCATGCCAACAGCAACGCGATGCCGCCGAACAGCGCCCACGCTTTCCACGGTTGCAGCGCGCCGTCTTCGCCAGCGGCGGCCACCATTTCCGGCGACGGCGTTTCGCCGGCGGCGAGCGCGGCGGCGAGAGGGTCTCCGCCAGGAAGTGCCGCGGCAACTTGCAGCGCCGCAGTCGGGCGCTTTGAGGGATCGCGTTCGAGGCAGCGCATAATCACGCGCTCGACCAGCGGATCGATTTCCTTCACGTATTGAGATGGAAGTGTGGGCGTGCTCTTGTCACGCTGACGCACCATCTCGTCGAAAGTCTTGGCGTCAAACGGACGCTTCCCCGTGTAAATTTCGTAGAGGACCAAGCCGACTGAGTACAAGTCGCTCTGCGGAGTGATTTCGCCGCCGGAAAGCTGCTCAGGAGACATGTAGGCCGGCGTTCCGGCGCGCGCGTCGTCCGCGCCAGGCTCGAGGGAAATTGCGGCGAGGCCGAAGTCAGTGATGCGCACGCGCCCGCGGCCGTCGAGCATGATGTTGGCGGGCTTGAGGTCGCGATGAACGATGCCATGTTCGTGAGCGGCGGCGAGGCCTGCGCATAATTGCCTGGCGATGTCGAGAGCCTTGTCCGGTGGCAAACGGCCGATGCGGCGCATGAGCGAGGCGAGATCTTCACCGTCAACATATTCCATGGTGAGAAACGTCTGGCCGCCGGCCTCGCCGACGTCGAAGACGCGGCAAACATTCGGATGCGAAACCTGGCGCGCGAGACGGACTTCGCGATGGAAACGCGCGACGGCGTCTTCGCTTCGCAGCAAAGACGCGGGCAAAAATTTCAGCGCCACGGACTGGCCCAGTTTCAAGTCTTCGGCGCGATAGACTTCTCCCATCCCTCCTTTGCCGAGCGGGGCGACGATGCGGTAGCGCTCGAGGAGAGTCATCCCGGGGACGTAGTTTGCTTCGTAGCCGGAGGCCGAGCCTGAAGACGGATGACGTGAGCCGGGGCTGCTTCCCCTGGGCGGTGGGCTGGACGCGGGAGTAGCGCGCGCGGAGTCGGACACGCGGGAGACCGTAGGCGTGTTGGCCAGATCGACAGCAGCGCCGCACCCAGGACAGAACCTGCTGTCGTCGGGTGCCTGGCGTTTGCACGCGGAACAAATCATCGAAACGCAGTGTAACACTCACACGATTGCGGCTCGTGCAAATTTAGTTCGCGACCGACGCGACATGGCGCAGTTTCCACAAACAAAAATAGGTTGCGGGAGTGAAATGGCCCGCAACCTATTATCAACGCTTCGGCAGGATGAAAGGGCGTGGAACGGGCTGAAGCAAAGGCTGCCGGCCTGCCCTTGGCCAAGCACTCAGGATAAAATATCCCTTCGAAACTCAGGGCGAACCGGCGCTACGACTGCGCTCTACGCTTTCTTCGCGGATTTCCGGCGGCCGCGGCGGCGGGTGGGGGGTTGAGCGGGAGCTTCGCCGATGAGTTCGGCGGACCAGATGGAAGTGACGAATTTCTTTACGCCGTGATCGTCGAAATCGATCGTGGTTCGATCGGTGTTTGACTCAGTGACCGTGCCCATGCCGTACTGCTCGTGTCGAATCGACTGCCCCTCAGATAGAATGTTCACCGCACTCCTCCTTGGATGATTACGAGAATTAAAAATCTAACGCGCAAATCTAAAGCCCTACTGCGAGGCCTCAGGGGTTGAAACCCCTTCGTTCGGCCCGCCGTGCGGCACGGCTAAACCCGCGCCCTGACGTTTGTGCGAAATTGTGCTCGAAATCAAAGGCCGCAAAGATGCCGGGCTGAAGCCCGGCGCTACATAGACCTCTAAGCGTCCGACTTCCCTCCGCGCGATCATTGATCGGCCGACTTCAGCGGGCGCAGCATGCTGCGCCCCTACGGGAGTTGCCCTTTCAATAGCTTCCGGATCTACAACAGCTTTCGCCGGAGAGAACACCCGTGTGGCCAAGCTGCCGCGCTGTAACCGCAGAAGGGACGAAGCTTAGCTCCGCCCCTCGAGTGAATCTAGAATTTGAAAAGCGACAACTGGGCGGGTTAGAGCCCGACGACGTTCTCGGCCTGAAGGCCTTTGGGGCCCTGCTTGACCTCGAACTCGACAGCTTGCCCTTCATTGAGGCTCTTGTAACCCTCGGACTGGATCGCCGAGAAGTGCACGAAGACGTCCTCGCCGGACGAGCGCTGGATAAAACCATAGCCCTTTGCAGCGTTAAACCACTTTACTGTACCTTGTTCTTTGGCCACTTGGTGATACTCCTAAAGTATTGATGGGGGGCATGTTAGCCACCACGTTGGCGACTCCGAGGAAGAACCCAGAAGCAACAAACGCGGTCTAATATTAGCATATCGTGGCAAGCGCGTGCAACCCCTTCAACTGCCGCGTGGCGGGTCAGTTTCCCGAGATGCGCTCTAGATCCGAAAGCATGCGCTCGACCTGTTGGAGAGTCCTTCGGAATTCGTCAGCTTCGACTTGGAACGGGCCGCAGTTGGGGCAAATGGGTGTAGGATTCATCTTAAGCTGGACGATCGTCTCCCTGAAAACCACCTCGCACTTCGGGCACTGAATCGAGAGTTTCATGTTGCGATTTAAGGTGTTCATACAAACGCTTCGCCATGGGGATTGTCGCGCTCTGGGTGCCCAACGCAGCGCCCTAGCTCTTCAAAGTCTATCTCCGGGATTATGCGAGTCATGCGAAATCCTACCACGGGTAAGCCTGTGCTTCATGTGGTACAACTTCCGGCGCATTCATCAGACCTGAAAACTACTCCCGAGCTCATTTTCCAGACCGTATCGACGGCTATTCCTTGGACCATGGCGGGACGACGCCGGTCATTCGGGCGTAGGCGATCAGTTGGCCCATGTGTTCGTTGTCATGAATGATGATGCGGAGATACATGCCGTCGACGGTGGCCTCTCGATCGGGAAGCTTTATTTTGCGCTCGAGGTCCTTGGGCGTTTCGGCTTCGTGAGCAGTTTTGACGGCATCGAGCGAGCGTTTGAGCCAGACGATCACGTCAGGTTTGGCGGTAACAGTTTTTTCCATGTCCGCAGTCAGGTCAGCGGGCATCTTGGGGCCGGTCCTACTCAGCAAAAAGAAGTTTGCAAGCGCGATGTGCATATAGACTTCGCTTGTGGAGCGCACTCCTGGAGCGGGGCGCCACGAGAATTTATCCGCGGGAGTCGCTTCGGCCAGCGCAATCAATTGCTGAGAGACGTGCTTCCACTCGCCGTCATAGCCTTGCCAGATTCCCTCGGGCGCTTGAGCGGGCAGCGCGGACGCACTTAACGAAAGCAGAAGTACGAGCAGAAAAGCTTTCACGGTTGGACTCCTTTTGGTTTCTTGTCTTTCTGTCGTGAAAAGTGAGCCATTTTATACCACGAAGGCGCCTGCTGCCTTCGCTTCAGATGTGCGGCGATTTCCGGCGATGGCTTCAGGGGCATCGAACTTGCGGTGGCCAGATTTTCTAGCGATCGGCGCCGGTTGCGGATTCGCAGCCGGTCTCCGAATTGACGGTGAAAGTGGGGACGAGGCGCACGGATTCTTCCGTTGGGATAAACTGCGAGGACTGCGCGTTGAATTCGATTTTCAGGTTTACTGCTGCATCGGGGAATATGCGAAAGAGGCCGCCAGCGATGTGGTCGGAGGAAACTGAAATTTGCGACAGCTCGCGATCCAAGACGAGCGGCCGGATGTTGCCGTCGGAGGTGACGACGCAGTTGAACCCGGCGCTTCCGCACGAGTTTTGCTGAAGGACGGACTCGGTCGTGTCCGTCTGATTGGGCGAAAGCTCCAAGCGGATTTGGCGGTAGGCATCGGCAGGGACGGCGACGTGTTCGGCGATATTTGCCTCGCACGAATCGCCGGTACTCGCGAGCAAATCCAGTTGCACGGGTTGCGTCGCTAGTTTCGGAGCCAATTCTTGCCAGTCGGGCGAATTTTCGGGTGCGTCGGCGTCCGGGCTTGCTTGGATGCCGAGAAGGGTGACGAAAACATGTTGAACGCTCGGCGCGCTTCCCGCGGGCGGCGCGAGCGACGAAGTGATTCGCATGCTGACGTTGCCGGACATTGTGTTGAGCGAGCAATTGGGGCCGTTGCCGGAAATCGTTCCGCCACCGCCGCCAGGATTGGAGATGATTAGAAGGCAAGAGTTAGTGCCGCAGCCGATTAAACCGACGGAGAGAAACAGAGTTGCGAGAAAGACTTTCTGCGAGCCGGAAATCGCGCGGCGGAAAGCGAGTACGTGGCGCATCGGACGACCTCGGTTCAGAGATTATGCGAGCCGGAATCGGCGCAGTCAAGGGCATGACGAGGCCGGCAGGGCGGGCACCGATTGGGAGGTTGGCGAGGATCGGGAGATGGCCTCAGGGGTCAAAACCCCTTCATTCTTGCGCAGAACGGCACGGCTAAAGCCGTGCCCTGACGACCTGCCAAATTCGGACACCGGAGTCGGATCACGGCTGCCATTCGCGGCTCGCGGTAAAAAACTGGGCAGCGCCACGGTGGGCGCAGTCCGCCGCGGCGGACGCCCCTACGGGATATTGCTACGCAACTCGCGCCCGGAAGGAGAAAGCGGGAGCAAGCTCCGCACTCCAGAGGGAAACGTGGCGAGGCTTAATTTGGAGTGCGGCGGCTTGCCGCCGCTTTGATGCGACACGCACTAACCCGACTGATCGACGCTCGCATGTGCGGAGGTGACCTGGTTCCGGGAGCCCAGTGCAGCGGTAGAGAAAGTCCAAAGAGCCCTTCGACTGCGCTCAGGATAAATCGGCGCTACGAAAATCGGGCCTCCGCGGCGAGTTCAGGGTAAAAAGGCGTGCCCTGACAACTTATTAATAGCTGGAGGGCGTCTTGTTGCGGAGGTCGGCTAGGGCTGCGTGCAAGCTGTCAAAAATGCGCGAGGGGCCGATGGCCTCGGTCAAGTGATGGCGGTCGAAATCAGGCCGGAGGTCGGACTGGACGCGAGCGAAGGCCAGGCCGATTCCCCGCGCGGCCAAGTCCTTATGAAGTTGGCGTACAACGACTGCTGCGGTGTAGTCCACGTTGGTGATGGCTCCAGCATCAACTATGAACCAGTGCAAAGGCGGGGGCGCAGCCGCAGCCAGCATGTGCACCTCTTCTGAAAAGCGATTGGCGTTGGCGTAAAAAAGCGGCGCGCCGAATCTGTAGAGGATGAGGCCGGGCTCGGTGAGATCGCCGGGAGCGACTGGATCCAGTTTCCAAATTCCGTGCTGAGTCTCTTCCAGGACGGCGGTGTGCGGACTGTAGCTGTGATGCACGATGCGAAGCAGCGACACGATCATTGCCAGGATAATTCCCTGCTCGACGCCAACCAGCACAACAACCGTTGCCGTCATTACCGCCAGCCAAAATTCGCCGGGGCTTTCGAGTCGAATCGCGCTCAACGCTTTCAGGTCGACCAGGCTTAACGCGATGGTGAATACGACTGCTCCGAGGACGCAAAGAGGAAGGAACTGCAGCGGGCCGGTGAAGAAAAGAAGGACGAGAGCGACGAATCCGGCGGTGGCGAGGTGCGCGATCTGACTTGTGCCGCCCGAGCGTTCGACCATGGCGGTCTGCGTGGGACTTCCGTTCACCACGAACGTGCCGCTAAAGGCGGCTGCGACGTTGGCGGCGGCGAGGCCGACGAGGTCGGTGTTGCTGTCGAGTTGCTGATGATGGCGAGCGGCATAGGCGCGCGCGGTTGCAGCGCTCTGCGCGACGATCATCACAAAACAAGCGGCGGCCACGGGGACCAGTGCTTCAACGTCTTTCCAGTTCAGGTCGGGCACGCGCAAATGAGGCAATCCGCCGGGGACGGCTCCGAGAATGGCGACTCCGTGCTGGCTCCAGTGAAAGATTGCGCTTGCAGCGACTGCTCCAGCAACGGCAAAGAGCGGGCCGGGCCACTTGGGGGCAAATCGGCGAAAGAGGAGAATGCACGCTACAACTGCGAATGAAATAGCGACGGTGAAGCCGTGAGCCTGCGGCAGCGCGCGCATCACTTCGTAGAACTGCAAAGGAGTGCGCCGGGTGTGCACGGCGATGCCAAACATTTCTCCAAGCACGGCGATGCCGACTTGGAAGCCGACTCCGGTAAGAAAGCCCACCAGCACTGTCTGCGAAAGAAAATCCGCAAGGAAACCAGCCTTCAACGTGCGGGCGATCAGGAGAAGTACGCCGGTGATCAGCGCTACCAGTCCGGCGAGAGCGAGGTAACGTTCGGTCCCGATTTGCGCCATTCCCGTGAGGCTGCCTGCAAGTATCGCGGCGGTTGCGGAATCGGCAGCTACCACCAGATAGCGCGAAGCGCCAAACACGGCGAACGCAATCAGCGGAAACAGAAGCGTGTAGAGGCCGGTGATCACAGGCATTCCCGCAATCGTCGCGTAACCGAGAGACTGCGGAATGTTCATGGCCGCGAGCGTGAATCCGGCCAACAGATTTTTCGATACTTCCGCGCGCTGGAATGGGCGCATGCCTTGGAAGAGACGAAAGCTACTCATAGGAGGAAGCGCGCGGACGGTCGGCTGGAGGCCGGAGTTTCGCCACCCGCGATCAGCAAATCAGACATGGAAAGAGGTGCGCTTGATGTTTTCGACGATGAGCGGGGTGAATTCCAAATATGCATCCGATTCGGGCTTGATAATAGGGCGACTCAAACGGAGTTCAAAGAGGAAAGTTCAGCGCGGGGTGCGTAGCGCGCGAAAAAGTCAAAAGAGCCCTTCGACTGCGCTCAGGATGAATTCCGTCGGAGTACGCGGCAAAACGCGACCAGAGTAGAAAGCGGGAGCAAGCTCCCGCACTCCACAGAAACGTGGCGACGCTTAATTTGGAGCGCGGCGGCTTGCCGCCGCTTTGACGCCGGGCGTCCTGATCGACGCTCGTATGTGCGGCGGTGACCTGGTTCCGGGAGTCGAGTGCGGCGGTAGCGGAAGCTAAAAAGGCCCTTCAACTGCGCTCAGACAGGCCGGCGCTACGAAGGCGAAGCCAGTGTTCGCAGAGTTTGATGGCGTGTACCGAGGGACTGCGCCCGTTGATCCGCAGCGCTTGATGACAAGGAACCGCCCAGCCTGCGCTGCGGCTTGCGTAACGCCTAGTGAATCGGCTGACGGAACACGAATGCGACGACGAGCTTGGCGTCCAGCTTTTTTTCGTTGAACGTCGCTGGATTGACCGTCCATGTTTTCACCGCAGAGATTGCCGCGCCGGTAAGAGACGGCACGGAGCGAATCGCGATGGGCTTTTTCACTTCGCTGTATTTGTCGATGACGAGATCGAGTACGACGGCTCCGTTCGCCACGCTATTCGGAGGGTAGACTGCGTACGACGCCGCGGCAATCTCAGGCGTTATGTATCCCGGAGGATTCGGCGGCGTGACCAAATTCCCGGGTTGCACCTGCAATTGCTGATTTTGCGGACCGCCGGGGTTGAAGACTACTTGGACATTGATTGTGGACGGGACTGCTCTGCCGTCGAGTTTGCCGGGTACGAACGTCCAGGCCTTGACGATGCTGGTCACAACCTCAGTCAGACCGGGGATGTCGCGCACGACTTGCACGTCTTGAACCTGACCTGTCGCGCTGAGATTCACTGAAACCGAGACCAGACCAGACGCGACATTCTCGATTGGATACGGGATCTCGCTCGCGGCAGTGATGTCCGGCGGTAGAAAACGCGAGTCGCCCGAGACGCCTTTTCTTCCTGCTGCGAAGCCGGCGCAAACCAGCAAAAACACAGCCAGGATCAACTTCGAATTCTGAGGCGCCGCAGTCGTCATGGAACTTCCCCTTCGCGCTCGATGATAGGGCGGGTCATGCAGAGTTCAAAGAGGAAAGTTCAGCGCGTGGATATGTAGTCGCACGAAAAATCGCTCACGGGCGCGTGTTGCCGTAGCAAGATCCCGTAGGGGCGTCCGCCGCGGCGGACTGCGCCCGCTAAAGCGCATCCCGGTCGAACTGTATCCGCCAATAAGCTCATCGAGCGCCAGTTCGGCTTTCGTAGAGCCAGCAGGTTTGCCGGCTCTTTAGCCCGCCGGGAAGCGCGCGGCACGTGTCGCGCCTGGGTCGTTCAGTGAGATGGACGTCGCCCTACGGATATTGCTAAGGCAAAACGAGCCCGGGTGTAGAAAGCGGGAGCAAGCCCTGCCCCGGAACGACAGGTTGGTGGCTCTGTGGGCTAACTTGTGTCGCGCCTGGGACGTTCAGTGAGATGGACGAGTGAGGCGAACGTTAGTGGTGCATGAAGGCCGATTGGTTGGGGTCGAGTTTGCCGTCGGCGCCGCTGGTTAAGGCGACGAACGCGGGATCAGCCTTTAACGAAATGAAGACGGCGTCCACGCGCGCTTCCATCATTTCCTTGCTGCGCACGGCTTCGTAGCGTTCGTACTCGAAGAAATGACGCTTGAGGAGCGAGAGCGCTTTTTCGCGTTGGCCGGTTTGCGCGTAGATGGCGGCTAGATTGTAAGAAGCGGGAAGAAGCGATTCGTTTTCGCGCGCGATTTTCAGAGCTTCTTCGCCCTGGCCGTTGCCAGCCATGTAGGCGGCGGCGAAAATCAGGTTGTAAGGATCGGTGGGATCGAGTTCCAGAGCTTTGTGCACGTACGCGCCCGTCTTCGCGGCGTCGCCTTCCGAATTCCAATACACCGCCAAATTGCGGTAGGCCAGCGCGAGCGGATAGGCCTGCACTGAGTCTTCCATCAACGACAAACCTTTCTTGAAGTCGCCCTCGTGAATAGTCATCTTGCCCAGGCCGTGCATCGCCACGGCGCGGGACAGCGGATCCGCGGGCATAGCGAGAATTTCGTCAAACGTTGCGCGAGCCAAATCCCATTGGCCGGTTTCGTGGCGATATACTTCGCCGAGATAACGGAGCGGCACGGGATCGGCAGGGTCCATGCGGTGCGCCGCGGAATAGAAGCCCAACGCTTCCGGATAATTTCCAGTGTTCTCCGCTTTCAGCCCGGCGCGCATGGTGCGTTCGATCTGCGCGCTTTTGGCGGAATCGTAAACGGGCGCATCGAATAGCTGCCCGACGTCGGCGACGCCGAGTTTCTTCAAAGCTTTTGCCGCGTCCTTGGCTTTGTTGGGAAACAGGCATTTCTGCTCGAGGACGGCGCGATATTCCTCAATGGCCTTCTGGCTGTCGCCGGACTTGGCTTTGTCCTTGGCCGAATCCAATTGCTCCTTGACCGCGTTTTCGCGTTTCTTCATTTCCGTTTCGACCAGCTTTTCCACCTGATCGACTTTCAGGTAGCCGTTCTGATTCTCCGCTTTGCCAAGTTCGGTTCCGTCGGGTGTAGCGAGGACGGCGACCGGCAACTTTTCGCCAGCGGCGAGTTTCTGTCCGATGGGAGTCGTGGAATCAACCACGCCCATGGTTATGCATTGCGAAGCGTAGAGAGAAAGCATGCGCGAATTCAGCAGGCTCGATTTTTGCAGTTCCGCAGCGCCGGTGGGAAGCCAATAGAGGATCAGACCCGTGCTAACCGGAGGATCGCTAGGCTTAATCATGCGCCAGGGCACGTGGTAAATCTGTTCGGTCGGCGCGGAGCCGGAACTCATCCCGCCCATGCCGCCTCCACCACCCCCGCCGCACGTGGCCCAGCTTTGCGGCGCCGAAGCCAGCAAAAGCAGAATCAGAATGACGGACATGATTGCGCGAGCAGTAGGTGTTCTCATGTGTGGAAGTGTAGCAGACGAAGCATTAACAGAACGTCACAATTTCGGCACCATCGAACCGCGTAATCTTAGCTCGGCCCAAACCAGTTGTACATTCTTCGGGCACAGGCTACTGCAGTTTTGTGTACTCGGATTTGGCGGCGATGAGGATAGGAATGCCCGGGTCGGCGTCTTTCCACAGCGTGAAGAAATCCTGATACGCGGCGCGGGCTTTCGCGCGAGCGGCGTCGGCATCCGCGCCTTGCGCCGACCGCGCTTGCAGCGCGTACGCGCGGGCCAGGCCGAGATGAGCCAGCGCCCCGATCGCTAGGTTCTGCACAATTCCGGGATGATCCAGAAGCGTCTGGAACTCCACAGCGGCTTTGCCCGGTTCATGAAGGAGCAGATATGCCTGCCCACGCACGTAGTTACCTAATCCCACACCCAGTACAGGCGGAGGTGCGGCCTCAAGAATCTCGATGGCCTTACCGGGATTGGAGCGGTTAACCTCGATGGATGCCCGAAGAGTAGGCAGCTGATAACCATTCACGACAGTATCTAGCGGGAAGCGCTTTTGCATCTCGTCTGCCAGGCCCTCCGCGCGTGTTGAATCCCCCGCCCACGCGAACGTCAGGCCTGCCAGAAACTTTACGATTCGATTCGAAGCCATGGTCAACGCAGAAGCAGTTTTTTCGGCTGCGCGTGACGAATTGCCGAACAGCGCTTCCCAAACCGCCTCTTCCAACTGCGACTCTGCTGCCACCTCCTTCTTATTATTGCGCCGGGCGGATTCAACCGCGCGACGGGCGAATTCCCGGGCGCTTCCAAGACGACCGTAGAACGCCTCCGTATCCGACTGCGCATAGAAGAAGCCATCCTCCACTCCGGGCTTGCCTGCCGCCCAGTCCAACTGGCGTTTCATTTCTGCTATATCGCTCTCCAGAAACGCAATGGTATATCGATCCATGTGAAGGTCGACAAAATCCGGTTTGCGCCTGATAGCATCCTGGTACGTGGCCTTTGCCTGGTCGAGGCGATTCAGGGCTGTGTAGTCACTAATGAGGTCGACTGAACAAAGGGTGAAATCGGGGTCAAGATTAAAACACTTCCTGGCTTCTGCCGCCGCTTCCTCAAATCGGCCCAAGGCGTTGTAGGCAGCCGCCAAGCTTAGCGGAGGGCGTGGGTCCCGCGGATAGGTCTGAGCCCAGAGATCGTAGACCTGTATCTGCTTTTCCAACTCCCCGGTCACACCGTAGTACATGGAGGAGATTAAGAATTTCTCCTGCTGCGTAACACGGTGGCGGAGCTGGTACGCTTCAGTGAAGTTCTCGACCGCCTTGCTTTCTTCCCCGAGATTGCCGTAGACGATTCCAAGGTAAGCGTGGGCCATCGCAAAATTAGGGTCAAGCTCTATCGCTCGCTTAAAGAACGGAATCGCGTGGTTCCCCCCATTTTCGTTCAAGTTTTTTCGGCCGAGACTGTAGGCTTTCAGGGCTTCGAATGAAGCCGTTGTTGCCTGCTCAATGGGCGTATCGAATGTCCGGATGGAACTGAGCGATTCGCCGAGGTCGGCGCGGAGTTTCGTCGCCACGCCACCCAACGCATCGAGAACTTTTTCCTTCTCTGCTACCTGCGCTTGTTTCTGCGACAGCGTATCGCCGCTGGCACAGTTCACGGCTTTTAGCCCGACCACGTACTCAGTACCGATTTTCGCGATTGAGCCCGAGATGTATGCCCTGCTTCCCGCGCGCTGGCAGACCTCGCGCGCTACGTCGGGCGTGAGCGGCGTACCCGGCGGCCGGGTCATTAGCTGGAGTGTCTCCGCCACGGTCTGGTCTGATAGGACATTGAAGAATGGTGATTGCTGTAGCGAAATGCCGAGTGCCTGCTTCAGCGTGTCGTCGAATACCGCATCGCCGGTTGAATTTGAGAAATCGGCTAGGACAATAGTGTCAGTCTCACTCAACGGGCGCGCCCGGTGCGCAAAGCGGAACCAGCCGCCGATGCCCAGCCCGATGACTACAAGCGCGGCGGCAGAGATCACGGCCCACTTAGGCAGACGGCTTGCTGAACGTTCGGCTGTGCTCACCACCGCCAAACGGCCCGAATCTGAATCGCGTGCCGCGACGGCGACCGGGCCGCTCAAATCGCGCTGCAGCCACTGCAAGTCCGTGCGAATTTCCGGAACGCTCGAATTGCGGGAGTGTGGGATATTTCTCTCGTTTGGCAGTTCTGAATAACTCGCGGAACGATCCTCGATCGAGGCGGTGCCAGACGGCGAATCAGGCTCGTCAAATTTGGCGATGTTCCTTTCCGCGGGCGCACGCTGATCGTCGTGTTCGGGCGACCAGGGGCGAACTTGTGCC
>DATNLC010000018.1:0-1925 GCA_035603075.1 Candidatus Acidiferrales bacterium | reverse complement strand
CCATTAAAGCATTGCAGCAAGAAAAAGAGGCGCAAAAGCAGCTCTCCCTGCTGGTTCTTCCACTCCCGCGGCTTGCCCGAACCCAGCAGCACCCGTAGGATCAGGCTCAGGTTGAAGGCTCCCACATGGATCAGTTGTCGCTTCAGAATATTCTCGTGCCCGCGGAGATGCGTGCGCCTCATTCCACCCGTCTCGTAACAGTGGGCAAAACTCCGTTCCACTAACTCTCCCCGTCGCCGCAGTAACTTCTTGCCATGCTCACCTTGCACTCGCCGCCGATTCCGGTACACCGCTTCTTGTTCCTCAGCCTTGCCTTCCCAGTGACGGTTTCCGGATTGTTGCTTTTCCGGAATGTAGGTCTTTACTTCGTAACTCTCCATGCGCTTTAGGACCGCGCCGCTGTGGTAGCCCTTGTCCGTCACCACCTCTTCGATCCCCTCGATGTTGACCTTCGGCTGTTCTTCCGGCCGGAGCTCCGCCTCGCGCTCAACTAAGTCCGCCACCGCCTTCGCTCAGGGTCTGATCCAGCGTCGTCGTGTCTCCCAGATCGGCACCCTGTAAGGTGACCGCGACCACCGCACCCGTGTCCAGATCCACTGCGTGCTCGGCCTTGTGCGCCAGATGCGTGCGCCCCTCCTTCATCTTCGTAATCCGCGCATCCTCGTCGCTGGGACTCTTCCACTCCTGGTTTGACATCCGCTTCTTCCGCTTGCGGTCGAACCGCGCTAAGTCTTCCCGGGTCGGGGTTTCGATCCCCGACGCCTTCGCCAGTCCCACCAAAAACTCCTCATAACTCTGCCCCGTGTCGCGTCGTTCGATCGAACGCATCGCTGCGTTGGCCTCCAGCGTTGTCGCATCGATCGCGATCCGCTTCCCCTTCAATAACCCACGGTCTGCCAGTAGGCTCAACACCCAGCCGATCACTTCCCGATGCGTGTCCAGGTCGATCAAGCGTCGGGTCCGCGAGATCGTCGAGTGATCCGGGGTGTACTCCTCCAGCCCAATCCCCACAAACTTCCGTAGCGCCAGCGAGTCCGCCAATCGCCAGGCTATCCCACGCTCACCGTCGATGCCCTCGAAATATCCGATCAGCAAACACCGAAAGTAGATCCCCGGCGTAAGTGACGGCCGCCCGAACTTCGGCGCATAGAACTTCGCACACCGCTCTTCCACGAACTCATCGAACTTCTCTCCATCCAGCAGTTCGTTGAGCTTCTGGTAGAAGGGATGAGCAGGAGCCGAGGCCATCTCCGCCTGGGCAATCCATATCCCTTCCTGCTTCTCTCGTTGCTTGCGCGTCCCCATCGCCATGGGCGCATCATACAAACAATGCCTGTGAATTCTTCAAAACTTTATCGGTTCACGCATCAAGACTTGCACCACGGGCTGTTAGGTAGCTAACTCACCCAACAGCGCGTTTCCGCGCAAACAGCTTGGAGAGACTACCATGAAAAAATCAGCTTTAAGGCTAGCAGTGTTTGTCTGCCTTTCCATGTCGGTACTGGCGGATACTATATATTCCTTCCAGACCGTTAACTTCCCGGGCGATACCTTCACCCAACTGCTAGGCATTAACAATAGCGGTACGATAGCTGGCTATCACGGAAGCGGGGCTGCTGGACACCCCAACAAAGGGTTTACGCTGATTTTGCCTAACCACTTCACCAGCGAAAATTTTCCAGGCTCTGTGCAGACCCAGGTGATCGGGATCAACAACGCAGGGAACACGGACGGATTCTATATCGACGCCGCCGGGGTCACCCACGGGTTCATCGACATCCACGGCGCCTTCACCAGCATCGACTTTCCCAACTCGACCTCGGTTTTAACCCAACTGCTCAGCTTAAATGACCACAACGAGGCGGCAGGGTATTGGCAGAACGCTGCTGGTACCCAGTTTCCTTTACCTTGGCGGGCGGAGTGTT
>DATNLC010000017.1:0-46007 GCA_035603075.1 Candidatus Acidiferrales bacterium | reverse complement strand
GACCACGCCGAGAATTTCGACGTTTACCTGGCGAAACATTTCGATGGCTTTGCGCACGTCGGCGAGAGCCACGATGGAAGGCGTGGTGACCACGACGGCGCCGCTGACCGAGACGCTTTGAATCAGCGTGAGCTGAACGTCCCCCGTGCCGGGCGGCAAATCCACGATCAAGTAGTCGAGTTCGCCCCATTGCGTGCTGCGCAGAAACTGTTGGATCACGCTGTGTAGCATGGGGCCGCGCCAAACGAGCGGTTTGTCGCCCGGATTGAGCAAGCCCATGGAAATCATTTTCAAACCGTAAGCTTCGACGGGGATGATGGTGCGTTCGTCAACCGCGCGCGGCTGTTCGTTGGTGCCGAGCATCACGGGAACGTTGGGGCCGTAAACGTCCGCGTCAAGCAGGCCGACCGAATGGCCCATATTTTTTAGCGCGATAGCGAGATTGACGGCGACGGTGGTCTTCCCTACTCCGCCTTTGCCGCTGGCGACTGCTACGAGATTTTTCACGCCGGCGATCGGCGCTTTGTCCTGCAAACGCTTTCCTGCGGCTGGTCCAGTTGGTCCGCTTGCCATGGTTTCCTTTCGAATGAATGCTGTTTACGTGCGAGCGCGAAGCATTTTGCTTAAGCCTCAATAATAGACCCGTGGAGCAGCGGCAGCAAGGAAGCATCATTCGGCAGGAAATGTCGAATGCCTTTCGAGAGAACAGAGCTTTTGCATTGAGGTAAGATACGCGGCTTGGCGGACGTTGCTCACCGAAGATGTAGGTACCGTTAACAACCATGTATCTAAGATTCGTCGTTGCGGACTTGGACGAAGACTCAGGCAAAGAACTTGGTGTGTTCCACGCTGTTCGTAACCTACGTGAGGCGGGGAAGCTTGACCAACATGAGGAGGAACAACACGACCTAATTCGGCAGTGGTTCAACGAGAATTTGGAAAAGCCGTCAAGATTTACCGCATCGAAACCCCCTTTCTATCGCAAGCAGCCTAAGGCTATTTCCTGGTTTAAGGACAATGCTCGCGACCATATCGGTCGTGTCCGGGAGTTGGTCACCATTCTCAAGCATCACGGGATTTCAGTCCGCATGTTGAAAACGGACCGAGTTGGTTACGTGGTTTACGAGGACGAATACCAAATCGTCGCGGAGCCTTTCAACAAAGAAACATATTAATCGGCTGTCGGGCAAGGATACGGTTCCTTCAGACATATCAGAAAACCTGCTACTAGCTTCCGCTAAACGGAGAAAAATCTCAAAAAAGAAGGACGGCGACGCGGAAGCGGGAGAAGCCGGGTGCGCCGGTGGCTGAGCATGCGGCTACGGTTGCGGCGCGAAAGCGGTGGGTTTGGAGCTGTTGATCGAGGACATCGGGGAGCTTGTCCAGGTTAGGGGTTTCGTACCGGACCAAGGTGGCTGCTGTGTTGGGCGCAAATTTGCGGTTTACGTCGCAGGACGCACGCGCATCATCCGCCGCATTTGCTTGCAAGCCGCGCGCGGTGAGTTGCGAAACCACTTGCTGCTCCTGCTGATCGAGGTTCGCGTTTGCGACGCTATGCGAAAAGTCTTGTACCGCGAAGAGGCCGGAGCTGCCCTGCGCGACGGCAATCCCCACGGCGCTGAGCCCGGGGCTGAGAATGTTGGCGCGATGCCCGGGAGAGTGCATCCACATCGTGTGTATGACAGCGGGATCTGGGCCGACCGCGACGTTCTCAGCGATGACGCTGAAGTGTGCTCCTGCGTCGCTAAGACGTGCGAGGAGGTCTTGCTCGCCGGGAAGTTGGTGAGACATTTGATTGAGTTGCGCCATGCGGGCGGCGTGCAAGCGGGCGGCAGACGCGAGAGCGTCGTCCCATTGAAGGACGGGGAGGCCCAGAGCTGCGCGTTCACGGTTGAGGGAGGCGAAAAGCTGGCCCTCAGAGCTGCTATTTTGCGGCGGGCGGGCAAACAAGGCTCCAGGAGCCATCAGAAGGATGGCAAAGACCAGAACACCGAGGCGCGTAAACTGCCGCACGCAAAACTCCCGCGGGAAATGGGCCAGAAACGCTCATTTCCTTGTTAAAAGGCTAGCGGAAGCACGCGCGAAAAGATGCTGGACCAAAGTTCAAGTGCACCGGTACTTTCGGGACATGTACGAAAAGACAGGGAAAATCAGGCGAAAAAAGGAAGGACAGGTGCTCGGCAAACGCCCGCTTCCGATGGCCTTATTGCGGTTTGAAAAAACGCCGGAAAAAAAGGCGCAATGCACTGGTTCCAATCGTGAATATGACAACTGGACGCTCAGGCGGTTGCTTTGCACGAAAGCGCGCGAGCGGCTACAATGGATGGTTGGGTTTTGTAAGATTCAGGTAAGGGCGAGCCTGCCGTACTTCAAAACGCTACGCTAAGGGAACAAAATCGAAGTTATGGACGTCGAGAAACTCATAAATACTGTAGTCGCTCGGTTTATCGGCACCAAGCACGAGCGCGATGTGAAGGCGATCCAGCCGATGGTGGCTGCGATCAACGAGCTCGAGCCGGAGATGAAGAAACTTTCGGACGCGGACATTACCGCGCGTACCGAGGTGCTGAAAGCCGAGGTGCAGGGGCGTTTGGAAGGGCTCGACGGCGATGACCCTGACTACAAGCAAAAGCTGCAAGAGGCCGTTGAGCCCGCGATAATTCCAGCGTTCGCGCTAGTGCGCGAAGCGGGCCGACGAACACTTGGAATGCGGCATTTCGACGTTCAGCTGATCGGCGGCCTCGTCCTGCATCAAGGCAAAATCGCGGAGATGAAAACGGGCGAAGGAAAGACGCTCGTTGCAACTCTGCCCGCGTACCTGAATGCGCTGACGGGACAAGGCGTTCACATCGTGACAGTGAACGATTACCTGGCACGGCGGGACGCGGAATGGATGGGGCCGATTTACAAAATGCTGGGGCTGACCGTGGGCGTGATCGTTCACGATCTGGACGACGCGCAGCGGCGAGCAGCGTACGGCGCGGACATCACGTTTGGAACCAACAACGAATTCGGCTTCGATTATCTGCGCGACAACATGAAGTACGATTTGAAGGACTGCGTGCAGCGCGGCCATCACTTCGCGGTCGTGGACGAAGTGGACTCGATTCTGATTGACGAAGCGCGCACACCGCTGATTATTTCCGGGCCGGCGGAAGAATCGACGGACAAATATTATCGCATCGACAAAATCATTCCGAAGCTGATCCTCGACATCGATTACACGCTGGATGAAAAGCACCGCACTTCCACGCTGACGGAAGAAGGCGTCTCGAAGTGCGAACGGCTGCTGAATCTGGGAAACCTGTACGATCCCGCGAACATGGACATTATTCACCACGTCTACCAGTCGTTGCGCGCACATGCACTTTTCAAAAAAGACGTGGACTACGTAATCAAAGACGGCGAAATCGTTATCGTTGATGAATTTACCGGACGGCAAATGCCGGGAAGGAGATGGTCCGACGGGCTGCACCAGGCGGTGGAAGCGAAGGAAGGTGTGAAAATCGAGCGCGAAAATCAGACGCTTGCGACCATCACGTTCCAAAATTATTTTCGCATGTACAAGAAGCTTTCCGGCATGACCGGCACCGCAGATACGGAAGCGGCTGAGTTCGATAAAATTTACAAACTGGAAGTAGTAGCCATTCCGACGAACGTGCCGCTGATTCGGATCGAAAATCCGGACGTGGTTTACCGCACGGAAGCTGAAAAATTCGAAGCGGCAGTGAATGGCATCATTCAGGAAGACGGCACACGCGCGGGGGGCATCCGGCAGTACTACGAAAGCGGCCAGCCCGTCCTGGTGGGCAGCATATCGATCGAGAAGTCGGAGAAAATCGCGGAAATTTTGAAGAAGACGGGCATCCCGTACCAGGTGCTGAACGCGAAGCAGCACGAGCGCGAAGCGAAAATTATCGCGCAGGCGGGACGCAAAGGCGCGGTGACGGTTTCGACAAACATGGCGGGCCGCGGGACAGATATTCTCCTGGGCGGAAATCCCGAGGCGATGACTCGCGAGTACGCTTTGAAAAACAAGCTGGCCATGCCATATGCGCCGGCCAGTTCGGTGATCGGGGCGGCTCCAGGAACCGAGACTCCTGGCCAAGCGGATGCTTCGGCAGCAGGCGGCGTCGGAAGCGCGAGCGCCACGGCGACAGCGACCGCGACAAGCACGAGCACTTCGACGGCCGCGAGCAGTGCGAATGGGTCGAGCGCAACTTCCAGCGCCATGGTGCTGTTTCAGCAGGAAGGCAAGATATATCAAGTCCCGCTCGACCAATGGAAGCCAATATTCGATCAGTTTGCGGAACAGTGCAAAGCAGAACACGATGAAGTAGTGGCGATGGGCGGTCTACATATCCTGGGAACCGAGCGGCACGAAGCGCGGCGCATCGACAATCAGTTGCGAGGACGCGCAGGACGCCAGGGGGATCCGGGAGCTTCGCGTTTTTTTCTGTCACTGGAAGACGATCTGCTTCGCATTTTCGGCGGCGATCGCATGAAAGCTTTGATGTTCCGTCTCGGGATGACTGAAGGCGTGCCGATTGAGTCCAAGTTGATCAGCCGTCGAATTGAGAACGCCCAAAAGACGGTTGAAGCACAAAACTTCGAAGCGCGCAAACATTTGTTGGAATACGACGATGTGATGAACAAGCAGCGCGAGACGATCTACGGGCTGCGCCGCTCGTTCCTGGAAGGTCGCGATCAAAAGGATTTTATTCTCGAGCGCGCAGAAGCGATTGCCAATGAACTGGTAGAAACGTATTGTCCGCGCGAACAGCATCCGGACCAATGGAATGTCACGCAGTTCAGCAATGAAGTACTAAATCAGTTCGGATTCGACCCTAAAGCGGCCGGCCTGGATTTCGCGACGCTCAATCACGACACCCTTGCGGAAGCGATGATCCAAAAGGTGAAAGCGCGATACGAAGAAAAGGAGGTTCTTTTCAGCGCGCAGACGCTGCGATGGCTGGAGCGTCACATACTGCTCGATGTGGTGGACGGACAGTGGAAAGACCACCTTCTTACCCTCGATCACCTGAAAGAAGGAATCGGGTTACGCGGGTACGGCCAGAAGGATCCGCTGGTAGAGTTCAAGAAAGAAGCGTTCGTCCTTTTTGATGAATTGATGGACCGGATCGACACCGAAGCTGTGCGCTTCTTGTTCCTGATGCAGCCTGCCAGACCCGAGGATGAAGCAAAAAAGATCGAACAGCGCCAGCAGCGCCAACAGCGGGATTTGCAGTTTCAAACGGGGCCAGCACAGGCGGAAACAGCTCCCAAGCCGGTTCGCGCTGGCGCCAAAGTTGGGCGCAACGACCCCTGCCCCTGCGGCTCGGGGAAGAAATACAAGAAATGTCACGGCGTAACCGCTTAGCTCGCCTCGTCGTTCTTCCTATTTTCCTGCGCTGATTTCGCGTTAACTTTACGGCCCGACTGACAATCGAAATCGTGCTCGCTGGATACACAAACTTTCGTTTGAACTTTTCGACGACGTATTGCGTACCTACTGCTTGAGTGGCACCAATTTGCATAGGAGGGGTGAAGATGAGAGTTCGTCTGCGCGCAGTTCCGGGATTGTTCTTATCGCTTGCGCTGGCCGCGAGTTTGACAGCATTTCCTGCCTGGGCTGGAGACAGCCAAGGACGCTTCGATCGCACGTTGAGTGTGACCGGACCGGTGGATTTGGATGTGCAAACAGGGTCCGGGGATATTACGGTGAGAACCGGTGATTCCGCGAAGGTAGACATTCATGCCAAGATTCACGCGAGCGGGTGGGGCGACGTTGAGCAGCGCATCAAAGAAATCGAGAATAATCCCCCGATCGAGCAAAGCGGAAACACGATTCGCGTTGGGCATATCGAAAATCGCGATTGGAAACGAAATATTTCAATCAGCTACGAGCTGATAGTGCCGGCTCAAACCAAACTGCGCTCTGAATCAGGTTCAGGGGATCAGATCGTCGACGGAATCGGCGGGCCGGTGGACATGAATAGCGGCTCGGGTGGTTTGCACGTCAAAAATATCGGCGGTGAAACACGCGTGCGAACAGGGTCAGGCGATATAGAACTGGACAGCATCCATGGGAATGCTCACGCCTCTGCCGGCAGCGGAACGATACGCGCGATCGGCATTGGGGGCGGCCTGACGGCGTCGAGCGGAAGCGGTGATGTGAAACTCGAGCAGACAGCAGCAGGGGACGTAGACATCAGCACTGGCTCTGGCGACGTCGAGATGAAGGGCGTGAAAGGTGCGGCGAAGGTAAGCACCGGCAGCGGCAGCATCACCGCCCAGGGTGATCCCACCGGCGACTGGCGGCTTCGAAGCGGATCGGGAAACGTCAGCGTAAACTTTCCGCCGCAGGCTGCATTCAATGTTGTGGCGCGAACCAGCTCGGGAAACATCGAGACAACGCATGACATAACTGTGCAAGGAAAAATCAGCCCTCGCGAACTGCAAGGCAAAGTCGGGGCAGGCGGGCCGGTAGTGGAACTCAGTACGAGTTCCGGAAGCATTCAAATCCGTTAAATGCTTCAGGTCGGGAGGCGCGTGAACTTCCGCGCCTCCCGAATTCTGTCTTATTTCTTCAGCTTTCCCCAGCGCGGCCGTGTTACGAATCGCTATTGTACTTTTCGGCGCACGCCTGCTTGCCTGCAAAAAAATGTGATAGTCTCGCCGGTACCTTGAGGTAATAACCACTCGAGAATTTGGGGTGTGTGTGATGAATGCTACAGTACCCGGAAATTGTCCCAGGGCCGGGTGTGCGAATCCGATTCCGACGGCGCTAGCGAGCATGCAATTATGTTTCGACCATTTCGTGGATGAAGCATTCGTCCGGTCGGATGAAGCTCTGAGCCGTTGCCGCGAAGGCCGCACGATTGATTCGGACGGACTTCAGTGGCTGCTCTCGGATGCCTTGGCGGTCGTCAAGAACTTCGAAGAGGGAGCCGACGACCCAAAACCCGAACAGCGAGACCGCATGCTCGAATTGCTTTTAGTTCTCGCGAACGTGCACGAATACATCGCGCACCATTCGGTTCGAGTTAAACTTCCCGCTTAACGCGGCGCTATTTCTTGACGAACCCGGCCGCGGTTCCCTGCCCCAGAACGCAGGCGAAAAGGTTACCCTTCGTACGTGCTGGCTTGTTGCATTTGGACCGCGAACGATTCAATCTGAATGTCCGTTCCACCCCAATATGTCTGACGAAAACAAGCCGCACAATCCGTTCAATCCCGAGCAACCGACAATACCAGGCGTCCCGACGCGAATCGCGGACGGCGGGAAGACGTCATCCTCGAAATTCAGTCTGTCAGAAATGCAGATGCCGCCGAAGTGGCTCACCCTCACCATAGTCGCGGCAATCGTGGTTGGAGTCGGAGTCGCATGGCTAAGCCGCGAGCAGCCCGTGCAAGAGGAACCCGCGCCGGTTCGTTCGAATGCGCCGCGCGCCGTGGAAGCTGCTGCACCTGCCGAAGAACTCCCCACAGGCCCGGGTCAAATCGCGACTACTGACGAGCTTGCAAAAGCATGGTCCTCAAAGCGGTTCATCTACCGAGATCCATCGACGGGCGACCAGACTAAAGCAATCGTAGTGAAAATGCCGGGCGGAACTCTTTGGGGGCTGTTGCTACGCGAGCCCTTTGGAACTTGCGATTTGGAATATGTGACAGACTTGGACAAGCTCAAGACGCAGTATCACTACCGAGCAGATCACCCCATGATAGGCGACCCATGCAGTCGCACCGTATTTGACCTTTCACGGTTCGGAACGAACTCTGCTGGAGGATTGGTGCGAGGCCAAGTGGCGCAAGGGTCGGCGGTTCGCCCGCCAATCGCCATTGAGATTGGCACGAGTGGCAAGCAGGTAATAGCCGGCCGGATGGAATAATTTATCGCGGGCTTTTCAGCACCGAAACACGTTTACGTAAAGCTGTCGGAACCTCGGATGCGTCAATTTTCTGCACTTCCCTATTTACACTCTCACTCAGCACTGACCCTTCCATTTCTTGATCGGCATGTCATGACCACAATGGATGACCGCAAGTCTTCGGCAGTTCCAACCGAAAGCGCATCAAGCGCAAAAATGAAAATGCCAATGTCCCACGCCTGCGAACGGGACGCGGGACATTGGCGCTGTCGCAGATTTCTGCGCCAGTTATGAAGTGAGTTGTTCGACCGAGCGAGCGACCATTACGGGCTGAGTCGTCGCCTGATTGATGAGTATGAACCCAACCACACGAATCGGAATCGCTCCGGTGCCACTCAGCGAGCCCAAGCCGTTCAGATTTATGAAGTTCGTGTCGTTAGTTGTCATTATGGTGAGCGGAGTCGGCAACAGGACTCCGGCAGTCCAGTCATCGGTTAGCTGGAAGCTTCCGGCGTTGCCAGACTGCACGACTGTGCTTCCGGGAACCCAAGAACCCGACTGACCTTGACGGCGCAGAATCACGCGATGAACTGTTAGGGTATCGGAACCGTTCGAGGTGTTAAGTGCGCCACCGATATCAACGCGCTGGCCCGGAGTGAGAAGGCTGTTATTGAACAGAAGCGTGGTCAGAGGAAGATCGATGTTCCCGATTCTGTAACGCTCCGTGCCATTCAAATTCAAAGTCTCAATTTGGCCATCTGAAATTCCCGGAATTGCAGGCAGCTCTTCGCGAATGTAAATGTCAGCTTGGGTGGCCGGTTGAGGAGATGCGGGTCGAATGCTCGTGAACAAACCGCCCAGATAGAACTTGTCGTTTGAGATTACTTGCACTTCCGAAGCATCGATCGCATGCGAGACCGGATCGAGCGTCCCGGTGAGCGAAACGATGGTATTTGTGGTGAAGGAACTGATCGGCAAGTTGGGATCGTCGAAGATAGTGTTATCGCCAGTACTCACTTGCCATTGCCGTCCGTGCGGACCTTGAACTGTGAAGGTATTGGTGCCAGTGACGCCGACAACGCCCGCGTGGAAGTCATCAATCGACACCGCTGCATCGGTGGAATTGAGCAGATTCATTTCAAATACTGGATTCACGACGCCTGTCACCTGGCCATTCCCATCCGTCTGGAGAGATTGGCGCAGATCAAATTCCATACGAAGGCCGACGAGGTCGCTAGCCTGTAACACAAAGGGCTGGGGGAAATTTACGGTCACCGAAGACACCGAAAGACTTCCGTTAATTGTGGAAGCCGTCGGCGGATTCGGCGGATTGACATTGATGTATCCAATCACTGGAGACGAAAGCGTCACAGTGGCCGAGGTGTACGTACCATTTGGCACTGAGCTGAGATCGAGAAGCTGGTGCAGCCCGTTGAATTGAGCGAAGTCCACAACTTGCGGCGTAGATAGTACGCTGACATTTGTCGTGCCGTTGAAAATCGTAATGCCCGTCACCATAATTTGACAAGACACCACGCTTGGAAGCGGAGCGTCTGTGCCGACGGTAAACACTGATGCTTGGTCACTCGGGGCCGGCGAAGAGGTACTCATACTCCCGCTGCAGCTGGAAAGAAAAATCGCTGCAAACAACGAAGCGAACACACCCATACCTTTGCGATTCAACATTAATTTTCTCCTAGGAATTCGATGATTGCCGAGGGCTGATGCCCTGTTCGGCTGCTGGAGATGAAACCCAGGCAACCAAAAAAAGTTGTTGCGCGTCGAGGCCTTTTTCATGTGCAGACATTTTTTGGCACATGCCATTTATGGAGAATTCGACAGATGTTTCGCAGGAATCCGAGTCACACATTCACGCACTGAATCGCGGGACGGCGCTTGCGCGCTCGTCGCGAGTTGTTTACGATGATTGCGCAAATGTTAGGCGAAACAATATCCCACTACCGAATCATCGAACCCCTGGGAAGCGGGGGTATGGGCCAGGTCTACCGCGCGGAAGACACGCGGCTGGGCCGTCAAGTAGCGCTGAAGTTTCTCTCTGAGGATTTGGCGCGCGATTCCGCTTCCCTGGAGCGATTCCAGCGCGAGGCTCGATCCGCATCTTCTTTAAACCATCCAGGTATCTGCACAATTTACGATGTGGGCTCACACAACGGCCGGCCGTTTCTAGTGATGGAGTTGCTCGAGGGCCAGACGCTGCGCGAACGAATCGCGGGCCGGCCCGTTGCGACGGACGCATTGCTGGATTTTGGTTCCCAAATCTCCGATGCGTTGGACGCAGCGCATGCTCGCGGCATCGTCCATCGCGATATCAAACCTGCCAATATTTTCATCACGACGCGCTCGCAAGCAAAGATTTTGGATTTCGGCCTTGCTAAACAAGGGGTCTCGCGGCGTATTGCAGAATCGGTTGGGGGCGGACCAACGGCGAGCGATCTCACCTCAGACAATCTTATGCTCACGAGCCCGGGCTCCGCGATAGGAACTGTCGCGTATATGTCACCCGAACAAGCTCGAGGCGAAGAACTGGACGCTCGCACCGATCTCTTCAGCCTCGGCGTCGTGCTGTATGAGATGGCTACGGGCCAACGTGCTTTCAACGGAAACACTTCGGCGGTAATTTTCGACGCGATCTTAAATCGAACTCCTCCTTCGCCATCTTCTCTGAATCCCAACGTTCCGCCGAAACTGGAAGAAATCATAGGCAAGTCCCTGGAGAAAGATCGCGACTTGCGATATCAAACGGCCGCCGAGCTTCGCGGGGATTTGAAACGTCTGAAGCGTGACTCGGATTCCGGCCGGGCCGGCAGCGGCACTGCCAGCGCCTGGTCCGGTGGCAGTACGAACCCCAAATCGGGTAGCTACGCTGCGCAGCCCTCGGGCTCCGGTGTTACTCCCGCGTCGGCGCAGAGTATTGCCGTTACAGAGGTGCCTGCAAAATCAGGCTGGCGCACTGCCGCAAGAATAGTTCCTGTCATGTTCGGACTGGCTGCGATGGTCGCACTATTTTTACATTATCGAACTACGCGCCACGAAAACCCGCCTTCGTTTTCGCAGATGACCATTACGCCGGTAACTTCCACTGGAAACGTCCATTCAGCTGCGATATCAAGCGACGGCAAATGGCTCTGCTACGTTTCCGACGAAAAGGGATCCCACGGGATTTGGATTCGCCAGTTGGCCACGGGAAGCACGGCCCAAGTTGAACTGGGGTCGCCCGGTGAGATCGAAGGACTTACATTTTCTATAGATGGGAACTATCTCTATTTTGTGAAACGCGACGAATCTGTCGGTGTCGGAACGCTCTTTCAAGTGCCGTCCTTGGGAGGCTCTCCGCACCAAGTGATCGTAGATGTGGACAGCCCTATTAGCTTTTCGCCTGATGGCAAGAAGTTTGTTTTTGTTAGGCAGGCCACTAAGTTAAAGACGTCCAATCTGCTCGTCGCGAATGCAGATGGGACCGGAGAACAGAATCTCCTTGCTCTAAACCGCCCAAGCTTTTTTTCCGGCCAAGGTCCCGCGTGGTCTCCCGATGGAAAACGAATCGCGGTTGCGGACAATCCAGACGGAGAATCCAGCAAGTTTGCGATTGAGACTGTGGACCTGGACACCAAGGCCAGAACGCGACTAGGCTTCTCCGACTGGATTTTTCCGGATCAGATGGCTTGGTTACCCGACGGGTCTGCCATTCTTTTCGGTGCACGCGTGAGCAAAGATTCTTTGAACTCTCAGCTATTCGAACTGAGTTATCCGGGAGCCGAACCGCGGAGAATCACAAACGATTTAAACTTCTACGTTGGAGCTAGCCTTACGTCGGATGGTTCGACTCTCGCCACCGTCCAGGTGGGATTCGCGGGAAACCTCTGGATCACAAACTTCGGCAGCAGCGCCTCGCTCTCCGCACCCCGACAGGTTACCAGTGGCATTAGCCGCGCCGACGGTATTACCGGGATCATTTGGACTCCCGGGGACAAGATTATCTATGGCTACTACACTTCGGGTGCGCTTCGACTTGCCAGCGCAGCGCTCGACGGCACAAACATCCACGACATTTTGCCCGGCACCGAATCTCCAGGATGGCTCTCGGTTTGCGGAGATGGGCGCCATTTTGTCTTTGGTACAAGAGGTTCGGGGGGAAACAGCTCCGTCTGGCGCGCAGATATCGACGGGACGAACGTGGCGCTGCTCTCAAACGGTAAGCGAGATGTTCAGCCTTCCTGCTCTCCGGACGGCAAATTCGTCGTTTACGTTGACGTCTCCAATAATGTATATCGCCTGATGAAAGTCGGCATTGAGGGAGGCACGCCAGCCGAGATCACCAAGCTTGAAGTGCAAAGTCCCGTAATCTCACCGGACGGCAATTCTGTTGCCGTGGCCTATACGCCCGATCTGAGCAAGCCCCCGAAGCTTGCCGTTGTCGGACTCTCCGGGGGCGAAATCCGCAGCACGTATGACTTGCCGCAGGAAGTAGCCTTCACTGGCGACGGCGGACAGAAACTCACCTGGACAAAAGATGGGCATGCGGTCCTTTACCCTGTCAATAAAAGCGGGCTCGTTAGCATCTGGGCCCAACCAGTCACGTCGCCTGGCGCGGCGCCAGCTCCTGCAAAGCAAGTAATGACTACCGGTTCGGATTTCGAGTGGGGAGCCTATTCTTTATCTCCCGATGGGAAGCAAATCATTTATGCGCACGGCCGCATACTCACCGATGCTGTTCTCATTTCGCACTTCCATTAATTCGAGCGGAGCAATAAATGAAACTTTCGCGGCGCGATTTATTCAAAGCGGCCTCAGTGGCTTCCGGAGCCGTTTTGGCCAGTTCAATTTTTGGTGGCTTAGCTGAAGCCCAAAATGCCGTAGCCGAACGCCTATCCGAGCCGCTTCCACACGCTTTTGACAAGTTGCAGCCGCTGGGTGATCGGGTGAAACCGATCAGCACCACGGAATTGCAGGGACGCATCGCACATGCTCAGCAGTTGATGAGCGATGCGAAGCCGCGATTTGAGGCCCTGTATGTTACCCCCGGAACAACGCTCTTGTATTACTCGGGAATTCACTGGTGGCCGAGCGAGCGCATCCTCGCGCTCATGATCCCGCGCCAGGGCGAACCGCTCATCATTTGCCCGGCGTTTGAAGAAGGAAGGCTGCGCGAGCAGCTTCGTTTGCCCATTGAAATACGCGTGTGGCAGGAGGACGAGAGTCCGTACGGAATCGTAGCGAAATGGTTCGGCGAGCGTAGCGTTCGCACGGGAAAGGTCGGAGTTGAAGAAACGACGCGTTACGTTTTTTACGATGGGTTAAGACATGCGGCGTCTTGGCTCGAATACACCAGTGGCGATCCGATTACGGTGGGATGCCGCGCTCAAAAGAGCCAGCATGAGCTTGATTTGATGCGATTGGCTTGCGGGGCGACACTCGACGTATACAAAGCGACGTTTGCTTCGCTGCGTGAAGGCATGGTGCAGGGTGAAGTCGCTGCTCTGGTTATGCGCGGTTACACCAAGATGGGGCTTCGAGGAGAGGCGTCCGTCACCTTTGGACCCTCTTCTGCGCTTCCCCACGGTTCGCGCGAGGAGCAAATTCTTCGCGAAGGGGTCGGCGTGATGATCGACGACGGAACCACCGTTGAAGGCTACCAGTCAGATATCACGCGAATGGGAGTCCTCGGCAAGCCGCCAGAAAAGCTACATCGCGCATTTGAAATCGTTCGACACGCACAAGACGCGGCGCTGGCCGCAGCGACCGCAGGCCACGAATGTGGATCTGTGGATGACGCGGCGCGCAAGGTGATCGCCGATGCGGGATTCGGTCCGGACTATAAATATTTCTCTCACCGGCTCGGACATGGAATCGGCATGGACGGGCACGAAGCTCCTTACCTCGTTCGCGGCAACCACACAATTCTGAAAGAGGGAATGACATTTTCGAATGAGCCCGGAATTTACGTTGTTGGAGATTACGGGATGCGTTGTGAAGACGACATGGTGATCGCCGCGTCCGGCTCGGCGCTGCTGCTCACCCGCGGATTTCAACCTTCGCTTGAAACGCCCGTTCCGTGATCGCTAATCACACCTCGGCGTGAACGGTCTTGTGCTTTTCGCGATCGATTGAGGATTTGCTCAAGCAGAATTCCACGATGCGCGCTTCAGCCCAGAATCGGTCCGAACCTGTCTCTTGAGAGATAAACGCGCAATGGCCTCCGTGCGGCGGTGCGATCAAGGTTATATTCGGATTCAACTGAATCGCTGAATTCTGGAATGGCCGGAATGGCACGAACGGGTCATCTTGAGCGGTCAAAATCAAAGTCGGCCGCCGGATGGCTCCAATAACATTTGCTGCGCTCGAACGTTCATAATAGTCGGACGCGTCCCGAAACCCGCAGAAGCGAGCTGTCACCACATCATCAAAATCCCGCACGGTCCCAATGCGCCGGAAAGCGACAAGGTCGAGCGGAAAAAGCCCGGGGAATAACCCGGCCTTATAACGCATTCGCCTTTTGAGCCTCTTTACAAAATGACGGTTGTAGAGAAAATTTCGCGACTCGGCAAGGGCGTCCGCACAAGCGGCCAAATCAAGGGAAGGAGCAATTGCTGTAAATGCGCGCACTGGCGGAGGCGCGGCGTCGCCGAATTCTCCGGCCATTTTTAGAACAAGGTTGCCGCCCATGGAAAAGCCCGTGGCGAAGATTTCAGGCAAACCGTCGCGGTCGACTAGTTCGAGGAGAACGGTTTTAATATCGTTGCTTAAACCCGAATGGTAAAGAGTCTGCGTTAGTTTTTCGGTGCCGCCGCAATTTCGCTGGTTGAGCCGAACTACATTGAATCCAGAGACGAAAGCCTTTTCGGCTGTACCGAGCATGTACCCGGATTCACTCGATCCCTCCAAACCGTGAAGCAGAACCAGCGTCGGGCGATTTTGAGGTTTATCCTGCCAATGACATTCTCCACGGATTTGCGTTCCGGGCTCGACTTCGAACAACCGCGAGACGCTTGCATTTAGGCGCGGAAATTTGCGAGGCCAGAAATTTGCCGCGATGGTCATGAAGTGAGGATTCCGAAGGGTCTTGTGCGGGACGAACTCTTTCACAACTCTAATGGTAGAGACACGGCGAGCGTGGCGCAAGCTACGGGCCGGGAACTTCCAGCCGGTAGGACAACTGCGCCATGACTCGACGCCTCCGCGAAACTCGTTTTGGAAGCCTACCTACGCGTTGCCTATGCGGGCCTAAGCCGAAACGTTGACACCGGTCAGATATCCGCCTAAGTGGGCGGTCACGGCGACGAGCGCCATGACAACTAGCTCCATCGCCAGACAATAGCGGGGCAACCTCTGTTCCAGTGCACGACGCGATCGGAAATGCACGTACCACACGATGCAGATCATCACACTCGAAATGACTCCAAGTACCAGATGTTGCAACAATATTCCTTTTAGCTTTTCCCCTTCAAGCTGGAACTGCCAGGCCAGCAGGCCGGTAGCTACAACCGGCACCGTGAAAATGGCAGCCACGGTAAAATTGTAATACGCCGCCGTGGCGAGAGCGCTGCGTTTTGTCCAATATGCGGCGAAGTCAAACGCCACGCCAACCATGCAGAGAGCGATCGGAAAGTGGATTAACACGACATGTTGCGCGTGTTTGGCCAGCAGTGCTTCACGAATGTTGAATGGATTCACGGCTGGGCCTCACTTTACAACGATCTTGCCGACCATCTTCGGATGGACGGAGCAGAAGTATTCATATGTGCCGGGATCCTTGAAGGTGAACGAAAACTTTTCGTCAGTATCAAGCGCCCGCGATTTGAACAATTTGTGATCGTCGCTCACGACCGTATGCGGCACGTCGTCCTTGTTGATCCACGTGACTTCCGTACCCGCGGGTATCTCAAGCTGCATGGGTGCGAAGCTGAAGTTATCGATGGTGACCACTGTCGCGCCGGGCTTTTCCTGAGCCGCGATAACGGAACTCGGCCGTAAAACGCTGCTTGCGAGCGAGAGCGAAAGCGCAGCCGCCGCTCCAAGAATTGCAGTTCCGAGAACCCGTGCAGTTCTGCTTTGTTGTGCTATCGAGCGTCGCATTTGAATCTCCTTTTATCCTTGAAGTGTTGAATCCACTATTGCCAGTGTGTGTTTGCCGCGGACAAAGTTCACATCGGTGATACCAAGCAAGCCGCGCAGTTTTTCTGCCGGTACTTTCATGGGACCCGGAGCATCCGCCTGGCCTGGTTGCGGTTGCGGAAACGCCGTCGAACACGCGGTGTGAAATGTAATGTTTCCTTCGATCTTCTGCATGGTTTGGTGAATATGTCCGTTCAGAACTGTCACGGAGCCGAATCGCTTCATGTAGGAAAGCGCTTGTTCGCTATCATCTGTGCCCCAACCCCATTGCGGATAAACCGACCAGAGCGGGATGTGCGCGAAGACAACAATGGGAGTGCTGCTCTTCAATTTGGCAACGTCTTTTTCCAGCCATTCGAGCTGCTCATGGCCGAGAGTGCCAAGGCCGCCCGCCTTCAGGTTGAGCACGTTGACCAAGCCGATAAAATGCGCACCCTTCTGATCGAAACTGTACCAGCCGTCGCCTTGCGTCCCCTGGCCGAAACGCTCATGGAACATCGCGCCGTTGTCATTGAGCACGTCATGCTCGCCGGGAACGTAAAAGATGCGCTCGGTCTTCAGACTTTTCAACGATTCAGACAGCGTGTCGAATTCCTCGGGCTTTGAGAGGTGAGTGAGATCGCCCGTGTGGAGAACGAAAGAAGGAGGAGTGGGCAGAGCGTTAATCTTGGCGATGGCTTCGCGGAGCGTCCCTGTCACGTCCGGATTCGCCGGCTTGTTGAAGCCGATGTGGCTATCGCTTATTTGGACGAAGCTGAGATCTCCTTTCAGGTTACCGACATTTTTTTGTAATACATCGGTCAGCGCAAATGATTTCAAAACGCCGCCCTGCACGAGGCATAGCGTGCCCGTACCGGCCCAAGCCATGCACTTCAAAAAGCCGCGACGATCCACTCCATCGTTATCGAGATTCTTTTCAATGTAGTCCGACATATACTCTCCTCAAGTTGCGCAGCAACGTCAGCCGGAAGGCCCTTTTGTGCTGCGTTCCCCTATCTAGACACCCCAATGCCGTCAAATATTCCCGTCATTTGCGACTAAGCTCAGAGGTCCAAAAGCTATTCTCTAAGAGCATTTTGTGGGAATAAATTAGGTTGATATCCGGTCTGGAAGACTGAGAATCTAATGCCAGTATGGGAGAACAACAACGCGGGGCAGGGTCGGCGGGAAGCTTCGAGCAGGTTGTGCTGCCGCACTTAGATGCAGCCTACAACCTTGCGCGCTGGCTCGTACGCAATCCTCACGATGCGGAAGACATCGTTCAGGAGGCATATCTCCGCGCGTTCAAGTTCTTCGGCAGCTATCAGGGAGGAGACGCCCGCGCCTGGGTGTTGAAGATCGTGCGCAATACCTGTTATTCATTTTTTGAAAAGAATCGGCCCGCTGAATTGGCGGAGGAGTTCGACGAAAAGATTCATACAGCCGACACCGAAAACGCAGATGCGGAAGCGGCGCTTTTGAAATCAGCCGATAGCCGCATGCTTGGCGAGGCCCTGGATAAATTGCCTGTGAATTTTCGTGAGGTCATAGTGCTGCGCGAACTTGAAGGCATGTCCTACAAGGAAATCGCCGAGGTGACGGGAGTGCCCATGGGCACAGTGATGTCAGGCTTGGCTCGCGCGCGCGCCCAATTGCGTGAGCGCCTTTTGCTTGCGCGCGCGAAGGAGGAGCAACGTGGCCTGCGAAAATAACCAGTTATTGCTGGAAGGATATTTTGACGGCGAACTTGATCTCGTTCGCAGCGTTGAATTCGAGGAGCATTTGAAGACCTGCCCGGATTGTGCCGGAGAGTTGCGTGGCAAGAACGCCCTGCGCGACTCATTGCGGGCTGCGAATCTCTACGAGCGGGCACCGGAAAGCCTCAGATCCCGCATCCGTGCGGCGCTTCCTGCGGAGGCCCGTCCGCAACCCATTCCGATGCCGCGCCGCCCGGTGCTCGAGTGGCTGGCGGTTGCCGCTGCCATCCTCATCGCAGTTTTTTTAGGCGCGAGGGTGCTCCCGAATATTGGCGGACAGACAGAGAATTTGGTTGCCGAGGAAATCGTCGCGAGCCACATCCGCTCGTTGCAGCCGGGTCACTTGTACGATGTTGAATCCACGGACCGGCACACCGTGAAACCGTGGTTCGACGGCAAATTGGATTTTGCGCCCCCGGTCGTCGATCTGAAGGATCAGGGCTTCCCACTCGTGGGAGGCCGTCTCGATTACGTCGATCATCGAAATGTCGCCGCGCTTGTCTATCAGCGGCAAAAGCATTTCATCAATGTGTTCGTCTGGCCTCAGGATCCGAAAACGTCGATGCGGCCTGGAGTTCAGAGCATCCAGGGCTACAATCTCGTTTCCTGGTCACACGATGGAATGGATTTCTGCGCCGCTTCGGATTTGAATGTCGCTGAGCTGCGTCAATTCTCCCAGATGCTTCAACAATAAGGTTCGGACAGACGGAACGTCCCTGCAATTACAACCCAGTTGGCGGTGACTCAGTTTTCCGGAAATCCGAATCAGTTCCCCTTAATTCGACTGCTGACGACTGGCCCTCTGATTTCGTTGTAGAATGGCGACCTACCTGGCTATCTCACCGGCTCTCCGCCGATGTTTAGTCTCGCGGATTTGGAGGCGTAACCATGGTCGAATCTTCTGATCTGCGATTGACGAGAATTCCACTCAACCACGGAGCCGGCCGTATTCCCGCACTCGGCTTTGGCACCTTAATTCCTGACCCAGCCGTGACGATAACTGCCACCAGAGACGCACTGGAAGCCGGATTCCGGCACTTCGATTGCGCGGAACGATACGGGAACGAGCGCGAGGTAGGTCAGACGTTGCAAGCAGGACTTACGGCTGGAGGGGTCGCGCGCGAAGAAATTTTTGTCACCACAAAGCTGTGGAACTCCAACCACCGGCCCGAGCGCGTCGAACCGGCTTTCGAGGCGAGTCTGGAGAGACTCGGACTCAAGTATCTGGATCTCTATCTCATTCACACCCCATTTGCATTCCAGCCCGGGGACAACCAGGATCCTCGGGATCAAAACGGCAATGTGATTTACGACCAGGGCGTGACTTTGCTCGACACCTGGAAAGCGCTGGAAACTCTCGTGGACCACGGCAAGTGCCGGGCCATCGGACTTTCGGACGTCGATCTAGATCGACTGAAGCCCATCTATGAATCAGCGAGAATCAAGCCGGCCGTGGTTCAGGTAGAATCGCATCCGTATCTGCCGGAAACGGAGCTATTGGACTACTGCAAACGGAACGGCATTGTGCTTTTGGCTTTTGCACCATTGGGGCACGGGATGAAGCCGGGACTTCTCGAAGATCCAATCATTTTGGCTATCGCCGCTCGAGTTGGAAAGACGCCGGCACAGGTGCTGCTTGCTTGGGCGGTGCAGCGCGGCACGGCTTTGCTTACCACGCCTAAAAGTGCGGCCCGCGCGAAAGAGAATTTTGACATCTCCACTCTTCCACAGGACGCGCTCGACGAAATCAATCGTATTCAGACTAGACAGAGGCTGAATAAAGTGGTGGCAACCGGTGTTCCGGGTTTTATCTCGAGAGGAGCATAAACGATGGCGAACTGACGAGCTTTCAAGCGAACATTCGTCCGCTTTTTACCGAGCGCGACATCGAAGGCATGAAAAAAGGGTTCAACCTGGCAAGTTATGATGAGGTCAAAGCGCATGCGGCCGCCATCTACGACCGCATTCGGGGCATCGGTGGCCCGTTGATGCCGCCGCGACCGCCGATAGGGGAAGGTCCGTGGCCTCAATCTAACATTGATCTATTCGCAAAGTGGATGTCGGACGGGTACCAGCCCTAGTCGACTTACCTCGGCGCGCCGGACATGGCCCCCAAGAGAGCAAAGGAGAGAAGAGCATGAAAATACTTATGGTACTAACATCGCACGATCAACTCGGAAACACCCGCCGCAAGACCGGTATCTGGCTTGAAGAATTCGCAGCCCCCTACTTTGTTTTCACGGACGCTGGAATCGAGCTGACCCTCGCATCACCGAAGGGTGGACAACCACCCATCGATCCGAAGAGCGACATGCCGGACAACCAGACGCCGGCCATGGCGCGGTACAAGCAGAATAGCGCCGCACAAAAGGCGTTTTCCTCGACGGCCAAGCTTGCCGATATGAAAGCTGACGGCTTCGATACAGTATTTTACCCGGGCGGGCACGGCCCCATGTGGGACTTGGCGGAAAGCACTGATTCCGTCGATTTAATCGAGTCCTTTTACAACTCCGGCAAGCCGATAGCTTTCGTCTGCCATGCGCCTGGAGTGTTGCGTCACGTTACTTACAATGGCGCGCCACTGGTGAAGGGGAAACATGTGACCGGCTTCACCGACGGAGAAGAAGCGGAAGTGGGATTGACGCATGTGGTGCCGTTTCTGGTTGAGGACGAGCTGCTGCGACTGGGAGCCACGTTTGAGAAGCTTGCTAACTGGCAGCCTTTCCATGTCGTTGATGGCCGTCTCATCACCGGCCAGAACCCCGCGTCATCGACAGTCACGGCTCAAGCGCTTGTGAAGCTCCTCGGAGAGAAAGCCGCTCACGCTTCTGCTTGAGTTGCCGCTCACATCGGTTCGTCGTTGTCAGCGATGACGGCGGCCGAGGTGATTCCGTCAGCTTTGCCGCGAAGACCTACCACGCCGCGGAGCTGGCCAGCCGCAGAAGTTTGCGATCAATTGCAGGAGGACGTATGTCAAATGAGAAAACAGCAAACGCCGCCGGTGCGAGTCGAGCGCCGGAGGCCACGGAAACAAACCCGCTCGATTTTGTGCCGGGCAAAATGCCTTTCGACACTCCGTACGGCCCGCCGATATCGCTAGACCGCGCCCAGGTGCTTATTCACGCGGCGGTAGCAGAGGCGAAGAAGCGGGATTGGAAGATGAACGTAGCGGTGGTCGATTCCGGCGGCAACCTCGTCGCATTTCAACGAATGGACGGCGCGATGCTTGCCTCGATTCAGATTGCCGAGCACAAGGCGAAAGCGGCCGCGACCTTTCGCCGCCCAACGAAGGAGTTCGAGGTCGGTATCAACATTATGCATCTCAACTATCTGCTCGCGTTCGATGGAGTCATTGCCTCTCGAGGCGGCATCCCATTGATCGAACAGGGCGCGATTATCGGCGCCATCGGTTGTTCGGGAGGCGCCGATTCCCAGGATGAGATCGTCAGCAACGCAGGCGCAGCACTAATCAACCAACCGCCGGCAACAAACAAATAATCCAAAACTAATAAAGCGTTCAGGACGTTCAACCGGTTCCGAGTCAAACATACATACAGGAGAATGACATGACAACTGCAAGCGCAGCTACGAAGCCCTCACAACTTCGCGTGACCAAGCGATCGCCCTCCTATTGGCGCGTAACGATCGACAACCCGCCACTCAACGTGATGGGCCCGCAAATGGTCAAGGAGTTTCAGGAAGTCATGAAGGCTCTGGAGGCCGACGAGCAGGTCAGAGTCGTGGTCTTCGACAGCGCAGTCCCCGACTACTTTCTGAATCACTCCGACTTCACCACCAAGATCGAGGACTTGACCAGCATCCCTCAAGGCCCCACTGGACTCTAGGCGTGGCCGGACTTTCTTGTGCGTTTGACTCGCTTGCCAGTCGCTTCTATCGCCCTGATCCGCGGCCGTGCGACGGGGAACGGCAGCGAGATCACGCTGGCATGCGACATGAGTTTCGCCAGCCGCGAGAAAACTATCATCTCGCAATGGGAGGTGGGCGTAGGGATGGTCGCCGGCGGAGGACCCATGGCTCGGCTGCCCCGACTCATCGGCCGAAACCGCGCCCTCGAGGTGCTCTTGAGCTCCGACGACATCAGAGCGGAACAAGCCGAGGCCTACGGCTACATCAATCGCGCGCTGCCCGACGCCGAACTGGATGCGTACGTAGAGGCGCTCGCGACGCGTATCGCCAAGTTCGACAAATGGGTCATCGCCAACACCAAGCGCCTGGTCAACGCCAGCCTGCCGCCGGACGTCGAGATCGACTCCGGCTGGGACGCGTGCATCAAGTCGCTCGGACGACCCGCCGCCCAGAATGGGATCAAAGCGCTGACGGCGCTCGGATTCCAAAAGCCGGGCGACGTCGAAAATCGCCTCGGATATTATCTGGGCCAAATCGCGCCGCGCTAGCTTGCGGTCGTGGGGAACAGAAGGTTTAAAGAGCCGGCTCATTTTCAGGAGAACAGAAATCGATTTCAAAAAGGAGAATAACGATGACAAGTAAAGGAAAAGTCTTAGTGCTAGTTTCGAGCGGTCGCGGTTTGCCGTTGAAGGATGGCAAGGTATATACCGGCGCCGGCTACTACCTCAACGAACTGACGGTTCCGGTTCGCGCCCTGATGAAGGAGGGCTACGAAATCACTTTCGCCAACCCCAAAGGCAATGCGCCCCAAGTGGATGTGCATTCAGAGGTCGCCGATTTCTTCGGCGGGGACGCGGCCAAGCTTCAGGACTATATGCTATTCCGCGACGGCCTGGCTGGGCTCAGAGATCCAAGACGCATCGCGGATGTCGTCGCATCGGGCCTGGATCAATATGACGCCGTTTTCGTCCCCGGCGGCCATGGTCCGATGATCGATCTTCTCGATGATCCCAATGCCGGCATAGTGATGAGACACTTTCACGAAACATCCAAGCCTACGGCTGTGCTCTGCCATGGCCCGATTTCACTTCTCTCGGCGCTTCCGAATTCGAAGGAGTTCGTCGCCGCGCTCTCGGCGGGCGATGCCGCCGGAGCGCACGCCAAGGCCCAAGGCTGGATCTATGCTGGATATAAGATGACGATCTTTTCGACAGCGGAAGAGCAGCAGCGCGAGCCGCTTGAGATTGGCGGCAAGGTTCTCTTCTACCCGGACTTTGCCTTGCGTACAGCGGGCGGCGACGTGAGCGTGGTCGCTCCATGGCAGAGCTACGTCCTTCAAGATCGCGAGTTGATCTCAGGTCAGAACCCGTTCTCGGATCAAGCGCTCCTGAAACTTCTTCTGCCGGCACTCGAGGGAAAGAAGAAGTCGGCTTCAGCGACATAAGAATCGGACAAAGTCTGTGTGATGTTTTAAATTTTCCGCACGAAGGAGGATTGTATGTCTCAGGAAACCAGCGGCGCACAACGCGCACCGCAAAATGAAGTTCGGCCTCACCAACTCGGGCAGGACGTTTTCAAGACCATCTTGCCCGACGATGTCGATTGGAAAGCATTCCCGGAGTTTCCACCTGGCGTCCTGCTGGCCGTGGTCGTGGGTCAGCCCTCGCAGCCCGGCCCTTACACCATCAGGGTCAAAGCGCCACACGGTGCGAAGCTGATGCCTCACAAGCACCCGGAGGATCGCGTCTATACCGTAATTTCTGGGGTCTTTTATATCGGACGGGGCGATGAATTCGACGCGAGTAAGCTCGAAGCCTATCCGCCCGGCGCCGTGATCATTCTCCCCGGCAACACGCACCATTTCCATTGGGCGAAATCCGGCGAGTACGTCACGCAAATCACCGCGATCAGCCCGCTAGGACTGGAATACCTCAACCCGAAAGACGATCCGCGGAATAACAACTCGTAGGAAGAGCCTGAACAGCTTTTTGTAGGCTTAAGACGCGTTCGAAGCCAAGCTTGGCGGACACGTTTCGAATATCTGTAGTGATGTTTGGCGAATATTCTGCGCACCATATCGAAAGGAGCCACCAATGACCGCCGTACAAGTGGAACAGAAGAGCTATGAGATGCCCCCGCGCGAAGGGATCAGCATCGCGTATTTTCTCACCGTCGCCGACAAAGAGCGTTCGGCGCGCTTCTACGAGAAGGTCTTCGGCGCTCGCATTCTGACTATGGGTGACGGCAATGCACCTCCGTACCTTCAGCTTGCGAATATCTGGATGATTCTGAACGTTGGAGGCGGCCCGACTCCGGATAAGCCGACGGTAACGCTCAGCGTCCCCGACCCGAATCACATCAATAGCTTTATGAATTTCCGTGTTGCGGATATTCACGCGTGCTACGAATTATGGAAAAGTCGAGGAGCCGAGTTCCTTACGGAGCCGATTGCCAAGTATGGCGAGATTCGCTGCTACATCCGCGATCCTGACGGTTACATCATCGAGGTCGGACAAAGCACCTCCCTCAAGTACGGTTAACGCCCGGCCCGGACATGAAGTCGTCAAGCGTTGGCGAAAACGGAATAGCGCCCGTTTCGGTTCCGCTAAAGCATTTAGCTTCTGTCAAATTGGAGGCTGAAGATGAACGGTCAACAACAGAAGAAGGAGGATCCTGGCGTGCGGGATCAAGAGATTCGTGCGGCACTGGATCAGCATTGGGCGGCGTCCGATGCCAACGATTTTGAAACTGAGCACCTCATCTATCGCGAGGACGCGGTGCTGGAATACCCGCAGTCTGGCGAGCTAACCCGCGGTCGAAGCAACATACAAGGTCAGCGCGAGAGCCAGCCGAACAAAAAGCGTTTTACTATCCGGCGAATCGTTGGCAGCGGTAATCTTTGGGTCACCGAATTTATCCTGATGTATGACGCCAAGCCATCCACACTGTGAGCATTATGGAGTTCAGCGGCGACAAAGTTGCGCGTGAAACACAGTACTTTGCGGATCCGTTCCCGGCTCCCGCATTCCGCGCAAAATGGGTCGAACGGATGCCCACATAATTTCGACGCGAGAGAATTCAAGCGCGCCAGATCTCTCCAAAAACCCTCGCTCCAGAAATCGCGTCGCTGTGTTATGCTCTGCGGCACTTTTACCCAAAGGAGATTCACTCCATGTACACGTGCCTGGCGCGGTCCAAGATGATCGTATTCGCCGCTAGCCTGCTGGCCTTGGGCCTTACAGTTTCATCAGTTTGTTCAGCTCAATCGAATAATTTGAGTGTCGGCTCATCGCTGGTAGCAACTGCCGACCCCGCGATACAACGCCCGAACACAAGACATTGCGAAGTTACGCTTCTGACCGATCAGGCTTTCGACGACTTCAACAACAAAGATTTCAACTTCACGCCGCCTTCGAGTTGCCCGGGGCCCTGGGCCAAGGTCGTCTTCACTGCGGATTTTTCCATCCAGCCGGGCGTGCAATTTGACCGCACGGGACAAGTCTTCTTCGCCGGAGTGAACATTTACTTCGGAACCACCGCAGAGCCTTTGCAATCGCAGACCGACACATGGCACGTCGAGCGCGATCTCACTGATTACAGCTCGCTGTTCAAGACGGCACAAACCGGCTTCGCAAGCCTTGGAAATATCGTGGGCGCAGACGGTTTGAACTCGATCATCTTCGGCACGTTCAAACTCGAGTTTTTTCAGGCAGACTTCTTCAATCCCGCTCCACGCACAGCCGATGCTGTGGTTCCGGTGCAAAGCAACGGCAACAGTTCGTTCCAGCTCAACTCTTCAAGTCCAGGAGTGACCCAGAGCTTCACATTTCCGAAAAACACCGAAGCCCTCTATCTGGACGTGGTCGCGCAGAGCCAGAACGAAGAAGAGCAGTGGTTTTTCTGCGTTCCGAACAGCATCGCGCCCCAGCTTGGAGATTGCGGAAATACTGCATTCCGCGAAGTTGAGATCAGCGTCGATGGTAAGGCCGCGGGTGCAGCACCTGTTTACCCATGGATTTATACCGGCGGCATTGATCCAGGTTTGTGGGTGCCCATCCCGGGTGTCCAGACGCTGAATTTCGTTCCGTACCGTGTGGACCTAACGCCGTTTGCGGGTACTTTAGATGACGGACTGCCGCACGCTGTTGGAGTGAGTGTCTTCAACGCGTTCCAATTTTTTAGTATGACCGCGCAACTGCTGGTCTACGGGGACCACGGGTCGAAACAGGTCACCGGAGCACTGACCGAAGACACCTTGACCGCGCCCAATCCCTCTGTAACAAACAACGTAACTCTTGATTCGAACGGTCTGGGCAGCGGGACAGTGACGGTCGCGAATACCGACAACTTCACCATCAGCGGATTCGTGAATACCTCGCACGGCCGGGTGCAGACAAAAGTTGAACAGCAGCTCAACTTCAGCAACGTTACGAACATCACCAGCACCGCTACCGCTTTCATTCAGAGCATCGTGCAGACTTCCACCACGCATGCCAAGACCACCACTTCCGAAGGTCCGCTCTTTACCACCAAAGAGACGGATTTTTCCTATCCCATCACGGCGAGCATTGACGAGGAAGTTCTGAGCGACGGCAATATCACTGAACAGAGCTCTATCGATCAGAAATTTCAACGCGAGGAAACCGATACGCTCGAAGGATTCCCCATTTTCAAAAGCAGCGTATCGAATGAAGTCACTCCCACGGACCTCGCGCTTTTCATTGCGACGCCGAACGGTTTCGAGTTAGGGCAAAATTCCAACATGAGCAGCAAGCAGACCTACATCTCCACGGACTCGTTCGGCAATTGCTTCAGCCGCACTCTTAAGGCCGCCGCGAACGTCCTAACCGCAGTGGAAAATGGGCAATCTTGTAGATAACTCCGCCTCCGTATGCAAAAGAACGAAAGAGCGGATAATGCTGACTCAGACTGAAATGGAGCGGTGACGTTTTCCACCGGTTGGGGGATTCCGTCTGGCGGAGGCATCCTCCGATGGAGGGACAAGCGATGGATTGGAAACAGTTGGTCCAGTTTGTGCTGTCGGGTAGCAGTGGCTCGGAACAATATGCCATCCTGCTGGTACGCGTTTCGATCGGGCTGTTCTTCGCCATCTCCGGGGCAAACAAATTTTTTTCCGCCGGGGGCACAAAACAAGTTTACGATACGCTCGTTAGGGCCAAAGTCCCGTTTCCCCGCGAGACGGCTTATTTCGTGGCGGGTGTCGAGTTCGTTTGCGGATCTTTAGTGACAGTGGGGTTTCTTTCGAGTCCGGCCTGCGCGGCTTTAGCGATCGATATGTTTGTCGCCATCCTGACCAATACGCTTTCCACCGTGCCTAAAGGACTTTCATCTCTTAACTGGCTCGACGATGTTCTTTACCTTCCGGAAGTCCTGTACGTGCTCTTCTTTATCTGGCTGATCTGTTCTGGCCCGGGAAAGTTCAGTGTTGATTACTTGCTCGCCGGCAAGTTACTGAGTTGATCGAGCGTCCGGGCAGTCTGCACGCGCTCTTCTCTATCTGGCTGATCGAGTTCGGTGCCTTGATTTCGGCGAGCGTTAAGCCTAAAATCGTAAATTCACTAATGAAGGAATTCGCGATAAAAGAATCGTTCTGCAGCCCGGCGAACCTTGCTGGGCTTTGTCGTTTATGGGCTGATTTGCAGGTACAGGAGCAATGATGATTGATGGAGCTATCCCTGAAGGGCTGACATTCGACGACGTTCTGCTTTTGCCCGGAAAGTCGTCGGTGCTTCCAGCGCAAGCTGACACGCGTACGTGTCTCACACGCACGATTTCGCTGAACATTCCGATTGTGTCCGCGGCAATGGACACAGTCACCGACGGACGTCTCGCCATCGCCATTTCCCGCCAGGGCGGCATCGGCTTTATTCACAGAAATATGTCGATCGAGCGCCAGGCCGAGGAAGTCGACAAGGTAAAACGGTCTGAAAGCGGGATGATTGTGGATCCGGTGACGATTGCGCCGGAGTTGTCGGTGCGACAGGCTCTCGACATAATGAACAAGTACAAAGTGTCCGGCCTGCCGGTAACGCGCGGAGCGCACTTGCTGGGTATTCTCACCAACCGCGATTTAAGGTTTGAAAGGAATCTGGACCAGCCTGTCAGCGGAATCATGACCAAAGACAACCTCGTCACAGTTCCCGTCGGCACCACGCTGGAAGAAGCGGAGAAAATCCTGCAACGGCATCGCATCGAAAAACTTCTGGTGGTGGATGCGGATTTTAATTTGAAGGGGCTGATTACCGTAAAAGACATTCAGAAAAAGATCGAGTTCCCGAGTGCAACCAAGGATGAGCATGGGCGGTTGCGCGTCGGCGCGGCCATCGGTGCCACCGGCGATTTCCTGGAGCGCGCTCAGGAGCTTGCGCGCGCAAGTGCGGATGTCCTTGCGATAGACACAGCTCACGGCCACACAACCCGCGTGATGGACGCCATTCGCGCCGTGAAATCCAAGCTGCCGCAAATGCAAATCGTGGCGGGAAATGTGGCCACAGCCGAAGGTACCAGCGATTTGATCTCGCTGGGGGTCGATGGTCTGAAAGTTGGAATCGGCCCGGGATCAATTTGCACCACGCGTGTTGTAACCGGAGCTGGGGTGCCGCAGATCACGGCGATACTGGAATGTGCGCGCGCGGCGAAAGATACCGGAGTGCCGCTGATTGCCGATGGCGGAATTAAATTTTCGGGGGACATCAGCAAGGCTCTCGCTGCGGGCGCATCTTCGGTGATGATCGGCGGCTTGTTTGCGGGTACGGAGGAATCCCCAGGCGAGACAATTTTGTATCAGGGCCGCACTTTTAAGTCCTATCGCGGTATGGGTTCGATTGGTGCGATGGAAGCTGGCTCTGCGGACCGCTACGCACAAGAGGGGGCTGCGCGAGGCAAGTCCGTGCCGGAAGGCATCGAAGGCCAAGTGCCGTACAAAGGGTCGCTCTCGGCGCTCGTGGAGCAGCTGGTGGGTGGGTTGCGAAGCGGAATGGGCTACTGCGGCACCGCAAATTTGGAGGAGCTGCGAGAGCGCGGCAAGTTTATCCGTATCTCCCAGGCTGGATTGCGCGAGAGCCACGTACACGACGTGATTATCACGCGTGAAGCGCCAAACTACCGGCTGGAATAATGCGAGAGACTGGGGAAAACTTTCCGGCCACCCGCTCGCGATGCGCCTCGGCACAGGTTACTTAAGAATGCGGTGGCTCCAACGTTGGTGGCCCGCATTGCTCTGGGCTGTTGTAATCTCTGCGTTCTCCACCGGCATCTTTACGTCGGATAACACCAGTCGGATCATCATTCCGATTCTGAAGTGGTTTTTCCCACGCGCATCACAACAAACTCTGTCATTTCTCCATTATTTCATCCGCAAGACAGGCCATGTCACGGAATATTTCATACTGAGTCTGCTCGTTTTGCGAGGAATACGCGCGGGAAAGCGTGGCGTGCATCTCGGGTGGGCACTCGCTGCGATTGCAGTCGTCGGATGTTACGCGGCGCTCGACGAATATCATCAATCGTTTGTTCCCGGTAGAACCGCGGCGGTTTCTGACGTGTTGATCGACACTGCCGGTGGAATCGCCGCACAGGTGGTCGTTGGGCTGGTCATACTTTTTGGAGATATTCGAAAGAAACGGGAAGACAATGCTCTGCCTCGGGCTGAGCCGGACGCAACGCCTCCAGATTAATCTTTTCTGATGAAAGGGACGCCTATGGTGACCTGCTTTGGTTCCCTTGAAAATAAGAACGGCCCGCCTTCAGTGCAGGGCGGGCCGTTCTTGATTGTTTTCGCGGAGATTACTTCTTAGCGGCAGCCTCTTTTTCTTCGGGTACTTCTTCCGCAACTTCCCGCCTTGGCTTCTTTTCCTTTTTCTTCAACTCCGAACCGATGAACTCAAGGATTGCAAGTTCAGCGCCGTCCCCGATACGCCAGCCAACGCGAACGATACGAGTGTAACCGCCTGGGCGATCGGCAAACCTGGGAGCCAAGTCAGAAAAGAGTTTCTGCGTGGCGCCCGGCGTGGTAAGGAAAGCAGCTGCCTGACGGCGTGCGTGAAGCGAGTCGCGCTTGCCCAGCGTGATCATGCGTTCGGCGAGTGGACGAGCCGCTCTGGCACGCAGAATCGTGGTCTGGATGCGTTCCTTCTCGATGAGGTTTGTCACGAGATTACGCAACACAGCGCGACGATGAGCCGGCTGCTTTCCGAGTTTGTGCCCTGAAACGAGGTGTCTCATGATTTATCCGCGGCCTAAAGCGCCCCGTGCTCCCCTTCTTCGGACGGCGGCGGAGCAGTCTGGCTAGGCAATGGCGGCCAGATGATGCGTCCGTGTTCGTCAAATTTCATTCCGAGGCTCAAGCCCATCTTCACGAGGATGTCCTTGATTTCGTTTAGCGACTTGCGGCCGAAATTCTTGGTCTTAAGCATCTCGGATTCAGTCTTCTGCACCAGTTCGCGCAGATTCTGAATGTTTGCGTTCTTCAGGCAATTATAAGAACGCACCGAAAGTTCGAGTTCCTCCACCGAACGGTCGAGATATTCCAGACGCGGATCGCTGTAATTTTCGACCACTTCTTCCGGCAGGTCGGGTTGCTCTTCGAAATTGATGAAGATGCTCATGTGATCCTTCATCAGCTTCGAGGCAAGACCGATAGCGTCCTGCGGAGTAATCGCGGCGTTGGTCCACACCTCGAGAGTCAGTTTCTCGTAGTCAGTCATCTGACCCAAACGGGCGGCTTCAACCGCGTAATTAACCTTGCGCACCGGAGAGTGCACTGAGTCGATCGGAATATAACCGATAGGCAAGTCCTCGTCGAAGTTGCGGTCGGCTGCGACGTATCCGCGGCCGTTCTTGACGCGCAGTTCGAGCTCGAGCTTTCCGCCTTCGCTGACCGTCGCGATGTACACATTCTTGTCGAGGACGGCGATGTCCGCATCTTCTTCTATTTTCGCAGACGTCACCGGTCCCGGGGTATCGACGACTAGCGTGATCGTCTTGGGCTGATCGGTGTTCAATTTCAGCGGCACTTGCTTCAGGTTCAGGATGATGTCCGTTGCGTCTTCCACCACGCCTGGAATTGGCGAAAACTCGTGAAGCACGCCTTCGATCCTCACCGCGGTGATCGCCGCGCCTTCAATCGAGCTCAGCAGCGCGCGGCGCAATGAATTGCCCACCGTGGTTCCCCACCCGCGCTCAAAAGGCTGCGCGGAAAACTTCCCGAATTTATCCGTCAGTGTTTCCGGTTCTGCTGCCAACCGCTTTGGTTTCTGGAATCCCTTCCACATATGCGACATTCCTCCTGGCTCGCCCGCAGCGAACCTACGAACTTTTCAACGTTGACGATCTTTTGCGCGCTACTTCGAGTACAACTCAACGATTAGCTGCTCGTTCATCGGCGGCGTCTGCACGTCTTCGCGACGCGGCATGGCCACTACACGCGCTTTGAAATTTTCCCGGTCTATATCGAGCCACGGAGCCACACCCTGGCTATTCGCCAGGTTACGAGCTTCGAGCACCATTGCGTTCTGGTGCATCTTTTCCTTGAGCGCGATGTCTTCGCCCACTTGCACCAGATAGCTCGGGATATTGACCTTGTGTCCCTTCACGCGAATGTGGCCGTGCAGAACGAGCTGGCGTGCCTGCGAGCGCGAGCCCGCAAGACCCATCCGGTAGACCACATTGTCGAGACGGCGCTCGAGTGTAACCATCAGGTTTGCGCCCGTGGGCCCCTTAGTCCGTTCCGCCTTTTCAAAATAGGTGCGGAACTGACGTTCGAGCAACCCGTAAGTGCGCTTCACCTTTTGCTTCTCGCGCAATTGGATTCCGTAACCCACCATCTTGGGACGGCGGGACTGGCCGTGCTGGCCCGGAACAAAATTGCGCTTCTCGATGGCGCATTTTTCCGTAAAACACCGCAGGCCCTTGAGGAAGAGTTTCATCCCTTCCCGGCGGCACAAGCGGCAAACTGCTTCACGATGTCTTGCCAAAGCTTTGTCTCCTTTTCTTAAACTGCCAGATCTGTTTGCGCGTTATACGCGACGGCGCTTGGGCGGACGGCAACCGTTGTGCGGCACGGGAGTCACGTCTTTGATCGCGTTGATGTGCAATCCCGAAGACGCCAGCGCGCGCACTGCCGACTCGCGTCCTGCGCCTGGACCCTTCACTCGCACTTCCACCGACTTCATTCCGTATTGATCGCGAGCCACGCCCGCGGCAGTCATGGCGGCCTGCTGAGCAGCGTAGGGCGTACCCTTGCGCGATCCCTTGAAACCCACGGAGCCAGCCGAAGACCAGCTTACGGCGCGTCCATCCGGGTCAGTCAAAGTGATGATCGTGTTATTGAAGGTCGCCTGAATGCACACCACTCCATGCGGAACGATGCGCTTTTCCTTCTTCTTGCGAAATTCCTTCTTGCGCTTCGAACTTTTCGCAGCTCCTGCATCTGGTGCAGCTGCTGCGTCTTTAGGTTCTTTTGCCACGCTGGTGTCTCTCCTGTGTTCCTTACGCCTTCAATCTTTACTTGCGCGCCATCGTTTTTTTCTTAGCCGCTACTGCACCCTTGCGCGGTCCTTTGCGCGTACGTGCGTTCGTGTGGGTTCTTTGGCCGCGCACCGGAAGATTGCGGCGATGGCGCAGGCCGCGGTAACACTGAATTTCGATTAGCCTGCGAACGTTCATCTGGGTTTCTTTACGGAGATCGCCTTCGACGCGGCCTTCGGCTTCGATTGCGGCGCGCAGATGCGTCACTTCCTCTTCCGTAAGATCCTTAATCTTTTTCGTGGGATCCACTTTCGCTTGTGCAGCTAACGAACGCGCGCGCTGCTGGCCAATGCCGTAAATGGCAGTCAGCCCAACCCACAAACGCTTGTTTGGCGGTAAATCAACACCTGCAATGCGAGCCATTTCGTGTTCTCCCTCTTCCTAACCCTGACGCTGGCGGTGCTTCGCGTTTACACAAATCACGCGCACCACGCCGCGCCGATGAACTACTTTGCACTTCATACAGATTTTCTTTACCGAGGCCCTGACTTTCATGTTCGATTCCTTTTTGCGTTTGATACTTCTACTTGTATCTGTACACGATCCGGCCGCGTGTCAGGTCATATGGCGAAAGCTCCACCGCCACGCGATCTCCGGGCAGAATGCGGATGAAATTCTTGCGCATCTTTCCCGAAATGTGGGCTAGAACCTGATGCTTGTTCTCCAGTTCCACACGAAACATGGCGTTGGGAAGCGGCTCGACGACAGTGGCCATCACTTCGATGGCATCTTCTTTCCCACTGCCTTCCGTCGATTTCTTTTTTTCCGGCTCTGGCCTTCTAATCATGTGCTCCTATTTCAAGCTCGCTAGAATAACTTTTCGTATTACCAGCAAGGCCCGCTAGCTTCGCGCGGCCTCGTCAAAATCCAAGGCCCCTTGGCCGTGACTGCCACCGTGTGTTCGAAATGCGCCGAATCACTGCCATCCGTTGTGACCGCAGTCCAGTCATCTTCCAGAATTCGCACGCCCGGACCGCCAGTGTTCACCATCGGCTCGATGGCTAGCACCATTCCTTCTTGAAGCCTGGCCCCTTGTCCCGCCGAGCCATAGTTCGGAAGCTGTGGGTCCTCATGCATCTTCGTACCGATACCGTGGCCGACGAATTCGCGTACCACTGAGAATCCGTTCTTTTCCACCCACTGTTGCACCGCGGCCGAAACATCTCCCAAACGGTTGCCGGGACGAATCTTTTCAATTCCCTGCTCGAGCGATTCGCGCGTCACTCGCAGCAGCTTCTGGCGCTCCGGAGCAACTTTTCCCACCGGAACCGTCAGCGCCGCGTCCGCGAAGTAACCATCCAACTCGACGCCGAAATCCATGGACAAAATGTCGCCCTCGCGAACCTTCCGCTTTGGCGACGGAATGCCGTGCACAACTTCCTGATTGATCGAAGTGCACACCGACCCCGGATATCCGCGGTACCCCTTAAAAGCCGGCCGCGCGTGGTGCTCCACGGTGAACGCCTCGGCAAAGTCATCGAGCTCTTTGGTGGATATGCCCGGGCGGACGATGGTGCGCATCTTTTCGAGCGCACCCCAGACGATCTGCCCGGCCTGGTACATCTTTTCGAGTTCTTTCGGCGATTTACAGATGACCATCTCGCCCCGCCGCGCGCGCGAAAATTTCACTCAGTGCACGACTCACTTCTTCCACACTCTTCGAACCGTCTACAGTTTCCAGAACACCGTGTTTGCGGTAATAGTCCGCCAGCGGTTTCGTCTTACGCTCGTAAGCCGCCAAGCGCTCTTTTACGATCTCCGGACTGTCATCCGACCGCTGAATCAGCTTCCCGCCATCCACGTCGCAAATCCCCGGTACTTTCGGCGCGCGTTCGTAAATGTTGTAGGTCTCGCCGCCAATACTGCACGTCCAACGTCCCGAAACGCGCTTCACAAGCGTGTCGTAACTCACGAAAAACTCAATCACAAGCGGTTTACCGAAACCGCGCCGCTCAAGAATCGTGTCAAGCTGCTCCGCCTGCGGCACGGTGCGGGGAAAACCGTCGAAGATAAATCCTCTGGCACAATCCAGCTGCGCCAGCCTCTCTTCGACCATCCCCATCACGATATTGTCGGGCACCAGCTCGCCGCGTTCCATGATCGGCTTGGCCAGCCGGCCCAGCTCGGTGCCGCGCGTTACGGCATCGCGCAGCATGTCGCCGGTAGAAAGATGCGGCACCCCACAACGTTTTGCGGCTACGCTTGCCTGGGTGCCTTTACCGGCGCCCGGCGGGCCCAAAAAAATCATCGCCCGTTTCAGCGTCATACTCACCGCCACAGCGCCGTCATTAATTGCGACGGCCACGCACTCGGCCTTTTCGGACAAACCCATCATAATTCCGCATGACGAGCTGGGCTTCGAGCTGCTGCACTGTATCCATGGCCACGCCGACAACGATCAGCAGCGAAGTGCCGCCGAAATAGAACTGCACATTCAACCCGTCGAGCACAAACCGCCACATATGCTGATCGAACCAATTCCCCACGAGCCACAAGTGCTGCAAGTGAATACCGGAGATCATCCATTCCGGCAGCAAACAAACGATGGCCAGGTAAACTCCGCCGACGAAGGTCAAGCGCGTCAAAATGCGATTTATATATTCAGACGTGTTCCGCCCCGGTCGAATCCCGGGAATAAACCCGCCATACTTCCGCATATTGTCCGCTAGCTCCGTGGGATTGAAAATAATTCCCACATAAAAGAACGCGAAAAAGATTATCAGCGTCACATAAATCAGCGTGTACAGCGGCTCGCCCCACTTGATTTGGTTCGCCAACCTTCCAAAAAAGGGCGATTTACTCTGAAAAAACAAAGCCAGAGTCTGGGGAAAGGTCAGCAGCGAGCTCGCAAAAATCGGCGGAATCACGCCTCCCGAATTCACGCGCAATGGGAGGTAGGTCATTTGCCCGCCCATTACTTTGCGCCCCATCACGCGTTTGGCATACTGCACAGGTATTCGCCGCTGCCCGCCTTCCACGAAAACAATAAAGGCCACGACCGCCAGCATCAGCGCTATCAACCCGATCAGCGCGATGGGGGTGAACGAGCCCCACTGCGCCGTCTTAGCCTTGTCCCACAGATCGAAGACCGCGCGCGGCAAACCCACCACGATGCCCGCAAAAATGATGAGTGACATGCCGTTGCCAATTCCGCGATCGCTGATTTGCTCACCCAGCCACATGATGAACGCCGAACCGGTGGTGAGCGTGAGCATCGTCATCATGATGAAACGCGGACCGGGATGATAAACCAGCGCCTGGCCGGCCATGTTCTGGCGCGTCAACGTCTCGGCAATAGTGAAAGACTGAAATGCGCTCAGCACGATTGTCAAATAGCGCGTATATTGCGTAATCTTCCGGCGCCCGAGTTCGCCTTCCTTTTGCAAACGCTCGAGGTAAGGCCACACCACCACCATCAACTGCAAAATGATGGAAGCAGTGATGTAAGGCATGATGCCGAGAGCGAAAATCGTCAGCCGGCGGAAGTTACCACCGCTGAAAAGGTCGATGATGCCCAGCACTGACCCGCGGCCCTGCTCGAATAGCTGTTGGAGCAAAGCGGTATTGATTCCCGGCGTGGGAATGAAAGCACCGAGGCGATACACCCCCAGCAATGCCAGCGTAAACAACACTCGATTACGCAGGTCCGGCGTGCTGAAGATATTTCGAAATGCCTCGACGAGCTTTCTTAACGGGTTCATTTTAAGACTTCGACTGTTCCTCCGGCGGCTGTAATCTTTTCTTCCGCCGATTTACTGAATGCGTGAGCTTGCACCGTTAGCGCCACTTTCAAATCTCCGCTGCCCAAAATCTTCAACGCTTCGCGCTCGACCCGGACGATCCCGCGGCCAAACAGCACGTCCGGAGAAATTGTTTCGCCAGCTTCGAACACGTTAAGGCTTTCCACGTTCACGACGGCGTAGGCCTTTCGAAATGGACTCGAAAAGCCGCGCTTCGGCAAACGCCGGTGAAGCGGCATCTGGCCGCCTTCAAAACCCGCACGCCGGGAGTAACCGCGGCGGGATTGCTGCCCCTTGTTTCCCGCGCCGGAAGTCTTGCCCAGCTTTGAACCCATGCCGCGTCCCACGCGCACCTTTCGATGACGCGAACCGCGTGGCGGTTTCAAATTAGAAAGTGTCGGTTTGATAGCCATTCCTATTCCTCAATCCTAACCAAATGATGGACTTTCGCGATCATGCCGCGAATCGAAGAGTTGTCCGGATGCTCGACGACTTGCTGCATTCGGCGGAAACCCAAACCGCGAATCGTCTGCCGCATGCCACGTGGGCAACCGATGAAGCTTACGACCCACTTGATCTTCAAAGTGCCCGACTGTTTATCGGACTTGCTGCCTGATTTTTTCTTGGTCGGTATCATCGTCTTTTTAGGGAGCCACCGCTATGAAACCGGCTCTTCTGCTCCCTTGCCGCGATTTTCAGCTACCTTGGCGGCATCTTTCAGGTGCAACAGCGCGTCAAACGTCGCTTTGATCACGTTATGCGGATTCGAAGTGCCCAGGGACTTCGTCAACACGTTCTGAATTCCGGCAACCTCCATTACGGCACGTACCGGACCCCCCGCGATCACGCCGGTCCCTTCGGGAGCCGGCTTCAACAAAACTTGACCAGAACCATAACTTCCGAGAACCTGGTGCGGAATCGTGGTGCCCTTCAGGTTCAGCTTCACCATATTTTTCTTTGCTGCTTCGATGGCTTTACGAATCGCCATGGGCACTTCGCGAGCCTTGCCCATACCGAAGCCTGCGTGACCGCCCTGATCGCCCACAACCACCAGCGCTGAGAAGCTGAGGTTCTTGCCGCCCTTCACCACTTTCGTGCAGCGGTTGATCGAAACCACTTGATCCTTAAGATTCGCCTGATTCGTTTCCACAAGCCGGCGAATTGAAAGTGTATCTTTGAGCTCTTGTTTCGGCATAAGTGTTAGAACTTCAGGCCCGCCTCCCGGGCCGCTTCGGCAAGCGCTTTCACGCGGCCGTGATATTGATATCCGCCGCGGTCGTAAACCACTTTTTCCACGCCTTTATCGCGTGCGCGTTCGGCAATTGCTTTGCCAACGATCTTCGCGGCGGCGATGTTTCCGCCACCTTTGATCAGTTTTTTTACTTCTCCATCGAGCGAGCTCGCCGACGCCAGCGTCCGGCCGGTTTGGTCGTCCACAACCTGCGCGCGGATGTGCTTGGTCGAGCGATGCACGCAAAGGCGCGGCCGCTCCGACGTTCCGGAAAGCGTCTGACGCGTTCGCACATGAATCCTGCGACGGTGCGCTTCCCGCGATAATCTTCGAACAGGTGCTGCCATTCTCGTTCTCCCTGTAGGCTAAGCGGACGCCGACTTCGCGCCAGCCTTGCCGGCTTTTTTCTTCAACCGCTCGCCCGTGATGCGAATACCCTTCTGCTTATATGGGTCGGGCGGACGCAATGCGCGAAGATTTGCAGCTACTTGTCCCACTTGATTCTTGTCCGCACCCGAAACGGACATATGCGTTTGCTTTTCCACCGCGATCAAGATGCCTTCGGGAATCGGAAACTCAATTGGATGCGAATACCCGAGCGCCAGCACCACGTTCTTGCCTTTCACTTCGGCGCGGTATCCGACGCCGACGATATCGAGGTCCTTCTTGAAGCCGGTCGTGACACCCGTGACGGCATTGGCCACCAGCGCGCGCGCCAGCCCATGCAATGCGCGCTGTTGGTCTGACTCGCGCTTGGCAGTGAGAACGCCGTCCTTCTGTTCGAAGGAGATTCCGCGCGGAACGGGCACATGCATTTTGCCCTTGGGGCCCTGTACATCAACAGAATCCTCTTTGATTTGAATCTTTACTCCGGATGGTACCGGAATTATTTTGTTCCCGATTCGCGACATAGCTCTCTCAAATCCTCTTGGTACGAATTCCCTACCAAACTTCGCACATTATTTCGCCGCCAACGCCAGCCTTGCGCGCCGACTGCCCGGTCATCAATCCGCGCGGTGTCGACAATATCGAGATGCCCATCCCCCCGACTACCGGACGAATTCCGGTCTTCGCGATGTAGCGCCTCGATCCCGGCCGCGAAATACGCTTCAAATCGGTGATCACGCTGCGACGATCCGGCGTGTAGCGCAGAAAACAGCGTAGCGTTTTCTTTCCCTTCTGTTCTTCCACAACTTTGTAATTCGCGAGATAGCCTTCGTCCTTCAAAATGCGCGCGAACTCAATCTTCAGCTTCGAAGAAGGCATATCGACTCGCGAGTGTTTCGCTCGCGAACCGTTTCGAATTCGTGTCAACAAATCAGCAATGGGATCAGTGGTCATTCTTCCTTCCTTACCAGCTAGCCTTCACCACGCCGGGAATTTCTCCCTTGAGCGCGTGACCGCGGAAACAAATGCGGCACATTTCAAACTTGCGGAGAAATCCGCGCGGACGTCCACAAATCCGGCAACGGTTCCTTTTGCGGATCTTGAATTTCAGCTTCCGCTTCATTTTCGCGAACTGACTGGTACGCGCCATGCTTCCTCGCTCTCCTTACGCCCGGAAAGGAACGCCGAGCAGTTTCAGCAGCTCGCGCCCTTCCTCGTCGTTTCGTGCGGTAGTCGTAATGGTTACGTTCATGCCCTTAATTTTGTCCACCCGGGTGTAATCGATCTCGGGGAAAACGAGTTGGTCTTTAAGACCTATTGTGTAATTGCCCCGGCCGTCGAACGAATTCGGCGGCAACCCTTTGAAATCGCGAACGCGCGGCAGAACGATGGCCGAAAGGCGGTCGAGGAATTCGTACATTCGCTCGCCGCGCAAAGTGACCATGCAGCCGATGGGCATCCCTTTGCGAATCTTGAAATTCGCAATCGACTTCTTGGCCCGCGTAATCACGGGCTTTTGTCCCGCAATCTGTCCCAGTTCGGCTACGGCTGTGTCCAGCAGCTTCACATTCGCGCTGGCCTCACCCATGCCGATGTTGACCGTTACCTTTGAAACGCGAGGGACGGCCATCGTGTTCGTATATCCGAAGCGCTTGGAAAGCGCCGGAATGGCTTCTTTGCGATACTTTTCATGCAGACGCGTAATCATTTCTTCTCTCGGCCTCTAGCTCTCAAAAGTCGTATCGCAGCGGCGGCAAGTGCGTACTTTCGTGCCGTCCGGCAGTGTTGTATGTCCTGCGCGGGTGTGCTTACCGCATCCCGGGCAGACCAACATCACATTGGAAACGTGAATCGGACCTTCCCGTTCCAGAATGCCGCCTTTAATATTCTTCGACGGATTCGGACGGGTATGGCGCTTAATCATGTTGGTGTGCTCGACCGTGACCGTGTCCTTCCACAGATTCACAGACAGCACTTTTCCGCTCTTGCCTTTCGAGCGGCCCGCCATCACTTTCACCATGTCGCCATGACGAATGCCGTGCGCGTCGGGTTTTACCTTGGGTTCTCTCATGGTTACCACACTTCCGGAGCCAGCGAGATGATCTTAGTGAACTTCTTCTCGCGCAATTCCCGGGCAACCGGCCCGAAGACGCGCGTACCGATCGGCTCGCCCGCATCGTTAATTAGCACCGCAGCGTTGTCATCAAAACGGATGTAAGTGCCATCCCTCCGTCGCTGCTCTTTCCTTGTGCGCACAACCACCGCGCGCACTACCTTGCCCTTCTTTACCTGGCTGTCAGGGGTAGCTTCCTTCACGGCGGCGGTAATCACATCGCCCAATCCGGCCACCAGTCCCGCATCCCCTCCCACTGGGAGAATGCAGGTCAATTGGCGAGCGCCGGAATTGTCGGCCACCGTCAGCCATGTCCGCATCTGAACCATTATCGTGCTCCCTTAGTGCCGCTTCAGCTTCGGCTTACGCTCGCGTTGAGCGCGCCACTACTTCTTCGAGCCGCCACCGTTTCAACTTCGAGAGCGGTCGAGTGGAAACTATTCGTACCGTATCGCCAACGCGGGCTTCCCCGGTTTCGTCGTGCGCGTAGTATTTCTTCGTGTGCCGCACCACTCGATGGTAGAGCGGATGCTGAACCGCGCGAACCACCTTCACCACAATCGTTTTCTGCATCTTCGCACTGCTCACCACGCCGGTCAGTTCCTGACGCACTCCGCGAACGCGAGCGCCTTCCTGACCTGCCACGGCTTTCGTTGCTGTTTCGTTCGCCATTACGCTTTCCTCAATTCAGCTTCACGCAGAAGAGTTTTGATTCGCGCGAGATCGCGCTTCGCTTCCCGCAATTTCTTCAAGCCTTCCGCTTGTCCGGTGGACAGTTGAAACCGTAGACGAAAAATCTGCTCGGCAAGTTCCTGCTGCTGCACTTCGAGCTCGCCATGATTCATTTCACGTAATTTAGCAGTACGCCCCGCCATTACAGTTCCTCCGCCCGGCTTACAAACTTCGTTCTAATCGGCAACTTGTGCGACGCCAGGGCCATCGCTTCCGTCGCGGCCGCAAGATCGACGCCGGCCATCTCAAACATCACACGTCCCGGCTTTACTACTGCAACCCAATGCTCTGGTGGCCCTTTGCCCTTACCCATTCGAGTCTCAGCGGGCTTCTTGGTGAACGGCTTATCCGGGAATATGCGGATCCAAAGCTTTCCGCCGCGTTTGATGAACCGCGTAATCGCTACGCGAGCCGCTTCGATTTGCCGGTCGGTAATCCAAGCCGGCTCCATCGCCTTCAATCCGTACTCGCCGAACGCGAGCGAACCGCCGCGCCACGCCTTTCCGGTACGGCGTCCGCGCTGTTGCTTGCGGTACTTAACTTTTTTCGGCATCAACATGGTATCGGTCCCGTTTCCTTAAACTTCTAAACTTCCGAGGTTGTTCCGGTCTTCCCGCCGCGTTGCGGGATTTTCTCGCCCTGGTAAACCCAGCACTTCACGCCAATCACGCCATACGTCGTGTGCGCCTCGGCAGTGCCGTAATCAATGTCTGCTCGCAACGTCTGGAGCGGCAGGCGGCCCTGCAAGTACCATTCTTTACGCGCGATTTCAGCTCCGTTCAAGCGGCCCGCAACGCGCACCTTGATGCCTTTGCAGCCAAAACGCAGCGCTGAATCCACCGCCTTCCGCATGGCTCGTCTGAACGCAACGCGCTTTTCGAGCTGCAACGCAATCGATTCCGCCACGAGCTGCGCATCCAGTTCGGGGCGATGCACTTCCTGAATGTCGATGTGCACTTCGCGCTTGGTGCGCTTCTGCACGTCGCTCTTCAACTTGTCGATTTCCGAACCCTTACGCCCAATAATAATTCCAGGACGCGCAGTGTAGATTCGGACGACCAGCTTGTTTGCTGCGCGCTCCACGTCAATCCCGCTGATGCCGGCCGATTTCAATTTCTCCTTCAGCACCTTGCGAAGCTGAACGTCTTCATGCAACAAGTCGGCATAATCGCGCTTTGCAAACCAACGCGACTTCCAAACTTTGTTGTAGCCCAGCCGAAAACCGTACGGATGTGTTTTCTGCCCCAAACTGTCCTCCTACTTCTTCTTTTTCGGTCCTTGCTGCTTTGCGCGCTTCTCGAATGCTTTGCGTGCCTTGCGAACGGCTCCGCGAACACCCTTGGACGCTTGCGCTTCCTGAGCCGCGGCCGCCACACGATCCTCTGCAGCGCGGTGATGTTCCGCTACTTCCACCACGATATGAGCCGTGCGTTTTTGATAACGGAAACCGCGGCCCATTGGCGCAGGACGCATACGCTTCCAACGCGGGCCTTCGTTCACGTAGCAGCGCGTTACGAACAACGCATCCACGTCCAACGATTCGCCGGCGTCTTCCGCTTTGCGCTCCGCATTTGCAATCGCGCTACGCAGCGTCTTCTCGATTTCCTTCGCTACACGCTTCTTCGTGAATCGCAAAGTGTGCAACGCCGCTTCGGCGCGCTCGCCGCGAATCAAATCAATTACCAGCCGCGCCTTTTGAGGCGAGACGCGAATGTACCGGGCCTTAGCTATGCCTTCAATTTGTGTAGAAGCCTGAATCGCCGTTGCCATCATTTATGCCTTTGGCGCTGCTGCGCCACCTGCCGCTCCTGCGCCAGCAGGTGCTCCAGCCGGAGCTGACGCCGCAGCGGCCCTCTCGAGCGCTGCTTTCACGGCATGGCCTTTGAAGGTGCGCGTCGGCGAAAACTCACCGAGCTTGTGTCCCACCATCTGCTCCGTGATATAAACCGGAATGAATTTCTTTCCGTTGTGAACCGCTATCGTGTGGCCGATCATGTCCGGCAGAATCGTCGACCGGCGTGACCACGTCTTCAAAACTTTTTTTTCGTTTCTGGTGTTCAGCGCTTCCACCTTGATACGCAAGTGGTCGTCGATGAAGGGACCCTTCTTGAGCGAACGCGGCATCGGGCTTCTTACTCCTCCACACGGCGCAGCTTAATCCACTGCGCGCGGCGAACTTTTTTAAATCCGCGCACCGGGCCGGACACACGGTGCGAAAGCGGACAGAAAGGGCACACAAAACGCGTGCCTTGCGCATTCTGAATCTTTTCTACAATCACAGCCCAACCCGATTTGCACAATCGAAGCTGCACTTGCGGCGCGGGCACAAGTTTCGAAACTACTTTCGGCGCCGTCTTCGCTGCCCGCCGCGAAACAGATTTCCGCGCTCGCGCGGTTCGGCGAGGCGTTCGCCGTGTTGAACGTCGTGATGTTCGAGTGGCTGTCATAAAGTTGCTCACTATTCTCCAGCTTATGGCTTGCGTTGTTCGATCATCCTGTTGCTCTTGCGCTTCTTGCGCGTCTTCGCACCAAGAGTCGGAAAACCCCAGGGAGTTTGCGGATGGTTTCCCTTCACACGGCCTTCACCACCGCCGTGCGGGTGATCCACAGGATTCATTGCCACGCCGCGAACCGTGGGACGCTTACCGTGCCACCGCGTGCGGCCTGCTTTGCCATACGTCACATTTTCGTGATCCACATTTCCGAGCTGGCCGACGGTGGCCATGCATTCGACGCTGAATCGCCTGACTTCTCCCGAAGGCAGCTTGACAAGAGCGAGATCGCCTTCTTTACTCAAAAGCTGCGCTGCTCCACCGGCTGCGCGAACCACTTGGCCGCCCTTGCCTGGAAAAAGCTCGAGATTGTGAACCATCGTCCCGGGAGGAATGTGCCGAAACTTCATCGCGTTCCCAGGCAGAATGTCGGCACCTTCGCCATTCTGTACCGTCATACCGACTTCCAGCCCCACCGGCTGCAGAATGTAGCGCTTCTCGCCGTCCGCGTAATGAAGCAACGCAATTCGCGACGACCGGTTTGGGTCGTACTCGATCGAAGCAACCTTCGCCGGGATGCCGGTCTTGTCGCGGCGGAAATCGATGTTGCGATACTTCCGCGCGTGACCGCCGCCTCGATGCCAGGAAGTGATTTCGCCCTGAGCGTTGCGGCCGCCTGTGCGCTTCTTCGATTCCGTCAATGACTTTTCCGGTGTTTGTTTCGTCACTTCGCTCTTGTCGAGCATGGTGAGAAAACGTCTTGACGGTGTGTATGGTTTAAATGTCTTCAGTGCCATCGTTGCCTCTTGCCTGCTCCAGAACGCTCACGCTCAAACTTTTCGCCGAAACTAAATATTGTCGGCGTACTCGATCATTTTTTCGCCTTCCGCCAGCCGCACATACGCTTTCTTCCAGTCGCTTCGGAATCCTTCAGCGCGTCCGCGGCGGCGGAACTTCCCATGAAAATTCGCGGTGCGCACATGGTCCACTTTCACCTTGAAAACTCGCTGAACCGCTTCTTTGATTTCCGTCTTGGTGGCGTCCGATGCGACTTCGAATACCACGGTGTGCTGCGTTTCCTTCACACCGAGACCTTTCTCGGTGATGATGGGACGCTTGATAACTTGATAAAGCCTGGTATCCATCGCCTATTCCTTTTTCGCCTTGGGCTTGTGCTTGGCTTTTGCCTTTGGCTTTTCTTTCTTTTCAGCAGCGTGCTTCTTGGCTGCTTTCGGCACCGCGTGAGCTTTCGCATGCGTCTTCGCCGGAGCTTTGGCATCGCTTTTCTCGGAAGCCGCGTGCTTTGACGTCGCGGACGGAGCCGGCTGAATCTGTATCGGCTCTTCCTGTTCCTGCGGATTTGGCGATAGCGCCCGACTCAGTTTCACAGCGGCATCGCGTGACATCATCAAATGATCGTGTCGCAACAAATCGTAAGCCTCGAGACCATTCGTTGGCACCAGCGTCAGGCCGTCGATATTCCGGCTGGCTCGCTCGAGATTTAAATTCGAGCTGTTATCCACGAGCAGAATCGACGGCGTTTCCTTGTCGAGCTTCGTCAGCGCCTGTCGAAAAGCCTTCGTCTTGTGCGTTTCGAGTTCCCACGCATCCACAATGGTCATCTTCTGCTCGGCCAGTTTCGATGAAAGTGCCGAGCGCAACGCGCCAATAATCATTTTCTTCGGTAAGGCGTACGAATAGCTGCGCGGCGTAGGGCCGTGTACCGTGCCGCCGTGGCGCCAGAGCGGAGAACGAATCGAGCCAACACGCGCACGTCCCGTTCCCTTCTGCTTCCAGAGCTTCTTGCCCGAGCCGCTGACTTCGCTCTTGTCCTTGGTCTTGTGCGTTCCGGCATGCTTGCCCGCGAGATAATGCCGCACCGCTTCGTGCAGCAAATGCGCGTTCACCTTCACGCCAAACACATCATCGGCCAGGTCAATCGTCCCGATCTTCTTGCCTTCAAGATTTTTTATGTCCGCTACAGGCATCGTCGTCTCTCTACAGGGCCGCTTTGGCCTTGCGAATGCATATGTATCTGCCCGCCGGGCCAGGAACTGCGCCGCAAACGAGCAGCAAGTTTTCTTCTGAATCAACTCGTACCACGCGCAAATTCTTGGAAGTCTTGCGCTCGTTACCCATGTGTCCCGGAAAATGTTGGCCCGGCCATACACGTGACGGAAACGAACTCGCTCCAATGCCGCCGGGTGCGCGATGGAACATCGAACCGTGCGAAGCGTCGCCACCGCGGAAGTGCCAGCGTTTCACTCCGCCTTGAAAACCTTTGCCCTTGCTCACTCCGGTAACGTCCACAAACTCGCCAATTTTGAAATGATCCACCAGGACTCGGTCGCCCGGCTTGGCTTCATCCTTGGAGTCGTCGATCCGAAATTCGCCAACGTATCGCAGCGGCGCCACGCCTGCTTTTTTGAAATGTCCGGTCAATGCTTTATTGACGCGCTGCGGCTTGATGAATTCGACGAGGCCCAACTGCACCGCGTCGTAGCCATCCTTGTCCTTCGTTCGCCGTTGAACTACCACGCAAGGTCCCGCTTGCAACACCGTGCAGGGAACTGCTGTGCCGTCTTCGGCGAAGACCTGCGTCATGCCAAGTTTTATTCCGAGTATGCCGTTGACTGCCATTTCGTTCGCTCTTTCCTTCGCGATTTTATTTCGCGTTCGTTACTTGCCTGTATGCTCGCGTCCAAAAGCTTTGATCTCGACGTCCACTCCCGGCGGCAGATCGAGCTTCATCAGCGCGTCCACCGTGTCCGGAGTGGGATCCAGAATGTCGATCAATCGCTTGTGTGTGCGCATTTCAAATTGTTCGCGCGATTTCTTGTCCACGTGCGGCGACCGTAAAACTGTCCATCGGTTGATAACCGTCGGCAGCGGAATCGGCCCGGCCACATCTGCGCCAGTGCGCTTCGCGGTTTCGACGATCTCTCGCGTCGATTGATCGAGAATGCGGTGATCGTATGCCTTCAAACGAATGCGAATTTTTTCTCCGTTGGGCATATTTACTCGATGATCTCGGCGACAGCGCCGGCTCCGACCGTGTGGCCGCCTTCGCGTATCGCGAACCGCAACCCTTTCTCCAAAGCTACCGGTGTAATCAAAGTGATCTCCGCCGACACGTTGTCTCCCGGCATCACCATCT
>DATNLC010000015.1:0-3366 GCA_035603075.1 Candidatus Acidiferrales bacterium | reverse complement strand
TACGTCCTGGCGTTCTTTGAGAAGCTGCAGCCCTGCCTGGTCGGCATCGAGGCCTGTGCCTCGTCACACCATTGGTCACGCGAGTTGCAGGCACTTGGCCATACCGTACGGTTGATGCCGCCGGCCTAGGTCAAGCCTTACGTCAAACGGCAGAAGAACGATGCGGCCGACGCAGAGGCCATCTGTGAGGCGGTGACAAGAACCAATATGCGGTTTGTGCCAATCAAGACGCCCGAGCAACAAAGCGGGCTGATGCTCCATCGCACGCGCCATCTGTTCATCCGGCAGCAGACCTCGGTGATCAATGCGATCCGGGCTCACCTTGCCGAGTTTGGCGTCACCGCAGCAGTCGGACGCAAAGGCATCGAGGAACTACTGCGGGTCATCGCCGATCCGAGCGACAAACGGGTGCCCGATGTTGTGCGCACATGTCTTGCCGGACTGGGCAGCCAATTGCTCAGTCTCAAAAAGCAGATCTTGGATTTTGATCGAATGATCATGGCATGGCACCGCTCCAATCAAACGAGCAAGCGCCTTAATTGCATCCCAGGCGTCGGTCCGCTGCTAGCCACTGCCCTTGTCGCGAGCGTCGCCGATCCTAAAACCTTCCGATCGGGTCGCAACTTCTCGGCCTGGATCGGGCTGGTTCCCAAACAGCACTCGAGCGGCGGTCGGGATAGGCTCGGCAGTATCAGCAAACAGGGGGATCGCTATCTGCGCAGCCTGTTCGTGGCCGGCGCACTCGCCGTCATTCGCTATGCCAAGATCCACGGCACCAAGTATCGGCCCTGGGTCGCAGCGTTGCTGACACGACGGCCGACCAAAGTCGCCGCTATCGCGCTTGCGAACAAGCTCGCCCGAATGGCCTGGGCAATGATGGCTAGGGGCGAGCGATATAATTATCCAGCCTCGCTGAGGGTCTGACGAGATCACGCCAGTACCGTGGCGTGATGTGAAGGTTGGGAGGGCGAACAGCACGTAATGCAGAGCCGGTCGATCCGGCGATCAGGACAACCCACTTGGGCCATTGCATTCTCGAATGCGGGTTAGTGACCGGGACCTGATCCGCGGAGAGCATTATGGCCAGCGGTCATGTGAACCGCACTCAAAGGCCAAACACATGGCTGCACCGACCAAGCCTGCGACGTGAAGATTCTCCTTGCCAACTCGGAGCCGTCCACACATGGCCCTTATACCAATCCTCACATTGAGTAACCCATGGTTGCCCAGTCGCGGCGTGCGATGGACATGATTTTCCAAGGCTGATCGATGAGGGTGTTCCAAGCGTAGCAGCAGTGATCGACGATATCGTCGAAGGATTTGAAGATCCGATTTGAGAGCCAGTTCTGCCGCATGAACTGCCAAATGTTTTCCTGGCCATTGAGTTCGGGCGCGCGCGGCGGCAGCGGCATAAGCGTGATGTTGCTCGGCACCTTGAGAATTTTGGCGCCATGCCAGCCGGCTTGATCGAGGAGCAGGATTGCGTGTGCTCCGGGGCTGACCTTAATCGCGATCTCATCGAGATGGAGCTGCATGGCTTCGCTGTTGCAGGCTGGCAGCACCAGCGCGGCTCCCGTCCCAAGCTCGGGACAGACCGCACCGAACAGATAGGTCGATTGGGTGCGCTGATCGTGAACGGCGCGCGGGCGCGAGCCCTTTCTGGCCCAGCGATAGGTCAGCTTGTTCTTCTGGCCGACCCGCATCTCGTCCTGGCACCACACTTCTATCGGTGTGCCAGGCGCAAGCTTAGCGCGGACCTCGGCCACGCGGGCGGGAAAGTTTTTTTGAACGCCTCCATGGCTTCAGGGTCCTGCTTGTAAGCCTTCGGCCGGGCACTCACATGCGAGAAACCCAGCTCCTTCAAAGCACGGTAGACCGTGTCGTCTGAGACCGAGATGCCGAACTCCTCGTGAAGCCGCATAATCAGATCGCAGGCCCGCCAGCGCACCACCCCGTGGACCGCCGGGATCGGCCCTTCCTCCACCAGGCGGGCGAGAAACGCCTTGTGCTCTTTGCTCAGCTTGCCGGGCGCACCCGGAGACCATTTGTTGATCAGGCCGTCCGGCCCCTGATCGTTGAACCGGATCACCCAGTCCCGCAGGGTCTGCCGATCCATGCCGCCGATCTTCGCCGCCTCTTCCCGCGCGGCACTGTCGAGCACTGCTGCGATCGCAAGCAGCCGGCGCGCCTGAGCGGCGTTCTTAACCCGCGTCGCCAGACGACGAAGTTTCTGGCTCGAAAAGTCCGTCCGCACCGCAATCGCAGTCCCCATGGCAAACGACCCTCCGTTTGCCACCTTGAATCATGTTGCGGGTGATTTGGGAATCCCAAGCGAGTCAGCCTTACTGAGGATTGGTATAAGCGGTGAATAATCTACGACGACGAAGGCTCGCAATTAGGCTGTGTGGACGGTTTTGATCAAGATGAAGCCGAGAGCAAGCGCGACGAACGAGCCGTAATTCTGCGCCGTCTTCTCGCATCGAAGTGCGATACGCTTGAAGCGTTTGAGCTTGCCGACAGCTTGTTCAACGCGTGCCCGTGCCTTGTAGAGTGTTTTCGGAAAGAAGGCGGGCACATCCTTGGTGTTGGATCGATACGGGATTGCCGGACATATTCCGCGTTGGCGCGCGGCGTCGCGGTTTGATTTGGAATCGTAGCCTTTGTCGCCGAGAGCGGCGCGCGGATTGAGATCAGGACCGATGTCGAGAAGCGTCTCAAAGTTGCGGCTATCACTGGCTTCACCGCCGGTGAGATGGAAGGCAATTGGCAAGCCACCGAAGTCGGTCTTCAAGTGAATCTTGGTAGAGAAACCGCCACGCGAGCGGCCAAGCGCCTGATCATGCTGCCCCCTTTTGCGCCCGCTGCCGAGACATGGGCGCGCACCACGGTGGAATCGAACATCTGCACCAAATGCGCCGTCTCGCTCATCGCCGCCAGGGCATCGAAGAACGCTTCGAAAGTTCCAGATCGGCTCAGCCGCCAGAACCGCTTCCACACGCTGTTCCAGCGCCCGAATTTCTCCGGAAGAGCCCGCCAAGTAATATTATGAACCACAAAATAGTGCAGGGCTTCGAGAAACTTTCGGTCGTTCCGGCCCTTGTCGCCGCGCCGCGACCGCGATGCCGCGAACACCCGCAATACAATCGTCCAATCCTCTTCCGTCATGGCCGTGAGCATGGTCGGTCCTCCAAAAACCGACTGCCCAAGAGTCAGAGAAAAAGTGATTTGGGAATCCCTCTACCCTATACTTGGCTCAATCCGTCCACACGGCCTAGTCTCTTTACCGGCCCAGTTACACTTCCGTCAGGGATCACTGTCTCATCGCAAAGTAATCAGTTGTTCGTAGTCGGACCAGGCCAAAGTACG
>DATNLC010000120.1:0-1608 GCA_035603075.1 Candidatus Acidiferrales bacterium | reverse complement strand
TGTCCCGCCTCAGCTGGAACTGGAGAAAGCGTTCTTTCGCTAAGATAGCGGAGAGAACGTATGAGAAAAGAGCGCAAGCAGTACACCGCAGAAGAGAAAGTAGCCATCCTGAGGCGACACCTCTTAGACCAGGTCCCAGTTTCTGAGCTGTGTGAGGAACATGGTCTGCAACCCACCGTCTTCTATCGCTGGCAGAAGGAGTTCTTTGAGAACGGAGCCGCCGCCTTCCAGGCGAAGGAACGTCCCGCCCGTCAGGTCGAGGAGAAGCAGAAACGGATCGAGTTCTTGGAGAAGAAAGTCCAGACCAAGGACGAAGTCCTGGCCGAACTGATGGCCGAGCATGTGGCTTTAAAAAAAAGTCTTGGGGAGCTTTGACCAAGAACTGGGTGCCGCATGATGTGCGGGATCAAGTGGTGGATTTTGTCCGACGTTGGTCGGAGAGGACCGAGATCAGCGTCGGACGATTCCCGCAGTGGTTGGGCATCGGGGCCAGCAAGTTTTACGACTGGCGACAGCGCTACGGGCGAGTGAATGAGCACAACGGATGGATTCCCCGGGATTTCTGGCTGGAGCCGTGGGAGAAGGAAGCCATCATCGATTTCCATCTGAAGAATCCCTTGGAGGGCTATCGGCGGCTGACGTTCATGATGCTGGATGCGGAGGTGGTGGCAGTGAGCCCGGCGAGCGTATGGCGAGTGTTGCAGCAAGCCGGACTGCTGTCGCGATGGAAGGGCAAGGCATCGCGCAAGGGGACGGGGTTCGAGCAGCCGCTGCAGCCGCACCAACACTGGCACATCGATGTTTCCTATATCAACCTGTCGGGCACGTTCTATTACCTGTGCAGCGTTTTGGATGGATATAGCCGGTCGATTGTGCATTGGGATCTGCGGGAATCGATGAAGGAAGCGGAGATTGAAATGATTCTGGAACGAGCCAAGGAGAAGTACCCGGAAGCGAAACCCCGGATCATCTCGGACAATGGGCCGCAGTTCATCGCCCGCGATTTTAAGGAGTTCATTCGGGTCTCCGGTATGACCCACGTGCGCACCTCCCCGTTTTACCCTCAATCGAACGGAAAATTGGAAAGATGGCACAAGTCGCTAAAAAGCGAATGCATTCGGCCGCTCACGCCGCTGAGCGTGGAGGATGCGCGACGCTTGATTCAAACCTACGTGGATCGTTACAACACGGTGCGTCTGCACAGCGCGATCGGTTACGTGACGCCGCAAGATATGCTGGCGGGACGACAGGCGCAGATTCATGCGGCTCGCGATCGCAAGCTGGAAGAGGCTCGCCGGCAGCGGCAACTTCGTCGGCAGCAGGCACCGCCATCGATGTTTGCGCGATTCCGCAGCACAGGTACAATGACTTCGCCAAGTGAAACGGAAGCGGGCTCTGCGGGGACGCAACCATGCTGAGGGATAACTTGGCGGGACTCATCGAGCCGATGCTCAGCAGCGCGAGAGCTTACCCCCTCGCGCTGTGCACTGACCGCAACGAGTCATCGGACGATAGACCCCAAGATGCCTTGAAAATCCCCGCCCGTCAGGGCGGAATCTATACACTAGCGGAGAACGTCGCTTCTCCATTTCACGCTGAGCCACCACA
>DATNLC010000114.1:0-17792 GCA_035603075.1 Candidatus Acidiferrales bacterium | reverse complement strand
TGCCGCCACATTTCCTTACCCTTCACGAAAAGGGTATCCCAGTGATAAACGCGAGGGTCCACTGCGAGCAGCCAGCGCTTAGGTTTGGAGGGTGCTTGTGTCATCCGTCAAAAAGTGTCGCGCGCAATATACACGGAAAGGCACAAACAATGGCTAACTTTATTGGCGAAATTTTGAAGGAGAGGCAGAACTGGTAAAGTTGAGCTTAAGTCCAGGATTAGCCTACATCTACGAAGATGTCATCGCCACGAACTTCGACCGCGTACGTTTCAACGCCAATGCTGGGATTGTTGACCAGCTTACCTGTGGTAACGTCATACTGCCAGCCATGCCAAGGGCACGTAACCACCTTGTTTTGAAGCTCGCCTTGGCCCAACGGCCCTCCCCGATGCAGGCATAAGTTATTGATAGCAAATAGCTTGCCATCAACATTGGCCAGCGCAAAGGTCTTGCCGTCAATCTGAAACTCGCGGACCATCCCTGGTGGAACCTCGTCCGCCTTCGCAGTGCGCAGAAATGCCATTAGTTAGCCCTCTAGTGGATTTAACGGGGTTGCGGCGACTGGGCAACCATCACGCCGCTCTTGAATTCCTCGACCATCTCCGGCTTCAGCCTGACTTCCGTAGGCCGTTTGGCCAACGACATCAGGTCAATCTTGTCCTGGAGCTTCAGGAGCGCGTAGAACAGCGCCTCAGGCCGCGGCGGGCACCCAATGACGTAAACGTCCACCGGAACGATGCGGTCGACGCCCTGTAGCACCGAATAGACGTTAAACGGGCCGCCTACGCTCGAACACGCGCCCATCGAGATGCACCACTTCGGCTCGGGCATTTGGTCCCAGACGCGCTTCAGCACTGGCGACATTTTCAGCGTCACCGTCCCGGCCACGATCATTAAGTCCGCCTGCCGCGGCGACGGCCTGAAAACCTCCGCGCCGAATCGCGCGATGTCGAATCGTGAGGTGGTCGAAGCGATCATTTCGATCGCGCAGCACGCCAAACCAAACGTCAGCGGCCAAATCGCGCTCTTGCGCGCCCAATTGAAAACGTAATCCACCGTCGAGAGAACGTAGCTGCGTTCAAACCGGTTGTCGATAACTCCCATGCGCCTATTCTACCTCACGAGTCTGCCCTACAAAGACGCGAAGTATATCCGCGCCAGTAGAGCGAGTCAAATCTGCGGCTAACAAGTAGCTTTGCACTTCGCAAACGAGTTGCGGAGAATTTGCGGAATTCTGATATCGCCATCGCACGGATCAGGCGTTCTATAGGGGCCGGCGTTTCTTAAGTAGCACCAACACTTTTGAGGACGTCCGTGAGGGCCGTTTCCATTTGTTTGTCGTAGTCCGGCGCGTTCTTAGGAAGAAGCGGCCATGCCATTCGTACCGACACTCCGCATTTGTGAACTATTCGATGGCAGTCCCAAATCTTGTAACGAGTTTCAGCCTGCTTGGCGGAGAAACTGCCGCAAGACCAATCATCGACTAGATCCCGCTTTTCTGACTTCGGATCTAGGTGGGATCCCTTCTTCTCAAACGCAGCCTCATCTTCGGAGCTCTTCAGGTCAGAAGCAATTATCGAAAGATTTGACGAATCATGAGTCTTCTCATCAGCCGCGTTTGGGATTTGGAATGCAAACACCGTCTTTGAGGCGTCGGATTTACTGGAGATAACCAGCCAATCGGCGGGCACCGAAAACTGAACCCGACCGAAGATGGAAAATACCATTCTATCGGCCGCGAACAGAGTGGAGGAGACGAGCAATATTACTAGTAAAACTTTGGTAAAGTAACTGGCACTTAGCCTGCCACTTACACTTTGCATCCCGGAAAGATACTCCGTTCCACCTTAATTATCCAATTCGGAAATCGTGGCTCATGGAACTTCGATCAGGACGAGCGACATGTCGTCGGCGGCGGGGCCGTTGCGCCAAGCTTCGATTTGAGCCAGAATCTGACGCTTCATTTCAGGCAATGGCAACTTCGAAGCCTCTCGGACGATTTCTCCAAAACCCTCGACGCCGAGCATATCGCTGTGCTTGTTGAAACTTTCGGTGAAGCCATCGGTGTAAATCACCACGCGATCGCCGGGATGCACCGGAACTTGCATCGGCGCTTCGGTGTCCACGGCGTCATCGAGCAAACCAAGGACCGCGCTGCGCGATTCAAGCAGTCGCGGCGTCTGGCCCGGTTGAACGATCATCGCCGGCGGATGTCCCGCGCCGGCAAATTCCAGGCTGCGGTCTTCGTAATTCAGCCGTGCTGCCACCATGGTGAAGTAGAACACCGAGCTGCCGAGATTCCCTTTCACGAAGCTGTTGAGGTGTTTCATCATCGCGCCAAGCCCGATGCCGCGCTCGATTTGCGACATCGTCTCCGTATATATGCGGTTGGCAACAAGCGCTGAACCGATGCCATGCCCCGAGACATCGCAAACCATAAGGCTAAGGTTGTCGCCTCGCGGCGCAACGAGCCCAAAATCTCCGCCAATCGTTCGCACCGGCTGATAGAACGTCTCCACCAACACTTTGCCCCATGTCAATCCGCTGGGAGCGAGGCTCTGTTGCACTCGCGCCGCGAGCAGCAAGTCCTCTTCGATTTCGCGATGGCGCTGCTCGAGCTGAACATTCGCTTCGCGTAGCGCATTTTCGGCGCGCTTCTGTTCGGTGATGTCGGTGGCTGTAACCACCGCAAACACGTTGCCGTCGGGGTCTTTGATTTGCCGCGAGGTAATCAGCACCGGCAATTTTTCGCCTCCGACCCGCGGCACGAAGAATTCGTACTGGCCTTGACCTTCTGCCTCTCTCCTCTGGATGTGCTTCAAAAGCGCTGGGACATCCTCGGGTGGATACAATTCCGCGACGGGGCGTCCCACGAGTTCTTCCGAGGTCATCCCGATCATCTTCAGGAACAGCCGGTTCGCGAAGACCACCCGGCTGCGATGGTCATTGATGATCACGCCCTGATTCAGCGTCTCCAGAACGCATTTCATTTCGTCGATCCATTTATGCTGCCTGTCGCTCAAAGCCGTCTCCGTCCGCACAGTTTCTGCCTAATCTCGTTGCACCAATTCGATGCAAACATACGGCGCCTCGCTGCAATTTTGTTTGGGGTCACGCACAAAATGGGCCTTGCGCCAGACGAACACTTACTTTGTGCCGTAAATCAGGAGGGCGCCGATGGCGCGGAAGGCGGCTAGCTCTTTTGCGTCGCGGAACCAGCGGCCGTTGTAAACCTCAGGCGTGGGAGTGGGATCGGGGAGCAAGCGATGGGCAACGTTCGCGAAGCCCGCGTCACGAAACAGTTGTTCCCATTCAGCAGCGGAGAGCAAATGCGTGGGGACGGCGAGTTTTTCGCCCCACTGGTGGCAATACGGATTGTCGCGATAATAGTTGATCAGGATCCAGGCCGAGCCGCCTTCGTGCAACACGCGATAAATTTCGCGGATGCCCTTGGCCGGGTCGGGCCAGTAGTAGGAAGACTCCACTGAAATCGCGCGAGAGAAAAAATTCGCTTCCCAGGGAATTTCGTTTACTTCACCGACGACGAAAACCAAGTTCGTGAAATCGACGCTGGCTCGACGCGCGTGATGAATCATTTCGTCCGAAATATCCATCCCGACCACGCGGCCTTCGGGAACGCGTTTCGCCAGAATGCGCGAAAGCCAGCCCGCGCCGCAGCCTACGTCCAGGATATTGTCGGTAGGCTCAATCTGCATCAGGCCGAGAGTGGGTTTGGCGATGGGCCAGTGGTCGTACTCCATCGACTCACCCTTGCCGGCGTCGGCCCAGCGATTGAATTCTTCGCGCAGCGCTTGGTCGGTTTCGGGGTTCGCCACTAGCGCACCCTCGCCGACGCGCGAATCGCGCGGACTACAGCGGACGAGCGCAGGTTGGGCAGAAATGGGCGCCCGGATTCATCGCGCCGCATCGCGTGCAGAAGCGCGCTGGGCCGGCATACGCAAAAACGGGCCGATCTTCCGCTGCGCAGGCCCAAACCATTGCGGCAATCCATCCGATTACCGTCCAACCAAGCAGGAGATTCAGTATGAAAATCCCCGTGAAGTCCCGCTTCTTGTGCCCGATAATCGACGGCAGGAAATACAGCAGCGTCACAGAGAGTAGAAACATCATCGCCCCCCTCCTTCCACTCTGAACTACGTTTCAGTCCGCCAATTTGTTCCATCGGTCTTGCAACTCCTGAGCTATCAATGTTATGCCGCATGGAACTTCAGCGGCTAAAGCCGACTGCATTCCGCCCGAGTTATGTCGTGGCTAAAGCCACGACCCACAAAGATTCTGGTGCCACACAGAATCTACGAGGTATCTGCAGGCGTGTTCCCGTCTCACGGTTTCGGGACTCCCCGACATCGATGCCTAGCCGCGAACGAGTTCGCGGGGGTGGTCGAAGCTCACGGTTTTGCGACTTTCGCCAGGAGCTGCGTGAATTTTTGCTCGCGGTCCTTTTGATCGAACCCCTGATAGATTTCAGCGATTTGCGTCGCGTTCATCGAGCAGAATTTCGGTCCGCACATGGAGCAGAACTTCGCTTCCTTGTAAAAATCGTCCGGCAGAGTTTCGTCGTGCATCGCGCGAGCGGTTTCGGGATCGAGCGACAGTTCAAACTGCTTGTTCCAGTCGAACAGAAAACGCGCGTAACTGAGCGCGTCGTCGCGATCCCGCGCGCCCGGACGATGCCGCGCCACATCCGCCGCATGCGCTGCAATCTTGTACGCGATTACACCTTGGCGAACATCGTCCGCATTCGGCAAGCCGAGATGCTCTTTCGGCGTGACGTAGCAGAGCATCGACGCGCCATGCCAACCGATCATCGCCGCGCCGATGGCGCTGGTGATGTGGTCGTAACCCGGGGCGATGTCTGTCACAAGCGGGCCGAGCGTATAGAACGGCGCTTCGTAACAAAGCTCGTTTTCTTTTTTCACTTGCAGCTCGATCTGATCGAGCGGGATGTGCCCCGGACCTTCGATCATCACCTGCACGTCATATTCCCAGGCCTTTTTGGTGAGTTCGCCGAGAACGCGCAGCTCGGCAAACTGCGCTTCATCGCTCGCATCGGCTAGACAGCCGGGACGTAGCCCGTCGCCGAGTGAAAAGCTGACGTCGTGCTTCTGAAAAATCTTGCAGATCGCGTCGAAATTCTCGTAAAGAAAGTTCTGCGCCTTGTTGAAGCTCATCCATTGCGCGAGAAGCGCGCCGCCGCGGCTGACGATTCCAGTAATGCGATTGCGCACCAACGGCAAAAACTCGCGCAACACTCCTGCGTGAATGGTCATGTAATCCACGCCCTGCTCGGCCTGTTCTTCGATGACTTCGAGCATTACGTTCAAATTCAAATCTTCGGCGCGGCGAACGCGCGACAACGCTTCGTAAATCGGCACTGTGCCGATGGGAACGGGCGACGCGTCAATAATCGCTTTACGGATCATCGGAATATCGCCGCCAGTCGAAAGGTCCATCACCGTGTCCGAACCGTAGTGCACCGCGCGATGCAATTTTTCGAGCTCTTCGTCAACGTTCGAGGTAGTCGCCGAATTTCCGATGTTCGCGTTGATTTTGCAGAAGAACGCTACGCCGATGCCCATGGGCTCAAGGCTTTTGTGGTGGATGTTTGCAGGGATAATCGCGCGGCCGCGTGCAACTTCGCTCCGCACAAGTTCGGGCTCAATTTTTTCGCGCTTGGCGACGTACTCCATCTCTTCGGTGATCACACCTTGCCGAGCAAAATGCATCTGCGAGAAGTTTCTCGGGCCGCCGTTCATCGAAGCTGCACGCTTTTCAATCCACGCATCTCTGATTCCCATATCACCCCCGTATTGCACCGAAACTTTATCGCAGGTCGCCGTTAGCGCTTCATTATCGCACCGGCTCACACACCCCGGCAACCCGCGCCGCGACAGAGCATAGGAGAGTCGTTTGGAGTGGGGGCGGGAACTACGGCGCGGTTGCGGCTCCGAAAGTTCCAGCCGCGATTTCGGTGAGGAGTGCCTTCAACTTTTCTGGGCTCGTGACGGGCGGGTGGCAGGTCGTTTCAATGCAGACCAGCGCTTGCGGCTTTGCAGCATCAAGATGCGGGAGAGTTTCGCTGAGCGCTGGAGCGAGCGACGCAGACGCCAACCGTTCAGGAGTGACGCGCAAAACCCCTTTGCCGAAGCGATAAATTTCGTTGGCGGCATTTTCAAACTCGGCCGCTTTCGAATCGCCAGCAGCGCCAAGCACGACCACTTGAATCGGATGGCGCGAATGCAGCAGCGCTGCAAGACCGTAGGTGGCGGCGAATAATCCGTATTGCGGAATCAACCCGACAAACGCTTCCAGAGTTTTCTCCGCCCAATCACGATAGAGCTTTTCGCCCGTGAAAGCGTAAAGCCTGTCGAGGACGATCACCGCAACGGAATTTGTTCCGGGCGTGGGCGAATCCTGAAGTGGTTTGCGGCGAACGTCGAGGCCGCCCATCGGCGGCGCATCTTTCGCTCGATCGAAGAATCCGCCGCCTTCCGGATCGCCGAAACGCTCGACGGCAAGACGCATCGTGCGTTCAGCCTTTTCGAAATATTTCTGATCGAGTGTCGTTTCGTAGGCGTCGAGCAGCGCAGCCGCAGCGAAAATCTGATCGTCAAGCGTGCCCTCGAGACGGGGTCCACCCACGCGATGGAGAAAACCTTTTGATTCATCCCAAGCTTCGGCGATGAGCCGCTCCAAAGTTTTGAGCGCGAACTCGCCGCAATCTTTTCGCTCAAGCACGCGAGCGGCTTCGAGATATGCGGAAACAAACATCGCGTTCCAGCCGACGTAAATGGTCGTGTCAATCGCCGGCGTAGGATGACGTTCGCGACGCACCGCGAGAAGTTTTTCTTTCGCACGCAAAATCAAGTTCCGCGCTTGCGCTTCATCAACCGCGAGTTTTCTTGCCAGGCCTTCAATCGTTCCGGTGATCCACAAGACGTTTTTTTCGGGATTGTGATGCATCTCTCCGCGCGGATTGACGTCGTAATATATTTCCACCGCGCTGGACTCTTCCGCTGAAAGGGCCGCGCGCACTTCCGCCAGCGTCCATGTGAAATAATCGCCATCGTCATCAAGAGTCTGATCCGCATCCTGGCTCGCGTAGAATCCGCCAAGCGATTGGTCGGACAACACTTCGTTCACCCAGGAAATAATTCCTTCAGCCGTCTCGCGAAAAAGCGGCTTGCGCGTCACTTGGTACCCGTGCAGAAAATTCTTGAGCAATTCCGAATTGTCGTAGGTCATCTTTTCGAAGTGCGGCACGCACCAGCGTTCGTCCACCGAGTAGCGGTGAAACCCGCCGCCGAGCTGGTCGTAAACGCCTCCCAGCGCCATCGCTTCCAGCGTGCGGCTGGCTACATGCAGCAAATGCGGATCTCGTGTGGACTGGTAGCGCTCCAGCAGCAAGTCCACCGCGCTCGCATGCGGGAACTTCGGCGATTGCCCGAAGCCGCCGTTGACTTCGTCGAAAAGATGGAGCGACGATTCGAGCACCGCATCCACAATCCCGGCATCGAACTCACCGCGTGCCGTGCGAAACACTTCCGCTTTGGCGACAGCTTCTTCCAGCGCCACAGCAGACGTGTCCACTTCCGTTCGCCGCGTTTTGAACGCTTCTGCAATGGACGCGAGAATGCGTTTGAAACCCGGCCGCCCCATCGCGTCTTCAGGCGGAAAATAGGTGCCGCCGAAGAATGGTTTCCCGTCGGGCGTAAGGAACGCGGTCAAAGGCCAGCCGCCTTGCCCGGAAATTGCGCTGATGGCGGATTGATAGCGCGAATCAACGTCGGGGCGTTCGTCGCGATCCACTTTCACCGGCACGTAAAAGCGGTTAATTATCTCCGCGATTTCCGGATTTTCGTAACTCTCGCGATCGATGACGTGGCACCAATGGCACCAGACCGCGCCGATATCGAGCAGGATCGGTTTATTTTCCTCCCGCGCGCGCGCGAAAGCCTCTTCGCCCCATTCGTGCCAGTCCACCGGCTGATGCGCCGCAGAACGCAGATACGGGCTGGCTGATTCCTTCAATCGATTTTCCGGACCGCTCATAGCAGATTCACCTTCTTCACTTTCCACCCTACCACACACAGCAAGCCGCTACACGCGCGCCGATCGTCAATCGGCGCGGATAACGCTGCCTATGTATTGTTTATTTTCGAACTCGCCGTCTACGATTTGTTTTGATTCATACTGCTTTACATGTAATGGATAGCAGTATAGACTAATCAGGTGATTAAGTCTTTTCGGTCGCGAGAGACGGAACAACTCCACAACCGGGAATCGGTCAAGAGGTTTAGAAGCATCGAGCGGGTCGCGCTTCGGAAACTCCGGCAATTGGATGCAGTCGTCCGGCTTAGCGATTTGGCTTCGCCTCCGGGAAATCACCTGGAGGCCTTGCGTGCCGATCGCAAAGGCCAACATAGTATTCGCATAAACGATCAGTGGCGTGTCTGTTTCATCTGGCGCGACGGCGATGCGTACGAAGTCGAAATCACGGACTACCATTAGGAGGGCGCCATGGCAAAGAAACTGAAGCCGGTACATCCCGGCGAAATCATCAGCGAGGATTTCATGAAGCCTTATGGTCTCAGCATGAACAAGCTGGCGCTGGACTTGCGCGTGCCGGTGACTCGGATTGCGGATATCGTTGCAGAACGCCGCGGGATCACCCCCGACACAGCGCTGCGCTTGGCTCGCTATTTCAAAACCACGCCGCAGTTCTGGCTCAATCTTCAGACCAAGTACGACTTGGAGATCACCGAGGACGAGAAACTCGCGCAGATTCAGCGAGATGTGCGGCCGCGCGAACCCGTCGCGCGCTAGAGCGGGAATACACCGGCAGGAAATATGCGAGCTACTGAACGGGGCTGTTGTAGCCGGCGTCGCGCGGATCGATGGGTTTTCGCGCAGAAAAGCCCTCATCTTGGCCATGATAGAAACGGATGCGATCTTCCCCCAGCCGCCAGCACAAATACACTTCCTGATTATTAATGCGAGATGGAAAGTCCAGCAGGCCGACGTCCAAATCTTTCACCACACAGCCGGTGGATTGAATCTGCTCAAGCGCGGATCGAACGGTCTCTTCCGAGCGATTGCGATCCAGCCGCATGCGCGCGGTTTTCTCGTACGCAACCGATAGGCCGCCCGAGCGCTGGATCCGTTCGGCAAGCGCGTTCAGTTGCTCTTCGGCTTCGCCCAACTTGCGGCGCGACTCCATCGCCTCGATCAACACGGGCTCGAGTTGGACGCGCAGACGTTCAGCTTCAGTGAGCGAAAAATATTTGGGCTCGTCATCCGCCATCTAAGCGAACTCCTGAACATTTCCGAGCTTGAAACAGGTGCGTAACGCATTTTCGTACAACAATGTGAAACTGGCGAAATTTACCGGAACGTAAGCTTATCCGCCGATGAAAACCATCGTGCGCGAAGGCGGGATGAAATCCGATTCATTGATGCGATGCCCTTTTTCTTTCTTGTGAACGATGGCAATAATTGCGTCACCGATTTCCCGATCGGTCGCGCCGCCGCGCAACATGAATTTCAAGTCGTGGTCTTCCTTGCTGAAAAGGCAGGTGCGCAGTTTTCCGTCAGCAGTCAGGCGAATACGCGAGCAGTGCCCGCAAAATGGATGCGATACCGGGGCGATGAGCCCGATTTCGCCGCGGCCATCGACAAACCGATATTTGCGGGCTGTTTCGCTGCGCTCGTGAATGACCGGGATGAGAGGCCAGCGCGCCGAAATGCGCCGGTGGATTTCCGCAGCGGTCACCACTTGCTCTCGCGTCCACGTACGGTCGGCATCGAGCGGCATGAATTCTATGAACCGCATCACGATGTCATGCTCGCGGGCGAACTCCGCGAAGGCTTCAACTTCACCGTCGTTTATTCCACGCACCAACACTGCGTTCACTTTCACCGGCCGAAGCGGAGAAGCCTGCGCAGCCTTAATTCCCCCCAGCACTTGGTCGAATGTTTTTGTTCGCGTGATCTGTTCGAACTTTTCGCGGTCCAGAGAATCAAGACTGATGTTGATGCGGTTCAGACCTGCTGCCACCAGACGGTCGCAACGTTCCGCGAGCAAGTGGCCGTTTGTGGTCATTGAAAGGTCCTGCACGCCGAGCGCTTTCAACCGTCCGATAAAATCTTCGACTCCGGGGCGCACTAAAGGTTCGCCGCCGGTAACTCGAATTTTGCGTATTCCCATGCCCACCAGGATGCGGGCCAGCCGCTCGTACTCATCCCATTCGAGCAGAGCATGCTCCGCGATGTGGTTCTCGGGATTGGCCGAGCGGCAATAGACACAGCGAAAATTGCAGCGGTCGGTGACCGAGATGCGCAAATCCGTGATCTGGCGTCCGAATTTATCTGCGAGCGGCATTCAATCCTTGAATGAGTTCCTGACTCGTTGGGTCGCAAACATGCCGGGAAGCGACTCTCTGGTCAGTATACCGCTCGCGCCTGTAAATCTGCTACCAGTCCTACGCAGGGAAGCAGATTTGTGATTCGCGACAGTCCTCGCGTGCCGGCAGTTGTGCGCTTGGTCGGATGTGGTAAAGTTCCGAGCCGATGCGGATATTCGTTCTGGGTGTGGGTGGCACCGGCTCATTGCTGGCACAGTTGCTGGTGCGCCAGGGACACACTGTGTGGTGCGGAGATCGCGATCCCGAACGCGCGAGAAAGTTCCTCGGCAAAAAGAGCGAAATAACAGTCGTCGAAACGAACGCCCGCAATCTCTGGTCGATTGTTCGCTCGGCCCGCGGCTGCAATCTTATAGTCAATGCGTCGCCGGCGGTATTCAACGAGATTATTCTTCGGGCTGCGCTGCGTCTGCGCTCGCATTACCTTGACCTGAACTCCCACCTTACTCGCAGCCTTTTCAAACCTGAACAATTGCGTTTCAACAAACGCTTCACGGCAAAAAATCGCGTAGCGCTGATTTGTACCGGAGCGGCCCCCGGTTTGACGAACCTTCTCGCCAAGCGGGGCTCGGAACTGCTCGATTCAGTCGAATCGATTCAGTTGCGTCTTTTCGAGAGCACGGAAAGCAAAGACCCTGTTTCAACATGGTCGCCCGAGGGCGCTTACGACGAAGCCATTTCAAGACCCAGGATTTATCGCAACGGGCGCTTTACTCTGGCCAAGCGATTTGCCGATCGCGAAAAATTTCGTTTCCCGCCTCCGATTGGCGAAACCACCGTTTATCTGGCCGCGCAGGACGAAGTGTGTATGGTGCCTTACGTTATTCCGATTCGCGACATGGACGCGAAAATCGGCGGAAATGATTTCGACCGCTTGTATCGCTGGTTCCGGCAAGGCAGGCTCAATCGTTCGCAAGGAATTGTGCGTAAGAGATTTCCTAAGACGCTTACCCCCAGGAACGTCGCCGCGCTAATTCGACGAGGCATCCTCTATAACGCCAGGTTTGCGGCGGCCGTGTTGCTGCGAGGCATGAAGGACGATCAACCGCTGCTCGTTCGATGGGACGCAAGCTTTCCGTCGCTTTTCCAGATTCGTCAACGCGGATTGATCGCGACGCCCATCTCCTTCGCCACTGCGCACGTAGCGGCAATCTTCATCAAACATTTTCCCCGCGACGAAACCGGAGTCCTGGAACCGGAAACTCTGCCCGCTGAAACACGCCGCGCAATTCTGGCGGAGCTGCGCTCGCGCGATTTCCGAATTAAGTTGAAGATTACAAAATTGAAGAAAGTTGAAGAGGAATTCTAGAAGCGAAGCGGCGCGTTTAGAATGGCGAAGTCAGCGGCTTCAGCAGGCCAAAATCCGTAAGTCCGTTTGCAACGAACTGCACCGCCAGCGCAACCAGCAGCAATCCCATCAGCCTCGTCATGATGCGAATTCCAGTGTCCCCGAGATAGCGCCGCACGCGGTCAGCTCCCGCCAAAACTAAATACGAAACAAATGACACCAGGAGAATCGTTGCGTAAATCACTCCGTGCTGCCAGATAGCGTGGGATTCGCCCACCAAAACCATTACCGTGGAAATCGCTCCAGGACCAGCAAGCATCGGCAGGCCCAGAGGAATGATACTGGCATCTTCTTTCGCAGCGCCCTCTTGAGTTTCTTCCGGTGTTACTTTGGTGCCGGATTGGCGCGCCTGCAGCATGTCCAGGCCAATCCGCAACAGGATGATGCCGCCGGCAATCTTGAACGCCGGAAGCGTGATTCCAAACATTTTAAAAATCAAACTGCCGGCCAGCGCAAACGAGCACAGCACGATCGCGCAAGTTGTCGCGGCGCGACGCGCTACTTGCCTGCGCTCGGACTCAGACGAATCCTCCGTCACTGCTACAAACATCGGAATCACGGTGAAGGGATCGACCAGGAAAAATACTGATGTCGCCGCCAGTAGCACGAATTCGAGGACCACTGTGAGTTTCGTATCCATTAAGTTCGCTGCGATATAGCGGTCGGAAAAATCCCAACCGCGCAACGGTAGCATTTTTGCGCGGAAGTTTGTAGCTCCGCGGCTCAACTCTTTTTCACGGCTAGTTGGGAGATGGTGGTTGGGGCTGGGCGGATTTGGCGCCCGATGTTGGGGCCGTCGAGGGCGCAGGTGCCGGCGCGGCGCCTTCTCCTGTCTGATTGTGAAGCTTAAATTCCGTGGAGCGAATCACCAGCCGCAACGGAAATTCTTCGTCGTCGGGACCCTTAATGTAATCGTCAGAGCGTGTATAGGTGGGCAACCAGTATTTTCCCTGAAAATTCTCGCGGTAAGTTTCGAACATCGTGAAGGGCAGACTCGTTCCGTTGCCCGAGAGCTCGCTTACAAACTTGCCGTAACTTTTCACGATCGCAAAATCTTGATCGTCGACCCAGATCACTCCTTCGAAGTACCGCTGCTTGCGGCTCAGCATCTTCGGCTTCACTTGAAAAATGTAAGTGGTCAGCTGATCGAGTTTCTCCTGTCCCGCGTACTTAAAACTGTAATTGCCAATTTCCTGCGAAGTAAGAGAAAAGACCGGCAAGCTGGCGATCGTGCGTACATCCTCCAGCGAAAAGTGCTCGACCTTCAAATCGGATTCAGGCTGTTTGGCCACGCGCAAAAATCGCTGCCCGTCGGGACGGGTGAAGACTTCTCCGGTTGCGCTGAACTTTCCTCCGGGATCGGCCATTTCCTCGATGATAATCGTTTGCGTAAAGTCGTAAGTTTCGTACTTCTGCTTCGTCACGTCTTCGTTGGCCGCAAATTTCTGGATGATTTCCTGCTCCGGGATGGGCGGAGGTCCGGGATGCGGCTCCGACGGGATGCGCTTCACTTCGTATTTTGGAGGAGGTGCCAACGGCCCAGTACTGTCTTGTGCGCGGGCGCTCGCGGCAAACGACAGCAAGAACGCCGATAGAATCATCAGTGAAAACGATTTTTTCATTTGCGGTTCTTCCAGAGCCCCTTCTCAACGTTAGATGCGATTGCCGTTCTTAAAGTAGCCGCGCAGGCTCGATATCTCATAGCTTGGAAAATATCACATCCGCGAGCCGCCACGCTCGAATGCGGCCGACCCTCTGAAGCGCGACGCTCAGATTTTTCACGCAAGTATGGAGCCGCGCCTCTGATAATATTCCCCATTCGCAATGTCTCAGAGTCCAGACCATGGAAAAGCAAGAAGTGCGCCTAGCCAGGCGTTATCGCGTTAGCGGCAAAGTGCAGGGGGTCGGGTTTCGCTACTTTGCGAGCCGCATTGCTCGGCAGCTCACCTTAACCGGCTACGCGAAGAACCTGCGCGATGGCAGCGTGGAAATTTACGCCATCGGAACGGACACGATGCTTGCGGCCTTGCGTAAGGAACTCCAACGCGGTCCACGCTCGGCAGTAGTTTCAGATTTGACCGAAGAAGATGCGGCGATCGAATCCAAGTTCGAGAGCGGATTTTCTATCGAACGCGACAATTTTGATGTGTGAACGAACTCAAAGAGGAGACGATGGACGAACTGAAAAAACTCATTCGCGAAATCCCGGATTATCCGAAGCCGGGAATTCTGTTTTACGACATCACCACGCTGCTCAAGGACCCCAAAGGCTTCCATTCTCTCGTCGACCAGCTTTGCGAACACTATATCGGACAGAAAGTTGATCTCATCGCCGGGATCGAAGCGCGCGGTTTTATTTTTGCTCCCGCGCTCGCATATCGACTCGGCGCTGGATTTGTTCCCGTCCGCAAACCGAAGAAGCTGCCGTCGAAATGCGCGTCAGTCACCTACCAGCTCGAATACGGCACGGATCAACTCGACATTCACGAGGACGCCGTCAAGCCGGGCCAGCGCGTGCTCATTTGCGATGACTTGCTTGCGACCGGCGGCACCGCCGCAGCCGCCGTTAAGCTGATACGTCAACTCGGCGGCGAAGTTGTGGGCGCAGCTTTTGCCGTCGAGCTGAATTTTCTGAATGGCCGCGCAAAACTTCCCGGCGTCGATGTCTTCTCGCTGCTGAAATACGATAAGTAGAACGGTATTCACGAATTGCGAGACGCAGCTCTTTCGGCGCCTGCTATTGGCGCTTCTACTTTGTCTTTTCGGGCTTCTTTCCAGAACGTTGGCGGACCACTTCGAAGAGGACCACGCCTGCAGCAACTGAAACGTTGAGCGCGCGAACCGGGCCCGCGGTCGGAATCGAGACGAGAAAATCGCAGCGTTTGCGCGTTAGTTCGTGCAGGCCCTCGCCCTCGCTGCCCAGCACGATGCCGACTTGCCCCGAAAAGTCCGCTTCGGTATATTTTTTCTCCGCGCGCTCGTCCAGTCCGATCAGCCAGTAGCCCGCTTCTTTCATTTCTTCCATCGCGCGGACGAGATTCTTCACACGCGCCACAGGCAAATGCGCCAGGGCTCCAGCGGAAGCGCGTTCTACGGTATCGGTCAATCCAACCGCGCGCCGTTCAGGGATGATCACGCCGTTCGCGCCGGCAGCGAGCGCCGTCCGCACGATTGCGCCGAGATTGTGCGGATCTTCAATGCCGTCGAGCAGGACCAGAAGCCCTTGCGGAGTTTTCGCCGCGAGCAAATCTTCAAGTTCGAGAGCCGGCTTGGCTGCCGCCAGGGCAGCGATGCCTTGATGTTCGCGCGTGCCTACCAGCCGGTCGATCTGCGAGCGCTCTTCAAATCGCACCGGCACGCTTTTCGACCGCGCGAGCTGCACCACCGCTTCCACACGCTCGCCGTGGCGTCCGCGCGCGATCACGATGCGATCGAGCGCGCGTCCCGCGGCCAGCGCTTCTTCCACGGCGTGAAATCCGGTGAGCCAGTTCATTCGTTCCTTCGCGTCGTCGTGAAGATGAGTTTCGTTAATCCAGCGCGGCGCAGAATTCGAGCATACGCTGTCGCGTGCTTTTTACCGCAACAGCAAACTCCAGCCTTGCCGCACCATCGACCAAGAGAATGACGCGGTCGAGATCGCCTTCTCCCGAGCGCCCCGCCAGCACGAGTCGAATCGGCTGAAACAACTCCCGGCTACGGTACGGAGTCGATGCCTTCATCGCCTCAATGATTTCCTTGAAGCGATTGGAGTCCACATCACCGCTATCGAGAATCAGATTCGCAAGCTGCCGGATCACTTCTCTTGCACCGGAACGCGCTAGCACAGATTGATTTTCATCCTTTTGCAGAATTTCCGCCGCGTCATAACGAAAGATCAGCTTGAGAAGTTCCGCTCGTTTCGTGGGATACGGCCCAAGAAGTTCCGCTGCCCGCGCAAGCCACGTCTGTAAGGGAGAATCATCGCGACCTTCGGCACCAGCGACGAGCCATCCGTTCTCGCGAAGTATCGCAACAACGTCCTCGGCCGTGAAATCGCTCGCAGGGGCATTCGTCTGAATTGTTTCCGCGGACGCATCAGGTGTCATAGGCAATTTTCTCGCAGTCGAAATCCAGAAGCGGAGCTGTCAGCCTTCCAGCGTCGCAATGGTGTGAGCAGCGATAGCTTCGCCGCGTCCGATTTCGCCCGTGCCTTCGTTTGTCTTCGCTTTCAGATTGATCTGTTCCGGCGCGATGCCGAGCGATTTCGCCAGCGCCGCGCGCATGGCGGGAAAATGAGGCCCAAGCTTCGGCCGCTCGCAGATCACTATTGCATCCAGGTGACCGATGCGCAGATGCCGCTCGTCCAGCAGTTTTCTCGTGTGCTCGAGAAATAGCAAGCTGGATGCCCCCTTCCACTTTGGATCCGTGTCCGGAAAATGTGTGCCGATATCGCCCAGCCCTGCCGCCCCGAGCAACGCGTCGCATAGCGCGTGCGCCAGCACGTCGCCGTCCGAATGCCCCACCGAGCCTTTGTCGAACGGCACTTCGACTCCGCCGATCATCAGCCTGCGCCCCTCGGCCAGCCGGTGCAAATCGTAACCAATTCCAGAGCGCGTCATTTCGATCGGCGCTCCTGTTCCAGATAAAACCGCGCCAAGTCCATATCCGCGGGCCGCGTGATTTTCAGATTGCGCTCGGAGCCGAGCACGACGAACACATCGTGCCCAAAGCGTTCGACCAGCGACGATTCATCCGACGCCGTAACGCCGTCCTGCTGCGCTTTGCGAAATGCGTCGCGCAGCAGCGCATACGAAAACGCTTGCGGCGTTTGCGCCAGCACGATTCTCTCGCGCGGAATCGTGGACGTAATCAGCGCCACATCTTCAGGCAGCGTCGCGCGTTTCACTTCTTTCACCGTATCGATCGCAGGTATGCCGAGAATTGCCGCGCCTCGCGCACGCGCTTCCGCGATCACCCGCTCAATCTGCTCCTGAGTAACGAAAGGCCGCACCGCGTCGTGTACCAGAACGATTTCCGTCGCAGGATCCACTTGTGCCAGCGCATTGGCCACGGACTGCTGCCGCGTGTCTCCGCCGTGAACCACGCGTGCAGGCCGGCCAAGCGCAGCTTTGCCCACTTTGTCTTGCAACGAAACGATGTCGTCCGCTCGCGTGGCGATAAAAAAATCAGTTATCTCAGCGCAAGCCGCCAGCCGCCGCAAGGCAAAGATCACCAGCGGCATACTATCCAACTCGAGGAATTGCTTCGGCGTTTCGGCGCCCATGCGGGTGCCCAGTCCAGCGGCAGGAATAATAGCGGCGACGCGAGTCATCGAAGGGCCAACAGTCTATCGCAATTGCACACGAACAGGGAGAAAACGGTAATGGGTCGGCTTCCGATTGTCCGACTTGTCAGGAGTTGGCGGCCACAAATCCCGCTAGAGCCGTAGCCAATCTCTCCTCAACTCCTCGTCGCTCGGAATAGTGCCGTCCGCACGCAACCCCGCAAGGTTGCTGAGGTTCGCCATTACCCGCGACGAGCTATCCGACGCCTTAACGAACATGACGGCTTCGTCAGCCTCCGTGAAGAACACTTCATCCGCGGTGTTCTGCAAACCATAGCCTTCCTGGATTATTCTGAGGATTCCAGCTTCGGCAGGAGTTAGATCTCTTCGACGCATACGCAAGAGCCTTGTTGCTTTCGATCATATATCGAGATGGCAGCGATTGGGATGCGAGGCCATCTGTCCGGACTGCAAGCAGTGACAAAACTAAGAACGGCCCGGCTCGGGATACAGAGGACGCGGGGGGCGCTCGCCGCCGGTGCGATCCTCGACCGCGCGAGGACCTGTCTGCGGCTCCGCTGGAGATTGCGGCACAGCTGAAATGGGGCGCGGCGCCATCTGTTCGCCGCGCTCGTCGTAACGTCCGAAGATCATTTTGCCCGCGGTAGTTTGATGCACGGACGTCACCGTGATGTCGATCGTCTTGTTGATCATTTTGCGCGCGCCGTCCACCACCACC
>DATNLC010000090.1:0-109534 GCA_035603075.1 Candidatus Acidiferrales bacterium | reverse complement strand
AATCAGGCGCCCCAATCCATACTTCTCGAGCGGGTTTCCCCGGCAGGAATACCACGAAGAAAGACAAACGAAAGCGTAAATGAGAGAAAGTGGAACCGAGAGAATTCCCGCTTCGCGCAAAGTGATCTGGCGAGGGATGGTAAGCAGATAAGCAAGCATCCCCGCGATGGGAATCCAGACGAGAAGGTAAAGGCCGAGCCGCCGAAGTTGAGAAAATATGGGATGCATGCGGTTTCTTCAATTCTTGACGACGACGCCGCCCATGAAATTGATGCCCTTGACAATCAAATGCTTCTGCGCCGTACCATCGATCGGAGGAATTTGATGAGTTTCGTCGACGTATGCGCCCATAAGCCCGAGGCCGTCCAGAGAGATACGCCAGGTGTCCGGGACCTTAATTTCACCGCCCCCCATAATAGAGGTGGCATCGATCACGGCTGAATCGCCGTCTATGCCGGCTTGCCGCAAATCGATCTCGAAACCACCCATAATGGCCATGATGCTTCCACCGCGAAAATTCTTCGCGGTGACCCGCCGCTTGAATCCCCCCAGGACTGCAACGTGATTGAAGTCAGAATCCGATGAATCGCCCTTGCGCCACTGGTTTAGCCGCTCGCGCAAGGTAGCCGCCTGTCCGCTGATAGGGTTGGAGTGAGGAGCGATTGCCTGCCAAACCATCAACCCACCGACAGCGATGATGATCACGGGCCAGATGGATTGAAACCCGACGTGCGCGAAGCCCAAACTATCGAACAAAAGAAGGACACCGATTACGAGCAGAATAATGCCCCAGGTCCGCCTACCGCCTGTTTGAAACAGATTCACCAGCCCGAACGAAATACAGAGGACAGGCCAGAAATACTGAAAGACCCGGTTAGCGTCGATGATGCCCTGTTGGTCGAGCAACAGGATCACGCCCGCGGCAGCAATGAGTAAGCCGAAAGTAAGGCTCCAGCTAAAGCTCCTAGTGTTACAGCCCATGGCTTTCCTCCTTGCGGCTGCCTGAAAGACTTCGGGAACGGTTTTCCCTAGCGGCCAGTATGATCGCCAAGCCGAAACCCACGAGGAGCAACGGCCAGAATCGGCAAAGTTCCTGCACAGCTGAGACGTTCACGTGCAGCGAGAGCATATTCCAAATGTTCGTCGCCAGAACGGAAAATAGCCAAAAGTTACCGGGGACGATATGGCCGAAGCCGAGTTCGGCGCCTTGAAACACGATGCCTACCAGGACCAATACGGTGGCTGCCGCCGATATGGCCGCTGACCCGGAAATTGAAGCCGTCGCTTGTGTCCGCCGATTCGCGTTTGTCATCTTCTCGTCTCCCGCCGAAACTTTGTTGCTGTCCATGTCGCGAGATTAGAGGCAAACCGCGAACGAGTCTCTGGCTTTTCGGCGAGCGGCGGGTGGTTACCGGTGAATGGCGGCAAATCGGGAGCAAGGCGGGAAGCGGTGCTCTTCAACCTGGAACAGCGACATAACAGCTGCCCGGGTCGCGCGTTACGCCGTTAGGAAGAGAGCGCTATGCCGAGCCAAAAGGCTGCAATCAGCAAGGCGGACAGCGCGAGGAAGAGACGCAATCGTTTCTTTCGCACGACAAAGATAATAATAGCCATACCGCCGAGCATGAAGCCCAGCTCCGGCCAAAGTAGACCAGAGCCCATTCCGCCGCCGGTCCATTCTCCCGCAGCGTCCTGCAACAGAAACGACGCGGACGAGATTGCAGCGGTGAGTAGAGCGCCCAGAGCCCCGGCCAAGGCCACGCCTTTGACCCACTCCGGCAGGACCCAGCCTTTTCGCGCATCGCGCCAATCAAGCCAGGTTTGCAGGACGACAACAGCTACGATAAACAAAACGAACAGCGCCACTTTTCCCCCTTCCAGCGTGACCGGTTCGGCAATCAAGTTCAGCGCGCCGCGTCACCCTGCGGACGGAACGCGAAACCGATGACTGCCCGAAATGGTCGAGGGCCGCTGCCGTCGAATTCCCTCAGTACAAAGCCGCGTATTCCCCGACGCAGCTTCAATTGCTTCGACAGACCCTATTGCGTTTGCTTTTCAACTACTTTTACTTCTACTTCTACTTCTTCAACACCGTCAAGCTGTGCAACATGTTGCGTATAACGCTATACAGGATTGAACTCCTCTGTGACGATCATCTTTTCGCTCATAATCCTTGCCTGGGTGTATCGCTCGACGGTTCCTTCCGGCGCGCCGGCTGGAAGCTCTGCGATAATGCGCTTCAGTTCTTCGTCGAAGAGGCGGGTAATGAGCTCCGGTGTGTGTACTATGGCTCGGCCGTTGTCGTCCAAAATGGGAACACTGTCGCGGTGGCGCACGCGTTGCGCAATCATGAGCCGGTAAATGCGATCTGTCGCAAGGTCTTCCATATAACCGTCGAGCAAGCTGGCTCCCCGGCCATTTAGCACGCCGTTGCGATAGCGAATCACGGTGCGGATAGCGGCGCGCGTGCCGCCAAGAGTCCGCTGGCCGACACCCGTGGGAACCGGACGAAGATCCGGGTGCGGATCCTGGTTGGCAGGCCGTGCGTTCAGTTGATTGGGAGCAGGAAACTGCTTCACGGCGATTTCGTTTTGATCGGGGTGACCGGTCCAAGCGCCGTCCATCAGGGACATCGCTTCATTCTTCTTATCTTTTTCGAGAGCAGCGAGGGCGCGTGTGTTCAATTCGGCATCTTCTCGGCTGGGGTACAAAGCGGTCATGCCGCCGATGGCGAGTAGTCCATGCTTGTGGCAAGTGTCGGGCAAAAGATTGCGCAAGTTCTGAAAGAACGCAACATCGTGCGGGATAGTATTGCGGTCGGGAAGCACCCAATTCGGATCGTGCAAATTGAAATGGATCAGGCTAGCCATGTAGTCCCAGCGGCCCAGGTTCAACGCCAGGATGTGCTCTCGCAAGTGGCCGGCAAACTCTTCCATTTGGTATGCAAGAGGGTGCGACTCAACAAGCGCCATGCACTTGATGTAGTTTGCGGGCCATCCTTTCCAGCGGGCTATCGCTTGAAAAACACTGCGCCACCAAGTGGCCTCTTCGGCGGATTCAGATTTGGGAATGTAAAACGTAAGCGAATGCTTGAGTTTGGCTGGGTCGACTTGAAACGCGATAAGCGCCACGTCGAACAATGAAGCGCAAACTTTTTCGCCCTCCAGAATCCTGGCCTGGCGAAGATGCAAACCGCGTGGCCGCAGCGAAATCACTGTATCGCTCGGCTGGATGCCTACTGTTCGGTTACGCTTGCGGTCGAAATAGGTGAGTTCTCCGCGCAGCGCCGCGAGGATATTGGTCACGCCTTGCATTAGATTCGGCCAAGCGTTGGCCATGGAGTCTTCAAGGTCGAGCATGACCCCGGGAGCTCCGGAGTTGAGCATCTTCACGACGAGTTCCGCGTCGTCCGCCGGCCCGGTCATCTGGTTGCGCTGGTCCCGGCACCATACAGGCAACTCGATTTGCCAGGCATCCGTGGTTGCAGGGGATGGAGGTAGGTAGTTCGGGAGGCGGCCTTGGTGGGAAGCCGCGAGTGCCGCCGTCCGCTTTTCAACCAGGTCGCGCTGACGAGGGGTAAACGAACGGTGCAGAGGTAGCAGGAATTCGAGAAAGCCCGCAGGGAGGTCGCGCGCCGGATCGAAGCCGGCTGGGGCCGAGTTCATCGCCTGCACTGGCGTAAGGTCCATTTGCGTTCTCGCACTGCTCATCGCGAATGCCTCTGGGAGCGGCGAGGTAGTGCGGGCAATCGACTGACCAAAGAGCTAAAAGCTTCGGCGCGACGGGTGATAATCTTATCTAGTTGTAGATAAATAAGTTATTTGCTCGCGATCGGCAAGAAGTGAAAAAAAGTCGAAAATCTGAAGCTCTTTACCAATTGAGGCTTCCGGCCTAGGCAACACGTTGTCCTATTTAGGAAAACGATTTGCACCGGGCGAAACGCCAGCGAGAAGACCTCTCAATAGGCGCGACTACCGCCCTGGCAGCGAAAGCTCACTGGCCCGGCTTTGATACCCGATCACCTAGGTTGTAAGTTCTACAACGCACCTAGCGGGAGCGACTAGCCGGGAGCGGGTTATCTGCTACGATAACCACAGGTTCATGCGAAAACCTTGGATCATCGCGCATCGAGGCGCTTCCGGGCACTCCCCGGAAAACACGCTGGCGGCATATGAGCGCGCCGTCCAGTTGGGCGCTGGTTTCATCGAGACCGACCTTCATTTGACCCGCGACGCACAGTTCGTGGCCATTCATGACCCGACGCTTGAACGAACCACAAATGGCCGCGGCTCTGTTCGCGACTTCACTCTCGCCGAATTGCGGCGTCTGGACGCGGGAAAGTGGTTCGATCGTGATTTCATGGGGCAGCGTATACCCACCTTGGACGAGATACTGGATTTTGCTCGCAAAAACGATGTGATCTTCTACCTGGAAGTGAAGTACGACGCGGCCTGGGGTATGCACCATTCTCTGATGGCTGCGCTGCAAAATGCCCAGAACGCGGCGCGCACCATCGTAATCTCGTTCGATCAGACGACTCTTGCCGCGCTACGGCGAGTGGACGCTTCCATCATGATGGGTTTATTGGGAGACGAATCGGGAGCGGATTATGTCAAAGACGCACTCGAGCTGGGTGCGCGCCAACTGTGTCCCCAGTCGTCCCTAGTTACACCGGAACTCGTCGAGCGAGCGCATGGCGCTGACTTGCAGGTCGCAACGTGGACCGTGGACGACGTCGAAGAGATGCGAAGAATGATCGCCGCCGGTGTGGACGGCATTATGACCAACTTCCCCGACCGGCTTAGGGCTCTCATAGAAGACACCCACGACGGGCCAACCACAGCCTAAGAAAGTTTGGCGAACAGAGAGGCGAACTGGGCAAGAGTCAATTGCTCGGCCCGCGAATCGGGACGCAAGCCGCAGTCCTCGAGTGCCTGGTGAATCTGCTGATCTGATGCAATCGATCGCAAATTATTCCGCAAAATCTTGCGTTTCTGGCCGAAGCAGCCCTGAACGAATTCCAGAAAGCGTTTCTCATCGCCGACGTTCAAGGACGCGCGCTGCCCGGGAAGAGTCATTCCTACGAGCGCGGAGTTCACGCGAGGGGGCGGTCGAAAAGCGCCGGGCGGAATGCGCAGCGCAATTTCCGGCTTGGCGTAAAACTGGCACAGCGCCGAAAGATAACCATACTCGCGCCGGCCGGGCTTCGCTGCGATTCGCTCAGCCACTTCCAATTGGATTACGATGTGAATGGAGAGGATCTGGCCGGCATAATCGAACAAATGGTGCAGGATTGGCGACGTGATGTAATAAGGCAAGTTGCCGTAGACTCGAGAATTGCCACTGAGCAGCTTTTTGAAATCGACAGTGAGGACATCCTCAGAAATAATCTCGACGTTCGGCCATTCGTGTCCGTCCCAGCGGATCTTCTGTTGCAACTCTTCTGCTAGGTGCGGGTCCGCTTCAATGGCCATGACGCGGCGCCCGTCAGCGGCCAGTATTTGCGTCATTTCGCCGTGTCCCGCGCCAATCTCGATCCACGATTCATTTGCGCCCGGACGAAGGATCTTGAGAATGCGCTGGCGCCATGCGGCGTCGCCGAGAAAATGTTGTCCCATGCGCTGTCGAGACATGCCGGCCAGAGTGTAGCAATGCGTCGCGCGGCGGTGCGAACTAATCGCAGGAACGAAGATAAGGCGAACGGCTCATGCCGGTCGGCTTGGTTACTAGCTTGACGCGGCGGAAACGTTCCGCTACCGTTTTTCTGTCATTCGAGGGCTGATGAAAATTTTATTTGTTGCGTCAGAAGGACTGCCTTACTCGAAAACGGGCGGCTTAGCCGATGTAGTAGAGGGACTGCCGAAGGCGCTTGTGGAGATTGGCCACGAGGTGGCCGTTCTGCTGCCGCGCTACCGTGGCAACCGCATTACTTCGATGCTGGTTTCAAGTGTTACCGTTTCGCTCGGTGACCACGTACGGTTTCCCTCCATTGCCGAGGGGGCTTCGGTCGCCGGAGTACGTTACTTCTTCGTTGACGACCCCGGGTACTTCGACCGCGAACAGCCCTACGGAGACAAGTCCGGCGATTACCCCGACAATGCTGAACGGTTCGCGGAATTTTCGCGCGTGGTGATCGAATTTGCCAAGCGAGTCCTGCTACCTGATGTGATTCACTGCCATGACTGGCAGACTGCGCTGGTGCCGGTCTTGTTGCGAACGCAGCACAGAGCGGACCCGGCGGTGCGCTCTCTGCCCGTAGTTCTGACGATTCACAACCTCGCGTATCAGGGAATTTTCCCGCAGAGCGCTCTTCGGAAATCAGGCCTTCCCGCTCAGCTGTTCGCAATGGACGCGCTTGAGTTTTACGGGAAGATTAGTTTTTTGAAGGGCGGGTTGCTCTTCGCCGACTATCTTTCGACGGTGAGCCGCCGCTACGCGAAGGAAATTCAGACACCGGAATACGGTGCGGGAATGGAAGGTGTGATCATCCAGCGCGCGGATAGGATGGTCGGGATACTGAATGGCGTCGACTATTCGATTTGGAGCCCGGAGACGGATACTCTGATCGCCCAGAATTATTCGGCGCAGAATCTTGACGGCAAAAAAGTTTGCAAGAAAGATTTGCTCAATGCTTTCAAGTTGTCTTCCGATAAGCCTGAGATTTTGGAGCGCCCTCTGGTGGGAATTGTTTCGCGATTTGTCGACCAGAAAGGATTCGATCTGATTGCGCAAGTGGCGGGTGAGATGATGAAAGAGACTCTCTCGCTCGTCGTGTTGGGCACCGGGCAGGCCGAATATGAGAAGTTCTTCAAAATGCTGGCCGAGAAATATCCGGGATCGGTGGGCGTCAAGATCGGCTACGACAATGCACTAGCGCATAAAATTGAAGCCGGCGCGGACATGTTTCTGATGCCATCGCGCTACGAGCCTTGCGGCTTGAATCAAATTTATAGCCTGCGATATGGCACTGTTCCAGTGGTGCGCGCAACCGGAGGCCTGGACGATACGGTCCAGAATTTCGACTCCAGAACGCAGCAGGGCACAGGATTCAAGTTCGATGCATATGAAGGAACCGCGCTGCTGGAGTGCCTGCGAACAGCTTTAAAGTTCTACCAGGATCCCAAATCGTGGCGGGTACTGCAAAAAAATGGCATGATCAAGGATTTTTCATGGAAGACTTCGGCGGCGGCATATGTCACGCTGTACGAAGCGGCGAAAAGGTCTAGAATCCCACGGGTGGTTGGAACATCTAAAACACTAGCGAGTTGAACTGGCGTCGGCCTGTCGGTGACCGGTAATGCTCGACAAGGAAAACAAAGAACATGGCAGACATTCAAGCAGTGAGCGATGCGAGCTTTGACGCAGATGTGATTGAGGCCAGCAAGACGCAGCCTGTCCTCGTGGACTTCTGGGCCGACTGGTGCCGTCCGTGCCACATGCTTTCGCCGACGGTGGAAGAAATTGCGCGCGAGAACGCAGGGAAGCTGAAAGTGGTCAAGCTGAACGTAGACGAGAACGTGAACGCCGCCGGAAAATTCAACATACGAGGCATCCCGACCCTACTCATTTTCAAGGGCGGACAAGTGGCCGATCAGCTCGTCGGAGCTGTGCCGAAAGAGCAGATCGTGAAAGCTATCCAGCGCCATATTTCCTAGCGCGGATCTCGGAACGAGAAGAGACGGTGGAGCATGAGCTCCGGCATGACTGGACCGCAAACCCTTGGGACTGCGCCGACGCAGAAGACCTGCGAGGCATGCGGGGAGACGTTTCCCTGCAGCGCGTCCGCCGCGGGCTGCTGGTGCGAAGAGTTGAAGCTGGACCGCAATAGTCTGAACGCGCTTCGCGAACGCCACTCCGATTGTTTGTGTCCCCGTTGCCTCTCCGCTGCGCAAAAAAGCGGCTCGCGCGACGAGTCGGTATGAACCTGGTGCATTCCCTCCTCAGAACGTCACGATGATTGCAAAATCAAACAAGGCCCGGAAGCGTTGCCGTTGGGCGCAGAAGCCTCTGATGGTCGAGTATCATGACAACGAGTGGGGCAAACCGGTGCACGACGACCGCGTGCTGTTTGAGTTTTTGATTCTGGAAGGCGCGCAAGCGGGCTTGAGTTGGGAGACAATTCTTAACAAGCGCGAGAATTACCGCCGGGCGTTCGACCGTTTCAATGTTCGGAAGATCGCACGCTTCGGCAAGAAAAAAGTCCGCGCGCTGCTTGCGGACGCAGGTATCGTGCGCAACCGCCTGAAAATTGCTGCGGCGATCTCGAATGCCCAAGCGTTCCTCAAAGTACAAAAAGAATTCGGCACGTTCGACCGTTACATTTGGAAATTTGTTGGCGGCCGCCCGAAGAAAAACAAGTGGACAACATCCAAACGCTTACCCGCGCGCACACGCGAGTCGGACGCCATGAGCGAAGACCTGAAGCGCCGAGGCTTCCGGTTCGTTGGAACAACCATCTGCTACGCCTTCATGCAAGCCACCGGCATGGTCAACGACCACGCTAGCGACTGCTTTCGTTATGCCTCTAGTTAGGCCCGAATACCCGCCTCAATAAACTGGGGCATCCGTACTCAGCGTGTAAATACTCCGCGTGAAGGGCCACGCTTGCGTTTATGCGTGAGCGAGGCGTAGGATTGAAATTGCTGTTTGTCAGGCATGCCCTCCTGTAAAAACTTAAGTTTTGAGATCGAGCGGGCAAGGTGCGGCCTGGCGAGGGGTGGGAGCGAGAGTGGCGGAGAAAGCTCGAACGAAAGCGATTGTCGTGGTCGGGGCGCAGTGGGGCGACGAAGGTAAAGGCAAGGTTGTAGATTATCTGGCTTCTTCGTTCGACTACACGGCACGCTACGCAGGCGGACACAATGCGGGCCATACGGTCATTTTTGACGGGCGTAGGTTCGTTCTTCAGTTAATTCCCAGCGGCATTTTGCGCGCAGAAAAAAAGGCCGTAATTGGCGCGGGGACGGTTGTGGATCCCGCCGCGCTCGTCGCAGAACTTGAAAACCTTAAAAAATCCGGGATCGAAGTCCGTGGACGCCTTTTCTTGAGTAATCGCGCGCATGTGATTTTTCCTTATCACCGCGAGATGGACAAAGCAGCGGAATCAGCGCGCGGCGAAGCAAAAATCGGCACCACTTCGCGCGGCATCGGCCCGGCTTATGAAGACAAAATGGCGCGGCGCGGGATTCGCGTCTGTGACTTGCTCGATCCGGAGCGTTTTGCGGAGAAACTTGAGCGCGTAATCACCGAAAAGAATGCGATCAGTCGGGCGACTTATGGGCATCCACTGGAAACCGCGGGAGTGCTAGAGCAATATCTGGAATTGGCCGCGCACATTCGCGGGCTGGTGACGGACACGGGAGCGCTGTTGAATCACGCGCTCGATAATGGCGAGTCGGTCTTGTTCGAAGGCGCGCAGGGCACCATGCTGGACATCGACCACGGGACCTATCCCTTCGTCACTTCATCGAACGCGACATCCGGCGGCGTGGCGACCGGGCTCGGCGTGGCGCCAACGCGGCTGACAGGCGTGGTAGGAGTGACGAAAGCCTACACCACGCGCGTCGGGAGCGGGCCGTTTCCTACCGAGATGCCCGATCTGGACGCTCAAGCGCTGCGCGAACGCGGGAACGAATTTGGCGCTGTCACCGGCCGGCCGCGACGTTGCGGTTGGCTGGACTTGGAGGTCCTGCGCTTCGCGAAAATGCTTAGCGGCATCGATTCTCTGGTGGTAACGAAACTGGATGTGTTCGACGCGCAGAAAGAAATAAAAATCTGTACCGGTTACCGTCACAAAGGAAAGCGCCTGACGGAAATGCCGCCCGACGCTGAAACTCTGGCCGAAGTCGAGCCGGAATATCACACTTTGCCTGGATGGCAGACTCCCACGCCGGGAATTCGCGACGTGAAAGGATTGCCCCTGGCAGCCCGCGAATACTTGAATTTTATCTCCGACCAGCTGCAGGTTGAGATCGGGATGATATCCACCGGTCCGGAACGGGATGCTACAATCATCCCTCGAGGAACTAAACTCGCGTCCTGGCTGTGACAACTTCCCATGCTTTCCTACGAAGCGGCACGCGCGAAAGTAATTGAAGTTGTTCAGGCACGTGCAAGCGTGTCCCGCGTCGCAACTGAAAGCCTCGAGTTTGCCAGCAATCCGTCTCAGGCTCTTGGCCGTATTCTCGCCGAAGAAGTAATCGCGGACCGCAACTATCCTCCGTTTGACCGTTCGACGCGCGATGGATTTGCCTTGCGCGCCGCCGATGCCGCGTATCCCGGCACACGATTGCGATTAATCGGCGAAAGCCGCGCAGGCCACGCTTTTGAGGGTTCCCTAGAGGTGGGTACGTGTGTGCAAATCATGACCGGCGCCCCCCTGCCGCGCGGCGCAAATGCCGTGGTGATGCAGGAGGATGCCGAGATCGTTGGCGCTTCAGTTGTTTTTGAGCGGGGCGTTCGTGCGGGCCAACACTATGTCCTGGAAGGTCAGGAGACACGCGTCGGAGAAACCGTAATCGGTCGCGGAAAGCGCCTCGGTTATGCAGAGCTCGCTATGGCCGCGCAAGTCGGACGTGCCAGTGTTGTAGTAGCGAAGAAACCTCGTGTGGCAATTCTCTCCACAGGTGACGAAGTGATTGCAGTAGGCACGCCGCCTCTACGGTTTCAAATTCGCAACAGCAACAGCATATCGCTGGCTGCGCAAGTTGCACTCGCCGGCGGCGAACCGGTAGTCCTGGGAATTGCGTCTGATGATGTGGCCGATCTTCGCGTTCGAATCGAGCGGGCGCTGGAGGCCGACATCGTGATTCTCACTGGTGGCGTATCGGTAGGGAAATACGATCACGTGGAGCAGGTACTGAAAGAGATTGGTATTGAGTTCTTCTTTGACGCTCTCGCGATTCGGCCTGGACGCCCAGCAGTGTTTGGCATATGCCACGGCAAGCCAGTGTTCGGGCTGCCGGGGAATCCTGTTTCGACCATGGTTACGTTCGAACTGCTCGTTGTCCCGGCGATAGAATCGCTGAGTGGTCATCCTCCGGGTTCGCTGCATTTATTCAAGGCCAAGCTTGCACATCCAGTGGACGAGAAGCCTCCACTAGCGCATTTCGTTCCCGCACGCGTGAAGTGGCCCGGGGGCGAGCCCACGGTAGAAGTACTCCACTGGGAAGGATCCGGAGATATTGGATCGGTGGTTCGCGGCAATTGTTTTTTGGTGGTCCATGAATCGAAGCTCAAGCTCGAAGCGGGTGAAATGGTCGATATATTGCCGCGACGCGGACTTTTCTAATATTTGCGATGAAAAAGCTTTCCCACTATGACAAGACAGGCGGCGTGCGCATGGTGGACGTGACTGCGAAGCCCGCAACGTCGCGTACCGCGGTCGCACATGCATTTATTCGAATGCAACGCGCCACGATTGCCAGTGTGCGGCGGCTGAAATCGCCAAAAGGAAATCCACTTGAAATCGCGCGAATCGCCGGAATTACTGCTGCTAAGCGTACATCCGAGCTGATTCCACTTTGTCATCCCCTGGCATTGACGCACGTGGATGTGAGCGCGAAGCTGTGCCAGAATGGAATTGAGGTGACCGCGGAGGCTACGGCCACGGGGCCGACCGGAGTCGAAATGGAGGCTCTGGTAGCGGCGGCGGTCGCGGCACTGACGATTTACGATATGTGCAAAGCTCTGGAACGGGGAATGGAAATCACCGATGTGTATCTCGTGAAAAAATCGGGCGGACGCAGCGGCGAATACAATCGCGAAGGAAAGCGTGTAAAGCGATGACTCCGGGGAAAGATGTTAAGGTACTGGTTGTCGATGACAACGCGCTGATCCTCGACCTATTGATGAAAGGCTTGCTGCCGCATTGTGACGCGCAAGCAGCCGCGGACGGTGCTGACGCGCTGCTGAAAATCGTGGATGATCCACCGGACCTCGTGGTGTGCGACTACCGCATGCCTGGACTCGATGGCCGCCAGCTCTATGAAAAACTTCGCGCGCGCCAGCAGACCAAGCTGATTCCGTTTATTTTTTTGGCCAGCCGAGGCGATATCGAAGAGAAACTGCGGCCTATCGTCGAAGGCGTCGAGGAGTTCATTTCCAAGCCGTTTTTCGTGAAAGACCTGGTGCGACGGGCCAAAAAAGTGGTAGATCGTCTGCAGCTTGAAAAATTACAGAAGCGTCAGGTGCGGCCGGGCGTGATTCAAGGGCGCCTCGAAGAAATGAGCATCATGGACCTGATGCAGTCGCTCGAAATGGGGCAGAAATCGTGCCAGCTCTCGATTCGCCGCGGCGAAGAGACCTGCGAGCTTTTCTTTTCTTCGGGACAATGCAAAGATGCGCGATTCGGTTCCCTCGAAGGCGAAGCAGCGGTTTTCCAGGCTGTGCGGTGGACCGACGGCGAATTCGAAATTGATTTCAATGTCGCGCCATCGCGCTCGACGATTTCCCGCACAACAACAGGTCTGCTGATGGAAGCACTGCGGCTGGTCGACGAAGAGCAGCATCAATCTTCCGACGAAGACGCCGAAGTAACTGAGGGATAGCCGTCCTTAAACCTTTCCATGCGTGTTGCCGTCGTGACAATCAGCGACTCGGTAAGCAGTGGCAAGTACGAAGACCGCTCCGGTCCTGCAGTAGTTGCCCGCTGTAAGGAACTGGGCTGGCAAGTTGTGGTGTCCACAATCTTACGGGATGATCGCTCTGCGATTGAGACGCTTCTAAAAGAGATGGCCGACGCGACGAGCGCCGAAATAATCGATGTGATCTTCACGGCGGGCGGAACAGGCCTAGGGCCGCGCGACGTGACGCCTGAGGCGACCATAGCTGTCGTTGAGAGACTGATTCCAGGTTTCTCCGAGCACATGCGCTCGGAAGGCGCCAAGAAAACTCCTCGCGCGATTTTGTCCCGCGCAGTAGCAGGAATCCGTGACGAGACAATCATCATTAACCTTCCCGGTAGCCCGCGCGGAGCGGTCGACTCACTCGACGCTATCGCCGAGTTACTTCCTCATGCTGTCGCCGTGCTACACGGCGCGCGCCACGATTCCGGACCCTCTTAGACCCTGCGAAGTTTTGTTCCTTGCCGCGCAACTCGGCTCGCGTATAATCCCCGCGAATGGCACTCACTCGCGGAACTCGCCTTGGGCCCTACGAAGTCATCGCACCTATCGGTGCGGGTGGAATGGGCGAAGTGTACAGCGCGCGCGATACGCGGCTTGATCGCACTGTCGCCCTCAAGATTTTGCCGCTGCATTTGGCCGACGCTCCGGAGGTGCGACAACGGTTCGAACGTGAAGCCCGCGCAGTCTCTAGCCTCAACCATCCCAATATCTGCGCGCTCTACGATATCGGACGGCAAGACAGCACCGATTATCTCGTCATGGAATATCTGGAGGGCCAGACGCTCGCGAAACGCATCGAGCAAGGTCCGATGCCGACTCCGGAGCTTCTGCGTGTGGGCATCCAAATTTGCGAAGCGCTGGAGCGAGCGCATCGCCAAGGCGTGATCCATCGCGACTTGAAGCCGGGAAACGTGATGCTCACGAAGGCGGGCGCGAAGCTCTTGGATTTCGGCTTAGCGAAGGGTGCGGCACCGGCCGTCACCGATATGTCCAGCTCGCCGACCGTGACTCAGCCTATGGCCGGAAGTGCACGCGGCAATCAATTGACCGTGCAAGGAACGATCGTCGGCACGCTGCAATATATGTCGCCGGAGCAACTTGAGGGTGGCGAGGCGGACGCGCGCAGCGACATTTTTTCATTTGGCGCCACGGTTTATGAGATGGCCACCGGACAGAAAGCATTCCCGGCGAAGAGCCAAGCGACGTTAATCGCGGCAATCATAAAGGAAGAGCCTCGGCCGATCAGCGAACTTCAGCCGATGTCGCTGCCGGCGCTGGAACGAATTGTTACAACATGCTTGTCCAAGGATCCGGACGACCGTTGGCAAAGTGCCGGCGATCTGAAGAGGGAATTGATCTGGATTTCCGGTGCCGGTTCGCTTGCGGGAGTTCCCGCGCCCGTGGTTGCGCAACGAAAGAGCCGAGATCGTGTCTGGAAGGTTCTACTGGTTGTGCTCGGGCTTGTTGCCGCTGTGGGAATTGCCGGCTCGCTGTTTTACGCGCGCAAAGCCTCTCAGCCCATGCCGGTAATTCATGCGGAGATGATTCCGCCCGAGGGATTCGAATTCGGATCCATCGGCAAGGACAACCAGTTTGCTCTCTCGCCCGATGGAAGCGCAGTCGCCTTCGTAGCGGAGGGCCAGCGCAAACAATTAATTTTTGTGCGCATGCTGAGTTCCGGAGCGACGCAACCTTTGCAAGGCACCGACGGCGCCACCTACCCTTTCTGGTCAGGCGACGGCCGAAACCTGGCTTTCTTCGCCGACGGCAAACTGAAGCGCGTGCCCGCAACCGGCGGAGTGGTACAAGTTTTATGCGATGCAATGGCGGGCCGGGGCGGCACGTGGAACCAGAGCGGCGTGATCGTATTCACTCCCGGGCTTAAGGAGCCGCTATTTAAAATTCCGGATAGCGGCGGGACCCCCGCGGCGGCAACAGCTACCAAGCAGTCCGCCGGATTGCAAAGCCATCGCTGGCCAACTTTCCTTCCCGACGGAAAGCACTTTCTGTTTACGACGGATGAGGGTGTCGGTGTCGGATCGTTGGATTCAACCGACAGCCACGTCATTGTGCAAGCCAAGTCCAATGCGGTCTATTCCAGCGGATATATTGTTTATGTTACGGACGGAAATCTCGTAGCCCAGCCGTTTGATCCGGATCATCAGGTCGTCAAGGGTGTGCCAGTTCCAGTCGCCGGCCAGGTGGAATTCTCGATTGGGAAATCGTTGGGAAATTTTTCGGTGTCTCAGACCGGCGGACTCGTGTACCGGCCCGATTATTCGCCGAAGTATCAGATGGCATGGCTCGACCACAATGGCGGGGAAGCGTCAAAGCTCGGCGAGCCCGACTACTATTCGGGACCGTCCATTTCACCTGACGGACACCAAATCCTGGTGACTCGGGTACAACCAGGGGTAAGACGAGACCTCTGGATAGTGGACTCGCAGCGAGGGAGCCTTTCGCGCGCTTCATTTAATCCGGAGGGCGTCATTTTAGGCGTATGGTCGGCGGACGGAAAGAGCATTACAGCTTCACTAGCCAATGGTTTTGAGGTCAAGACGATCAGCCTCCAGGGAAATGTCTCGGAACAATTGATTGCTCCGGATCAAATCTCGAAGTTCCCCTCGCAGTGGACGGCGGATGGCCAAACACTCATCATGACGGTGCAGAATCCGAAGACGGGGCAAGATGTCGAAACTTTGTCGGCGGCAGGAGAACACAAGCTTGCTCCAATAATTCAGACGCCAGCCGTTGAGAACGCGGGTGTTCTCTCTCCGGATGGAAAGTTACTGACGTATAGCTCCAACGAGTCTGGCAAACCCGAACTCTACGTGACCGGTTTTCCGGAGCCTGGGCAGAAGTGGCAGATTTCGAATCAGGGATTGACCGGAGGAACAGGAGCTCGATTCTCGGCTTGGAGTCCTGACGGAAAAACGCTGTATTACATCGATGCCGGAGGCGGCGTAACCGCGGTGCCTCTCGAGAATAAGGGCGGGTTCAAGGCGGGCGTCCCGAAGAAAATCTACTCGGCGCCGAACGGCGGAGTGAGTGAAGTGTCCGTAGCTCCGGACGGTAGGTTGCTTGTTCTCATTCCGGCGGGAAACCAAACCATTACGCCTGCGGCTCTCGTGATCAACTGGCCGGCGGAGCTGAAGAGTAAGCAATAAAACGTATTAAATTTTCCGCGATGACACTGGCTGGCGCTCGACTGGTGTGCTAGGATGGCCGTCTTGATTCGGAGATGCCGAGCCAATACATCCCGATTCTGATCTACGCAGTCCTCGCTGCGGCCTTTCCCGCCGTCACACTGATTATTTTCAAATTCATCCGGCCGGAGATGCGTGCTACCGGCGCAAAGCTGGAACCGTATGAGTGCGGTGTGCCGCCGGAAGGGAGTTCGCGAGGCCGTTATTCGGTGAGATTTTATATCGTGGCGATATTGTTCGTAATCTTTGATGTGGAGACAATATTTTTATTTCCTTGGGCGATAAAGTACAGCCAGTTAGGTGCATACGGCCTCGTATCCATGCTTGTCTTCTTGGGCATTCTGCTGGTGGGCTACGTTTGGCTTTATCGCAAAGGCGCGCTTGATTGGGTGTAACGGGTGGATTCTGTGTGTCCCAGCACGCGGGCGTCTGCATAATATTTTGATCTCAACTTGATTGACCCTGTTTTTTGGGGTGTGTTAAAAAGGCAGGCTGCTCGTGCTTCTTGGGAGCACCGGCAACGAGTGTAGAAACCGAATCAATGGCAAACGACCCTTCGGAAAAAGATCCAGCTTCGAAACCGCCTGCGTCAGCGGCGGAAGATAAACCTGTTGCTCAGAAGCCGCCCGAACCTCCGAAAGCCGCTCCCGTTGCTGCTAATCCGCCCGCGTCGCCCGATGCTCCGGCCGCTGCTAAGCCAGGGATCCCTCCCGCAAAACCTGCCGCACCCGCTCCTGCCGCTCCCGCTGCACCTAAGGTTGCTGCTCCTCCTGCAAAAGAAGCGCCGCCCAAGCCCGTACCGTTGGATAACGAACTTGTGCAACGACTGAAGACGCGTTTCGGCGACGCAATACGCGAGGCCACGCTCGATCGAAAGCAAGCCATCGTGACAATTGCTGCGGATCAACTTCGCGAAATTTCGCGCTATTGCCGCGACGATGAAAAATTCGACATGCTCGTGGATTTAACCGGGGTGGACTGGCCCAAACGCGAAAAACGATTCGATGTGATCTTGATTCTGTATTCATTCGCCAAGAACGAGCGGGTACGCCTGAAAGCGCATGCCGGCGAAAGTGAACCCGTGCCCAGCGTGTGCGAAATCTGGCCGGCCGCAAACTGGCTCGAACGCGAATGTTTCGACATGTTTGGGATTGTGTTCGAAGGCCACCCGAAACTGACGCGCATTTTGATGCCGGATGAGTGGCAGGGATATCCGTTGCGCAAAGATTACGACATATTGAAGCAAGATACGGATTGGGTTCGCGAGAACCTGGGCATCGAGAGCGGCCAATAAACAGATGAGCGATCCGCGCACAACCGAACTTACAAACGTCAGCACCACCGTGCTGGGAGCTGACGAAATTATATTGAACATGGGTCCGCAGCACCCTTCCACTCACGGAGTGTTGCGCGTGAAACTGAGGCTCGATGGCGAACGCGTGGTGGATTCGGAATGCATCATCGGATACCTGCACCGCGGCGTGGAAAAAATTGCCGAGCACCGCAGCTACCAGCAGTTCGCACCCTATGTAGACCGCATGGACTACGTCGCAGCAGTGTCGAACGGTCTGGGGTATTGCGAAGCCGTCGAAAAATTATTAGGCACCGAAGCTCCGATTCGGGCGCGAGTGGTTCGCACGATTCTGACCGAGTTGCAGAGAATTGCCAGCCACCTGTTGTGGCTCGGAACCCACGCTTTGGACATCGGAGCGCTCACGCCGGTTTTTTACTGCTTCCGCGAGCGCGAAGAAATTCTGAAAATCTTCGAGAAATATTGCGGCGCGCGGCTGACTACTCACGCTTTCCGCATCGGCGGACTGCAATACGAAACGTATGACGGTTTCGAGCAGGACGTGAAGCGCTTCTGCGATGACTTCGCGCACAGAATCGACGAATACGAAACGCTGCTCACCGAGAACCGCATCTGGGTCGGTCGCACAAAAGGCGTGGGAATTCTTTCAGCGGCAGACGCCATCGCGCTGGGAGTCACGGGCCCAGTGCTGCGCGCAAGCGGCGTGAAATGGGATTTGCGCAAGGCCATGCCTTATGCCGCGTACGACCTCTACAAATTCGAAATTCCAACTAGAGAGACCGGCGACACATACGACCGGTACGTCGTACGCATGGAAGAAATGCGCCAGTCGCGCCTGATCTGTCTGCAGGCTATCGAAAACATTCCGACTGGACCCATCATGGCGCGCATTGGAAAAGTTCTGAAGCCGCCGCCGGGAGAGGTTTATCACTCTATCGAAGCTCCTAAGGGCGAACTTGGTTACTACATCGTGAGCGATGGAACTACGCAGCCTTATCGCGTCCGCGTGCGGCCGCCTTCATTTATTAATTTGCAGGCCCTCGACAAAATGGCGCGCGGCTCGCTGGTAGCGGACGTGGTTGCAATCATAGGCACGATCGATATCGTGCTCGGGGAAGTGGATCGGTAATGGGTCATCTATTTACGCCATCGGTCATGCGGCTTGTTTTGCCCGTGCTCTACGCGGTTGTGATCGTCGCGGTATTGCCGCTGATGGCCGGCTACATTGTTTTGATGGAACGAAAGGTCATGGCGGACATGCAGGCGCGCCTGGGGCCAATGCGCGTAGGTCCGCATGGTCTGCTGCAGCCCATCGCCGATGCAGTGAAACTACTCCTGAAGGAAGACATCATTCCCGATAAAGCTGACCGGCTGATGTTCTGGTTGGCTCCTCTGGTGAGCGTCACAATGGCGTTGCTCGCGTACGCCGCGCTGCCCATCGGCCCGGCATTTCAGATAGCCGACCTAAACATCGGCCTGCTCTTCATCCTGGCCGTGAGCTCATTGGGAATCTACGGTATCGTCCTGGGCGGCTGGGCTTCCAACAGCCACTATTCGCTCCTGGGGGCGCTGCGTAGCGCCGCGCAGCTCGTTAGTTACGAGACGGCTGCCGGCCTTGGATTGATTTCCGCCCTCTTGCTGGCCGGATCGCTCTCGATGAAAGACATCGTGATGGCGCAGTACGACCAGGGAATGTGGTTCATTTTTTACGTTCCAATAGGCTTTTTTATCTACATGGTCGGCTCCATTGCGGAAACGAATCGCGCGCCCTTCGATTTGCCGGAAGCTGAATCAGAACTTGTCGCCGGCTACATGACGGAATACAGCGGTTTCCGCTGGTCGCTTTATTTTCTGGCTGAATATGCCAACATGATTATCGTCGCGGGGATCGCTACAACGCTGTTTCTTGGCGGCTGGCTGCGTCCGTTCGCCAGTTACCACGACCATATGCCGGGGACATCGATCGAGCTGTTGGATGCGTTGCCGGCGTTGCTGGTTCTTGGCGTAGCGTTGTACTGCTTCCTCTTGGCGCCCAAGCAGCCGGTGAAAATTCAGAAGATCGTGATGGGGCTGGTCGGAATATTGTGCCTGGCTATCGCCGGAGCTTTGGCCGGCTCGCTGTTTGCCTCGCCGGCCGTGCTTCAAGGCGTTCATGGAGCTTTCTGGTTCATGGCCAAGGTATTCGCGTATCTTTATTTCTTTTTGTGGTTCCGGTTTACGTTTCCGCGATATCGCTTCGATCAATTGATGCGTCTCGGCTGGAGATTTCTGATTCCGCTGGCGCTGGTGAACTTGATTACCATGGCAGTAGCGCTGTTGATGAGCAGGGAATGGGGCTGGAGCTTAAGGGTAACGAGTATCCTGGCCATTGTCCTGACTTTGGGAGTGGCTATGTGGCTCGCCAAGAATGACGATGTCGACAGCGTAGTTCCGGTGCCGGAAAGTGAATAAATGGGCTTGAACTCAATTCTATTTTATTTTTTCTCCGCGCTCGCGGTGGGCTCCGCGATTCTTATGGTGACGCGCCGGAATATCGTTCATGGCGCGGTTTATTTGATTACCACATTGCTGGCCACGGCCGGCGTTTTTCTGCTGCTTCAAGCGGAATTTCTTTTTATCGTGCAGGTGATCCTTTACGTCGGCGGGATCATGGTTCTTTTCGTTTTCGTGATCATGCTGGTGAACCTGGACGTCTCGCTGCTGCAATATCAGTTCAACCGGCAGAGATTTGTGGCTGGAGTACTTGCACTGGCGCTTGGGGCGCAGATATTTCTGGCGATAAAAATGGGGCAGAAATCGCTTTTCCCGGCGACTCGTGTCCCGGAGATTTTGCCGAAAAACACCGAAGCGGTGGCCGACGCTCTTTTTGGCCGCTTCATGCTGCCTTTTGAGATTGCTTCGATTTTGCTGCTGGTCGCCATGATTGGCGCCGTCGTGATGGCGAAGCGGAGGGTGTAATGGTTCCCGTTGATCAATATCTTTGGCTTAGCCTGGCGCTGTTCACCATCGGAGTGATTGGTGTACTCACCAGGCGGAACGTGATCATCATTTTAATGTCCATCGAATTGATTCTGAACGCGGTGAACATCAACCTGGTCGCCTTTTCGCACATGTTTGGCACCGTCGACGGGCAGGTTTTCGCGATATTTATTATCACGGATGCAGCTGCTGAAGCCGCTGTCGGGCTCGGTATCATCCTGGCGTTTTTCCGCAATCGCGAGACGCTGCTCGCCGACGAAATGGACATGCTGAAATGGTGAAGGACGCCGAATGAACGCGCAGCCTTTTTTTCTCGACCACATATGGCTGATCCCGATGTTCCCGCTGATTACAGCAGCGGTCATGCTTTTCTACGGCCGTCGGCTGAGCAATAGCGTCGTGAGTTGGCTGTGCTCTGGCAGCGTCTTCGTTTCGTTCGTTTTTTCCGTTGGGGCTTTCTTCCAGACCGTCGCGAAACCATCGGCCGAACGAGTCGCGACTAAAGTTTTGTTCGAGTGGATTCCCGCCGTGCCGTATCACATGTTTGACGGCAAGCTCGCGAAATTTGTGGCCGATTGGGGATTCCAGATCGATCCGCTTTCTTGCGTGATGATCCTCGTAGTCACCGGCGTCGGATTTCTGATTCACATTTATTCCACCGGCTACATGGCGCACGAGGGCGGCTACTACCGCTTTTTCGGCTATTTGAACTTGTTCATGTTCTCGATGCTCATGCTGGTGCTTGCGAATAACCTGTTGCTGCTTTTCGTCGGATGGGAAGGCGTGGGCACTTGTAGCTACCTCTTGATCGGATTCTACTTCCACAAGAAATCGGCATCGGATGCGGGGAAGAAAGCGTTCGTCGTCAACCGCGTCGGTGATGCAGGTTTCCTTCTAGGTATTTTCTTGACGTCCGCGCTTCTTGGAACCATTCGTTTCGTCGATATCGGCCCGGCGCTTGCGGCAGGTGGCTTCGCGATCGGCGATCCCCGAATCACTGCGATTGCCCTGCTGTTTTTTGTCGGCGCTACGGGGAAATCGGCGCAGATTCCGCTCTACGTCTGGCTGCCTGACGCGATGGAAGGCCCTACACCGGTGAGCGCGCTGATTCACGCCGCAACCATGGTTACTGCGGGCGTTTACATGGTGACGCGCACCAACGCGATTTATCAACTTTCGCCCAAGGCCATGGGACTCGTGGCGCTGGTGGGCGCGATAACCGCGCTCTTCGCGGCTTCGATGGGCGTGGTGCAGAACGACATCAAAAAAGTTCTCGCATATTCCACCGTATCGCAGCTCGGTTATATGTTCCTGGCCTGCGGCGTGGGAGCGTTCACCGCCGGTATCTTCCATTTAATGACGCACGCGTTTTTCAAAGGCTTGCTCTTCCTAGCGGCTGGCAGCGTGATTCACGCGGTTTCGGGCGAGCAGGACATGCGCAATATGGGTGCGCTGTCGAAAAAGATTCCGGTCACGTACTGGACCATGCTCATCGCCGCGCTCGCGATTGCCGGGATTTTCCCGTTTGCCGGATTCATCAGCAAAGATCTAATTCTCGGCAAAGCATATGAGAAAGACGCGCTTCTTTGGGCCATCGGATATTTCACCGCGGGCATGACCGCGTTTTACATGTTCCGCTTAATCTTCATGACGTTTCACGGAAAGTCGCGCGTGGACCCTGACGTAGAGCATCACATTCACGAATCGCCGAAATCAATGCTGGTTCCGCTCGTTATTTTGGCGGCGCTTTCCATCATCGGCGGTTGGATTAGCTGGCCGGAGATATTCGGCGGCAATAGCCATTTCATCAATTTTCTTTCGACAGTAGTCGCCGTGCCGCACGAAGCGCGCATGGAACCGCTGAAAGGCCCCAGCTCCCGCCTCGGCGAGCTTTATCTGATGCTGCTGTCCGAGGGCCTGGTGATACTGGGGATTTTGTTCGCGTGGTTTTTGTATGTGAAACGCACGGACTTGCCTGAGAAAATCGCGAAAGGTTTCGGCGGCTTCTACCGGCTCGTCTACAACAAATATTACGTGGACCAACTGTACGATGCGCTGTTCGTGAATCGCGCGAAAGACTTAGGCTTGGCTTTGGGCGCGTTCGATCGCAACGTAATCGACGGCGTCGGCGTGAACGGCGCGGGGTGGCTCACACTATTCATCTCGAAAGTTTCGATGTGGTGGGATACGTGGATTGTGGACGGCTCTGTGCGGCTTGGCGCTCGCATCGTCTGGCTCTTCAGCTATCCGGTGCGCCTGATTCAGGACGGCTTGGTGCAGAGTTACATGCTGCTGATCGTCCTCGGCTTGATTGGATTTTTCGGGTACTACTTTTACGTCGCGCATCACGCGATACGTTAATGCAAGAACGCGAGGGAATGGATGCTTTTCTCCGATAGCCATATTTTAAGCACGATTTTATTTACGCCGATGGTGGGCGCGATTTTGATGCTGTTCATCCCGCGAGAGCGTCCCGATCTCCATCGCTGGATGGGCAATATATTCGGCTTCCTGGGACTGGCCGTCTCCTTGCCTCTCTTGTGGCGCTTTAACACTTCAATGAACGCGCCGCGCTTCCAGTTCGTCACCGATAGCTCGTGGATTCCTTCAATCGGTGCGCACTTTACGCTCGGAATCGACGGCTTGAGTTTCCTTCTAGTTATGCTGACCACGGTTCTGGGTCCGCTTGCGATTCTGTCGTCCTGGTCTGCAATCAAAAAACGCGAGAAGGAATACTACATCCTGCTTCTGCTGCTTCAAACCGGCATGCTCGGTGTTTTCATGTCGCTCGACTTCGTGCTCTTCTACGTTTTCTGGGAAGTGATGCTCGTCCCGATGTATTTCCTGATCGGCGTGTGGGGCAGCGAGCGCCGTCTCTATGCCGCGATTAAGTTTTTTCTCTATACGCTGTCAGGTTCGGTGCTGATGCTGCTCGCGATTCTGGCGATTTACTATTATCGCGGCACGTTCGATATCCGGGAAATCCTAATGCATCCATTTACTGCGCAATACGGGTGGCTGCAGAAATGGCTGTTCTGGGGATTCTTTTTCGCCTTCGCCATCAAGGTTCCCATGTTTCCCTTTCACACCTGGTTGCCGGACGCGCACACCGAAGCTCCCACCGCGGGTTCGGTTATCCTGGCCGGTGTTCTGTTGAAAATGGGTACGTACGGATTCCTGCGTTTCTCCGTGCCGATGTTTCCTGATGCCACGGTGAAATATCGCGGGATCATCATCGTCCTGTCATTGATCGGCATCGTGTATGGCGCTCTGGTCTGCATGATGCAAAAAGACATGAAAAAGCTCATCGCCTACTCTTCGGTGAGCCACATGGGATTCTGCACGCTGGGAATTTTTGTCCTCACGCCGCTGGGTCTCTACGGCAGCATCATCCAGCAAATCAACCACGGCATTTCCACCGGCGCGCTGTTCCTCATCGTCGGCGTGCTTTACGAACGGCGGCACACGCGTTTGATTTCAGAATTCGGCGGGCTCTCGACGCCCATGCCGAATTTCGCGGCTGTCTATCTGATCGTCACACTGAGCTCGTTGGGCATGCCTCTGCTCAATGGGTTCATCGGTGAATTCACGATTCTGCGGGGCGTATTTGAAGTGAGCTGGCAATGGGCCGCCTGGGGCGTCCTCGGCGTAATTCTTGGCGCGGCGTATTTGCTCTGGTTGTACCAGCGCGTGATGTTCGGCAATGTCACGAATCCGGCGAACGAGCATCTGCCGGACTTGAACGCGCGCGAATACGCAACGTTGCTCCCCCTTGTGGCCCTGGCATTCTGGATTGGAATTTACCCGAAGCCGCTTTTCGAGGTTCTCGAAAAGCCGGTACATGAGCTAGTGGAGCGCGTGCATCCGGGCTACTACTCCGCGCCCGAACTGATTACGCCGGCAGTTCCAGCGGGCGAAGCTCCCATCTCGATGGCTCTCCCCGCAAGAATCCCGCTGTCGGCGGCGCCCGTCGTGTCTTCGCCTACATCCTCTCAGGACGAGGTCAGGTAGATGCTTCAGGTTCCTTGGCAAGACGTCTTCGACCAATCGCGGCGAGATTCGTTTTTCGTCTTGCCGGAGGCGATACTCGCATTCTTCGGCCTGGGTACTCTGCTTCTCGACTTCCTGCTGACAAAGAGCGAGAAACTCTGGAATTCGTTGACGGCCATGATCGGCGTGATCATGAGCGCCGCTTCGCTGTTCGTGATGTTGAGGGAAATGAAAGGCCGCTCCTACGCCGCGTTTGGTAATTCGATCATCATCGACCCATTTTTCATTTTCTTCGGTTTTATTTTCCTGGCTTCCACTGCGCTCGTCATTCTGATCTCCGTCAAATACATGGAAATCGAACGCGAGCAGCAAGGCGAGTATTACGCCCTCATGCTCTTTGCCACTGTGGGGATGATGTTTCTAGCCTGCGGCAACGACCTGGTTGTGCTGTTCGTCGCACTGGAAACCATGGCTCTGGGTTTCTATGTCCTGACGGGATTTTTGCGGCGTGACCGCAAATCCAACGAAGCAGCGATGAAGTACGTGCTGATGGGTGCCTTCAGCTCGGGCATTCTGGCGTACGGCTTCTCGATTCTGTACGGGATCTCCGGGTCGACGAATCTCCAGGTGATCGCGAACGCGGTCGCCGAACGCACTTCGCGCTTCGGACACGGCGACGTGCTCACAATTTTGGCTCTCGGTACAGTCGCAGCCGGCGTGTTCTTCAAAATCGCCGCAGTACCATTTCATCAGTGGGCGCCCGACGTTTACGAAGGCGCGCCCACGCCCATCAGCGCTTACGTCAGCGTGGCTTCCAAGGCCGCCAGCTTCGCGCTCCTGCTCCGGCTTTTCCTCACCGTGTTCTGGCCGGTGAATTTGGACTGGGTTGTGGTGATGGAAGCAGTCGCGGTTCTCTCGCTCACTGTCGGAACGCTTGCGGCGATCACGCAATCAAACATTAAGCGGCTGCTCGCTTACTCCTCGATCACTCAGGTCGGTTATATCCTCCTCGGGCTTGTCGCCGCAGTGAATGCCGATGGCACGTTGCATCAGCGCGGTTTGCAGGCCATGGCGTTCTATTTGTTCGTGTACGCATTTTTCAATACCGGCGCTTTTGCCATTGTGATTCTCCTGCGGCACAAAGGCGTGATCGGCGACGACGTCGACGACTTGAACGGGCTCATCCAGCGCAATCCCGGGGCTGCCGTCCTGATGCTGATATTTTTGCTTTCGCTCGCCGGTATTCCGCCGACCGCCGGTTTCTTCGCCAAGTTGCTGGTCTTCTGGGCCTTGATCGAAACTGGACACACGTATCTCGCGGTTCTCTCCGTGCTCTACATTCTGCCCGCGGTTTATTACTATTTCCGGCTGGTCGCAGCAATGTGGGTGCGCGACTCAACCGATCCTGTGCTCCCGGTTATCTCGATGGCCCAGAAATTCGCGTTGGCAGCTATGGTGATCATCACTCTGGCCGCCGGAATCTTTCCCGAGCAGTTCCTGCGGCTAGCCACATATTCCATCCTCGCGCCGCTCGGACACTAGGACGGAACCGCCTATGGCTTCGCAGGCTCCTCCGCCGAGCAAGAATCCGGGTAAGGCTACTCGGCAACTCGCCATGGCAATGGAACTCCCATTTCTGTTGGTTGGCGGCGCACTCGTCGGAGGCCTGCTGGGTTATCTCTTGGACCGCTGGCTGCATACTAATCCTTGGCTGATGCTGATTGTCGGTGCCGCCGGTTTCGCTGTAGGGGTTCGCGATATGCTCAGGAGATTGCAAAAGGATGATCCGAATGGCGGTGGAAACTCAGGGCAATGACGTCTCGGAAGGCTCGCGCCAACGGATCGCCTGGCTCACGCTGGCCTTGGGTTTTGCCGCTGCCCTGATTTGGTTCTTCGGCAAATCCCACAAACAGGGAATAGGTATCGCCATCGGCACGGCCCTCGCCTGGCTGAATTATCGCTGGATGGACCAGGGCTTGGGCGCGCTAGTCTCCGTCGCACAGGCTCAGGAAGGAAGCGAGCAAGCGCGCGTTCCGGCCCGGATTTATTGGAAGTTCGCGGGCCGCTACGTGTTGATAGCGTTGGCTATCTATGTTAGTCTTCACTACTTTGCAGTGCCTCTCGTAGCTATGATCTTGGGGCTCCTGGCGTTGGGAGCAGGCGCCTTCGCGGAGAGCCTCTACGAGATTTTTGCGGCATTTCAATCGAGCCGGGGATAAAGAATGCACGAGCACCTAAACTGGTTTGCGATCCTGCTGAACAAATGGTTTGGCAGGGTGGCGCTGGCCGTATTGTCGGCTTTTCATGTCACTCCCAAGGACTCCGCCTATCCCATCCCGAATTTCGTGGCCGCATCGCTTTTGGTCGTCTTGATCAGCATGCTCTTTTTTCTCTGGCTGCGGCCGAGGATTTCTGTGGATCGACCCGGCGGAACACAGCAAGTGATGGAAATGCTCCTGACGAATCCAATGGGCATTGGCATCCGCGACTTGCTGGACGAAAACGTCGATCATGGCGCCCGCAATTACGTGCCTCTAGTCGGCTCGATATCGATTTTTATTTTGTTCGCCAACGCCATCAGCCTGATCCCGGCATTTGATTCTCCCACTGGACACCCGAGTGTTCCGCTCGCTTGCGCTATGCTGACCTTCGCCTATTACAACTGGAGCGGGTTACGCCATCACGGCCCTATCGGATACGCCAAGCAGTTTGCCGGTCCTGTCTCGTGGCTGGCCTGGCTGATTTTTCCGGTTGAGATCGTTAGCCACTCCGCTCGATTGCTATCGCTCACCGTCCGTTTGTGGGCCAATATTTTCGCCAGCGAACTGATCTATGTGATCTTTTTAGGCCTGTGCATGGCGCCGGGTTTGAGTCTGGAACATACACATCCGGTTGTCGCCCAGGCACTGGCGATATTTCCGATAATCGTCCCTGTGGCGTTCATGGGTTTGCACCTGTTTGTCGCTGTCGTGCAAGCTTTCGTTTTCACCATTCTTCCAGCTCTTTATATCGGCATGGCAACAGCGGACGAGCATTAATTCGGCTTGATTGCCGACCAGCGTGAGCCCGGCTGCTTTAGGATGACGGGAACCACCTCCTGGCGGCGCTTCATACAAAGGAGAAGTAGAGTGAAAAAACTAGCGGGGATTTTCTTCTTGTTGTTATTCGTAGGTTTGATGGCAGCCCCTGTGTTTGCGCAAGGCGCTGAAGGGAAGCCGCCCGAGCACGTTGCCACTGGCATCGTGTTTGCCGCGGGTTTCTCCATGGCGCTCGCCGCAGCATTTTGTGGCCTCGGTCAGGCAAAAGTCGCCGCCGCGGCTTGCGAAGGCATTGCTCGCAATCCTGGAGCTGCCGGAGCGATCCGATTGGCAATGATTCTCGGCTTGGTGTTTATCGAGACCCTGGCGTTGTTCACGCTCGCTATCGTCTTCGTCAAAGTCGGCTACTAGTAAGCTCTGAAATACGGCCCGGACGCTTCGCCAAAAGCGAGTCTCCGGGCCTTTTCTTTTGGGGCGCTCTTTATTGTTGGTGGCGGATGCGAGGGTTCGTAGTGAAACACGCAATCAGTGCAGGTAAATCGAATCGGCGGCGGCCTTAGCCATTTCAAGAACGCGCGCGGGAAGGATGCCGAGGTACAGCGTGCCTAATGCGGCTATCGCTAGAGCGAAAGTCAGGCTGGGCGCGACTTTCGTTGGCGCATAATCTTTCGACGGCTCCCAGAAATACATCGCGATAATCACGCGCAGATAATAATAAGCGCCGATCACGCTGTTGATCGCCGCAATCACAACGAGCCAGACGATCTTCGGACCCAGCGTCGGCTGGGAATCGAGTCCAGCCTGAAACGCAAAAAGCTTTCCGAGAAATCCTCCGGTGGCCGGCAATCCCAGCAGCGAAAGCAAGAACAGCGAGAAACAAACGGCAAGAACGGGCTGTTTCGTCCCCAGTCCCGCATAGTCCGTGATTTCCAAACGCTTTTCGCCTTGCTGGCCGAGGTGCGCGATCACAAGGAACGCCCCAACCTTCATCAGTGCATACGCTGCAAGATAAAAGAGAACAGCCGCAACGCCAATGTTCGTCCCCGCGGCAAACGCGACGAGAATGTAGCCGGCGTGCGCGATGGATGAATACGCCAACATGCGCTTTACGTTCGTCTGCACCAGCGCAGCAAAGTTACCCACCAGCATGGTAAGAATCGCGGAAATCCAAAGCGCCCAGAACCACAAGTTACCCGCCGAGCCGAATGAAACGTAGAAAATTCGCAGCATCACCGCGAACGTGGCAGCCTTCGGCCCCGACGCCAGCAGCGCTGTCACCGGCGTAGGCGCGCCCTCATACACATCCGGCGCGTAAATTTGGAAGGGCGCTGCGACCACCTTGAATCCGAGGCCGACGAACATCAGCGCCAAGCCGAGAATTGCAAGCGAAGCAACCTGTCCGTGCTCGACGACCATTTTTTCGAGCGCAGCAGAAATTAAATCGATCCGCGTGGTTCCCGTTGCGCCGTACACCATAGCGATCCCGTACAGGAAAAACGCAGTGGCAAACGAGCCCAGAACGAAATACTTCAGCGAAGCTTCGTTCGATTTCAGCGCGCGGCGCCGGAACCCGGCGAGGATGTAGGTGGAAATCGAACTCATTTCCAGCCCGATGAACGCAGTGACCAACTCGTTCGCTCCCGCCAGGATCCCCATTCCAGCCGTCGCAAATAAAACCAACGCGTAATATTCGCCGCGCTGAATGTTTTCGCCGTCTAGATACTGAAACGATCCCAAAATCGCGAGTGCCGCAGCGCCGATCACGATCACGTGTACAAAAATGCTGAAAGTGTCCGCGCGAATCAGGTTGCTGTAGGCCGGCCCTGGATCGGTTGCCATCACGCGAACTCCAGCTAACGCGCCTAGCGTGCCGACGAACGCGAGCCAGCCTAACGCGCATTTGTGAGCCGCCTGCACAAACGGGTCAGCGACCATGATGGCGATTCCGAACAAGCAAAGAATTATTTCGGGCGCGAGCCGATGGAGATTGGCGATTTGCTCGGGCGGGAAGGGAATCACGGCTGAACGTGCCTCAATGAAATTTTCGCGAGGGATGCTCTCTTGTCTGTCCCGTGTGAAACTTCCGCGTGCTTTCCGCCCGGCTCCTGGATCGCCGGCCGCGAAACACTCTGTACGCGCTCCATTTGATGTAAGAGATTATTCGTGGAGACTTCCATTCGCCGCGTAAACAACGGGGAAGCAACGCCCATGAAAATGATCGCCACAGCCATGGTCGCGAGAATCAGCCGCTCGCGGCCCGAAGCGTCCGGCAGAGTGCGATTTTTCTCCACCGTTACGTCTCCCAATGCGACGCGTTGATAGGCCCACAGAAGATAGATCGCCGAAAGCACCGCCCCGCTCGCGGCCCATGCAGCCCATACATGATGGCTTTGAAACGTCCCGATCAGAATGAGGAATTCGCCGATGAAGCCATTGAGCGGCGGCAGCGCCAGGGACGACAGCGCAATAAAAAGAAAAAACGACATCAGCACCGGCATCGGATTAACCAGTCCGCCGAATTGCTTGATCTCAAACGTGTGTCGCCGGTCGTAGATCATTCCTACGCCGAGGAAAAGCGCGCCGGTGGAAATCCCATGGCTCAACATCTGGTAAATCGCGCCTTGAATCGAAATCGTGCTGAAGGCAAAAATTCCCAGCACGACGAAGCCAAGGTGGCTCACTGACGTGTACGCCACCAGCCGCTTTAGATCAGTTTGTACGGTAGCGACCATCGCGCCGTACACAATTCCGATGATGGCCAGCACTCCGATGTAGGGCGCCATGCGGTGCGCAGCATCAGGAAACAGCGGCAAGCAGAACCGCAGCATCCCGTAGGTGCCGAGTTTCAACATCACACCCGCAAGAATCACGGAGCCTGCCGTGGGCGCTTCCGTATGCGCGTCAGGAAGCCATGTGTGCAGCGGGAACAGCGGCACTTTGATTGCGAAAGCCAGAAAGAAAGCGCCGAAAAGCAGAAGTTCGACGTGCGACGGCAGCATCACGAGCCCGGTTTGCAGTTTGGTCTGAATATCCGGCAAATCGAACGTCCCGGACAGGTTATAAAGCCACAGTATCGCGACCAGCATCAGGATCGAGCCGAACATGGTGTACAAAATAAATTTCACCGCGGCGTAAATCCGCCGGTCGTGGCCCCAGATTCCAATCAGGAAGTACATCGGGATAAGCGTCAGTTCCCAGAAAAAGAAGAAGAGCAGCAGGTCGAGCGAGACGAACACGCCGATCATCGCCGTCTCAATCACGAGCAACGCAATAAAAAATCCCTTCACGTTTTCGTGAATGGCTTGCCAGGAACACAGAATCGCGAGCGGCGTCAGAAATGTCGTCAGCAGAACGAGAAACAGGCTGATGCCATCAACACCCAAATGGTAGTGAACGTTCGCGCGGGTGATCCAATTGTAATATTCCTCGTATTGGTATTGCGCGTTGACGGCATCGAATTTCGGTAAGAGAAAGAGAGAAATGACGAATTCAGTCGCCGATATTGCAAGGGCGATTCGGCGAATCCATGTGTGATCTTCCGCGCGGAGGAACAGAAGCGCGGGGACGCCGAGCAAAGGCAGAAACGTGATGACCGTCAGCAGATGAGAAGGCATATCCACGTTAGCGCACCATTCCCCAGACTCCCAGCATCAACACAGTAAAGCCCACCGCGCCGATCACCACCCAAGTGGCATAACTGCGCGCGTTTCCGGATTGCAATTCGCGAGCCTGCCCGCCGGCTTCACGCGCCACACGCGCGACGCCGTTCACCGTGCCGTCGATGACGCGCTCATCCACTCCATGCCACAGCACGTTTGTGGAAATCCAAAGAAACGGCCGGATAAACAGAGTCGCGTAAACTTCGTCCACATAATATTTATTGAGCAGCAGCGTGTAGAGCCCGCGCATGCGCTCGGCGAGTTTTTTCGGCGCATCCGGCCTGCGGATATAGAACCACCATGCGACCAGCAAGCCGATGATTGCGAGAATTACTGGCGGGCCGGTTAATGCGTGGAATAATTCCATCGCGGGGCTTGGAGAGATTCCGCCCGCTTCACCGGCCGCGCCTGCGAGCGACGCTCCTTGTTCAATCCCGGACTGAACTCCATACGCCGCGAATACCGGATGCAGAAACGCTTCGAAATAATCCGCCCCACCCATCAGATGCGGCGCCGCGAACCAGCCTCCGACGATCGAAAAGAACGCCAGAATCATCAGCGGCACAGTCATATTCTTGGGTGATTCGTGAACGTGTGCTTTGTGCTCGTCGAAGCGCTCTTTGCCGAAGAACGTGAGAAATATCAGCCGGAACATGTAAAACGAAGTGAGGCCAGCAGCAACCAGGCCAAGCAGCCAAAGCGTTATGTGAGCGTTCGTCCCGGAACCTGCCGCGTCCAAAATCTCATCCTTGCTGAAGAATCCAGCGAAGCCCGGAATGCCCGCAATCGCCAGCGTGGCAATGAACATGGTCCAGTAAGTGACGGGAATTTTCTTTCGCAGCCCGCCCATCAGCCGCATGTCCTGCTCACCGCCCATCGCGTGAATCACGCTGCCTGCAGCCAGGAAGAGCAAGCCTTTGAAAAACGCATGCGTCATCAAATGGAAAATTCCCGCTGCGTAAGCTCCCACACCACAGCCCAGAAACATGTAGCCAAGTTGCGAGACGGTTGAATACGCCAGAACTTTCTTGATGTCAGTTTGCACCAGCGCAATCGTCGCCGCATAGAATGCGGTCACCGCGCCCACCGCCGCCACAACAAACATCGCAATTGGCGCGCGCGAAAACAACGGATGCATCCGCGCCACCATGTACACGCCCGCAGTCACCATGGTAGCTGCGTGGATCAGCGCGCTCACAGGTGTTGGTCCTTCCATCGCGTCAGGCAGCCAGACGTACAGCGGCAACTGTGCCGACTTGCCAATCGCTCCTGCGAATAGCAGCAAGCAAATCCAAGTCAGGACGCCCGCTTGGGTCGCACTCTCCGCGGGCATGTTCGCCGCCTTCGCAAAAACGGTCCCGAAATCCACGGAACTGAAGGTCCAGAAGAGAAGCAGAATGCCGATGGTGAATCCGAAGTCGCCGATCCGCGTGGCGATGAATGCTTTTTTCCCCGCGCTGATGGCGGACTGTTTCAAAAACCAGAATCCGATCAGCAAGTAGCTGCACAGCCCCACGCCTTCCCATCCCACGAACATCAAAACGATATTTGCGGCAAGCACCAGCGTCAGCATGAAGAAGACAAATAAATTCATGTACGCGAAGAACCGGTAATAGCCGTCTTCGTGCGCCATGTACCCCGTGGAATAGATGTGCACGAGCAAACTCACAAAAGTGACCACTAGCAGCATCACGATCGTCAGATGATCCATCTGCAGCGCGAAATCCACTTTGAACGAGCCTGCCACGATCCAATTGAAATAATTCCTGAAGAACGAAACTTGCCCCGCGGGCAACAGCGAAAACTCGCGGATAGCTTCCAGCACGGAAAGAAACGCGAGCGAAACAGACCCGATCCCCACCGAGTTTACGGCGATCTTCGCCCAGTTCTTGCCGAACAAGCCGTTGATCGCCGCACCGGCAAGCGGCAGCGAGAGAATGATCCAGAGGTGATTGAGTATCGGCATCAGAATTTCAGGAGGTTCACGCGCTCGATGTTGAGCGATTGGCGATTCTGATAAACCGTAATCACAATCGCGAGGCCAACGGCCGCTTCCGCCGCAGCCACGACAATCACGAAGAAAACGAACACCAGTCCGTCCAGTTGATTCCACGCACGCGCGAAGGCTACGAAGGCGAGATTCACGGCATTCAGCATTAGCTCGATGGCCATGAAGATCGTGATGATGTTCCGCTTGAATACGAACGCCACCACGCCAAGTCCAAAAAGAATGGCGCTCAGCACCAGATAATAGGAAACCGGAACGACGCTCATTCGTCCCTCTTTGCCAAAACCAGCGCGCCGAGAATGGCGATCAAGATCAAAATGGAAGTGGCTTCAAACGGAAACAAATATTTCTGGAAAAGCTGCATCGAAAGATCTCGCGTTGAAACCATCACATTCGCTGACCCCGCGCCATTCGCCGGCGTTTTGCCGATTAGCGAATGTGCCATCCAATGCCCCAACTCGAGGAGCAGAAAAATGCCGAGCGGAAGTCCCGCGTATTTCGCAATCTTGCTGAAGTCTGTCCGTTCTTCCGTGCCGGCGTTCAGCAGCATGATCACGAAGACGAAAAGAACCATGATCGCGCCCGCGTACACGATGATCTGAACTGCGGCGATGAATTCCGCGCCCAGCATCAAATACAGCACCGCAAGCGACATCATCACCAGTATCAGAGACAGCGCGCTGTGGATGGGCTCGCGAGCCAGAATCAAAAACAGCGCTCCGGCGACCGACACAAAAGCAAAAATGAAAAACAGAATGAAAGGGAGGCTCATCCGTGTTTCACCAGCAAGGGAAAGACAATCCAGAGCGCCGTTCCAACCAGATTTGCGAGCGAAACCGGCAGCAGCAGCTTCCACCCGAACGACATCAGCTGATCGTAGCGAAAACGGGGCAGAGTTCCGCGAGCCCAAACGTAGAAGAAAATCAAGCAGGCCACTTTCAACAGAAACCAGAATGGTCCCTGAACCACCGGCATCACCGAGGGAAGCAGGCAAAGTGCGCCGAGAACGAGCGCGCCCACAGTAATCACGACGAGCTGTATCCGCGCAATGCCGCGAGCGACGACCGCCGCGTCATAGGCCAGATATAAGCCAAGCCCGATCAGACCGACCGCCGGTAGGTATTGAAGGAAAGTCCAGCTCTCCGGAAAGGGAGACAGCCATCCGCCCAGAAACAAAATCGTCGCGAGGAACGAAACGGTGAGCATGTTGGCGTACTCAGCCATAAAGAACATGGCGAACTTAAAGCTGGAATATTCGGTGTGAAAGCCCGCTACTAGTTCGGTCTCAGCTTCCGGCAAATCGAAGGGAACGCGGTTCGTCTCCGCAATTGCAGACGTGAAATAGCACAGGAAGCCGACACACTGCGGAAATATGTGCCAGCGAGGAATGAACGGCAGGTATCGAAAATAGCCGCTCTGATCCGAAATCATTTCGTTGAAATTCAACGTTCCCGCCAGCAGCACCACGCCAACTACTGAGAGCGTCAGCGCAACTTCGTAGCTGATCATCTGCGCCGAACTGCGTAGCCCCCCGAGCAGTGGGTACTTGCTGTTGGAAGACCATCCTGCCAGCGCCACGCCATACACGCCGATCGACGTGATGGCGAAGACAAACATTAAGCCGATATTCAAGTCCGCGACAACCAGCTGCGTCGGCTGCCCAAAAATCGTGATAGTCGATGGACCGAACGGAATCAGCGCTATGGTCGTCAGCGCCAGCGACAAAGCCAGGAACGGCGCGAGGATATACAACAATTTATCCGCACCCGGCGGCGTCACATCTTCTTTGAAAAGAAACTTCACTCCGTCGGCCAGCGGCTGCAGCAATCCATGCGCGCCGACGTAGTATGGGCCCCAGCGCGATTGAATGTGCGCCACGACCTTGCGTTCAAACCAGGTAAGGTAAGCCAGCGTCGTCAAAGTCAAAAAAAGCAAAATGACGATCTTGACTAGCGATACCACCAGGACTGCATGCTCGGTGACGAACTCCACGGCGTATCTTTGGCCTCTTTGGTGGATGCGAGCCTGGAACAATAGCGCCCCAGGGTTCCGCTCGAAAATAAATAATCGTGTGAAGAAAAAACTGCGCCCGCGGGAACTTGGTAATCCGGCTCCGGCGATTTGCAGGAAGCAGTCGTGACTTGCGCCCCGCCCGCAAGCAGGCCAGCGACCGAAACATCGTAGCCCGCCACGTTTTGCCGGATTTCATCGAATGCCGCTTCCGGTGTGCGCAGACGAATCGCCGTACCCAAGCCGAGCATTCCAAGCTGATGCGACAAAATTCGCAGCAAGTCGAAATCGCTGCGTGGCCCTTGCGGATCGATCGAACGATGCGTCATCTGTAATTCGCCGGCAGTATTGGTTAGCGTGCCCTCTTTTTCGTACGACGAAGCAGCAGGCAGCACCACGTCAGCGCGCTGAGCCGTTTCGGTCAAAAACATATCGTGAACTACAAGAAGTTCCAGGCCCGACAGGCGATCGGGTTGCGCAACCTGAAAAGTCTTTACCGGATTCGCACCCACCACGTACATCGCTTTCAACTTTCCCGCGACTGCACCTTCCATCATGGCGCGAGCCGTGAGGCCTGCTTCCGCAGCGATCTCGCCACCCCACAGTCTGGAAAATCGCTCACGCTCCGACTTGTCGGAGAGCGGCGCATAACCGGGCAAACGGTCGGGAAGAATTCCCATGTCGGCAGCGCCGCGCGAATTCGAGTAATCGCCGAGTGCCATGTAACGCGTCTGTCCACCGAGACGCGAGCCGAAAGCGACCAGATCGCGAATTGCGCCGCCTTGAATATCCGCTCCAAAAATAATTACAAGGTCCGATTCCTGTTCGAGCGCATCTTTCATTTGCGCCAGCGATTCCGCAACCTTCTGTTCGAACTGGCCTTCGCCCGTCGCTAGCCAGCGGACTGCGGCAGCTTCTCCGCCTTTAGCGGTTTCCACGCCGTGCACAGCTTGGCGGTGAATCTTGCTGGGCTCGCCATTGATCACGAAAAAGCGCGCCTGATGATGTCGTACTCCCGTCCGGATTTGCCATGCGACCAACGGATTCTGGTTTGTGACATCGTTGCCAATCAGCAAAACCGCATTCGCCGTATAAACATCGGCTATGGTGGCCTGCGCTTCTTTAGCTTTGGGCCCCAAAACAGCCGCAAGCCCCGCATAATCGGCCGTACGGTGATGATCGATGTTATTTGTACCCAGCGTCGCTCGCGCAAAACGATTCAGCAGATAATTTTCTTCATTCGTAGTGTGATTCGAGCCGATCACGCCAATCGCATTCGCCCCGTGCTTCTCGCGAACTTGCTTCAACCGTCGCGCAATTTCTTCCAGCGCATCTTCCCAACTCGCGGCCTCGAGTTTTCCATTGCGCCGGATCAACGGCTCGCGCACGCGTTCGGGATTGTGCGTGAAATCAAATCCAAAGCGCCCTTTTGCGCAAAGAAATTCGCCGTTCACGCCGGACTGATCCCGGTTGTTGGCCCGAAGTATTTCGTTGTTGCGCACGCCGAGCGTGGTCTTGCACCCGTTCGAGCAGTGCGCGCAAGGATCTGGCACATATTTCATTTCCCAAGGTCTCGTCTGATAACGATAAGTTCCACTGGTGAGCGCGCCCACGGGGCAAATGTCGATGCACATTCCGCACTCTTCGCAAGCCAGCTCGCCCGGCTTATTCGGCAGAATCACCGAGCTCACGCCGCGTGCGCCCACGCCGAGCGCCTTCACGTCCATGCCTTCATCGCAAACGCGCACACAGCGGAAGCACAAAATGCAGCGCGGCGCGTCGTAATAAACCAGCGGCGACCACTTTTCTTCCGGGTAGTGCAGCTTTTCTTCAGTGAAACGGCTGCGGTCGAGGCCGTAGCGGAAAGTCATGTCCTGCAATTCGCACTCGCCGCCTTTGTCACACACGGGGCAATCCAGCGGATGGTTTGAAAGCAGAAATTCGATCATGTCCTTACGCGCTTTGTGAACCTGCGGCGTGTCCGTCTTTACGACCATGCCCTCTACAGCCACTAGCGTGCATGCGGTCTGCAGCTTTGGAGTTTTTTCTACTTCCACCAGGCACATGCGGCAGGCTGCTTGCAGCGAAAGCCCAGGGTAATAGCAGAACGACGGAACCTCGATGCCTTTGCTTTTGGCCGCTTCGATTACAAGCGTTCCCGCAGGCGTCGTGAGCTTCTCATCGTTGATCGTAAACGTAACTTGTTTTACTTCTGGCATGGAGTCCTAGCTCGCTCCCACGATCATCTCCGCCGGTTTGAAAGAGCACTTTCCGCGGAGGTGGTCTTCAAATTCGCCTCGCCACTTTTTAACGATGCTGATAGTCGGCAATGCCGCCGCATCTCCGAGCGGACAAAACGTGCGGCCCAGCATGTTTTTCGAAAGCTCATCGATCAACGGAATATCTTCGGCGCGGCCTCCGCCGTCGTGAAAACGGTCGAGCAATTTCCGCAGCCACGTCGTGCCTTCTCTGCACGGAATGCACCAGCCGCAGGATTCGTGCGCGTAGAAATGCATGATGCGCCGCGCCAGGTCCACCATGCACGTGTCTTCGTCAATGATTACCGTGCCACCCGAACCCAGCATCGATCCGATTTTCGCTACCGAGTCATAATCCATCGCCACATCAATCTCATCGGCCGAAAGCAGCGGGCAAGAACTTCCGCCGGGTATCACCGCCTTCAGCTTCTTGCCGTCCTTCATGCCACCGGCGACTTCTTCAATCATGCGCTTCAAATTGAAACCGAGAGGCAGCTCGTAAATTCCGGGCTTATTGATGTGCCCGGAAATCGAGTACAACCGCGTCCCGCCATTTTTCGGAGTCCCGAGCGCTGCGTACCAATCGCCGCCTTGCCGAATGATCGCTGGCACAGTACTCAGCGTTTCCACGTTATTGATTACCGTGGGACAACCGTACAGCCCCACGACAGCGGGGAACGGCGGCTTGATTCGCGGATAACCGCGCTTGCCTTCGAGTGATTCCATCAGCGCAGATTCTTCGCCGCATTCGTAAGCGCCCGCGCCGGTATGCCCGGAAAGCTCGAAGTTGAATCCGCTGCCGAGAATATTTTTCCCCAGATAGCCGCGTTCGTAAGCTTCTTTAATTGCGGTCTCAACGATATCCAGCACGTAGCGATATTCGCCGCGGATGTAAACGTATCCTTGCTCCGCTCCGATTGCCCGCCCCGCAATCACCATTCCCTCGATCAATTGGTGCGGGTCCATTTCCATCAGCGGGCGATCCTTCGAGGTTCCCGGCTCGCTCTCATCGCCGTTCGCAAGAATGTATTTCGGTTTGGCGATGTCCTTGGGAACAAAGCTCCATTTCATCCCAGCAGGGAAGCCCGCGCCGCCGCGCCCGCGAAGATTCGATTTCTTCATTTCATCGATAATCTGTTCGGGGGTCATCTGCTTCAGCGCTTTTTCGAGCGCCTGATATCCTTCGTTCTGCAGGTAGACGTCGATTTTCGTGGAGTTTGGAATCCCGAAGCGCTTGCTGATCACCGGAACTTCCGCCGGATCGCGCGGATGTAATGCACCGGAAATCACCGGGACTGGTTTCGGCTTCTTGCCGTCTTGAAGTTGCTCGAAAATCGAATCCACTTTGTCCGCATCAAGCTCTTCGAAGAAATCGTAATTCACCTGCATGGCCGGCGCACCCGTGCACGCGCCGATGCACTCCACTTCTTCCAGCGAAAACGTGCCGGACGGCGACACTTCCTTGTTGCCTATCCCCAGCCGTTTCTGCACGTGCTTGTAAAGTTCGTTCCCGCCCCGCAGCATGCACGAAATATTCGTGCAAACTTGAATGTGATAGCGACCTGCAGGCTTGCGACGCAGCATCGAGTAATACTCAAGCGTCTCCGTCACCTGAAGCACGTTGATGCCGATTCGCTTGGCGATTTCTTCCAGGATTTCATCGCCCAGATACCCGTATTGATCCTGCGCGTACATCATCATCGGAATCAGCGCCGATCTTTTGACCGGGTAACGCCCAAGCAGTTGCGTGAATTTTTCCTCGAGTGCCGGGGGAAGTTGCATTAGCGGTCCACTTCTCCTAGGACAATGTCCGTCGTGCCAATGCACGCGACCACGTCTGCAATCAAGCGTCCCACCACCAGCTTCGACAGCGATTGCAGGTTTACAAAAGACGGCGCGCGAACTTTCACTCGATACGGTTTTGCCGAACCATCGCTGGCGACGAAAAATCCCAGCTCGCCGCGCGGCGATTCAATCACCTGATAAACTTCGCCCGGCGGCGGCGCAAATCCTTCGGTGTAAATCTTGAAGTGATAAATGAGTCCCTCGATCGACGTCTTCATTTCCTCGCGCGACGGAGGAATAATCCCTGGCGCTTCGGTTCGGATCGGCCCGTCCATCTTGAAAACTTTCTCCATCGCCTGCCGCACAATCTTAATACTCTCGCGAATTTCCGCTACGCGCACTTGGTAACGCGCGAAACAATCGCCGGCAGTTTGCGTTTGTATCTCGAAGTTGAAGTCCTCGTAACTCGAATAGGGAAAGGCTTTCCGCACGTCGTAAGCTACACCGCTGCCGCGCAACATCGGCCCGGAACAGCCCATGGCTATTGCATCATCCGCGCTGATGATTCCGATACCCTTCGTGCGCCCCAGCCAGATGCGATTATTCGTCAGCAAATCTTCGTACTCATCAATATGACCCGGCAACGCATCCATTACCCGGCGAATCTTCTCGATGTATCCGGGAGGCGGCTCGAGCGCCAGTCCGCCCACGCGAAAATAACTTGTCATCATTCGCTGGCCGGAAACGTACTCGAAAATCTTCATTATTTCTTCGCGCTCGCGGAAGGTGTAGAGAAATACCGACATCGCGCCAAGATCGATCGCATGCGTTCCCACCCATACCAGATGTGAGGCGATCCGCGTAAGTTCGGTGAGCAGCACGCGAATGTACTGCGCGCGCTTGGGAGCTTCCAATCCCAGCAGCTTTTCCACCGCCAGGCAGTAGCCCAGGTTATTCGAAAGCGGCGCGAGGTAGTCGATCCGGTCGGTAAGCGTGATTGCTTGGGAGTACGTTTTCGCTTCGCAAGACTTCTCAATACCGGTATGGAGGTAACCGATTATCGGCTCTGCTTTCACCACGATTTCGCCGTTCAACTCGAGAATCACGCGCAACACTCCGTGCGTCGACGGGTGCTGCGGTCCCATATTCAGGACCATCGTTTGAGCTGTGCCGGTCGGCGTTTCGATGGTTGTGGGCGTCATCATTCCTGATCTCTCAAAAGGCTCAACGGGGCCCTTCTACCGGATAATCCTTCCGCAGCGGATAACCTTCCCAATCGTCCGGCATCAGTATGCGGCGCAGATCGGGATGCCCTTCGAACCGAACTCCAAACAAGTCGTAATTTTCCCGCTCGTGCCAGTTCGCGGTTGGCCACACCGAAGTGACGGACGGAAGCGTCGGATCGTTTCCTGCGAGACGGACTTTCAATCGCAGACGGTCGCTGCGCGCATGGGAAAGTAGATGGTAATTCACTTCGAACCGCGGCTCGATAGGGAAGCGATCCACGGTCGTGATGTCAGACAAAAAAGCGAAGTAGAGAAACGGTTCAGTCGCCAGATACCCTGCAACGCGGATCAAGTGACTCCGCGGGACTACAATCGTAGTTTCTCCGCGAAATTCAATTACTTCCGAGACGGCTTCGGCATCCCACTGCCGCACTCTTTGCACTACTGGATTCTTGTCAGCTTCCTGCGATTCCATTATAAGTTCGTCCGCGGGGCCGCTTGCTCAGCGATTCCAGTCAAGCGCACCTTTCTTCCATAGGAATATATAACCGGCCAGCAAAATTATGATGTAGAGCAACATCTCTACAAACCCAAACAGCCCCAACCCATTCCTGTAAACCAGCGCCCACGGATACAGAAAAATAGCCTCGATATCGAACAGGATAAAAAGCAGCGCCACCATATAATATTGAACGGAAATGGGTTCGCGTGCGTCTCCAGTCGGGTGAATTCCGCACTCATACGGCTCGTCTTTCTCCCGCGACCTCTTGTGCCGTCCGATCAGGTTGGAGACCACCACCAGAGCCCCGGATAAGCCCATGGCTAGGATAAACATCAGTAACAATGAGCCATACGAATCTAGGTAATTGCTGTTCATTTTCTGTGCGCTGTTATAATAACGACCCGAGTGCACTCGGTCAAATGAACTCTCCAATAATTGGGTGCCTCCAAACTTTACTTGAACGCGTTGACAGGGGACTTTCCGCTCGATGAGCTCCGGTTTCAATACCGATGTGAAGGTCGGCGAGCAGGTTTTTCACGTGCAAACGGAAGACCGCGGCCCGAGCCATCCCATCATCGACACTGCCGTTTATCAGAATGGACGCATCCTCCACCGCCGAGCGCTGAATTACTCCGAATTGGCCGAATCGCTTTTGTTCACTCCCGAGGATCTCCGCCGCCGTGTGGAGGAACAGCATCGCGCCGTCATCGACGACATTCGCTCCGGCGCTCTCGACTCTGAAATTGCATCGGCCTCCGCCTCGACGCAAGCGAACCGCCCCGGCGGAATCCAATTGCAGCTTCTAAACCCCGGCTCCTGGCTGTCAGCAGGAAAGGTTTCTCTGGAAGTAGAGGTCTCGCGACGCACCGATCGTCAGCCGCAAGTGGGAGCAAACGTAGAAGCCTTTATCGAGGGATCGCTGGATGAGGCTCGGCACTCTGGAACGAGTGACGAACAAGGGCGAGTGCGCGTTCAATTTCCGCTTCCGCCCCTGGGAAAAGGCGATCTGGCGCTCGTGATTCACGCCAATACCGGCTCCTGGAAGGACGAAATTCGTTTCACCATGAGATCCCGGCAGAAGGAATCACCCGCGAGCTCCGCAACATGATGGTCAAAATCAACGGAGACTCCCGCGAGGTTCCCGACGGCGTAACCGTAATTGCTCTACTGGACCACCTAAAAATGCGAACTGACCGCGTCGCGATTGAACGCAACCTCAATATTCTTCCCCGCTCCCTCTGGAACGATACCCAAGTCGAGCCCAATGACAGCTTCGAAATCGTCCACTTCGTCGGCGGCGGCTAAACGTTGTCATCCCGAACCGCGTCTTTTGCGGACGCTTTGAGGGACCTGCTTCTCGCCCCTGAAAATCGGGCGCGCTCTAGGACGCCTTCTTCCGGATGAAGTGAAACGTCTCGGTCTGTTCTTTACCGCTTGCGTGCATGGTCCAAGTCTCAGAAAAATGATCGCTGTCGTCGATCTTCAGCGTCATTTGATGCATGTGCATGTCGTCGGTACTGGCCAGATTTGTGGCGCCGGTAAACGTGAACGCAAATTCATTCGAATCGTGCGTGACCCCGGAAGTCTCCATGCGCGGCTGATTTCCCATGGAGCAGAAATGCGTCAGCGCAACGCGATCGCCGTCCGCCGTATAGAGCGTCACCATTTGATTGTGCTTTTCACCGTCGTCGAACGTCTCCTCCAAGGCGGTGCTATTGGAGACGAATCGGATTGTGGAGGTAAAGGACTTGCCTCCCTCGGGTGTTGTGTTCCATTCACCTACCAGCGTCTTCAAACGATCGAATCCGCCTGCAGGCTTAGCCTGCGATCCCGCTTGCACGGCAAATATTCCGGACGCCAGAGCCGCAACTGCCAACACTCCGATTACTTTCTTCATTTGGGTTCCTCCAAAGTTTTTTAATTTCCGCCAGCACCTTTCTCCACGACTCGCTGCAGCGAATCCAGACAGAAAGCCCAGCCGTTATTGTGTTTGTCGCGCGCATCACTGCTTGCAAACCGCTCGTGAATCATGATCAGCTCGCTTTTCTCTCCGAGGTCCACAAATTCCAGCGTGACCACGGTGTCGCCATACTCCGGCTCCGTTTCCCAAAACCACGTGAACACCAATTTCTCCGGCGCTTTGATTTCTAAATATTCTCCACGTACCTTGAAAAGCTTTCCGTCCGCACCGGAGATGTCAAATCCATACCGCCCGCCGGGCCGCACATCCATAACCACGAGCTTGCCCGTCAGCTCCGCCTTCGCGTGACAAAACCATTCGGTCATTTTCTCGGGATCGGTCCAGGCTTGAAAAAGTCGTTCGCGTGGAGCATTGAATACCCGCCGAATATGCAGGGAAGTCGTTGGACTTGAAACTGGACTAGCCATCGAACTGTTCTCCTTGGCGATTTCACTCCCTCTCTTATTAACCGTCCCCACTTATTTCTTTAAATATTCCGCGAGCTTGTCGAAGCACCCTTCCCAGCCCTTCTTGTGCGAGTCTTTTGATGCTTGGTTTTGGAGCAACTCCTGAGTTAGAACCACTTCGGTTGAGTTTCCCCGCGCGAAGAACTCCACCGTAATCAACGAATCCTTGGTTTGCAGGCTGTCGTCGGGTGTGCCCGAAGATTTGGTCCACGCCCAGGTGAAAACCAGCTTCTCCGGCGGATTCACTTCGCGATAAATCCCTTGGCCGAGATACGTCTCGCCGCGGGGATCTTTCACTTCAATTTGGTAGCGCCCGCCCGTTCGCACGCTGAGCTCGAGATACTTCACTTCATGCGTCGGTACGTCGCGACACATCCAGCGGTCGAGCGCTTCGAGTTCCGTCCACGCGCGGAACACTTTTTCGCGCGGCGCGGCAAACGTTCGCCGGATTTGAAGCGTTGCAAAGTCTGCTGTGTGGCTCGCCATCTTCCGCCTCCGCCCAACCTCCCGCGCTATGCTTCCAATGCTTTCTCCAGCATGTCGAAGCATCCGTTCCAACCACGGTTGTGGGCCTCTCGCGCTTCGGCGTTAGTGAAGCCTTCATGCGTCAGAAAAACTTCCGTAAATGTGCCGCGCGGCTGAAATTCCACCGTCACCAGCGTCTCATCCTGCTCGGCAATCTCTTGTCCCGACGCGGAAAATTTCTTCCAGCTCCAGGTGAACACCAGTTTTTCCGGAGGCTTTATCTCTTGATAGGTCACTCGTTGTTTGAAAGTAACGCCGTCCGAAGTAGTGACCTCCATCGTGTTCGTCCCGCCGAGACGCGCATCAGCCCCTGTATAGCGCGTTTCGTTGCCTGGGAAGCGGCACATCCATTTCTCTAGCTTTTCCCGTTGCGTCCATGCTTCGAAGACTTTCTCGCGCGAGGCGGCGAACATTCTTCGGACTTCGAGTTTTGTTTCCGGGGCGTTGACGGAGCTTGCCATTGTGAATCCTCCTCTTTTTGCGATTCGTCAAGATATCGCGCGAGTGAGTCAAACTGACTCTCCCAGAACTGTCGGTAATGCTCTATCCAAGCGGCCGCATCTTTCATCGGCTCCGCCACCAGCCGGCAGCGATGTACGCGCCCGTCTTTGTGCCGCTTCACCAATCCCGCCCCTTCCAGCACACGCAGATGTTTTGACACAGCAGGTAGGGACATCTCGTAAGGCGCCGCCAGCTCGCTCACCGAAGTTTCGCCCAGCGCCAGGCGCGCCAGAATACCGCGTCGTGTCGCATCCGAAAGCGCCGCAAACGTCGAGTCGAGAACCGCTCCTGAATAGTTAACCATATGGTTTAGTATCCGCGCGCCCCGTATTCTTGTCAAGAGAAAAGTTTCGAAGGGAAGCGGACTATCATGAAGACGTCGCTTAGCCGGAGGAGATTCGCGTCCTAAGGTTTAAATGTAGTGCCGGGGGCCTTCAGCCCGGCATCTCAGTGGGTCGCCCCTTTAGGGGTCGACATAACTCTATCCAAAAAAGGGGTTTTAGCCCTGAAGTTAGGCGAGCAGATGTCCGAGTTTGTCTTTCTTTGTCCGCAGATAAAATTTGGAGTGATGACTCGTCCGCGGTCGGCAAGGAACTCTTTCAATCACGCGAATACCCGCGCTTTCCAGTTGCTCTACCTTATCCGGATTATTTGAAAGCAATCGCAGCTTGCGAATGCCGAGCGCTTTCAACGCCTCCGCCGCAAATTCATAATCGCGGGAATCCGCAGCGAATCCCAGTTTGCGATTCGCTTGCACCGTGTCCAAACCCGCGTCCTGCAGTTCGTACGCTTTCAATTTATTGATCAGCCCGATGCCGCGGCCTTCTTGAGGCAAATACAGCAGCACTCCCGCAGGCTCTTTCGCGATCTGCCTCAGCGAAAATTCAAGTTGCGCCCGGCAATCGCAGCGCTCCGAAGTGAACACATCTCCCGTCAGGCATTGCGAATGCACGCGCACTAGCGGAACCTTTCCGCGCCGCGCAGTGCTTCGTACCGTCCCACGCTGAATCGCGACAGCCTCTTCGCCCGCATTCCGCCCCGTGATGCCAAACACCGTGAATCGCCCAAAACTCGTGGGCAGCTTCGCACGCGCCACCACCCGAGCTTGTGGCCGTTTGCCTAGTTGTTTGCGAGTGTTCATGAGAATCAAACATTATAGCAGCCTCCGCAACGTGACCGGCTCGCGGCGTTGCGGCTTGTCGGCGCGCACCTCTTTACATCCCTGTCCGCTTTGGCTAACGTAACGCGAAGAATTCGGCTACCGTAGTCTGCGAGCAAAATGGGCACACTTTTTGGCGGACAAGACCTCCTCTTCACGCTGGTGCTGAAGGTTGGCTTCGCGGCCGCATTAGCCGCGCTATTGGTGCGCTTCCGCTCGTTCCGCAGCATGCTTTTCACTGAAATTCGCGATTCCGACCAAAAAGTGATGCTGCTGCTTTTCCTCACTCCGCCTTTAGCCATCGGCGTTGTGCTGCGCCTGGTCGGATATCGCTTCTTCGATCTCACCTTCGAAGGCTCCTTTCTGATGGGCTTAATTGGCGGCCGAATCGTAGGCTTGCTGGGCGGCTCGCTGATCAGTCTTCCCGCATTCGGCAATCACGAGTGGCTTTCAAGCCCGACGGCTGCCTTGGTAGGCCTCATCGCCGGAACGGTTCGTGAATTAATCCCGGAAAAAGAGGACGTCTGGCATTTCGGTCCGTTTCTATTCTTGAGTATCCCGCAATGGATTTGGCGGCTGGTCCGTTATGCCAAGGGAAATTGGGCGATGTTGCCTCTTTTTATTTGTGCCATGCTCTCGGTCGCGGAAATGGAACTGGCTAGCATCGTTCCACGTACCTGGCTCTTCGATTTTCGTCCGCCAAACTGGGGTTATGCACTCCTCGTAGTGCTTTCTTCGGTGATGTGCGTGGCCATGGCCATCAAAATTTGGAACAACACCCGCATCGAGATGAATCTCGAGCAGAATCAGCAGCTCCTGCTGAAAGCGCGCATGGATGCGCTCACCAGCCAGATTAATCCGCATTTTCTTTTCAACACGCTGAACACGGTTTCGTCACTAATCCGCTTCGATCCGGACATGGCACGCGGTGTAGTCTTAAAACTATCCAACATCCTGCGCCGTTTGCTGCGCAAGCACGAAACGTTCGTCCCTCTGCGTGAAGAGCTTGAATTTATCGACGACTATCTGGACATCGAAGTCATCCGCTTCGGCCGAGACAAGCTTCAAATTTTCAAGGAAATTGACGAGGACGCTCTCGAAGCCTTCGTTCCCAGCATGCTGCTTCAGCCCATGATTGAAAACTCCATCAAGCACGGTCTTGCCCCCCGCTTGGAGGGAGGCGAGATTCACATTCGCACTCGCCGCATTGACGGCCGCTTGCTTATAGAAATCGCAGACAACGGAATGGGCATCTCTACCGAGCGCCTTGCAGAAGTTTATGGAGGAGGAATCGGCATCAGCAACGTTCACGAGCGCTTGCGCCTGCTATATGGCGATCAATTCAAAATGGACATCCGCAGCCAGGAAGGCCAGGGAACGCAAATCCACATCGAAATCCCCGAACTCGTCACCGCCGAGCCCTTCGCAGGTCTCTTGGAATAAGCAGCATTCGGAAGCTCACCGGCCACCCAAACCGGTTCGTAGGGGCGCAGCATGCCGCGCCCGGCAAAAATACTTGGCAAAGAGCACTGCTTTACGCCGAGCCCAAGCACCGAGACGGCCTGTCTTAGACGTAGTCACGGATTAAACGTTTTATTCGTATCGCAGCGCCTTCATCGGATCCACCTGCGTCGCTCGACGCGCGGGTATGTAACTCGCGAGCAACGCCACAACCGCGAGCAACGCCGGCACGCAAAGATACGTCAACGCGTCAGTCGGCTGCACGCCGAAAAGCAAACTTGCCATCAGCCGCGTCAATCCGAGCGCTGCGCCGACGCCGACCACAACTCCAATTGCCGTCAGCGCGGCTCCTTGTTTCATCACCAGACCTAGGACGTCACTCCGCTGCGCTCCCAGTGCCATACGCAACCCAAATTCTTTCGATCGCCGCGCAACGGAGTAAGAAACGACCCCGTAAATACCGACCGTCGCGATAATCAACGCCACGCCTGAAAATAACATCAGAAGCAGCGTCAGAAATTTCGGCCGCAATTGCGCCGCTGCCAATACTTCATCCATAGTCTGCACATCCGCTACCGGAATCGCCGGATCGATTGAACGCACTTCGCTGCGTACCGCATTCGCAAGCTGCCGCGGATCGCCCTGCGCGCGCAGGAATACCGATGCAGACGACATCCCCGACCCGTCCGCTTGGGTATAAGGCAGAAAGATCTCCGTGCCGGTCGGCCTGTCGATGCCCGCATTCTTCACGTCTTCCACCACGCCGATAATTGTGCACCACGGCGGGTTCTCTCCCGGCTTAAGACCGTTCTGGCCCGGCTGAATGCGTCGTCCCAACGGGCTCTCGTTGCCCCAGAACGTGCGCGCCATCGTTTGGTTTACAATCACCACATCCGGTGAACCTTGCACGTCTCTTTCGTCAAACAGCCGCCCGTCCATCAGGCGTACACCCATGGTTTTGAAGAAGTCTCTGCTCACCACGTTGTAATAATCCACGTTCTGAATCGGCCCGTCTTTTTTCTGCACGAACCCCTCTATCAACGTGTCATTCATGTTCGGGGGGCGCATAGGCGGCAATCCGCTTCCGATTGCACCCGATTGGACTCCCGGCAGATGCGTTATTTTCTCCTCCAGCCGCCGCCAGAATTGGTCCATGTCTTCCTTCTTCGCATAGCTCCCACTCGAAAGAGCCACCTTCATGGTGACCACGTTTGGCGCATTCATCCCCGTATGTACTTGTTGCAGCTTCCAAAAGCCGCGAATCATTAGTCCGCAGCCGATCAAGAGCACCAGCGCCATAGCTAGTTCGCCCGACACCAGAATTCTGCGGAAATTCTGCGCGCTCGCTGAAGCTGTCGAAGCTCCAACCGTATCCTTCAGCGAATCGTGCAAATTCTGGATTGCAACGGTCAGAATCGGAGCCAGCCCAAAGAGCACGCCAGTCAGCACCGTCGCCGCAATCGTAAACAGTAATACGCGCATGTCGATTCCAATTTCCGCCGCGCGCGGCAGGCTTCCGGCATTCGTTAGCTTGATCAGGCGCAAGCCGCCGTAAGCGAGAATCAGGCCGAGCAGAGCGCCGCACGCCGACAGCAAGACGCCTTCGGTAATAAATTGCCGCGCCAGCCGCCACAAATCAGCGCCCAACGCGCTGCGAATCGCGATTTCGCGTCTCCGTGCTTCCGCCCGCGCCAACAAGAGGTTCGCCACGTTTACGCAAGCGATCAGCAGAACGAATCCCACCGCCGCAAGCAGCATGATCAGCGCCGGGCGTACATTGCCCACCACCTCTGCCTGCAGTGGATAACTGACGAGCGTGTGATTCTTTGGATTGAATGCATGAGTTTTCGGCGCAGCCTTTTCCCCCGTAGCTCTTTCATACCCTTCGAATTCCGCCTGCGCTTGTTGCGGAGTCACACCCGGCTTCAACCGCCCTAGAAGATACAGATAATGTGAACCGCGATTTCCTGGCTTGATTGGATCTAGCTGCAGAGGTACCCATATTTCCGATTTGTCCACTTCGCCGGGAGGAAACTCGAAGCCGCGGGGCATCACTCCGATGATCGTGTATGTCTGTCCGTCAACCGTTGTCGTTCTTCCCACCACGTTAGGGTCTCCGCCAAACGTGCTCTTCCACAGCCCGTAGGAGATGTCTGCGGTGGCGGGCGCCGCTGGATCGTCATCTGCTGGCGAGATTAACCGTCCCATCGCGGGCGACACCCCCAGCGCGTTCAGCAGTCCTCCACTCACGTTGGAAGCCGTCACGCGTACCGGTTGCGTCAGTCCAGCCACGTTGGTGCCGCTATTCACCCATGCGTCAAGCGTTTCCCAAGATTTCGTATCCCTCTTGAGGTCAAAAAATTCCGGCGGGGAAGTCCAGAATTTGCGCAGCCCTCCGTTCGGAAAAGTAGGGAACTCCGTATAGACTCGCACCAGCCGGTCCGGCTGTTTGTAGGCCAACGGCCGCAGCAGCACCGCGTTAATCACGCTGAAAATGCCAGTCGTCGCGCCAATGCCGAGCGCAAGGCAAAGCACCGCCGCAATCGTGAAGCTCGGGTTCTTCCGCAGCATTCGCACTGCGTGCCGCAAGTCCATCCAGAAATTGTCCATCACACCCCTCCACTGCCCCGGTTAGACGCGCAAACCCTCACCTTAGCGCCCACCACCTCGCAACTGTCGCAATTCAAATACCGGGGGTTGCCCTGTTTGATTCGCCCTAAGCCATAGTAACGAAGTCCCGTGCGTTGAAGTTCCATCGGGTCGTCCGCCTCCAGCATGCGCGTTTGTGGGATTCGCCGCCGCACTTACGTGCACCGCGCAATTTCATACGAAGAACGGGGACCAGCCTAGACATCGGTTTGACTTGCGTCGCTGACCTGTGCAGCTTTGTCAATATGGCTTCTAAATCATCGCAATCGCAACTCGAATCCGTAGGGGAACAGCATGCTGTGCCCGGCACAACTATTTGGCAATAATCATCGGATCCGCCAGGGCCGTGCGTCGAGCGAATCTAGCCACGCCGTTGCGCATGCTTCGCTCGAGACGTACCGTTCCAAGGTGGTCGCCGCTTACTTTATTTCCGCCGGCGTAGCCGTAGCCGGGCCTTCCCCAACAATCTCCAGCACCGCTTCCGAATCCTTCGCGCCATCGTAATGAATCTGTTTCCCAAAATGCGTGACGAAGCTTCCAGCCGGCATCGGAACCGTCTTGTCCGGATCAAATTTTGGTCCGGTCCCCACCCACCACGTTCCCGAGATCACCGTGATGAACCGGTCGTTCGGATGCCAGTGCGGACGGCTCATGTGATTCGGAGTCCATTTCATCAGCACTACATACAGACCCGGCTTAGAAGGATCGCCCGCCATGACCGCCATCTTCGCCCCCAGCGGATCGTCCTTCCACGGAATCTGATCCGGTAGTTTGTAAGCCAGCACCTTCGGGTCGAGGTCCTTGTCGCTGGGCGCCGGTGTTTGTGCCGACCCGCTCGACACCATCATTCCCACAAACATCGCAAAGATTCCGGCTGCCGCCCCGCACTGCGACATCCGAATAATTGACATGATTCCTCCGTGCATCTCGAAATTTTGCTCGCCGAAACCAATAATCTCACAGTTCCAATGTCACCGAGGCTTACTTCACAGCCACAGTCGCGGCGACTATTGCCGCCGCCATTGCGAGCTTGTGATCGTTGTTCCATGGCGGCCCAACGGCCTTCCGCATTTGGAGGAAGTGGTCGTCGAAGTTCTCGACGCGCAACGCCTTGCTCGCCACAATCGACACGCTCTTCGAGTCGTACCAGTGGACCGGCCACGAGCGTGCCTCTGCCGCCGACGCCAGCGCCTCGCGGTACATCACCCAGTCGGCAACGTTCTGTGCGCGGTAGTCCTTAATTCGCTCAGCAATCGTGGGTGGAAGCTGCGGGCACTTGCGAAGCGCGACTCCGAGGATGCGCGGCACCGCCGTCGAGACAGCGTCCAAGGCAAGCCCCGCGTGCTTCTCCGCCGACACGCGCACGCGCTCTACCAACTCCACGGCCTTGTCGAGCGGGAGCCGCTGCCCTTCGCTATGGTGCGGAATCTTCGGCAGGCCCTTGCCCACCAGTTCCACCCGCCGGCGATCGAGAGGCGTCCCATCACGCGCCACCGTCACCAGCACCGCCCAGCCGCCATGATCTGATACCCCGATAATGCCGCCATTCTTCGACATGACGTTCCCTCACGCCTCACTTCGCCATTTCAGGTACTCCCGGCCGGTCGCCGTGTCAACCGGGAAAATATCGAAACCAAAAGCCTCGACCCGGCGGTTGCAACCACGCTGGCAAGGATGGCCCGCTCCAGAAGCAAACTCGTTGTGCCGATGTCGGTAGAACGGTACGATGCGCACAACAGAAGTCCAAGCCGGATATCCGGCTCAAATCAATTCAATGAGGAGAAAGCATGTCCATGCTGCGAGCAGGTCTGTTGATCATCATCTTCGTGTTGCTTCCTGCGGTTACGAGCGCGCAAACAAAGGAGTCTGCAAAAAAGGCTCCTGCGACGGCTTCAAGCAGTTCGATGATTGTAGAGCCGGGCTCGGAAAAGTGGGGCGACGTTCCGGCGGCCGCCATGGTGGGCACACCGTCCGTTGAGATGGGCGGCACAGTGCGCGTGGCTGTTCTGCAGGGCGATCCGATGACGGCCGGCCACGCATATACTCTGCGCCTTTCGTGTACCGACGGAACCAAGATCGCACCGCACTGGCATCCGACGACAGAGAACGTCACGGTGATCAAGGGCACAGCCGCGGTTGGAATGGGTTCGAAATGGGATGACGCAGCGCTGAAAGACGTGTCGACCGGCGGATTTTTCTGGGCTGCGCCACATATGAAACACTTCGCCCAATGCAAGGGCGACACGATTTTACAGGTACACGGAATCGCGCCGTTCGTGCTCAATTTTATCGGACCTGGTGATTCTCAACCGGCCAAGAAACCAAAGTAGCTGCTGGCAGGTCGGATTGCCAGACATGTGGAATCCATTTGCCCGGCGTGTGCCATTTCAAGGTCGTCCAGGGCTGTTGAAGCAATCTTAAAATGTAACGAGCATCGAACCCTTCCGACTCCGAAGCCATCGCCTCCACACACTGGGCTAGGGAACTAAGTAGTGAACTAGTGGCGCGGTACTATCCTCGCGGCCGACCGACACAGACAGCGTCCGTCTTCCAATCGGCTGGAGAGTTAAAAAGAGGCACGCCAAAATGAACACTAAGAAAACGATGATCGGTGGGCTGATCCTTAGCGTTGCTATCTGCGCCCGAATGTTGGGCGCGCAGGATGCACAAGCGCCGGTGGTGAATATCGATCCGAACCGGCATGGCAATCTTGCTTCCGCGCAAGGCGAGATAGTCGATGCATATCAGAGAATCGAAATGGCCCAGCACGCTAACGATGGTCAGCTGGGTGGTCACGCTCAGAGGGCCAAGGAGTTTTTGACCCAGGCAAACGCGGAGCTTCGCCTGGCGGCGGATTTTGCCGACGCTGGAGCACCGCAGCCGCCGGTAGAACAAGGGCCGGACAATGCCTCAGGAAGCTGGACGATCTACGCGCAAAACATCGACCAGCCCGGCGGTTCGACAAAATACGTTCAAATCAAGCAATATGGCACGCAGCTTAGCGGTCATTTCAAGGGCCCGCACCAGTCTGGTGGAATCGAGGGCTTTGTAAATATCCATCACATCGAATTCAGCACCAAGACTCACGACGTGCTGACCTTCCGAGGCCAAATTCAGGGAGACACGATGTCAGGCCTCTATGGCATCCGCGGCCGGCACGCCGCATGGAACGCCGTCCGCTCGGATTAACACCCCAACGCAGAGGCGGATCTCCCCGCCCTCTCATGCCTCGACTTCGAGGGTGACTTCAACCGCCACGGGCATGCCCAGAGGAAGGCTTACCACGCCTAGCACCATACGTACTGAGGTTTTGTCTTCTCCAAAAACATCGCGGAATAGTTCGGACGCCGCGTCGGCGACTGTTGGTTGATCGAAGAAGTCTCCAGCCGTTGCGAGATAGACGCATAGTCGAACAACGTGGGTTACTTTATCGAGCGACCCCATCTTCTGCCTCGCCGCTGACAAAACATTCAAAGCTGCAATACGAACCGCTGCTCTACCCGCGTTCGCATCGAGCTCTTTCCCCAGGCGTCCGACGAACTTCGGCTCGTGTCCGATTGCAGGAAGCATACCGCTGAGGAAAAGCAGATTGCCGGTCTGTACTGCCTCGACATAAGCGCCGAACGGAGTGGGCGGAGGTGTGAGTTCGATGCCGAGTTCCTTCAGTCGGCGCTCCGCGTTGGCCGGCTGCGAGCCCTTGCCGCTTACCATTTTTTTGAGTGTGCACCACCGTCCACGTGCAACACCTCCTCCGTCACCTGACGAGCCTCTGTGAGATAAACCGCGACTTCCACGATGACCTCCTTCACGTCAAAGATTGTACCCATCGGCGAAAGCGTCTTCAGGAAATCTTTCGAGTTGTCCTTGTGCAGCGGGGTGTCCACCGAGCTGGGCGCGACCCATCAGGACTGACGCCTTGATGCTTGCAATCGTGGCTGACTACTAGCCAAAAGATAAATGAGAGCCAGCACCATCACGACGAGAGCATCGACAAAGAACCTGCTATATCCCAGCACGAAAATGTGACTGAGAATTACGGCAGTCATCCACATCACGGCCAACCCCGCTCCCAATCTGGCTGTCTTCTGAATCAGGAGCAGAACCGCCACCACCGTCTCGAAAGCCCCTGACCCCAGCCGGAATACCGGCTGAGGTATTAAGCCGTGGACCGCTTGCGACATCTGCGTGAACAGGGCCACCGACGCCGGCACTCCCGCAAACTTTAGAAAGATGGCGGCGTACAGAAGGTTCACGGATACCAACAGGCGAATTACCAGTAGTGCGAGTCTTTTGCCCATAAAACGTCGTGCCTCCTCACCGGCTTCTGCTTGATCGATGTTCAGTACCTATTTGCCCCAGCTAAGAGCACCGCTTAGATTTAAATGTACCGCCGCGGCCTTTAGCGCGGCAGCTTTTCGATGAATGCGCACCGTGTTCAATTCTACTTACCGTCGGTCAGTGAGCTTCAGGCCCGCCTTTACACCACGTCAACAGTTACGTCGACGTTGCCCCGTGTAGCGTTGGAGTATGCGCATGTCTCGCTATGCGTGGCGTCCACAATTGCCTGCGCCACTTCGCGCTCCAAGCCTGGCAGGCTGACGTTAAGCCGTGCTCGGAGGAAGTAAACATTGCCTGAATTGCACAGGTCTATTTCGGCATCGACGGCCGTGTCAGCCGGAAGTTTGACGTTCATCCTGCTTGCCACATGCCCCATCGCACTAATGAAACAGGCGGACCAACCAGCGGCGAACAACTGCTCCGGATTCGTACCAGTTCCCGGGATTCCGGGAGCCGAGAACGTAACGTCTAAGCGCCCATCATCACTGCGAGAGACGCCGCCACGCCGGCCCCCCGAAGTATGGGTCTTGGCCGTGTACCGCACCTTCGTAACTTCCTGAGTCGACCCAGCCACTGCATTTGTCTCTTGATAAGTGGTCATCTTTGTTTTTCTCCGTGCGCCGGTCAAAACCGGCAACGTGTAGCGAACGAAAGCTTCATACGTTAAACAATTGGCGAGCCAGAGCGCCCCGAGTCACGTGGAGCCGCTTGCGAGGCGGCAACGAAACGTTCCGGTCACCATTTGCCCGCGTGTGCCCCGCCATCCACGTGCAATATTTCACCTGTAGTGAATGTGGCGTCGGTCAGAAACAAAATTGCGTCCACCACTTCTTTGATTTCACCGATTCTGCCGACCGGGTGCAGGCCTTTGAGAAACTCATGAGTTTCCGGTTTATGCATAGGAGTATTGATCACTCCCAGCGCTACCGTGTTTACACGAATGCCTTCCTTCGCATATTCAATGGCGAGCGCGCGTGTCACTGCGTGCAAGGCGCCCTTAACCATGATTTGAACGGCCGCCCCTACACCTGCGATCGGCTGGTCAACCAGGGTAGTCGACACATTGACGATGCTGCCCGATTTCTGCCTCAACATTTGCCTTACGGCGAGCTGCGAGACGTAGAGAAAGCCTCCAAGCGTAGTGGAGACCAAAGTGTTGAATTCTTCGGTCGTGTATTCAGTGAACGGCTTCGGAATAAAAACGCCCGCGTTGTTGATCAGCACATCGATGGATCCAAACTTCCGGATGGCTGTTTCGACGATCTTCGAGGCGACATCACTTTCGCCAATGTCGCCGTCCACCAGAGCCAAATTCTCAGTTTCCATGAAAGGACCCGACTTCCTGATGTTGCGCGAGTTTGCGACAACATTGCACGCGCGACCGAGGAACGCTTGGGCTACGCCGGCTCCAATACCTTGCGAAGCCCCCGTTACAATCACCGTTTTCTGTTTGCTTGCCACATCAGCCTCCTTGGCCGTCGTATAAGGTGCAGGTTGGCGCCTGCGAACTGCACCCACGCCGGTTTGATTCCCCGGCGTGAGCCTCGTCATTTGCTGCGAGTAGACACTCGCTCACTTCGCGATCTACTTCGGCAGCTCGGTCCCTGCCTGCTCTGCCGCCATGTACGTTGCGTACCACTCCGGCCATTTCGCGTTGGGCTGTCCGTTGGATTGTCCGTTGCTCTTCTCGTGCTCGCCGAAAGCGGCTTCCGCGCGACGCATCGCGCTCGCCAGATCGCTTGCGGACGCAAATGTCGTCTTCGCGGGATCGATGCGGCCGGCCGCCCGATGTGTGACCTCCTGGACGATCCACGCGTTGCCGTCGGGATCTTCGAACGCGACGAACGAGCTGTAGCTCTTGCGCTCGGGGTCCGGTCCGCTGATGCGTCCTGCCGGAGAGAACGGCGAGCCGTGGAACACTTCACTCGCCTTAATTCCCCTAGCCACGAACACCTTGTGGGCGGCTTCAATGTCAGAGACGATCAGCCCGCCGCGGAACGAGCCAGGTGCCGCATCCGTGACTCCCTTGCCGAACGAGATCGAACTCCCTGAACCCGGCGGCGTGAGCTGAACCACGCGAAAATCCTTTCCGTTAACGATGTCGTCATCGAGCCGCCACCCGAGGTTTGTGTAGAACTCCTTCGCACGGTCGACGTCCGAGACGGGAACGATTGAGACCTCGAACTTCATGTCGACTCTCGCAAGACCGGCGTCTGACTTCTGTTGCTTAGAGCTGCTGGCTGCTTGACTCATGTGACTCTCCTTTTAAATCGAGATTTGGTTTCGCGAGCCTATACGGCTCATGGGGAGTGCATGGAACCTCGCACTCAGCCTTTTAACGGTGTGTTCGCAAGGACCTCCACTTTCTCCACCTGTGGAGGTAACGCAAATAACTCGCTGGCCCGCGCCCCCAATGCCTTCGCTATTTCGCCATTCAAGTGCGCATTGCGGCCCGCTTCATTCGCAAACGTATCGAAGATGCCGAACCTCTTCGGCCCGAGCCTGATCGCGTACCATTTCAAAGTCCCTTTTTCATTCAGCGCGAGTGGCTGAGCTGACTTTAGAAATGCCTCAGCATCCGCCTCTTTGCCTGGGCGCGCTTCGAGCGTGACTAACAATCCAATCGTTTCCATTTATGTTCCTCCTGTGTTGAATTAGTTCCGGCCGGCAACCAATAATTAGTTGATCTGCTGTCGGTCTGTCGACGCTGTGAGCTCTGCTCACAACTGTAAGTAAACCGAAGATCGCGTGCGGGCTTGTGCGGATTACTGCTGGGATGGTCGGAATCTTGCTAAATTCGTGCTACCCGAGAAACTCAATGACTTACACGGAGTCTGCGATTTGCCTTGATGAAATGCGGACGAGAGTTCGAACGAGCTATATCGAGGAAACAAGCGGCAAATCGTGCGACTCAACCTCTAGCCGCGAGCCGACAAGATTCTGGCGATATTCTGTCGGGGTAAGTCCACACACGTCACGAAAGACCTGCGCAAAGTGCTGCTGCGTCTTGAAGCCACAAGCAACCGCCACGTCCAATACTCGCGCATCGGGAGCACGCAACATCAGCTTGGCGCGCTCGAGCCTTTGGCGCAGAACAAATTGATGCGGAGTCTGTCCCGTTGACTTGCGGAACATCCGTGCGAAATGAGCCGTGCTCAATCCGACCGCTTCCGCCATCTCGTCGAGACTCAAGTCGTCTTCCATCTTCGCGTGAACCAGCTCTTTAACCCTTCGCAAACGCGCCGAACCTAGTCCGCCTCGGTATAGCTGCACAGGACGGTGCCTCACCGCATGACCATTCACCAAGGCTACAGCCATGGCCTGTTCGACAGAATCCAGAAACAGTCGCCCGCTTGGAAAGCCGGCAGCCATCTCCGCATGAGCGGCCGCAACCATCGCACTCAGGCGGGGGTCCGCGAACTTGCGTGAATAGCGCAGTTCTACCTCGCCGTAAGCTCCGTCAGAGCTGGCCATCAGTGCCGCATCGGAAATACCGAGCTGCAGATGCTGTACGTTCATGAGTCCCACCCACTCTCCCTCATGACGATTGCACAGTGCTAAGTCGCCCGCCGCGTAGTTGAACTTTTTCAACGCGGAACGCTTCTCCCCCCATTCAATTGAGCCCGGCCGCAACATCATTGCAAAAGCCTGATCGTGCCGTACCCAATAACGCGGCTTTGCCTCAGCGTCCGGCGGAACCAGTTCAACGATCATCCGTTTACTCCATGCCTCGCGTCGTGAGTAAGATCGCGGATCTCCTGCCGCAAGCGAGTGCAATCAAACATGTCAGCGCCCCATGCTACATACGATTGTTATCATAGGGGGGAGGATGCAGAAAAAGCTATCCGCCCACGTACCAAAGAGACCAGCGGATGGCCGGCCTTCCATGTTGACGACTCCGCTGCCCACGGTGAATGTGCGAAAATACCACCGCTGCAACTCGATGGTCGATGGAAGCATCTCCTGAAACATCAAGTCGGAGGGAGAGATGAGCAAGGTCAGGGTTCTAGTGGGCACGCGGAAAGGTGCGTTCATCTTAGCGTCGGACGGCAAGCGCGAACACTGGGAAGTCAGCGGTCCACATTTTTCCGGCTGGGAGATTTATCACCTCAAGGGCTCGCCTGTTGATCCAAATCGCCTGTACGCGTCGCAGTCGAGCGGCTGGTTTGGACAAGTGATCCAGCGCTCAAGCGATGGCGGCAAGACTTGGGAAACTCCCGGCGGGGAGCAGATACCGAATCCGGGTGCCCCGCCTGCAGGGCAGAGCAACAAATTCGTGTATGACACTTCTTCCCCCGCTGGCAAGCCACTGACCACCCACCAGTGGTACGACGGCACCCAGCATCCCTGGGAGTTCAAACGCGTCTGGCACCTCGAACCGTCGCTCACTGATCCGGACGAGGTCTATGCCGGAGTAGAAGACGCCGCATTGTTTCGCACCACAGATGGCGCTCATACCTGGCACGAAGTCGCAGGGCTCCGCGGCCACGGCACCGGGCCTATGTGGCAACCCGGTGCCGGCGGCTTGTGTTTGCATACGATTATTCTGGATCCCAAGGACCCGAAGCGGATGTTCATCGCCATCTCGGCGGCGGGGGCGTTCCGTACGGACGATGGCGGAATAACGTGGCGGCCGATTAACCGTGGCCTGCGTTCCCCATACATTCCCGACCCCAATGCCGAGATCGGCCACTGCGTTCACCATATCGCCATGCACCCCGATCGTCCAGGAGTCTTGTTCATGCAGAAACATTGGGACGTCATGCGAAGCGACAACGCCGGGGATTCCTGGCAGGAAGTCAGCGGAAATCTTCCCAGCGATTTCGGCTTCGTAATTGATATTCACGCGCACGAGCCGGAAACGATTTACGTCGTGCCCATCAAGAGCGACGGAGAACACTTCGTGCCGGATGGCAAGCTGCGCGTCTACCGCAGTCGCAATGGCGGAAATGAGTGGGAGGCGCTCACCAAAGGTCTGCCGCAAGCCAACTGCTACGTCAACGTGCTCCGCGATGCTATGGCCGTGGACTCACTCGATAAGTGTGGCGTCTATTTCGGGACCACCGGTGGGCAAGTTTACGCATCCGCCGATGCCGGAGACACGTGGTCGCCCATTGTGCGCGATCTTCCAACCGTGCTTTCGGTTGAGGTCCAGACGCTGCCATGATTCGCGTTGTTCTCCCGCCCCACCTCCGCGGTCTCGCGCGCATCAGCGGCGAAGTGGAACTCGACCTTCAAGCGCCCGTCACACAGCGCTCCGTCGTCGACGCGCTCGAAAGCCGGTACCCGGTGCTGTGCGGTACGATCCGCGACCACGTCACCCAAACGCGTCGGCCGTTCCTGCGTTTCTTTGCCTGCGGCGAGGACCTTTCTCATGAGCAGCCCGATGCCCCACTACCCGACGCGGTCGTATCGGGAACGGAACCACTCCTCATCGTCGGCGCCATCGCGGGCGGGTGAATTTCGACGCCTTAACGAACTTCCGTTGTGTCGCCGGTTTTGTGCTCTTCGACCTGGAAGCGCAGAAAGTTTTGTATTGCTGCGATCGCATCCCGGTTGGCGCTTGAGATGACCACGCGTCCCCCGTTTGCACTCTCGTCAAACGTGTACTTAATCTCTTTCTGGAGTTGTTTCATTTCCGTCACACCCGGCGGCACCGTCTCATGGACAAACATGGGAATGTCGAAGTCTCCGTTCTGAAATGCTCGCGCGATGTGTCTGAGGTGCATCCTGCTTTCGTCCCGACTTGCATCGTCCGCGGAGTCCTTTGCTTCTACCTGAATGACGCCACCGTCAGCTTTCAAGAAAAAGTGGTGTGTCGTCGCCGACTGAGAAAAGCCCATGCCCTTTTCGCCGCGCTCATTCATCTGCGAATGCGCATCGTGCGTCGGACACGTAGCTGGCGAGGCTTGCGCCCCTTGTTGCTGTCCATTGGATGTCTTTTGCGCGGCTGTGTTGGTGACGCTTACGGCCAAGCAAACTACAACCCCGAGGATCGTTTTCATTTTCGCTTCTCCTGTTTTTGTTTGCCGCGAGTCAGCACTCCAAGAGGAGATCTCCGAGTGAGACTCTTCGGGTGAGTTGCAGCAAACGTCTCCAACAATCGCGCCTTTTTGCCGTGGGGAGTCTTGGCGAGCAGACGATCCCATTCGCCAAGGGTTTCGCGCAAGTCGCGCCGGCAGGACTGCAGCTCGCGAAGGCGGACTTCGAGGGCTACCAGCTTGTCGGCCGCGAGCTTGCGGACTCGATGGCAGGGCGCGGCTCCGCTATTGCGTTCGCGAAAGATCTCGGCTAGCTCATTCACCGAAAATCCGATGGATAGCGCACCGCGAATGATCTGTACGCGAATGAGCGTTTCACTGGGGAACAACCGGTAACCTGCCGCCGAACGAGGCACCAAGGGTAGAAGATGGCGACGCTCGTAGTAGCGCAACGTGTCTGTACTAACGCCCGCCAGTCGTGCCAATTCGCCAGAACGTAATGGCCGATGAGTTCGAGGGTTTGCTTTCACCTGAGCAGCTTCAGGGTTGGAACGATTCCAGGGTCAAGGGAATATCCAATGTATTCTGATTTTATGTCAAGCGCCTGATTAGCTTGCTTTCGGTTCTTGGACGGGTGCGGGTTTTGACTTGGGCTCTCGAATCTTCCGCCTCAGGCCGTTGCCCCATCGCATTCCCAAATTGGAACAAGTAACCCTGCGTTGTGAATAAGGCCACGGCTTTTCTCTTGACTTATGTTTACTACTATGATAACATACGTCAGGGCATATATTTCGGCCCGGAGAGGAAGCGACATGCTACGCGGCGATGGGGTTGGGCGGCGTATAACCGGCGCCCGAGCTCCGGCCTGGCAAGGCGTCCTTTCCCTCCTGACTCCTTCACTTTCGGTGGGCGGTTTTCGCTACCAGTCGTTAAACATTAGCCCCGGTTTTCGCCCATTTCTAACCGGTTCTGCCCCACAAACAGAATTCGATGTAACTTACTCAAAACAAACGCTGAAAAAAATTCTAACCGGGGCCAGAACACACATTAAGCGTTCCGTATTTCCGCAGCGTTTTTCTGGGGCTTTTTCGACTGAACATTTCCCCGCCCACCGACGTATCAGCTTGCAGGAAAGCATCGCGCGCGTCAGCCCCGTTGCTGACCAGGCGCGAATGCAATTCCTGGCGGGGAGGCTTTAGCCCATGGGAACATTCACCGATCAACTCAGGCAGGTTCTGCGAAGGCTCGGCCGCGCGCCGATGTTCACCATCATCACCGTGATTACCCTCGCAGCCGGGATTGGCGCGAACACCGTGATCTTCAGCGTCCTCGAAGGCGTCCTGCTGAAGCCCTTGCCGTATCCCGAGCCGGACCGCTTGATTGGCGTATGGCACACCGCCCCTGGCGTCAACATCAAAGACTTGAACATGGCGCCGTCGATTTATTTCATCGACCGCGAGCAGAGCACTACCTTCCAGGATATAGGTGCCTTCACCGGCGATTCGTTCAGCGTAACCGGTGCAGGAGAGCCCGAGCAGGTGCGCGGCCTCGACGTCACCGACGGCACGCTGCCGCTGTTGGGTGTGGTTCCGGCCCGGGGCCGCTTGTTCACCCGCCAGGACGATTCGCCTGGGACGCCGGAAACCGTGCTGATCTCCTACGGCTACTGGCGCCAAAAGTTCGGCGGCGCTGATTCTGTGATTGGGCGTTCGATCACCCTTGATGGAAAGCCGCGCGAAATCATCGGCGTACTGCCCCAGGGATTTCACTTTATCGACGCGGAAGATCCGGAGCTCATTGCTCCGCTCAAATGGGATCGCAACAAAGTAAAGCTCGGCAATTTCAGTTATCGCGCCCTGGCTAGGCTCAAGCCCGGCGTCACCATGGCGCAAGCCAGTGCCGACGTCGCGCGCCTGCTTCCCATCGCCAATCGAAGTTTCCCCGCGCCCGAAGGCTTTAGTGCCAAGCTATTCGAACAAGCGAAGATTGCGCCTAACCTTCGCCCCTTGAAGCAGGACGTTGTGGGTGATGTAGGCAACGTTCTGTGGGTTTTGATGGGCTCCATCGCGGGCGTTTTACTGATCGCTTGCGCCAACGTCGCGAATCTGCTGCTGGTGCGCGTCGAAGGACGCCGCCAGGAACTCTCCATTCGCGCCGCTCTAGGCGCGGGTTGGCGGCGAATCGCTGGGGACTTGTTCTTCGAGAGCGTTGTCCTCGGCGTGATGGGAAGTTTGCTTGGATTGGCGCTCGCCTACGCCGCGTTGCGCGTTCTTGTTGCAATGGCCCCAACCGGCATCCCGCGCATCTACGAAATCGGCATCGATGTTCCGGTGTTATTGTTCACTCTCGCCATCGCTCTATTTTCCAGCCTGCTCTTTGCTTCGATTCCGATCTTTAAATACGCGGGGTCGCGTTTGAACACCGGCCTCCGCGAAGGTGGACGCGCGCTGAGCGCGAGCCGCGAGCAGCACCGCGCGCGCAACGTCCTTGTAGTCGTTCAGGTGGCGCTGGCTCTCGTTCTTCTGATCTCCTCTGGTCTGATGATTCGCACATTTCGCGCTCTGATGCACGTGCCTCCTGGATTCGTGGCGCCGGATGCGGTTCAAACCTTCCGTTTCTATGTGCCTGATACTGAGATACCGGATACGCAGCGTGAACGCGTGGTCCGTATGGACGAAGAAATTCTCAACAAGCTTCGCGCGATTCCCGGCGTGTCTTCCGCAAGCTTCTCGACCGCCATCCCCATGGATGGGAATACCTCGATGGATCCGATATTCACGCAGGATCGTGCATATGCGGACGGCGACCTTCCACCGGTACGGCGTTTCAAGTTCGTATCCCCCGGATTTTTCGCAACGCTCGGCGCTCCCCTCGTAGCCGGCCGCGATATCACTTGGTCCGACACCTATCAAAAAGTCCCCGTCGCGATCATCTCTGAGAATTTTGCGCGCGAGTACTGGCATGACGCGAATAACGCCCTCGGCAAGCGAATCCGTCCGGCTAGCACAGACGACTGGCGTGAAATCATCGGCGTCGTCGCCGATATACACGACGACGGTGTCAGCAAGGACACTCCCAGCTCCGTATATTTCCCGGTGATGATGGATCGTTTCGAGGGTCAAAAGGAATCGCTAAGCCGCGGAATCGCGTTCGCCGTGCGTAGTCCTCGCGCTGGCTCGGAATCTTTCTTAAAAGAGGCCCGCCAAACGGTCTGGTCAGTCGATGCGAACATACCGCTTTCGGAAGTTCACACGCTCGGCTACTTTTACACCGAATCCATGGCACGCACTTCGTTCACTTTAGTGATGCTTGCCGTCGCCGGCGGCATGGCGCTGTTGCTCGGAATCGTGGGGATTTACGGCGTGATCGCCTATACCGTCTCGCAGCGCACTCGCGAGATTGGCATTCGCATGGCGCTTGGTGCGCAACGGCAAACGCTCATCGGGATGTTCGTTCGCCACGGCCTATGGCTCACAGGCATCGGCATCGCCTGCGGATTGGTCGGCGCTTTCGCCGTGATGCGCCTGATGTCGTCACTCTTGTTCAACGTGAGCCCGCTGGATCCGGTTACCTACGCCGCGGTAACCGCCGGCGTCATCGTCACCGCCTACCTGGCCTGCTATCTGCCTTCGCGACGAGCCGCCACCGTCGACCCCGTCGACGCTCTACGCGCAGAGTAACCCTTAATGACTCGACGACCGTTCTCGCGATGAAAAATGACTTCAGCGAATCCTGCGACAACCCGAGCTGGGATGGCGTAGAATGGCCCCTCGACGCTATGGACGAACTAGCCCGGATGAACGAAGAAGACGACAAGAGTAGCGCTCGCCCCGCTATTATTTTGGCGATTCTTTTGATTCTCGTCGGCGTCCTTTGTGTAGAGTTCGGAGTTCAGACGCTGACTTGGTTTGAAGCCAAGCGATGGGGTACCGCGACACCTTGGCTCTCGGACGTTCCCCAGGCTCTACCTCCGGCAGCCGATGATGCTTCAACCGGCGCACAGGTGAGGGCCTTCAATTACGAATTCAACCTCCCATGGAAATCCCCCAAAAGCGCCGAGTCACTCACGAACGTTCAATTTAAGTATGATTCGGGCCAAGTGGTGGTGTTTTTCGATCCCGATTCTCAATTAGATGTGATTCACTCGCTCAAATCTTCGAACCCGACTGAATACCAGAAGTTCGCCAATGTTTTCGCCAGTCAGCCGATTGATTCGAATTATGCCCTGTACAAAGGGGTATACGAAGTGTCTCCCGCGCAACTTTCGCCCATCATGAAAGTGGAGGATGCCCGGCGCGACAACGTCCTATTGCTCTGGAAACTGTCTTTTGGACCTGACCTGCAGTCCGACACAGCTCCGGCCTTTTATTCGTTCGAGTTGGGAAAAATGCGAGGGTTCCAGTTTGGTGATCCGGCAAAAGGCCAACCGGTCGCGCTTCGGGTATTCGACGACAGCAACCGTCAATTCCGCTTCATTTTCACCGTGGCATACGGTTCCGGCGCCAAAATCACTCAGGGAGATATAAAAATGGCTCTCCGTTCACTCCAGCCTGTACCCATCATCGATCGCTAGTTACGTCGTTTCAGCTATGCTTTGAACCCGGATCACATCCGTGCGAGTATCCAAATTGCCAGTCACCAATACCTTCTTTCCGAGATGCTTGGCGGCCGCTTCCTGATCGTCCAAGTGGTACCACGTATCATTCACATCGTCTCTCAAGACCAGGATTTCACCGTTCTTCGAGACGATCACTCCGTGGAATTGCTGCGGCTGATCTTCTTCGACGGAGATTGGATGGATGGCGATCGTTGCTGTTGTCAGTAACGGGGGCTGCGGCCTCGCCGGTAAACCCTGAGCGGCCCATAACCCCATACAGATACTCACTGCCAAAAATACACTATTCATTGTTGCCTCCATCGAGACGGAAGGACCGGGCCCCATATGGCCGTGCAATGGCATTGCCAGATATTTAAGTAATTGTGATGAGGCAGCTTAGAGAAAAGGAACGCTATCAGCGTTGTGGACTATTTGCGGACCTAATGAAGATTTTTCGTCAGTCGGGATGTCAGACGGCACCGATCGCCGACCGCGCCGCCCCGAGCACTTTCGTGTAATACGCTTCATATTGCGGGATCACATCGTTCGAGCAATATTTACTGCGCGCATTGACGCGCGCTTGCTGGCCCATCGAGCGACCGCGATCCGGGCGCGTCAGAATTTCAAGAGCGTACCTGGCACCGGCTTTCACATCGCGAGGTGGAACCAGGTAACCATCCACTCCGTGTGTCACGACTTCCGGAAGCCCGCCTACATCCGTCGCAACTACCGGCACCTCGCACGCCATCGCTTCCAGCGCTGCCAGGCCGAACGATTCTTCGTCGCTCGGTAATAGAAATAGATCGGCCAAGCCCAGTTTCTCCTGAACGTTGTCCTGTTTCCCAAGAAAAAAGACATCCTTCGAGAGACCCTTTTTGCGAACCGCAAATTCAGCGGAGCCGCGGTCTGGGCCGTCGCCTATCAGCACTAACTTCGCCGGAATTCTCTCGCGCACCAGCGCAAAGATTTCGATTACGTCACAAACTCGCTTTACCGGGCGAAAATTCGACAGGTGCATCAGTATGGGTTCACCGTTTTTAGCCCACCGCTGCCGTGCAGACTGATTAACGCACCGCATATACAGATCGCAGTTGACGAAATTCGGAATTACTTCGATCGGCCGCTTGATTTCAAAATCGTGGATCGTGCGCTCGCGCAAATATTTTGAAATCGCGGTGACGCCGTCGCTTTGCTCAATGGAAAACCGCGTGATGGGAAGATAGCTGCGGTCGTTGCCAACTAGCGTGATATCCGTGCCGTGCAGAGTTGTGATAAACGGCAGCTTCTTCGGCTGTGCCATCATGCGTGCCAGCAGCGCGCTTACCGAATGGGGAATTGCGTAATGGACGTGCAGCAAGTCGAGAGAAGCTTCCTCGGCAACTTCAAACATTTTGGTGGCCAGTGCCAAAGTGTAGGGAGGGTGATCGAAGAGCGGGTATGACGTGACTTCCACTTCATGAAAATAAATCCGCTCGTGCGCCGAACTCAACCGGATCGGCATTGCGTAACTGATGAAATGAATTTCGTGGCCCCGCGCCGCCAGCTCGATTCCGAGCTCCGTCGCGACCACTCCGGAGCCTCCGTACGTTGGATAGCAAGTAATCCCGATCTTCATTGGGCCTCACTACTGTAGCAGTCGCGCGCCGTAGCCAGCAACCAACGCCCTCGCTTGCACCACCGGTCCTTGGGTGCTAGATTCTCCCCGGCCGTTCGCAGATTAGACGCGCCGCAGGGGAACTAGGGTGGAGCGACTTTCGGGAAAAGCGGCGTTCATTACCGGCGGCGGAACCGGAATCGGCCGCGCTTGCGCGGTGCTATTTGCCTCTGAAGGCGCGCAAGTCGCCGTCGCAGGGCGCAGGAAAGAGCCTCTCGATGGAGTTGTCCACGAGATTCGAGCCTCGGGCGGCAAAGCGCTGGCGGTGCCGTGCGACATCGTCGATCGCAAAGCCGTGGATGCCGCGATCTCCAGTGTCGCGCCGCACTTTGGCCGACTCGATGTTATCGTGAACAACGCCGGAACCGTGATGGTCGCGACGGCGGAAGAAACTTCTGACGAAGATTGGAGCCGGGTGCTCGCAACAAACTTGACCGGAACGTTTAATGTGTCTCGCGCGGCGATCCCGGCTCTCCGTAAATCCGGAGGAGGTTCGATCGTCAACATCGGCTCGTACCTCGGAATCGTAGGTCGCCGGAGTCGTGCTGCTTATTGCGCCGCAAAAGCGGGGGTTGCAGGGTTGACGCGAGCGATGGCGCTCGATCACGCGCAGGACAATATTCGCGTGAACTGCGTGTGCCCCGCAATCGTGGAGACCGAGATGTCACTCCGTTTTCTCTCGAAGGCGCCAGATCCCGAAGCGGCGCGAAAGCAGCGTATCGCGGAACTTCCACTTGGACGCTTCGGAAAACCGGAGGACGTCGCGCTCATGGCTTTGTATCTCGCGTCAGACGAGTCTTCCTGGGTTACCGGCGCCGTATTTCCAATCGACGGAGGCCAAACAGCTACCTGATATGGCGCGAGCTTCCAAAGCGACTGAGTACCTCTCTGCCGGCGACGTGCGAGAACGCATGCGCTCGAGCCACACGGCGAACCAACTTGGTTTTGTCATCGACAAGGCAGAGCGGGGAAGAGTGACCATGCGCATGCCGGTGGAAGCGATGCACAAACAGGTTTACGGAGTGGTTCACGGCGGGGTACTCGCGGCACTTGCGGACACCGCTGGAGGCCTCGCGACCTACATGGACTGCCCGCGCGGGACGCGAGTGGCTACCGTGGAGATGAAGATCAATTTTCTGGAAGCGGTGGAAGCAGGCACAGTATTTGCCGAGGCTGAAGTAGTGCGCCGAGGCCGGCACATCGCGGTGGTGGATTGCGATGTGCGCGACGACCGGGGCAGGCTGGTTGCAAAGGCGTTGATCACTTTTTTTGTGGGTCCGTTCAGAAAGAATCGGAAAAGCCGCTCCTAAGTTCCCACGTGGTCTTTCACCTTTTCCGTGAGTGCTGGCGCCGCGCCAGACTATTGGCCGTTCGTACCACCCTGGGCCGCTTCATCGCCATCCTTATAGAGGTACTTGATGGAGTGCTTGTAGAGCAGGATGTTGGGGCTGCCGTAGCGGGTGAGCTTGATGCATTCCCGGTCGTACCATTCCACGGTTCCGCGCAGCACTTCGCCATCGTTCAGCACCACAGCTACGGGTGTCCGCGATTGCATCTGCTTCACGAAGTAAAAATTCTCCGCGTGAGTCTGTTCGGGGGGCGCGGGTTTCTTGCGGGGCGCCACCTGGGCAACGGCCGGCACCGGGCGAGGGGCAGCGAATTGTTCCTTCACCTCAGTGAGGCTGGGGCGGAAAAGCTTACGATTTACCATATGAGTGCTCCTTGCAAATGATAGGTCCTTTCAGATTCTCTTAGTTATGACTGCGGGAAAAGGGATTCGGTTGCAGTTTTTTTAAAATAGTTAGATTTTATTTTGTGCTATCGGTTTGCGAGCGAGGCGATGTGAGCGTCGAGGCCCAGTTGTCGGCTCACATTACGCCGCAAGCGGCCATCCAGCAGGTCCAGACCCTGGGTAGCCCGCAAAATCCATTCGAAATTTACTTTTTGGCCGAGGGCCTCGAGTTCCCTACGTAGATCGGGATTTCGAGGCGAACTTTGGTTCTGGCCTTCGGAAAATTTCAGTACATCACTGAGGAGACTATAAAACAGGTCCAGAATATTTCCAAATGATTCCTTTTCGCGCTTGGCGAGCTGGGTGGTGGCGGCGAAAATCTCTCCGGATTTCTGGCCGGTGGCGGCCAGCTCCAACAGATTCAAAACGATTCTGCGCAGCCGCGACGATTCTTCCAGATCGAGGGTGAGTGCCATTCCCGGGCTGCCGCAGGAAAGTTGCGCGAGGAGTTTGCGTTCGGGCGCTTTCGCATCGGTGCGCTCCTTCAGGAACGCTTCCATCTGTTCGTCGCGAACCGGAGCGAAATGGAATTGCAGGCAGCGCGAGCGGATAGTGGGCAGCAAGGAGTCCGGAGTGGGCGCAAGCAGTATCAAGGTGGCGGAGTCGGGCGGCTCTTCCAGGATTTTCAGGAAGAGGTCGGCATCATTCCAGCGCATGGTGTCGGCACCGTCGAGGATGAAAATGCGGCGGCGGCCTTGCGGCTGGAAGTAGGCGGCGCGTTGAACAGCGCGCAATTGGCCTACGCGAATCATGGGACGGGCGACAGGAGTGCGCAGCCGCACGGGGTCGGGGACGATGAGCCAAACATCGGGATTCGTTTCGACGAGGAGCGGCATGCGCTCGACCATGGCTGCGTCGGCGCTCTCGCCGCGTTCAGCGAGACCCAGCTCGATGAGAGGCGCGGGATCAGCAAGTCGTGCGATTTTTTTGCAGGGCTCGCATTCGCCGCAGAAATCGTCTTTCAAGCGTTCGCAGTTCGCAGCTTGAGCGAACATTCGCGCGAGCGTGTATTTTCCGATTCCGCGCGGGCCGGTGAACATCAGGGCGCTGGGCACGCGCTCGCGGCGCAACATACCTCGAAGCGCGCTGACGATGCGTTCATTGCCGAGAAATTCGCTGAAGCCCATGTTATTTGTTCGCCCGCAGAGTGGGAGTGACGTGCGCTTGGACGGCTGCAAGAATTTCCTGATGAATTGATTCTGCCGAGCGCAGTACGTTCGCGGCGCTATCGTAACATTCGATTTTCAGCCAATTCGGCTGCTGCGCGAGCTGATCGTACAGTTCTGAAGTTGCTTCCAAGTGCGCTAGGTTGGACTCCTGTATGTCGCGCTGCAATTTTGTGTAGTTGCGGGCCCCTTTTTCGCCTATCTGGCGGTGGGCTTCGGCGGGAGGCACACGCAGGTAGATGACGAGATCTTCGACGGGCAGCGCGTACACCTGATACTCAAGCTGCCTGAGCCATTGCAAAAATTCCGTGCGTTTTTCGCGCGGGACGCGAGCGCCTTGATGCGCGAAATTCGATCCGATGTAACGGTCGGCGAGCAGCGTTTTTCCGGAGGCGAGGTCGGATTCGATGGCGGGCTTGGCTTCGAAGCGGTCGCCGGCGTAGAGCAGGGCAGAGAAGTGCGCGTCCACGGCTTCGAGCGAGCCGAACTCGCCGTTCAGGTAGCGCGCTGCGAGCTTGCCGAAAAAACCATCGTATCGCGGGAAGCTGATTTGCGCGAACGACACGTTGCGCGACGCGAGGGCGCGGGCAAGCATGTCGAGCTGGGTGCGTTTGCCGGAGCCGTCGATTCCTTCGAGAACGATAAATTTTCCGCGCGAAGGCATTGAATTGGCGATGAGTCTAACATAGGCGCGCGGCCAAGAGGCCTCGCTCGGGATGACAGCGTTAGATTCCAGGTCAGACGCAAGATGCCGGGCTGAAGGCCTCGGCGCTACGAAAGGGACGAAGGCAAGAGCAAATTCTTCCCGCGACTTCATCCGGGACGCGTACGTCGCGCGTTGCAGAAGGCGATGCTCGGAATGACAGATTAAGGGCCGGGATTGAAAGGACGCGGAGGTGCGGGTTCGGCGACGGGTTGGTGTGGGGAGGCTTTCGGAAAAGGAGGCGGCGAGGGATAATTTGTTGTTGTACATTCTTGTGGAGGAGCGAGTCGAGGAGTGATGGCAAACGTTAAGAGCAAGAAAGGGTCGGAGATTGATGGCTAACGTTGAGAGGAAGAAGGGAGTCATCGGGATACTTACCGGCGGAGGTGACGTGCCGGGACTGAATCAGGCGATTCGCGGCGTGACGTTGCGCGCGCTGCGCGAAGGCTATCAGGTGATCGGGATCCGGCACGGCTGGGCTGGGCTAGTGGACATGGTCCGCGAGAAAGATTACGACAATTCAGATAACTTTGTGGTGATCGATGAAGAAGTTGTCGATCGAGCGGGGCGAAGCGGCGGCACGTTTCTACACTCGTCGCGCACGAATCCCGGGCGCGTGAGCAAGTCGAACGTCCCTGCGCACCTGAAGGACAAATTTACCTCGGAGAAAAACGATCTCACTGCCGAAGTGTTGAAAAATCTCGCGTGGCTTGGCATCGACACGCTGATTCCCATCGGCGGCGATGACACGTTGAGTTATGGCGTGCGTCTGCATCGTGAAGGTTTTAAGGTGCTGGCCATTCCGAAGACGATGGATAACGATGTTCCGGGCACGGACTACTGCATTGGATTCAGCACGTGCGTGACGCGCACACTGCAGTTGGTGAATAGTTTGCGTACGTCCGCAGGTTCTCACGAGCGATTCATGGTGATCGAAGTCTTTGGGCGTTACGCAGGTTACACTGCGATGCTTCCCACTTTGGCGGGCGCTGCGAATCGCTGCGTCATCCCTGAATACAAATTCGATATCGAGCGATTGACCGAGCTTTTGGTGGCCGACCGGCTGAAGAATCCCAGCCGGTACTCGATTGTGCTGGTTTCCGAAGGCGCGACGTTCGAAGGTAGCGAAATGATTTTCGAAGGCGATTCCACCGATGCTTACGGCCACAAAAAGCTTGGCGGGATTGGGGACTTGGTGTCCGAACGCATCAAGGAACTTTCCGCGAAATTCAATAACGGCAAGCAAATCGAAGTCGTCAACCAGAAACTTGGCTATCTGGCGCGCTGCGGCGATCCGGATGTGATCGACTCGATCGTGCCCATGGCGTACGGAAATATCGCCCTCGATCTGCTGTTGCGCGGCGCGCACGGCAGGCTGGTGGTTCTCACGAACGGCCGCTACGGCGATATTCCGATTGAAGCGATTGCGTCGCCTAAGAAAGTGGTGGACATCGAGATGCATTACAATACCGAGCGCCTGCGGCCGAAATTCGCGAGCTTCGAGAACAAACCGTTGTTCATCATGGGAAACTAATCGACGGCACCGCGCGCACCGCATCGATCGAAAACTGAAAAGCCCACCGTATCTTTCGCTAGGATCAACTTTCGCAAGCATCGTTGTAGGACACCGTGTTCGATTGGGATATTAAACATTCTCCTCGGGCGATGCGGAGGAGGTGTTAGCATGCCATCCTGCGGCAAGAGTTTGCGCAAACTGCATGGATGCGAGGCGAGTGGCTATGGACTACAGCCCCAAGCATATGAAGTGGTGGGGTTGGGGCGACGTCGAAGCAGGCTTTGATTCGAGGCGGCATCCGGATTTTTGGCCGTTCGCGAAAGCGCAGCTTGGTATCGAGCGAGAAAATCTCTCCGCGCTTCCGGTGTCGCTCGAAGAAGTGCAACTTCCCGAGGCAATCGTCAATCCCCGTTTTCTGGCTGAACTGAAATCAACTTTACAAGCTGAACAGGTTTGCGACAGCCGGTATGAGCGAGTAGTTCACGCATACGGCAAAGGCTTTCGCGATTTGTTTCGTTTGCGGCGCGGATCGGCAGAAGGCGCTCCTGATCTAGTGGTCTACCCGGAAAGCGAAGGCGATGTTGTGGTGACGTTGCGGGCGGCGGCGCATCACGACGTGATGGTGATTCCGTTCGGCGGCGGATCGAATATTTCCGGTTGCTTGGAGCGGATGGAAAACGAGCGGATGGTGGTGTCGCTCGATATGCGGCGGATGCGGCGGGTGCTGGAAGTGGATGCGGAATCGTTCACGGTGCGCATGGAGGCGGGAGTGTTTGGTCCCGATCTCGAGCAGCAATTGAGCATGCATGGCATGACGTTGGGACATTTTCCGGATTCGTTTTTGCACTCGACGCTTGGAGGCTGGATTGCGACGCGATCGGCCGGGATGCAAAGCGACAAGTACGGAAAAATTGAAGACATGGTGATTGCTCTGCGCATGGTGACGCCCGAAGGCGTGCTGGCGACGCGGACAGTGCCGAAATCGTCGAATGGAATTGATGTGAATCATTTGTGCATCGGGAGCGAGGGAACGCTGGGAGTGATCACAGAAGCGACGATGCGCGTGCATCCGCAGCCGGAATCGCGGATAGTGCCGGCCCACCTGTTTCCCGAGTTTGAAGGCGGCCTGCAGGCCATGCGCGACTGCGTGAGCAGAGAGTGCACGCCGTCGATGGTGCGGCTGAACGATCCGGACAAGACAGCGCTGTCGTTGGCGTTCAAACCGGCGTCCTCGCGGTTGTCACAAACGGCAAGCAAGATATTCAAACGATACTTGCGTGTGAAGGGCTTTGATTTGCCGCGAGCTTGCCTGATGATGACTGCCTTTGAGGGGCGCAGAGAAGATGTGGCGCGGCAAATGCGCCAAGCGAATGCCATCTACCGGAAATTCGGCGGAGTGAGCCTCGGCGCGAGCGCGGGGAAATCTTTTGAAGCGACGAAATACGATTTTCCGCATATACGCGATTTTCTATTGGGGCGCGACGTCACCACGGACGTGAGCGAGACTTCTACGGTGTGGAGCAACATGCTTCCTTTGTATCGAGCGACGATGAGAGCGATACGCGACGGCGTTCTAGAAAGCGGTGTTCCGCCGTTCAGCGGCTGCCATATCAGCCATACGTATCGCAGCGGCGCGAGCGTTTATTTTACATTTGGGTTTATGCAACAGGCAGGACGTGAGATGGAGCAGTATCTGAGGGTGAAGCGCGCGGCGCAGCAATCGTTCATGGATCATGGCGCGACGCTTTCGCATCATCACGGAGTGGGTACCGAGCATTTGCCGTGGCTCGCCGCCGATATTTCGCCGCTGGGAATAAAGGCTGTCGCGGCGATCAAGCAGGGGCTCGACCCTGGAAATATTATGAATTCAGGACGGCTTAAGCCGGCTGCGGATGCGTTCGAGGAATGGTCGCGGACGGGAACCGGCGGTCCCCGTAAGCAGAAGTTGAAAGCCAAAGCAAAAGTTCAATCGCACGCGTAGGTGAAATCCCGACGCCGCATCTTCCGCTTAGGCTTTGTGTCTGTTGCTGTTCAGACGAGTGAACTCCATGGTGCCGTCGTCGAGTTTGGCGAATTTCAGCGCGGCCATATCCATGGCGTAATTCTGGTACAGCCTCCACGGTTTTTTCGAGCCTTGTTTGGGGAGAATCGCGCTCGATCTTTTGAGATAGCCGGACGTCAGCGCGAGTGCGGGCTCTTCAACGATGCTTGGATCGCGGCGGCGCGGCGTGCAGTAGGAGTAGCCGTGTGCGTCCATATAATTCAGCAAGCGGCAGAGGTATTTTGACGTGAGATCGCACTTCAGAGTCCACGAAGCATTGGTGTAACCGAAACACCAAGCGAAGTTCGGAATGTCGCTATTCATCATTCCTTTGTAACTGATCGATTGCGCCGGATTGATGGGTGCGCCGTCGATTGAGATTTGCAAGCCGCCGAGAAGTTTTAGCTTCAGTCCGGTCGCGGTGACGGTGATGTCCGCTTCGAGCTCCTCGCCCGACTTCAAGCGCAGGCCTGTTTCGGTGAATGTTTCTATCTCGTCGGTGGCAATTGAGACTCTTCCGGAACGGATGGCGAGAAACAGATCTCCATCGGGAACCAGGCAGAGACGCTGGTCCCACGGGTTGTAACGCGGAGAAAAATGCTTTTCGACATCGTAATCCGGCCCCAGAAATTCGCGCACGTAACTCTGTATCACTTTTTTTGTGCCGTCGGGCCTTCGGCGCGCCAAGTTGTAGAAGTACATCCCGAGAAGCACATTCTTCCAGCGGACGACGTGATGAGCGACCGGCGCAGGCAGATACCGGAGCATCCACTTCGCAATCGGATCCTCGGAAGGGCGCGCAACTATATAGGTCGGCGAGCGCTGGAGCATGGTCACATGCGCGGCAGATTTTGCCAATTCTGGAACCAGGGTTACGGCGGTTGCGCCGCTGCCGATCACGACGATGCGTTTGCCTGTGTAATCGATATCCTCCGGCCAGTGCTGCGGGTGCACCACGACGCCTAGGTATTTATCCATCGCCGGCCAGCCGGGCATATAGCCTTCGGAGTAATCGTAGTAGCCCGTGCACATGTGAAGAAAATTGCAGGTGAACTGGACGGGATTTCCCTCCGGGCCGGTCGCGCCAATAGTCCAACGACCGTCTTGCGAAGACCACGAAGCGTGGGTGACCTTGTAACCAAATCGAATTTTGCGATCGATGCCAAATTCGCGAGCGGTTTCCTGGAGATATTTGAGGATGACGGGGCCACCCGCGATGGACTTCTTGTCACGCCAAGGGCGGAAACCGAAGCCGAGAGTGTACATGTCGGAATCGGAACGGACTCCCGGATAGCGGAAGAGGTCCCACGTTCCGCCTAGCGCGTTTCGGCTCTCAAGGATTGTGAAAGTCTTTTTCGGGCATTTCGTCTGAAGGTGATAGGCCGCGTCGATTCCAGAAAGGCCTGCGCCGACGATCAGCACATCGAAATGTTCGAGACGTCCCACGTCTGCCCAAGAAAGAGACGCTTTCGGAGTAGACACCGCCATATCGGTCATCAATCGCGATCTCGTGTTCGATCTAGATATAACAAGGAATCTTTAGATATTGCCTATAAGAAGGCGCCTTATCAAGAGTCGGGTATGTTGGGTACATCTGAGGTTTGGCGAACATGCTCGGTATCCGCAGGCGGCCGCATTGACTTTAAATTGAAGATGGCACATGGTTCGCACTGAGGTTCTCATGAAAATTTGCCGCAGGCTTTTCATCACGCTGCTTGTGGTGGCGATGCTGGTCGGGTTTATTCCGCTCGGAGCTGACAGCGACAGGTACCCGGTGCACGCTGCGCATGTGATGGTGGTAAGCAGCAACGAGCTGGGGTCAAAAGCGGGCGTGGAAATAATGCGAGCTGGTGGTAACGCGGTGGACGCTGCCGTTGCGACGGGTTTTGCATTGGCCGTCGTTCATCCAGCGGCGGGGAATTTGGGAGGCGGCGGGTTCATGTTGGTCCGCATGGCCGACGGGAAAGCGCATTTTATCGATTTTCGCGAAGAAGCTCCGGGCGCAGCGACTGCGAACATGTATCTAGATGCGCATGGAAATGTGATCGAAGACGCAAGCACGATTGGCTACAAATCGATTGGAGTGCCGGGGTCGGTGGCGGGCTTGGTTTACGCGGAGAAGAAATACGGCAAGCTGACGCTGGCGCAAGTGATGGCACCGGCAATCAAACTGGCGCGCGACGGTTATGCGTTGGGGTGGGAGCAGGCTCGGGATATGCAAGGAGATAGTTATTTGGGAAAGTTTTCCGAATCGCGACGCATATTTCAGCGCGATGGAAATTACTACAAGGAAGGCGAGATTTTTCGTCAGCCGGAACTAGCGGGGACGCTGGAGCGCATCGCGAAAAACCCTGATGGTTTTTATCACGGAGCCATGGCGCGAGAATTAGCCGCGGCAGTGCAGAAAGGCGGCGGGCTGATTACCGCGCAGGATCTGGCGAATTACCAAGTGAAAGAACGCGAGCCGGTGCGCGGAACGTATCGCGGATATGAAGTGATTAGCGCGCCTCCGCCTTCGTCCGGAGGAGTGGTGCTGATCGAGACGTTGAATATTCTGGAAGGTTTCGACCTGGCGAAAGACGGAAACCGTTCCGCGGAGTCAGTTCACCTGATTGCTGAGGCGTTTCGGCGGGCGTTTTTCGACCGGGCGGAGTTCATGGGCGACCCGGATTTTTCGAAACTTCCGGTGGCTGAGCTTACTGACAAGAAATATGGCGCAGCGTGGCGCGAGACGATTGACCCGAACCATGCAAGCGTGAGCAAGGATTTGAAACGGCCGGCCATTTTTAGTGAGTTGGAGGAATATGAACGGAAACATCCGCAGGCGGCAGCAACGAACGAGTCGCAACACACGACGCATTATTCAGTGGTGGACGCGGACGGGAACGCCGTGGCTGTGACGACGACCATCAACGATTGGTTCGGCTCACGAGTGACCGCCGAAGGGCTCGGTTTCCTGTTGAACGACGAAATGGACGATTTTGCGGCGAAGGCGGGCGTGCCTAACGGCGACGGATTGCTTCAAGGAAGCGCCAACGCGATCGGGCCGAAGAAGCGGCCGCTCTCTTCGATGACACCGACAATGGTATTGAAGGATGGCAAGCTTTTTCTGGTGCTGGGTTCGCCGGGGAGCTCGCGGATCATCACTACGGTGGCGCTTGCGCTGATCGGCGTCGTGGATTACGGAATGAATATTCAGGAAGCTGTGAACGCTCCGCGTTTTCACCAACAATGGATGCCGGACGTGCTGAGCGCGGAACAGGGATTTTCTCCGGACACGGTGAAATTGCTCGAGAACATGGGATACAAAATGGAGTTGAGAATACCTTACTGGAGCGAGGCTGAATGCATCGCCGTCGATTTGAAGACCGGCGAACGATTAGGCGCTGGTGACGGCCGGAGCAACGGAAAAGCTGTCGGATTTTAATTTTGCGCAATTGTCGAGCCGCGAACTCGGCTTCTGGTCGACCCTCTTGTCTTCACCTGATTTCAAATCTGCGCTGAGGCGCGTGGTAGAATCGCGCACGATGGCGACTGAAAATCCTGCGATTGCTGAGAATCTTGAGCGCGTTCAAGAACGCGTGGCGCGGGCGGCTGAGCGTGCGGGACGGCGCGTTGAAGAAGTGACGATTGTTGCGGTGTCGAAAACATTTCCATTCGAAGCGATTCGCGAGGCTTACGATGCGGGGCTGCGGCACTTCGGAGAAAATCGCGTGCAGGAGTGGGAGTCGAAAGAGGCTCGTGTTGCGGACCTTGGCGCTACGTGGCATTTGATTGGGCATTTGCAGAGCAATAAAGCACGGCGTGCGGCGGGCATTTTTGATCGCGTGGATTCCGTGGATAGTTTCGCGCTCGCTCAGAAACTCGATGCGGCGGTGGCGGAAAGGGGCGCCGCGAATGACAAACGGCTTCGAGTTTTGATCGAGGTGCGGCTCGGCGACGAAAGTACCAAGAGCGGCATTGCGGAAGCGGGTCTGGGGGCGCTGGCGGAAGGCGTCGCAGGGCTCGCAAATTTGGAGTTGCTTGGGCTGATGACGATTCCGCCATTCTTGGATGGTCCGGAACAGGTGCGGCCGTATTTTTCAAAATTGCGCGAGCTTGGCGAGGATTTAGCACGCCGCCTTGGGCGATTGCTGCCGGTGTTCTCGATGGGGATGAGCCACGATTTCGAAATTGCGGTTGAAGAGGGCGCGACAGAGATTCGAGTCGGCACGGCGCTTTTCGGCGCGCGGAGGCTGAGTCAATAAATACGCGTGTTCAACGGGAAAAGAAAAAGACCCGGCGAGAGGCCGGGCTACGAAAACCGGCAGCGGTGCTACGAGTAGCGGAGCCAGCGGAACATTTCGACGATTGAGGGGCGCTTGCCGTACATCAGGATTCCGACGCGATAGATTTTCGCGGAGGCCCAGATCGAGACCAGGGTGGTGAGAAACAGAAGGACCAGCGCGAGGGCGATTTGCCACGCCGGAGGTGTTTGCAATGAGATACGCAGAGCCATCAGCACTGGCGAGAAAAACGGAATCTCGGATAGGACCACGGAAGCCGTGGATGAAGGATCGTTGAGAACCATACTGTAAATCACCATGCAGAAAACAAGCGGCGCCATAGCGATCCATTGCAATTGTTGGGCATCCTGCTCGTTCGAGCAAGCGGATCCGATGGCTGCAAACATCGCGGAATACAGAAAGTATCCACCGAAGAAAAAGATTCCAGCGTAGAGCACCAGCGAAATCGGAATGTGGACACCGGATAACGCGGATCCCGCTCCCATGCCCACCGCGGCGAGAGCGCCATAGGTAAAAAGCAGCGCTGTGGAAATCATCCAGATAGCGAATTGGGTGAAAGCGGCTGCGGCGACTCCCAGGATTTTTCCCAAGAGAAGTTCGAAGGGAGTTACAGCGGAAATCAGGACTTCCATGGTTCGCGTGGTTTTTTCCTCGAGGACGGAACGCATGGTGATGATGCCGTACATCAGCAGCGCGGTATAAAGCAGGATCACGAGAGCGACGGCGATTCCGATGCTTTGTCCTTTTTCCACGGACTCACCGGCTTCGCTGACTTTGAGGAGCTTGAGGTCCGTGCCGCGGAGAATTACTTTGACGTCGTCCAGATGGACGCCGCGGTCGTTGAGTCTCGCCGAAATTACCGCCTGATCGACCGCGCCGGAGAGCGGCCCTATAAGAGCGAAGTTGTCGGGATTTCGCATGTGCAGCTCGAACGATTGAGTCGCGTCCGCGGGAATCCAAAGGTACGCGTCCAGCTTCTCGGAGTTAATCCGCGAACGCAGATCCTGCTGAACGGCATCGGGAGAGGCAGGGCGAACGATGGTTTCCACGATGGTGAATTCCGGCAAGCCATTTTCGAGCTTGCCATCCAAATTGTGAGTGATGGGTTGCGCGAGCGTGCCGGAATTGTCGACAATCACAAGACGCATGGTCTGGCTAGGCTTGTGGCGCACCAAGAAAATAATCAGCAGGCAAAACGCGATGCCAAGCAGCGGCACCAGAATCGTTCCGATGATGAAGCCTTTCGTTTTGACGCGGGTGAAATACTCGCGCTTGATGATGAGGCCAAGTTTACGCACGGGTGGTCCTATCGATAAAGATTTCGTTCAGCGACGGCTCGAGAAGTTCGAAGCGCGTGATGGAAACGTTCGATTGCACGGCAGCTCTTAGGATTTCCTGCGGGTCGGCGCCCGGTTTCAGTTTAGCTTCTACACCGTTTCCGAGACGCGTCATGCTGATGATTAGAGGATTGCTCAAGAAACTGTCGCTGCCGGTAAATTCGATGTGCAGCGTGTTCTTTCCGTAGGACTGCTTGATGGCGCGGAGCTCGCCATCGAGGACGTTACGGCCTTTGTTGATCAGGCAAATCGAATCGCACATTCTTTCGACCTGTTCCATGCGGTGGGTGGAGAGAACGATGGTGGAACCCTTGGCGCGCATCTCGACCATGATTTCTTCCACAGTGGCGGCATTGACTGGATCGAGGCCGGAGAACGGCTCGTCGAGAATCACGAGCGGCGGTTTGTGGATCACCGCAGTGATGAACTGCACTTTTTGTTGCATGCCTTTTGAGAGGTCGAGCAATTTCTTTCCGGACCACTCGCTCAATCCGAACCTGTCGAGCCATTCCTTGGCACGTTTTTCTGCTTCAGCTTCCGTCAATCCGTGAAGCGCAGCGAGGAAAACGATGATGTCGAGGACTTTCATCCGAGGATAAAGCCCGCGCTCTTCGGGGAGGTAGCCGATCAAATCGCGAGTTTTATCGCTGACGGGTTGATCGAGGATCTTGATTGAGCCGTCGTCCGGGACCAGGATGTTCATGATCATGCGGATGGTGGTTGTTTTGCCGGCTCCGTTGGGGCCGAGCAGGCCGAGAATGGCTCCCTGGCGAACTCGCAGGCTGATGCCGCCGACGGCGGTTACGGAGTCATAGGATTTGGTGACGTTTTCGAGTGTGATGGCGTCCATGTGTGTTCTTAGTGTTCGATTCTGATACGCAGCAGGAGCGCGAAATGTTACCTGAAGTTCAGGCGGCTGCGCGATTTATTTTTCACCTATTAGAATCAGCTGGTTGCGGAGGAAAGGCAGGGATATATGCGGAACGCGACGGCCAGCTGAGAGCATTTGCGGGTGGACTGCTACCGATTCTTTGAGCGAATCGTCTATGTTGTTAGTCCCAGAGAGAAATCGCAGGGAACGCAAGAGGATACAATGCAGATGATTTCTCGACGCGAAGCAGTTCGTCTGTTGGGTCCGGCCTCAGCGGGAGCGTGGTTTGCTGCGAGGCAGACAGGCCTCAACTTTTCATTTGCGTCAAATGCCCCCGCGGCGAGTTACGATTCCGCTCCTGCGCTTGCTCCTGGCGCGCCTATGTCGCGGGAGAGACTTACGCTAATTGAAGCGTTCAAGAAACAATCCGAGGGACTCGAAAACAAGTACGAGGCGCGCATCTACAAGGGCGACGACATGTCGATGCCTTATCGATTGTTCCGGCCGGAGGGAGCCGGGAAACTGCCGTTGGTGGTGTATCTGCATGGCAGCGGGGGGGTGGGCAACGACAATCTGAAACAACTGGGACTCGGCAACGTTTTTGGTACGCGCGTCTGGCTGCTTCCGGAGAATCAGAAACGCTTTCCGTGCTATGTCCTCGTTCCGCAGACTGATAGTGCGTGGGTCCGTTACGATATATGGCAAGACGCACCGGGGCCGCCGAAGGTGCTCCAAGGACTAGGCGAGGGCGCGCGAACGGCGCTAGCAGTCGTTGACGCTGTGTGCCACGAATTTCCGATCGACGAACGGCGAATCTATATCATGGGTCAATCAATGGGTGGCTCGGGGACATGGCACATGACTGCGTATCGCCCGAAGTTCTTCGCGGCAGCGGTGGCAGTTTGTGGAGGCGACACAGCCGAGGATGCCACACAATCGATTGGCACTCCTCTGTGGAATTTTCACGGTGATGCCGACAAATCCGTTCCTGTCGCATTGTCGCGCGATCGCATCGCGGCACTACGAAAAGCAGGCGGAAACCCGATCTACACCGAGTACGCTGGCGTAGACCATAATTCATGGGAGTGGGCTTTCACGGAGCCAGCCTTGCCGGAGTGGTTGTTCTCTCAACGCCGCGGCTAACTTTCCGGTACGCTGGGATGCGCCGTTAGGAACCGCAGCATTCAAATGTTCTTCGCTGGAGCTCGCGCCCATCAGTTCCTCTTTTAGTTCCCACCTCAACGAAAATAATGAAGGCATCGCACCTCCCCAGCAGGGGTACAAGCGTTTGAACGTGCAGGTGGCGGCTGTTAGAATCGTGGCGGGCGAGAAAAGCCGCACCAAGCCGGTTTCAATCATGGAAGTGACTCGGGCGAAGACAATCGAGGCGCTTGGTCTTTAATGGCTTCTTGCTGAAGGCGGAAAAACACTATGCCGGACATTAAGGCAATCCAATCGGAGATGCGCGGCAGCAAAATCGATGGGTGGCTTTTTTACGATCATCACCATCGCGATCCGATCGCGACGCACATTCTGGGCGTTGGAGGGAATGGAATGGCGACACGCCGCTGGTTTTATTTCATCCCAGCAAAAGGCGAGCCGCGAAAACTCGTGCACAGAATTGAACAAGGCGCGCTGGACGGGCTAGACGGAAAGGCGCTTGTGTACTCGGGCTGGCAAGAATTGCACAAGAACTTGCCGAAACTGCTCGCCGGCAGCAAAACCATCGCGATGCAGTATTCGCCCGACAACAATATTCCGTACATCGGGCTGGTAGATGCGGGGACCATCGAGTTGTTGCGCAAATTCAAGAAGAAGATTGTGAGCTCGGCGAACTTGGTGCAGAAATTTGAAGCCAGTTGGTCACCCGAGCAAGCGCAGGGGCACTTTGAGGCCGGCAAGATTGTCGATCGCATTACGCGCGACGCATTCGCACGCGCGGCTGCGTTCGTGAAAGAAGGGAAGCCGCTGACGGAGGATCAACTGCAACAATGGATTATCGAGCAGTTCCATGCACAGGGACTGACCACGGCCGAGCCGCCGATTGTCGCGGTGCAGCCTAACAACGGCAATCCGCATTATGAGCCGAAGGCAGGATCGTCACGGCCGATTCGCGCCGGGGACCTGCTTCTACTGGACATCTGGGCGAAATTCGATCGGCCCGGGAGCGTTTATTACGATATCACGTGGGTGGGGTATCTTGGAAACCGGGTGCCGGATTCCTACGCGAAGATTTTTCGCATCGTTCGCCAGGCGCGAGACAACGCGGTGAAATTTATCCAAGAAGCGATTGCCAAGCGTCGCGAGATTCACGGTTGGGAAGTGGACAAAGTGGCGCGTAAAACGATCGAGAAAGCCGGCTACGGAAAGCATTTCGTCCACCGCACGGGCCACAGCATTGGGCAGGAAGTTCACGGAAACGGTGCGAATATGGACGGGCTGGAAACGCGTGATGATCGCAAAATCGTTCCCCATACTTGTTTTTCGATTGAGCCGGGAATTTATCTGCCGGAGTTCGGCATTCGCAGCGAAGTGAATGTCTACGTGGACGAAAGAGAAGCGCGCGTGACCGGAGCGATACAGGAAGAGATCCTTCCGTTGCTCGCTTGAGCTGTGTGACCTCACTTCGTGAATAACGACAAGCCTATCGATGGAATATCGCCGCCCGATGCTCAGCCGCCAGAGAGCGCCGGAAATGACAGCTGCGCAATCGAGCGTCCAAGCAGAGGCCATGTCTTAGCGCCGTTTATTGCTGTAGCCGCATGGATTGTTCCTGGCCTGGGTCACCTGGTGCTGCGGCGCTGGGGCCGCGCGCTGATTTTTTTTCTTACAGTAGGAGGTCTCGCAGTCACCGGCTTTATTCTCCGCGGAAATGTGTTTCCTCCGCGGGCGGGCGATTCATTCGACACGCTCGGCTTTCTCGCGGATGCCGGTTCGGGAATTTTTTATCTCTTATCGCGTTTTCTTGAGTCGATAGGTCCCGATGTTTCGCGCGCCGCGGGGGATTACGGAACGCGATTCATCGCGGCAGCCGGAATCGTGAATCTCTTGAGCGTTTTCGACGCGTACGAAATCGCACTGGGCCGGAGAACAATGTGATTGCGGTCTGGACGGAAATTGTTGGCTCGCAGACTATTCCGTCTCACATATCCCATTGGTGGGCTATGTGTTTGTTCGCCCTGCTGGTTTCCGTAGCGCTTGCGGGGTTAACGAAGAGGACGCCGTCGGAACGCGCGAAGTACGTTGCTTCTTGCTTCTTGAAATTTTTGGCGGTTGGGATTGCGATCGGCTGGCTGATGTATCCCTTCTCGCATTGAAAACTGCGCTAATTTCGCGACGTTAACCGCTTTTTTTGCAGCGATGGCGATGTTAAAGTCAATCAGGGCGCCGAGGTAGCTCAGTTGGTAGAGCAGCCGATTCGTAATCGGCAGGTCCCCGGTTCAAGTCCGGGCCTCGGCTCCACATTTTCCAACCTGCTTCTTTTCGGGATCCGGGTGTGGGCAATCTCGCTCCGAACCAGCTGATCGAGGCACAAAAAATCACGAATATCGTCTGCGTCTGGAATTTCTACAACGTAGCTAATCGCGAATGCGGTTCCTCGATGAATCCTAGGGAAGGAGAGTCATCAATGCACAGTTCGATTTCTGGGGCGGAAGCGGCTGATCGTTTGGCCATACGCGAACTCGTGGAAGCCTATGCGCACTGCGCGGATAGGCGCGACGCCAAAGGCCAAATGTCTCTCTTCACTCCGAACACCCACTTCGTCGTTTTTATGGATGCTAAATCCATCCAGCCGTCTATGGAACTAAGCCGCCGCGAAGACTTGGCACCTGTATTCGCTGACCTCAACAAATACGAGGCGACTACTCATTTCTTGGGACAGAGTACGGTTGTTTTAAACGGGGATCGCGCTACGGGAGAAACCTATTGTCTCGCTCATCACGTTTCTGCATCGGAAGGGAAACGAACTCTCTTCGTCGCTTCGCTTCGATACTACGATGTTTTTGCCAAAGTCGACGGAAAGTGGCTTTTTGCCGAACGCAAGCTCATCGTTGATTGGACGGACACGCGCCACATGGATGCTTGATTAAAAATGTCGTCCGGACGCTCAACCCTTATGATCGCCAAAGTGAAGTTCTTTAGGACTACGCGTGGGCCGCTCTTCGCCTGGCTCGAGTTCGCGGCGCACCCTCGAATTCTTGAATTTGCGTGATCTCGTACACGCCTTCTCCGTCGCAGGCTTTGCATCGAAGTGTCATGGCACGTGTTTTTGCGTCTTGACCGTCGGTAACTTTTGCCTGCTTTAATTCTTCGAAAAGTACGGCGGCGCGTTTGGGTACGGCAATCGGTTCTTTGCAACGCGAACAGAGAACGCCGAGATACCGAGTCCGTGCTAGCTCTTGGATCATAAAACCTCGCTGAAACTGGGAGGGCCGTGGTAGAAGAACAAGGCTATCGCGATTTCTTCTCGCTGTCCAGTCGTCCGGCTACTTAGGCAAATTGGATGGTGTGGCAGCTTCTCGAGCACTCAACCTTCGGTTGTAACAGTTATTGCCACTTTTCCCCGCGCATGTCTTTCTTCAAGATAACGGAGAGCTTCGGCCACCTCGCTCAGCGGATAACGTCTATCTATGACGGGTACGACCCTGCCGGCTTCAAGAAGATCCTTCAGAAAAACTAGATCATCTTTCCTTACTCTTGCGATAAAGAAACGCATTTTCCTACTTCCAAACGGTGATAGCAACGGTCCTAATAACATTACTTGGAAAATTAGAATTCCACCGCCTCCTGCATGGACATAAATCCCGCCCTGTTTGAGCGCCCGCCTATAATCGAAAATCGAATGATAGCCGTTAGCAGCAAAAATCAGATCGTAGCGCTGTCCACTTCGCGTGAAATCTTCTCGCGTGTAATCAATCACATGGTCTGCGCCAATCGATTGCGCGGTTTCCGCATTCCTGGTACTACACACAGCCGTGACTTCCGCCCCGAACGATTTGGCGATCTGGATGGCGAATGTGCCTACACCACCGGACGCTCCATCAATCAGGACTTTTTGGCCTTGCTGGATTCGTCCTTTATCACGGAGTCCTTGGAGGGCAGTAAGAGCCGCCACCGGTACAGCCGCTGCGCTCTCAAACGATATGTTGGCTGGCTTCAGCGCTAATTTGTCTTCCATGGCACACGCATACTCGGAAAAGGCCCCATGGCATCCGCCGAACACCTCGTCGCCTATGTTGAACTGCGTTACGCTTCTGCCGAGAGCTTCAACACGGCCGGCAACATCTATGCCTGGTCGTGTGTACTTTGGTTTGCGCAGACCCCTCATCATTGGGCGGGCGAGCAACGGCTTGCCCCTCATAAGGTGAAAGTCAGCTGGATTTACAGATGCCGCGTGAACTCTTATCAAGACTTCATCGTCCTTCGGCGTAGGTTTTGCCACCTCGATGAATTGCAAGACATCCGGTGGTCCGTATTGAGTCTGTACGATCGCTTTCATAGAGGCTCTTCAAGTGCTCTTCAGGCGAATCATGCTGCGTTGTTGAAGCGCACGACATGCGAAGCAGACGGGAAGTATAGGCTGGAATCAGCGGCTAAGTCTTGATAACGCGACAGGGCAATTTCAAAATCGGACTGAGTAAGTTGTCCGGCTCCTTCTTCCGAGCTTCGGCTTTCAGCAGCGGCCGGGTTGGCTCGAGAGAAGGAACCGGGCAACGTCGATCTAGTCAAGGGTCGCGAGGTTGCGGCCAGCGATTCATACGCATCCCAGGCATCGAGTACGGGCGGCGCGATGGCGGAACGCCTCGAGGTACCAGCTTGAGTGACGGCGAGTTTGACCTGTGCCGCGCTGGCGTTTGGAAACTGCGAGAAGAGCAGCGCAATCGTCCCGGTGACGAAAGGTGCGGCTGCGCTTGTCCCGGCGAATGTCTGGAGCCCGCCGCTTGTACTGAGGCTAACAATGTTTTCGCCCGGAGCGCTAAGACCACGCCTGCCGATTGAACTTCCAAGATTCGATTGGCCCAAAGGCCGGCCTTGAATGTTGCAGGCTGCTACCGGAATTACCCATGGGTGTCGAGTGATAGCCGAACTGCCGACGGAACTTTGATTGCCCGCTGCCGCAACAACAACGACACCGCGTTGTGCTGCGTAATCGAGAGCTGCGCCGAGCCGCGATTCGCCGCCGGGTGAGCCGTGGAGAAGCGCTGCGCTTAGGTTGATCACGCGAGCGCTTGCATTGACGGTGTCGAGCAGAGCTGTGGCCAATTCTTCGGGTGTGGCGCGCGGTATGTCGGCGTAGGGGCCACGGTCTTCTGGGAAAATGGGTCGCACGAGGAGAGTGCATTGCGGGGCAATAGCCGGCGCTCCACTTTTTCTTTTCGCGGCGAGGATCCCTGCGACAAACGTTCCGTGGATGCAAGCGCTGCTTCCTGCGCGGGCACAGCTGCCCGAAAGTTTGCCAGGAATTTCGCGGATGTTCTGAGCCGGCAGGGCGGGGCGGTTTAGCGCGATGGGTCCGTCGAGCAAGCCGATTTTGACTTCGGCATTTCCGGTGGTCACAGCCATCAATCGATCGAGACGGACCAGCTCGAGAGGAGTCGCACAATTCCGAGCCTTCGACGGGGGTGGAACTCCAAATCTTCCGTCGGCGCGACGAGTTGAGACAGAATACATTTGGGTGCCTCTGCCGTTTCCGTGCCACTCAGTTCCGATTCAAATTGACTTGTCGCTGATTTATGAGCCTACCCGCGCGCAACAATCCGGGGCCGATTTCTGCCAGAGGCCTGCCTCTACGGAGGGGAGTGGCCTGTCACTGCGCGGTGGTATCTCAAATTAGGAATGGCAGGTCAATGGAGGACGGGTAATCTCCGTATAACAAACGGGTAATTGTCCAAATTACTCATTAATATAATTTTAATTTGCGGAACTTGGCCCATACGGTGCAGAATGTCGGCAGTTCCCCGCGGTGACCCATGCAGAAATCGCCAGAAACCACTTTTGTGTTCGGCCCCTACGAATCGCGTGGCGTCACTCGCGAGCTCTTTAAGCACGGAGTACGCCTCAAGATTCGCCCTCAGCCACTGCAAGTCCTCAACTACCTGCTCAGCCGCGCCGGTAACGTCGTGACCCGTGAGGAGCTGCGGCAGGAGCTGTGGTCGGCAGAGATATTCGTCGATTTTGAGCACGGGCTGAATAATTCTGTGAAGGAACTCCGAGCGGTACTGGGTGACTCGGCTGCGGAGCCTCGCTACATTCAAACGCTGCCCAGGCTGGGATACCGCTTTGTTGCCGCGGTAGAAATAACCGGTTCGGGCGCGTCACCGGTATCCTTGCCGACAATCGAGGGGCCGAATTTAGCACCGGCAGGGAGGTCTTCCGATTTCGCCGTTCCCCGCGGTTTGCCCGTGGAACGGGCAGAGGAGTCGTCCACTCTACGACGGTGGCCCGCGCTTCTGGCAGTTTGCCTGGCTCTGGTATTGGGCCTGGTTTTTTACTTTCGTTGGTCTTCCAGTCGCGCTCGCCGACCAGCGGTTACTGGACGCACGATGGTCGCGGTTCTTCCGTTTCAGAATCTCACGGGAGACCCCGGACAGGAGTACTTCAGCGACGGTTTGACGGAGGAAATGATCTCCCAACTCGGTCGAATTGATCCGCAGCGCGTGGGAGTAATCGCGCGCACATCCGTGATGCACTACAAGAACAACCCGGAGCAGCTGAACCAGATCGGGCGCGAACTTGGGGTGCAGTACGTGCTCGAGGGCAGCGTGCGGCGAGGTTCCAACAAAGTGCGAATCACCGCACAACTGATTCAGACAAAAGATCAGTCGCACGTTTGGGCGCACCAGTACGATCGCGAGGAGAACAACTTGCTGGGGCTGCAAAGCGAGATCGCACAGGAAATCTCGGACGCAATTCAACTGACGCTCGGCGAGCACAAACCCGTCGAAGCGAATCCTCCGGCGGATTCTCACGCTCCCAAATCGTATGCGGCATACGACCTCTATTTGCAAGGCCGGTACTTTTGGAATAAGAGGACGCCTCAAGGCCTTCAGCAAGCCGTGGAATGCTTCGAGCAGGCGGTGGGCAAAGACCCAGAGTACGCTCGCGCCTACGCCGGGTTGGCTGATTCGCTAGCATTGATGAGCGCCTATGGCGTAGCTCCGCCTGGCGAAGTCATCCCGAAGGCTCGCACGGCTGCGCTAAAAGCGTTATCGCTAGACGAGAAACTCGCCGAGGCCCACGCGTCGCTCGCATTGATCGCGCAAAGCTACGATTGGGAATGGCAAACCGCCGAAAAAGAATATCGCCGCGCCGTTGAGCTGGATCCGAACTACGCCACCGGACATCATTGGTACGCCGAACATCTTGCGCTACGAGGGCGGTTCGACGAAGCCTTTGTGGAAATCGAGCGTGCGCGGCAACTCGACCCGCTCTCATTGATCATTCAGGTCGACAACGGAGCCATCCTTTTCTTCGCGCGCCAATACGACCGGGCCATCGAGCAGCTTCAAGCCGTGCTCAAAGTGGAGGCCGATTTCCCACGGGCTCGCATCCTGAACTTTGCATATGCGCAACAGGGGCGTTTCGCTGATGCGCTAGCGGGTATCGAGGATTGGCGCCGCACGAGCGACACTTACTGGACGTTGACCGAGGAAGGCTACGTTTACGGCCGTGCAGGCCAGTCTGCTCAGGCTCGCCGCGCGGTGGACAAGTTGCAGTCGATCAATGGGCGCGCCCCAGTCGATCCCCTCGCTTTTGTCCCGCCGTACGTGGGGCTCGGTGACAAAGACCAGGCATTCGCCTGGCTCGATAAATCTATAGCCGTCCATTCGCCGGGCCTCACCGCGCTCAAAGTGGATCCGGTTTATGACCCATTACGCAGCGACCCGCGCTTCGAAGTAATCCTCCGCCGAATTGGCCTGGCACAATAATCTTGAAGTAGTGATAACCGCCAGATTTACCGATAGGAAGCTGGCCGACTTCCAATGACCGCGCCCAGTTAAGCGCGCGGCCGGTGCCTGGCAAGCGGACATTCGGCTGATGCCCTATAAGTGTATGTGGCGAGACTGCCGCTTGGACTATAATGCGCGCCAGTGTCCCTCGCCTCCGGAACGAAACTCGGTCCGTATGAGATTCAATCGCCGCTCGGCGCAGGCGGCATGGGCGAAGTGTACCGTGCGCGCGATACTCGCCTCGACCGCACCGTCGCGATCAAAGTTCTCCCGCAAGGTCTGGCGGACACTCCCGAAGTTCGCCAGCGATTCGAACGGGAAGCTCGCGCCGTTTCCAGCCTCAATCATCCGCACATCTGCGCGCTCTACGATGTCGGTAACCAGGACGGTGTCGAATATCTCGTGATGGAATACATCGAGGGCGAGACGCTCGCGAAGCGCCTCGAAAGCGGCCCGCTCGTGACCACCGAAGTCTTGCGCTACGCCATCGAAGTTGCTGACGCTCTCGACCGCGCCCACCGCCAGGGAGTGATTCACCGCGATTTGAAGCCTGGCAATATCATGCTGACGAAGTCCGGCGCCAAACTCCTGGATTTTGGTCTCGCGAAAGCCAGCGCGCCGCCGCTTGCCGGAGATTTTTCCAGTTCGCCTACCGTCAGCCGCCCGCTGGTCGGAAGAGCTCCAAGCGACGCGCTCACCGCGCAAGGCACTATCGTCGGAACATATCAATACATGTCCCCCGAACAGCTCGAGGGCGGGGAAGCTGACGCCCGCAGCGACATTTTTTCCTTCGGCTCCGTGCTCTACGAGATGGCGACTGCGAAGAAAGCTTTTGCAGCCAAAAGCACCGCGAGCCTGATCGCCGCAATCCTGAAGGAGCAGCCCAAGCCCATCAGCGAACTGCAGCCCATGGCGCCGCCTGCGCTTGAACGTGTGGTCAAGACATGCCTGGAGAAAGATCCCGACGAGCGCTGGCAAAATGCAGGAGACCTGAAACGAGAACTCGGCTGGATCGCTTCCGCCGGTTCGCAAGCAGGAATTCCTGCGCCGGTGGCTTCTAAGCGCAAAACGCGCGATCGCGCTATCTGGATTGCAGCAGGAGCGCTCTTGACGCTGGCTGTGGCTTACTTGTTCTGGCAGAGCGGCCTGTGGCAGGGCAGGTCTGTAACTCTCCCCATCCACTTGTCAGTCGCGCTTCCCGCCGGCAAGGTGTTACCGAACGACTCGACTGACCCGCTCGCCATTTCCCCGGATGGTTCAACGATCGTCTTCTCAGCCCGTGGCGATGACCGCAAGACGCAACTGTATATGCGCAAACTGGGCTCCTTCGAAAGCACTCCCATCTCCGGCACGGAGGGGGCGCACTGTCCCTTCTTCTCGCCAAGCGGAGAATGGCTCGGATTCGTGTCCGATGATTACAGGCTCAAGAAAATATCGCTGCGCGGCGGAAGTCCGGTGGAGCTAGCGGATCATGCTGGCCCTATCGGGGCCTCCTGGTCGGATGACGACACAATTTACTACATCAAGTCATTCGCTTACGGGATGTACGCAGTCCCGGCCGCGGGAGGGCAGCCGAAACAGCTGACGCAGACGGGATCAACTCCGGATGATCGCGGGCACTTGTGGCCCAACGTGCTTCCCGGAAAAAACGGCGTGATCTTCACGGTTTGGACCGGTCGCTCCCTCAACGATGCGCGAATCGAGGTCTTGTCCTTAAGCTCAGGAAAGCGGAAAGTGCTGATCGAAGGTGGTACCAATGCGCGTTATATCCCCGGCGGCCACCTTGCCTATGCTCGCAACGGCGCTCTCTTCGTGGTTGGTTTCGATCCCAAACGAATGGAGTTGAAAGGAACGCCCGTCCCGGTGACCGAAGGGATTATGACCGGAGCATCCAACGGCGATGCAACGTTTGCGGTTTCAAACAATGGCACGCTGGTGTTCCAACCCGGAACCTTTGTTGCATACCAGCGCAATCTTGTTTGGCTGGATCGAACCGGCAAGTCCACGAATATCGTGGACGGAGTAAAACCCTATTCCTCTCCTGTCATCTCTCCTGACGGAAAACGCATCGCCCTTACTCTGCAAGGCAGCTCATTTGATGTCTGGGTTTATGACCTCGAGCGCGACACATTCACCAAGGCGAGCTTTGGAGGGGACGATTATGATCCGTTCTGGTCGCCGGACGGCAAGATGCTCTCCTATGCTTCATCTAAATCCGGACTTTTGCAGGCGTACGTGAAGCATGGCATCGTACAAGGTGACGAAACCATGCTGACTGACGGCCCGAGCTTCAGAGGTCTCTTTGGTTGGATGCCTGACGGACGTGAACTTATCTTCGGCCGCGACAACAAAGAAACGGGCACAGACATTTACACAGTCGCCGTCGAAGGCGATCACAAACCGCGCCCGTTGGTCGTGGCACCGTTCAACCAAGCCGAGGCCAGCGTGTCACCGGACGGGAAACGGCTCGCCTACGTTTCGGATGAGTCCGGTCAGAACGAAGTTTTCGTGCAATCCATAAGCGATCCTAATTCGCGAGCACAAATCTCCTCGGAAAGCGGCCATGTCCCACGATGGGCGCGTTCCGGAAATGAGTTGTTCTTCGTCGCTAAGGACGGATTCATGTCCGTGAAGTTCGCGCCGGGAAATACGCTCAATCCCGGCAAGCCGGTGAAATTATTCGAAGACAAGAGAGCTTGGAGTGGCTACGACGTGGCCGCTGACGGCCGTTTCGTCGTCGCAGTCGAAGCCGAAGACAAAGGCGCCGGCTCTCAACTTAACGTCGTCCTCCATTGGTTCGAAGAATTGGGGCAAGAACTGCGGAGGTAGGTTTCAAAGGGACAAAATTCACTTCTCACTCTTCGCGGGACTTGCTCCACACTCGAGGCTCAATGACAGATCGCAAGAAAATGGTGTTGTTTTGCGCGCTCGCTGTTGCAATTGCGTGTGCGTTGCTCGCGTCAGCGATCGTAACGTCTGCACAAGAGGGCGTTACGCTGGCGGATCAGATGCGGGCAATCGCCGGTCGGCCGGAATATAAGCATTCGAGTTTCGGAGTGGAAGTGTATTCGCTGGATGATGAGAAAGTTGTGTTCGCGCTTCGTGGGCAGGAACTATTCACTCCGGGCTCGACGACGAAACTCTTGACCGAGGGCACCGGCCTTGAACTACTTGGCGCTGATTTCCGCTTCCACACGCACGTGTATCGCACGGGACCGATTACAGCGAATGGTGTGTTGAAAGGAGATTTAATCCTGGTGGCGAGCGGGGATCCGAATCTTTCCGGTCGGATTCAGCCGGCTGGCACGCTGGCCTTCGCGAACGTAGACCATTCCTACGACGGCAGCCCGGACACAAAAGCTGTTCCAGGAGATCCCCTCCTGGTGATTCGCGAACTTGCTGCGCAGGTTGCGGCGCATGGGGTGAAGCAAATTGACGGTCGCGTGCTGGTGGACGTCGGCTTATTTCCGGAAGGCGATAGAGAACTCGGCACAAGCGTGGTCGTTTCGCCGATTTCTGTTAATGACAATGTCGTGGACCTGACAGTTTCGCCGGGGAGCAAGGAAGACGCTGCGGTAGGGCTAAATATTTCGCCGGCCAGTCCGTATGTTTCGTTCGTCAACAGAATTACCACTGGGCCGCCGGATTCAAAGCCGGACGTAAAGCTATCCGCCGATGTGACGAATGCAGACGGATCGCACACCGTCACTCTAACCGGGAAATTCCCGCTCGGAGGTCCCTCGATCCTTTACACCTACCCGGTTCCTGAGCCGAGCCGTTTCGCGCAAATGACGTTCGTTCAAGCGCTACGTGAGAAAGGGATCAAAGCGGAAATTCCTGCATCCGCGGAGAAAGTTGACTTCAAAGCGTTCTCAGGTAATTACACCAATGAAAGTGTTGTCGCCGAGCATGTTTCTCCTCCGCTTTCGGAAGAGATAAAAGTGACGTTGAAAGTCAGCCAGAACTTGCACGCCACGATGATGCCGTCCATTTTGGGGGCGATCGTCGGCCACAAGACGCAGGACATCGATCAGGGCGGCTTCAATCTGGAACACGATTTTCTAGTCAAAGCCGGACTCGACCTGAGTGGCGCATCGCAAGCGGACGGCGCGGGTGGCGCGCAATCCGCCTATTACACGCCAGACTTCATGGTGCATTATCTGGCGTTCATGTCGAAGCAAAAGGATTTTGCACTGTTCGAGAAATCGCTGCCGATTCTTGGACGCGACGGCACGCTTTGGAATATCCAAGTGGACTCAGCCGCGGCTGGCCATGTGTTCGCCAAGACCGGCACTTTTGGTTCATACGACGCTCTGAACAAGAACCTAATGCTGAACGGAAAAGGGCTCGCGGGATACATCGCGACGTCGGACGGCAGGCATCTGGCATTCGCGGCGTTTGTAAACCGCGTCCCGATTTCAATGGACGATCCGGAAGCTGCGCAGAAAATCGCGGGGCAGGCGCTAGGAGAGATTGCAGGGGCGATTTATTCCACCCCGGCGAACAGAATGGCTTCAGCCGATCCGGTCACTGATTCCAAATAGCTTTGATATTTGTGAATTCGCGAATTCCGTACACTCCCAGTTCGCGGCCGATGCCTGACCGTTTCGCGCCGCCGAAGGGAAGGCGCGGATCAGATACGACCATGCGATTGATAAACACCATGCCGGCCTCAATTCCGTTGATGAACTGATCCTGCTCGCTTTTTTCTTTTGTCCATGCGCTCGCGCCTAAGCCGAACGGCGTGGCGTTAGCGATGCGAATCGCGTCGTCGATATCCTTCGCGCGAAACAGGGAAGCGACTGGTCCGAAAAGCTCGTCGCAAGCGGCCGGGGAATCGTCCGGGATATTGCTGAGCACCGTGGGAGCATAGAAATTGCCAGGGCGCTTGAGAGGCTTTCCTCCGGTTAGCAATTTCGCGCCGGCTTTAATCGTTTTCTGCACATCTGCGTCGAGCGTTGTGACGCCGTCGGCCGTCGCGAGCGGGCCCAGCTCGGTAGTTTCGTCGAGCGGATCGCCTATTTTCAACGACTCCATTTTTTCAACGAAGAGCTTTTCGAACTCGTCGGCGATGCGTTGATCCACGATGAAGCGTTTCGCGGCGATGCAGGACTGGCCGTTATTCTGAACGCGTGCTTTCACCGCGGTCGCAGCTGTTTCCCTAAGATCTGCGCTGGGCATGACGATGAAGGGATCACTGCCGCCGAGCTCGAGAACAACTTTCTTGATTTTCTTCGCAGCAGCCACCGCAACTTGGATTCCTGCGCCTTCACTGCCGGTCAGCGTGGCGGCTACGATTCGTTGGTCGGCAATGATGCCGCCGACTTTGTCGGACCCGATGAGCAGAGCTTGAAACGCTCCTTCCGGAAAGCCGGCGCGCAGAAAAATATCTTCAATCAGCAGGGCGCACTGCGGCACGTTAGAGGCGTGCTTGAGAAGCCCCATATTTCCCGCCATCAGCGCCGGAGCTGCAAAGCGGAAAACTTGCCAGAAGGGAAAATTCCAAGGCATCACCGCAAGCACCGGACCCAGCGGTTGATATCGAATAAAACTGTGCGTCGCGGTGGTCTTCACTACTTCATCAGCCAGGAAGCGCTCGGCATTCTCGGCGTAGTAGCGGCAACCGACAGCGCACTTTGCCGCTTCGTCCACTGCCGCGCGAATGGGCTTGCCCATTTCGAGGGTCATGACGCGTCCGAATGTTTCTTTTTCTTTCTCAAGAATATCGGCAGCCCGAATCATCATCTCGGCTCGCTTTGAGAAAGGAATGCTTTTGTAGGAACGAAATGTGTCCGCTGCAAGCTGAAGCTTTTTCTCGATTTGCGCGTCTGTCAAAGCCCCGAAAGATTTTATGAGTTCGCCGGTGGCGGGATTGATCGTCGCGATAGCCATTCTTTCCTCTTGTAGAACCGGGAAAAGAGATTCCCCGGATTAAATTTCATACTCTCGAATTGTTTAATCAGACTACCACATCATCATTTGAAGCGGAGTTCATTGCGAGACCGGATCTTCGGTGGAGAAATACTAAGATTGTTGCTCTGAGCTTCCGACGGGTGGTTGACCTTAGACGGACGGCCAGATTCCTGAAGCCGTTGGTGCGCCTCTTCCCACGAAGGAGGCTGCGGCGATTCCTGAGTCCAATGAACGACGGAGGCTTCGTCACACCACTCGGACAAACGTCGCATGACTTGGCGATGAGCTCCCGAGAGCATATAGGACCTCATCGCTTGTTCGGAGTCCCAGACCGTGCGCGTCCAAAACGTGTTGTGAGCGTCGCGAAGGACAGAAACGCCGACTGCACCTTGCGCGGACTTGGCTTGTTTCGCCGATCGATAAGCTTGCAAGAAAAACGCGGGAAGATAACGCCAGGATCGTACACGGAGACGTGTCAGAGAAACGAAGAACATGACGCTTCGATTTTAACTCAAGTACGAACGCCATACCCTCCGGCCGGGACCTGTTCATGTAATTCCGCCAAAGTTCGCGTATGATTGGGGCTGAAATCCCGGTGCTTCGGACCGGAGGCCATTCCATGAATCACCGGTTCACCGTAGGTGTCGAAGAAGAGTTTCAAATCGTTGACCCGGTCACGGGAGAGCTGCGTTCGCACGTCAGCGAACTTGTTGCGGCCACTTCGCCGGGTTTGGGCGAGCAAGTGAAGCCCGAGATGCATCAGTCGATCGTCGAAATCGGCACGAAAATCTGCAACAACGTCGATGAGCTGGCTGCGGATATGCGCCGCACCCGCGGCGAATTGGTCCGCGCGGCTGAAAAAGTCGGCCTACAAGTCGCTGCGGCCGGAACACATCCGTTTTCAAGCTGGATCGATCAAGTCATATCGCCGGGGGAGCGCTACCAAAACATCGTCGAAGAGCTCCAGCAACTAGCGCGCTCGCTGTTGATTTTCGGGATGCACGTGCACGTGGCTGTTCCCGACCGCACGAGCATGATTGACTTGATGAACATGGCGCGCTATTTTCTGCCGCATCTTCTGGCGCTTTCCACCAGTTCTCCATTTTGGATGGGTCGCGACACCGGACTGAAGTCATTTCGCACTACGGTTTTTAGGCGTTTCCCGCGCACCGGCATTCCGGACCACTTCAGTTCGTGGAGCGAGTACGAGGACTACGTCAACCTGCTGGTGCAATTGCACTGCATCGACAATGCCAAGAAAATTTGGTGGGACGTTCGCCCGCATCCGACATTTGGCACGCTCGAGTTTCGCGTGTTCGATGTGGCCACGCGTTTGGACGACGCTATCGCTATCGCTGCCCTTACGCAGGCCTTGGTCGTAAAACTGCATCGCCTTTACACGCGCAACATGAGCTATCGCATGTATCCTCGCGCGTTGATCGAAGAAAACAAGTGGAGAGCAGCGCGCTGGGGCGTGGAGGGCAAGCTCATTGATTTTGGCAAACAGGCTGAAGTGCCCATGCGCGAGTTGGGCGAAGAGCTTCTGGAATTCACATACGACGTCGCAGGCGACCTCGGAAGCCGCGCCGCGCTTGAACCGATCCACAGGATTTTGCGCGAAGGTACGAGCGCCGAGCGGCAGCTGCGCGTGTTCAAGGAAACCGGCGATTTGAAGGCAGTGGTGAAACATATCATCGCGGAAACGAGCACAGGCGTGACGCAGCAAGCATCCTCAGCGTAGAGGCGTGCTTCGGGTGCCGCAAGATGGGCTGGAAGAAAATTATTATGCCGACCGAACGAAACTCACCGAAACGAGATCCTTTGCCTGAGTCGAAACAATCCGTACCCAAGAAAGGGAGCGATGCGATGAAGATTGGACTTCTTTGCGGCCGCGAGTACAGTTTCCCGCCGGCTTTCATCGAGAGGGTAAATGAGATTGGGAAGCGCGACAGCATCACGGCGGAGCTCGTTCATCTGGGCGGAGTACGCATGGGCGAGCCGGCGAAGTATCGCGTGATCGTGGACCGCATTTCTCATGAAGTGGATTTTTATCGCGGCTACTTGAAACATGCGGTGTTGCAAGGCACTTATGTGATCAACAATCCTTTCTGGTGGACCGCGGACGATAAATTCTTCAACTATGCGGTGGCTTCGAAGCTCGGCATTGCCATTCCCAAGACGATTCTGCTGCCGCAGAAATCTTATCCGGCAGATGTGGACATCAATTCTGAATCGTTGCGCAACCTGGAATATCCGATTGACTGGGACGCTCTGCTCGATGCCGTCGGCCGGCCGGCGATCTTGAAGCCATATTCAGGCGGTGGGTGGAAGCACGTTTACAAAGTGAATAATCGTGAGGAGCTGCTTGCTGCATACGACCTCACCGGGCCTACTTGCATGACCCTTCAAGAATTTATCGATTTTGACAAATACGTCCGCTGTTTCACTTTCGGCAAAATGGATATTATGCCGGTGGCATACGATCCGAAGGAACGCCGCTACCTCGTGGACCACGAGTATCTGTCCCCGGAGTTGGGTTCGCGAATTGTGAGTGACGCGCAAACGATCAACCAAGCGCTGGGATACGAAATGAACACCATCGAGTTTGCGGTTAAGGAAGGCGTGCCTTACGCGATTGATTTTCTGAATCCCGCGCCGGACTTTGAACGCGATCGCATCACCGAGTTTTATTTCAAGACAGTCGTGGATCGCATGGCGCGTCTTGTGATCGATCGCGCACTTCATGGTTCGCCGGCAAACTCATGGCCTCGCTGGGAAGAAATGCTGGGCATCGGCGGCGCTAGCGGATTTACAGGCGCGCCGGAAAAAGGTCGCGCAGGAGCGAAAACTGCGTGAGCGGTTCCGTCCGGATTTCGCAAACGCCGTCTTCCCCCGCAGAGTTTTGGCACAGCCTGTTGCGTGCGGACGTGGAGCTCGCTCCGGCATTTTGCGCTGAGTTAGACGCGCGCATGCGCGCCGAGAAACTCACGTTTGGCGAACGCGTGCATTGTCCTTTTCTGCGGCCGTTTTTCCTCAGCACTCAAGATGAAAATCGTGTGCGAGAAGTCGCGGAACTTATGGCGCGGCTGGGCGAACGCGTTGTCGCGCAAGCACTCAGCGATCCTGCGTTGTTGGCGCAAGCAGCTCTGACGCCCGCTGAAGAGCGTCTCGCGCGCATTCCTCCGCGTTACAGGACTTCCAGCACCGCGTCGCGTCTCGATGCCTTTCTTCTTCCTGATTCGCTGCAGTTCGCCGAGTACAATGCGGAATCTCCCGCCGGGCCCGGTTACGCCGAAACTTTGGCCGGCATCTTCCGGACTTTACCGGTGATGGATCGCTTTGCGGAGTTCTACACCGTTCGTCAGTTCCCGTTGATCGAACAGTTGCTAGAGGCGCTGCTCGCGAGCTATCGCGAATGGGGCGGAACGGCTTCGCCTCCTCTGATCGCGATTGTGGACTGGCGTGAAGTTCCCACCTGGAGCGAGTTCGAAATTTTGCAGGCGCGTTTTGAAAAAGCGGGCGTGCCGACGATTGTTTGCGCTCCGCCGGATCTTGTGTTTGACGGCACGAAACTCACTGCAAACGGACGGCGCATCGACTTGGTTTATCGCCGCGTGCTGATCAACGATATTCTTGCCCATCCGGCGGAGTGCGACTCGCTGGTGAAAGCTTACGAAGCGGGCGCCGCGTGTGTCGCGAACGCGCTGACGTGCAAAATCGCGCATAAGAAAGCGTTTTTTGCGATTCTTACCGACGAGCGGAATGCCGCGCTATTCAGCGCGAAGGAACGCGAAGTAATTCGGCGCCACATTCCGTGGACGCGTTTGATGGAGGACGCGAAGACGACGCGCGACGGCGAATCGTTCGGCTTGCTCGATTATGTTCGAAAGCGCAGAAATGACTTCGTGCTGAAGCCGAATGACGAGTACGGCGGCACAGGAGTGAATCTTGGGTGGGAAATGAACGACCGCGCGTGGGACGAAGCTCTGCAGCGCGCGCTAACTGACGCCGACAGCAAATGGGTGGTGCAGGAGCGAATCGCAGTGCGTCGCGAAGTTTTTCCCATGCGGACTCCCAACGGAGTGGAGATGCGCGACATGCTTGTCGATTTCGCGCCCTATCTGTTTCGCGGCCGCATGGCTGGATGCTTGACGCGCCTTAGTTCAACCGGCCTCGCGAACGTCACTTCCGGCGGCGGGCAGGTTCCTTCATTCGTCGTCGACCCGCGCCGATGACGTGCGGCGTTTGCCTCGGCAACGGTTTATCCGTAGCAAAAAGTTGACGGCAAAATTACAATAACTGAATGACTTTTGGATCCGTTAAGCCGGAGCTAATGCCCGGCGCGAAGAACGCGGTGGAAACATGTCTGGGGATCAAGCCGAATGAGCGCGTGACGCTGATCGCCGATCGTCCCAGCGCGGTAGTGGCAGCGAGTCTCGCCAAAGCGATCGCGGACCGCGGCGCAATCTGCGAGCCGTTCCTGCTGGAAGATCTTGCTCCTCGTCCTTTAACCCGCGCTCCGCAACAAGTACTCGATTCGCTCGGTAGCGCAGACGCTGGAATTCTCTGCATGCAGCCGATGATGGGAGAGCTTGCTGCGCGCAAAGATATAGTGGGAGTCGTCGAGCGGCGCCACATCCGCTACGCGCACATGGTCGGCGTGACGCCGGAAATTATGCAGCAGGGAATGCGCGCCGATTACACCATGGTGGACAAGTTGAGCGAGCGCCTGCTGCAGCGCATGCATTCCGCGCGGTCGCTCACTGTGCGCACCGATGCGGGCACATCGCTCGTTGCAACCTTTGATGCTGCGCTCGATTGGGTAAAGACCAGCGGGCTGATCAACCGGCGTTACTGGTCGAACCTGCCGGCCGGAGAAGTGTTCACCACGCCGGCAAAGGTTGACGGCACATTTGTATGCGACGGTACGGCTGGCGATCACTTCTGCGGCAAATACGGCGATTTGCAAAAGACTCCGCTCTCGCTTGAGATTAGCGGTGGACGCCTGGCGTCAGCAAAATGCGTGCGCAAAGATCTCGAAGAAGAATTCTGGAAGTATTGCCACACGGATGAAAACAGTGATCGCGTCGGCGAGCTTGCTTTTGGGACGAACCTCAGCCTGTCAGACATGATCGGCGTTTTGCTTCAGGACGAGAAACTTCCCGGTGTGCATCTCGCTTTTGGCGATCCCTATGGCAGCCAAACACATGCTGCGTGGACTTCGCGAACACATGTGGACGTGTTAGCGCGCGCTTGCAACGTGTGGATTGACGAGGAACAAGTGATTTCCAAGGGCCGCTACTTGCTGGACCGTCTCGGATTAGCCTAGCAGCATCAAAATAACTTCGTGATGTATTCCCACATTTCGTGTTTCCAATATGGCCAGTCGTGTCCGCCTTGCGGCCCCCAATCGTCGAGATGGTGGGGAATTCCTTTGCTCGACAAGATGTTCGAGAGCCGGTAGGAAGGCCCGCTGTTTTCCCACGGTCCGGAGCCCGTCGCGATGTGAATGTCGCATTGCGCGAGCTGCGACATGACATTTCCGTCGGAGAGATTCGAAAGATAGTCGACCGGATTGTTGAAGTAAGTGTTGTCGTCGTACATTCCATTCATGAAATTCTTAATGTCGTAGACGCCCGAAAGGGCAAAGCATCGGCGAACAACGTCGGGATGCTTGAACAGCGTGTTTGCGGCGTGGTAAGCGCCGAAGGAAGCTCCCATGGTGGAAATCGCGATGTCTTGCGACCGGCAGTTGTCTCGAATAAAAGGAACCACTTCGTTACGCACGTACGAATCGAACTGCGATTGGACCCAGCTGCGATGAAACGGATGCGCGCTCTTATTATAGAAACCGGCTGAGTTCACGGAGTTGATGCTGAAGAATTTCACGCGTCCGGCGTCAATCAAGGGCGACAGGCTGCCGATTAACCCCTGGTTCTCAAGCTCCCACTCGTCGCCGGCGCTGGTGGGAAAGCCGAGAAGCGGAGGGCCCCAGTGGCCGTAAACGACGACTCCCATGTCGAGACCAAGGCGTTGCGAATACCACCGATGATATTCCCGTTTCATGTTGCTCCTGACTGTGAGCCGCGGCTCGAAGTTCACGCCTACGGTTGAGCGCGGTATTATACGGTGTTTACCATCGCAGGAAACTGGAAACTCTGTGCGGCTGATTTTTTGCTCTGCTATTGTAATAGAATGCGCAGTTCACTCGGCGGCTGTTTGCTTCACGATCCAATTGGAGCAAATGTGGCGTCGCCGAAATTAAATAAGAGAAACTCGTTTGGCACTCTCCCAAGAAACGGCGGCGGGCTTGACCGCTAACGTCCGCGGCCAGTTGCGCAAATATGAGCAATATCGCTCGCGCTTTCTTCCTCGCGCACGCGATCTGATCGTTTATTCGCCGGCTTTCTACGACCAAAACCCGCAGTTGCGTCTCCCCGTTCTCTATCTTCAGGACGGACAAAATCTGTTCGACGGCGCAACTTCGTTCATCCCGGGAATGGATTGGCACGTGAAGGAGACCGCTGATCAACTTATCGCTCAAGGCGCAATTCGACCGCTCATCATTGTCGGGATTTACAATACCGGCAAGGCGCGGCTCGGCGAGTACACGCCTTCGCGCGACAAAAAAATGGGTGGAGGAAGAGCTGGCCGCTACGGCCGAATGCTAGTGGAGGAAATTATACCGTTCGTGAGTTCCGAATATCGCACGCTTTCGGGCCCGACAAACACGGGACTGGGTGGGTCGTCGCTGGGCGGGCTTCTCGCGATTTATCTTGGCCTGAAATTTCCGCAAGTGTTTGGTAGGCTGGCAATACTTTCGCCTTCGGTATGGTGGAATCAGGGCTCGATTTTGAAATTTGCCGCGCGGAGACGGATACACGATCGTCCCCGGATTTGGTTGGACACCGGCACTAAGGAAGGTGGCCGCAGCGTGGAGAACGTGGAGAAGCTGCGGGACGTTTTGGCTCAGAAAGGCTGGGAGGACGGCCGCGATCTGCACTTTGAAGTGTTTACCGGCGCCGAGCACAACGAAGCGGCCTGGAGACAGCGCGTGGGGCCGTTCCTGCAATTCCTTTTTCCCTTCGGCGAGGGAGCAGTATAATCCGTTATACGTACTAGCCGCCGAGCGCGATTAATCCAGCATCACCCGAGGCTACTGTCTTTGTCCCCAGAGAGACCGCTAACCATTCTTTGCATCAGCTCCTACGAAAAAGGGCAGGAATTTTTGCGTTCTGCAAAGAACGAAGGCTGCCGCGTGCTGCTCCTCACCGTAGAAAAACTTCGCCATGCCGACTGGCCGAGCGAAGCGATCGACGAGATGTTTTATATGCCGGAGGATCTATCCACAGAGGACATAATCCGGGCGGTCAGCTTCATGGCTCGTACGCAACCGATCGATCGCATCGTTGCGCTTGACGAATTCGATATGGAAAACGTGGCGGCGCTGCGCGAACATCTGCGTATTCCCGGCATGGGGCTCACCACCATGCGATATTTTCGCGACAAACTCGCGATGCGCGGCCGAGCCCGAGAATCCGGCATCCTCGTTCCGGAATTCGTCCACGTTCTCAATTATGAGAATCTGAAGAGCTTTATGGCGCGCGTGAAGCCACCGTGGCTATTGAAACCTCGCTCGCAGGCGTCAGGAATTGGCATGAAGAAAATCCAGGAGCCGGCTGAGCTGTGGCACTGGCTCGACCAATTAGGGGATGAGCAATCCTTTTTCCTGCTTGAGCAATTCGTTCCGGGCGACGTTTTCCATGTGGACAGCATCGTTTCCGAGCGCACAGTTGTGTTTGCCGAAGTGCACGGTTACGGTAAGCCGCCGTTGGAAGTTTCTCATCAGGGCGGCATTTTCACTACGCAGACTCTGTCCCGAATCTCGGCTGAATCGAAGGCGCTGCAGAAGGTGAACCGCGAATTAATTGAAGCCCTCGGATTCTTGCGCGGCGTCACCCACGCTGAATTCCTGCGCGCGCACGAAGACGGGAAACTTTATTTTATCGAGATCGCGGCGCGTGTGGGCGGCGCTTATATTTCAGACATGATCGAAGCTGCCACTGGAATCAACCTCTGGCGTGAGTGGGCGCGCATCGAAGTGGCCGGAGGGAAAACGCCTTACACGTTGCCGAAGACCCGGCGCGATTACGCCGGAGTTGCCATCTCCTTGGCGCGGCAAGAGCGCCCCGATACTTCCGCTTATAACGATCCAGAAATCATCCTGCGCATTCCGAAGCATCATCATGCCGGTTTCGTATTACGTTCTTCCAAATCCCAGCGAGTTGCGGAACTGCTCGAGTCCTACGCGACCCGCTTTCTCACTGATTTTTACGCCACGGAGCCAGTCCCGGACAAACCCAGCTCATGATTCCATCAGCGAGAATTCCAGTTGTTTGACGGAAAGTCTTATTTACGCGGGGGGCGTTCGAGGCCGTAGAAATCTTCTGAATTAATCGGCTTGCTGCCCAGACCGAGCTGCAAAACTTGCAGATGGCTGCTGCGATCAAATACCTTGTCGGGGAAATAACGCTTCACCACCAGCCTTACTCCTCCGAAGGCGATACCGGAAATTATCGCGAACATGCAAATGATTCCGGCTCCAATGATGGTTCCGGCGATCATTGCGGTGATTGGCGGCTCTTTGAATTGGAACGTAGGTTCGTTCCAGGTAATCTCCGCGCCGGATTCCACCTGTTTCAGCAAGGCATCCGCTTCTGCTTGCGTGCGCGCTCCATAGACGATTGCCAGCAGAGTCATCGAACGCTTGGCAAACAGAGGAGCGGCGTTGGGGTCAGGATTCGAGCCATTGACGTGAAAGACCTTCTGCACTTCGGCGAGCTTCTTTGCTGCAGTTTGCGGCGTGGGGAAGTCGACGAGTAGCAGCGTTACTTCGTGGCCTTCCATCCTGTAACGCGCCGATACGGCTTCGGCCCCTTGAGAAAATCCAAGCCAGTCGTTTGATGCTACAGGCACGAATTGATAGAGAGTCGCAGGTCCGAGCAAATAGTGATCAGACCGTTCAACCATTCCTTTTACCGGCAACTCGTTCGGGAGTGAAGGAAGCGGCCCTTCTTCGGCGTGAAGCTTTACGTCAGCGACTAAAGCCCTCAAATCCTTTTCACGCTTCGGCAGTTCGGCTCCTCGAATATCCAGCAGTAGATTGCCGTCGAGGGCGAGCGCTCGGGTCGGGCCGAGCGCGGAATGCTCGTTCAGAGTGGCGTTTGGCAAATCCGCAGTCCGCATGTACGAATAAAGGCCGAAGGCTCCGCTCGGATCCTTCATGCGATATACCTGGACTCCCAGTTTTTCTGAGCCGCGCGTGTATTCGCACTGCTCCCCGGCTACGAACCCATATTCTGCTAGGACATCATTTCCGGCTGAACTGGCAGTCTGCGATGCGATCTGCGAGGGCTGCGCAGGGTTGAAAGATGATCTTCCGTTGCAGCTCCAACCCGCAAAGGAATCAGGAATCACCGCCTGAGCCGGTGTGGAGGCGGCCGCGACTGATAAAACCACTATGGCGAGAAAAATAGAAAGGTAGTGGCGCATCAACATTCTAATTAGATGCCGGAATTCTACTTGGGGTTCCCGTTGGAAGCTACTGTAGCGATATTTCCCGTGGAATTCGAGGACTGATCGATGGACCCCTCTGCCGTCGCTCTCGCCGATTTGGAGGGTAAGGCCGCGGCGCGGTTGTCCGACACGAGCTTGCTCTTGCCATAGGAAAGACTATTCAGGTTATCGAGATAGGCGGCGATGCCGCGGTACAGGCCGTCGGCAACGCGCTGGCGCTGATCGCCTTTGCGCAAGAGCTTTTCGTCGCTGGGATTGCTGATGAATGATATTTCCGAAAGAATCGAGGGCATGTTGGCGCCGATCAGCACGACGAAAGGAGCCTTCTTAACGCCGCGATTCCTCTCGTTCTGGCTGACGAGCTGCATGCGATGCGAAAGCGAGTCCTGCACGTCGCTCGCAAATTCCTTCGATTCCTCGATTTTTTCGTTGCGCGCAATCTTCTTCACAATGTCTTGCAGATCGTGCAGGCCTTCTTGCGAGAGGGAATTTTCGCGCGTTGCAACTTCCAGCGATTCTTCCGAGGTTGCGAAGTTCAAGTAGTAGGTTTCGATTCCGCGTGCTTCATGGTCGTGGCTCGAATTTGCGTGAATGGAAATGAACAAGTCCGCCTTCGCCTCGTTGGCCATAGCTGTGCGCTGCTCGAGCGGAATGAATGTGTCGTCTTTGCGGGTGTAAACAACTTCCGCGCCAGGAAGTTTTTGTTCGATCAGGTGCCCCAAGCGCAGGGCGACATCCAGGCAAAGGTCTTTTTCCATCAAGCCGTGCGGTCCGATCGTTCCAGTATCGTGTCCGCCGTGGCCCGGATCGATCACGATGCGCCCGATTTTCAAGCCCAGAGCGCGCGTCAGAGAATGCTGACCATCCCGCGTAGGCTTGGGCTCAGTGGGTGGTTGCAGTGGCGCACTGTTGGCGGCTGAAGATTTCGATTTCGAGGGCGTGCTATTCGCCGCCGGAGATGCCGCAAGCTTCGCCGTGAGCTTGGCGATCGCAGGATCTCTTTCATTGGCGGCGGCAGCAGTTTTCTCCGACGCAACCGTGTCGCCCTTCTCCGGATTATCCTTTGGCGATGGCGATGCAACAGCAGCGGTCGCAGGCGCAGCGGGAGCGCCAGTTCCATTTTTCGCGGTCACGACGGCGGCATTGTTGCGGACTTCGATGACCAAGCGGTAGGGATTCGAGACCAGGTACGCCGAACAATCACGAGCTCCGTCCACATCCAGCACCAGACGAACCACTCCCTCGCGGTTCTGGCCGACGCGCACAGATTTCAGCAGCCCGTTCTGTATATCGATCGTTTTCTTGCCCAGTCCCGGGGCGATATTCGCTTTGTGCAAATCGAAATAAACGCGATCGGGAGAGGAGATATGCGCGGAATCGAACTTGACGGTGTCTTCGAGGCTCACCACAATTCGCGTATAGGTTTCAGAATTCCAGGTATGAATATCGGTGACGTGCGGCGTTCCATGCGCGCTCTCCCGCTGCTCAACGACTTGCCCTTTTATTTCCGGAGCTTTGCTCGCGACTGCGACTTCGCGCGCATCCGAGATTTCCTTCAGAGCTTGACGTGCTTTCGGCGCTTTGTCGGATTTTGGAAACCGCTTCAGGAAATCCTTAAAGGTAACTTCCGCGACTTCAGGGCGTCCCAAATCGTCTTTCTGGATTTGCGCGATGGAGAAGATTGCTTCGGAGCGGTAGCGGCTTTCGGGATATTGTTTGAGCAGGAAATTATAAGTATCGATGGCGGACTGAAAATATTTCTCGCCGAATTGCCGTGCCATCTGCTGGTACAGCTCGGCTTCCGCAATCAGCGCAGGGGTAACTTCTTCGGCTTGCGGAGTGATCAAATAAACTCTCTGGTAGGCGGCTATCGCTTGTTTGTAATCGGCCAGAGTGCGGATTTTCTCGGGACGCTGCTCCAGGACGGTGCGCATTCTTACGGCGCGCTCGAATTGCAGGCGCGCTTCGTATTTTTTGTCCGCGTAGGCGGGGACGGCGAGGGACACAAATACCGCGATGGCTAGCAGAAAAAACTTCATCGGCCTATGAACTTTGACGGAGAACACTTGCGTTCATTCGTTCGTGTAAACTACGCGGCCTTTCGAGTCCACTTCTTTTCGCACTGGACGTCTTGGCGGAGCCCAGCGCGTCGCGTCGCGTCCCGAGTCAGACCGGAAGTAAGCTTCAGTTACTTTTTGCACGTACTGTTGCGTCTCTCTGTATGCCGGAACGCCCCCATTCAGGTCCACGGCATGCTCGCCGGCATTGTAAGCGGCAAGCGACAGCGACAGATTGTTGTTATAGCGATCCAGTAGTGATTTCAGGTACGTCGTTCCCGCTTCCACGTTTTGAGCCGGGTCAAACGGATTCCCCGCGCCATAGCGTTGTGCCGTACCTGGAATCAACTGCATCAAGCCGATCGCGCCCTTGCGCGAAACAGCTCCCGCATTCCACCCCGACTCCTGGTTGATTACAGCTTTCACCAACGCTGGATCGACGTTATGCCGATCGGCCGCGTCTCGCACGATGCGGTCGAGTCGCGGGTCTGTGACGTCCGTTGCCGACTTCGGCTGTGCATCCGCGGAGTGAAACCCTCTCGGCACCGAGGGAGAACTTATAGTACTCCCACGCCGGCCCGCTGGGGAATCATCATTCACAAAGACTTGCTTGCCATGATCGTTCACCGTAGTTGCGATCTGGGCGCGAACTGGTGACGCCTGGAAGAGAAACGTCCCAGCGGCCAGCATGGCGAAAGTCATGTGAGTGCGATGCATCTGTATCGTTCCTCGGTTGCTGAACGGTCCGCGAGCACCGAATGCTACTGAACTTCGACCGCTTGCCTCGGGGGAAGGCAGAGACTCTTTCTCAAACTCTTAGAGACACAAATTCTTGAAATCACAGAACTCTTCCGCCGATAAAATGCCGACTGCCCAGCGTAAAGTTCTGGCGCTGTTGCAATTATAACAAGCGGTCGAGGAGCGGGTATACCTGGCCGAGGGCGTTTTCTATCCCGGATGTGTCTTTTCCGCCAGCCTCTGCTAAATCGGGGCGTCCGCCTCCGGAACCGCCCACAAACTTGGCCAGTTCCTGGACGACCTTTCCGGCATGAATGCGGGAGGTAAGGTCCTTCGTAACTGCTGTGATTAGAGCAACTTTGCCGTCTTCGGCAGTGGCTAGAACCACTACGCCTGAGCCTAGTTTCTGGCGCAGGGAATCGACAAGCTGGCGAAGCGCTTGGCGGCCAAAACCGTCAACTTTGGCGGCAATAAAGCGAACTTCCTTCACCATACGAACGTCTTCGAGAAGTTCGTCGGCGACAGAGCCGGCGGCTTTCCGTTTCAAGGCTTCGAGCTGCTTTTCGAGCTGCCGGGTAGCCTCGAACTGGCGTTCGAGGGCGGCGACAACGTCGCCTTCACCAGAATTCAGCATACCCGCGACGGAGCGAAGGGTCGCGAGCGACTTTTGATATTCGGCAAGGGCGCGGTCGCCGGAGATGGCCTCGATGCGGCGGACACCCGCAGCGGTGGACTCTTCGCGGAGGATTTTGAACACGCCGATCGCGCCGGTACGCTGCACGTGAGTGCCGCCGCAGAGCTCCTTGCTGTAAAAGCCGCGCGATGAAGACGGGTCGGGAATGGTTACGACGCGTACGTTGGCCTCCGGATACTTGTCGCCGAAAAAGGCGAGGGCGCCGGAGGCGAGCGCTTCGTCAATGTTCATGATGTCGGTGCGCATCTCGAGGTCTTTCCAGATTTCCTCGTTCACCTGCTGCTCGATTTCGGCAAGCTCGCTCGGGTCGACGGCGGCGAAATGCGAGAAGTCGAAGCGCAGATGGTCGGGCGCGACGAGTGAGCCGGCCTGCTTTACGTGCGTGCCGAGGATGTTGCGTAGTGCGGCGTTCAGCAAGTGCGTCGCAGTGTGGTTGCGCATGTTGCGGGTGCGGCGTTCGGCGTCGGCGACGGTCGCCACGCGGTCGCCTACGTGCAAATCTTCTTTGGCCACGATGCGGTGCGCGATCAGTCCGGTCACGGGATAGTATGCGCCGCTCACTTCGGCCACTTCGAGCGATTCGGAATTGTCGTAGAGGCCGCCCGTGTCGGCCACTTGGCCGCCGGATTCGGAGTAGATCGATGTGCGGTCGAGCACGACTTCCGCTTCCGTCCCCTTCTCGATTTCGTTTACCTGGCCGGCCTTTGTGACTATGGATTCGATGCGGCAATCGTGCGCGTTCGTGCCAAAGTAAAAATCCGGCTCGGTCTTGTGGATCTGCGCAATCTTTGAATACACAGGACTCGCGGCGTCTTTGTGCACGCCTTTCCACGCTGCTCGTCCCCGAGCCTGCTGTTCTTCTCTTGCGCGGTCGAAGCCCGTCCAATCGACTTTGACGCCCATGTCTCGCGTCACATCTTCAATAAAATCTCTTGGGAGGCCGTACGTGTCGTAGAGCTTGAACGCTTTCTCGCCCGGATACACCAAAGGTTTGCCGCTCTCTCGAGCTTTGGCAAGCCGTTGAAATAGGTCGGCGCGCTCCGATCGACGTGCTGACTCATTCCTGTCCAAGCGGTCTCCGGGCCCTTCTCGCTCTTCTCGGAGCACCGCGAGGTATATATCATCCTCAAGCTTTGCGAGGCCGACGTCCACAGTTCGCGAGAAACGATTCTCTTCTTCGTCGAGAATTTTAGTGATCCGAGAAGCGTGCTCCTCGAGTTCGGGATACGGCTCCTTCAGTTCTTTCCGAACTGCACCGGACATCAGAGAAAGAAAGGGCGTCGGTGCGCTTAAATCGTGTGCGTGGCGCAAAGCCCGGCGAATAATCTTGCGGAGAACGTAACCACGGCCATCGTTTGACGGGACCACACCGTCGGATAATAGAAATGTCGCGGCCCGAGAGTGATCGGCAATGATGCGTAGGGACGGCTGGATCTTTGCATCGTGCGGGTCGGAGTGTGTGAGTCGCGCTGCCTCTTGAATTAGCGGCCGAAATAAATCCGTGTCGAAGTTGCTGACTTTGCCTTCAAGGACGGCGGTCATGCGTTCGAGGCCCATGCCAGTGTCAACGGAAGGCTTGGGCAGGGGATTGAGCTTGCCGCTAGCGTCGCGGTTGAACTGCATGAAGACGAGGTTCCAGATTTCGACGTAGCGGCCGCAATCGCACGGAAATTTGCAATCCGGACAGTCGGGGCCTGTCCTATCAGAAGCTGTCGGTCCCATGTCGTAGAAAATTTCGCTGCAAGGGCCGCAGGGACCGGTGTCGCCCATGGCCCAGAAGTTCTCTTTAAGCCCAGGCACTTCGATCACGCGATCTTTTGGCGCGCCGATTTTGATCCAGAAACCCGCTGCTTCGTGGTCGGGAGGAAGTTTTTGTCCGGAGACTTCCGCGCCGCCGAAAACGGTGAAGTAAAGTTTTTCGAGCGGAACGCCGTACCAATTCGGAGAAGTGACCAGCTCCCAAGCGTAGGCGATGGCTTTCTCTTTGAAATAATCGCCGAAGGAA
>DATNLC010000065.1:0-2620 GCA_035603075.1 Candidatus Acidiferrales bacterium | reverse complement strand
AGTACCGACGTTCAGGCACGAAAGCGTGGGGAGCAAACAGGATTAGATACCCTGGTAGTCCACGCCATAAACGATGAGAACTAGACGTTGAGGGGGTAAGCCTCTCAGTGTCGTAGCTAACGCGCTAAGTTCTCCGCCTGGGGAGTACGGCCGCAAGGTTGAAACTCAAAGGAATTGACGGGGACCCGCACAAGCGGTGGAGCATGTGGTTTAATTCGATGCAACGCGAAGAACCTTACCTGGTCTTGACATCCTGGGAACCCTGAAGAGATTTAGGGGTGCCGCAAGGAGCCCAGAGACAGGTGCTGCATGGCTGTCGTCAGCTCGTGTCGTGAGATGTTGGGTTAAGTCCCGCAACGAGCGCAACCCTTGTCCTTAGTTGCCAGCATTAAGATGGGAACTCTAAGGAGACCGCCGGTGACAAACCGGAGGAAGGTGGGGATGACGTCAAGTCATCATGGCCTTTATGGCCAGGGCTACACACGTGCTACAATGGTAGAAACAGAGGGAAGCCAACGCGCGAGCGGGAGCTAATCCCAGAAAATCTATCGTAGTCCGGATTGGAGTCTGCAACTCGACTCCATGAAGTCGGAATCGCTAGTAATCGCAGATCAGCATTGCTGCGGTGAATACGTTCCCGGGTCTTGTACACACCGCCCGTCACACCATGGGAGTTGATTGCACCAGAAGCAGGTAGCCTGACCGCAAGGAGGGCGCCTACCACGGTGTGGTCAATGACTGGGGTGAAGTCGTAACAAGGTAGCCGTACGGGAACGTGCGGCTGGATCACCTCCTTTCAAGAGAAACGCGCCAGCAGTAAAGGCGCGAGTTCCCAGCACAAATTACCTGCCTCGCGTGAAGCGGCGGCCCACAAGCTCTAATATCGGGCTGCAGAAGTTTGGGTCTGTAGCTCAGTTAGTTAGAGCGCACCCCTGATAAGGGTGAGGTCGGGGGTGCAACTCCTCCCAGACCCACCAGAACGATTCCCAAAGGTCGTTTATCAGGGGCCATAGCTCAGCTGGGAGAGCGTCGCGTTTGCAACGCGAAGGTCGTCGGTTCGATCCCGACTGGCTCCACCAATTAAACTGTTCACAGCGTGTCATGAGTCATGCGTGAGTCGTCTCCTCGAGAGCGATCGTATGACTCATGGCATGCGAGTCATGAGACTCGTGTGTGTTCTTTAAAAATTCGGCAATTTGTTTTGATGTCTGATTCAAGGCGCAAGCTTTGAATTGGGTGTCGCATTCGAGAACCAGTTGATTGAGTGATATGACTCCAAATCGCTTGGGGTTATATGGTCAAGTGAATAAGCGCACATGGTGGATGCCTTGGCGACAGAAGGCGATGAAGGACGTGGTAGCCTGCGATAAGCTTCGGGGAGCCGGCAAATATGCTTCGATCCGAAGATTTCCGAATGGGGAAACCCACCTCTTAGGAGGTACCTTTAACTGAATTCATAGGTTAAAGGAGCGAACCCGGTGAATTGAAACATCTCAGTAACCGGAGGAATAGAAATCAACCGAGATTCCGTTAGTAGTGGCGAGCGAAAGCGGAACAGCCCAGTGCTCATAATTGCGTAAGTTCTAGTGGAACAGTCTGGAAAGTCTGGCCATAGCGGGTGATAGCCCCGTACATGAAAGAACGAGCGCATGGAGCACAAAGAGTAGGGCGGGACACGTGCAATCCTGCCTGAACATAGGGGGACCATCCTCTAAGGCTAAATACTCTCTGTCGACCGATAGTGAACAAGTACCGTGAGGGAAAGGCGAAAAGAACCCCGGAGAGGGGAGTGAAATAGAACCTGAAACCGTGTGCGTACAAGCAGTGGGAGCCCCGCAAGGGGTGACTGCGTACCTTTTGTATAATGGGTCAGCGAGTTACTTTTAGTGGCAAGGCTAACCGAATAGGGGAGCCGTAGGGAAACCGAGTCTTAATCGGGCGTTTCAGTCGCTAGGAGTAGACCCGAAGCCAGTCGATCTATCCATGTCCAGGGTGAAAGTAGGGTAACACCTACCGGAGGCCCGAACGAACCGCTGTTGCAATAGTGCGTCGATGAGGTGTGGATAGGAGTGAAAGGCTAATCAAGGCTGGCGATAGCTGGTTCTCCCCGAAAGCTATTTAGGTAGTGCCTCGTGCAATTCACCCTGGGGGGTAGAGCACTGTTTAGACTAGGGGAACATCCCGTTCTACCAAATCTATGCAAACTCCGAATACCCAGGAGTGTTATCACGGGAGACACACGGCGGGTGCTAACGTCCGTCGTGAAGAGGGAAATAACCCAGACCATCAGCTAAGGTCCCAAAGTTTTGGCTAAGTGGTAAACGATGTGGGAAGGCTAAAACAGCTAGGAGGTTGGCTTAGAAGCAGCCATCCTTTAAAGAAAGCGTAATAGCTCACTAGTCTAGTCGGCCTGCGCGGAAGATTTAACGGGGCTTAAGCCGAGCACCGAAGCTATGGGTTTGAATGATCTTCGGATCGTTTAAGCGGTAGGGGAGCGTTCTGTAAGCCTGCGAAGGTGAACTGTGAGGTTTGCTGGAGGTATCAGAAGTGCGAATGCTGACATGAGTAACGTTAATGCGGGTGAAAAACCCGCACGCCGAAAACCCAAGGTTTCCTGAGC
>DATNLC010000058.1:0-250699 GCA_035603075.1 Candidatus Acidiferrales bacterium | reverse complement strand
GACAGAAATTTCGACTTGTACCAATTCGGAACAGATGCGGCGGAGGGAAAGGCTCAGAGATTGGAACTCGAATTCGCAACCGAAGGCACGTCGTCGAAGGCGAAAAGCAGAGAGGAGGGTGGTGCCGCTGCCGAGAAAAGGATCGAGGACCAAGTCGCCTTCGTTGGAGGAGGCGAGGATGATGCGTTCGAGGAGCGCGACGGGCTTTTGCGCTGGATGCTTGCCGAAGAGTTTTTCTTCACGGCTGGGCGGGAGGACTTCCCAGACGCTTTTCATTTGCTTACCGCGATTGGTTTCTTTCATCAGCTTGTAGTTGAAGGCGTGGCGGCTCTTTTTGTTTTTGGCGGCCCAGATGATTGTTTCGGTGGCGTGGGTGAAATAGCGGCAGGAGAGATTGGGCGGCGGGTTGGGCTTGACCCAGGAGATGTCGTTCAAAAGTTTGAAATCGAGCTGCTGCATGGCGAAGCCGACGGAATGGATTACGTGGCTGGTGCCGCTGACCCAGATCGTTCCGTTGGGCTTGAGGACGCGCTGGCAGGCGGCGAGCCATGCGCGGTTGAATTCGTGGTTGGCGTCGGCGCCGCGCGAACGGTCCCAATCGCCTTTGTTGACGCTGACCATGCGGCCGGCGTGGCAGGTGATTCCGTTGTTGGAAAGAAAATACGGTGGGTCGGCGAAAATCAAGTCGACGCATCCTTCAGGAATTTTTGCCAGGATTTCGAGGCAGTCGCCTTGGAAAATTTTGATGTGATGTTTTTGGTCGTGGAAAACGGGCGCGGGCAGATGCGAATCCGCAGGTGAATCGACGGGTACGGGATTAAGTTGTGCGGATTTGCGCATTCTGGCGGATTGGGCGCGAAAATCGCGACCGTCCGGATCGTTGATCGAACGGTAACGTGTGTCAAGGTGGATCACGGAGGAACCGGAAAAGAAGAAGCAGGTCCCTCAAGACGTCGGCAAACAGCGCCGTTCGGGATGACTACGTAAAGAAAAGACAGAAGAAAGATGCCGGGCTGAAGGCCCCGGCGCTACATTTGAGCCTCAGACCGCGGGAGCTGCGCAAGGGCTGCTTCACAGCGGCTACTGCTTCCGGTATTCTGCTTGGACTATGCTGGACTTGGGATACGTGCGGGAGCATCTGGACGCGATTGAGAAGATGGCACGGGACCGCGGAATCACGCTGGACCTGGCGCCGTTTCGCGAGATTGACACCGAGCGGCGGCAACTGATCACCTCTGCCGAGAAGTTGAAGGCTGAGCGGAACCGCGCGAACGAAGAAATTGCGCGGATGAAGCGCGCCGGCGAGGATGCTGCGTCAATTCTCGCGCTGATGAAGGAAGTGTCCGACCGGCTGAAGCTCGACGATGTGCGCATCGGCGAGCTGGACGAGCGGCTGAAGCAATTTCTGCTGACGGTACCGAACATTCCGCACGCGAGCGTCCCGGTGGGAAAAAGCGCAGCGGACAATGTGGAGGTGCGCCGCTGGGGCGCTCCGCCGAAATTTGATTTCGAGCCGCGTCCGCACTGGGAAATCGGCGAAGGCGCCGGGATTCTGGATTTTCAGTCGGCGGTGAAAATTGCGGGCGCGCGGTTTGCCGTTTACAAAGGACTGGGCGCGCGGCTGGAACGCGCCCTCGCGAATTTCTTCCTCGACGTACACACCCGCGAGCACGGCTACACGGAAATTCTTCCGCCGTTTCTGGTGAACACGGCTTCGCTGACGGGCGTAGGCCAATTGCCAAAATTCGCCGCGGATATGTTCCACCTGGAAGGCACCGATTTGTGGCTCACTCCCACGTCCGAAGTGGAACTCACCAGCTTGCACCGCGACGAAACGCTGGACGCGGACAAATTGCCGGAGAAAGTCTGCGCCTGGACCGCTTGCTTCCGCTCGGAAGCGGGCGCGGCGGGAAAAGACACGCGCGGAATCAAACGCCAGCACCAATTTCAGAAAGTGGAGCTCTTCAAGTTCACGCGGCCGGAACAAAGTTACGACGAGCTGGAATTGCTGGTGAAAAACGTGGAAGTGGTGCTGCAGCGCCTGGGCCTGCACTACCGCGTGATGCTGCTGTGCGCCGCGGACATGGGATTCGCTTCGGCAAAAACGTACGACATCGAAGTGTGGCTGCCGTCCGCGGGCGAGTTCATGGAGATTTCGTCCTGCTCGAATACGGAAGCGTTTCAGGCGCGCCGCTCAGGCATTCGTTGCAAGCAGAAGGCGGGCAAAAGCGAGTTCGTGCACACGCTGAACGGCTCCGGCCTCGCCGTGGGCCGCACCTGGATCGCGATTGCGGAAAATTTTCAGCAGGCCGACGGATCGATCGTCATCCCCGAAGTTTTGAAACCGTACATGGGCGTGGACCGCATTCCTCGCGCAGGGAATACCTAGAAGAAGTTCAAAATGGTTGTTGGTGAAAATTTACGAAACTGGCCCGACGAGGACCATCGGCCCGGTGGGCTGCGGCATGCCGCCTTCGGGTTCGAGCGTTATCGCGAATGCTTTTGCCGCGACGCCCGGCGGAAGTTTTACCGTCCACGGGTTGATCGGCCCGCTGGAAGCTTCGATGAGGCCCGCGCTGATGGGCTTGCCGTCCATGGGGACCAGCCACAACTGGTAGCTCTTGTTCGCGGGCGCGGGATCTACCCAGCCATCGCACATAGCCATGCCCATTTTCGCGTTGTACATCACGCGGACGTCGCCCTTGGCCATGCCCGGCTGGGACGCGAGCGCGACAGTCATGGTGTCCTTTGCTTCCATCAGCGCGAGGAGGTGGCGGGCTTCGTCCAGCTGCGCTTGCTGCCTCTGCAACTCGGCGCGCTCTTCGCCCAATTCGTCGGCGAGGTGCACGTTCTCCTTCCAAAGGCGCATGGAGACGAGAATCAGCACGGCAGCCACCGGCACCAGCACAGCAGCAGGCCACCATCGGCCGAAGAATCCGCCGGTGCGTTCCGGTTCGCGCGGTGCGCGCTCACGCTGCGGCACGCGCGCGGCTTCAGGAGCGGAGTGAATCTGCCGCATCAGGCGCTCTTTAACAGCGGAAGACGGTTCGACGCGAGGCGCGGCGAAAGCGAGCAGCGCGATGCGTCCGCGCGCTTCCGCGAGTTTTTCCGCGCACGCCGCACACGTGGGCACATGGGCGTCGAACGCAGCTTTCTCTTCGCCCTCCAGAACGCCGAGGGCGTAGAGGTCGAAATCTTCCGGCCGAGTTGGATGCCCGTTCATGCCAGTAAAGTCCGTTTCAAACTTTCAACCGCGGTGCGAATCCGTGTTTTCACCGTGCCCAGCGGATCGCCCGTTCGGGTTGCAATTTCGCTGTGCGTCAAACCTTCAAAATACGCCAACTCGATGGCGGCGCGCTGGTCGGCGGAAAGATTTTCCAAGGCGCCTTTCACGCGCCCGAGCAATTGTTGTTGCACGACCGCGCTTTCCAAATTCGCCGGCACGATGACGGAAGTTTCGAGCAGCTCTTCGCCTTCGCTTGGATTGTGCCGCCGGAGCCGCGAGATGGCCCGATTGCGCGCGATCACCACGAGCCATCCCGGCAGTGAACCGCGTCCGGGATCAAATTGCGCGGCGTTGCGCCAGAGTTGGAAAAAGACGTCCTGCAAAATTTCTTCGGCCGCTTGCGTGTCGCGAAGAATGCGATTCAGGACGGACGAGAGCAGACCGGCATAGCGGTCGTACAGCGCGGCCAGCGCTGACTCGTCCCGCTGAACAATTTTTTGGATGAGCGCCGCGTCCGAGGTGCTCAACTCCGCTCCCGTATTTCCACTCACCAGATTCTGGGGACTCCATTCTTTAAAGTACGCACGTGAAAGCTCTCCGGATGTTTTCAGCCGAGCCGGAAACTCCTCCAGGTTGCGCGCGGATTCGCCAAGTGTGCGAACCGACGCCCGCAGCCTAACTTGCAGAACATAGAGCGTCAACAGGTTCCGGGAACATTTCCGCCCCGGCGACGGGAGCGCGAATCCGATGGAAAGGCGGGAATCCCGGCAGTAAGCCTTGTAGATACAGATAGATAAGATAGGGAACCTCAACTTGGGCAGGGTACAAGGCTTAAACGGGCGCACGCGGGCGCATAAATTGTCATGGTTTCCATTGACATCCTTGGCGGCTTGGCTAAACTTCGACTCGCGTAGGACTTACGGCAATCAATTAATCAAATAACCTTCGGCGGCGCGAAGAAAATGACGGTTCACCGCGGCAAGAAGGTATGACAGGAAGGAAGTCACACGATGGCCATAGTCGCCAAAGCCGCACCGCAGCCGATCCCAAGAATTGCGCCGCGCGAGGATTTGAATCCATACCGCATCGCGCAAATCCAGTTTGATATCGCAGCCGAGTATTTGAAGCTGGATACGGGGCTTCGCCAAATATTGCGAACGCCGAAGCGGATACTCGAAGTGTCCGTGCCCACCAAAATGGATAACGGGCAGATCAAAGTTTTCGCCGGTTTTCGCGTGCAGCACAATATCGCGCGCGGGCCGGCGAAGGGCGGCATCCGTTATCACCCAGGGGTAACGTTGGACGAAGTGAAAGCGCTGGCCACATGGATGACGTGGAAGACGGCGACGGTGAATATTCCCTACGGCGGCGGCAAGGGCGGCGTGATTTGCGATCCGAAGAGGATGAGCAAATCCGAGCTCGAACGCATGACACGGCGATTCGCGTCAGAGATTTTTCCCATCATCGGACCGGATCAGGATATTCCGGCGCCGGACGTTTACACGGACTCTCAAACGATGGCGTGGATCATGGACACCTATTCCATGACCAAGGGGCGCACGTCACTCGGAGTAGTTACCGGCAAACCGATCTCGATCGGCGGTTCCGAGGGCCGGAACGAAGCAACAGCTCGAGGATGTTTGGTTTCCGTGGAAGAAGCCTGCAAGGTGAAAAAGATGTCGCTGCGCGGGGCCAGCGTGGCTATTCAAGGATTCGGAAATGCGGGATCGATTGCGGCGCGTTTATTCGCGGAAAAGAAAGCGCGAGTAGTAGCGATCAGCGATTCTCGCGGCGGCGTTTTCAATTCTCGCGGAATTGACCCGATGAAAGCAGCCCGTTACAAAGAGCGCTCCGGAACCGTTGTGGGAATGCCCGGAACGTCGCGCATTTCGAATGACGATCTGTTGACGATGAAATGTGACATTTTGATTCCGGCTGCGCTCGAAAATGTAATCACTCTGAATAATGCCGATCAAATTAAAGCGAAAATAATTGCCGAGGCGGCAAACGGGCCGACCACTCCTCACGCAGATGAAGTTCTGGCTCGCAAGGGCATCACGATGATTCCGGATATTCTTGCGAACGCGGGCGGCGTAACTGTCAGCTACTTCGAATGGGTGCAGGACCTGCAGAGCTTCTTCTGGTCCGAAGCGGAAGTGAATGCGAAGCTCGAGATGGTGATGCGTCGGGCGTTTCACGAAGTACACGAGATGGCGCGCAAACATCGCACGCACATGCGCACCGGAGCTTACGTTCTTGCCGTCGGACGGGTTGCGGACGCGACACTGGTTCGCGGACTCTTTCCGTAGAGCGTCGCGCGCACGCCGTTTCGAACTATTATCAGCTTTTAACTTCATCGCAAAAATTTCCACTTGCGCGGCGAACGATAACACGCGTACATTTTTATCTAGCCGGTGCGCTCACGCGAAAAAGGGCAGCGCCGGCATATTTGTCTGCGCGATGTCTGCGAGGGAACTCAAGAATTGAACAACCACACGAACCACACTCCACCGATTCTCCTTACCATTGCCGGATTTGACCCGTCCTGCGGAGCGGGAGTAGCTGCCGACCTGAAAACGTTCGCCGCGCACAATTGTTACGGCGTAGCAGCGGTGACCGCACTCACAGTGCAATCGACGCAGGGCGTGATATCAGTGCACGCGACTCCTGCCGCGACCCTGCGCGCGCAGCTCGAAGCGTTGGCGGAGGATGTTGCGATTGCAGGCGTGAAGATAGGCATGCTTACGAATCGCGGCAACGCTTCAGCCGTTTCCGAGTTTCTCGACAAGCATAAGTTCGCGCACGTCGTGCTCGATCCCGTGTTCCGACCGACCGCCGGGAATGCGGATTTACTCGATACGTCCGGCCTAAAATTTGTGCGGGACGAACTGCTGAAACGAGTGAGCGTGATCACGCCGAATCTGCCCGAAGCGGAATTTCTGACCGGCATGGAAGTGAAAGATCTTCCCGCGATGAAAGTGGCAGGTCAGAAGTTGATCGAAATGGGCGCGCGCGCAGTTGTGGTCACCGGCGGACATTTGGAGAAACCGATCGATGTATTCTGCGTTGGAACAGAAGTAGAAACTTTTGGCGGCGATCATGTGAAGAGTCCAAACACGCATGGGTCCGGATGCACATTTTCCTCGGCCATCTTGGCGCAACTCGCATCCGGGCAGCAACTGCGCGAGGCTGTGATCCTAGCCAAGGCGTACGTGACGAAAGCGATCGAAAAATCCTATCAGATTGGCAAGGGCGCAGGTCCGTTGAACCAACTTTTCCGGTTTCATCAGGAACAGCCCCTGCGAGGTGTCCACGAAGTTCCTCAACACGGCATGCATCCCGCCGCAGAACCCGCCACACACTAAAAATCGAAAACCTACGGATTCGAGCTTAGAGGTTTGCGTTCGAGGCAATCTTATTTTACCTTCTGCTCGATTTCCTCACGAACGCGAGCGGCGAGATGCAGTACGGCATTTCCGTAGTCTTGCTTTTTGAGCATGGGCAAGATTTCCTGGGTTAGGCGCCCGGCTTCTTCGTCACTCAACACGGATTCGAGGCCGGATCCAACCGCAAGACGGTATTGCCTGTCATCTCGAGATAACAATATGAGAACGCCGCGGTTATTTTCCTTGTGCCCGACTCCCCAGAGGTTCGCCAAGTCGGTAGCAAACTGTTTGATTGGTACGCCATCGAGGGAGACAACCGTCACAATCGCTATCTGAGCTTCATTCTTCTTGTCTAAGTCCTTACAGATCAGATCGAGCTGCAACTGAACCTTTGAATCAAGCATTCCGGCGAAGTCGTTCACATATCCATGTGGCTTATATTGATCAACTGGGTTCGACTTGACTTCCTGTCGCAGGCTTGGATCTTTGGTCTGAAATACCGCAGATAGACTGGAACTCGACGTGGCGAGAACGCTCGCCACCGCAATAATTAAACATTTAGTAGAAATGCGCATCCGATTAGAGATTGTAGTCCCCTTTTCTCGGTGTGGTAAATACAACCATCGAAAGCCAGTTCAGCAATTCCAGTGCGGGCCGACTCTCTTGACCCAAAAGGTCTTGCTTGAGGCATCTCGCGCAATTATTATCGCTGACGCTATTCTGAGACGAGGTGAACCATGAAGCGATTCGCAGGAATGCTGCTGTTAGCGATGGGAATCTTGCTGGGCACGCAGACGGTAGCGGCGCAGGAATGGTCGCAGCCTTGGGCGCGTGAGCGAATCGCGATTTCGCCGCGCCATAGCGAGTGGGTTACGGTGAAACATGATGGCCGCAACGTCGAAACGCTGGTGGTTTATCCCGAATCGAAAGACAAGCAGCCGGTGGTTCTGATCATTCACGAAATATTCGGATTGAGTGACTGGGCGCAGGAACTTGCAGACGAAGTCGCCGCAGCCGGTTACATTGCCGTTGCACCGGACCTGCTGAGCGGCATGGCGCCGAACGGCGGCCGCACGAAAGATTTTTCTACTGGTGTTACAGAAGCTGTCAGCAAGTTGAATCCCGACCAAGTGACGGCGGATCTGAATGCTGCGGCAGACTATGGTCTGAAGCTGCCGGCCTCGAACGGGAAAATTTATGTTGCAGGATTCTGCTGGGGCGGCGGACAGACTTTCCGCTTTGCAACAAACCGCGCGGATCTTGCGGCAGCGTTCGTTTTCTACGGCCCGCCGCCGGCAACGGACGCGATGCAGCGCATCAAGGCACCCGTGTACGGTTTCTACGCTGGGAACGACGCGCGCATCGACGCGACAATTCCCGATACGATCGCCGCGATGAAAGCTGCGGGAAAAACCTACGACCCAGTGACCTATGAAGGCGCGGGGCACGGCTTCATGCGAGCAGGCGAAGCGCCCGATGCTACTGACGCCAACAAGAAGGCTCGCGAGGATTCCTGGAAACGCTGGAAGAGCCTGCTAAAACCGTAATCTTTCTCGGGACGCGTCACCGCGGCAAGCGCCGATGTTGCGACGAGAGACCACTTGAGAAAGTTGCGCTTGAGGTTCGGTGTTACGTAACCGTCGAAGCGCCTGTCTGGCCTGGTTTCAGAATTTAGCGGCGATAAACGATTCGGCCGGCAACTATAGTGGCCATCGCGGCGCCGCGAAACGCGCGGCCATCGAATGGAGTGTTGCGCGATTTACTGGGCGAGTCGGATACGCGGAATGTCCAGGAATGGTCTGGTGAAAAAATCGTCAGATCGGCCGGCTCATCGGCGGCAATTTTTCTTTCGATCCCCAGAACCCGAGCAGGCCCTGAAGTAAACAATTCAACCAGACGCTTAAGCGAAAGTTTCCCCGTATGAACCAGCTCGTTTAGACCAAGCGCTAAAGCTGTTTCGAACCCGGTGATTCCAAAAGGAGCACGGTCGAATTCGACGTCCTTGCTCGAGGGATGGTGCGGGGCGTGGTCAGTGGCGATGGCATCGACGCTTCCGTCCGCCAGACCTTCGATCAAGGCGGCGCGATCTTCGCGTGAAGCCAACGGCGGGTTCATTTTGTAATGCGAATCATAGCGAACGTCTTCGTCAATCAGAGTGAAATGATGCGGCGTGACTTCGCAGGTGACCTGCAATCCCTGTTTTTTCGCCGCGCGCACATATTCCAGCGAGGCGCGAGTGGACATGTGTGCGATATGAAGCCGCGCGCCGGTGAGCATTGCGACTTCCACATCGCGGCCCACGCAGATCGATTCGGATTGCGCTGGAATGCCTTTTAATCCGAGGCGAATGGAGCGCGGGCCTTCGCGCATCACGCCACCGGCGAACAACGAAGGATCTTCGCAATGATCGATCACCGGCAAATCGAGGCCGCGACAATAGTCCATCACCTGGCGCATGAGACGAGCGGTCGCAACGGGCTTGCCGTCGTCGCTCACTGCAACGATTCCCGCGTCCTTCATCGCCGCAATCTCCGCGAGAGCATCGCCTTGGCTGCCGACCGAGGCCGCTCCGATCGGCCAGACGCGTACCATGCCGGCGGCTGCGGCGCGCTCGACAATTCCGCGCGTGACGGAGGCGTTGTCGTTTACGGGCTGGGTGTTCGGCATGGTGCACACGGCTGTGAAGCCGCCGCGCGCCGCTGCGCGTGTGCCGGTTTCGATCGTCTCGGAGAGTTCCTGGCCGGGTTCCCGCAAGTGACAATGCAGGTCAATAAAGCCTGGCGTCACGATCATTCCCGCCGCATCGAAAACTTCCGCGTCAGACGCCGTCAAATTTGCTCCGACTTTCGAAATGAGAGGGCCGTCGAGAAGGATATCGAGCGATGCTTCTGCATTGCTTGATGGATCCAAGACTCGGCCATTCTTAATCAGCAGCATCGTTTATTCCTTGCCTGTCGTTCCCGCGCTTAAGGTCGTTTCCGACGGCGCGCCGCCGACGAGATGGTAAAGAAGAGCCATGCGTATCGCCAAGCCATTCGTCACTTGACCCAGAACGCAGGATTGCGGCCCATCGGCAACATTCGGGTCAATTTCTAGTCCGCGATTCATGGGACCGGGATGCAACACAAGAGCATCCGGACCCGCGAGACGAAGCCGCTCGGAAGTAAGCTGAAATTGCAGAATATATTCTTCAGCCGCCAGCGCGGGCTCGTGCAGGCGTTCGGTTTGCACGCGAAGAACGATGATCACGTCGGAGCCGTCCAGCGCCTCCTCGATGCTCGAAGCGCGCCGAACGTTCGGCGCGAGCGATTCGAGTTCGCCGGGTACCCACATGGCCGGGCCGTATAGCATGATGCGTGCCCCGAATTTACTGAGCAAATGAATATTCGAGCGCGCCACGCGGCTGTGCAGGATGTCGCCGAGAATGGTAACGTGCAAGCCTTCCAGGTTTCCTTTGCGGTCGCGGATGGTCAGCGCGTCGAGCAAAGCTTGAGTGGGATGTTCGTGCGTCCCGTCTCCCGCATTGACAACGGGAATCCCGAGGCGCTGCGCTACAAATTCAGGCGCACCAGATGAGCTATGGCGAATCACGATACCGTCGGGGCGCATAGCTTCGAGCGTCCATAGGGTGTCGAGGAGAGACTCGCCTTTTTTGAGGCTGGAAGATTCAGCCTGCAAATTCATGGTGTCCGCGCCAAGACGGGCAGCTGCGGTGGCAAAGCTGATGCGCGTGCGCGTGGAGTTCTCAAAAAAGGCCAGCGCGACGGTTTTGCCGCGCAACGTGGCCAGTTTTTTCAACGGATGGCGGTGAAATTCCTGGAAAGGTTTTGCCTGGTCGAGAATAAAAGATACTTGCTCGCGGGTGAGGTCTTCGATTCCAAGCAGGTGTTGCAAGCGCTGCAGCACGTTATCCCTTTACTTACGTTTTCTCCGCGCCTCCCGAACGATTGCCCGGTTTCTAGGAAACGCGATCGACGAGAACTACGCGTTCCTCGCCGTCAATTTCCTTCAGGCGGACTTCCACTATTTCGGTATCGCTTGTTTCCACTGTTCGTCCCACGAAGGAGGCTTCAATTGGCATTTCACGATGGCCGCGATCGATTAGGACGCAAAGCCGGATGCGCTTGGGGCGGCCCAGGTCGAAGAGACCGTTCAGGGCGGCGCGAATAGTGCGCCCGGTGTAAAGCACATCGTCGACTACAACCAAGTCGCGGTCATCTACCGGGAAATCGATTTGGTTGGAGTGAACGACCGGTTGGGGGCCTACGGTGGAAAGGTCATCGCGATACAAGGTGATATCAATAGTGCCCACGGGGATGTCGACGCCGGAAGAATCGCGGATGGTCTTAGCCAAGCGCTGGGATAGGGGAACACCGCGGCGGCGTATTCCGATCAGCGCGAGGTCATTAGTTCCACCGCTTTTCTCGACGATTTCATGGGCCAGCCGCTGAAGGGTGCGGCCAATTTCTTCGGCGGAGAGTAGTTGTCTTTTTTCTACGACGCGCATTTGCCGCCTCATCGTAGCACAGACCGTCGATAGTTCGCAGCCGCGGAATCCGGAGCAAAAGTCGGAATAGCCCGGGTCGGCGCCGGAGGCACGGTCCAATGTTGACGCGCATGCTAGACTACCAGCCGTGAATGCGCCGCAGCCGGCAAGCACTCCCCAACGGCCCGCGGAAATTGACCTCCGCGTCAGCGTGGGTACCCTTCATCTCAAAAACCCCATTATTGCCGCTAGCGGCACCTTTGGATATGGAATCGAGTTCGCGCCGTTAGTCGATCTTAGCCGCCTTGGCGCGATGGTTACCAAAGGACTCTCAATCCAGCCCATGGACGGGGCGCCTCCTCCCCGGATCTCTGAGACCTCCAGCGGTTTGGTGAACGCGATAGGCCTACAGAACATCGGCGTCAGGGCCTTTGTGACAGAGAAGCTTCCAAAACTCCTGCGCCAGAAAGCGACTGTGGTCGCCAATGTTTTCGGCCAAACCATCGAGGAGTACGTCGAAGTGATTCAGGTGCTTGAGGATGCGGATGGACTGGCGGCGTATGAGCTGAATATCTCGTGTCCCAATGTGGAACGAGGCGGCATGGAATATAGTACTGACCCCAGCTTGACGGCTGGGGTCGTCGAAGCTGCCCGAAAAGCGGCTCGTCGGCCGCTTTGGGTGAAGCTATCTCCAAACGTTAATGCCATTGGACTTATCGCAAAGGCTGCAGAATCCAGCGGAGCCGACGCGGTGGTTATCGCCAACACGTACCCTGCACTGTGTGTAGATGCACACAATCGAAGGTCACGGCTGGGCAGTACCACGGGGGGGTTGTCTGGTCCGGCCATAAAACCTATAACGATTAGGTTGGTGTACGAAGCGGCTAAGGTGATTCGCCTCCCGATTATAGGGCTTGGTGGTATTGAAAGCCCTGCGGACGTCGCGGAGTATATACTGGCCGGTGCCAGTGCGGTTCAAGTCGGTACAGCCCATTTTGTTGATCCACGGGCGTCGGAGAAACTGATAGAGGGACTTGAAGCTTGGTGCCGTGAGGATAGAACACTTGAAATCAGCACTTTACGGGGAGCGTTAAACGTTGCTCAGCGCCCTCAGGAATAGTATAATTTGCTGATTCAAATAAGGTTAGGAGACAATGAAAGCTAAACATTTTGTGGTACTGGAATCAGTGTTCTTAGGATTGGGTCTGCTTGCGTTTACTCCGGCGGTCAACCCTACCGGAAAGCCAAGCAACCCTCTCCAACGAAATATAGTTCGGAATTCTCCCGCTCAGAAAACTAGCGGGTCTGCACAGCTGAAGCCGATCGCCGTCTGGGAGTGCACGACGAGCTGGTACGGCGAAGATTTTGACGGGCAGCCAACCGCAAACGGCGAGACTTATGATATGTACGGCGAAACGGCTGCCCATCCGACCCTGCCGCTGGGGTCCATCGTGCGGGTGGTTAACCCGCGGAACCATCGCAGCCAGATTGTACGAATCAACGACCGGGGGCCTTACGTCGAGGGGCGCGAATTAGACGTTTCCTACGAAGTAGCTCGTAGGTTAGGATTTGACCACAGCGGACTTGCAAAAGTCCGGCTGGAGCTGCTCAAGGTGCCTACACGCCCGGAATTGACTCATCACGACTGATCGTCGCCCTAGACCTCGATCGAATCGAGGTCGCGACTGCGTTAGCTAAGAAGCTTCGCGGGGCGGTTGGGCTCTTCAAGGTCGGAAGCCAGCTCTTTACTTCTGAAGGTCCGCGAGCAGTTGAGAAGCTCGCGGATGCCGGCGCGAACATCTTCCTGGATTTGAAATTCCACGACATCCCGACTACTGTGGCAAAAGCAGTGGCGGCTGCCGTCAAACTGCCGCGCGTGCGGTTGCTTACATTACATGCGTCGAGCGGCACCGCCGCGATGCGAGCGGCGCGCGAAGCGGCCGGCGACAAGAAGAATCGGCCGAAACTGCTCGGGGTAACCGTGCTGACGAGCTTTGACGCGGCAACGCTGCGCGAGATAGGGATGCCCGGGACGATCGAAGCTCGCGCGGTTGCGCTTGCCGAGCTGGCGCAGAAGGCGGGGCTCGATGGCGCGGTTTGTTCCAGGTTCGAAGCTCAGGCGATCCGGCGCGCCTGCGGCTCAAAATTCCTGATACTCATTCCCGGAGTGCGGCCATCGCACGACGCCGCGAACGATCAGTCGCGCATCGGCACTCCGGCGGACGCAATTCGAGCGGGCGCGAATTACCTGGTAGTGGGGCGTCCTATCACCGCCGCACCGGATCCTCGCGCAGCGGCTCAAGCCATCGCAAACGAGATTGCCTCCGCTTCGCTTCAATCCCGTCAAGCTGCGGTTTGAAAGTCCCCCATCGGTGCCGCTATTTCGAGAGAAATCCAAGTGCTTCTCCATCCTAGTTCGAGGCGCACGGAGCCGTGCGCTCGTCTTCGCGTGACATTTGACCAAGCGCTCCGCGCTTCGCTAGCATCAGCATGGGCGCGCCCCTTTCTCCATGGATGAAATCAAACATGTAATCGCAGGCACTGCCGGGCATATCGATCACGGCAAATCCTCGCTGGTCCAAGCTCTTACCGGCACCAATCCCGACCGGCTTGAAGAAGAAAAGCGCCGGGGCATCACAATCGATCTGGGTTTTGCCTTTCTCGATCTCGAAAGCGTGAGACTTGGATTTGTGGACGTGCCGGGACACGAGCGTTTCGTGCGGAACATGCTGGCGGGCGTGGGCGGGATCGATTTAGTCCTTTTCGTTATCGCGGCTGATGAATCGATCAAGCCGCAGACACGCGAACATTTCGATATCTGCCGGCTGCTGGGTATCTCGCGCGGGATTGTCGCGATCACGAAATGTGACAAAGTAAGCTCCGACGCGCTGGATACGGTGCGTCTAGAGGTGGAAGAATTCGTACTTGGGTCATTTCTCGAAGCCGCGCCAATTGTCGCGGTAAGCGCACGCAGCGGAGCGGGAATCGATAGTTTGAAACAGGAGCTGCTTCGTGTGGCGCTCGCGGTGCCCAAGCGGGACGAAAAGCGCCATTTTCGGCTTCCGATCGATCGCGCGTTCGCGATGAAAGGGTTTGGGACGGTGATTACCGGTACCCTCGTTTCGGGCGCTCTCAAGATTGAAGAGGACGTACAACTTTACCCGACCCAGAAGCGAGCTCGCGTGCGGGGCCTGCATTCGGGAGGAAAGCAAATCGAGCAGGCGATGGCGGGCCAGCGGACAGCGGCGAATCTTGCCGGAATCGAGCGCGACGAAATCAGCAGAGGCATGGTTCTAGCGACTCCGGGAATTTTCGAACCGACCGCACGGCTGGACGCAAACATTACGCTGCTGTCTTCGGCGCGGCCGCTAAAAAATCGCTCGAGAGTTCACCTGCATCAGGGTACTGCGGAATCGATTGCCGAGCTTGTTGTTTTGAACGGAGACGCGGAACTCGTGCCGGGAAAAACAGAATTCGCGCAGCTCAGGCTAGACGGCGGCGTGCTCGTGTTGCCAGGGGATCGGTTTATTCTGCGGCAGCTTTCTCCGGTTGAGACAATCGGCGGCGGCGTTGTGTTGGATACACGGCCTGCCCGGCATCGGCGCAACGACGATAGCGTCAAAGCTTTCCTACGAATACTCGAGCGAGGAAACAAAGAAGATATTCTTTTCGCGCTGACGAATGCCTCGCCAAAGGGCCTAACTTTCTCTGAAATTCTTTCGCGAACCGGATGGACTACTGCTGAAATCCATGACGCGGCGGAAGCGCTCGCTTCGGCAAAGCGCGTGCGAGTTTTGGGCAACGCTCCGGCTTCCAATTCCGTAGTGATGTCCACGGAAGGGTTTGCCTGTTGCGTGGCCGCCGTCCGCAAGGCTATCGAAGATTTCCACACCATGAATCCGTTATCACCAGGAATTCCGAAGCAGGAACTGCGTAGCTGCTTGAAAAACTCGCGTCCTGAAATATTTCAAGGCGTGCTCGGCGATTTGCTCGGTGCGCGCGCGATCGTGCTCTCGGGGGATCTCGTTCAACGAGCAGGGCGCGAAATAGCACTGTCGCCGGAAGAAGCGCGCGCTAAAGAATTAATCGAGCGCGAATTCGCGAGCGCCGGCCTCACTGTTCCGAGCTTCGCCACCGTGCTTGCCAAACTGCCGGTAGAATCGCGCCGAGCGCAAAAGATATTGCAGATCCTGCTACGCGAGAAAGTACTGATCAAAGTCGCGGATGACTTGGTCTTCCATCAAACGGCAGTGGCGAGTCTGCACCAGACTCTTGCCAAGTACCGGAAGGAGCGCGGCAGCCGCCTTCCCATTGGCGCGTTCAAGGAAATTACAGGCGTATCGCGGAAATACGCAATTCCCTTGCTGGAGTATCTGGATCGGGAACACTTGACGCGCCGGGTCGGGGATGAGCGTGTTATACTTTAGCCACGATACCCGGGCTCGCGAACTAGGTTTCGCTGAACAGGCACCCTGGGAAGGCAGGTAAAAATGGGAGAGTTAAGCCCAATTCATTGGTTAATCGTGCTGGCGATTATCGTCCTCCTTTTCGGAGGAAAGAAAATTCCAGAGGTTATGAAAGGACTTGGCGAAGGCATTCGCAACTTTAAGGAAGGCATGCATACGAATCAGCAGAACCCGCCGAATCCGGCACCACCGGCGAATCCGCCAACGGTTACGACCGCTCCGCCTCCTTTGGGCGAAGACAAGAAGTAAGTCTCTTCGGTTTGCAGCGATATCCTGACGGCGGCTCCGGCCGCCGTTTTCAATTTGCGGCGCTCCGAAACTCGGGCGAATTTGGCCATCCGAACTCTCCCAGCAAAGACCATAGTCGCGCGAGCGGCAATCCCATTACGTTGAAGTAGCAGCCTTCGATACGCGTCACGTAACGGCCTCCAATTCCTTGAATTGCATATGCGCCAGCCTTATCGAAGGGTTCGCCGGTCGCAATATAGTCTTCGATTTCGTTGTCGGTAATAGGCGCAAACTGCACACGTGTAATCTCTTCGACTACACGCTGCATTGTTCCAGGCATTTGCAGGAGCGCGAGACCGGTGTGAACCTCATGGATGCGCCCGCTGAGGCGGCGTAACATGCTTTGTGCGTCATCTTGCGAGGCAGGCTTGCCAAGAAGGTCTGTATCGACCACTACGACTGTATCGGCACCGAGAAACAGCGCTTGGTCACCACCATCGCGATATTTAGCAGCCGCCGATAGCGCCTTTGCCAGGGCCAGCCTACAAACATAATCGCCGGGAGTCTCATTAGCGAGGCGAGATTCGTCCACATCCGCGGCGCGTACTTCGAATTGAATTCCGGCGTTACGCAGGATTTCCGCGCGGCGAGGCGAAGCCGATGCAAGAATCAGTTTCATCGCAGATCGCATCGTCAAATTACTACGGATTCGTGGTATTCGCCGAAGGCGCGGCGCAACGCGTCCGAGATTTCGCCGACAGTTGCATACGCTTCCACAGCTGAAAGAATGGCGGGCATAAGATTTTCGGCGCTCCGGGCACGGCGTTCGACTTCGGCAAGCGCGGCTTTCGCTTTCGCCGCATCACGGCGCGCGCGCAAGGCGTTCAGCCGAGCCACCTGCGTGCGTTCAATTTCAGGATCGACTTGCATCGTAGGGATGGGTCGCTCCTCGTCTGCTTGAAAGCGATTTACACCCACCACTACTTGCTCGCCTGTATCCACTGCCTGCTGATATTCGTAAGCCGACTTCTGAACCTCCTGCTGGACGTAGCCGGTTTCAATGGCGCGCAGCATTCCACCCATGGCATCAATCTTGGAAATGTAGTTTTGCGCTCCAGCTTCAATTTCGTTCGTCAATTGCTCGATGGCGAAGGAGCCGGCCACGGGGTCGATGGTATTCACCACGCCGGTTTCCTGGGCAATTATTTGCTGCGTGCGCAAGGCAAGTAGCGCCGCCTGCTCGGTGGGAAGAGCGAGAGCTTCATCCAGAGCGTTGGCGTGAAGCGACTGGCAGCCGCCCAACACAGCTGAAAGGCACTGAAGCGCGACGCGAACGATATTGTTTTCGGGCTGTTGCGCGGTGAGTGAAGAGCCCGCGGTCTGTGCGTGGAAACGGAGCATCATCGACCGCGGATCACGCGCGCCGAACCTCTCCCGCATTGTGCGCGCCCACAAACGCCGCGCTGCGCGGAATTTCGCGATCTGCATGAGCAATTCGTTATGAGAATTAAAGAAAAATGAGAGCTGCGGAGCGAAGTCGTCCACCGCGAGACCGGCTTCGACGGCGGCATCCACGTAAGCGATGCCGTTCGCGAGCGTGAATGCCACTTCCTGTACGTCTGTGGATCCCGCTTCGCGAATGTGATAGCCGGAAATCGAAATGGCATTCCAATTGGGTATTTCCCTTCGGCACCAGGCGAAAATATCGGTGACGATTCGCATGGCTGGGCGCAGCGGATAAATATAAGTTCCGCGCGCGATGTATTCCTTCAAAATATCGTTTTGCACTGTGCCGGCGAGGCGTTTCAGGTTCGCACCCTGCTGCTTGGCCACAGCTACGTAAAGAGCAAGCAGGATCGCGGCGGTGGAATTAATCGTCATCGAAGTGGAGACACGTTCGAGCGGAATGGCGTCGAAGAGAGTTTGCATGTCTTCGAGCGAGTCGATCGCTACGCCCACTTTGCCTACTTCGCCCAGAGCGAGCGGATGGTCGGAATCCATTCCGATCTGCGTGGGCAAATCGAACGCGACGGACAATCCCTTCTGCCCTTGCGAAAGAAGATAGCGATAGCGGTGGTTCGATTCGAGGGCGCTGCCAAATCCGGCATATTGCCGCGTAGTCCACAAACGCCCGCGGTACATGGTGGGATAAACGCCGCGTGTGAACGGAAATTCGCCGGGGTAACCGAGGTCCCTCTCAGGATTCCAATCGAAGAGGCTGTCTGGTGTGAAAACAGCCTCCATGGGGAGGCCCGAAGGCGAGGCGAGCTTTCGTTCCGTTAGGGGTGCGCGTTTCTTGGTGTTTTCGGGCATTGGGAATTCAGCGAACTCGCCGAGCTTTGCGGAACGACGTCACAGCGAAGACGGCCATCATAACGGCGTAAGCCAGCGCAAAACCGAGAATCCATGCCGCCACTTTGGTATGCCATTGGCGCCAGACGGCTACTGCTCCGTACAAGGCAAAAGTGGCGAATAACGCTCCCATGGCTTCGTGGAAGAATTGCCGCGCAGCGCGCCACACGACGCGCGCCGTTATTTTCGAGGAATTCCATAGCGCCGGAATGAAGCCGGTTGCCATGGCACGATTCTAGTATAGATTTCGGTGGAGCGCTGCGGGCAGGCTGCTATTTTGGTTACAGAGCATGTTTGCCGCCCTTTCGGGTGGGTCAGGTGAACCAGCGTACAGGTAACATCCACGATTCCAAGATCACAGCTGGCTCTTGTTTCGGGATTGCGGCGGACCTAGAATTGGTGTACCAATGGCTTTTTACAGGAGGCGCGCTTGCAACTCGACGACCGTATGAAACAGTTGCTGCGAGACCTAGGGCACGCAATCAACGATAGCGTGTCAGATTCCGACCGCATCGCCGAAGCCATTTCCGGCGTGCGTTCCGCGGGCTTCGATATTGTGCTGAAGCTCGACGCTACCATCGGCCTGGCACGCCGCTCCGAGCAGGATGCCAAGATGACTTCGCTCGACCGCCGCTTTCTGGAGTCGCTCCATATTCGCGTGGACGACGAAGCTCTGGAAGACGAAACCGTTTCATCATCCATGGTGGAAATCACCGCTCAGGACATCAAATTTTTGAAGTCGCTTAAAATCTCATTCGATGACGAACTCTAGAATTTTCGCAGCGCTGATCCTGGCTGCCGCAGGCCTGTTCTTCGCTAATGCGCCGACAGTTCGGGCGCAGGTGAACACTAGCGCGCCGATCGTGGTGAAGAAAAAGGCGAAAAAACCTGTTTGGCTGAAAGCGGAAGTGATCCATGCGGACAGTCACACCCTGATGGTGCGCGAAGAAGCGAATTCGCTGAACGTGCATACGTTCACGTATGCGGACAAAGCGCAGAAGAAAATCGGCAAAGTTCTGGACGCGGGCGGCTATCAGAGCGGCGACCGAATAAAGGTTTTATGGATGGCCGGAGGCTCTGAAGCGCTCGATATTAAAGGCAAACCTTCCAAAGCTATTTGAACGTCCTTGCAGACGTGCTTCTGATCCAGCATGGATTGCTAGCTTGCAGTTTTGATGAATTTTATGATTCGCCCTCCCGCTGTTTCCGGCCGCTTTTATCCTTCGGACGCAAAAAAACTCGCAGTTGAAATCGAGAAATACTCTTCAGGTGTCGACAAGAAATTGTTCGCCCGTGGGTGCGTGGTGCCGCATGCGGGATATATGTATTCGGGACACGTAGCGGGGGCCGTTTATTCGGCGATTGAAATTCCTTCGAGGTGTATTCTGCTCGGCCCGAGGCATTTCCCCGGTGGCGAAGCAATGGCCGTAATTTCAGAAGGGAGTTGGCGGACTCCGTTTGGCGATGCGGAGATCGATGCGGAACTAGCGACAGAACTAAAGAATGCGTGCCCACTGTTGCGCGAAGATCAGGTGGCTCACGGGCGAGAGCATTCACTCGAAGTACAGATTCCCTTTCTTCAAAAGCTGGCGAAAAATCTGCGATTCGTTCCGGTGGTGCTTGCAACACAGCGTTACGGGGAACCCGAATCGCTAGGCCATGCGGTGGCGCAAGTGATAGCCGCGCAGCGCGAGCCGGTGCTGCTCATTGCGAGCACGGACATGAATCACTATGAAAGCGACGCGATCACTCGCGTGAAGGACAACAAGGCGATTGAGCGCGTGTTGGCGCTCGATCCGCGCGGTCTTTTCGATACGGTGAGGTCCGAGGGCATCTCCATGTGCGGGTATGGTGCGACGGTTGCGACGCTGGTCGCGATGAGCGATCTTGGCGCGAAGAATGCAGAGCTGATTCGGTACGCGACTTCGGGTGATGTTACTGGCGATTGGGACGAAGTCGTCGGCTACGCGGGTATCGTCATCCGCTAACAAAGGCTGCTATGCGAATTTCTCAGAGCAGAGCAGCCTTATAGTCGCGCTTCTCAGTCGATTGTAAGAGTAAAACTGGTGGTTTCGGTGCTGGTGCCGTCCGAGCCGGTCACGACGACGGTAGTAGTGACGGGGTTCACGCCGCTACCCCCTCCGCCGTTGTTAGTGCTGCTGGAACCGCCTCCGCAAGCGGCAATGCCTATCAAGCAGGCAGTTAGCGAGAGGCCTGCTACGACGCTCCAGCGGAGTTTGCGCCTACCCGCTTGAACCGCGAGCCACAGAACAGCGAAACACAAAAACAACAAAGGCAATCTGCCGCCGCCCGTGCGAGCTGCAGGGGGAACTTGATGACTCATCGGCGCCAGCATGCCGGCCGCGCTGGTGGATATGGTGAGAGTCGTGGTGCCGCTCCCGGTAACGGTGGCTGGATTGAAACTACAAGAACCGCCGGCCGGCAATCCGGTGCAGGACGATGCAGAGAAATTGATGGTTCCGTTGTAACCGTTTGTTCCAGTCACAGTAATCACAGTGGTTCCGGTGCCGCCGGCGGTCGCTACAGTAACGACGCTGGGGCTGGCGGATAGACTAAAGGCGGGCGTGGGGTTGACGGCGCTTCCCTTCCACGCGGTGAACAGGGAGTTGGCGTCGACCGATCCGAGACCGGTTACTAAGTTGTATCCGTTAGTGGCGTCGTGCGTGGAAGCGTTGAACCCAAGGGAGCCAGACGAGGGACACCGGTCTGCGGCTGGCATAGCGCTGGGAGTGCCGGCAGTGCAGAAGACGATGTTGTTACCGCTGGTAACCTGGTGAAACGCCTTATTGGAGGTGGTCTTGCTCAAAGTGTAAAGCATAGGATTGATGTTACCCAGACCGGTGGATCCCAGATCCTGATTGAGCAGAACTACGATGCCGGCAAAGATAGGAGCGGAAATCGACGTGCCGCCAAAGATCGCCGGGTTGGGAAGGGCCATGGAAGCGAGGATTCCCGCAGCGCCGCCAGAGCCGCAACTGCTGCCGGTGCCGTTGTCGCCAAGTTCCGACAATTGCGTACATACGATGTAGCCCGGAAAGTCTGGCGATGCGAGCAACGAAACGTCGGGTGAAAAACGGACGCTAGCCTGACCGGGAATCGTTACCGTTTGGTAAGAGGGTTGGGGAAAGCCGGAAACACAAGCTGTAAAACTAGCATTTTGGATGGAGCAATTGCTCGCACCGCCGCCGCTGGATGAGATTCCGATATTTAACTGTACCGCCTGAGGTGAGGTCCCGAAACCACCCAGGCCTACCAGTTCCACATCGTCGTTCCACGACGTCTCTGGGATATAGGAAAGGGCTGTACCACCGTCCGTGGCATTCGTCGTACCCCAAAATGTGCTGGTAAAGTCGGCCATAGGGATAGCCGTACCGCCGACTCCCGTGACTGCCGGACTGCTGGCCGGAAAGGAAACAGCCACCCCGCCCACGGCAAGAGTGTTCTTAGGATCATCGGGGTCGCACTCGGCAGCGCCACTGTCGCCCGACGAGTTCACGAATGTGATACCGAACGTGTTGGCCTTGGTCAACTCAACTTCATCAGCGGGAAGATTATTGTCATTAAATTCGCAAGTGCCATAGCTTAGGCTGATCACTGGGGCAAGTTTGTTGTCGATGGCGAAGTAGAAAGAAGTAAAAACATCTGTCGAATTGACGAAGATGATTTGCGCGCCGCGCGCGGTTGCCCCCGACCATTCTACGTCCAGGTCCGACTCGGTGACGTCGCCGTGGGTAGAAACTCCAGGGTCTGTGCCGGTCAACACATACTTGAAGTTGCTCGAATTGCAGGAGGTGATCACATTACTGGAGTTCGTGGTGCAACTGATTGGGGACAACCCGAAGCCGGTGCGGAAGTCATTGATATCAGCAAGAAAAATGTCGGTTTGGCCTATGACTGCCAGCTTCTGCCCGGTGCCATCGACGCCCGCCGCATAGAGAGGTTTTAGGTCGTAGATAGTAGCGATGTCGCCGGGAGCGACAAAATCTCCAGGGGAAAAGTGATTGTCAAAAAAATTGGCGCGAGCGCTTTGGACCTGCGGCGCTCTTTTGACGCTCATTGGTTTCGGGTGAAAGTCATCCAAACCGCGGATTCCCGTGGCGATGCCCGCCAATGAAGCCGGAATTGAAGGCGCCGTGGCGTTAGCAAAATGCATCTCTCCGTTCACGTTGTAGTTGTGAATTTCGGTTCGGAAAGCGGTTTGGATCTGGGAAGCGGTTCCGCTGAAGACGATCCAGTTGCGTCCGCGAGCCACGTTAACAACGGTGAGACCCTGCGATTTCAGCCACGTCGAAATCTTTTGAACGTCGTTCACGCTCAGGCCAAAACGATCGGCATACTCTTCGGGCGTAAGCCATTTGTGGTAATTGGGTGACGACGAGTCTTGCTGTTCGGCGACAAGTTTGTCGAGAGCCTTTTGCTGGCTGGGCGAGGGTAAGGTGAGGAGCGTAACTTCGTTAAGCTGGAACGCTGAATCCACAGGACCCTGATCGAATTCCGGTCTTGCATTGTGAGGAATGTGCCCGGTCATGGTGACCATCTGATCGGAACCGATGGCGGCGCTTATGCGGTTGCCTTGCGAGACAGACTGCGCCGAAGCGTGCAGCGCGGTGATCGAAAGTAAAGCAAAGAGCATGGCAAACTGGATTGTGGGTAGTTTTTTGGGTGTCATTGGCGTGTTTGATTCAGATGCAAATTGTCCCCGTACGGATGGATGAAGGATAGCGGTAAATCTCAAAAAATGTCAACCTGGTCAACTAGCCAGTTCTCACATTCCCGACAGAATCGAAGAAAAGTAAGACCGCTCTAATCCCAAGCTGTGAAAAGAGTTAGCAATACTCGCTAGTGCTAATTCGGAGATTTCGGCTAGTGGGAGGCGCGGATCCGGCTGGCAAGAGCTCGAGCGCGCTGTCGGGCGATGTCGATAAACTTATCGTCGGCGGCAAGCTGATCGAGCGTGGCGACCAGCCGCTCGGGTTCGGGGAACAGCTTGTTGTTGTAATCCTGCTCCGTCTGCTGAAGAACGTCATTCACTCCCAGGCGGTCGTAGCGCATGGTGCGTTGCAAGTCAGACAAGTCTGTCGTTTGGCGAGCCAGCCCTTCGAAGATTGCGGTCAATTGGCCGGCGAAGTCGTCGAGCGTGTAGTTGAATTTGACTTCGTGTGTTTCGACGCCTTTGTCGTAGCGGAAAGTTTTTTCGCCCAGATTCGCGATGCGCCTGTGGATGTCCAAGTCGACTCCTTGGAAATTATGTAATTTCCCCGCCAACGAAAAGATTCTGCCCGCGAGCGCAGCGCTGACTTCGAAGGGCTGAGGATTGGCAGCTTCGTCCAACTGGCGGATATCGAACGTGCCGCGGCCGCTCTCGCCCAGCTTAATTTCGACAAATTCCGGATAACTGGATTTGAAGATTTTGCGATAGGTGATAGTCGGTGCGTCGCTGGCTGCGGCGACGGCAACAGCGGGACTTCCAGTTGGCGTTTCAGCGCCCAAACAAGAAGCGGGAATTGCGAAAGCTGCCATGAGAAGCGCGGGAAGAATTTTGCGAAGACCCATGACAATGCGGTTTTTCACAAAGCGAATCATCGCTAACGAGGCTATCACGATTCCAAGATGCGGGCAGCGCGGATGCGGTTGCGCGGAGTTTGTGTATTGCGAACCGGCGCGCTGGATGCCATCACCGTGCGCGGCGCGGACAGCGCAACATTCATGCGTTCCTGCGCTCGCGCGAGATGGGCGTGGCATAGAGCGACAGCCAGCGCGTCCGCTGCGTCAGCCGGCTCCGGAACCTCGCTAAGGCCGAGCGCGGAACTCACCATTTGCTGCATTTGCTGCTTCGATGCAGCGCCGTATCCCGCCACACTGGATTTGACTTCGCGAGGAGAATAGCTATGCGCTGGAATGGAAGCTTGTGCGGCAGCGAGGAGAACGACACCCCGTACTTCCGCGAGTTTTAGCGCAGTCTTGACATTCAGCGCGGTGAATACGGACTCGACTGCCACTGCGTCGGGCGTAAACTCGGCGACCAAACGGGAAATCAGCGAGTGAATTTCGTACAAGCGCGCGGCAAGTGTAGCGCGCGCGGGAAGTTTAAACGATCCGAAACGCACCAGACGCGGCGTGGAGCCGTCGAATTCAATGATGCCGTACCCGGTGGCGCCGGCTAGCGCAGGATCCACTCCGAGCACGCGAAGACCGCGCACTTTTACATTCAGTCTGGTGTGAGAAGACATGCTGGTCCGCACAAGTGTACGTGCGGGCCAGAAACGAAAGGTAGTGTTTTTTCGCAATACGCGACGCGAAGAGAACTACCCGGCTACGGCAGCCTGGATTTCCTTTTCGTCGATATCGAAGTTCGCGTAAACGTGCTGGACGTCATCGTGATCTTCCAGCGTTTCCATCATGCGAACCATTTGTTGGGCTTGCGCGCCGGTGAGCTTCACGTAATTCTTGGGTATGAAGCCAACTTCCGCGGAAGAAGGCTTGATGCCCGCTGCGTTCAGCGCTTCGCGAACTTTTTCCATGGCTTCCGGAGGAGTGGTGACTTCCCAGGCCGAGCCGTCGTCGCGCAAGTCTTCTGCGCCCGCATCCAGCACGATGCTCATCATTTTGTCTTCGTCGGCAGCTTCTTTCGGCACTACGATGTCGCCCTTGCGGTCAAACATCCAGCCGACTGCTCCGGTTTCTGCCATGTTGCCGCCATTTTTCGAAAGCATGTGGCGAATTTCGCTGACGATGCGGTTGCGGTTGTTAGTCACAACCTGCACCAGCAAGCCAACACCACCCGGGCCGTAGCCTTCGAAAGTCACTTCATCCAGCGTCTCACCCTCGAGAGTGCCGGAGCCGCGCTGAATCGCGCGCTCAATATTGTCATTGGGCATGTTCTCGCTCTTGGCGGTGAGAATAGCCGTGCGGAGGCGCGGGTTCGTCACCGGGTCGGCTCCGGCGGTGCGCGTCGCGATCGTCAATTCGCGTATTAGTTTGGTGAAGACCTTGCCACGACGCGCGTCCGTGGCAGCCTTCTTGTGTTTAATTGTGGCCCATTTTGAATGTCCGGACATGGATAAACCTTTTACAGGAAGTATGGCAGGAGCAGCAGTAGCTCTTGCCGCGACAGTGTAGCAGCAGCCCCGAAAACAGGCAAGCGAAGGCAAGCCACGGTGATGGGGCAGTTTCCGATTATCGACTAATCAGGAGTTAGCGGCCGCTTCACGCTTCTGCAAGCGGGAGAATAGAAACAGGAGAGCGAACCATTGTGCCAACTCCGATTGCAAAGGAAGGGTCTAGTTCCACTTTGCCGAGTATATCTGGTCGACGCTCGTGTCGATCATGATGGCGGGTTGGCCTTCTGAAGTGATGCTGGGGAAGACGCCCTGCCCAGAGTTGCCGATAACAGCGGGACGATCGTAGGCGGCCATCCGACTCCACGCTCCGTCCGCGATTGCCAGCCGATAAAATCCGCGCATTTGCTCTGGACCCGCATCCGGCATGTCGAAGTACAGAAACTGACTGTCGTTCGACCAGACACAATTCCCCGAAAGGAGGTCAGAGATCCTCAGCACCTTCCAAGTCCCTGTTTGCGCCGAGTAGAGCACGACGCGCGTCGGATTATAGCCCGCAGCCACCATGTACTTCCCGTCGGGCGACCACGCGGGACCAACAAAGCCCTCCGATCCGGGCATGACGGATATCTTCCGCGTGGTAAGATCGAGCACTTTGATTCCCATGAACTGCCCCGGTTCCGGATAGTCACTAAACGCGATCGATTTCCCGTCCGGGGACCAGGCTGGTAAAACCTCCTGGTTGGGGTTCGGGATCAGTTTTTCTGGAATGCCACCGTCAGCCGATATCACGTAGATCTGGTTCCAATCGGAATAGGCAATTTTCTTACTATCCGGGGACCATTGCGGCATGATCGAATAAGAATCCGTTAGTTGAAATTTCTCACTGCCGTCTAATCGGCTGCGCCAAAGATGATGCTGGGGGTAGTCAACATAGACCATCCACTTCTTGTCAGGCGAGATGACGAACTCCGTTGCAGCCAGACCACCCAGAAAGGGCAGGAATCTCTTCTGCGCCGGATCCCACACTTGCATCGCTCCCTGGGCAATCTCTCCAACCAAAAATAGACCGGCACTGTCACGAGAAGGCGTCACCGCCAACACATCCATCTGGCCTCCCGTTATCCGCACCGCGGAGGGCTTTTTCCAAAACGCGGACCAGGGCGGCCGGATCACCTCGTAGATGTTTGTCTGGGCAACTCCACGGGATAGAAAGACAAAGTGCTTGCCATCCGGTGTCCACTGCCCATCCGACTGATCGGCGTCCTCGGGCCAATGCAGATCGAGCCGGTGCGGCGACCCTCCGTCAGATTTCAGCTCCCATATCTTCGCTCCTTTCGTGCCATCCACGACGGTCGCAGCAATGAGGTGGGAATCGGGCGAGAAATATGCTGCATCGACCTCACCCGGAGCGTCCCATATCTTCCGCACATTCGCCCCATGCCCGTCACCGACGTACACGGAATTCAGATCGGCATAAGCGATCATGCGGCCGTCGGGCGACCAGTTCGCACCGCGAGCGGTTTGGTTGCCCAGCATCCTGGGATAACCTCCGAGAACCGGGACCGACCAAAGGGAACCTCGACCCGTTTCGTCATTCAGATCTCTCTTCAGCGCCAGCATTTCGGAGCCATCCGGAGAAATGTCCATCATTCCCATTCCGGAGACGGAGGCGCGCAGAGAAGCCGTGGGGCCACCGTTCACGGACATTTCTACGGGGCCATCTTGAGTTTGAAAATAGAGGCGTGCTCCATCGGTGAGGATGGGTCCTTGCTTGTGGCCGGTAGTAAAAGTGATCTGCTTCCAGGCGAGGGGACCAGAAACAGGCGGGGAAACATTTACGTCGACGATGAGCGTTAAGAACAGAGCCACGGCCGCTACGATCGCAACGCACGCGAGGGCCCAGGGAAGTGCTCCGCGCCAGCGAGGTATGGTAATTGCCGGAGCGCCCGCCAGCGCCGCATCGGGCGGGCCCGAAAGGACTGCGTCGAGCGATATGCGCGCCTCGCCGATGGCTTGCAGCCGCTGCTTCGAATCCTTCTGCAAGCAACGCTGCAACAGCACGCGAACCTGTTGCGGCGTGGCGGCAGGCAGCTGCGTCCAATCCGGTTCCGCACGAATCACAGCCGCCAGCGTGTCCGCCATGGATTCGCCGTGAAACAACTTCTTCCCCGTCAGCATTTCGTACAGCAGGCAGCCGAACGCCCAAATGTCCGCGCGGCGATCCACGGTTTTTCCCGCGGCTTGTTCGGGCGACATGTACGCCGGAGTCCCTAACAAGGTTCCCGCCCGCGTCGCCATTTCGCTGATCGTACGCGAAGTGGAATCATCCGTCGAGACCGCATCGCCTCGGATTGCTTTCGCAAGACCAAAGTCAAGAATCTTGACTGCATCGTTGTTTTGCACCTTCACATTTGCAGGTTTCAAATCGCGATGCACAATCCCGCGCTCGTGTGCGTATTCCAAAGCTTCGCAAATCTGCTTGACGATGCGCAGACTCTCATCGATTTGAATCGGGCCAGAGCGGATGCGGTCGGCAAGGGTCGGCCCTTCCACCAGCTCCATCACCAGTGCGTGAATGCCGCCAGAGTCTTCGAGTCCGTAAATCGTTGCGATGTTGGGGTGATTGAGAGAAGCGAGGACTTTCGCTTCGCGCTGAAACCGGGCCATGCTTTCGGTGTCGCGAGCGAAAGCTTCAGGTAGAGCTTTCAAGGCTACCTCACGCCCGAGCTTCGCGTCCCGCGCGCGATACACTTCACCCATCCCACCGGCACCGAGAGGGGCAAGGATTTCATAGGGCCCTAGGCAACTACCCGAGGTGAATGGCATTTGGGGCTGGATTATACCCCCTGGAGTTATTAACGCGCGGCGTTACTTAAAGAAGAAACCGACAAACAGCCGCCGATTTACCATCCCGACTTTGGGGTTTGACGGCGTACTCGGAATTTAAACCACATGCCTGATTAAAGAGTTATCGGAAACTGACCTTCCACCCAAGCCGGGAGCAGTTTTGTGTCCGGAGACTACTCAAGTAGATCGGGCTGTTCGCGGGTGATACGCGCAAGTAGGGGCTGAAACTGGAACCAACCCGCGAGATGACTTCCCACCTGTTCCCGCGTCGCGACAGCAGTTGCATGGTCTATTTTTACAGGCTTGCCGGCCCCCTCTGCGAGAAGTTGAGCCTGGCAACTTCGGTCCATGGTGATGAACCACCACGCCGCTTCTTCGACGCACTGGCCCACCGTGATCAGCCCATGATTTCGCAAAATTGCCGCCTTATTTTGCCCCAGGGCTTGGGCGATTCGCTCGCCCTCTGACGTTTCGTAGACTACGCCGGTGAACTCGGCGAACAGTCCATGGTCTTCGTAAAACGCGCAAGCGTCCTGAGTAATTGGGTCCAGCAGCCGCCCAAGTGAGGCCCAGGATTTTCCGTTCAGGGAATGCGCGTGTGCGGCAGCAATCACGTCGGGGCGCGCCGCGTGCACCTGCGAGTGGATGGCAAAAGCCGCGGCATTGACGGGATATTTTCCCTCGACAACTTCGCCGTGGTGATTCACCAGAACCAGGTCGGACGCTTTTATTTGGCCAAAGTGCATTCCGAACGGGTTCACCCAGAAATGGTCGAGCTTTTCCGGATCGCGCGCAGTGATATGACCGGCTACTCCTTCGTCGAATCCGAACTTCGAAAAAAGCCGAAACGCGGCGGCCAGCATCTGTTTGCGATGACGGCGCTCCTCCGCTGTGGTGGCAAAAGCAGGCGGTCGCGGCATGTTCAGTACATTTGCGGGTGCTCCGGCCATTTAGCCCTCCCGTGTGCAAAGAATGTGGTGACTTGGCACAGTTCACGCGATTATATACAATGCCCGCCGCGTTAGTCACTGTCATCTGTAAGCGACTATCAACAGTTGCCCGATGACGGCTCAGCCCACAGCAGTGGCCAGTAGCGGAGGATCAGCCATGAGCGAAGTGAATCACAAATTCGAACTTGCAGCGCGCCCCGTGGGCATGCCGAAGCGAACGGATTGGGCATACAAGGAAGAGCCAGTCCGCGATCCTGGCGAAGGCGAGTTTCTCGTAAAGATTCTGTATATCTCGCTCGATCCGGCGATGCGCGGATGGATGAACGAGGGGAAGTCATACATTGCTCCGGTAGGTATCGGCGAAGTGATGCGGGCGGGGGCGCTGGGTCGCGTGACAGCTTCGAAAAATCCCAAGTTCGCCGTTGGCGATTACGTTTACGGAGCGTTCGGCGTTCAAGAGTTCGCCATATCAAACGGCACCGGCATCACGAGAGTGAACCCGGGCGCCATTCCTCTGCCGGTTTTTCTTGGCACACTTGGAATGCCGGGGATGACCGCTTATTTCGGTTTGCTGGACATCGGCCAGCCAAAGCCCGGCCAGACCGTGGTCGTTTCGGGCGCGGCTGGTGCTGTGGGCTCGGTAGTAGGACAGATCGCGAAGATAAAGGGATGCACTGTGGTTGGCATCGCGGGCGGCGCGGAGAAGTGCGACTACATTGTGAAGGAGCTCGGCTTCGATGCGGCCATCGATTACAAGTCGGAGGATGTTCGCAAAGCTCTGCAGAAGCATTGCCCGAAAGGCATTGACGTTTATTTTGACAATGTGGGCGGCGACATTCTGGATGCCGCGCTTACGCAGCTCGCGCGTGGCGCGCGCATCGTGATTTGCGGAGCGATCTCGCAATACTGCAACACCACACCAGTCAAAGGGCCTTCGAATTATCTTTCGCTGCTGGTTAATCGCGCCAGCATGAAAGGCATGGTCGTATTTGACTACGCCGATCGTTATCCGGAGGCGGCGCGCGAAATGGCTGGCTGGATGGCGGCTGGTAAGCTGAAATCGCGCGAGCATATCGTGGAGGGCTTCGAAACATTTCCCGACACCCTGCTGAAGCTGTTCAACGGTGAAAACATCGGAAAGCTCTGTCTTAAGGTAGCCAGCGCGTGACAAAAGGTTTTCGCGCGGCGTGGTGTTGGAATGTTGACGCCGCTCGGATATCCTTCCAACGTGCTGGGTCTCGCGACAAGGCTGACGGTTGCGTTGACTTGTTCCGTACCAAAAGATAGCATGCGCGTTCGCAAAGGATCCTTGCCTCCATGGTTGGCCAGACTTTCTCCCACTATCGCATAATCGACAAACTGGGCGGTGGCGGCATGGGCGTGGTCTACCGCGGTGAGGATACCCGGCTGGGCCGCAGCGTTGCCTTGAAATTCCTGCCGGAAGATTCCGCCAAGGACCGGCAGGCCCTCGAACGATTCCAACGCGAAGCGCGGGCGGCTTCGGCATTGAATCATCCTCATATCTGCACGATCTACGATATTGACGAGCACGAAGGGCGCCCGTTTATCGTCATGGAGTATCTCGAGGGCGCCACGCTGAAGCACCGCATCGAAGGCCGGCCAATGGAAGTCGAAGAGATTCTCGATCTTGCTATCCAGATTTCCGACGCTCTAGCCACCGCGCATGCAAAGGGAATTGTTCACCGTGACATAAAGCCGGCAAATATTTTCATCGCGCAAAACGGAAATGCCAAGGTTCTTGATTTCGGGCTGGCGAAAATGGCGTCCAGACGGCAGCTGGTCGGCGAAACCGTGGCAGTTTTCGCAGCGGACACAGCGGTCGCATCTCCTGATTACCTAACAAGCCCGGGCACGGCCATGGGTACCGTGGCTTACATGTCCCCCGAGCAAGCACGCGGCGAGGACGTCGATGCGCGCAGCGATCTGTTTTCCTTCGGCGTAGTGCTCTACGAAATGGGAACCGGACGTCTGCCGTTTTCGGGCAGCACTTCGGCAGTCATCTTCGACGCGATTCTCAATCGGGCGCCCGTGTCACCAGTTCGCCTGAATCCGAAATTCTCGAGCGAACTCGAGAAGATCGTCAACAGATTGTTGGAGAAAGTCCCGGAACAACGATACGCGAGCGCGGAAAAGTTGCGCGCCGACCTTCAACAGTTGAAGCGCGACTCCGGCTCAGGCCGAATCGCAGCAGCGACCGCGGCGGCAGTCGAAAAGTCTGTCGCTGTGCTTTACTTCGAGAATTTGAGTGGAGCCAAGGATGACGAGTACTTCCGCGATGGCATGACGGAAGACATCATCACGGAGCTATCCAAAATCAGTAAGCTTAGGGTTTTTCCCCGCGCTGAAATGCTGGTGTACAGAGATAAGCCGGTAACCGCGCCTCAAGTGGGACAGGAGCTCAACGCTGCCTACGTATTGGGCGGAAGCCTGCGCCGAGCCAAGAACCGCCTGCGAATCACGGCACAGCTCGTGGAGACGCGAACGCGCCACTCGGTCTGGGCAGAACGCTACGACCGCGAGATGGAAGACGTCTTTGCCATACAGGACGAAATTGCGCAGAGCATTGCCGGCGCTTTGAAAGTGATGCTGACCGCCAGCGAAAAAGAAGCGATCGCCAAGCCGCCGACAGCAGATGTGAAAGCTTACGATTACTATCTCCGCGGCCGGCAATTCTTTTATCAGTTTCGACGCCGCGGCTACGATTTTGCCAGGCAGATGTTTACTCGCGCTATCGAGATCGATCCTGGCTATGCTCGGGCTTACGCCGGGGTCGCCGACTGCCATTCCTATCTGTACATGTACTGGGAAGCCAGCGAGACAAATCTACGGGCGGCAGACGATGCCAGCCGCAAGGCATTGCTCCTAGACCCGGGCCTGGCTGAGGCGCACGTGTCGCGAGGACTTGCTATTTCGCTAAGCAAGCGCTATGACGAGGCCGAGGTTGAGTTCCAGACTGCAATTCGCCTGGACTCCCGGCTCTTCGAAGCTTATTACTTCTACGCGCGGGCGTGCTTTCAGCAGGGAAAGTTGAAGGAGGCGGCGCGTCAGTTCGAACAGGCCTCCGAGGTGAAGCCTGAGGACTACCAAGCTCCGCAATTGCTCGGGATGGTTTATACGGGGCTGGGCCGCAAGCAGGATGCGGAGGACTCATACCGGCGCGCTTGGCAGCGGGCCGAAAAGCATTTGGAACTTCACCCCGACGATGCACGTGCGCTGTACTTGGGCGCGAATGCGCTATGCCAATTAGGCGAGCGGGCTCGAAGCTTAGATTGGGCCCAACGCGCTCTAGCGATCGACCCCGAGGACTGCGGGATCCTCTACAACATCGCCTGCGTCTACGCGCTACAAGGGAAGCCAGACGAGGCGATCGATTGTCTGGATAAGGCTATGACGCATGCTTTCTGGTATAAGCGCTGGGCACAAAATGATGCGGACCTAGACTCTCTTCGCAGCCTTCCTCGTTTTCAAGCTCTTATGGCTTAGTAGTAACCAACAAAATAAGTCTACTGTGCTAAACCCATACCCCGTAGAAGTTCCTGGAATCGTGGATCGCTGCGCAATGGATCAAAGGCTGGATCGACGCGGAGAGCGGTAGTGATGGTGCGCTCGGTGTACGACTTTTGCAGCCATGAGATTGCTTTTTCGTTATCGCCAATACCGAGATAAGCCACCGCGATCGAGTATGCATAAGTTTTCTCTCCCGGCCTCAATTGCAGGTCTCGAAGCGCCCGCCTGGCCTCCACCTGCTGCCCCGCACGACCCGACACGTACGCCAGCAGCATCGACTGCGGGCCATCGCCGAGACGACGCCAATTCTGTATATCTGCGAGCGCCTCCGCATACATGCCCTTTTGTGCATACGCATATACCACCATGTGTGCCCGCGGAAAACGCGGCTCCCTGTCTAGCACGGAGCGAAACTGTCCGATAGCGCGGTCATATTCGCGAGAGAAGTAAAGAATTACTGCGTAGTCCGATCCAATTATTAGAGAGAGGGGATCGAGCTGGCGCGCGCGTTCGATCTCGACATATGCTTCGTCGAAACGGCCTTGCAGCGCCAACGACTCGGCGTACCACTGATGCGCCGTTGGATAATTGGGGTTCAGTTCGATGGCGCGGCGGTATTCCCTTTCAACGGTGGGCCAATCCCAATCGTAATTTTGTGCGATTACTCCGAGAGAGACATGAGCTTCGGCCAAGGTATCGTCAAGCTCAACGGCGCGCAGGGCTGCCGCGCGCGCTTTGGGCATGAACTCTTTGGGCGGAACGTCGCTGTAGCCGGCCATCAGCACGTAAGAATTCGCCAAGCCGGTATACGCTCGTGCATAATTAGGATCCTTTTCTGTGGCCTGCCGAAAATATTCGATGGCTCGCTCAAAATCAGCAGCGGTTCTTTTGTTCCAGAAGTATAGGCCTCTTAGGTAGAGGTCGTAGGCTTCGTACGAACTGGGAGACTGAGAAACCTGCTGATAACGGGCGGAGTCGATATGATTCGCATTGCCGAGAGTCAGCTGGATGCCTCCGGCAATCTCTCGCGCGATCTCGCCCTCCAGGGCTAATAGGTTGTTTAGCTCGCGATCGTATTGGCGCGCCCAGACGTGGCTTTGGTCTTTCACTTGAATCAACTGTGCTGAGATTCGAACTTTGTCTGAATCGCGGCGAACGCTGCCTTCCAGCACGTACTGAACTCCCAACTCGTGGCCAATCTGGTCCAATTGTTCTGAGGTGTTCTTGTAGTGCATTACGGAAGTGCGTGCGATCACTCCGAGGTGCTGCGGATCGAGACGTCCAAGTTGCGCGATCATTTCCTCCGTCAGACCCTCGCTGAAGTAATCCTGCGAAGGATCCCCAGTGAGATTGTCGAAGGGAAGGACTGCAAGCATCGTGCGGCTGCCAGCTGGCTGGGGCGCCGAACGGGAGCGCGACCACAGGAAGTAGCCACCGATGAATGCAACAATCAGGGCGATTGAAATTCCTGCCAGGAGCGGCCATTTTCGTACGACGAACGGTTGCGGGATGCGGTCATGAGGGATTTTCTCGCCGAGCGCAGTTTCGGCGGTTGCGTTTTGCCCTGGAGCGTTCGTTTCATTGGACGAAACAGGCTCCTCGGCCTGCGCCTCGACAGGGACGATGATCCGGTAGCCAAGCTTTGGCAACGTTTCTATATAACGCGGCTCGCTCGCGGAATCGCTGAGCACTCCGCGCAAGACCTTGATCGACGTGTTCAGCCCCTGCTCGAAGTCCACAAAAGTTTCCGCGGGCCACAGCAGGTCGTGTAGTTCTTCGCGAGAAACCACGTCACCGGCCCGCTCAACCAATATCTTCAGGACCTGGAACGGTTGTGGGCGCAGCTTTAGCTTGGTGCCCTGTTTGTAGAGCTCCCGTGTCCTGGTCCGCAGTTCGAAGGGACCAAAACGATATTTGTTAGGCCGTATAGGCATAAGGATACTTGGCAAACTTGATTGTATTCTGACCAAAATTGTCCGGGGCAACAATATAAATTTCGCGTACTGAATGACTTAGACATACAGATCGATTCCAGCTTATTGCCAGCCGCCATCCATTGACCTCGAAGCGGAAGTTTGAGATTCAAGTCCTAACCTAATCAGTGTTCGTAGCCGTCTGTCGAGTTTGGGTTGCTTTGCCAATAGCCGACAATCCTATGTTGATACGCCAAAGAGGTGGACTATGCGGATGAAGATGATTTTGCATTCTTGGACGGCAAGCCGAGGCAAGAAATTGGCGCTCGCGATGGTAGTGCTGGGATTGGCGACCGCCGTCTCCGCGGCTGTGATTCCGCAGCTATTCGCCTTCTTCGATCCCACCGGTGTGATCGCGACCTATAACTTGAACGGGCCGTTCGACCACAGCAATCCGTTCTTTCAGAGCCTGGGGACGAACGGGAGGTCGTGCAGCACATGCCACATCGCAAGCAACGCCATGGGACTCAGTACACAGAACATTCAGGAGCGGTTTTTCTCGACGCATGGACAGGACCCGCTGTTCGCCGCAGTTGACGGAGCAAATTGCCCTAACGGGTCGTCGAGGAATCCGGCAGACCACAGCCTGCTGCTGGGGCACGGGTTGATCCGAATCCCGCTTACGGTACCGACACCCAACCCCGTCCAATTCCAAATCGTAGCTACTCACGATCCATACGGTTGCGCACTAGTAACCGAGCCAACGTTGGGAACAAGGACTGCGTCGGTGTTCCGCCGCCCGCTGCCGACCACGAATCTGAAATTCTTGAGCACGATCATGTTCGACGGTCGCGAGACGATCCTGCCCTTGAACGATGGGACGACAGATCCAGCAAACCTCTTCAGCGATCTGATGCATCAGGCCGTCGACGCAACTACGACGCATGCGCAGGGAGTGCCTCCCACCGTGGCGCAACAAACAGCGATCGTGAATTTCGAGCTAGGACTTTTCAGCGCTCAATTGCTGGATGACCGCGCCGGCTTGTTGGTCACAAAGGAAGCTCAAGGCGGCCCGGCGGACCTTTCACAGGAAGCGTACTATCCCGGTATCAACGATACGCTGGGGCAGGATCCTAACCACATCCCGTTCAATCCAACCGTGTTCACCCTATTCACCGGCTTTGCAAATCAAGGCGCCCCCCGAGATCCGTTCGCCAGGGCTTTGGTTGAGGCGCAGAAAAACATCGCGGCCGGCGAGGTAATATTCAACACGCATACGTTCAGCATATCCAATGTCCGCGGGTTGAATGACAACGCGGCACTAGCCGCTGCCTTGGGGACAACACTACCGATCGCTTCGTTCGAGGGTACCTGCACGACGTGCCACGATGCGCCAAACGTGGGGAACCACTCGTTGCCCTTGCCGCTGGATATCGGCACGGGTCATGATCCCGCGACCGAAACCGATCCGCAGATTGCCAGCGCGCTCGCGCAACTGGACTTTCCCGATCTTCCGGTTTATCAGATTACGGGCTGCCCGAATCCTTTCGCCACTGCGCAAACCGCTGCACAGCCTTATGTCGTCAACACTACCGATCCTGGTAAAGGCTTAATTACGGGGGCGTGCAGCGATGTGAATCGGATTAAAGGGCCCATCCTACGCGGACTCGCTTCCCGCGCTCCGTACTTCCACAATGGAGCGGCGCAGAACCTGGACCAGCTCGTTAATTTTTATAATCAGCGGTTCCAGATGAACCTGACCGAGGAAGAGAAGAAACAGCTAATCGCTTTTCTGAATTCGCTGTAGCGCGATCATCCTGATAGTGAGATTTTTTGAGCGGTAGGGCGTGGTCATTCGCTTAGGCAGCGGAGTTGTTGCGTTTGCAAATTCCCGGCTAGCCGCTGGCAGGTAATTAGACCCTGGCTCCCCTTGATCGTCTTAATCGTTCTGAACCAAGGAAACGCTAGCTCGCTTGGTAGCGAAGCGGGAGCACGTCATCGCGGCGAAGCGCGAAATCATCGAATGTCGCGGCGTAGCCGTGCCAACCGGGTGTGTCCGCCTCCTCCGCGCGAATGATATGAGCTGCGGTACACATTTGTACTCTTCCCTGACCCATTGGACGGTCGACCAACGCGACTTCCAGTTCGATCGCTGTACCAGGCTCGAACTTGCGCGGCGCCAGGAAGTAGATGCCGCTAGAGCTGATGTTCCGAGTTACCAGCGTAACCGGAACATCTTCGATCTCATCTCCGACCCGAATCAGGCGAAGCGGCAGAGAAAGCGAAGCTCGCGGATTGCCGCGGCGCTCGGTAGCGACTCCGATGGCATGTGTGGGAATACGTGCGAAGCGACGCGGTCCTGGTTTACCCAGCGCGGGCACTGATGTTGTGAGAGTCTGAGTTTCCACTACACGTAGCGGCGATACTGCTACCTGCCTGTTCCGTTGCGGAGCAGCCCCCATAGCTTCTCCCCCCAAGTATTACCCGACCCCACCCCTGTGGAGTCCGAATATGCGCGTGCTCTATTATGACGTCAACAGGGGTGCGGGCGAAAGTGCCTTATGATGTAACCCTCCGAAGGCAGACGGTTTGGACGTTTTTGAACGCTATTTTCCGGGCGAGGCGAAAGGCTGTGGAAATCCAGTTCGAACGCAAGAATCGGATAGCGATTCCTGCTGCGATTCGGTAATTTCGATTTGTTAATAACTGCGTAGGTGATGCAACACATGCGGCGTAATTCCAACAAAAAGCGAAAAGACAGCAAACAATATCTAGAGGACCGCTGGCATGCTGTGCAGTCCCGCGATCGGGGCGCCGACGGCGCATTCGTCTATGCCGTTCGCTCCACGGGAGTTTATTGCCGGCCGTCATGCGCGTCTCGCAAGCCTCGCCGCGAGCAAGTGGTCTTTTTCCCGCTTGCGGAAGCGGCTGAACAACAAGGGTTTCGCGCTTGTCAACGCTGCCGGCCGCGGGCTATGAACCTGCGCGATCCCCGCACGATGTCTGTTGCGCGAGTTTGCCGCGAAATCGACGCTCAGATTCGAGCCGAGGATGGCAGAGACGGCGAAGCTCGGCTGACCCTGGCTTCATTGGGTCGAGCTGCCGGAATGGCACCGCACCAACTTGAACGTACATTCCGCCAAGTGATGGGCATTACGCCCCGGCAATACGCTGACTCTCAACGTATGCAGCGCCTGAAATCCAATTTGCAAAAAGGAGACGATGTGACTACCGCACTGTACGACGCAGGATTTGGTTCGAGCAGGGGCTTGTATGAACGCGCCCCTTCGCAGCTGGGCATGACGCCGGCCACATACCGGCAGGGTGGAGCTGGAATGCAGATTCACTACACGATCGTCGATTCGCCACTGGGACGTCTCTTGGTGGCCGGCACTAGTCGTGGAATCAGCGCGCTTTACCTCGGAGGAAAAGACGCCCCCTTGGAAGCTGCCCTGCGGAAGGAATATCCGCGCGCGGAAATAGACAGTGGAGGCGGCGGATCGAGAAACCTCAAACAATGGGTGATTAGAATTCTCGCGCACCTTCGCGGCAAAGAGCCGCATCTTGATCTGCCCACCGACGTACAGGCGACGGCGTTTCGGCGGCGCGTCTGGGAAGAGCTCAAACGAATTCCCTACGGGGCGACTCGCACCTACGGCGAGGTTGCGCGCGCGATTGGGCATCCCACGGCAATCCGAGCCGTGGCACGGGCGTGTGCGACAAACCCCGTTTCGGTGGTTGTCCCTTGCCATCGTGTCGTGCGGGCGGACGGAAATCTAGCCGGATACCGATGGGGCCTCGAGCGCAAGCGCACGCTGCTCGAACATGAATCGGCTGGACGGAACGCAGAGAAAGTGCGAACTGCAAAGGCTTGACAGGACTTGAAACGTTATTGCCGAGAAGCTAGCCCTGCGGACGAGTCTTTTCGGTACCTTTTGGCCAGTGAGGCTTGAACTCGGACTCGCTGATGTTGGGATTGCGGACGATCTTTGAGTAGTGGATGGTGAAATAATCCCCGGATCCCGTTTCGTTGAATTGCTGTTGAATAGGAAGCCATGAAGACTCATCGAACCAAATTTGAATTTTCGAAATCTGATTGCGGGCATCCGCGGACTTTGGCGTTAATTCCAGTTCAGCGGTCTTCTTATCGTCGAGCATGGGTTCGCCCAACAGCGTGATGAGATAACTCCTCTCAAGCTCTTTCCCGGATGTTCCGAAACCCAGCAGCAGAAATTGATCTACCATCGTGCGGTTCTTTCCGAGATTGTACTCCTCGACGCGATTTAGACCGGGAGTATAGACGTAAAGATTGTCGCCAGTGCGCAGGACCGTGCGCATGTCTGGAGCTTTCATTTGCAAAAGCATTTTGTCGCCGCGCACGAGAAGGGTGCCGGTTTCTGTGGAGTGGTCATTGACGACGACTGTCACTTTCGTACGTTCCACTTCCGCGGAGAGGCTTCGAAAGGTTTTGTCTTGCAGATCGAGCTGACGCAAGACGGACTCAAGCGTCCAAGGTCCCCGGTTCTGTGATCCAGCGGCGAAGCCAACTACGCTCACCAAGCAAAGAGCGAAGCATAGCGGTGCCACCAACTTCGTACGATTCGCCATCAGGACGTTCCCCCAAAGACTCGGCCCAAAATCGCAATCAAAACGCGGGTCATGATAACACACAGGATTAGATGCGTCGGCTGATTAGGCGGTTCCGCGATGCAAAGAGGCAGCAGCCGTGGACGAGACTTGCCGTCAGGGGTGGACGGTAACGTCGTAATAGACGACCGATCCGTCAGGCGCGCGGATAGGGTCGATTCGCGTCACCTGGAAGATGTGTTCTTTCAAATCGTCAACGGCGCGGCCCAAAATATCATGTATCTCGCGTTCGAGTTCCGGCGTCGGTTCCTTGGCACGCTTTTCGGGCTTTAAAATTTTGGCGTCCAAACGGTAAGTTCGTGTCTGATTATCGTGGTCTTCGGAGAGGAGTTGAACCTCGGAGCTTGCCAGAGCAATTGTTTGCGGCTGGTCGTGGAACAAGTGGCGCGGAGTGAGGAGCACAAATAAAACGATAGCGACGACCATCGAATCATACGGCCAGCTTCCGCGTTCGAAGGACCAAAAAATCGTTCGAACGATTCCTTGCCATACCTTGCGCATGTTAGTGGACTGTAGATCCGTCAACGACCTGGCCGTCGCGCATATGCAGCACGCGATGTCCGTACGCAGCCGCATCGGGGTTGTGAGTGATCATGACAATCGTTTGGCCCAAGTCCTGGTTTAGCTGGCGCAGCAAGTTCAGCACCGCCTCCGAACTTTTCGTGTCGAGATTTCCGGTGGGCTCATCGGCGAGAACGATTTTCGGCTCGCTGACAATTGCGCGGGCGAGCGCCACACGCTGCTGCTCGCCGCCTGAAAGTTCCGAGGGTTTGTGCGTTAGCCGCCCGGTAAGCCCCAGAAGACTGGCTACAACTTCAAAACGGTGCGGGTCGAAGCCGTTTCCGTGAATGTGCTGCGCCAAGGCGATGTTGTGGTAGGCGTCGAGGGTAGGTAGCAAGTTAAACTTCTGAAAAACGAAACCGACTTTGTGGCGGCGCAGAAGTGTCCTGGCCGAGTCCGTCATGGTGGTGAGATCGTTTCCGTCGAGTAGAACGCGGCCGCGCGTGGCTTGAGCCAGGCCGCCAATCACATGCAACATTGTGGATTTTCCGCAGCCGGACGGACCCATGATGGAGACAAATTCTCCGGGGTAGACTTCCATGTCCACGCCGCGAAGCGCCGGCACTTCTACCTTGCCGGAGCGATACACCTTCCACAAATTTTCCGTTTTAAGTATCGGTTCCAACGCCCGCTCCCGTGCGAGAGTCAACACTTCCGAGGATGGAAATATTCTAGCCGCGTTGGCCATTTCTTCCTAGCGGGTATGTGTGTTGGGAGAGGGTCAAGAGTGGCATTTTATTCGTAAGCGAGGGCTTCGACTGGATCTTTCCGGCTGGCGATCCAGGCGGGGTAGCACGAGCCCAAAAGGCCGCCAGCGATAGCGATCAAGCAGGCGCGAACAGACCAACCGTAAGTAATCTGAATCGGCAATGAAGGGTGGAGATCGTGGATGAGAGCGCGTAGGGCGAGGCTCAGGCCTATTCCCGCAGCCGTCCCTACCAGACAGAGCAGAGTTGTCTCACTGAGAATAATTCTGACGATATAACTTTTGGAGGCGCCCAGCGACTTCAACACGCCGATTTCGCGCGTGCGCTCGATGACCGTTGTGTACATCGACAAGAAAGTGACCAAAAACCCCACGATAACGGCAATACTGATCATGACGTTTATGAAGGTCCCTAGATAAGGCACGTTCGACGAAGTCATCAGCGCCATAAGGTCTTTGGGCTGGCGGACTTCGTACCCCGGCAGAAGGTGCTTGGCTTCCTCCGCAACCGCGGCTGCATGGTTGGAACGATCACATTTGATCAAGAAGATCGAGGCCTTGTCGTGCGCGCCAGTCATCTCCTGCAAGGTAGACAGGAGAACAAATAGCCGTGCGGATTTGCCATGCTCGACGATTCCAGCCACATGAAAATCATGCGCCAGGATGTGCAGCGTCTGGCCCACCTTAACGTTTTTTCCCTGAGCGTAAATATCGTCCACCAAAATGTCGTTCGGCTCCTGAAGGTCGTGGCCAGAGTAAAAAACAAATCCGCCGGATACTGCGCGGAAACTTTCCGGGTCGATCCCAAAAATATTCTCCAGCGCGGCGACCGAATTAAGGGAAATTAAGACCGGAGAAACGGCTTGAACGTAATCGAGATGCTGCAACCTGTCGGCTATGCTGATGGGCATGGGCGCGCCGCCGAAGTTCATGAACAGAGAGGAAGAGGGAGGCTGGACCATGACGTCCGCGCCTATGCCTTCCGTGCGCTTGGCATAGTCCTGCAGCAAGCCCGTGGTGAGGCCGACCACCATGATTACCATGGTGACTTCGACCGCAACAGCAAGGGCCGTAATGAAAGTCCGGAGAGGACGGTGCAAGACGTTTTGCAGGATCATGTAGCGGATCACGGCTTTTGCGGCTCCTTGGCGTCTTCATCCGGATGAATCAGCTTAGTTCCGGGCGGTTGCTTGAGTACGAAGCGATCGGCCGCGATCGGCTCATTGACGGTGAGTTTCTTGAGATCGATCTGAAGTTGGTAATCGTCGCCGGGGCGGCTGATGGCAATTTCGTGCGGATAGGTTAAGGTGGCCGTTGCCGAATCCGCGGATGTCGCCTCATTGGGCGCTTTCGAAGCATTGGGTGGCAGGGCGACCGGGAGCCAATTCGAATAGTGAACGTCTGAAACCACTTTTCCGCCGGAAGCAAAGTTTTCCACTCTAACTATCTGCAAGTTGGTGCGATCGAACCAGATTTTGCGCGCTATATCCCAGTCGGATGAACCCGCAGCGCCGCCGTTTGTTGCGTTTTCTCCAGATCCGGCGCGGATCGCGGTGAGTATGTAAGAGCGACTGGTACCTTCGCTGGCTTCTTCGAACAACACCTGCGCCCCGGCCGGAACCGGTTCCCATAACAGGGCGTCAATCAGATGTTGCGGGCGAAGATTTTCGATGGGCTTGGAAGCTTGCCTCGTCAAATTGTCCGGGCCTTCGATGAATTCACTCTTTGATGGAATGTAAATGTGAAATGTGTCGCCGTCGCTCACCATATCGAATACGTTCTTGCTGACGACTGGCGCTTGGCCGATTACCCGAATGTTCGCGGGCTTGGCGGCCAGGATGAATCCGTTTACTTCATGATATTGCTCAATCACGCCGGAGTACGCGGATCCGGCGGTGAGTTTCATGGACACTGTTGCGTTTAACGACGTGACGGCTTGGGCCTGCTGATTGTAGCGCCCGACGAGATCGTTTTTTGTCGCGGTCAGGAGTTGAGCGGGCGCGTTGCCAGGTTTAATGACCGTTTTGTGGCTAACGGCGCAGCCGCCGGCCAAGGCTGCCGCTACTGAAATCCCGACCATCCATGCAAAACCGGATACCTTCAGCTTAGTGCGCCCCCGCGAACGTAGGTGAGGCAATGTAGCAGCCGTGCTCGAGGGTGTCAACGTAACCGATGCGGTTGAACTGCTGGCTGCACTTGCCGAAGAAGACATCAAGAACGTGTCCGAGCACTCTTGAATTGTTTGGCGATTTGAGCACGTCTCTGTCGTTTGTTTTCCGTAAGTTACAGATTTTCTAAATTCACGAGTTTGCCGATTTAATTCTGTTGACTCGACAGTAAAAGCGGCGCGGTGAGTAGAAGAAAGTGAAACCGGATGGCAGTTCGAGCTAGCGATCTTCAGCGCAGACGATTCTCGTCTTACTACGAGCCTAGCAGCGGCTAAACCGATACATCGAAACGGTGTCCAATTCCTGGCTAAGCCGCTGGAGCGAGCCCGAAATTGTTCTGTTTTAATCACGGAAAACGCTAGCACGCTGTTTGGCAAAATTCAAGGACGCGGAGGCTGTGAGCATATCGTCCCGTGCGGTTGCCAAGCGAACCAACTGAGACCACCGACTTTAGATACGCCTTCTCGACAACCTTTACAAAGGCGCACCTGCTCGACGTTAAACGGAAATCAGGGCTCTACTGCATGGCTCTGGCGAGCCCTTCATAGATCCGGGCTCGCCTGCGCTTCATGGTTGCTAGCAGCCTGCGAAGGAGATGAAGTCTCCTAGAGGATTGGGCAGAGTTGGATTGAAGGGATCAAAGCCAAAGGACCTCGAAACGTCGAACCCAGCAGCTTTGGCGGCGGTGATGTCAACGAAGGGCGTTAGAGCAGTGACGGCTTGATCGATTTCGGTCCAGCAGAGCGTGCGCTCGTAGCCATTGTTGTTGGGAGGTGCCACGCTTTCCTGCACGCCTTGCGCGCCGGTAATTTTGTTGATGGGTCCGCCATCCTGCGCGGCTACGTCGGGGCCCAGGACGCGGGCCAGCGTACGGTGATCGCTTTCGATGCCCATGATCCGCGCGGCTGTAACGCGCAAATCGCGTGTGCTGAAGTTGCGCACGCCGACGAGATAGGCAGCGATAAAAGCATCTTCGAGTGTGACTAGCGTGTTCAGAGTGGTCTGTGCGCTCTCAAACATACCTTTGGGATAAAAGAAAGAGACGAATGGGGACGGCTGCCCGGTGACAGATTTCTCGAGAAGATAGTGGGACATCTCTTCTTGTCGCGCGCCTACCAGATATCCCTGATCGTCGGACGGCAGACGTTTGAAAAACGGCGCCGTTTCGAGATGTGTGTGTAGGTGGTTACAGCGAGGGCTTCGGCGATTTCCGCGGCGACCAAAATGTTCGTGTCGCGCTTCTTTAAACCGTCGTTGTCTTCGTCGTGACTATCACGCGAGCGGCCGGTCGCTGCATTTGCGCTGGGAGAGGCCAGACTCAAGAGGCTGCTAAACCCGGCGACTGAGACGGCTCCTGTGATAGAAGCCCGCCTCAAAAAATCTCTCCTGCTGCTTCCCGCTTTCTGCTCTTCGTCTGCGCACACCAATAGCTTTTCCTTATTTGTACTCACGATAACACTCCTTTAGGATTTTTTTGGAGAAGAATGCGGCCGCCGCGGCTCAAAGACGCAACCACTCCGGTGCAACTTCTCCCTGCGAGACGTACGCAGCGAATTGCGAATCGGATTGGCGTCAGTCAGATTTGGTTTTGAGCTTTCGCGCGAATCTAAACAGCGCTCAGGAACGTAAGATGTTTAGCACGGGACTCTGAAATAGCTGAGGGCTGGGTTTGAGAGCTATACTCCCGTCGCGGACCACGTTTCAGATCGTGCCGTTCGTGGATTCAGCCGCGGAGAGGAAAGCCACATGGACTATCGCAAGGAATTCGTGGTGAAGCCCGGAGAGCGGGTGAAACTGCGGAAGATTGACGCCGGCTATAAGGGCAAGCATGTTTCGAAAAAAGAAGCTCTGCCGGCGATTCAAAAGTACTGCGAAAAACTTACGAAGCTGCAACTGATTCTATATGTGGAAAGAAAACACTCCCTGCTCGTGGTACTGCAGGCTCTCGATGCGGCGGGCAAAGATGGAACAGTTACTCACGTTTTGGGAGCAATGAATCCACAGGGCACCACGGTGACCGGCTTCAAGCAACCTACCTGGGAGGATCGTGCGCGGGATTTTCTGTGGCGGGTCCATCCGCACGTGCCGGCGCAGGGGTCTGTTGCTATTTTAACCGCTCGTACTACGAAGACGTGCTTGCGGTGCGCGTGCACAGCCTCGCTCCCAAGGAGGTGTGGCACGACCGCTACGATTTGATCAACGATTTCGAACACCTATTGCGCCGACAAAACAACACGCATGTGATCAAGTTCTACCTGCACATCAGCCCGGAAGAGCAACTCGTGCGATTCCGCGCGAGATTGGACGATGAAGCGCACCACTGGAAGATCAGCGATAGTGACTACAAAGAGCGCGAACTCTGGGACGACTACATGGAAGCCTATGAGGACATGTTCGCGAAGACCAGCAAGAAAAATGCGCCGTGGTACATCATCCCTTCGAATCACAAATGGTTCAGAAACCTGGCGGTCTCGCAGATCGTGAGCGCCACGATGGAAGATTTCGACATGAAGATGCCCAAGCCGACGGTCGACATAGAACTGATTCGCAGGCAGTATCACCGAGCGAGCGCAAGAGCACATACAGGCCGAGGCAAGCGCAAGAAGGAAAAATAAGTCCCGGAATAATCAAAATTCGCACGTTTCAATGGCGAACGATTAAAACCCGAGTGGTGAAAAAGGAAGAAGGGCTAGCGAATGGTGCCTTCGGGGCCGCCTAGGGAGATGAGCAAGCGACGCAACTTTGCGCGGTCTTCCAGGCCGATACCGATCATTTCGAATCCGGCTTGCTGCGAGCGAACGAATCGTACCACCGCTTGCATGCTGATCGAACGCAGACCGGCCGGAATTTTTAGTGTGGCCTCGGTTCCAACGGGAATCTGTATATCTCCGCTTAAGAGGCCGCCATCGAGACTGAGCACGCTGATCGACGATGTGAATTTTCCGCGGGCCGAAGTGATGGTAGCAGGCACGGCGCGGGGCAGGCGGACGCGACGGTAGCGGCGGTGGCGCACGAAATCTCGGTCGACGATAGGATCGAGCGGTGCGAGCGGCAGGACTTTAGGATCGAGCCCCGAGTTCGGCAGAAAATCTTTCATCCATTCCGGATCTAGCTTTAGCAGGGATTGTGCAGCAGCCATACGGATCTCGTCGGGATAAGCCCAGCCAAAAGTTTTTTTCGACTCGAGGTATCGCCGCAAGTGCTCAATGGCAACATGCGCGCGCATCCTACCCAGCGCTTCGATGGCCTTCACTCGCAGATATTCCGAACCAGGAGGCAACATTTCGCCTTCCGCAATGCGCAGGAGTTTTGGAGCGGTTTCCGTATCGCCGCAAATCCCGATTTCGTCCAGGGCCAGCGGAATGATCATGGTGTCGAACAACTCAAGCGAATCGCTGAGCAGCTTGCCGCGCTCGGGCGCACCCGCTATAGAAAGTTGGCGCACAACGGCGTCATGAAAGCTGCGTGCGCCGTCGCGAAGCCTAGGTGGCAAGAGGTCCTCGACGGCCTGCGGTTCCATGCGGCTCAAGAGGCCGACTACGGTGGCGGCTTTGGCGGGCACTTCGTTCTTCAGAATTTCTTTCAAATGTCTGGTGCAAGGCGAGCCGACCAACTTTGCCAATGCGACGATGCTTTCACGTTCGGTACGGCGGCCGGAGCGCGCCAGGCGAACAGCGAGATGTTCAGAAGCAGACTGCGGGACGCGCATCAGGACGCCGACAAGACCTTCGGGCATCTGCTCGGCAACCAGCGCTTCTTCGATGAACTCCGGAACGCGATTATCGATTCCGACGCGCGGGCGCAAGCTTTGGACCCAGCTGGGGCGCGATTCTTCGAGGTCAACGAGAGAGTCTAGCGATTGCTGCATCGCGCGATAATAACGGCGCGTAGCCGACTCTTGACTGAGACGGACGAATGCCGCGCTCAAAAGTGTTTGCAGTTCGGAATCTTTTTCCGCAGCCATCTGCTGGCCGATTTGGACCAAGGCATCTTGTAACCGTTGGCTGGCGGCTTTGCTAAATAGATCGGCGAGTTGGCCAAGCCCGATAGCGGCTTTCTTGCGAGCTTCGGAATCCTTGTGACGAACGCACTTGGCGTATTTGAGAAGTATGTCTCCTGCTACGTCGGCTTCACCGCGGCCAAGCAGTTCTTCGACGTATTGATGCACGTTGCGCGGCGGAATGCACCAGGCTTCGCTGGACATCAAGACTTGTTTTTTGCCGGACTCGGGGACGGCAGCCCAGAACTGGCGATCGAGGACATCGGCGTGGGATTCCACGGCGATCCCGGCGCTGGCCATTTTGTCTTCGCGCGAGCGAAGAAGCTTTCGCAGCGTGTCGAGCTCGTGGCCCATGCGGTCGAGCATCTGACGTACGGCGTTGACTTGCACCTCGCCGCGCTGGTATCGATCCATTGCGAATTTAATGGCGAGATCTTCGGCCAGCCGCAAGAGCATGGCCTCATCGACTTTGGCTGAAGGCGATTTCGCAGCAACGCTGGCCAGAGCTTGCCGCAAAGTTCCCTGGGCATTCTGCGGTAAAGCGGCAAGTTTGTGCTGCCAGGACTTCTGATCGAGCTGAGGAGTTTTGGAATTTTGCGCCTCGCCAAATTGCACGAGCAACTTCAGCAAGCTTTGAAGTTCGCCCTCTTCCAGGAGAGAGAACGAACCGGCAGCTTCGGAGACTTGCCCTCCGCCTGGTGAACCGGAACTGGGCGCGCCGGTCGCGACTGATCCCGTCGCGCTTCCAGCTCCCCCGGTTCTGCCGGATCCCGGATTGGCGGAACCGCCGCCGCTATGGGCGCCCTCCGCTGCGGCAATAAGCTGAATCATTTTCTCGGGAGATCGAAACCAGTCCTGAATCATGTCAGCATCGGCGCCAAGGGTTTTCGCGGTGAGAGTGGCGGCGACGCGCGCTTCAGAAAAACCTGAATCTTCGGCCACGAATCGAATCTCGTTCACACGAATGCCGGATATATTTCTCTTTCCGAAATGCTGCTCGAGGCGTTCCGAAAGAGCGGCGACCTTGGGCCCGGTCTCCATGAACGCTTTCACCAGGTTTGCAAAGTCATTGCGAGTGACACCGTTAGTGAAACCGATGCTGGCGACGCCAGCGTTGGTAAGCAAATCAGCAAAGCTACGTTCCGCTGGAGTTGACTCGAGAGGCACACCGTCAAGCAAGAGCTGAGAACCGGAAGAACCCAACAAGAGGCCACCTTGTCCTGCGGCGTCTACGGCGTCCTGGAGTTCACTCCAGGCAGAGTCGAATTGCCTTGTCGAGCGAGCATGATCTAAACCATAGAGCCGCGAGTACTTAAGCAGGATATTCAGGCTGCGAATAAACGCGCGGGCGTTCGGTACTCTGGGTTCGTTGGACACTGTCACTTCGCGTTGAAGGCTGGGCATCACGCTACCTTTAACAGTGTACTAGGACTGATGTTTGGCGAAATGGTACTTTCGGACTAAAGGAGTACAGGATAGGAAACACCGAACTTCATCAGGGCACGAGACTTCGGCGATCCAAATCTCGAAGCGTGAGACGCGGCGAATGGTCTCCGGCAACCGGGCAACCGGTGGTCATTGGGAGAGACGAATCCAAGAATCGGCGACGCAAGCTGACACGGGCTCGCGTCGCCGAAAGAGAGCTACTTGTTTATGTCCTGCTTCGCCTCCAACTGCTTCACTAGTCCGTCAAGATAGCTCTTCTGATTGTCCGGAGCGGCTGCCATGGCCAGCTTCATTTCCTTTACGGCGTCGTCAAAGTTGCCCTGAGCGCAGTACATGCGAGCCATACCCGAATGAACGAACCACTGGTCGGGATGCTTTCGCGCGTTTTCGCGGAAGATTACGAACGCTTCGTCGTTGCGCTTCTCGGCCTGTAATTGCCGAGCGTACATATGAACCTGGAGCGGACTCGCGAGATCCAGCGCCTTTTTCTGGGCCGCGGCAGCTTCGTCCTTGCGATTGAGCGCAGCGAGAACCTTTGACTTGGTCAGCTCATTTTCGTAACGGTCTTCATTTTGGATGGAGCTATTTGCGTAGGTTAAAGCCTGATCCAGGGCAATTTTTTCCGCGAGCAGATAATTGGCCGCGTCGTCCCAACTCATCCATGTGTACTGTGCAAGATTGCGAAGCTGTTTTTTTAGGCTGGCCTGCACTACTTCGTGTACATCCACTGAGATTTTGAATGGGACGGCGACTTTCTCCCACTCCAGTTCGGCCACGGCGGAATCCGGCTGCAACTGGTCGAAGTCGTAAGTCAGAGCATTATGCATATCGGCCGACTTAGGCTTCACGTTTACGCGGAGCGCGTCTTCGGCTTGGTCGTAGGTGAAGGACCCCCAGGATGTAGCGTTCTTCGAGAAAATAATCGTCCATTCTTCGGCATTCGGGACCATGTGCAGACCGTAGGTACCCTTGTCGAGAGGCTTGCCCTCGATCGAAACGGGATCTGTGAATGTAATCGTAGTATTCTCATTGGCGCCAGCGCGCCATACCTTGCCGTACGGAACCAAGCCACCCCAAATCTTGCGATCGTTCACCAAGGGACGATGGTAGTCGATTGTGATGTCGGTGATTCCGATCCTTTGCGCCACTTCTGCACGTTGGCTTCCGAGAGGTAGGTCGAGTACAAACGATTGAGCGTGGCTGATGCCTGATGTGGCCGCGATCAGCAGGCAAAACAGGAAACCTCGCAAAGCTGTTCTAAACATGGAGAAGCGCCTCCCTTTTAGGTGCGTATCGACGTGCATTACTGAAATGGGCCACGGATCGTGACTACCCACCCCTGGTTGGCATCTTAGACGCGACCGAATCGCTGCGGTGAGCAGGAACACGACCTGATGGATGACATCGCGCTCCCGCTTTCGCGGGCGAAGTTCAGGGCGCCTTGACAGATCCGTCCGTCACCCGCGTTTGGTCGGTGATCCAGTTCACTTCCCAAGTCTTACCGCCATCATCCGAGAATGATTGTTCAAAGTGAGGAGTATCTGTGGTGGTGTTGGTCCAAGCAAATCGAATGAGGATAGTTTTGCCGTTTATCGTGTCCTGGGCGAAAAACTCGCCGCGTCCGTTCCTGAATTCGCCGACCTGTGGCGGGTCCGAGATTCCGACTTTCTTGTTGGCCCAATAAAGCCTCCACTGGTGGGACTGAGGATTATATACACGCAGGGTAAGACCTTCGATGTGGCCGTTTGGACCATCGAGTTCGACTTGATCCAGACTTGCGCCGTCCCAAACTTTGCGGCAGATACCTGTACCTTCAAACTCGACCCAAGTATCGGAGCCCGTCAACGGATTCAGGCGGCGCTTCAAGTGATATTTCCACGCACCAATCAAGGGATCAAAATCGTGCTGTCCATCCCGCAACACGGGCGTCTGCTGAGACGTCGTTTTCGACGGGTCCGAATTCTGCTGCGCGAGTGCCCGAGGAGTCAGCGAGACCAGAACCAAGCCCATCAGGAAATAAGTTCGAATATGTTCGAGAGCGTTCATCTTAGCCTCCGGGTTAGGAATCGATAGAGAGGTTAACCCCCGCTGTGGCCTATCACAATAGCCACTTTGATGTGATACCATATGGCCACTTCAGTTTAAAACCATGGTAATGAAACGAGTCTCTGCCAGTTTTCTGCCGCCGATCGCACTCGATTTCAGCGGAAAAATTCCCATGTACCGCCAATTATACGAATGGTTTCGCGGAACCATACTCGCCGGCCAATTACGGCCCGGACAACGAGTGCCGTCGACGAGAAATCTAGCGGCGGAACTCAACGTATCGCGCATACCTGTTTCGAGCGCGTACGAACAATTGCAGGCGGAAGGTTACCTCGAGACGTTTGTCGGCTCGGGCACTTGTGTGGTGAGGTCGATCCCGGATGATGCGTTAAAAGCCGCGCCGGGGAAGATACGGAATACATCGCGGCAAGTATCTAAGCGCCAAGCTCCGCGAACGGTTTCGCGCCGCGTGGCGTTGATGCGCGTGCCGGCAGAAACCTGGTCGACCAAGCTGGTTGCATTCCGAGTGAGCTTGCCGGCGCTGGAGCGTTTTCCTAGTGGGATCTGGTCCAAGCTGGTAAATCGCCATTCGCGAAGGCCAACCAGACAGTTAATGGCGTACGGCGACGCGATGGGATATATGCCGCTCCGGGAAGCTATTGCCGAGTATCTGGGCGCGGTTCGCGCGGTGCGATGCGAGGCGTCGCAGATTCTGATGTCTACTGGATCGCAACTGGGCCTGCAGCTCGCGGCGCAAGTTCTCTTGGATCCCAATGACCGGGTGTGGATTGAGGAACCCGGATATCCCGGGGCGCGCCACGCGCTGATGTCGGTGGGAGCTCAACTCGTAGCCGTTCCGGTTGATTCTGAGGGGCTAAACGTCGCGGAAGGAATCCGACGCGCGCGCAACGCGCATGCCGTTTACATCACGCCATCGCATCAATATCCGTCGGGCGTGACTATGACCGCCACACGACGAATGCAGCTCCTCAATTGGGCCGCGCGAAATGGCGCTTGGATCATTGAAGATGATTACGATAGCGAATACAGGTTGGGAGGCCGCCCGATTCCGTCGCTGCAAGGGTTAGACGCGAGCGCGCGTGTGATTTACGTCGGGACGTTCAGTAAAGTAATGTTTCCGGCACTGCGGCTGGGTTACGTGGTTGTACCAAAGGACCTCGCGGAGGCTTTCTCCACCGCGCGTGACGCTACCGACCAATTTTCATCCACTCTGTATCAGGCGGTGATGACGGATTTCATCCGCGAAGGACATTTCGGACGGCATATCCGGAGAATGCGAGTCCTTTACATGGAGAGACGAGCGGCGCTGGTTGAAGCAATTCACGGCCAGATGGGTGACAGTCTCGAAGTGATCGGCGCTGAGGCGGGGATGCATCTGGTGGCGTTGCTACCCACGGGTGTCAGCGATGTAGCGGTTTCAAAGAAAGCCGCTGAGATGGGAATTTCGGCGATGCCTTTATCCTCATGCTGTTTGAAACCACCTGCGAGGGGCGGACTGATCCTTGGTTATGGCGGCACGGACGCGCAGCAGATTCATGATGGCATACGGAAGCTCAGGATATGCATTCGCCCCTGATATAAAACTGGCGAGGTCACATCGATACTTCAAGAGGGTAGGCGGATTTCGACATCCTGGCCTTCGAGCGCAGGGCGGATGCGGCGAATCACTTCACTAGCCCACAGCTTATCGCTGAAGAAAACCAGCGAGCCGTCCTCGAATCCGCAGACAGCGCAGAAAAAATAATTGTGAAACGCAGTGTGGTAAGCATCCACACCGCGGCGCGCCAGTTCTCCTTCGAGAGCTGAGTCTCCTTCAGCGACCAATGCTCCTGCGCGGGCGCCAAAAGTCTCGTTTTGGAAACGGTCGATCAAGGGTTCCAAGATGGAGAGATCGGGTGCAGGAATTACGATGGAATGACGGTTGGGCTCGCGATATTTGATTTTATGCTGGTTGCAATAGTCGCGCAGACGGTCAAGATGGCTGAAGAAATCGAGGGCCCAAATTTCATCGGCGGCGGTTGCGCGCAGGACGCGACTCCAAACTCGCGCGGCATCGGGTCCTCGAACGGGCTCGCGATTCTCGTCGGCTTCCGTGAGTTCGAGTCCGGCAGCGCGAACATCCGGGCCTAAGTCGAGAGGCTCGACATCCAGGAGGTACATCTAGGTTTCCTCTTCCTGCAGATGCGGAAATTGTTTTTGGAAGTCGGGAGACTGTTTTCGGACTTCCAGCCAGTCGAAGAATGCATCGGGGGTTTCCAGCCAGATTCCGAACCAGTGCGCGATTTCCTCTTTTTCAGCTCGCTTACGGGCGTCTACTTTGTGATTGCGCGAGATCATTTCTGCGCGGCGGCGGCCTAGGCGCGCGACTTCGCGAACACGTTCCGCGGCAGGCTGGTCAGATTCGAGGAGAAATTTTCGAAGGAGCTCGTCGAGGCGAACCAGGCACATCTCTGCTTCGTCGAGCGTAGAAAAGTGAAGCAAATCGCTGAATTCTTCTTCGTAGCGGCCTTCCGTATCCGAGCGGGTGGACCACACAACTCGCATTCCGGCTTCTTCCAGCACGCTGACGATATAGTCCGCCGAAGTCTTTCCTTTTTCTCCGAGATGCACGATCAGCTGGCGCCGGATCTGCTCAATTTCCGCGGGAGTGTATCGCGGCTTGGCCAAGCCCTGCGCCACTTCGAGAATCAGAGCTTTCTTGGTGGGAGAGGCGCTCTCGTGATTCGCGTTTGGATTATTTTCGTTCAAGAGGGACCTCGATGTTTCGCCTTCGACGGTTCCTCGGTTACGGCTTCGCCTGCGAGAAGGTGACGGTAACGCACGATGTTGCGATTGTGCTCGGCAAGAGTCTTCGCGAAAAAATGCCCGCCCTGATCGTTGGCAACAAAATACAGGTACTCGGTCTGCGCCGGCGTGATGGCAGCGCGGAGGGACGCTTCTCCCGGGTTTGCGATGGGTCCAGGCGGCAGGCCAGGATGCAGATAAGTGTTGTAGGGAGACTCCACGCGCAAATCAGCGGGCCGCACGTTTTTGGTGCGATGACCTTCCAGTTCCAGCGCGTATTGCACAGTAGGATCGCACTGTAGCGGCGAGCCGAGACGCAGACGGTTGTAAAATACGCCGGCAACCATGGGGCGCTCTTCCGATTTGGGAGTTTCACGCTCGACCAGCGATGCAAGCGTTACGACCTGATAAAGGGTCAAGCCTTGCGGGAAAGTATTGGCGCCCGAAGGATTGAGCGATTCCAGCTCGGCGCGAAAATTCTGGACCATCCTTTTAACAATCGTCTCGCACGTGGTGTGGCGCGTAAATTGATAAGTCGAAGGAAAAAGAAACCCTTCGAGATTTGGAGCGTTGGGAGCCAAGTCCGAAATTAAAGAACTATTTTTTGCCGCTTCGAGAAAATCCTGGCGAGTGCAGATTCCCTGGCGATCGATCTCCGCCGCTATCTCGTACATATTCCATCCTTCGGGAATCGTTACAGTACGAACGAAAATTTTGCCGCCCGCAATTTGCCAAAAGACTTCGCGCGAGTCCAGCGGCCGATCGAAATAATATTCACCCGCCTGCAGCGCCTTCCGAAAATGCCACATGCTAAAGATTTCGAAAGCAAGTTGGCTGCGGATTACATCATTTCGTCTGAGAATGCGCGCCACACCCAAGCGAGAAGTGCCGTGAGGAACGTCCACAAAAACTTTTTCGGGCCGATGCCCACGATAGGGACGGCTGATTTGGGAATCGAGCCACCCTGCGCCGGCGCCAAGGGCAGCGATCAGGAGAAGGGCAATGAGACCGAGTCGGCGCATTACGATTGGGTCCTCTCGGCGATGGGAGATGAAGAAAGCGCGAGCTGTTTCTTGTGTTCGAGGTAGTCTCGCAACAAAACAGCGGCAGCTACATGGTCAATTGGAGCACGTTTCCGTCGCGACGAAGATTTCACTTCAGCCATGGTTTGCGCTGCCTCCCAGGAGGTTAGCCGCTCGTCCACAAGTTCCACTTCGATGCCAAGGTCCTTTTGCAATCGAGCCGCGAAAAGCGCCGCTTCGTCCGCCATGAGGCTGGACTCGCCGGTCATGTGCAAAGGATGGCCCACGAGGATACGCGCAACGCCATGCTTTCGGCAAATTTCACGCAGGCGCCGCAAGTCGTCGCGGCGGTTTGCGCGGAGGAGTGTAACAAGAGGCTGGGCAGTAAGGCCAAGCTGGTCAGAAAGGGCGAGACCGATCCTCTTGCGGCCATAATCAAGAGCAAGGATCCGACTTGGCGCGTCGCCGCCAGCTTCAGGCACACCAATGTTCCGCGCCCGCGCAGTAAGAGTCATATTGCTTTTATTATACGCGAGGCGTGACAAGTGTGAGGGGCGATACTAGATTTCGGGTGCTGAAAGAAAAGAGGATGGAAGGTTAGGGCTGACGGCCGCGGTCGCTTGTTTCCCATAGGGGCCAGAAGCCGGCGTTTTTCATTTCATTGCCGAGACCGGTTTGTTTCAGCAATTCCTCGATTTGAGCGCGCGACTGGCGCGGGCCGATACGCTCGGCGCTATCGGCGAGGGCAAAAGTCGTGACCGCGGCGATCGCGGCGTTGTGTTTTAACTGTTTGAAATCAATTTTGTCGAAAGTATCGGACGTGGCGTGATAGTTCAGCATGTAGTTAGAGGGCTCTTGATTGGCCTCGAGTGTGGGCACGCCTTCGAGGATAAAATCGAAGTTGTCGGTATCCATCCCGGCGTCGAGCGTTAAATCGATGGCGTCGAGAGACTTCAGCGGTTCCAATGTTTTACGCACGTCTGGGACTATATCTTTGCGTCCACCCAGGGAATATCCGGTGATACGTCCCACGCCGGAATCGAAAATTACCGCGGCGACCATGCGATCGAGTTCGGGGCGATGGGCGTGGGCGTAGGCCGACGAACCGAGCATTCCCTGCTCTTCTCCGGTGAAGAAGACAAAACGGATCGAGCGGCGCGGGATGGTTCCGGAAGCGTGGATAATACGCGCCGCATCGATAAGCATCGCGACGTTACAACCGTCGTCTAGGGCTCCGGTTCCCAGGTCCCATGAGTCCAGATGCGCACCGACTAAAACGAATTCGTCCGGCTTCTCGCGGCCGCGGATTTCGGCAACGACGTTTTCAGAATTCGCGGGACCGCCAATGTGATTTGTCATTTCAAAATGCGCCTGCACCTTTTGTCCGGCGGCTAAGAACCTTGCTATGCGTTCGGCGTCTTCGCGGGCCAAAATCGCTTGGGGCAATGTTTCAAGCTCCCCGTTGATGATAGTGGTGTGACGGTAGAGCAGGAGATTGGGGCGCGTGGACATCCAGAAAATTGCGGCAGCGCCCGCTTCCGTAGCGCGATCGATAATTTCCGCGTCCAGATTGTACTCGTTGACGAGGTCTTCGTAAGTCGCAAGGACCCTTGTATGCACCAAAACAATAGCGCCGTGTGCTGATGGACCGGCCTTTGCGAAGCCGTCCTCGTTACCCGCTCCCACATCAACAATATTCGCGTTAATTCCTCCTTCGGGAGTGGCGGGCGACCATCCAATGGAAGCTATGCGAATTGGGAAAGGTTCGGGCGACACAATTTCTACATGCGAATTGCCCTCGCTCCAGCGGACCGGGATCGTGAATTTTTCGGTATGCACTTCGTCAACGCCAGCATGATGCAAGGCTTCGACTGCCCAGCCGACAGCGCGATCAGCGGCCGGAGACCCAGTGATGCGCCCGCCGATCGTGTCGGTGAGATAACGCAAATTCTGTTCAAGCGGCGATCGTCCGAGTGCGTTTTGAATCATCGCAGGCGCCAAGTCGTCGCAAGACTTCTCAACCGAACAAGCGCCCGTTCCAGTGGGAACTTGAAGAGGAGGCGGCTTTAGCGGAGGAATCTGCGGGAAGACGCAGATTGGGAACAGAATCAAGACCAGCAACACCAAAATGGAATGAAAAATCCTCTGCACGATTCGGTTCCTTCCTGAATTGCACGCTAGCTGGATGGACGCCGGAGTTTAACGCAAAATCGCGTGCGAAGTTTAGTTCCTTGCATCGATCGCGAACTTGCCTCCGACGCAACCGAGATCCTCTTTCAAGAATTGCGAGCGAACCGCGGAGGGCGGGGGCACATTTTGCCGAGAAAGAGAAGTTTCTACTTATGGTCGAGCTGGCAGCGAACGAGGACAGTCGCAATATCCGTCTCATTTTGAGGCATTTAACTTAATGGGCGAATGGCACACGACCTGCCATGGCCGTAGCTCTTATCCAAGTTTTGGTAGACCGGTCCCGAAGGCAATCGAAATCAGGGCGATTGCTGTGGGAGCCATCCTAAGTCTCATTAAGTATTGGCGTTAGCAAAAAATCCAAATACAGCTTTGCCGAAAAGTGCCGGCAAAGCGGATGGGAAGGGTTTTGTGAAGAAGGTACGAGTGTTTGCAAAGCTTATGGCGCATGAGAAAAAGCAGGTCATCAATAGACCTAATGTTTTCGTTTTCTGCGAGACCACGACTGGGGTGGCACAGTTCCGGACAGAATCTAGTGCAGATCCGGAATCGACCGTCGAGCGAGTCGCCGGGCTACTTGCGATGCAATGTTTGGTGAGAGGACAGAATCCGAACGATTTTCAGGTGCTGGTTCCGGCAGAGGAACACTTGATGGGACGTCTGGTATCCCGCGCCGAGGAACTCCTGGAGGAAGGCCGATCGATTGCGTGTCCGGCTTCGCTGAGTCCACGCCAAAGGGAAGTGCTTCACTCCGTGCTCTCGAACAGGGCAAATAAGGAAATCGCCTGCAAGTTGAATATTACGGTTCGGACCGTGAAATTCCATATCTCGACGTTACTGAGTAAGTTCGGCGTGGAGACACGAACTGAACTTGCTCGCAGAGCAGCAGGTTTCATGCGTCCTGCTACTCTTAACGCGGAGTCCACCGCAATCGAGAATTCCTCAGGAAATCAGAGAAATCTGCAACTGGAGACGGTCTCAGTCAAACGGACGCTTCAGATGGCGAACAAGAACAACAACAGCGTTCGCTTTCCTGGCCGTGTCCTGATGGCTTAATCGGAGTCCTCGGAGCAGAGTAATCGAGTAGCGCTCGAAACCGCTGCGTTACTTATTATTGACGGCCGAACGAGTAGTATTCGAAACCCAGGGCTTTCATTTCGGCGGGATTCAGAAAATTTCTGGCGTCGATAATTAAGGGCCGCGCCATCTCGTTATAAACACGCTTCCAGTCAAGTGTTCGGAACTCATCCCATTCAGTTGCGATGACAGCGGCATCGACATCCTTGAGCGCTTCGTAGGGATTTTTCGCGAGCGTGACCTGGGGAAGGGCTTTGCGCGTCTTCTCCATGGCCTGAGGGTCAAAAGCGTGCAAGACGGCGCCTTCGGACAAAAACCGCTTGGCGGCGTCAATGGCCGGGGAAAAGCGAATGTCGTCCGTATTTGGTTTGAACGCCAAACCGAGCAGCGCGATTTTTTTTCCTTTAAGCACCCAAAGGGCCTTGCGCGCTTTCGCAAGAAGTAAGTCGATGCGTTGACGGTTAACTTGTTCCGCGGCTTTCAGTAAGGTGAAATCAATTCCGACACGCTCGGCCAGACGAATGAACGCCTGCACATCTTTGGGCAAGCAGAAACCGCCAAATCCGAGTCCCGCTTGCAAGAACTGCGGACCGATTCGGGGATCCATTCCGACTGCCGCAGTGACTTCCTGGACGTTAGCGCCCAACTGATCACACATATCCGCCAGAGCGTTGGCGAAGGAAATTTTTACCGCGAGGAAGGAATTTGAGGCGTGCTTGATCAACTCGGCGCTATTGACGGTAGTGACGACGAAAATAGGCGCCGGAACATCCGGACATTTATCAGGATGCGCGGGGCACTTAAACTTTCTGTCCAGAATCGGCGCATAGATTTCGCGGAGCCTTTTTGCGGCAACGGCGTCATCCACGCCGATCACGATTCGATCGGGGTGAAGGAAATCGTTGACCGCAGTGCCTTCACGGAGGAATTCCGGGTTCGAAACAACGGTAAAGTTGGCGCCCGATTTCCTGCTGTAAACACCGAGAGCGCGCTTTAGCTCCTGTCCGGTTTGTGCCGGCACAGTGCTCTTTTCCACTACCAATTTGTCGCCCCCGCCTTCAGTTGCAATCATTCGCGCAACATTATCGATTGCGCTCAAGTCCGCATCGCCGTTTTCCAGGGGAGGAGTACCCACGCATATGAAAACAGTTTCACTTGAGCGGACAGATTCACCAGGATCCTTCGCGAAGTGGAGCCGGCCTTCTCGAACATTCTTCTCAACCAGTGCATCCAGGTGGGGCTCGTAGATCGGTAGTTTTCCGGAGCGGAGGGTTACGATCTTGGATTCATCATTGTCAGTGCAAGTGACGTCATGCCCTATTTCCGCAAAGCAAGCTCCTGTGACCAAGCCGACATACCCACATCCAATCACCGAAATTCGCAAGATTCAGATCTCCCTAGCATGAGTTGCTCTGACAATAATGGGGGAAAACATTTCGCGCTTCCCCGTATGCCGTCCTACCAGTGAAACAGCCCGATGATGAAAAGTCACGGAGAAATATAGCCAGTCAAATCCAGTTAGTTATATCAGGCTCAATGCCCTCATCGTCGTCGCATTCAGAATTGGGCAATTAATGCAGAGACAGGCCGTGGATTCTATCCTTTAATGGCCCTGAGTCAGAACGAAACCACAGGAATCCGGTGACGAAGAGCGAAGCCGATAGAAACAGGTTCCAAATCGAGACGGGCCGGCCACTAACCCATACGAGAATGAGCTCAAGGATAATGACAGGCAAGAGAAGCTCCAAGACGGAGACGAAAAAAATGCCAAGTTTTGATCGTGCGGCGGGCCGCGCTACGAGCCCGAGGATTATTCCAGCCGGAAAGAAGACGAGGGCGTAATAAATATCGTAGTAACCCTCTAATTCGGCGGGACGGACGTTTTCAAGCAGACGCGCCAGATCTGTGCCGGGGCCCAGACGGTACGGGCGTTCGCTCCTCTTGCCGTTAATATAAAGCGAAAGATCGGCGCCATCATAGGAATAGACAATATCGCGCTCCTGCGTGTCGGTGAAGACGTTCGGGACGTACCACGCGAGAATTGCTCGTTTGACAGAAAGAGGAGTACGGAACCAGAAAACCATCGCAGATTCCTCCTGTCTAAGAGTCAAATCCGCGAACCAGGGCGAACGCGAAATGGAAACAATATGTCCATCACCGGAACGGGGCTGTGCGGCGGCGCAGATCACATGAACGGAGAATTGATTTGCGTTCCGGATGTCGTCAACTAAATCCGCTACGGCGGCGCGAGATGTGAGCCAAGATTTTCCATCCAAGGTCACGCCGTCCGAAACCGGTGCAGGAGGGGCTGAGGAAGTCGACGAAAGCCCCGGGAGGAAACCCTTCAAGTCCTGGAAGGGGGTTGCGCCCGAGAAATCATAATCGCCGCGCCAAGCGAATGGTGCTTCTTGGGAAGGGTGGCCAGCAGTCAAAAGAAGCGCCGCAGCGTCAGAGATCGCATGATCGGCAATTTGCAATTTTAGGACACGGCCTTGCCACGGATTTTGGCCAGTGGCTTCGTTACCTACTACAAGCAAATTGTTCCGCTCCCAATTGCTGAGGCGAGTCTGTTTTTGCAATACGCCGGAAATGGCAAACCAGCAGAGAAAATAAACGGCAAGAAATAGTGCGGTGCGTCTGAAAGTCAACCAAGAGCGGAGTTTCGCCTCGAGCCCAGCAAGAAAACCGATTATCAGCGCACCTACTGATTCGTATAGAGCAAACCCAACGATTGCACCGGCAGAATTGGTGAACACATCCTCCCATCCGGAGTCGCGCATGGGGATGTATATCTGGGTGAATTCGATAGCGTAAGAGAGCAAAGCCCCCGCCGCATACACCAGAAAAAAGCACGCCGTGCGAGATATCTTTCGTTCTCGTAACTTCTCCGCAAGGCCGAAACCCAGAGGAACGAAAAGCAGGACGTTAAGAAACGCGTCCATAAATCCGGTCACTTTCGTGCCGTGACCCAAGAAAAATGGCGAGGTATTGCCGGCCAGTTTTGCCTGAAAGTCGAACCGAAAAGGAAAAAGAGTAAGGAAAAGAATCCCGGCGAGTGCGGCGATCAAGAACCGATTCGACCAGCTTGTAGATAAGGGTCTTGCTTCAGGCTCGCTAGTTTGAATCCGCATCGCTAGAAAAGGAGTCCATAGGGCACTCGAAAAGTCTAGCACGGGTGCGGGTTTCGTCTGCGCTTCGCAAAAAACCGTTGTACGCCGATAGCAATATTCCCTGTGCGCCCAGGCCGCCGCTGAAAGGCTCCTCGTTAAGCAACTGAAAGCATTGGTCTAGAAGCACCTGTCCCTGCTCGAGGTCAGGTGCCGCGTAGGCCAGGTGAACAGGCGAAAATTACTGCACTTTGTTGCTTCCTCTGACCAGTAGTGCCGCACCGCAGATGCTTTCTAAACTGTGCGTGCCATGAAACCACACGTCACAACCCAACCAGAACGCATCTACACGCACGCGCTGAATGCTCAGTACGGACGCCGCAGAAGCGTCGGACCGGTCGCTATCGCGTTAATGCTAGCTACCATTGTAGCCAGCGCCGGACTATCCAGCTGTACGGCCTTTACGAGCGCGAAAACGCCCGCGAAGACAACGGGTTCTGGAATGCTGTCTGCCAACCTCGCCACGGTGAGTTTTGGAACCGTTGGCATTGGAAAGACTACTACGCAAAATGTGACGGTGACGAATACGGGAAGTTCCACCGTGACCATCGATCAGACGGCGGTTACTGGCGCGAGTTTCACAACCGGCGCTGGGACACCGGCAGCGTCGATAGCCCCGGGCCAGAGCAAAACGATTCAAATCCAGTTTGCGCCGCTGTCGGCAGGCTCCGCCTCGGGCGGCTTCACAGTGACCAGCGATGCTATGAATTCACCATTGTCCGTCGCGCTCGTAGGGATAGGCGCGCAACCCGGACTGGCAATCTCTCCGGCGACAGTTAGTTTTGGAAACGTGATAGTAGGACAGAGCGGGACGCAGCCGATCACATTAACGAACACAAGCGCCAGCAACGTCGTGGTGAATCTCGCCTCAGTGTCAGGAAGCGCGTTCGGAATCAACGGCTTGACCTTACCGACTACGATCGCGGCCGGCCAAACGGTAACATTCAATGCGCAATTCACGCCCACAGCTACAGGAGGCAGCACCGGAAGCATTTCCCTCACAGACAATGCTGCCGGCTCACCGCAAGCGATCATATTGTCAGGCAGCGGAGTAACGCAGAGCTCTACTTTGAGCGCCACCCCGGCGAACGCTGTCTTCGGGGCCGTGACGGTTGGAAGCACCGGTAAGCAGACCATTACTCTTAGCAACTCCGGGAACGCAAGTGTGACTGTTTCTGGAGCCACTACTACAGGAACCGGTTTCAGCATCATCGGCCTTACAACCCCGCTGGTGATTTCAGCGGGCCAAGGGGCGACATTCACCGCACAATTTGCGCCTGCTACAGCAGGGAGCGCCTCTGGAAACATCACCATAGCGAGTAACGCGTCGAATTCCGCGCTCTCGATCGCTCTGAGCGGTTCGGGAGCTGCGGCAGGACAGCCACAAATCTCTGCGAGCCCGGCAAGTGTCCCGTTTGGAAATGTGGGTGTTGGCGGCTCTTCTCCAAAGAATATCGTTTTGCAAAACATGGGGAATGCTGCCTTGACGATTACTCAAGCGAGTGCGTCGGGCGCGGGTTTCAGCATGAGCGGCTTGAGCATGCCAGTGACTATTGACGCGGGGAATAGCGCCACTTTCACTGCAACGTTTGCGCCCACAACTACCGGCAACGCTTCGGGCAGCATCTTAGTCGCGAGCAACGCTCCGGGTTCACCGATGACGATTCCGCTCAGCGGCACAGGTGTTCAGGCCCAGCTTAGCGCCAGTCCAGCGACCTTTAACTTTGGCAGTGTTCAGGTTGGTAGCACCGGATCTCAACAAATAACACTAACCAATGGCGGTACTGCGAGCGTCTCGATCACGCAAGCTACTTCCACCGGAGCGGGTTTCAGCATGAGTGGATCGCCGGCTGGCACCACGATTGCGGCGGGACAAAGCGCAAGCTTTACGGCGAAGTTTTCGCCAACATCGTCAGGAAATGGAAGCGGCAGCATTTCTATCTTGAGCAACGCACCTAATTCGCCGCTAACCATCGCTTTGAGCGGCACCGGTGTTCAGGCACAGCTTGGTGCGGTTCCGAGTTCGGCAGCTTTTGGAAATGTTTCAACCGGGAATAGCAATTCGCAGACGATCAGCCTGACGAACAGCGGTACAGCGAGTGTCGTGATATCGCGCGCCACGGTGACAGGCACGGGCTTCAGCATTACCGGCCTGAACGCACCGGTAACGATTCCGACCGGTTCGAATACGACATTTAACGTGGTCTTCACACCCAGTGCGGCAGGAAGCGCGAGCGGTTCGATTGCACTTACCAGCAATGCTCCTAACTCGCCGATGACGATCGCATTGAGTGGAACGGGCGTCGCCGGAACTCAACTGCTCACATTCAGCACGTCGAGCCTGAGCTTTGGCAGCGTAAACGTGGGAAGCAATAGCGATTTGAGCGCGGCCTTAACGAACACAGGAAATTCGAGCGTGACAATATCTGCTGTAAACGTCTCGGGTGCAGGCTTCACAGTCAGCGGAGTTAGTTCGGGTGAGACTTTGAGCGGCGGCCAGTCTATTCCGGTCACGGTTCAGTTTGCACCGTCGGCAGCGGGAGCTGTTAGCGGAACCGTTAGTTTGGTCAGCAATGCTACGAACTCTCCGGCCAGTATGGGCTTGTCCGGCAGCGGGGCCCAGCAGAGCACACACACTGTGGGGCTGGCATGGACAGACAGCGCAACGACAGTGGCTGGTTACAATGTCTACCGAGGAACTACCACGGGCGGCCCGTACGGGACAAAGCTGACCGCCTCGCCGATAACGTCGACCCAGTTTACCGATAGCGGACTGCAATCGGGCCAGACTTACTACTATGTGGTCACAGCCGTGGATTCGAACGGAGTGGAAAGCGTTTTCTCGAACCAGGCAGTGGCTTCAATTCCATAGCCTGCAATATTTTAGGAGCGCGAGAGGCAAGTTGGCACCTCACCGAAGTTCAATGTTCGTCGAAGGCAGAGCGAAGGCCGATGCGACGGACAGCAGCACCCCCCTGTCCCAAGAGTGTACTCCTGGCCAGTAGTTCCAAATAGGCGCTTCAGCGCACAATCCGTGCGTACATGGAACACCACCCCATTCTGGAAGGTGCGTTCGTGCGTGATTTTGCTTATCCCGGCGAACCAAGCACCGCAACCGCCGCCAGAAACTTCTCCGTTCTGCTTGCGATATTTGCATTGATAGTTATGTCGGGCTGCGTGGGCTTAACCGGCAAGTCAGGAGTGGTCCCAACCATCGCAATGGACGTAACGCCTAATCCAGTCGAATTTGGAACGGTGTTAGTTGGCTCAAGCGCCACTCAAACCATAACGGTGACCAATAGCGGCGTCGCAAAGTTCACGCTCGAAAAAGTCATTGCCAGCGCCGCGGGATTTACGATCTCAGGCCTTTCATCGGCGGAGACTATGGCCCCCGGCCAAAGTGTGAAGCTCACCGTCGCATTTAAGCCGACCTCTGCCGCCCAAGAAAGCGCCAACCTTTTGGTGACAATCAATACGCAGAGTCCCAAGACGGCCGGAAGCATGAAAGGACTCGGATCGAGCTCTCTTCTTAGTGTGACGCCATCGACTGTCGGGTTTGGCAACGTTAGCGTCGGTAGCCCGGTCACTCAGGCGCTTCGCTTGACTAATGGGGGTTCCACCAGTGTGTCAGTCAAATCTGTTAGCGCCACTGGCAGCGGATTTAGCATATCCGGACTTACCACTCCGCAAACGCTAACGCCGGGTGAGGCCGTGAACTTCACAGCCGAGTTCAATCCGAAGACCGCTGGTACAGAAGCCGGATCTATTTCAATCGAGACTCAGAGCACTCCGGTGAAAGTTGACTTAACTGGAATAGGAGTCTCTGCCTCCGCTCAGCTGGTGGCGAGCTCCACGAGTTTGAGCTTTGGAAACGTGGTCATCGGCGACACTCCGTCGCAGCAAGTAACGGTGAAGAACATTGGAACCGCCAGCGCAGAGATTTCGGGCGCGTCACTTACCGGAGTCGGTTACACGCTTAGCGGCGCGACATCTAAGATCGGGTTGGCGCCCGATCAGAGCGCGACCATCACAGTAGAATTTTGTCCAAAAACGGCAGGAAGCCTGCTGGGCAAAGTGACGGTTTCGAGCAACGCTGCAGGTTCTCCGTTGGTGATTCAGCTTTCCGGGGCCGGAACAGAGAAATCCCAGCAAGCCTCGGTAGATTTGAAGTGGGATGAGAGCACGGCTAAGGTGACGGGTTATTTCGTCTATCGAAGTTCCAAGCCGAGTGGCCCCTATGCGAAGCTGAACCCCGAAGCGATTTCGGGAACGAGCTACTCTGACACCACCGTTGTTAGCGGGCAAGAGTACTTCTACGTAGTGACCTCTGTTAATTCCGCGAACATCGAAAGCCCCTTTTCGAACGAGATCAGCGTTACCATCCCGGCAAAGTAGACCGCAAATGGCAGCCTAGTCTGTTGCAAATTGCCCCCACTGATACTAATGTCAGCGGCGATTCTGAAAAGACGGCGACGGCGCCTACCTTAGGGAGGTCCTCTCTTGACGGGGAGCGGCACGGCAAACCATTCTCCATTATTCGCAAACACGCTCGATGGTGGAAGGCTATTGAGATTTAGGGAGGCTTCGATCCTCGTTGCCGCCGCTCTCATCCTGTCGTTGCCCATCCTGATTCGGGGTCCGATGCCGGCCGCTCACGACGTAGATGCGCATCACCACTACACGGCACACTTTGCAGAGCAAGTGTGGGGCGGCGAAGTATATCCGCGGTGGCTCTTGAACATGAACCACGGTCTGGGGAGTCCCAACTTTTTCGTCTATCCTCCGCTTCCGTCGTATGTCTACACCGTGCTAGAGCCAGTCGGAAAGGTGCTGCACTTCGACGCCTTCAATGTCGCCGTATTTCTGTGCCTTTTGCTCTCCGGCATTTTCGCGTTCATGTGGATAAGCACGATGGCCAGCCGGCAAATTTCTCTGATAGCGGCATGTCTTTACATGCTGCTCCCTTATCACGTTTCGATCGACTTTTACCGCCGCATGGCCTTGTCGGAGTGTTGGGGACTAACCTGGATGCCCTTGGTGCTCTATTTCACGATGCAGGTCGTGAACAGAAAACGCGGAGCTATTCTGGGCCTGTCAGTTGCTTATCTATTCCTCATTCTTAGTCATCTGATGTGCGTTCTGATGTTTTCGTTCATCCCATTGCTTCTGGCTCTTACATTATCGGAGAGCGGGCGCAGAGTGCGTTCTATTGTCGCCGTGATTGCGGGACTCTCGCTGGGCACGGGTCTTTCCGCCTTTTACTTGTTCCCCGCTCTTGCCAACTCGAAATATTTTCCGTCTTCCGCGCTGGGCTTCGATTTGGGGGACAATCTTCTTGTCTTTGGCAAGGGACTAGTGACGGGCCAATCGCATAAATCGGGGTTCGTCCAATCCGTTTCGCTCAGCACTGTCGATACCGCCTTGTTCATTGCGTTCTGCGGTTTCATGGCGCTGAGGAACAGCTCCGCCGACAAAAAGAGACAAGTGCTGCTGTGGATGGCGATCTGCGTGATTCCTCTGTTCATGATGTCCGGGGCGAGCTTCCGGCTCTGGAAGGCGCTTCCTTTTTTTCTCGACTCCATTCAGTTCCCATGGAGGCTCAACGTTATTTTGTGCATGGCCGCTCTTCCAGTAACCGCTTTTTTTTTGTCAGGGCTTTCCCGGCCGTTGTCGTTCGAGTCCAAGGTGGCCTTGGCGGTGATGGTTTTGTTCGTCGCCAGCTGGGTAGTTTCGTACGGGAAGACCTTGACGCGCTATTCGCTCCCTCCTTCGTCGTATAACTCCGTTAGTGAATTCGACGGCTTCTTCGTAGCGTGGAAAGCAGTTGGAATGGATGACGACAGCGCGATGCAAGCGAGTGCGGGGCCACGCGCCAGATTTCTCGAAGGCGACGGCACGGTTACTGTCCCGGTCTGGAGTCCGCGGCGTATCGAGGTGCAGACCGATTGCACCGTTTGCGGACCGCTCATGATCCGTCAGTTCTACTATCCGTTGTGGAGGGCGCAATTAGTCTCGGAGAACCGTCCCTTAGCCGTGACCCCGGCGTTACCGCAAGGCCTATTGGAAGTGCAAGTCCCTCCGGGGCATCAGCAAATTCTGTTGGAGATTCCTCGCGGGCTCTCCGAGCACGCAGGCGATTGGATCAGCGCCATATGCGCGTTGGCGCTCGCTGGCGTGTTCGTCTTGGGCTATGCGAACGATCCGTCGAGGCGCAGGGTGGCGAGCCAGTCGTGATTAACGGAAAGCGCAGCATCGTAACTCCGGCATCCATTTAAGTAGGTTTGACGGTTATTACGACGGGCGTCGGGCCCAGAACGAGCCCAGAAGTTGAGGAGGAGCGGGGCCCGAGCTTGTACTCCGGAGCGGAATCAGCAGAGTCAAAATCAACAGGGCCAACAGGCAGTAATTCCAGCCAAGAAGAAAAAATAATGTGGGCGCAACGAACAGAACTCCCACGATATCTCTAGCCAGCAATTGGTTTCCCGAGACAGCCTGAATCCTAGAATCCATCACCATGGCGACTGGAAGAATCAAAAGAACCGTATCGTAGATCGAGCCGTGATAAGTCACTAGAAGTGCAATCAAAATCGCGAGCGCAAAATTCGGAGGCCTGGTAGCAGCCCAAACGACTAAACCTACCGCTGCGACGGCGGTCACCGCATGTAACGAATTCGGAGACAGGTATTGATGGCAGAAGACAGCTATTAAACACCACAAATTCGGCATTACGGTTGAGTGGGCCGCGCCGTTCAGCGGCGTGACCATGGGAGAAAATTGGGCCGCCCACGTAATCGAATTCCGCAGATAAGATTCGGAGCCCGCCAGACCTGTCAACGCAGTGGAAATCGCCAGACAAACTGCGGACGCAACAAGAAATCCGGTAACGGTGCGCCAATGTCGCCAAAATAAAAACAGAAGGGCGATGGGAACAGCGAATTCCGGACGAAACAACGTTGCGCCAAGAAAAACTCCCGCCCTGAAATCGTGCCCCTGATAAAAAGACACTGCCGATGCCAGCATCAGAGCCAAGAGCAGAATCGAATCGTGACCGACGACAAGAGACAAGCCTACGGGCAGAAAGCAGATGAAGATCGCTGTTGGTAACCAGCGCCATGTCTGATCAAGTTTCGGAAGGTAGGGCTGCAGGATTCGAATGCTCAACGCAATCAGCGCCAGGTTTACAGCCACAAAAATCAAAAATGCATTGCGATAGCTGAAGTACGAGAGTGGGACGTAGAGAAGCGCCTCATAGGCCAGGCGATCGAATGGGGCAACTGTATCTTCCGTGTTCACCGACTCGGCGGAGGAGACTTGACTATCTCCGACAGCGTATAGAGAGTGTCCATCACCCGAGCGGATTAATTTCCCTGCGGCGTATGACCTGAGGAAATCCGTTTGTGCATTCAGAGCGCGGCTGACATTCATCGCCACCACCGCGATCTGAATTATCAGGAGAACCGCAGCAAGCGAAATGACAATCCTCTTCAAAGGATTCTCATGAGATGTCACAGGATATCGTACGCACGCCTTCGTTCAAGTGTCGTGGCAGTGCAGCGGAAGTTCAGGCGTTTCCAAAAATTTGTGGCGATCACTAAGACCAAATCTTATCACGCTAGCGTTGAGAAGGACTTTCACAACGATATCACCGTGGTAGTTGGCTAACTAATCGCAGCGCGAGGGCGGTTTTTGGCAAAGTGTTTAAGAACTACGTATAATTGGGTAGCGATCTCGGGCCCGTTTCGCAAGGGAAAGTCATGGGATTAATAGGAAATTCTGGTGGCGGGACTGATGGCGCAAGCTGTTCGGCAGAACGTGTCGCTTGCTCTGATTGTCCCTATCATACTGATATCACAAGGCTTGCAGCGAAACGATCTTGGCGGCAGCGAAGGTTTTCAGGGCTTGTACTGGAACACAAAGTGCAACTAGATGTTGGGGTCAGATGACTGAGGTTCCGAGTGAAGGCTGAAACGACAACCAAGATTTCATCGCCTACGCAGCCAGGAAGAGTGTTTGAAGCTGATCCTGAGGCGTTTCGTCGCCAGTTCAATCGCGCGAGCTTTGAATTTCAACATCGATTGGTCGGTCACCCCCTGTTTGAATTGCCGCGGTTGCTGGAGCTAGCGCGCGATACTTCACGAGCTCGCCCTAAGGATCTGTATTACGATGCGGGCAGCGTGCGCGTGGACCAGAGATGGGACCAAACGCCGCGGGCTTCTTTTTCAGTAGAAGAGGCGCTGGAACGAATTGAACATTGCGGCGCCTGGATCATCCTTCACAAAGCCGATAAGGATCCTGAATACGCCGCTTTATTGAACCATTGTATGGCCGAATTACAAAGTTTGATAGGCCTGGATCTTGACCGCGTGATGAAGGTGCAGGAGATTATTCTTTTCGTGACCTCACCACTACGAGTCACGTCCTATCACATCGATCGCGAATGTAATTTTCTTTTACAGGTCCGCGGGGAAAAGACGCTCAGTGTATTCGATCAAAAAGATCGTATCGTGCTGCCTGAAGAGGAACTGGAAAGATTTTGGTCCGTAGACCATAACGCGGCGGTGCACAAGCCTGAGTATCAAAATCGGGCGCATGAATTCGCTATGACTCCGGGAACGGTGGTGCACATCCCGGTGAACGCACCGCATTGGGTGAAAAATCATGACAACGTATCCATCAGCGTCAGTGTAAATTTCCAGTTCCGAGACCGTATGCTGGCAAACGTTTATCGAGCGAATTATGCTTTGCGTAAATTGGGTTTACATCCAACGCCTCCGGGACGCTCAAGCCTTCGCGATGTATTGAAATCTTGCGCGGTCGAACCTGCCGTGTGGATCAAAAACGTTCGAAACGGCAAGCCGCCCTGGAGTTGATTCTGAGCGATCGCCCATCATGCATGCGCCGAGCGGAGTCATACAGATTGCGCTTTAATCAGCACGTGATCACCTACGGCTGGCCCGGCGCTTTTGTCCCGTTCGGTGTTCCCAAGGCATCGGAATGTTAGCTGAAACTCTGCAACAACGAATCGAAACGATACCGGTTCTCCGCAAATTGCTTGAAATACTCTATAGAAAGCGTTTTTCGGGAAACGCCTGGGGCACATTTCACGGCGTGTATCAAAACTTCGAAGAAGCCAACCGAGCGGCACCACAAACAAAACCTCTTGGATTCAACAATGCGGCATATGGGCAGGAATTCGAAGACAGGCTGTCGCGAGCTCTTTCTTTTGATTACCCAGTGATGTTTTGGCTCGGACGATTGATCGAGCCGGGCACGAAGGTGTTTGATTATGGCGGCCATCGTGGGACGAATTTCTATGCCTATTCGAGATATTTGAAATATCCGGAGGGCTTCAAGTGGGTCGTTTGCGATCTCCCTGAGATCGTCAAGGCAGGCGAGGAGCTGGCGCGCCGCGAGAATCGCAATGAAATTTCTTTTACGACTTCCTTCTCTGATGCTTCAGGAGCGCAAATCCTTCTTGCTGCTGGTTCCCTTCAGTACATCGAAGAGCCATCATTCGCCGCTTCCCTCGCGGCGCTTCCCGTGCGCCCGTATCATCTTCTATTGAACAAGCTGCCTTTGTATGACGGTAAACAAATCGTGACCCTACAAAACGGAGGTCCGGCCTTTCATCCGCAATACGTGTTTAATCGCAAAGATTTCATCGATTCGGTATGCTCAGCAGGGTATGAGTTGATCGACCAGTGGGACGTCCCGAGCCATCCGGGAAGGATTCCGTTTCATCCGGAAGCATCTTTCCGGTCGCACACCGGCCTTTATTTTTGGCTGAGAAGCTAGCATCGGAGCTGGAACAAAAAGTGGAGTGTCTTCCATGTCGTTACAAGCAGTTGTTCCCGCTAGCAGTCGCATCCCCATTTTCTCTTTGGTGAACTATTGGAGCATTCGATGCTTCTCGTACTACCGGTCGCGGCGTTTCTGCTCTTCTGCCGTATCCTCCGCAACGAAAATGTGGACTGGCGTAGGTCGCTGCTGGGCGCTGCCGTATTCTGCGGCACTTCTGTTGCAGTAATTACTGAAACTCTAAGCGCGGCACAGCTTCTCACTCGCGGTGCTGTGGCAATCTCCTGGCTGGCCATAAGTGTCGCCGGGATCCTTTTCTTGAAATTCCGTCCCGCCCGTCCTTTGCAAACAGAACAGTTGGCAGAGCCTTCTGCGCGGTCTCTGGACGCCACGACGAAATGGCTATTGGCCGGTGCCGGAGTGATTACGCTACTGATAGGCATTACCTCTGCCGTTGCGCCGCCGAGTATGTGGGATGCGATGGACTATCACCTGCCGCGCATGGTCATGTGGATGAGCAATCACAGCGTGAGATTTTACCCAACGCCAGATTACGTCCAACTGATTTGGGGACCGTGGGCGGAGTACGCGATGATGCACACGTACTTGCTGTGGGGCAGCGATCGGTTCGTCAACATGGTCCAGTTTTTCAGTATGAGCGGTTGTTTGATCGGAGTTTCTCTAATCGCCAAATCTTTGGGCGCCGGTCCGCGCGGCCAAGCTCTCGCTGTCGTTGTCTGCGCGACGATACCCGAAGGGGTTCTCGAGGCCTCGGGCCCCATGAATACCTACGTGCTGGCTTTTTGGATGACTGCAACGGTCGTTTTTCAGCTGAGTTGGAATGAAGATCCTAGTTGGTTCAATCTGGTTTGCGCCGGATTATCGGCGGGTCTGGCGATTTTTACAAAGGGAACCGCGTACGCTTTTTTGCCGTTCCTGGTACTGGCTTGCTGGTGGATGGGCTCCCCATCCGCGCGAATCAAGTATCTAAAACGCGCGGCGCCACTCCTTTTGCTGGTTCTCGCCGTCAATGTTCCTCAATATATTCGCTGCTACGAGTTGACGGGTTCCCCGCTCGGCGTGCCGTTGCCCGATGGCGGAACGCGTGTACACCAAACGGTGGATCGACTGAGCTTGAACGGAACATTCGCAAACGTGCTGCGAAACACTTCTCTGCAGTTAGGCACGCCGAGCAAGAGCATCAATCTTCAAATCGAAAAGGCATTTCGGTGGAGCATCCGGGCAATCGGAGCCGATCCGGACGATCCGAAAATGATTTGGCAGAAAGGAGGCCCATTTCGCGTCAATCATTCTTCGCTAAGCGAAATCAGCGCGAGCAATCCGCTGCATTTTTTCCTCTTAATGATCGCGATCGGTCTTGCCCTCTGGAAACCCGGCGGAGAAGTCGGGCGCAAGGAACTATGGTATTCGTTGGCACTGATTGGGGCCTTCTTTCTCTTTTCCGCGCTGGTCCTTTGGCAGCTGTGGTCCAGCCGTCACGAATTGCCTTTGTTCGTGCTTGGCGCGGCCTTGATCGGACTGATTCTCGATCAACGTTTTCCACGATGGGTTGGAACGGCAACCGGAGTTCTGCTTCTCGTTTCGGCGTTGCCTTTCGCACTTACCAATCATCACCGTTCGTTGTTGCGCTGGAGTCACGGAGACGATGTTTATCAGCCGCGAACCGTTCTCTATTTCACTGACACGCATGAGGCGCTTGCTCCGACCTTCATCGCCGCCGCAGACGCCGTGAACAAACTCGATTGCTCGAGCATCGCTTTTGATTCTTATGTCGCTCCGTCGGATGCCGGGCACGATGCTAGGTCGTTCTTCGTATATCCACTGATGGCAATGACTCACGCCGACGGCCTCGCACGCAGTGTTTGGTACAGTGGCGTGAAGAACCTAACGAGCCGGTACTTGGAACAAGAGAGGCACCCAGCGCCGTGTGCTGTGATCTGCCTGGATTGCGCCAGTGTGCCGGAAAAATGGGACGAATACCGAAATGTGGGCGGACGTGCGTCCGTGTTTGACTACATTGTTGTTTTCAGCGCTTCAGGCCAAGTCGCGAACCATCCGACGAGCGTGGAGTGACGCGATGAAGATTTTTGTGACGGGCGGCGCGGGATTCATCGGTTCGAATTTTATCCGGCATGTTCTGGGTCTTGGGAAAGACTATTCCGTCGTCAACTACGACAAGCTAACCTATGCGGGAAACCTGGCGAACCTCAACTCGCTCGGGGAAAATTCGCATTATCAATTCGTCAGGGGCGACATCTGCGATGCGGCCGCGGTTGAGGAGGCCATGCGCGGTTGCCAGGCTGTAGTCCATTTCGCTGCGGAGTCTCACGTGGACCGCAGCATCTATGAGCCAGCGCCTGTGATTGAGACGAACGTCACCGGCACATTCAACCTGCTCCAGGTATCTCGAAAATTGAACCTGCAGAGGTTCATCCACATTTCCACGGATGAAGTGTATGGAGATATGCTGCCCGGAACCTGCGCGGATGAAAGTTCGCAACTGCATCCGAGCAGCCCGTACTCGGCATCGAAGGCGGCTTCAGATTTGCTGGTGCTCTCCTATGTCCGCACCTTCGGATTTCCGGGGCTGATTACGCGCTCTTCAAACAACTATGGGCCATACCAATTTCCCGAAAAGTTCATTCCGTTGCTGATTACGAATGCGCTAGATGACAAGCCGCTTCCGATTTACGGGGATGGGAAACAGCAACGCGACTGGCTGCATGTGGACGATAACTGTCGCGGCATTCTCGCAGTTCTGGAGCGAGGCCAGATTGGAGAGATCTACAATATCGGCGGTCTGGATATAGAAGAGAATCTTACCGTTGCGCGCCGCTTGCTCCGATTAGTCGGCAAACCGGAAACGCTACTCTCACACGTCGAGGATCGCCCCGGTCACGATCGTCGCTACGCTCTGAAGTGCGACAAGATGGAGCGGGAGCTCGGCTGGAAGCCATCCATATTGCTGGAGCAGGGGTTGAGGCATACGATTGACTGGTACAAGATGAATGCCGATTGGGTGACTGGAATTCGGGGAGGCGAGTATCGCTCATACTACGAGAAATATTATGAAAATCGCGACTCCTCCCTTCACGCCATAACGCAAACAGGAGGGAAAACTCCTCGGCGGATTCCGAAGTAAGGCTAGCCGAGCGCGTCCCACTTCCGCACGGCGCCCGGCCCGTCGGTGCTGCCAAATTCTCTACTCTCTCAACGTTCGCAGTCCGCTTGGACAACTGGCGCGCCCGACTCTATTCGGCGTTCGCAAGCCGCTAACTTCCGAATCGATAGATCTGCGAAGCGCAAATATATTGCGCCCACGGCGCGGACTGAAGCTGACCCTTCATGACCCGCGCAGCGAACGAACCATACGCATACCAGTAAGGTACACCGCAGCGACGGGCTTCATCGGCAGCGGAGCCTTTCTGTACATATCGCGCGTGAGGCTGCTCCAGTTCGAAGCATTTGCTCGGTTCACCGAAACTGAGATCGAAGGAGACAGCATCTTTGCCGTGTGCCAGACGCCGCCCGGGACGAAGAGAGTCTCTCCCGGTTCGAGTTTGAAGCGCATGGCATTGGCCTTTGCGAACAGGGGAAATTTTTCGTAGTCGGGTTTTTCCAGGTCCGGGATCTGCGAAGCGTTGTATTGATTTGGGCGAACGTAAATGAACGGAGTTTGGTCCGTAGTGAATATCGTGAATTCCTTGGTGCCGTAAATCTGGCTGATGAACGCGTGCGTGTGGTAGCTGTCAAAATGCAGGAAGGGGAATTTTCCGCCCTTGCCGCCGACGTAGAGTTCCTGGCTGCCGTCATGAAGCCGTGAACGCAACAATTGCGAGAGTGGACCCGTGAGCCAGTTCGGCGAGAAGTAGCTGGGTAACGGCTGTATATCAGGGAGCAACTCCGGCAAGAATCGGTCGATGATCTCGTTGCGCAAATACGGCGCGGGTTTTTCATCGGTCGAGGAGTTGACCAGATCGATGAAATCAGCCATGGAATAATCCTTCTTGTCGATGGTCAGTTTCATCGAGCCATATTTCTTCTTGAAGTAGTCAGGCGACCATTTCGTCATAGCGGCCCATTTGTCGAGCGCCCCGCTTATAACCACCGGTTTATGCGGGAATAAATAATCTTGCGCGAACTCCTCGTACGGAAGGTTATTCCGGCGGTCGATATCGACTACATTTTGTTTGATCGTGTCTGCCATGTTTTTCTTCTCCTAAAGTTTTGCCAGTTAAATCAAAAAGTCCTGCAAAAAATAGTGTCCGTCTACTGATTCACCTGCGCGCTGTGCGTGGAATACAGCCGATCGATTGAAGCGTTTAACTCGCGTACTTTTGCTGGTTCGGTTTGAAACCAATTCTGAATCACTTCTGAAGCGCCCACCAATTGTTGCGGATCAATTTTCGAATGGTCAATGCGCTCGCCTCGACGTCGCAAGGGATCGACGGAATCTCGCACCCTCCAAAGAGATACGGTCCCCATGTACAAACTGTCCAGGCGCGCCTTCAGATCGTCTCGCTGGCCGGGATAGTCATGTCCTGCCTGGATCACTCTGTCTTCCGTGGGCCTCAAGTCAACGGCAGGAGGGGAATCGCGATAACGATCCAATTCCACCAGCATTTGATCGGGCGAATAACCTATGGGCATCTCGAAAGTTTGGGTGTTCGGCAAGTCTCCCTTCGAGCTGAAAACTGCAATCTCGTCAAAAAGAGAAACTCTGCCACCCACTTGTCTATATTGAGCCCACTTCGCCGGTGAATTCGCACACCGAAGGCAAATGACCGCGCAAGGAGGACCGCTCTCGGGACGTGCATATTCGGCAGTCAGATTCTTCACTTCCGAATATCGAACCGTTAAGTCTCCATGTCCGGCACCCAGGATTGCGAACATGGGATAGTCAAAATCGTCAAAAGAAGAATCTACTCCCACGTTGTCGCAGCCGGTCGCTTTCACAAAGCTTGCGGTATTCGAGTACGAGTGGATCTGCCAACGATGGGAATCAGCGAAATAAGTTTCCGTTCGAGATTGCTGAAAGACGCTTGGTGACTTCACTGAGATCAACGGCCGAAGTGAATTCAACAGCACAAATGGCAACGCCGCCAATAAGAGAAGGCACGCCGCGCTTGTGAGGACGACGCGAGGCCAACTTCGTTCCAAGACGACGCCCACCAGTGCAACGCCGAGAAGAAAGAGAGGCATATGGTAACGGGCGTTCCAGGCTTGCCAGCGCACCAGGGCACAAAACAGCACGAAGGAACCGACTAGGCCCAAGGCGAACAAGCGGAGAGCGCGATTGCCGATACGTCTACTGAAAAGCAACAGAATCGATACAAAGATCAGCGCCAACTGCAGAGGATTGCCGGCACGTTCTTCATGGCTGGACACGCCGTTCAGATGGAAGCCACCGCGGTAGGTGTCGGCCTGGTCGTTCGGATCGATGTGGAGAGTTCTAAGGGATGCAAATACCACGCGGCTGGCTTCGTGGTTCACGGCGCCGATAGGCGTGACGACGTGCAGTGACAGATTCTTCACAACGTTTGCAAATGTTACGGAGGCGGAATAACGACTATTGGAATATTGGCGCAGCGTGTCGTCGCCAAGAGGCGCGGCGAACCCGAGAGGAGAGCCGCTCAACCTATAATTTCGAACGAACAGCGGGCCATTTAGTACAAGAATTGCAAGCACTAACACTGGAACCCGCAACAACAATAATTTGCGCGAAGCCGCTGAACCTATCCACCAGCAAGCCAGGAGCACGCAAGGCAGAAAAACGTAAGCGGTTCCCTTGGTCATAATCGCGAGACCGAGAGCGGAACCCATTCCGAAAGTGACCGGCCAGGTAGGGTCCCCGTTCCAGCGGAGGAAATAGTAAACAGCGACCACGATCCAGAACGCCGCTACATAAGTGTTCATCGCACCGGAAGCTTCCAGAAGAGCCGCCGGAATTGTGGCACACGCAATCGCAGCGAAAATCTGGCCGCGGATACCGGCGCCCAAGCGTTGGGCTATGAGCGAGACACCAATGATGCCGCCGATCATGCTGAACCACTCGATCAGATTAACGAGACGGTCGCCGCCATAAAGTACGTCGAGGTGCATCATGGCGTACTCGGCCCAAGGCGAGAGAAACAGCTGCACGGAATAGAACGCGGGATACAAGCCTACATCGCGATTGGTCATCCACTGCACGATACGAGACATGTGATACGCCATCGCGTCCCAGGTGTTTGGAGCGCTGATAATGGCGGTGAGTCCGACGAGAGCCACTAGAAGGCCGGTGACGGAGAGGAGAAACCAATCTAACTTGTCCAAACGAATTGTGTCCGGAGCAGGGCCGTTGACTACTTTGGATGGATGGCCGGCTCGAATCGTGGCGGCATAGGCGAAGGAACCCAAAGTCAACAGCAGCCAAGCCAAGGCCAGAGCGGGACGAGTAATCAGCCTAGGGACGCTGAGCAGTTCGGTGCTAAGCGCTACAAATACGCCCCAGCACGTTGCCGCGCCCAGGGCAGCGCTGCGCCACCCTTCTCCTCGCAGACGAAAGACTCGAAATAATCCCGTATAGGCGACAAAGGGCAGGAGTGCGAGGCTTTTTAGCACAATACTCATCGCAGGGGCTGCCTCATTGGTTTATTCCCACTCGAGCTGCTGCCGATGTCTGGCGTCGCTGGAGTGCGCGATGAAGAGAGTTTGGTGTGTGGAGCAAACGGCGGAACGGGCTCGCCGACATCGGCTGGGAAAGAAAATTCCGAAATCCTGCGACTGGGATCCTTTACTATTTGTTCAAACAAATCACGCATTTGGCCAAGCATGCGATTTACGGAGGCTGCGTCGTAGAGATCGTAGTTGTATTCGCACGAAAGGCGCCAGCCATCGGTCCTTTGAACCATGAAAAAATTGATGTCGTAAATCGCGCCCGGAGACTTGGAGGGAACGGGAGTCATGCTTAAGCCCGCGAACTCAGATGGCTTTACGAAATCGCGTTGATAAATGAAATTAATTCCATAGACGATCGGGCGGCTCGGATCACGTTTGGGCCTCAGCAGTTCAACAACCTGTTGAAAGTGCAAGTCCTGGTGCTCCAGCCCTTCCTCAACCGTCTTTTTAACTCGGGCGAGCAATTCGGGAAACTTCGGATCGCCAGAAAGATCGGTGCGCAAGACAACCGTGGAGATGAACAGCCCGATGAGCGGTTCAAGCTCGACGCGGTCGCGTCCAGCGAGCAGAGTTCCAACGTATACGTCATTCTGGAGTGTGTAATGCTGAACCAGCATCTTCAAGACCGCCAGCGCAGTAGTGTAAAAGGTGCATCCATGCTTGCTCGAAAATTCCGTGAGAGTGTCCGTCAAGGGAACGGGGAGCACGGTGGAAAGGATGTAACCGTTGTGTGTCTTCAGCGCAGGACGAGGATGATCCAGCGGAATTTCCAGCGGCGGCAAAACTGCGAGTTTACTTTTCCAATAGGCGCGATGAATATCGAGCGCGGGCTTCTGCGTGCGGTCGTTTTGCCAAATCGCGTAATCTGCAAATTGAAAAGGGAGTTCCGGCAATACCGGACGACGATGCTCGGCCAAGGCGGAATAGTGAGCGGCAACTTCATCGCTGAAAATTCCGATAGACCAGCCGTCAGAAACAATGTGGTGCATGGTGACAAGCAGCATGTGCTCTTGCTCAGCGAGTTTTAAAAGACGCGCGCGAATGAGTGGCCCATTCTTCAGATCGAATCTGCGCTCCCCTTCCTGAATCGACAGGCGTTCCTCTTCCGCGTCTCTTTCCGATTGCGCCAGGCGGCTTAAATCGTCCACAGGCAAAGGAATCGCAGCGGTGGCATGAACGATTTGCCTGGGCTGTGCGTCGATCAGCGAAAACGTGGTACGAAGAATTTCGTGACGGGTGACGATTTCGTTGAGCGCACGATCGAGCGTTGAAACATCCAGAGGACCGCGAATGCGAAAGCGCACTGCGATGTTCCAGGCCGGATTGCCGCGTTCGAGCTGATCCAAAAACCAGAACGTCTGCTGGGCAATCGTTGTCGGAAAGCAGTACTGCTCCTCGCCGAGAGTGCCGACGCATTCAAGCCCTGGACTGGAATGCTTCGATGGATTGGTTTTTGTTTCCATGTCTATATCGAACGAGTAGTCGCGGGATGCATGCGGTACTGTTCGCGCGGAGCTTTCTTAATCTCCGAATCGCGGGGCGCCTGTCCGCCGACAGCGCCGATCTCTGCTGCGATCGCAGCAACAGTTTGCAAGCGAAGAACGTGCTGAGGAGACATCAGGATGCCGGCGCGTCCGGCGCGCGCAATAATCTGGAACAAGTGAATCGAATCGGCGCCTAAATCGAACAAACTGTCGAGAACGCTCACGCGCTCCAGATGCAGCACCTCAGCGCAAATAGCCGCTAGCTTTTCTTCCTGAGAGGTACGCGGAGCTGCAAATGCCGCGCGCGAGCCGATGTTTTCCGAATCCGGAGCGGGAAGCGCCTGCCGGTCGATCTTTCCATTCGGCGTACGCGGCATTTCCGCCAGAAAAACGAACACCGACGGAATCATGTAATCAGGGAGGGAACGGCCGACAAAGCTTCGTAGATCTGCTATCTCCGGCTTTCGCAACTGGTCCGCTGCGATGTACGCAACGAGATGCTTCATGCCAGGTTCATCTTCGCGCGCGAGAACCACTGATTCGCGAACGCCTGGAACTTTCGCGAGAGCGGATTCAATTTCTCCGAGTTCGATGCGAAAGCCGCGAACTTTCACTTGATTATCGAGGCGGCCGAGAAATTCAAGTTGACCATCTGTTCGGTAACGCACGAGGTCGCCGGTTCTGTAGAGTTTGCGATTCGCTGCGCTGTTGAACGAGTCGGGCACAAAGCGTTCTGCGGTCAGTTCCGGCCGCTTGAAATAGCCACGAGCGACGCCATCGCCGCCGATGTGAAGTTCGCCCGGCACGCCAATGGGAAGCGGCTGATTCTGTTTATCTAAAACATAAAATTGAGTGTTCTGGATCGGCGGCCCGATTGTAACGGGACCAGCACCGACTTCGACACGTGACGTCGCGGACCAAATCGTGGTTTCCGTGGGGCCGTACATGTTCCAAACTTCTCCGCACGCGACGAGCTGGTTCGCGAGTTCGCGCGGGAGTGCTTCGCCGCCGCAGAGGATCTTCAGAGTTGGCGTGCCTTTCCATCCTGCTTCAAGCATCAGCCGCCAAGTGGCTGGAGTGGCCTGCATCACTGTGGCCCCTGAAGTTGAAGCAACTTTAAGGAGCAAGCTTCCATCCACAGTGGTCTCTTTGCCAGCGACGACTACTTGCGCTCCGACAACGAGCGGCAGAAAAAGTTCGAGACCGGCGATATCGAACGAAAGCGTAGTGACGGCAAGAAGGCGATCGTGCGCGGTCAGACCGGGTTTCTTGGCCATGGAGCTCAGGAGATTAACTACATTTTGATGCGTGACCTCGACGCCCTTGGGTTTGCCTGTGGATCCTGACGTGTAGATGGCGTAAGCCAATACGTCGGGGCTGATCGCGACATTGGGATTTGTCGCTTGTTCGCGTGCTATGAGGGTCCAGTCGCGATCGAGACAGACTACGCGCGCCTGGGGCAGGCCGGACATTTGCTTTGCTTGAGTCAGCAGAAGCGGCACCGAAGCTTCGCCAAGAATGAACGACAGCCGTTCCGCCGGGTAAGACGGATCGAGAGGCAGATAAGCGGCACCCGCTTTCCAAATTCCAAGCAGGCCGACCATCATTTCAATCGAACGGTCGACAGAGATTCCGATAAGCGCGCCAGGCTTGACGCCCAGCTTGATCAAGTAACGCGCGAGCTGATTCGCGCGCCGATCAAGATCTGCATAGCTCAGAGTCTGACTCTCGAATGCGATGGCTATGGCATCGGGTGAATGCAGAGACTGTTCTTCGATGAGTTGATGCACGCATTTTGAACGCGGGTATTCCGCTGTGGTGGCGTTCCATTCGGTCAGTATCTTGGATCGTTCAGCGTCAGTCAGGATCGGGAGCAGATCTACGATTTGGTTCGAGTCCGCTGCGATACCTTGCAAGAGAGTTTCGAAGTGGCGCATCCAACGGCTAATTGTTTCGCGATCGAAGAGTTGCGAGTTGTAGTCGCAGTCCATCGAAAGGCCATGCTCGGATTCGACGATGTTTAGGAAAAGGTCAAAATTCACCGCAGCTTTTGGATTCGAATCTACTTCGATTTTGAGTCCGGGAAAGTCGAGACCGGTGCCGACTTTTTCGAGATTGAATTGAACTTCGACGAGCGGCAAGCGGCTGGGATCGCGCCGCATCTTCAGTTTACGAACGAGCGTGCCGTAGGTGTAAGTCTGATGCTCGTAGGCGTCGAGTAAGGTGCGCTTCAATTGTTGAAGCAACGCCGAAGCTTTTTGATTCTCTGGCATCCTCGTACGCACCGGCAGGAAATTCACGCAATGGCCGACAAGATTGCCGTCGTCGAGCAATGACTGTCCTGCGGTGGGGATTCCGATCACGATGTCGTCCTGCGCAGTGAGACGGTGAAGCAGGGTCGCAAAACCGGTTAGCAGCGTGACGAACAGGGTGCAGCCTTGTTGTGCCCCAGCCTTTTTGATCTGCTTATACGTTGCAGCATCGATATGCGCTCGAACCGTGGAACCTTCAAACGACTTCACAGACGGACGCGGCCTGTCGGTCGGAAGATTCAGGACTGGCGGGAGCTGTCCGAATTGCTTGAGCCAGTAGGTTTCGACCAAAGCTAAGTCAGCAGTGACTGGAGCGCTTGATTGCTCTCGAGCATATGCACTGAACTGCATCGCAGCAGGCAGCGCGGGGTTAGCACCTTTTAGCCGAGCGGAATAAAGTTTGCTCAAGTCATCGAGCAGGACATTGGTGGACCAACCATCGCAGACGATGTGATGACTCGTGACGATGAGCGCGTGGAGCTGCGGTTCCAACCGGAATAATTGCATGCGAACGAGTGGGCCCTGAGACAAATCAAACGGCGTATTGGCTTCTTTCGCAGCCGCAGCTTCCAGGCGTGCTTCGCGTTCCGATGGAGCTAGAGCAGAGAGGTCCGTGACTGGAACGTCCAGCTGAAGCTGCGGCGCAAAATGCAGTGACGCGCCGTCCGCAGCGACGGTTGCGCGCAGTGCATCATGCCGGTTCACCAATTCCTGAAGCGAAGCGCGCAACTTCGGCTCATCGAGAGAGCCTTGCATGCGGAGTGTGAACGATTCGTTGTAAGCGCAGGAAGCTTCCTTGCTCAGCTGATCTGAAAGCCAGACTTCGCGCTGCGATTCAGTGAGAGGCGCTTCGTGCGCGGCTGCCACGGACGTTGAACTTGCGGCGGACACACCTGCGTGGACAGGCTCGTGCGCATCGGGCCGCGGCGTTGTAGGCGCCGGCGGCGAAAAGAACCCGCCTTCTTGCATTTCGACGGCGCTTTCTTTGAACGCGCGAATCACTTTTTCAATGTCTTCGTCAGTGTGCGTGGTCGTGAGGAAAACAGGGAACCCTTCCAGCAGATGAATTCCCTTCAAACGCAAATAATAGTAGAAGAGGCTGGCGAAACGCTCTTCGCCGGGGAAACTGAAATAGCACACGCTCTTAAAATTCGCGAGGCGGGTCGGAATACCTTTTTGCTCGAAAAATTCGTTGATCGAGCTAACCATGTACCGCATTCTCTCGCTCACCCGTTCCTGAAGCTCGGGGCCTTCGGCCTTAAAATATTTCAGCACGGCCTTTACCGCAGCGAGTGCCAGCGGATGCCGCACGAAAGTACCGGCAAAGAATGTGACGCCGACTTCAGGGAACGAGTCATCGCCGAAATGCCAAGCTCCACCGTCGAGCGCATCCATAAACTGCGATTTGCCTGCAAGGATGCCGATGGGCATTCCTCCTGCAACGACTTTTCCGTAGGTAGCGAGGTCTGCGCGAATTCCGAAGAGAGCCTGGCATCCGCCCGGATGGGTGCGGAAGCCAGTGACCACTTCATCGAAAATCAATGCGGTGCCGGACTGTTCGGTGATTTTGCGAATTTCTTTCAAATATTCCGGAAGAACCATCTCGGGATGCCGGCTCTGAACAGGTTCGACCAGAACTGCGGCGAGGTCTTTCGCGTTCTGACGAATTAATTCCAGAGCTTCGGGAGTGCCGTAGTCGAGGACAAGAATGTTGTCGACTTTCTCTTGTGGTATGCCCGGAGCGACTGGCGAGGAGTGCGGCACGCCTCCGCGCTTAAATCCTTTTACCAGCACTTCGTCAAACATGCCGTGATAAGCGTTTGCGAATAGTGCTACCTTTTTACGTCCAGTCACGGTGCGCGCAACGCGCATGGCGGCCATCACCGCTTCCGAGCCGGTGTTGCAGAACGTCATGCGCTCGTTGCCGGTCATCTCGCAAAACATCTTGGCTACTTCGCCGGCGAGCGGCGTTTGAGGGCCAATTTCAAAGCCTTTCTTGAGTTGGTCCTCGATCGCAGCGGTAACAAACGGCGGACGATGTCCTAGAAAAATTGGGCCGAAGCCGTTCAGCACGTCCACATATTCGTTGCCGTCCAAATCCCAAAGATGCGGGCCTTCTGAACGGTCCGTGACGATTGGATAGACAATTTCCTTCCACTGCGAGCGGAAGCCGGCGACTACTCTAGGGTCAGCGAGCGCCTGGCGATGTTCCTCGGTGAAACTCTTGGATTTGGCGGTGCGCTTCGAGTACCGCTCGACAAGCGATTGCAGACTTTCCTTTTGCCGCTGCGTGAGTTCACCAGAAACTCCCTTCTGTGGCGGCTTGTAGGGGCCGAACGGCTTGAACTCCTCCTTCGGACTTTCTACCGGCACCGGAGGCATGGTTTTCGAGATAGACGCCGATATCTGGGTTGAGGAAGGGGCAGCAGTCGATTGGGACTGCGTCGAAAGCGCAGGCGGTGGAACTTGCGAAGAGAGGCGCAGCGCTTCGAGTTGTTTTGCAAATAACTGGTTTATGGCTTCGAGCTGCTCACGCACCAAACGCTCGACGCTACCGGCAGGGAGCGCAGACGCAGAATCAGGAGCCTGATTCCGCGCGGGCTGTGGGGTTCCCGTGGCCGTAGAGAGTACCTGTGAGGCCGCTGCGACCGCACCAGACGAAACGACTGCTGGTGCGGGCTCTGCCAGCGCTTCGGCTGGCAGCTTTTCGTCCACGTACGCCGTCAGCGCGTCCAAGGTGGATTGGTCGCCAAGTAGCTGGCGGAAAGTGATCTTCAAGCCAAATTTGTTTTGCAAGCCTTGGGTCACCTGCGTGAGGAAAAGCGAATCGAAGCCCATCTCGAGGAAAGTCGTTGAGCCATCGGCTTGCGAGATTTGTACGCCGGAGAGCTCTTCGAAGAGTTCCGCGAGAATTGCGCGAATTCTGTTCGCGCGGCTCGGAACATTTCCGCCAGCCGCCTGGGATTGTGTGGTTACGCTCACTGGTTCTTTTTCCTCCGTCGCAGGAATTCCGACGAAACTTGGTTGATCCGTTTGAGCTACAGTTTGTGCTTGCTGGGGAAACGCTTCAGCCGCGGGCGCATCCAGCCAGAAAAGTTTTCGTTCAAAAGGATAAGTGGGCAAAGAGACGCGCTGACGCTGCTCTCCAACGTGAACAGCCGGCCAATCGGGCTGTACTCCAGCCAACCATAGCGAGCCGAGCGCGTTCATCAGATTCGCCGCGTCACCTTCGCCTGAATAGCCGTCGGAAAGCGAAGAGACGATCATCTGTTCGGTGCTCTGTTTAGACGTGGTTCCCGTGTGCTGACGAGCGAGGGTGCTCAACACATTCCCAGGGCCGACTTCCAGCAGAACAGCGTTCGGATTCTTGCGCAGCTCCGTGACACCCGCGGAAAACTGCACGGCTTGGCGGAAATGCCGAGCCCAATAGGATGGGTCAGTGGCCTCTTGAGGCGTGATCCACTTACCCGTCACACCGGAAACATACGGAATCTTCGGCGCACTGAGATGCACTTGCGCAACGCGCGCGGTAAACGGCTCAATGAGAGGATCCATCATGGCCGAATGGAAAGCGTGCGAAGTGACAAGCCGGCGGCAAGCAATGCCTTCGCGGCTCAACTCCTGCTCAAATTTCTCCAAAGCATCGAATGGCCCTGCAACGACGCACAAGCTTGGTGCATTCACGGCAGCCAGAGCGAGGTCGCCATTTAGCCTGGAACGAACTTGCGACTCCGCCATCCGGACGGAAAGCATTCCACCCGCGGGCACTGCCTGCATCATCCGTCCACGCGCCGCGACAAGACTCAGCGCATCTTCCAGGGAGAAAATACCGGCGAGACAGGCCGCCACGAATTCGCCGATGCTGTGTCCCAGCATGGCTTGCGGCCGGATACCCCAACTCATCCAGAGCTGCGCCAGAGCGTATTCGATGGTGAAGATAGCGGGCTGCGCCACGATCGTTTCGGTTACGCGACGCTTGGCTTCCTCAGTGGCGCCGTCCGGCGGATAAAGCAATGTGCGAAGGTCAGCTCCAAGATGCGGCAGGAGAATCTTCGCGCAGCGGTCAACAGCTTCGCGGAAGACCGGCTCGGTATCGTAAATCTCGCGCGCCATATTCGCGTGCTGCGAGCCTTGACCGGGAAAAAGAAAACAAACTTCGGGCTTTTCGCTCGGGCGCAGCCGCGTCTGCACACGCTTGCGATCCTTCTGAGTTAGTGCGGCAATCGCCTCGGTGACATCGCGTGCGATTACAGTACGGCGACATGCGAAGGCGCGACGGCCGGCCTGAAGGGTCCAAGCCGCGTCTGCGAGATTTACATCCGAGTGAGACTTGAAGCATTCAGCAAGGTTTTCAGTGGCGCGGTCCAGCGAAGCTTCCGAACGCGCCGAAATAGTAAGAAGCTGAACCGGGCGCGCAGAAGCCGTCGATGTCCGTTCGGGCGCTTGTTCGATAACGACGTGCGCGTTAGTGCCTCCGACGCCGAACGCACTGACACCAGCTCGGCGAGGCGCTTTTTGCGCCTTCCATTCCTTCAACTTTGGATTGACGTAAAAAGGACTCTGCTCCAAATCGAATTTCGGATTCGGCGCATTGAAGTGGAGCGTTGGCGGAAAAACTCCATGGCGCACGATATGAGCAGCGTGGATCAATCCTGTTACACCGGCAGCGATGTCCAAGTGTCCGACGTTTGTCTTTGCCGTGCCGATTGCGCAGAATTCTCTGTTTTTCGTGTGCGCGTGGAACGCTTGAGTCAGCGCAGCGAGTTCAATCGGATCGCCCAGCGGCGTGCCGGTGCCGTGCGCTTCGACGTATCCGATAGTCTCAGGATTCACTCCAGCTGCTTCGTGCGCCAACGCAATCACGCGTGCTTGGCCTTCGACACTGGGTGCGGTATAACCAACCTTTGCCGATCCATCGTTATTCGCTGCAAATCCTCGAATCACAGCATAGATTTGGTCGCCATCGCGGACTGCGTCTTCCAGTCGTTTGAGAAGCACAACAGCAACACCGCTTCCGAACACGGTTCCTTGCGCGTCGGAACTGAAGGTGCGGCAGTGGCCGTCTGGTGAAACCATGCCACCGTCCTGATAATACGAACCGCGTTTTTGAGGAAAAGTAATCGAACTGCCGCCGGCGAGCGCCATATCACTTTGATAAGTGAGGAGCGACTGACAAGCCTGGGTGACCGCCATCAGCGAAGTGGAACAGCCCGAAACCATGGTGAAGCTGGGGCCGCGAAGATTTAGTTTGTAAGAAACGCGCGTACACAGAAAATCCGGATTGTTCCCCATCATCTCCGGGTAGCTTCCCACCTGGTAGCCGCCCGCGTACTTGGAGATGAAGCCGGGATTGGTACAAAGGCGAGTGAGAAAATATGTGCTCTGGCTGCTTCCCGCGTACACGCCGATAGGTCCGGGATATGTGGAGGGGTCGTATCCGGCGTCTTCGAAAGCCTGCCAGCAGGATTCAAGAAAGAGACGCTGCTGTGGATCCATCAATTCTGCATCGCGCGGAAGGATACCGAAAAATTCCGCGTCGAAGAGACCAACATCTTCCAGAACAGACCGGGCGCGAACATAATTGGGATCTTTTGACAATTCCGCTGCGTTCGGAACTTCCAGTTCATCTACTTGAAAATGAGAAATCGATTCGACGCCGTTGAGCTGATTTCGCCAAAATTCGGCAACACTCTGCGCGCCGGGAAAGCGCCCAGCCATACCGATAATTGCGACACCCTCAAGCAGAGGGCTCTGATTCTCGTGAGAACTCAAGAAGCACCGCCGTGGCGTTCGCGTTTTCGAGCAAAAGCCTCACGTTGCTTCTGCGCTTGCTGCTGCACGCCGGAAAAAGAAGGAGCAGCCGGTGTTTCCTTACGAAGGTGCTCGCCAAGAGTTCGAACCGTGGTGTACTCGAATAAATCGGTCACCGGTATTTCCATCTTCAGCAGTTTCTGAAGATTTGAGTGAACCGCGACGAGCAGCAGTGAATCGCCGCCGATGTCGAAGAAATTGTCGTCAAGCCCGACACTCTCCACGCGAAGCACCCGGCGCCACACATCCAGCACGGTCTTATCGATCTCGTTCGCCGGCGCCTCCGCAGAAGCGCCATCCGCGCCGCCGAACTCTGGAGCAGGCAGAGCAGATCGGTCTACTTTCCCGTTGCTTGAAAGAGGCAGCGACGGTAACGGAACGAAAAGCGCAGGCACCATGTACTGTGGCAACTTTCCCTGGAGAAATTGCCGGAGTTCGCGCGGTGTCGGCGCAGCCTCAGACGATGACGCATAGTAAGCAACAAGGCGTTTGGTGCCATTTTCGTCCGTATGAGCCACTACCGAGACGTGCTTCACACCTTGATGCATGGTCAACACCGTCTCGATTTCACCCGGCTCGATGCGATGGCCGAGAATTTTTACTTGGTTGTCGATGCGTCCTAGAAACTCAACATCGCCATCGTCGGTCCAACGAGCAAGATCACCGGTGCGATACATGCGTTCGTTAGGACTCGCGGCAAAAGGATCAGGCAGAAATTTTCCCGCCGTCTCAGTCGCATTGTTCAAATACCCGCGCGCGACACCATCACCAGCAGTATAAATCTCTCCCGATTCACCGACCGGTACAGGACGCAATGTCTCATCCAGAATATGGACACGCGCATTCGATACCGGACGGCCAATCGGGATCGAGGCGAATGACGCATGATCCTTAGGCACCGCGTAAAACGTGCTGAAGGTTGTGTTCTCAGTCGGTCCGTAGACGTGATAGAGAGCGCAACTCGGCAACTGTTCGTGCACCAAGCGGAAATGGCGAGGAGAAACAAATTCGCCGCCAGTGAAGAGCTGACGCACGGGTTTCAAGTCTTCCAACCGCTGATCCACCATCAAGTTAAAAAATGCGGTGGTGAGAAACAAAGTTGTCACGCTGTTTTCGCGCAGGACTTTGCCGAGTTCATCGAGCGAAGTGGCGTGCGGCGGCATTACAACCAAGCGGCCGCCGTTTAATAACGGTCCCCAGATTTCAAACGTCGATGCGTCGAAAGCAACCGGAGCGAACAGAACGAAAACTTCCTCAGGACCGAACCGGCAGTAATTCGTATTTCGAACAAGACGAATAATCGCGCGGTTCTCAATCATCACGCCCTTCGGTTTCCCAGTCGAACCGGACGTGTACATTACGTAAGCCAGACTTTCGGGACCACTGATCGAAGCGGGATTTGCTTCATCGCCGGAGGGCGACGATTCGTCGAGATCGTCCATGGACAACACTGGAACGCTCGCGTCTTTGAGTATCGTCGAGGCGAAAGACTTTTGCGCGAGAATCACTTTAGGATTTGTGTCTTCGAGAATTAAATCGAATCGTTCTTTCGGGTAAGCAGGATCAAGGGGCACGTATGCCCCGCCCGCTTTCAAGATCGCAAGCAACGCAATAATGAGTTCGAGTGAGCGATCTATGCAGCACCCCACCATGATTTCTTCGTGCACGCCCATGCGACGGAGTCGGTGCGCCAAGCGGTTGGCACAGACGTTCAACCCATGATACGTGAGCCGCTGCTTTCCAAATATAACTGCGACACTGTCGGGCCGCGCTGACACGATCTCTTCGAAGAGCTGAGCGATGCTCTTATTTCTTGGATACTCGGAGCGAGTGTCGTTCCAGGTCTGAAACGGCTCGGGGAGGTTATCGGCCCCCTTTTCTCCGTTTTCCGTACTCGCGATTTTTTGAGATTCGAGTGTCATAGACAACGCCTTGCCGAATAGAAGAACCTGGAAGAAATCAGGGTAGAAGGATCTCCTTCTCTCCAAACAACCGTTCCGCGGTGATACCCCGCTTGCGGCAGGTCTCAATCAATCGATTGGACTGAATAATCGGGTTTGATTTCTCAGTGTACTTGATACTGGAAATGTAGTTCAGCCAAGGCTCTTGACCCATAGCGTAGACGTAAACCTCTTTGCAATGGAATTGTTCGACCATGGCCATGGCACGTTCGAAATTCGATCCAGCCAGCCGACGCGACTGATCTTTTGGGCGGTCCAGCCGCTGGGTGAGCAAAGGGCCATAAATCCACGAGACGGGCGCTCCATCGCATTCCATCCCGACGAAAAACGCGTCCACATCGCCTGTTTCGCGCTGGATGTGCCCGTACATTTTGGGGGAAATGTTGCAAGAGTCCGCGGCGAAGAGCAGTTTGTGATTGTCCATCCGCAACAAGTAGGCGGACTTGGTCATGACGCTCAGATCGCCATGCTCGCCAAGAAATGGAATGGCGGTGATCGAACCACGTTCAAACGGGATTTGTTCCATCTCCGAGATTTCGATCACATTCTTAAATCCGCACTGCTTCAGCAAGAGCTTCAACGAAGGATCCTGCAACGCGCCCCCGCCGTTACGCGGGACCACGATATTTCGGATGCGGTGGCGGAGTTGCAAGAGCGTTTCAAATAAAATGTGGTCTTGGTGATTGTGCGTGATCAGAGCGTAATCGATCACTTCGGGCAGATCGGAATAGGTGTACCGCGAAATCTGTGTGTCATACGTATAGCTGAGCATAGGATCGAGTAAAACGCTCACTCCGTGCGTCTCGAGCAGAATGCAGGCATGCCCGAAATACCGCCAACGCGCGCCATCGCCTTCATATTTTGCGTACGGCTTCGGCGCTTCAGTGGTGAGAAAAGAGCGAAAACGATCGGTATCGGCGGCAGTCAAACTCAGTGCCTCGCTGATAGCGTCGAACGAGGAAGCTTCGTTTTTCATGCGGAATAGCGCGTCGAGTTGCTTGCTCGCAAAGGGTATCTGCAAATTGATGGAATCGCCTTTGTCGACGCGGGGAGTGCTCAGAACAAACGGCCGGTCATCACCCGAAATTTCTGAAAGCATTATGCTTTGCAGCGACGAATCATAAAACGGACTTTTGTAAAGCAGCGGCTCGATCAGCCTGAAAGACGGATGGTTGTTGAGATCGTACACCAGCTCTACATATCCTTGAAGGCAGGCGGGCACTTCGGCATACAACGACTCCAAACTGTAACCTACCGCCTTCTCGCGCAGAAGAGCGTCGAGCTGTTCGATAGCCCGCGAGAGATTGATCAAGTGACTCCGCTCGGTCAAAGTGCGCTCGCGAAGTTTTTTTACTTCTTCCACTCGATTGCCGTCGAAATCCATGAACGGGCCGCCAAGCAGGGCCGGATTCCTGACTGCCGATTCGTGTGTTTCCGGCGAGTCGATGTAAGAGTCCATGATTCGCAAATGGCGCTCGGTAAGATTTCTCGCCGTGGTAGCCGGAGGAATCAAATGTGCCCAGGCGTACCATCCGTCGACGAGGGGCTCCATCATCACATTGGGCTTTAGGAAATAGACTTCGTTCTTCATCGCTTTAGTCGACTTCCCTTCTACCGACTCGAACTACCTCACTTTAAACCCTTAACAGGCCGTCCCTAGACTGGGGATCTGATTAACCCTTATTCTGCAACTGGTCGGCCACTCATATTTGAAGTTAATATACTGCAAACACAGCACTTACTAGCTTAATTTGGATGGCTTCATAGGATAATCCAGTAGAGAAAGTGGAAACGATTTTCTCAAAAGGAGTTTGCGGCGTCCACTCTTTGGCCATTCGCGAGACGATAACTATTCTACCGCTGATGTTGAGCAATGTCCTGTTTTGCTATACATTTGTGCGCAAAGCATCCTATGCTCCGACGAAAACCGTTACTCTTTGGGTAAGACCCATCCGTAACCCTATGAAAGCAAAAGGAAACTTCGGCCATTACCTGGGCTCCTCGTCGGGCAGAGATTGGAAGTTCGGTTGCTGACTTTTATAGTTGCAAATTTCCATCAGTCGGAATTAATTTACCGGCGTTTGAACTGATCGCATGCGATGCTTGTAGCAGTCAGAGATCATGAGAGACAGTCCCCAGCTAAACCTAAGACTCAACAATTCGGCCGTGGACTACACGGACAAAGACCGCAGCCTGCATTCTCTAATCGAAGAGCAAGTGTTGAAGTCGCCGGAGCAAGTTGCGTTAGTCTTTGAAAACGAGCATGTCAGCTATCGCGAGCTCAATGAGCGCTCAAACCAGTTGGCGCACTATCTGCAAAAGCAAGGAATCGGCCCGAACGTATTCGTGGGAATTTGCGTGGAGCGGTCGCTCGAAATGGTCGTCGGCCTACTCGCTATTCTGAAAGCCGGCGGAGCTTACGTACCTCTCGACCCCGAATATCCTACCGAGCGCCTCGCTATGATGATCGAGGATTCTAAAACGCCGGGTGTACTCACCCAGCAAAAGCTTCTCGATCGCATCTCGAATCGGGGCACGCCGACTTTCTGCCTCGACACTGACTGGAAGACCCTCGCAATCGAGAGCACATCGAATCCGGATGTCGCGTTCAGCCCAAGCGATGCGGCCTACGCCATCTACACGTCAGGGTCCACCGGAAAGCCAAAGGGCGTCGTAAACGTACATCAAGGAATCGTGAATCGCCTGCTGTGGATGCAGGATGCGTACCGGCTGACGGGCGACGATTGCGTGCTTCAGAAAACGCCCTACAGTTTCGACGTCTCAGTCTGGGAGTTTTTCTGGCCGCTGATGACCGGCGCGCGATTGGTTATCGCTCGGCCAGGCGGCCATCGAGACCCACGGTATTTGGCCGATCTAATCCATCGTGAAAATGTCACAAAACTCCATTTTGTACCGTCAATGCTCAGGAGTTTCCTCGAAGCTGTCGAGATTCCAAAACGCAGCACTATGCGACAGGTTTTTTGCAGCGGAGAGGCGCTGCCGGCCGATCTGCAACGGCTGTTTTTCTCGCGCGTCGAAGCGGACTTGTATAATCTCTACGGACCGACCGAAGCTGCTGTTGATGTGACCCACTGGACATGCCGTCGTGATGACGATCGCTCTTTCGTACCCATCGGCCGTCCCATTGCCAACATTGAGATTTACATCTTGGACGAACAGTTGCAGCCGACCGCGGGCGGGATCGCCGGCGAGCTGCATATCGGCGGCATTGGTTTGGCGCGCGGTTATTTGAACCGCCCCGAACTTACGGCGGAGAAATTCATCCGCAACCCATTCAGTGATGATCTCAATTCCCGGCTTTACAAGACCGGAGATCTCGCGCGTTTCTTACCGTCCGGTGACATCGAATACCTCGGGCGGCTCGATTACCAGGTCAAAATTCGCGGTTTCCGTATTGAGCTCGGCGAAATCGAAGTTGTTATGAGCCGATATCCAGGCATCCGACAAGTCGTCGTTGTCGCTCGTGAAGATACTCCCGGAGATAAGCGTCTCGTCGCTTATGTCGTCCCTGCTCAAATCGAACAAGTTGATGCCGCTGGGCTGCAGGAATTCCTGAAGAATCAACTTCCCGATTACATGGTTCCCACGGTGATCCTTCTGCAAGAGATGCCTCTCTCCGCGAATGGCAAGGTTGATCGTAAGGCGCTTCCGTCGCCTTCTGTTGAAAATCGCGTGGAGGCTCAGGAGTTTATCGCAGCGCAGAGCGAAATTGAGAAGGGCCTCGTCGAAATCTGGTCCGATTTGCTGGCTATTCCGAAAATCGGGATAAGAGACAATTTCTTTGAATTGGGCGGACACTCACTGCTCGCTATTCGCCTGGTATCTCGCATTGAACAATCGTTCGGCAAAGAGCTGTCGCTTGCGTCTTTACTGGAGGCTCAGACCATCGAGCAACAAGCCGAGCTGATTGGCGGCCGAAACGGACAAGTACAGCGCACTCATGAACAGGCCAGTGAGGGTCGCGAGCGCCCCGCGCAACTTCCGTTTTTTTTCCTCGGCGGCGACGCCACATTCTTGCCTCTTTCTCAGGGGCTTAGAGCTTCGCACGGAGTGCACAGCCTTGGGATGCAGGCTTCCTTCGTCCAGGGTGTGAAGAATCTGTACACATTGCCCGGCATCGCCGAGCATTTTGTCCGCGCGATTCGCACTCGACAACCACACGGGCCGTATATGCTGGCGGGCTGGTGCGCTCACGGGTTGCTCGCTCTTGAAATTGCGCAACAATTGCGCGAGCAGGGTGAAGAGATCGCTCTTCTAATGATGATTGAAGTGACGCACCCGGTTCGACGAAAAGAATATCCCTCATGGAAGCGCTTTATTTCTACCGGCCAGCTAAAATGGCATCTTCTAAAGTTTGAATACGCTTACTTGGGACAAGTTTCCAGAGCGCAGAAGTTCAAATACATCGGAGGGCGGCTTTCGAGAAAGGCCGCCGGGATAAATCAGTCTCTGTGGAAGTGGCTTAGGTCATCCGCGGCACAAGAAAAACTTCGAAACAACAAGAGCCCGGTTGAAGCCCTTTATAGTGCAGTCGAAAGTTACCAACCAAAGCCGTATTGGGGACCCGTTGTTCTTTTTAGAAGTATTGAACGGACTTTCGGCTTTGGCCAGGATCCCCGATTGGGTTGGGCTGATACTTTGGGCAAGGAACTTAAAGTCTGCGAATCCCCCGGAAATCATTACACGATTTACATGGAACCCAACGTCCATGAATTGGTTCGAAATATAATTATCCAGGTGCAGAACGCGGAAGCGCGCTTCGCGGGCGCTGGTTCTCCGACCATTGCACGCTGAAAATCTTCACGAAGGTCTTTGCCATGGATAATCCCTCGGTCTGGTCAGTGCCTCCGCTGAACCTGGAACTGGCAGAAACCGACATTCATGTTTGGCGCGCAGCTCTCGATATGGAGGATGAAACTCTAAGTCGATGCGCTTCCACTCTCTCGCAGGTTGAACAACTTCGCGCCAACCGGTTTCTCTTTCCACGCGATCGAGACCACTTCATCGCTGCCCGAGGAGTCTTGCGTGAATTGCTCGGAAAGTATGTCGGCTGCTCTCCAGCCCTCCTGGAATTTCAATATGGGCCGCACGGAAAACCCGCCCTTTGCGCGGACAGTGGCGCGTCGCCGGTTCATTTCAACCTGGCGCACTCCCGCGGCCTGGCTATCTATGCCTTTGCGCGCAGTAGAGATGTAGGGATCGACTTAGAACCGATCCGGCCGGAATTTGCCGGCGAAAATATAGCGGAACGCCATTTCTCGGCGAAGGAGCTTGATGAGTGGCATCGGTTGGCTCCCGAACTGCGCGCGGAAGCGTTCTTTCTTTGTTGGACGCGGAAGGAAGCTTACGTCAAAGCTCGAGGCGAAGGTTTGCAGATTCCCCTGGATAGTTTTAGCGTGACTTTGACGCCAGGCCAACCGGTAGAACTACACAGCCTGGATGGTGCAAGGTGGCGCCTGCATTCCTTCCAGCCGTCAGACGGGTACGCTGGGGCTTTAGTCGGAGAAGGAAAAGACTGGCGGTTACTGCAGTGGGATTGGCGGACCTAGAAGTCTTTGAATAAAGCGGGCGTGGACGGAGGAAATCGACGGCATCTTGTCCGGTATCAGGTCTTCTCGACGCTCACTCGGCCGTTCGGCGATTGAACCAGAGAGTCCACCAGGTTCAAGTAAGTGTCTTTATTCATATCCCAACTATATTTCAGGACGAATTCCCCTGCGTCGTGCCTAAACTTTTGCCGCAACTCGGGGTTTTTGATCATCAAGAGTATTGCTTCGGCTAAACTCTTTTCGTCGTTCGCGCTAAAGAATTTAACAACTGAATCGTTAAAATAGTAGCTGTCGATCGCCGTATTCGGCACGATCACCGGAACACCTAGGGACATAAACTCAAGTATCTTCGTGCTGAACGCCTCATTCCCGAAGGAATTGCTCCTTTTGGGAACAACGCCAAGATCAGCGTTCTCGATAATCGACGCAATATCGTTAAGCGGCTTTGTACCCTTGAGAAAAACGCGCTTTTCCAAGCCAAGTTCTTCCACCAAGGTTCGCAGAAAGTTTAATTGTTCCCCGGCGCCATAAATATGGAATTCCGCCTCGGGAGCTTCATCTTTAATGAGCGCCAGAGCGCGAATTGCAATATCGATTCCTTGATGGTAATTAAGGGTCCCCGGATACAGAATGACGAATCGATCATCCGTTCGCGTCCTGCCGCGAGCCCGGAAAATTTCAGTGTCCGGAAAATTCAATATGGTTGTGCATTTAGATTCCTTCACCGATCTTTCCTGAAGCCGTTTCTCCCAAATGTGGTTGGCCGCGATCACGTGGTCGGAAAACCGCGCGGACATGCGTTCAACTGCGGTAAGCATGCGAAAAGTCAGGGAGTGCTGGGAGCTCTTGAATTTGCTCAAATAGAATTCAGGAACCAAGTCGTGGATATCCAAAATGATCTTAGATCCGGTAAGTTTCGGCACAACAGCCGCGAAAACTTCAAAATCCGGAACGGAATGGACGTGGACTAGATCGTAGCGCTCCTTCATTTGTTCTATGCTGAGAAATGCCATTGAGCGCATAAAAAATAGCAAGAGCCGGCCTAAGTATGTGAACTTCGTCTTTTCGTTGACTACCCGGCGCTGAATTCGAAATACGCGAACGCCGTTGACGACCCCTTGAGCCGGCTGTCCCTTTTGCCTGAGCGAAACAACGTCGACCCGATCGCCTCTCCTCGCAAGAGTCTCCGCATAGCGGCGGACTCGGTTGTCCCCCTCATAGAATGAATAAGCAACCATGCAGACTCTCATTGTGAAATCATCCGGTGATAAAAGGCCTGCGAGTGGCCCGGTTTCTTGGCTAACTGCCGCGCTGCGAGGAGAGTTTTGAGCACACCCAAACCATAGCGAATGCTTTCTCGCTTCAATTGCCGACACACGAAGCGTTGAAACAGCGATGAGCTGTCATAGGCGACGCTATTTTCTCCGGTTTTCTTCGAAATCCTGGGCTGGGGGCTCAGTGATATTTCCTAGGTTGCAATGCTGCCTCTCGGCTGTCAAGAACGGGTTTCGAGGTGTTGCGCAGTCAGGTCTGCCCCTTCCCATACTTACATTGCAAGGTTTAGAGTCGGCGTCGAGTGTATTAATTTTCGGCGATACCCGCTGCTGGTACGGCACCGCACGCATCAGCCGCGCGCCAATCCGCTCGCGGGGTCCCTCGGAATACTGGCGGTGGAATGCCCAGTGTGTTTTTCGGATTTTTGCAGCAACAGGAGAACCGGAAAGAGTATCGCTAGCGCCAATAAGAAGAAGACGAAACCCCCGTCGTGATGTAGGTTGCCGCGCAGAAATCCTGGGTCGACATAAATGCTAAGAAGAGTGAGCGTGACGATTCTTATCGCATTCTTAACAATGGACACCGGCAATACTAAAGCCACGAATAACAGCATTTTCCAAGGCGTTCGCAAAAACAAATGCGCAGCCAGGAGGCAGGTGATTAAGAGAGCGATGCTGGAACGGATGCCGCTGCACTCCTTGGCCACCTCTATCGTTTGGCCGGGAACCGATAATAAAAATCCCTGCCGGAAAACAGGAACTCCAACCAGCTTGAAGAGCGAGAATGACAGGCTTGTTGAACCGACCTGCAGATAGTTAATCGTGCGCGCCAACATCGGCTCGGGCAGAGGAACCATCAGCAGGAGAAAGAGAAGGGGGAAGGCCGCGGCCCGCCAGGCGCGATATCCGTAACAAACGAGAAATCCCCCCATCCAGACCACGACCATTGCAAGAGTGGATCCTGGCAAGAATTCAGCGGCGCTTTTCGACGACGAATGCGCCATGACCCACACATAGAGCGCCGCTCCCGCCAAAATCAATATGCCCCCTGGCGTTATAGAGGACTGTACATCTCGAAATATCACCCGCCTTTCGATGTAGAACAGGTAAAGGCTCAGCACCGGAATCAACGGAACGTGAGAGGAAAACTCATGTTGGAAAGAAAACACGGCTAGCACGCTGACTGCCGGCCAAAAAACGATCAGGGTAACAGCGACGAATGCAGCCATATAGAGATGTCTTCGCGTATTCAAGTTTGTGATCACTTGTTAGATTACGTGATTAGATCGACGTCGAGGAAATCGGCGCGACAACCAATTATCCGTGGTGGGATCGAATGCACGACTCGACCGAGACGGCCGCAAATCGTCAGGATGCCCCTTCTACTGTATAAACAACACTGTCGCCTTCGCGGCTGGCATAGGCGATCCGCGCTCTTTCCTTGTCCGGACCCTCGATGCTCCAGCCATTTCCTGCATTGACCAGCTTCATCTGACTGCGGCTTCTCCACCAGCGGTCCACCTCTCCGGGCAAGGCCATCCATATTTTCTTCTCCGCGCGCGTCCGAGCTAGATGTCCGAGCAAATCGAGATAGACTTTTCGAGCATTTTCTTCAATCAGGTAATCCGGATGCGTTATGAAGCTGATCAACCCGTTTTTTTTGACAATCATATCGATTTCCTGCTTCCAAAGCTCGATCGAGTAATCCCCTAAAATGTGAAACAGGGAATAATCCTGCGTAGTCGTTAGTGGTAACTCGAGAATTTTCCCGATGAAGTATGGCATCAGCGTACAACAACCGCCTCGTTGTGGTTCCAAATGAGCCACATTCGGAACAGACATGTCGTATGAAAAGTTGAATGCCTCATACCAATCCTGGTTCCGATACATCGCTCCGGCGCGAAACCCTTGTGCGCGGAACCCTTTCACATAGCGATTGATTTGTTCCGCTCGACGGAGAAATTCATCCTTGTCTTGAAATAAATCTCCATCGTGGTTCAAATCATGCACGTTCACCTCAAAACCTCTTGTTCGAAACGCATCGAGGAACTCAGGGCAAGCGTCGTAACGCATTTCAGGGACGACTTGAAACGCTGATTTAATGCCATAGGAGTCGTCAATGTCCATGAGTTGTGCGCTGAAGTCTCGTCCGGCTGCGGCTTCTACGTCGTGGGTCATGATTAACGCAGACGGTGCGCCGTTTGGCCAAAACCAAATAAATGGAACTCTTTCAACCTGCCGAGCCTTCAAAAGCAGTGAGACGGTGTGCGCCATTATGGACTCAACTGTGGAATCTACCGGCCAATGTGGAAACAGAATCTTGTCCCAGCCGCTCAAACGGGCTCTTTGGAGGTACTTCCGCACCGATACGGGAAGGATGGGCCGGAGCAGATAGTAAATAGCCCTCGAAGATTTCCCGCCGGTTAATTTCTCCAAGGAGCGCCACGAATTGAGTTGATAGCGCTCGTGCCGAAGATTTTCAATAACTTGGGTGACATCAAATGGCAGGTATAGGCGCCCGCCCTCGATCTTCACGTTCTGAGAGGCATCGCAAAGACCGTGAGCCAGGTGTTTCGAAGGCTCCCCGCCGGAGTATTGTCCATAGCAGATCGCTTGACCAAATTTGAAGTATCCGGAATCTGAGGAAACATCTCCGTTTAATTCAATCTCCGCAAAATCCTCCGGACAACGAAAATAATCTAGTAAAGCGTTATCCATATTTCAACTAGCGATCCCGAACTCCTCTTAGGGCGTCTCGCTGCGCGCATCTGTTTTTGGCCTGGAGGAAGAAACTCATACGGAAATAAGAACGGTGAAAGCTAATTAACCTATCGTTATAAATGGTACCGTCATAGCTAGGTTAGCCTGCCTTGTCAACCGGCTTAGAGCTTTTCGGGCAGAGGTCTCTCAAGCGCATATGACCGTGCCCGTTAGCCAACATGTTTATACAAAAGGTTCGCCGCTATGGAGAGGATTCCATCTGGCGCGCGCGCGAAAACTTGTTTCGCGAGACGGGATTTCCAACCCGGGCTGGATCCGTTTGAGACGTTCAGCGATCGCCCCGGACCCGCGTGTCTGTAGTAACTCAATGTCGACCGTTTAGTTCCCCAACGATCCTTGAAAGTGATTAGGCCTGCGTTATCGGCATCCGATCGGCCCAGATCAAACCGTTGCAACCCTGAACTCTTGGCATCCTGAATAGCTCTCCAAAATAAAAAGTGCGTCCCTCCCAGGTTGTTAAATTCGGCGTCGGAACATCCGTACTTGTAGACGAGAGAATTCTTGTGTCGCAATGTAAGAATCCCTGCGATCGGTTGATCGTCCTTGAATGCCAACCGGATCTTGAGCGTTTCGCCAAAGCAATCAATGACGTTTCGGAACCAACTCAGAGGCTGTGGCGGAACACCGTGCCTTCGGCGCGTGAGCAGTTGCAAGCGATAGAATTTCTTTAGAAGCGAATTCGAGGTGCCCACCTGCTCGACTAAACCCTCGCGCTCCGCCCGTCTGATTTTTCTTTGCGTAGAATCCTTATGACAATTGTGAAAAAGAGTTTCCAGGCTCGGCTCGAGGCCTAGTTCGTGAAAGCAATACGACACGGTATTTCCAAAAAAGGGCTCGATTCCTTCCAGCGAACATAACGGCCTTATCTCAATATAATTCTGTTTTTCTCTCTCGCAATCTTGCCCCAACTTATCCAGCAGGCTTGTGAAATCCGCCGACGACTCGATAAGAGGATCGCAATGATCCGAAAAAGGCAGGGATACGAGTCGGCGACCCGTTATCCAACTCTCGACCCGGCAAAATACAAGCCCATTTCGCAAAGCTTCGTTTGAAGGAGAAGTCGTATAACAGATCGGTTCGTAACCGTAAGTGCGACGAAGTGCTTCGAGCCACGCAGTCGTATGGAACACCGACGAGCGCGGATTCCTGTTTAGAAATTCCTCCCATCGCGGATCTTGAAGAGGAGAAACTTGGTAGACAGGAGTCAACCTTCTTAAGCCGGAGAACGCAACATCAGAAGTCAATTCTCGCTCTGAAGCTGTTAACAACTCGAATGATCAAGACTCAAAACTCGACTCGCAAAACCGGCATGCAGCACTGCATGCCGAGCATAGCAACCCAGGATCATTTGCTTGAGGAGTTGCTTCGAGTGAAAAGAAATAGACACTCTTTTCCGAGCCACGCGTTGCGATTATGTTCTGCCGTTCCAAAAACCCACCGAACCATCTTGTGAAGGGTGGATTGTGTGAAAAATCGGCGCATCGTCGGTAGTGCGAGGTTGTGGCGATAAACCGACGCCAAGTTCAGACCCTGTTGGTTGGCAGTAGCGACGACGAACTGTGCTGATATCGGACGCGTGCGATAACCCACCGGCTGAAACAAAGACCTCATCTTTGCGATGAGAACAAAGACATGATTCGAAAAGTGAGCCGTGTCGGTGCATTCAAGTATAAGAACGCCCCCTGGGGCTAGAAGAGAAGCGATCTTCGCTATAAGAGTAGCTGGAGTTTGAACGTGAGCGAGCACCCCGATACAAATAACTAGATCATACGATCCCGTCTCCAGGGGGGCTGTCATCAAGTCTTGGTTTATGAATTCAACATTATCCATCAAATCCGGAGACACTCGTTGACGGGCACGGGACAACATTTCAGGTGAGATGTCAAGAAGGGTAAGTCGATTGTCCAAGGTCAGGAGTGGCACAGAGATAGAACCGTCGCCGCATCCTATATCCAGCACTCGGCTAAAGTTCCGCGCTCCAATGAATTCCTGTACGGTTTCTTTGCGGATATCGATAATATAACGACGAATGTCGAGGTAGTTTTTGGGATTCCCAAAATACCGGCCTACCCTCTCGGCAGCATGCGGAGGAGCAACGTCTCCACCCTCTTTTTCTTCTGCCTCACACGTCCTAGATTGCTGAGACATATCGTATCCCCCTTCTGAAATTCCTTCCCGACCATGATCCATCCCGCCCATCAACGCCGCAACAAACACAAGCGATTAGACCGCCTTGATCGAGTCGAAGCGGCTCAAGACAGCGACGCAACTTCAAATGACACCCGGCATCTGGCGTGGCTTTATGACCGAGAGGTACACTGTTTCAATTCAGCGCCAAATCGTCTGTCCACCCCAAAGGCGGCTAAGCTGCTGGCGCCGAAGATATGCGATCGTTTGAGGATCGTTCACTTGGGGAATGCCTTTCACGTAGCCACTGACGAATCCATAAAAAAGCGCGAACGAACCAATGATGTAAGGCTTGCGAACGAGGTTAGCGAAGCATTTGGACAGCATGAACAGCGGATGGTAGCCACAAATATAATTAGCCCTGCCGTTTTTCACTACTCCATTCCAAATGCCTTCCGCCGTGCCGGTAACTCGATGGTGAATAACATGCAAATCTGAAAAACTCCTGGTGGTCCAACCCAGCATACTGGCCTTAACTTCATCCATCGTGTCCCAGCCAGGAGCCGGCCAAAAACCACCAATTGCATCCCAGCATTCTCTTTTGTAAATCTTCGTAGCGCCTCGGACGTGAAACACCGGACATGCTTCGATCGACTTCACGCCATCAATGACATAGCAGATAACTCCGCCGCCGACACCGAGACTAGTGTCACTTCGAAAATTTCCAATGCATTTCTCAAAGTAGTCGGGCTCGAGGGTCAAATCCCCGTCGAGCTTCACGATGAATTCCCAGTCCTTGCAAGTCGCCGCGCGTAGCCCATCATTAAACGCATCGACAACACCCCCGCCGGCCTTCCGAAATCCGCGGTTTTCCCGATGGACCGCGCGAATCCAGGGATACTGGCGCGCGTAGTCATCAATGATGCTTCCAGTATTGTCGGTCGATCCGTCATTCACAATTACCCATTCTGCCGGACGAACCGTTTGGGAAATCATGCTCTCCACGGTGAATTTTAGGTACGCCGCCTCGTCACGGACGGGAGTAATCACCAAATAGCGTGCACTGGTAATGGTCGTTGGCATCTTTTCGATCAATTGTGCTGTCGTTCCGCTCAACCCCGTCAATTACTTTTTCCTCTTGAAGGCAGGCTCCGCGGCTTCTGGTCGTCCACCTTCATTATAGCTTGGGCAACTCTAGTCCAACGACAGCAGAAGTGAATTGACAAAAGCTCATCGATTTCAGAATCTATCATTACCCGCCATAATAAAAGCGCCAATCCCTTGCATTTTCTCCGCAAGCAACAGTGAGTCCCTCATTGACAACACTTGAGGTACAGAAATCGTCTCCGAAGAGTAACCGCGTAACACAGCGTTATCTCCCCCTATTCGGGTTGATCCCGCTCAACCAGTTCTTCGGCTTGGCGACGCGAGAAGTGTACGGCTGAATCGCCGGTGCTGGTTGCGCGACTCGGCTAGCACCGCCAAAACCCAATTCCGGAGCCTTACGCGCAAGTGAGCGGGGCAGTCGCTCAGGCTCAACCGCTAAGGCCTTCTTAGGCGCTCCCGTGGCCGCCACAATCATGGCGATAAGTGCGTACCAAGTTATAAAAGTCTGATCGAAATAAGAAATCCCCAAAAACGCGATCATGTTTGCGAACAGCGCCACTCCGAGCAACCAGAAGAACCACGCGTCATCGGAATCCTCTCCAGCAGCCTTTCTGGCGTTCCCGAGGTATTTGAAGCAATAGATAATCATCACGAAAAACAAAATCAGGCAAAGCAGGCCTGAATTATCGGCGATCGCGACATATTGATTTGCCATGTCCCACATGTCATCTTCCGATCCCCATGCCCAGTAGTCGCGCGCACCTATTAGCCACCAACTCCAGAAGTGACGTATGCATTGGTCGATGATTGCAAATCGCTGGTAACCGGTTGAGCCTCCTACAAAATCGACGCGGGCGAGCAAAGCCCAAACCGGTGCCTTCATAACCAAGTGGAGACCAACAAGCATCGCCACAAGCCCTCGACGAACCCACTGCATTCTTTTTCGAAGCGGCCACATCACCAGTCCAATCACTATCGCGGCACAAGCTGAAACAGCGGTGCTGGTATGTGATGTAAACGTGATAACCAATCCGGCGACGACTCCTGCTCCGGCCATAATCCGGGATCCGCCTTTTCGCCACAGGCAAAGGAACAACGGAATAAGCGTAGATCCAAAACATCCGGCGGTGAGGAATACGCCGAACGGTCCCTGCGAACGAAGGTAGTCTCCTCGCATAACTGTGTGCGCGGGTACGCCACCAAACATTGCCAGAACATTGCGACCGGTTATCTGCTCGTTCCACATGCAAGCCGCGATGAAAATCGCCACGACGGCAAGCACTTTAATCACCCGCTCGGTGTCTTCCTTGTCACGGATAAAGAAACGGAAGGCAATGTAGAAGCCGACGATATTGTAAAACCTTCCCAGGGAGTCTAGGAATGCTTGTTGCTCTTGCCATAGCAGGGTGAAAGCAAGGACGTAAACCACCGAATACGCGATCACGGAAATATCAACAACATTGAAATGGATCTCTGAGGTTTTGCCTTCTTTCACATATCTTTGCCAAATCATCCTGATCCAAACAAAAACTATCAGGATTCTGAATAACTGGAAATGGAAAGCTCCTATCATTAACATCTGTGCCGATGGAATCGGTATCGATAGCAGAAGCAGCGGAATGACTACGTACTTGCGAGGCAAAAGCAGGATTAATACGATCGCTAAAACCAACGCGATGAGAATTGCGGGATGGAGATTTGACTGTCCACCCGCTCCATACACCACCATGGGGGCCCTGGCATTCATTCGATTAGGCCTCCAGGGCTTGCCGAAATGATGGTGGCTAGGTCGTGACCGTGGCGATGCAGCTTGCCTATGTTCACTATGCTTAGCATTGTAATCCCGGATGAAGGTTCCTATAGAGCCGAGCGCTCCCGAACCGCCCAATCTCGCTGAGCCATGGACATACCAAGGATTCTCTTTCCGGCCCGAGATAGGCAATCGTTACGGGAGCGTAAATTCCTCTAATCCTTCCGAGGACTGTTTCAAATAGTGGGGAGTCAAAGGGGTTGTAGAGGAACAGCATCAGCTCACCTGCAGGGAAGGGGAAATTGGCCGCGTCGCCGAGACTGATTTCGCAACGCTTATCGAGGCCAAGAAGTTTTAGATTCTTGCCGCAAGTGTGCAAGAGATTCTCGGAATAGTCGAAACCAATGATTCGTTTAAACGGCTTTCGAGAAGCTAATATTAAGACGCGACCCTTACCGCATCCGATATCTACGAAAGTAGTGCGTTCAAATGGTACACCAGATGATGCGATAGCCCATTCAACCAAGCTCACATCAGAAGCCTGGTAGCCCCGTCCGTAGGTTTGGTTTTTGCTGTCCGTCTCAGGGAGACGGACGAGAATGGCAGTTTCGATTCCGAGCGTACGGTCAAATTCATCGCGTCTGCCGATATCAAAATTGGGCAAACCCTTTTGCGGAATTTGCGCTAGGCGCTTGACTATAAAGCGTATGGAGGCGATCGGGTGAGAAATTAGTTCTCGAAGCACGTCAATGTCCTTCTCTCAGATTTCGAACGAGCGATTGTGCCTGCTCGTCGGCTGGTGAGGGTGTAGGCAGAACGTTTTCCTAGAAGATGAACTAATCTGGGAGATTTATCCCTAGTCTGCACGTGACCCAGCGGCGCGAAGACCGGGAGCCTTTTGGATTATCGAAAAGACAAAGGACCGCAGTTGAGAGTCGAGGCGTAGCAAGAGGGCGAGTCCTACGATACCGCCGACCAGAATTTCCTCCGCCAGCAGTACCTGCTGTCGGCCAGCCGCCAACCGACTCAGATAGTGGTGATAAACAAATACCGCGCCGACCACACCCGCTGAGGATGCGGCCGACGGGGCCACCGACGCAGCCAAATCGGAGAACGAGATTCCGCATAGCCGCATAAAGATAAACAAGAAGACAGGTGCGACAACCAATGCAACCGAGAGGAATCGCGCAAGAGCCACCCCCATAATCTGCGCGCTCAGCGGGCTCCCACGTACAATAAGCCCCGCCGCAAGCAAGAATACAATTCCAACCGCCGTTCTTGCCCACTCCAACATTGCGAGCTCGTGCGGCCTGGAAAGCGCCTGCATCAGAGGACCTGTGAAATAAGCGAACATCAAAAACATTCCCACCACGCACAATACCCTAAGGACATTCGCGGCCGGGATCCACTGCGGGCCGATCGTCGCCATTAACGGACCGCTGACGGCTGCGAGGCCAGCCAAGGCTGGCAGCGTGACGGTCGAACTAAGCCGTAGGCACGAAAGTGCGCTCTTCCGCAGCTCGACGGGATTACTCTGCTGACGTGAGAATTCCGGCAACGAGACAGCTTGAATGGATGACGTAGCCATCACTACAACTGTATTCATGAACTTATCAGCTAGGCGATAAAGCCCGACCGCTAGTGGACCAAATAGCACACCGAGAAGAATCGATCCAATTTGTCCGTCAGCGAAATTCGCAAGTTGGGCGATGAATATTGAAATGGAAAAACCCATGAGTTCCTTGAGGTGGTTCCAGGAGAACGCAAGCCGAGGACGCCACGAACTGAGTCTCCACAACAATATGAGCGCCACAAAGTCCCTTACAAGCTGCTGTCCAACGAGCGCCCATACTCCGAATCCCGCAAAAGCCATTCCAATGCCGACGATTCCACTTATCAGCACTGAAACATTGGATCGAATGGAAAGGCTTTTGAAGTCCATTTCCCTCGAAAGAAGAGCCCGTTGAACCGTTGCCAATGCTTCGATTGGAATACAGAAAGAGAGTACGAAAATCACGGACGCCACTTGCGGGGCATGGTTCAAAGCACCCCACCAACGGCCAAGGAAAATACTCACGGCTACAAGCACGATGCTTTGAGCCAGATCAAACCAGAACACGGCGTCCGAATGCTCGGGTTCGAGGTCGGGCTTTTGTATTAAGGCTGATACGAAGCCCTGGTCCTGAAACATTTGAAGGAACGATATGTAAATCACGGCAATAGAGAGGACGCCAAAGTCGTGGGGTCCCAGGATGGCCGCCAGGATGAACGTGAAAACTGCGGAAAACGTGCGTTCGCCCCAGTTGGCCGTGTACGCCCACTTCACGGCATGCAGAAATGATTTTTGATTTTTCAATTGGGGCATTGGACCTGGAAAGTTAGGAGTTTCTTGATACTACGATGAGTTCCTCGGCTAGAAGGGAATCCATAAGACCACAGGTCCAGACGCTGGCGTTCCGAAAGCGCGGTAATATGACATCCGCGATGTCTTCGACACTCAGACCCGCCTTTTCGAACCAATCTCGGACGGTCCAATGTGAAGTTACGTGGACGCCCGCTTTCTTATAATCCCCGAGGCCCTTGAGCCGATTGTCCCGCCGAATCCTGCGCCATATCACCGGCAGTCCCGATAGGTTGGGAACTGTTGCGATCACTCTAGCATTTTTCGACAATACACCCTTGAAACAAGACAACAACCCAATCGGATCTCCGACTAAGTGCAGCATGTTAAGTAGCAGCAGACAATCAAAACGTTGGCCTTCGATTTTCTTCCGGGCGGCCCTTAGATCCCCCTCTACGATTTGTATCCCCTCAGCGTCCAGTCCAACAGAGATGATGGGATCCATCGGAACAGCCACCACTCGCAGTCCCATATTGACCAGGCGAGTTTCCGTCGCTCCCCGGCCGCAGCCCAGCGAGAGCACACTTTGCGATCCCGCGGGGATCAATGCAGCAATATCATCTCTCGCCGCCTCGTAGTAATCCTTCGAGAATTTAGATCCCGACAACATGGTTTCAGCGGAAAAAAGCGGCCTCGATGCTGCTCCGTTCCGCCCCATGTCTAACAGCACTTCGATCTGCCGGCGCATAGCAGGTTCCGCGAGTCCGTACTGGTCGACGTATTTGTTCGGGATATGATGAACTAGGAAATCGTCGAAATGAGATAAGCATATGAGCTTCTTTAGCCCACACCGCGTGAACGGATCGGTCGCTGCAGAACAGAGCATGTCGTACCGTCCTTCATACGGTTCAACAAGGAATCCACCTGACGCTATTGCCGCTTTCAGTTGCTTCTGAGTCAGGGCGTAGCACGCTGCGTGTTCGTTTGTAAAGGCTGCGAGCGTGTGCCCCCCTCTGGACCTTACGGACTGGGGATCCCAATGAAACGCGCCGTGCGCCTCGGGGAAGTGGAGGATTCCTTCGCGATCGATCTCCTTTCTAAAAAAGCCTGCGACTTCATCCTCACGCAACGAAGGCGACGTCTGCAGAAAAGCGGTGATGTTAGCCCCAGTTATCAAGATGTCGTCTTCTGTATATATGAAGAGGTCGTACTGATTGAGGCGCTCAGCAAAGATCTTCTTGTGGCCAAACGGTAGGGACCACGGATTCTTAGTTGGCAGTCCGACGACGACTTCGATACCCGGACCCAAATCCTTGGGTATGTCGGAGAGGACCACGATGTCTACTTGGAACGCCATGGAACGGTACTCTGCTATCAGCCGCGACAAATAGGCCGCGTGACTATCGCCAAAGTTATTGATGGCGACAAGTATCCTCTGGAGATCTCGCGGTTGCTCGCTCATTTTCCCGGCTCTGCTTTCTTGTATCGAAAGGACACTCACGAACTAGGCCAAAACACGATGCTCGCGCATGATTGGAGCGTCTGGAGGAGGGCTTGCCTCGTCAAGCCAGTTGGCGAGGCTAGTTCGCTGTTCTAGGAAAAAGATCTCGATGCCTGGCGGCGACTTCTTCAAAAGCCTCAAGAGTTGAATCGCCAGAATTCAGGACGGTAAGGATGATCCTTCGCAAGTCATCGGAACTGACCCATTCGGAAAGCTCAAGCCGTCCCTCTTCTCCGATGGTGTAGTTGAAGCGATACAAACTGCCAAGGATTTGCACATCTCTGACGTAAGCCGAGAAATTACTGGACAAGTGCTGATAGGCCGGTGGGCGCGGGCGGTGCACTCGCGCTGGCACTCGACGCATAAGCACCCATGTCCCATGGGCCGGTAGCTGGTCGCGCCACTCCGAGCTTATCGAAACATAACGCACCCAGGCCCGGATTCGGCTGCCCGCTGCACATACTAGTCAGATTCTTGCCCGTTTGCCACGCAGCAGATTTGCTACTCGTAAGCTGATACGGCGGGTTGCTAGACGAGTTTAGTAACGGATTGCCCACCGTGCCGTGCGCATCGAATCCCGCTGTCTGCCAAGCAGGAAGAGAAGTATAGAAAACTATGCCACCAATGTCTCCGACGCCGATTGAGCTCATCTTTGGGCTATTCCCGCAACACTGGTAGAAGTTGTTGTAATCGGCTGTATTCGGTCCCCCGTTTATGAATCCAATCCCTGTTGCCCCCACTATAATGTTGTTGTATCGAGTAGAACCTGCGACGTCCGTTTCTCCTGCGTTGGGCTGCCCTTGTCCGTTATTATTTGCCACAGCGAAGGTCGTATTGTTGTAAAAATTGCAAACAGCAGTGACGCATCGAACGAAACCATTCGTGGTGAAGTTGGTTGCACTGGTGTCCACGAACACGTTGTTGAAAATGTTGATTGGTCCTTCGTCGCCCGCGTCGGGAAAAGTGAAGAAATAGCTCGTGGTATTTGCGCCGGGGTCGCCGTGTAAATAATTATTGTAGATAGACACGCCGAGTAGGGTGTTGATTCCAGCGACGGCGGAGATGTGGATGTTATCGTGGTGGTTTCCTCCCGCCGCGTCATCCCAATTACTTCCGCACTGGATGTCGTTTCCGAAAATGTTGACCGGACCCTGCTCTGAACCTCCTCCGACATTGAAGTACACACCGTGGTCTGCATTTGAAATCGTGTTTCCGCTGACCTGAAACCCAGCCCATGTGCCGCCACCGACGCCAGCAGAAATTGCCCATTTCATGTCGTGGATCACATTGCCAGATATGACGATGTTGTTCCCATTCCCGCAGTTAATTCCATAGCTATCCTGACCGTTTTCATCGGAGGCTGAGGCATGGATGTACATATCGATGATGTTCAGATTTTGAATCGTGAGATTGCTGCCGCCCATTAAGCAGTAAATGCCGTAGCTATAATCAGGTTGGAAGGCACAAGGGCCACCTAGACACGCTGCTCCGGACGTGCCTGAAAGCGTGTTCTCAATGGTACCCTGCAGGTTGTTGCCGTCAATTGTAATGTAATTGTGGCCGCCTGTGTTAATGGCTCCGGTCCCGGCGAAATAAGGAGCTGCCAGTACCGCCCCATTCTCAAATTTCAGCGTGATCGGGTTTCCGGAGACGCCGCTACCCTGAAACGTCAGAAAGGCGCCAGCACCTGCGGGCGCCGTGATCGTGCCACAAATGTGAACGGTCGTCCCGGGGCCAATCGGGGAAGGCCAGTTAGAGCTCTTGTTGAAAAAGGTATACGGAAGAGCGTCGCTGCAGTCGGCTCCAGTGCTTCCACCCGTAGCGGTCTGCGCGATATAGAGGTCCGTTGCGCGAATAGGTAGCACCACAAAAAAGAACGCGAAGATTAAAAGAAATTTGCGCATTGTCTCCCTCGTTTCCTTAGTCCCCGTCGGGGACCCAGGAACGCTCTGCTGTCCGGTGGCAATATCCGCCGGGGAAGCCCCACGGCTCGCCGCAGGCATTCCATCCAGGCTTGAGGATACTGGCAGCCACATCGAACGACTACTGGCTCGCGGGACAGTTTGAGGACAGGTAGAGAGATTCATAGCGATGGCGTAAGACTGATGCCTCTAACGAATGGCGTTTCATACACTTCCGCGCTGGCTTCGGATCCAAGCCTGAACAGCTACTCTGGGGCAGATATGGGCTTTCCTTCCTGTGCAGCTTCAGCTTCCGGTAAGCCGTTCGCAGCGCGCTTGGCCAAACTGCCTCGCCATGTTTTCTTGATCTTCTGCAGCCAGTTGGCGCGTCCAAAAGCCTTCCTCGCAACTTGATCGGCAATCCGCGTAGCGCTTCGCAGCAGATTGAGTCGAAGTCCCTTGAAAGTCGGCGCAAACACAAAAACTGAAGCCTCAACCGAACTCGAGTTGCAAAGCGCGGACTTGTATTCGGCGTTCCCAAAACCAAAATCCACCTCGGTTACGACGTCCCCACTGGTGCCGTTGCAGAACGTCTCAATCACGTTCAGCATCACATACATCCCGGGTGACAGAAGCCGATACTCCGGATCGTAGCCAACATATTCTCCGTAAAACGTTTCTCCACACAACATGCCGATCCAATAAGTGCAGGGCCGATCCCCGATATAGAGTACGTAAGCGCGGAGCCAGCCTTTACGAGCGCACAACTCTAAACGCGCCCTCACCAGAGCATTGTCTTCGAACCCGGTTCCCAGCCCACGCAAATAGGTCTTCTTTGCGATTTCCTCAACGTCGTGAAATATTCGATCGAGCTGTTCGGGCTCTCTGTAGCAAACAATTTTTATGCCCTCCGCAGCTTGGGCCACAAACCTCTTTGCTTTCCTTCGAATCTCGGACCTGCGCTTGCTGGACATCCGCTTATACAGTTCCTCGATGTCAGCAGGCAGCTTGAGGCTCTCGTGCCCGGTCTCAGCCGGCGAGGTGTCGCGACCGAGGGAGCCCGGCAAGGTTTGCGAAAACCGATACAAGTCCGAACCGATCGGGACAAACTCAAGAACTGCTAAATCAGCTTCGCCGTTTCCCAAACACTTCATCGCTTCTCGAAACAAGAGCTCTGTGTTTTCCGGTGACGCATTCCCGCGAAGCCCGCCGTAAACAAAATCGAGGCATCGAGCCTCCGGTCGAAAAAGCGTTAAGTATCCCACTCGAAACGCGAGCTTTTTCTCTTCCAGCCTTCCGATGAGAATCGCCTCAGGCTGTCCGTCGCGATAAAGCGCGATCACATGGGGGCGCAAAACCTCGGGATAGGAGCGCAGAATCATCAAATAGAAATCGATCTCTGAATCTCGATGTCCAGGCCATTTCGACCAAGCCTCGCGCAAGGTTTCCACTTCCGCGAAGTCGCGCGCCACCCGAATCTCTGTCTTGCCCCTCGCGTCTGGTGCTGCAAGTGAAGCGCTGGCGTCTCTGTCTTCAGTGGGAAGAAGAGTCACATCCCCTACCGCGTTTGAATTCGCGAAGAGTTGCGCGGCAAGGGCCATTCGATTGTGAGCGTCTGTCATGAGGAAGCTTCAACTGTAGCGGGTTCCTGTCGGGCTCGAGTGGAACGCCGAATCGTTTTGGCAAAGTATTGTGCCGCATGCAGCCAGTCGTAGTGGCCTTCGAGCTTGGCGCGAAACAATGCAATGTCGTCCGAGGAATTCACGGGCAGCCTGGGAAGCAGTAACCTATCGGAGTCGGGGCCGGACCTCCCGATAATTGTTGTGACGCCATCCTGGTATCCGTGCTTCTCGAGCAGTTTTCGAAGCGTCTGGGAGAACACCACCTCGGTCTCCGGGAACGCGTAGGGATACGAGAAGGACGTAACTCGATGGCCGATTTTATCCTCGATAGTCTGCTTTGAATCCGCCACCTCTGCTTCCAACGCAGGAGTTCGCAACAACTTCAACTCGCAGTGCGTAACGGAGTGCGATCCAATCTCGATTCCATTCGCATAAAGCTCCCGGATTTCGCTCCAAGTCAGGCACTCCCTCTCCAAGAAATGTGCACGTTCGCCATGAATCAGACCGGAGGGAATGAATAGCACCGCAGTGTGGTTAAACTCCGCCATGATTGGGCAGGCGGCGGTCAGAAAATCGCGATATCCATCATCGAAAGTAATGACGACGTATCGGGAGTCCCAGACGCCCTGTTGCCCAAGTAACTTACGGGCTTCTTCCAAATGCACTGCGCGATACCCGTTCTCCCGCAAGAACTTCATTTGTTGCGCGAAACGAGCCGGCGAAGTGTTGATGTCGTAATAAGGGCGCCTGTCGCTCGTCCCTTCCTGGATGCTGTGGTACATCAAAATCGGAATTCGCCTTTGAGCTTTCCGTGGGAATACTTGACGCACTGGACGAATCAACCCAAGGCTGACCAAACGATCGAAGCGCAATCCTGCCTTGGGATCTGTCTTTCCATCCGAAGCGATTTTAGATTTACTATCCATGTTCAGGAGCGAATAGGATTTCGAAGCAACTGCAAATTCACGATCACGCGCGTTCGGTCAGTCGATCCACAATCAAAGAGTTCGTGCAGAGAGGATTTTTCTCTTCCATTGGATAGCCGGCGAAAGCGTAGAGCAGCCATCCGAGCTCATAGGGACGGCACTCATGAAGGACTGCCAGTTCTTTGTGAAATTGAGCGTCTCCGCGCGCCATGAGCACCGCAAGCGCGACATCCCAATGTTTTTTGTAGTCGCTGCGATAGATGTATCTCCAAACCACGTTCGCGGTGCTGTCTCGCATGTCACGTTCAAGCTCGTTGTCCCCGTGAATCCATCGTAGTCCCTTGTATATCCACGGCGTGAAATCGGATTGCGTTTCTTCTCCCAAGGCTAGCAGAGCCATAGGAGCAATCCCATATTGGTGGACAGAGTAAACCGGATATTGACCCAAAACCTTTCCGGAAGTCGCATCGTAGTGCCACCACCACTGACCGTGCGGGCCTTGCAGTTCGCATAACGTCAGCGCAGTGTCCAACGCCCTCTCGGCCGCCTTCGGAACTTGATAGGCTCTGGAGAACTTGGCCAGGGCGTAGATGGGATAGACTTGGTCTGCAAAACTTCCCATTCGCCCCCGCATCAGCCCTGTCAAACCTCCATTCTCGGCGAGGTGGCTGAACACTCCATGTTCACCCTGATTTTTCTTCAGAAGCTGATACGTTTCCATGGCCGTGTCGCGCAGGTGCGGGAGCTCGCCCGGACAAGCTAGATTCTGGTGAGCGAGACCGGAGAGAAACCAGGACAATTCCATGGTTCTTCCCCGGCGGTTCTCGTGGAAATGAGCCAGCGCATTTTTCAAATCGAATCGCGAATCAATCTCAGCCAGGCGCTCGGGAGCCACAAGAGCGCACAGCCATAAAAGCAAACCGAGGTCACCCACATTTTCAAGCCAACGAGTGTCTTGAATAAGAACCTGCAAAACCGCCGAGACATCCAACGGAATCGAAACGCCGGCAGTGCGCAATCGCTGGAGTCCCAGCAGTGCGATCATGGTGTAACGATGGGAAATTCCCTCTCGGACCAATCCGCGTTCGCTCTGCCGCAGTCGATGGCAAAAGAGTTTCCGGCCGGGATCGAACATGGAAACAAGACCGGTCAAGACAGATTGGTTCAGACAATTAATCTGCGAGAGAGTATCGGCTCCCAGTGAGAATGCGGTGAGCGGTCTAGCCATGATTCATGACTACATTGGCGGACAGCGGACTGTAGAACATGCCCTGGGTTGCAATCATTGAATTGCTAAAAATCAATGAAGGATTAGACAGACGAAGTCTGCGGCTCATGGAACTCATGCTGTTTCCCAGATTTCTTTGACGTAAATTCTTTCACCTTCTCCACCACACGACGCTGCTGCTTTTCGGTCAGTTGAGGAAACATCGGCAGAGAGACAATTTCAGCGGCGACTCGCTCCGTAACGGGAAAGTCGCCCAGTTTGTATCCGCTGTTCGCGTAGGCTTTTTGCCTGTGCAACGGAACAGGGTAGTGGATCCCGGTATCGATTTTCGCTTCGCTAAGATGCTTCTGAAGTCCTTCGCGATCCTGAACCCGAACTACATATAAGTGGTATACGGCTCGTGATGATTCGGGCTCGTGCGGCAAAGTGACAGCTTCAGCGCCGGCAAACAGGGTGTGATAACGTCGTGCAGCTTCCTGGCGTTGCCGATTCCACTCGGACAAGTGCCGGAGCTTGACGCTTAGAATTCCGGCTTGGAGCGAATCCAGGCGGCCGTTGTATCCTTCGATGTCGTGAAAGTACTTCTTCGACTGGCCATGATCGCGTAACATGCGCATCTTGCGAGCGATTTGCTCATCGTTCGTTGTTGCAGCACCGGCTTCACCGCACGCACCCAGATTTTTCCCGGGATAGAAACTGAATGCTCCGGCATGTCCCATTGAACCAGCTTTCATCCAGCGATTCTCTTTTTTCGAAAAATACTCGGCGCCGTGTGCCTGGCAAGCGTCCTCCACAACAATCATGTTATAGCGGCGAGCTAGTTCGAGGATCGGATCCATGTCCGCGGTCTGGCCGTAAATGTGCACCGGCACAATCGCAGTGACGGGCGCTCTAAGCTTCCGGTGGAATGGCGTTCCAGTTTCACGATCCACGTAGCACTCTCGCTCGATGTACTCCTTTAACTTTACCGGGTCCATGCAGTAGGTGCGCTCGTCAATGTCCACAAATGCTGGGCGCGCGCCGGCTTGGCTGATTCCTTCCGTAGTCGCGATAAAAGTGTGCGAAACGGTCAGTACCACATCGCCGGGCTGTACTCCCGCGGCCATCAGGGCAAATCGCACCGCATCAGTGCCGCTAGCGAGCCCCACGCAGTATTTTGCATCGCAAAAAGCCGCAAATTCGCGCTCGAATTCCTCCACCATCGGCCCACCCACAAAACCCGCCGTTCGCAACACCTTCTGAAAAACTGGGACGAGCTCTGCTTGCAGTTCCTCGTGCAGGCTGACTAAGTCCAAAAAAACTATTTTTTCGTCGTTTGACATGATCCGATTCGGCTCCGTAGTGATTTAGTTTGCGCGAAAACTGAATTAGGGACGTGGAGGCGTCGCGGTAACAATTGACGCTTGATTTCTCATTTCTTTTCAGCTGCTGGTGTGGACGTTTTTTCTTGAACGATGTATCGCAGGATCTTTGCGGGATTCCCGGCCACAATCGCGTTCGCCGGAACATCTTTCGTCACCACACTGCCCGCGCCCACAATAGCGTTCTCACCGATAACGACATTCGAAAGGATTGTCGACCCCGAGCCAATCGACGCACGGGCCTTCACCAACGTCTTCTCTACTTTCCAGTCTTGCTCGGTTTGCAACTGCCCTTCTTCAGTAGTCGCGCGCGGATAAGAATCGTTAATGAAGGTCACCCCGTGACCGACAAACGCTCCGTCCTCAATCGTGACACCTTCACAGACGAACGTATGGCTCGAAATTTTGCAATTCTTTCCAATCTTTGAGTTTTTCTGGATTTCCACGAAAGCGCCGATCTTGGTGTCGTCGCCCACTTCACATCCGTACAGGTTGATGAACTTGGACAGTTTTACGTTCTTGCCAAGCTTTACGTCTGGTGCCACACACAAGTACTGGTCCATGTTCGGGTTCTTTCCTTTTTTATCGGAGATTCAATGCTGACGTGAGGAGCCCGCGAAACTATGCTCGGACGCGCGCGACGGTGGCCCAGCTCTTAGGCAGCTTCTTCGCGATTTCGATGTTTTCGAAAACGCTGCTCTCCCGAGCCCCATGTTCTCTTACCCACTCGGCCATTGTCCGAATGCCTGTTTCCAGGGAAGTTTTGGCGCGCTCTCCGAAAACTTTTTCCGCGCGCGAATGGTCAGAGAACGCAATTTTCACTTCGTTGCGCGGGTCCAGATGCGTGACCTCGCATTTCTTCCCCATAGCGTCCGCAACCACCTGGGCAAGTTCATTCACCGTGTAGGGGACATCGGCGCCGACATTGAAGAGTTCATTGCGCGCTGCATCGAAGTCCACACAAGCGGCGATGATTGGAGCGACATCGCGAATATGAGTGAACGCGCGCTGTTGCGTGCCGTCGCCGAAAATGGACATGGGCTCGCCTTTCATCAGTTGGTTCATGAAAATGCCGACCACGTTGCGGTAACGGTCGCCGATGTTCTGCCGCTCACCATAAACATTGTGGGGACGAAAGATCACGTAATCCAACCCGAACATTTCGTGGCTCACTTTAAGTTCCCGCTCCACGGCAAGCTTCGCGATTCCGTAGGAATCTTCCGGCATGGGAATCATCTCTTCGGACATCGGCGATTGTCCGGCGCCGTAGACCGCGATTGACGAGGTAAACACAAAACATTTCACTGCGGAATTTACAGAAGCATTGATCAGATTCACCGAGCCGATTAGATTGTTCTCGTAATTGAATCGTTTGATGAAATGGCTCAACCCTTCCGCAGCATAAGCTGCCAAATGATACACGTACGTGAAATGATGCCGGTCAAAGAGCCGGTCGATGAGTTCGTGGTCCAGAATCGAGCCTTTCACAAAAGTGGCCCCGCTCGGAACGTTGTCTTCGAATCCTCCGCTCAGGTCATCGAGAACGACAACTTTATGGCCCAACGCAAGAAGTTCGTCCGCTACATGCGATCCGATGAATCCAGCTCCACCCGTAACTAGTGATGTCGGCATTTTAATTAGTCCTTTGAATTGTTCCGAAACTTTAGGGACTGCTGATTAAGAGCTGGTTCCTGCCGGAGTAATTGAAGGAGTCGGAGTCAACCCCTCCGGATCGAGTTGCGGCTCTTCGCCGCGTTCCACAAAGCGAACTGGATCCAGCGCTTTATTCCACCGGCGCACCACGCGATACATTTTCAACCGATCTTGAAGGCCTGGCGTAGGCTTGAACAAGGACTTCACCTTATACCCGAGCTGGCGCATTCGAATCCCAGCGATAGTAAGCTGACGACATTGTCGAGCACCTTTCTGTCCGAAGTGCTTATAAAAGTATCGGTAGCGGCTGCGGAGCTTTTCGATTTCGAATCGAACGGGAAATCGGTTCACGGATTGGCCGCCAAGATGAGTGATAGTCGGCTCAGGTGTAAACAAAATAGGAAAACCCGCGCCCCAAACGCGGCGGCACAAATCCACCTCTTCGAAGTGATAGAAGAACTGCTCGTCAAATCCTCCGAGGCTTTTCAATAGTGGGCCGCGAAACATCACGCAACAACCCGACTGCCAATCTATTCGGCGCTCGCTGTCGCCTTTCCATCCCACGTACTCTTCAAAAGTGAAAACGCTCGAGAAACGCGCCAGCCTGTGAAGGTAAAGCGCTGAAATCCAGAACCGTCGAACGGTAGGAAAGAGGCGAGCAGACATCTGATATGTTCCATCCAGATTCAACACGCGGCAACCAAAGGCTCCCGCTTCCGGATGTCGATCCGCGAAGGCAATGAATTTGTCCAAGGAACCTTGGTGAATAATCGTATCTGGATTCAGGATAAGTACGAATTCTCCTTGAGCCACCCGAATGCCGGCATTGTTGCCCTTAGCGAATCCCAGGTTGGCGCGATTTTCCACCACACGCGCTTGCGGATAGTTTTCGCGAATGAATTGGACCGAGCCATCGGTAGAACCGTTATCCGACACGATCACTTCAAAATCAGTCGATTGCGTGCCCTCGAAGATCGAACGCAGGCATTCCCGGAGGACGCGTAGATCGTTCCAACAAATAATCACGACTGACAGTTTCACTATTCGAGCTCCTTTTCTAGGAACAAGGGCATTTGGTAGGTCTCTCTGTGCTTGCTGATGAATGGAGGTCGAAGCCCGGCTACAACCGGATTACTTTGCCTCGTTGCTGAAGAGACTGGTCGGCGGCTTCCAACACTCGTACAACGTGCAATCCCGCGGCTCCGTCATTAAATGGCTTCTTGTCGTTTACGATGCAGTCGACGAAATACGCCGCTTCCAACTTCAGGGCTTCAACCTGTTCGACGCGAGGCGCCCACATATCGCCGGAACGGTAGCTGACGAGCAATTGATAGACTCCGTCACCGCTCATTTGCACGCCCTTGTCATATATCTTCAGCTTTTCGTCAGCTTCGAGATCATTCCACACCAGCATCTTCTTCTCACCGCCGATGAGAGTGGTGCGCACCTTCACGGGTGACAGCCAGTTCACGTTGATGTGCCCGATCATGTTATTCGGATAGTACAAAGTGAGAAATGCGATGTCGGCAACACCATTCAAATGCCGCTCGCCAGTCGCGACGATGGCCTCGGGTTTATCCTTGAGCAGATAATCCATAATCGAAAGATCATGCGGCGCCAAATCCCAGAGCACATTTACGTCGTGCTGAAAAAGCCCCAGGTTCACGCGCGTCGAATCGTAATAATAGAGATCTCCAAGAGTCCCGTTATCGATGAATTCCTTGATTCGCTTGACGGCGCCGGTGAACAAGAATGTGTGGTCCACCATGATTTTTAGTTTCTTCCGCTCCGCCAGTTCGATAAGCTCCTCTGCCTGCGCTGTAGTGCACGTGAACGGTTTCTCAACAAAGACGTGTTTGCCGTTTTCCAGCGCGATCTTCGCAAGTTCATAGTGAGTCCAAACGGGGGTCACAATCGCGATCGCGTCAATATCAGTAGCTGTGAGGATCTCGTTGCAATCATCGATCGCCCGAATCTCCGGATAGGCTTGCCGGGCGCGCTGAAGCGATTTGGGAGTCTTATCGCAAATCGCAACCACGCGGGAACGTTCCTGTCCGTGAAAATTTCGCACGATGTTCGGGCCCCAATAACCGTACCCGATCACACCCATCCGGATCACGCCTTCGTTTGAATCCTTTTGTTTCGCAAGTGTTTTCGCGGAGTCAACTTCTAGACTGGTAGCCATTTTTTTTCCACCCTGTAGAGTTACATCCAGAAAGGACAGAATCTTTGCAGCCGTGATTAATAAGCCCCGTCGCCTGAAAACACTGCCCGAGGCGTGCGAAGTAGTATTTTCACGTCCAACATCGGTGACCACATTCTGGAGTACTGCAGATCCAGTCGGACCATTTCGTCGAACGTAGTCTTGCTCCGCCCGTGCACTTGCCATAGTCCGGTGATGCCCGGTTTCGACTCTAGCAATCGACGGCGATGCCAAATATCGTAGGCTTCGATTTCATAAGGAATAGGCGGCCGCGGACCCACCAAGGACATCTCGCCTTTCAACACGTTCCAAAATTGAGGTATTTCGTCAAGACTCGTGCGCCGCAGCAGCCTGCCAATCCAAGTGACTCGAGGGTCGTTCGTAATTTTATAAACGCCCTTCTTGCTTCCTTCTTGCGCGGCAGAATTCGCTTTACCTACGATGAATTTCCTGACGTATTCCTTGTGAATCGCTGCATCGGTTGAGACGTACATCGACCGGAACTTGATAAACACAAACCGCGACCCGAACTGGCCAACTCGTTCCTGGCGAAAGAAAATTGGACCCTTCGATGTCAACTTGATAAGGATGGCCAACAGTAGAAAAGCCGGCGACAGCATCGTCACCGCCACGGACGCGCCCACAACATCCATCAGTCGCTTGGTCAGCAACGAAAGCTTCTTTTTCTCTTTAACCTCGAACAAGTCGGGATACATCGTCGGATCCACCGGACGTTGATGTCCGTCTCCTTCCCAGCCCTCTGGGAAGGCATAGAAAGATATCTGGAAGCTGCTCAACTGCGTAGCTTTGAAAGAGCTTTGAAGGCTGGACGTAACCTTCGCTTCGATAATTTTTACGGCCGCGCTGACGTCACAGTCCCCGAACTCAGTGAAGATCACGCCAAAAACAGAATTCGCCTCAAACCACCCGCCCAGGTCGGTTTCACGAATCGAAGCGGATAGCACGACCGCAATCTGTTCCAAAAGCCCATCCGTCTTCTTATTCTTCAGTCCGCCGTCGATCAGCATCAGAACCAAATGCTTCCGTGAACGCTCCGATCTCTTTCTTTCGCGGGCCAGCATTCGACGAAATTGTTCTTCGGAGAGAAAGTCCGCCATGACGCTGGCGGAATTTTCGTCCGTTCTGATTGGCTTCCGAATCTGTTCAACAGCTCTTGGTTTTGTTGTAGGCACGCGATTCACTCAACTTTTTTTGCTATATCGTTTCCAAATAATTTGCTACTCCCTCAGCTAAGCTCTTGTCTACACCACAATTTGAACGGGCCGGCACGCCGCAAATGTCTTTTCCAACCCCGCTCGATGTGCTGACGCCGTAGAAGACACAAACGCGCTATCGATCTCTACCGATACCGAACGTTGCAGCAGCGTGATGGAAAGCACCAGCCGGTGCGTCCCCTTAAAATCCATTAGGATTCCTTCAATACCACTCAAAGAACCCGACTCGATTCGTACCTTCTCGCCTACTTGCAAGAACGGCCAGGGCTGGTTCGGAATACCCGAGGCCACCAAGGTCTGGATTGCGCTGATCTCTGTCTCATCGACCGCTACGGGGACGCGGTTTACCCCGACTATTTGGATTACTCCCGGAGTCTTCATAACGGGTAGCCGGTCCGTGGGATCAAAGCGGCAGAATATATAGCCGGGAAACAACGGTGTCTGCACTTCCTTAACCCGGTCAGACCACCGCTTCCTGCACTTGTACAGCGGGAGGAACGACTCGTAACCCTGCCCATGCAGGTAACTTGCAACACCGGATTCGTGGCGGGTTCGAACCTGCAAAGCAAACCACGGATATCTAACGGTATTCTGACTGGTCGCTTTCTCAGTGTCGCATTCGGCTTTGAGATTTGTTCTCATAATTTGCCACTGTGCTTGTGCTACCGCCATGAGAGTCACAATCGACCTCTCAACTACAGGTTTGCACGATGAAGGCCACTAGCCGCTTCAGTCGCTTTTTGGGTAAATCTATGAAACGTAATGCCTTAATTGAGAAATTCTTTCGGTGATTCTCACCCCGGGCGCCAGCAACCGGATGGCTTTATGAAAATTGCTGTCCCAGAGTTCCACTTGTTTTCACACTCGCAAAGTACAGCTAATAAAGGACATATATAAAGCATCTCGGGTTCCTAATCCTAGGGCCCACGCTACCCGAGATACCGCCGCACACTCGTACGTGCACCAGTAAAGCACTCGACCGACCAAACCACCGGCAGACCTAATCTGATTTGGCTCCCTCTTGCCCATACCCATAGCCTTCGTAATAGTAAGACCCATAAGCCTGAGACTCATCAACCGCATTCAACACCACGCCTACCACATTCCGGCCGTTCAACTCCTGACAAGCCCGTTCGGCCGCGACGGTTGGAGTAGAAGCTGCGCGCACCACCAAAATCACTCCGTCAACGTGATCAGCCAGCAAGCTCGCATCCGCCACCGGAAGTAGGGGTGGCGAGTCCATAATGACCCAGTCAAAAATCGGTGTAACTCGTTCCAACAGAGTCTTCAGCCGTCCGTTTAAGAGCAGTTCGCTGGGATTGACCACTTCTTTCCCGCCCGGTAGGAAACAGAGATTTCCTTCCTGACCGTGCTGAATAACCGCAGCCTCATCCGCCTCTCCCAGCAAATAATCCGTCAACCCAGGAGAGGGAGGCGCACCGAGCGGCACGTGCAGACGAGAACACCGCAGGTCTGCGTCAATAATCAGACAACGGCGATCGGGCTGACGGACAATAGCTTGCGCCAAGTTATTCGTTACAAAAGTCTTCCCCTCCGCCGGAATCGAACTTGCAATCAGAAGAGTGCGAAGCTGTTGGCTGCCCCGCAATTGGTAAAGTCGAGACCGCAATGTCCGAAACTGTTCCGCCGCGTTAGCGCTTAGGGCCGGATTAGAAAAGATGTTCACGCTGAGATCCGGGTGCCAGTGGGGATGGGAACACTGCTGGCAAAGGTCCTCGAAACGCCTCAAACCCCCGGATGAGGGAGCCGCCGGAGGTGAATGCTTGAAAATACTGGGAGCTTCATCAGATGTTTCAGCCGCGCGCGGTATGACTTCCGTCGCCGTACTCGGCAGAAATGCCGGGTTTTCAGCAGGCTGAGCTGCAGCTCGCTCTTGTTCGGCCTTTTTTAACGCTTCGTGAATGCGACTCATGGTTTCCTTTCGCGCATCGCCACTGGCATGATATTCGCCTCGCGCAAACGACTGAGCAGTTCATCTAGGTTCTGTAGCAACGCCTGGGCGTCTACGGCTTGTTTATTTCCATTTGAAGTTCCTACTGGAAGAATGGGCTCGATCTCATCAAGCTGGAATTCCCGTGCCACCTCTTCGACCAAATAGGCCGGGACAGGCCGTAAGTGATCCACATACGCATTGATCAAGGCATGTTCGCAAAGCAAGTTGACAACGCGGGGAATGCCTCGTGAATATAAGTGCACCGTCTGAATCGCTTCCTTGGAAAATATTGGCTCCCCGTTTGCGCCTGCGATTCGCAAACGTTCAGCGATGTACCCAAAGGTCTCCTCCAAGGTCAACGCACCGGTCCGGCACCTCAACGTGATGCGCTGCCGAAGCTGGCGCAATTGCGGCAATTTGAGCTTTTCTTCCAGCTCGGGCTGACCTGTCAGTACAATTTGGAGCAGTTTTTCGGTCGAGGTTTCGAGATTCGTCAACAGGCGAATTTCCTCCAGTACCTGTAACGACAGGTTCTGGGCCTCGTCTACGATCAGGACCGCTGTCTCTCCAGCTCGATACCGGTCGAGTAGCCACGCATTGAGCCGCAGTAACACCTGGCTCTTGTGCCGTGTTTCGCAGGGAATCTCAAAGTCCGCCATCATGAAATCAAAAAGCTGGCTGACGTTCACTTGCGAATTGAAAACAAACGCCGTGGCTACCCGTTGCCCGTGCAGCCAATCCAGCAACCGATTCAGGAGAGTTGTCTTGCCTGTACCCACCTCACCCGTAAGCAGAATGAAGCCTTTGCGATTCTGGATACCGTATGTCAAGCCCGCTAGCGCTTCCTGAATCTGCTTCGTCAGAAAGAGATAGCGCGGGTCCGGGTTCACATTGAATGGGCTTTCGCGAAGCCCAAAAAAATTCTGATACATTTAGGCCCTCGCTCCGACTTCTACGGCAGCATCGCCCGACTTCTGAATCACCGGCTGCTTCGTCTTGGGGATCAGCATTTGTTCAATGGAGGGAACCATTGCGAGCACGGGCAGCTTTAAAGCGAATTCGACATCTCTCTCAGTTCTAAACGACGTATCTCGAGACTCCAGAACGAACGCAAGACCGACTCCCAAGGCCAAACCTCCGGCCAATCCTCCCAAGGCAAAGGCCGGACGGTTCGGAAACGAAGGCTGATCCGGCAAGTTCGCGGGATCGAGGATTTTGAACTGTTCGCCTTCCTGTTGACGCTCAAGGTCAGTTGCCATTGCGGACTGATCTCGCTTCTTCAATAGTTCGTTATAGAAATCCAATGCTGTCTGGTAATCGCGCGTCAGCTCTTTGTATTGCTGTTCTACCGCGGGACTGGATTGCACGCGGTCCTGATAAACCTTAATCGCCTGCTGAATTTTTGCTTGTTCTCGGGTCTTCTCGGCAATTACTTGATCCGTTGTGTGGACTTCTGCGCGGAGTTGCGCTATTTGAGCCGGCTCCGACGCCGTCTTTCCCGGTTTGCCGTCGCTGGCTTTGGGAGTATCGCTATCAGCAATCTTTTTTTGCAGCGCAGCGATAGCACTTTTGGTTTTCACCACATCCGGATAATCGTCGGTGTAGCGCGCTTGGAGATTCGCGAGCTGCGTTTGCAGCAGAGTGAGCTGTGCATCCATGGTTTGCGGACTGGTGCCGCTCTGCGACGCTTGCCAGGCGCCCACCTGTTGCGTCAACATTGATTCGGCAAAGCTTTTATCCTGTTGCGCACGCGCCAGAGCTTGTGTCGCCGCATCCAGTTGTGAAGTCAATCCCATCAAGAGATTCAGGTTCCCTTGCTCTTCGTCCGGAAGTGATCCGATGTAGCGGCTCTTGAAGGCCGCCAGTTTCGAATCCTGTTCATCCAGCTTCGCTTTTGCATCAACAAGTTGTTGAGCCAGAAATTGGGTCGTATCTTCGGAGCGTTGCTGTCGAAGGCGAATACTTTCTTCGATAAACATGTGCGTGACGGCCGAACACACCTCCTGCGCCGTCCGCGGATTGTCCAACGTCACGATGATGTGAAAACCCGGCAACTCCTGTGCTCTGGTCTCTGCCATCGGCTGGATCGGAGTTATTTCAATGTCCCTTTGAAGCCGCGCTACGAGCGCGTCCGGAGGTACGCGGTTCACGTCTCCCGAGTACAGTCCATACTGGTGGATAATCGGTTCGAGCCGCGTCCTGCTTAGAATTTCCTCCTGCATGCTCGCCAGACGTGCATTGATTTCCGTCGTAATCACCGGCTTCACAAAGTCTGTCGGTACCGTGGGCGGCTCAATAAGCACTAGGGTTTGCGATTTGTACCGATTCGGGAGTACGCGCGCCACACCGTAGGCCAACGGTGCTCCGATCACAGCAAGAACAGTTATCAGCACCCACCGGCGCTTTAAGATTGCGATGTAATCTGCTTGAGTTAGCTCACGCTGAGTCATTCCACCCTCTTTTTCCAATTCTCGATATGATGTTCGCTATTCAATCGGGATTGGCTGTTTACGCCAGCCCACACCAAACGAAAATAAATTACGAACAAAGCTCGATCCGCATCCCGCTCCCACGCAGAACGAAGCATTCGTGTTTTGATACTGCAATTGGTAGCCCAGGTTCAGGTTCAACGAGCGTCCCCACGTGCGGCTATAATTCACTCCGGTATACCAATAATCGAAGGCTTGATTTGAAAGCGGAGTCTGCGGTATCCCGTTAAACGCTATATCAGTGTTTCGAGAATATCCGACGGTCAATGTCGCGTTAGAAACTCGTGATAATTGCCGCCCAGCTGAACCTGTGAACGTGTCAGCCAGCGAGCCCGCAAACACGCCCGATCCACCGGCAACACCATGCGTATAACTGGCCGCTAATCCAGTCCGCTCTAGTTGATATTGCACCGACGTCGAGAGGAACCAATATACGTTCGTCGTGGAACCTCCCGAAGGCGGGACCGTCCCCGGGATGGTCGGCGTGCTAATGAATGCAAATTCCGGCCCGGCACCTATGCGGAACGCCAAACGTCCTGTAATCTTCCGGCCGTAGGATAGTAATAAGGTGTGCGTGTCGATCGATTCATCGAAGTTGTTATAGCGAAATCCGCTGAACACATAGGAAACTCCAACTGTATCCTTCCGCGTTGCTTGATAGTTGTATCCGGCTTGCGCGATGATGTCGCCATAATCCAGCAGAGTTTCACCAAAAGAATGCAGAAGAGAATAACCACCTTCAAATGTGAGGGAAGATCGCGGCGTAAGAGTTACGTCAGCCTCGCCAATGGAAGTATTCAACAACCGCTGCCCTTCGTTCGTAATAATGGTCTGGCCGGGAATAATCCCGCCCAGCCCTGGTGTCCCGCCGGGCAAAGATATTCCGGGAAATCCGCCGGATCCGAAAGCACTCTCAGGGCTGTAGGATGTTTGGTCAATAAACGTTAGCGTCCAGCGCCGGAACGTGAATTTGTCCACAAAATTTAAATCCTGCAAAATACCGTTCTGAGAACCACCGTCGTTCGAAAAGACCCCGCCACCGATATAACCCACCGTCATGTCATTCCTTCCGGACATCCAGCGCAGATCGGCGCCTCCGGTGAGGCTAGTCCAGGTGGTGAATCCGCTATTCCCGAGCCCGTCCGGCGGTTCAGTGTCCAGTGTGACGGACACCTCAGCATGAGGCGTCCAGTAGCTGTGGTTAGTCGAAGGCACACCGAGAGACGGATCCTGGATCCCCGTTAATGGGCTATTGTCGGGCAAAAGCTGAGGCGGAGTAGCGTTGGGATCCGCATTATCCGCTTCCGACGCAAGCGGAGAGTGATAAGCAGGAATCGGCTGGTCCTGCGGTTGCTGTGGCTGTGGCTGTTGTTGCTGCGGCTGTTGTTGCTGCGGCTGTTGCGCCCGTGCGGAAGGCACACTCAGCGCAATAGCGCAGATAACGGTCCCGAATATGAATGTTGATTTACGCATCGGCTTTTCTATGGCACCACAATTGTGTCGCCGGCCCTCAACAAAATGTCTTGGTCCGGATGCTTTCCGCTAACTACTTCTTTGTAATTAACTGGATACTTCTGTTGCTTTCCGTTTTCCATTCTCAGAACGTAAATACTCTTTGTCTTTGCGAACTGCGTGAATCCGCCTGCGCTGGAAAGTCCCTGCAGTACGTTCATCCCTGGAAGCATTGGAAATGCGCCGGGACGCGTCACTTCGCCGATAATGTAAATTCGCTGGCTGTTGATAGTCGTAACGATCACCGTTACCTGCGGACTAGTCACATATTTCTTCAAAGCCACTGTGATCTGCGCCGCCAATTCCGCCGGTGTTAAGCCCGCGGCTTGCACGTCGTTCAGCAGCGGCAGAGAGATTTTCCCGTCGGGTCGCACCGGAACGAGACGCGAAACCTCAGGCTCTTTCCAGACACTGACGTCCAATACGTCCTGCGCCCCGATCACGTAGTTGGGGTCCTGTGTAGCGGCTTTCGCAGTTGCCGCGCTAGCATCCGCAGGAGCAGATTGGGCCGCCGGCGGCTTGTCACTGGCGGCTTGCTGAGCTTGCGCGGGCATCGCAACCGCGATCAGCGAAAGAATCATCCACATCTTCGATCGTCTTACCATCTTGCTGTCTCCTACGTCGGCTATTCAGTTCTGGAATCCGGCAGGCCGATCTGCTTCAGCTTATAAAGAAGGGACTTGTAGCTAATCTGCAATTCTTGTGCCGCTCGTTTGCGGTTCCAACGAGTGCGCGCCAATGCTTCCAATATCATTTCCCGTTCGGCCACACGAGATGCTGCCCGCGCAGCCGCCTTCAGGGAATAGCTACGGGACTCAATAGCTTCAACCCTGATCTCGACCGGTTCCGCAACCAAGTCGGGGATCGCAAGATTCTCCGCACCTAACGCCACGATTTTTTTCACCGCGTTCTCGAGTTCACGAATATTCCCCGGCCAGGAATAATCCAGTAACATTCGGAGGGCGCGCGGGCTCAATGAAGGCCGCGGGCGGCCGAATTCCGCTGCATATTTCGTCAAAAACGACTCCACAAGCAGAGGAATATCCTCTTTGCGATCTCGCAGCGGAGGGAGACGCAAGCACACGCCGTTAATCCGGTAGTAGAGCTCGCTCCGAAAGCGTCCCGCCCTCATTTCATCATCGAGATTCCGATTGGTTGTGGAGATTACTCGAGCCCCCAGCGATCCGCGGCGAGGTCTCGCTTCTCCATCCGGCAATGCGTAAAGCAGACTGCGCTGGCAAGGTGCGTCAAGCTCGCTAATCTCATCGAAAAAAACCGTGGCTTTGCGGTTGTTGAGCCCTTCTTCCGATATGCTCGCCTTGTCCAATCCCAGCTCGCTTGCAAAATTTATTAGGTTCATTGAAGCGCATGCGATCTTGAGCAGCGGCTCGTCACCTTTCACGGAAAGGTAATGTATTCTCCGAGCGAACATCTCTTTGCCGGTGCCGCTTTCCCCAACAAGTAGAACCGGTATATTGGTGGGCGCAATCTCAGCAACCACGTTTTCAAGAACTTGCATCGCGGCGCACATCCCGCTTACAAAGCCCCATTCCTCTCTTACCGAAGCGACTCCGACCGCATTACTCGCCATATTTGTCCTTCTCATCCTCTGTCAAAGCTGGGCTCGTGTACATAGGACTACCGTTCGCCGATTATCTAGTGCAACGCCATGGCCAAGAGCTCTAATCGGCAGTATGGCGCCAAAACTACAGTTAAGGCATCTAGTTTGTTTAACTTGTACCGTGTCAGAGCGCATACAGCTGGAGCGAGGCTAGGCCAAGCCGGAGAACCGAAATCCTAGGAATTTTCCACGAATGGGTAAAATACTTTCCCTTTGTGCCCTAGTGACAGGCAATTTGTGTCCGGTCTCACTTGGCTGTAGCACCCAGCCCCGCCTCGTCGCAAGCCGAGAACCCCGCGCCCAAGACGATAATCGGAGAATTTATTAACGCGCGTATTGTGTTGTAGATAGGCATGGAGTTTCTTTAAAAAGCACTACTTCGAAGAGCTAACTGGATTGCGTTTACTTGGAGGGTTAGAATTCCGGTAGCGGCTTGGAGTTCTACGCGAAAGGTCGAAATGAAACTTAGCAAGTTGCGATGCCAATGGCTTGTTCTGCTCCTGTCCGCCAGTCTAATTGCCGGTTGTACCCGAGACCCGCAAGTCCGCAAAAAGGAATACTTCGACCGAGGGCTTTCATACTTCGACAAAGCTAAGTACGAAGAAGCGATCATTGAATATCAGAATGCCATCCAGATCGATCCGAAGTTCGCCGAAGCGCATTACCAATTAGCCCGTTGTTTTGTAAAAAAGGGAGACTGGAATCATGCGTTTCAGGAAATGTCCAAGGCTGTCGAACTCGATCCCTCGAACCTAAAGGCCCAGGTCGAACTCGCGGAACTCTATTTTGCCGGCCGCAAGTTTCAAGACGCCCACGATCGCGCCGCACTGGTGTTGAAAAGCGATTCTCGCAATGCGCAGGCGGAAGTAGTTCTCTCCAATTCGGACGCCGCATTGGGCGACGCCAACAAAGGCTTGACCGAGGGCCAACAAGCCATAGAAATGGATCCGAGCCGCTCGCAATCCTATCTAAGCCTGGCGTTTATGTATGAGCGATCGAATGAAATCTCTGACGCGGAGAAGAATTTTTCGCAAGCACTCAAGCTCGATCCCAAATCTGTACCGGCGATAGTTGCCTTCGGGAAGTTTTATCAACGCCAAAAGCGCTGGCCGGAGGCGGAAAAACAATATCAAGCCGCCATCGCTCTCGAACCGCAGAGTCCTTTCCATCGCGTCGCTCTCGCCAATATTTATCTCGCGCAGGGTAACAAGTCCGCAGCCGAACAAACCATCCAAGAAGCCAAGTCTGCCTTGAAAGACAATCCAGCCGGTTACCGGTTGCTCGGCGATTTCTATTTGAGCCAGGGACAATTGGACAAAGCAACGGCGGAGTTCAGCGCGCTCTACTCTCAGCACCCAAAAGATAACGCCATCGCCGAGTCTTACGCCCAACTCTTGATTCAGCAGAACCAGCTGGATGAGGCTTCGAAAGTAACCGATGCCATCTTGAAAAATCTTCCTTCAGATCCGGCAGCGACGATTCTGCGCGGAGCAATTCTGAATCGTCAGCAAAAACCTGTCGATGCAATTCGCTGGTTGGAGCCGGCTGTTAAGAACGCACCCGACAATCCCGCTGGGCACTTCCAGCTTGGGCTTGCTTACGCGGCCACAAAAAATTTGGGCCAAGCCGAAACTGAGTGGCGAACCGCTGTCCGCTTGCAGCCCTCCATGGCTGACGCGCATCGAGCGCTCGCAGCTCTAGCCTTACAGAAGAAGGACTCGAAACTCTTGGCCGAAAGTGGCGCGTCCCTAAAATCCATCTCACCAGGCGCACCCGAAGGATATATTTACGAAGGCCAAGCCTTTTTGTTGCAGGGAAATGCGGCTGCTGCGGAGTCCGATTTCAAGAAAGCCATCGAGGCAGCGCCCCAAAACCCCGCCGGATACGTTCAAATGGGTGAATTGCGCTTTGGCCAAAAGAAACTGGACGAAGCTGAAAAATATTTTGCCCAGGCGCTCAAGCTGGATCCGTCATCTTTCGATTCGCTCGGAGGACTCGTGAATATAGCGGTTGAGCGCAAAGACTTGCCCAAGGCTTTGCGCTTGGCCCAGGATCAGATCGCGCTTGTACCCAACAACAGTTCCTTCCATCTTCTGCTCGGCCAAATCGAACTTCGCAATCAGGACCAGGCAAGAGCAGAAGACGCATTTCGAAAAGCTGTTGAGATCGACAAACATAACGTAACAGCAGCTCTTTTGCTGGCGAGCGTTCAGATCGCCCGTGGCTCGAGTGATCAGGCCGTCGCCACCTACCAGCGAGCTATCCAGGACAACTCCGGTGATGTGCGACTTTACGTAGGTCTCGGAGGCGTATTAGAAACACGCAATGATTGGCAGCAGGCGGAGGACATTTACAAAAAGGCTTTACAAGTTCAACCGGACTATCCGCTCGCCGCAAATAACCTCGCATACCTTATGCTGGAGCATGGGGAAAACGTCAACGTCGCATTTTCCCTGGCTCAAACTGCGCGCAAAGGACTGCCCAATTTACCCAACTCCGCGGATACTCTAGGCTGGGCTTACTACCACCAGGGCGCCTATAGCGCGGCAGTCGATACGTTACAGGAAGCGATAAAGGGCAGCCCTAACAGCGCCACCTATCATTATCACCTTGGCATGGCCTACCAAAAATCAGGCAATCTCGCTTTGGCCAAAAAACAATTTGAAGTTGCCCTGCAGATAGACCCCAATCTAAGCCAAGCCACCGAGATTAAGAAGATCCTCGCCGATTCGCAGTCGCAGAGAAATTAGAACCGGGAATTCAACCGATCACTTCGTCCTTTAGTGATCACTACTCTTGAAGAGACGCTTTTGCAAAGCTTTGGCAACGGATAATAACTGCGGGCTCTTACTAAGATGGTTATCTCTTATCTCTGAAAGTCTGCGGCGAAGAAAAGCTTTCGCTTTCCATTGAACTCGTTGATTCGCGTTCGACAGCGCACCATCATTGCGGTAAACCACCGAGAATTTCCGCGATTCTCCTGCCGGCAAATCAAAAGAAATTCGAATGTACTTGTCGATCGTCTGAACATCAGGCTGTGCCACGCCGTCGAGAACGACTCTCTCCAAAGGAATTTCGGCGCACACAACCCACTCAACAGAGCAGCGCACCGGATTTTCAGAAGAGTTTTCGATCCGCCCGGTATTCGAATAGGCTCGGACTTGAAGCTCGCCGTCCGGCGTCCACCTTCTCAGGTAGGAATTCTCAACTGCCGTCTCCAGATTTGACCATCGTATCTCCGGCGCAAAAGTGTTAATGCGCGAAACCAATTCAGTCAGGCATTGCGGATCTTTGAAAACTTCGTGATGTTCCACGAGTAAAACCGGTTTCCCGAAAAAGAGATTGAACGCAACATCCTCCAACGACATCGCACGGACGTATTTTCTAAGAAATAAAGGTAGTCCGCCATATCTAAGGACTGCAGGATCCAGGAAGTCCTGGAGAATAAGACCAGCATGCTCTCCGCGCGGGTAGGGACCTGTATTCACAGCTGCGGAGAAGTTGTGCGCTTTGAGTGCAAGCATCGCATCCCGTGAGAAGTTCCCCTGAGGAAACACCATCACATTGTCACAACGAATTCCTGTCCTCTTCTGGTGAACCTCCATTCGCTCTTGTGCCACGGTTAACATTGCATTGAGCAGCCCAGCGTCCTTCGAAGCGAATTCGGCAGCCGTATGATCGTTTCCGTGGAAGCATATTGATAAACGGTCAGGCCGCTCTCGGAACATGCAAGTGACATCAAGCGAATTTCGCCGGCAATTGTGGGGTATGAACGCGATGCTCGTATGGAAGTTATACTCGTCCATGAGCGCGAGCAGACGCTCGTAATTCAGAAAACCATAATCTTCCTGCAGTAGCGGGTCGTCGATTACAAGGGTTGCATGATGCTCATTCGGGCGCCAGCATTGATCGCGAAATGCATAGCGAACAAACATAGCCGCGGGCATCAATTGCGAGAAATATTTCGTAAGAGGATTCTCGTCCACATTGGCGTCGAGGTCTGCTACGGCCAGGCTCCCCAGAAAAAAGACCTCCGCCCGCTCGCGCTGAACGCTTGCAAAGAAAGGCTGTCCGGCGATGGCCACGAAGGTTCGAACGCTCTGCGCCACAGGGCCCACGCCGAAGGATCGGTCGTTCTTCTGATTCACAGGGCCGAAAGTCAAACCCGAAAAAGTTCCGCAGACTTGCTTGTGTTCTGAGCTGATCTCATAGTTTAGCCTCGACGCGTCAACTGGCTTTAGGGAGTGGAGAGACCCCTTCGACAATGCATCGATGATGCCGGCTGAGAAACCATCGAGCGATAAATTGTGAGCGAGCACGAAGGAGAAGCGCGAAGTGAGATAAGAAGCCAACTCCGGCGAAAAAGACTCACTCGGCAAGCACTCTCGAATCGCCGGCGGGTTTACTACAAAACAGGAATTTTTGTCTTCAACGTGTTTCTCAATAAACCCCGGCGAGAGCCCGACTCCTCTTTCCACAAACAGCGGCTCACAGCTCCCGCCGAGAAATTCGACAAGTCTAACCACACGAGCATCGGCCGGGTTTAGTTCATCCGAGTAAGGAACGACCAGTTTCAAACTACCCCCTCCTTGAACTCCCGGCAAATCGCACGGGGGTGCTCTAGGTTTTGCCGCCAGGAGCGATACTTTTAGAGGGAAGCGATGCTAGCCTCCGCGAAAATGCTTTCAGCGATATGTGGGGAGCTAGCGGAACTCCGCATTTTGCTATAGCGATCGCAGGGTTGCCTTGCACCACGGTCATTGGTGGCACTGACTTAGTGACGACACTTCCTGCGGTAACCACCGCGCCACGGCCGATAATTACGTTTGGGAGTATGAGCACTCCGGGGCCGATAAACGCGTCTTCTTCGATCGTTACACCCTGGGTTTCCTTGAAATGGGCAATCACCGTCGCACGTATGCCCACCGATGCACGATCGCCAATCGTGATAAGGTGAGGCCGCGAAGTATCGAGTATCACGTCATAGCCGATCCAGACGTCTTTTCCAATATGAACTCCGCGAGCTCGGTGCAATTTGACCCTCAGTGTCTGAGCGCCCGGCAAAATTCTAGCAAGGTTCTGAAAGAGACGGTTTATCAGGCCGCGGAATATGCCCTCTTTCACGTGTTCTCTCATTTGTGTCTCATTTCGCAATCGATTAGCTAGCGCTGTTGTGCTTGCGGACGTACTTTTCCACCGCGACAAAAGACACCAGGTCCGGCAAGTCCATAAGGCTTATCTGCAACCCAAACTCTTCTTGCAGAACCGCGACCAGCGTGACTGCAGCCAAAGAATCCCAAGCTGGCACCGACTCAACACTGGCAGTGCGAATCTGTTCCGCGCTCAGATCCGGAAATACCGACGAAAAACAACGAACCAGACGTTGCTCCATCTCATCCATTCATCACCTCCACGCGATGAAATAAAGATGGAGACTTTTCCCGAAAATCCGCTCTGGAACAACGAACACCGGCGTTGGGTGGAACGCCAAGTAATCCGGCAAAGAACTCCTGCAGCGGCCCATTTCGGGGAGTGGCAACATAATCGAACCAAATTTCTTCTGCGTCAAACGTCTTGAAGAGCTGCTGAAGGGATTGATGTTCGATGCGTCGCGAAAATGCCCGGCAACTCATGACCCAGGACTCCACACGGAGCTTCTTTCCTTCAACCGTACCCAACACAACCGCAATCTTTCCTAGCGGTCCAAACTTGTCCTGGTAGTTCACCGTCATAAGAAAGCTGGCTGGATCGTTGAGATAGGTTTTCCAGGCCGCGTCGCTCAATTGCTTGCCGTTCAGGTTAAATTGGTTAGTTTTATTAATCAACTCGAAAGCCCGGCTATCTCCAGGCTGTTTTCCAAAACCAAATTGAATGGAGGCTTCGGCGCTCTGAAGGAAATCATCCAACGTGCCTCCGCTAGCGGCTCTAGACTCGCGCAGGGCGTCCGCACCGCGAATGCTTTTCAGTCGAATCGAATCTTCTTCCGAAATTACACTCTTCCCAAAGAAATCCCGCAAGCGCCTCAACAAATCCCAAATTGCCTGATAATCATTGTTGGGAAACGCTATGCATTCCATCTCCGGAAACCCGGCTTTTACCTCTGCTACTTCCATCGGGCTGTCGTCAATAAACACGACGGCTTCCGGGCCGATGTTCCACGATTTCAAAATGCGTTGCACCGATTCCGATTTGCGGGACCAATGCACTTCGAAGGGATATACACTTTCTTTGGAAAGAATTATGTCCTTTCGTTCGAAAGCCTTCTCCACCAATGCGTGGTCATTCTTGCTTGCGACTGCGATCAAGACTCCCGCACTCGCGAGGGAACCAAGAAATTGCTGATAAAGCCCATGCATGTGTGTGTGCTGTTCGATATTCCAGGAGACCCCTTCCGTACCAACTTCGCCCAGGATTCCCGCCCATAGGGTGTCGTCCAAATCCGTGATTAGGCCTTTCTTGGGAACGGGATTTTGTATCAAGGCGGCCAGTAAATCAGCAACAGCCGAAGCGTGAGGTAGTTTATATGGGAAGCCCGCCATCAATTCCGTCGCCACGTCTAGGCGCGCGGGCATCGGCGAGCTTTCGTCGAGTCGTTGGCTATTGAGAATCCGTATGGACGATTCCCTGGAAATTGAAGCGGCGAACGAGCCAACCAGTTGCCGCAGTTGAAGCTCGTACTCACCCGCACGCTGTGTCGGAGTTGAGAAGAGAGGAGGCAACGGAAGAGTCGGCGTGCAAACACATACCGGCATGGATTCCGAGGCTCGTCGCAAAGCCTGCTCCAGACGAGCCGCCGCTTGGATGGCCGACTTTACAATGTCCGGCAGGTCTGTTGTGCGCCAGCCTCCCAAGCTTCGAATGCCAAGACGAGGGTCGAGGTCTTGCCATTCGATTACAACAGCTAGGACGTCAGCTTCCGACGCCGGAAGGCGCTCAAGGCTTCCCGCGAGATCTCCGAAGAGACCTGTTTTAACTTCAACCCGCCGGGGCAAACGTTTTCGTAGGTGCGCCATCAGAAAAGTCTGTAAGTGCAGTGGGGTAAATCCGCAAGCCAAGACCACCCTCAGTGGATGTTCGTTTTCTGGGGCATCTTTTTTGAGAATCTCTAAAGCTTCAACTAGGTTCACAGGGTCCGCACCAATAAAATGTCATCCAGCCGCACTGGCCCTGAGGCTGCGAGAACGGGAGAAAATGGGCTGGTGCGATCTCTAAAAGTCTAACATAGCCGCGCTTGTCGAATAGCTTGCGTCAGACGGAAGGAAACAACTTAGAAAACATCCAGATACATCGAGGAAACCGCCTCTGGCATTGGATCCCCCTTAAAAACTGAAAGATACGCATGCAACACTCGGGGCGTCCGGCGAAAGCGCGCCGCACTGAAGGGCTCCATGTCGGCGTAGCCCAAAGAGGGAACAATCGCCATTTGCGCACCCGCCGCAACGGCCTGATCGAGTAATTGACGGACCAACGGGAGGCGTTCCTGCGGCTCAAGTGTTCCCCACAGTACATCTTCGATGATCAAACACTTTGTCCGCTGCGAGCTTCCGATCTCCATTAAGTAGCCCGTTAGCACACCTTCTCTGGTACCTGAGCCATGTCGCGCCACTATGCCGTCGTGGCGCCCACACTGCCATTTCGCTTCCTGCTCGGTCCAAATACGGGCTAGCGGTATATGCTCTGCGAGCGGTGCCGCTGTTCGCAATAAAGCTCCGGCATCCTCCGATTTTTCTAATCCAGAGTGAGATATCCGCTTCGATTGAAGCAGCCGCATTTGATAGCCTACCGAGAAAATACGTTCGGTGGGAACCTTCATGGCGCGGCAGCAGCCAAGGATCATTCCGTTCATCGGCTCGCCATCAACGCAGTAGTTCACCATGGCGTCATAACCAGCCGCTCGCGCCCTCCTGACGAGGTCGTTCCATAGAATTACCCCATATCCCGCCTTCTTATGCTCATTGGAAACCGCGAGAGAAGTACAGACGATGGCCCGCAACTCGCGACCCTTGAAACGCAATCTCCGCGGGAACCCTGCCGCAAACGCTATAGGCTTATCGCCGTCGTAGAGCGTGGGAGCCAGCGAAAAACTGGCCTCCGGATATTCGAATGATGATGCAATGAAAGCGGGAGTGTAAAGCAGATGCTGACTGTTTTGCGCCCACGACTGTTGAATCAGCCGCGCAATCTCATCAAAGTCGCCTCGAAAGTCTTCAATCGAGAGTCGACGTTCTGTACTTCCGAGTGCGGTAGCATCAGCCAAGCGAAACTCCATAACCGGAATGTGAGCCTCGATTCTAACCTACCAGAGAGCCCGTCGCATCCCGTATCGAAGAACATTCTACGGCCGGAAACTACAATTTTAGGACCTCGCAGGGTTCGCGACCACCCAGAGTAATTTCCAGCCAGCGCACGAAGGCAGCTAAAATCATCGGCGCGCCAAGCGCCAAAAGCTTGACGGCGCGCCAATACAGACCGCTTTTTAGCGCCCTCCTCGTCCAATGAAATACTACACCCCCCATCAGTGCATACCGCTCAAGGCCGCGACGCGCCCCACCGGGGTGGTAACCCAACCGTTCTTTTCTAAGCAAATTGTTCACTCCAATGATGCAGCCGGCGACATTCCTGACCGTATTGTTGGCGTGGGATCGATGCAAGGTGGTGGGAGGGGCGAGGATCTGAATTGTCCGCCCCGAAACACCCAGCCTCAGCGCAAGTTCGAAATCCTCAAGTGGAAAAAAGCCCACGGGCCATCCGCGCACATCTTCAAATGTTTGACGAGCGATTACCATGCAGCTGGCGCTGTGCCCGAAGCCTCTGTCTCTTCGCAGATAATCTTCATAGTCTACGACAGTGATTTCGTGCGGCACTTCTTCAGCGGGTACCGCCGGCAGCTCACCTTCGAACCACCGCATGCTGGCAAGCATGAACGCGGGCCTTTTTTCCTGGACCACCCGCTCGTAGACATCCAAAGCCCAGGGAAGAAAAACGTCATCGCCGTCAAGAAATACGAGGTATTCACCTACTGCAAGGGAGGCCCCGTGGTTGCGAGCCGCGCAGGCTCCTTGATTGGTTTCAAGGCATACTGCACGAATCGAATCGCCATATTGCCGTAGAATCTCCGGGCTCCCGTCCGTGGAGGCGTCATCGACCGCTATGATCTCCATTCCCGGATTTCGCAGCGATAGCGCGGAATCCACCGCATTCTTTACGAAGTGTCGCTGATTGTAGAAAGTGATTATGACGCTGAATCGAGTAAGCGCATTGGCGCGCTCCGCCCGGCCATGTTGATTCAATCAATCACCCTTTGGCCATCTTATCCGCCACAAAATCACAAAGCGGGCCGACCACAGTCATCTGCTCCGGGTCCAGATCCTCAAAATCGATTTCCCGTCCATAGTGCTCATTCACCGCGGTCACCAGTTCCAACAGCCCCAGCGAGTCGATCACTCCCGAAAGCAGCAGGTCGCAGTCGTCAGAAAGCTCGCCAAGCGGGTCCTGTCCTTGAGATGCTAAACGCTTTTGTATGAAGCCCGTAAGGAATAATCGGACATCGCCCCGGCTGACGTTGTTCATAGGCCCTCTTCCAACAATTTGACCATAGCCTTGCGGTCGAACTTGTTATTCACGTTACGGGGCAAGCTGCCCATGAAATGGAACCTCCTGGGAACCATGTAGTCCGGGAGTTCGGACGCGACTTGGCCGCGGAGCCTGTCCAAGTTCTTCGTTTCGCCTTCGACGAACACCTCGACGCCTCCAAAGCCGCTCGGCGTTGCGGGCCAACCTACTGCAACTACCCCGTCTGATCCGCAAACCTTACGAACAACTGCCTCTATTTCTCCCAGCTCAACCCGGTGACCCAGTATCTTAACCTGAAAATCGATGCGTCCAAGGTGGGTTAGCGGACCGTTTCCAAGAGGGCGACGTACCCGATCTCCTGTGCGGTAATAAATGTCCTGCTTACCCGGAGGAACGACAAATGCCGCGGCCGTTTTTTCCCGGTCTTTCCAGTAACCAAGGGAAACCTGAGGACCATTCATAAGTAGTTCGCCCTCTTCTCCACGACCTACTTCTTTCAAACTCTCATCCGCGACCAAGACTCCCATCTCCGGATAAGGATACCCGATCGGGACAATCCCGAGCTCTGCTTCCTGGGATGATCGAGCGGGCTCCCAGCGATAAAGAGTGCAGGCAATCGTCAGTTCGGTTGGGCCGTATAAATTTTCCAGAACGGAGTTTGAAGCAGCCTCCAACCAAGCCGACGCCGACGCCACGGGCAACGGTTCGCCGCAAAACAGGCTAAATCTCAGCGAAGGGTATCGGCCCGGCTTCAACATTCCCAACTGCTTCATAAAAACGGCCGTGGACGGCACGGAAAACCAGATCGTCAGTTCCATATCCTGAATGAAATTGCCCGGTTTGATCAAAGATTTTGGGGAAGGACAGCAGACGCAGGCGCCGCGCTCCCAAGCCACAAACATGTCAAAGACTGACAAGTCAAACGTCATATCAAACATCTGGGACAGCCGGTCTTTTTCTGTCACCTCGTAGCGGTCTACCATGTAGTCCAAGAAAGCGGTTACGTTCCGGTGCGCGACCATCACACCTTTCGGAACCCCGGTGCTGCCTGAAGTGAAAAGCAGATACGCTATCGCGTTCGGATTCGTCTCAGGTTCTTGCCAATCGCGCGAGGGAGAAAGATCATCCGAGCCCGCAAAAGTATGTTCCGGCCATCGCTCCCTGAGCGGCTTGACATTCTCCACATCAGGTAACAAAACTAGTAGTGCCCTCTGAGATTCCCCGAGAAGTTTGTCTAACTGGGGCAATGACCCCATGTCGACAATGATCGAACCACATTCGGATCTTGTAAACATCGCCTGCGTTCGGTCTATCGGGAAGGTCCGGTTCAAAGGTACATAGCCGTTCCCCGCCAGCAATGACCCGAGAACCCCGGCGAACGCGGTCGAGCTGCGATATCCGAACACGGCCGTCAGAGCTAGGCTCGAAGCACCTCGGTGTGCTTGAATGGTCGCCGCTATTCGACAGGCCCTGTCTCGCAACTCTTTATATGTGAGTGTCTTCCCCTCCGCGACTAGCGAGGGACGATCAGGGAACATTTCTGCAGACCGCATAAAGCCGGTCCACAGAGGCCGATCTTTCGTCATCCGCGCAGCTCCATTAGTGGAACTAAGCATTTCCTCAGGAAATCCCACCGGATCAAGTCTTCGTGTTGCTGAAAAGAATACAGCCTTTGGACGTTCAACTTCAAACATGTCCCAGACCGGCGCACTAACAGTACTGGAACCCCGAAGCTAAATATTAATGAGATTTATGGTGAAATTTCGCACGATCTCCGGTAACTTTGCTCACCCAGTCCACTCTGCTTGTTCCAGGCGAAACAGATGATTCTAACCTTTTGTAGCGGTCTGCAATCTTGTTCCGGCGCTTTGCCATTGCGCCCCATCTTGTCAATTATTCGATTTGCAAGTCTTGCATTTCTGGCCGCGTTCCTCACATCGGCTTCGCTCGAAAAAATCCTGGCTTCCACCGGAATGTGAGCAGACAATAAAATGAGAAAACTCCTTCTGATTTTCACCGCTCTCCTGTGTGTCCCGTTCTCGGCTCACGCCACGATCACCGAAGTTCAGCATCCGGCGACGACTAGTACGCAATGCGGTACTTTCGGCGGGACGACGACGACGACCTGCACGTTGCCGGTTACTGCGACGGGAGTCGGGCACTTTGGCATTCTGACCATCGCAGTGGAGTCTCAATCCACAACTCCAACCCACATAATCTCCATCACAGACAATATGGGCGGCACTTGGATTCAGCCCTCCACGACGAGCGGACAAGGGTGTTATTTCACTTCCGATGGAGATTTTGTCGGAACTATCGGATGCGCTTACAACCTCACACTCCCAGCAGGTGTTACCTCGATCACGGTAGGTTGGGATTTACTGACCAACGAAGGTGCCCGTTTTGATTTCAGGGAGTATTCCTACACTGGATCTTCGGTCGCATTCGACAACGCAGGACAATTCCTGAATTCAGGCACGGTTACAAATCCATTTGCTTGGGCCGCTCCTTCCGGTTTGACCGGAACGAATGACGTAATCGTGCAGGGTATGAGCACGAATACTGGAGCGCCAGATTCCATCAGCGCGCCATACGGAAACCTGAACACCGCCTCGTTCTACGCATCCGTTGACGCACTGAACACGGTTTCAACTACCGCACCGACTGGCAACTCGACCAATGCCGGAAGGTTCATTGTCGGATGGATTGCGATACGCGAATTGCAATCAGGCCAGCAGGTGTCCACGCCAACAAGCATTCTCACGCAGCATTACGACACCGCCCGAACGGGGCAGAATATGACGGAGACCTTGCTGACTCCCTCGAATGTTAACTCTACGTTGTTCGGAAAATTATTATCACTGCCCGTTGATGGGTACGTTTATGCGCAGCCGTTGTATGTACCCGCTGTCGCGATTCCGAGCAACGGGACCCACAATGTTTTGTATGTCGCCACCGAGCATGACAGTCTGTACGCCTTCGACGCCGACAGAGGAACTCAGCTGTGGAAAGACTCCTTTCTAATTAACGGCGCAACCACCCTTTCAACCACCGATGTGGGCAACACCCAGGACATAAATCCTGAAATCGGAATCACCGGCACACCCACAATAGATTCCACTACGAACACGCTCTACGTGGTTGTGAACACCAAAGAAGCCGGTGCCATTATTTATCGTCTGCACGCCATCGATATCACCACAGGCGCCGAGAAATTTGGCGGCCCTGCGTTGATGACTGCTTCCGCGCCCGGCACTGCCCCGGATGGCAACGGAACTACTGTCCCCTTCAACGGACAGTGGGAGAATCAGCGCCCCGGCCTTCTTCTGCTCAACGGCTTCGTTTATATCGGTTTTGCAGCGCATGGCGACAACGGACCTTGGCATGGTTGGATTCTCGCTTATAACAAAACCACTTTGGCTCAGAGCGGTGTGTGGTGCACTTCGCCAAATGGAAAAGGCAACGGGATCTGGCAATCCGGTGCGGGAATTGCCGCCGATGCCTCCGGAAACATTTATGTCGCGACCGGCAACGGCGACGATACAGTCGCGACTCCAGCTCCTCCTCCGTCTACAACGATCGACTACGGCGATAGCATCGTTCGGCTGAGCGTGACAAATGGGGTTCCCGTTCCAACTGATTACTTCACTCCCTGGAACCAAGCCTCGCTGGATAGCTCTGATACCGACCTCGCCGCTGGCGGAGTGCTTGTACTGCCCGATCAGCCCGGGACCTTTCCACATATTCTGGTCCAGAGTGGAAAACAGGGCGAGATTTATGTGCTAAATCGCGACAAGATGACGAGCGATGGCAGCCACTACTGCAATGGCTGCACCAGCGATCCGGAAATTATCCAGTCGATATCCAGCGGTGCCGGACTCTGGAGCATCCCGGCCTATTGGAACAGCCAGATTTATCTCTGGGGAAATGGCGGAAATCTGGAAGCCTATTCCCTCACGAATGGGACACTTTCCCAATCTCCCACCTCCAAGTCGGCGGAGTCGAGCAGTTTCCCAGGTTCCACTCCGGTCGTGTCGTCTAACGGCACAAGCAATGGAATTGTATGGGCCGTAGAAACGGATGCATACACTTCCAGCGGCCCTGCGATCCTTCGCGCATATAACGCGGCAAATGTTTCCGACCTTCTATACGCCTCCAACCTGACGAATGGCCGAGACACGTTAGGACCGGCAGTGAAGTTCGTTGTACCGGTGGTCACGAACGGGAAAGTGTACGTAGGCGCGCAGAAAGAAGTGGATGTATTCGGGCTGTTAGCTGGAGAAACCCAAGCCGTAGCTCCTGTCTTCAGTCCAGCGGCTGGCGCCTACAGCGCCGGCGTTCAAGTAACGATCACCAGCGGGACTCCCGGCGCTTCCATTTTCTACACCACCGATGGCAGCAATCCTACGAGCGGCTCAACTCTGTACTCCGGACCAGTGACGGTAACCGATACCACTACGATCAATGCCATCGCGATAAGCGAAGGCTTCCTTCAGAGCACGGTCTCGTCAGCGACTTATACGATTCAGGACCAGACCGCGCCACCCGATGTGTCGCCCGCCGCCGGAACTTACACTTCGGCTCAGACTGTTCAGCTTTCCGATACTTCTCCAACTCCCACGATCTATTACACGACCAACGGCACCGTGCCGACTCATAGCTCCACAAAATACACGGCTCCAATTTCCGTCACTGCCACTACTACGATTACGGCGATTGCTTCCTCACCGGGCCTGAATGACAGTCCGGCCGTGGCCACGACATTCACGATCAATCCGAACGCGACGACCATAAACTTCGGCATGGGTTTTGCAGCGCAAGGCTGCATGAAATTCAACGGCACAACCGACCTTGACGATAGTCGTCTGCAATTGACGAATGGAGGAGAGAACCAAGCCGGAAGCGCTTTCTGTACCACGCCGACGAACATTACTAATTTCACGACTGACTTTACCTTTCAGCTTTCCGATGCAATGGCCGACGGCATCACCTTCACGATCCAAAATTCAGCGGCAGGCGCATCAGCTCTTGGACCGACTGGCGGCGGGCTGGGTTATGGTCCGGATACAGTGGGCGGAACTGGCGGAATTTCGAATAGCGTGGCCGTGAAATACGATTTGTACAACAACAATGGAGAAGGTGAGGACTCCACCGGGCTGTACACAAACGGTGCTTCGCCCACTACACCGGCCACGGATATGACTTCGTCCGGGGTGATTCTAAATAACGGCGACACCATGTCCGTCCACATCACCTACAACGGCGCAACCCTGGCGATGACCATTACCGACAGCACCGTGAACAAAACGTTCTCAACTAGCTGGCCGATCAATATTCCTCAGACGATTGGCGGAAACACCGCATTCGTCGGATTTACCGGCGGGACTGGTGGCGAGACAGCCAGTCAGAAAATTGAAACGTGGACGTTCGCTTCGACCCCATCAACGCAAACACAAGTGTTGGCGCCGATATTCAGCCCCGCTTCTGAGACTTTCAGCGGAAGCGCTACAGTTTCGATCACCGACGCGACCAGCGGATCCGCAATCTATTACACAACCGACGGCAGCACCCCAGTCCCCGGTGCAGGAACCACCAAGCAATACACTACCGCGCTGGTGTTCACGTCCACCACCACTTTGCATGCCATAGCCACGGCCTCGGGCGATACCAACAGCCCAATGGCCACGGCAACTTACACTCAGCAAGCAGCCGCGACCCCAGTCTTCAGTCCTACGGCTGGCACCATACCGACGACTCAAGCCATTACAATTTCTGATACCACCACCGGCGCTGCGATCCACTACACCACCAATGGCACCACTCCGACGAGTTCCTCTACTCTGTATTCCGGCCCAGTGATCATCGCTGCCACCACAACATTTAATGCCATCGCCATCAGCTCAGGCTTCGCTCAGAGCGCGGTTGCAACAGCGACTTATACGATCACCCCCACTGCGTCGCCCACTTTCTCGCCAGCGGCGGGAACTTATACCTCGTCTCAAACCGTTCAACTTTCGGATGCTTCGCCAACTCCGACTATCTATTACACGACCAACGGAACCACACCGACCCACAGCTCAACAAAATACACGGCCGGTATCCCGGTTACTTCTACTACTACGATCAAGGCTATCGCATCTTCGCCCGGACTTGCCGACAGTCCGGTCGTGAGCGCAGCCTACACAATCGGTGCCAGTGCGCCCAACATTAACTTCGCTTCAGGTTTCACTACTTCTACCGGCCTGCAATTCAACGGCTCGGCGGCCCTGGTTTCCAGCCAACTTCAACTAACCAACACTTCTGCGCAGCACGAGGCCGGAAGCGTGTTCTTCAACACGCCGATAAACATCAGCAACTTCACCACAAATTTCACATTCCAGTTGACCAGCGCAGTGGCCGACGGCTTTACCTTCACTATTCAGAACTCTGCAGCGGGCGCGACTGCCGTTGGTCCCAGCGGTGGCGGACTCGGCTATGGCCCGGATGCTCCCGGCGGTACTCCGGGAATTTCAAACAGCGTGGCCGTGAAATTCGATCTATACAACAACTCCGGGGAAGGAACGGACTCTACTGGCCTGTACACCAACGGCGCTTCGCCCACCACGCCGTCAACGGATATGACGTCCTCCGGAGTGGTTCTAACCAGCGGGGACAACATGGCCGTGCAAATCACGTACAACGGCACGACTCTGGCCATGACCATCACTGACACTACGATAAACAAAACGTTCAGCACCAGTTGGCCGGTGAATATTCCGCAGACCATTGGCGGAACCACCGCCTTCGTCGGCTTCACGGGTGGAACCGGCGGCTTCCTGGCAATCCAGAACATCAAGACTTGGACCCTCAGTTCAACAACCACCGCGATTAGAGTTCACGCAGGAGGAGCGGCCTATACAGATTCCCTCGGGCAGAGCTGGAGCGCCGACGCTGACTTCACCGGAGGCCTAACCGATACCACTACCAAGGCCATCAAGAGTACTCCCGATCCCACCCTTTACCAGAGCGAGCGCTACGGCAGTATCACTTATCAATTCGCTGTGCCAAACGGAGCTCACACCGTAACCTTAAAGTTTGCCGAAACCTATTGGAGTAGCGCCGGACAGCGCATCTTCAATGTCTCCATCAATGGCACCCAGGTGCTCACGAACTTTGATATCGTCGCTGCAGCCGGAGCCCCTGTGACCGCCATCGATAAAACGTTCCCGGTTACAGTCTCGAACGGCACAGTCACGATCCAGTTCATTCTGGGATCTATTGATTACCCGAAAATCAGCGCCATCCAAATTCAATAAACTCTTCCAGCGATGAACGCGTTCGTCGAGCCGAACTTGTGCCAAGAGTGCAGCGGGCAAACGAGCAGCCGCGATTTTCAAAGGCTACTCTCGCATGCGTCGCCTCGTGAACGCCCTACTATCGAATCTTCCAATTCCCGCAAAGCCGCAGGAGCGAATAGCCCCATCACATGCCGCACTCGGATCGGTGGGTACCGGTAGAAGCGCAGAAATTGAAACCACAGAGTCTTGTGCCCTGGAGTAAGATGCACAAGAAATATGGACGCAAAAGCCAAAAAAGACACTCTGCGCCTGATCACAAACGGGATCTACGTCCTAACATCCCGGAACGGTGGCGACTACGGAGCAGCCACGGTTACCTGGGTCTCTCAAGTATCCTTTCAGCCTCCGCTCGTAATGGTCGCCCTAAGAAAAGACGGCAATGTCTTTCGTTGCCTCCGCGCAAGCGGCGTGGCAGTTTTGCATGTCGTTGGAAGCGACCAGCAGGATCTCGCGCAAAAGTTTTTTTCCACCACAAAGGAATCCGACGGCCTCCTGAACGGCGAGCCCTTCTTCGAAGGCAAGACTTTCGCCCCGGTTTTGAAAAACCTTCCCGCGTATCTCGAGTGTAAGCTTGTCGATGTCTGTGAAGATTACGGCGACCACGCCATCGTAATTCTGGAAGTCGTGGAAGCTGCGAATCAAGGCACGGTAGTGCCCCTCGTCGTTAATGACTCGCCATGGAAATACGGCGGCTAACAGCATTTTTGTAATTTCCTTCGTAAGGCATTTCTTTAATGTACTCGCTCCGCCTGGAATCCAAACACACACACGCGGGAATCGTTTTGGAATGCGCGGTTTATCGGAAGCAGCACGCAGGCGGCAAAGGCCGCCTCAAGCGTTCGCCGAACAATGACGCCCCACCTATCCGAAGTGTTCAAACTGCTAGCGTGCAATTTTCCTCTTGCGCTTCGACAGGAGAATTTGTATCGTATCCCTGTAGAAGCGATAGGGGGAGCACATGGCGGAGCAAAGAATCGATCTTCCGCAAGGGACGTTGGACCTGCTGATACTAAGGACGCTGGCGCTGCGCCCGGAGCACGGCTGGGCCATTTCCGAGCGTATTCACCAAGTTTCCAGCAAAGTTTTACAGGTGCAGCAAGGATCGCTGTATCCGGCGCTGCACCGGCTGGAGCGTCGTGGCTGGATTAAAGCGCGATGGGGAGCGTCGGAGAACAACCGCCGTGCGAAATTCTACGAACTGACCGCAACCGGGCGGAAACAACTGGAAACGGAGAAAAGCGACTGGAAGAAGTTGGCCGCGGCGGTCGCGCAGGTGCTGGAGACGGCCTAGGGAATTTTCGATGCGAAATCAGACACGGAGTGGGAAATGTTCAGCGACATTTTGATTCGACTGCGCGCGTTGTTTCGTCGCGAAGCCGTAGAGAGCGAACTCGACGACGAACTGCGATTTCATTTCGAGCAGCAAGTCGAGAAATACGTGCAAGCGGGACTGCCGCGGCAAGAGGCCAGGCGGCAGGCACGGCTGGAATTTGGCGGAGCAGACAAAATCAAAGAAGAATGCCGCGACGCTCGCGGAGTGAGGTTTTTCGAAACGCTGGCGCAGGACGTTCGCTACGCTTTCCGCGCGCTGCGCAAGTCTCCCGGCTTTACCACCGTGGCTGTGCTCACGCTGGCTCTCGGCATCGGCGCGAATACGGCGCTGTTTTCCGTTGTGAATGGCGTGCTGCTGAATCCGCTGCCGTATCCTCATCCCGATCAGCTTGTGACGCTGCATGAGAGCAAGCCGAATTTCAACACCGGCTCCATTTCATATCCGAATTTCCTGGATTGGCAGAAGGAAAATCACACGTTGTCGTCCATGGCAGTTTCGCGCAGCTATTCCTTCAGCTTGACGAAACTCGGCGAGGCGGAACAGATTCAGGGGCAATTTGTTACTCCCGACTTTTTCCCCATCCTCGGAGTGAAGCTGGTAACGGGGCGAAATTTCGTCGGAAGCGACGACCAGATTGGTGCGGCTCCGGTCGCGCTGATTAGCGCGGGACTCTGGAAGCGAAGACTTAGCGGGACGCCGGACGTGGTCGGCAAGAACCTCACCCTTGACGGCAAGGAATACACCATCATCGGCGTCGTTCCGTCAGACTTCGACCTGAAGATCGACAGCTTCAGCGCCAGCGATGTGTACGCTCCCGTGGTCCAGTGGAATAACAGTCTACTCTTCGATCGCGGCGCCGGCCTCGGCTTCCACGGAATTGGAAGATTGAAGCCCGAGACTTCGCTTGGTCAGGCGCGCGCGGATTTTATCGGAGTGACCAAAAATCTTGCGGCCGCGTATCCCGAGGTGAATAAAGGCATCGGCGCCGCGTTGATTCCATTCAAGCAGCGCATGCTTGGGGATGTGAAACCCATCCTGCTGGTGCTGTTCTGTGCCGTGGGCTTCGTGCTGCTGATTGCTTGTGCCAATATCGCAAATCTATTGTTGGCGCGGGCCAGCGGACGAGCACGCGAATTTGCGGTTCGCACTGCGCTAGGTGCGGGCAAAGCGCGTCTTATCCGCCAGCTTTTGACCGAAAGTGTATTGCTGGGAATTCTGGGCGGCGCTTTTGGCTTGCTCCTCGCAGGTTGGGGAACGCACGCGGCTCTAAAAGCGCTGCCTGAGGCTTTGCCGCGAGCCGGCGAAGTCGGCATCGACTCGCGCGTGCTGCTTTTCACTATATCGATCGCATTGCTGGCTGGAATTCTTTTCGGCCTTGTACCCGCGTTGAAAATCTCGAGCACGAACGTGCAGGACAATCTGAAGGAAGGTGGCCGAGGAGCGAGCGGAGCGCGAAAAGGCGCTCACGGGGTATTGGTAGTCGTGGAAATCGCGCTAGCCCTGGTTCTGCTGATCGGCGCGGGGCTCACGCTGCGCAGTCTGGTTCAGCTATGGAACGTGAATCCAGGCTTCAATCCGCATAACGTGATGTTCTTTGGTCTTTCTCTTTCGCCGGCCACTTTGAGGACAACTCCAGCCGCAGTTCGCGCCGGTTTTCGCAATGCAGACGCTGCGATTGCCGCCACTCCCGGTGTGCAAGCGGTGTCAATAAGCTGGGGAGCGTTTCCAATGAGCGGCGATGATGAGTGGCTCTTCTGGTTGGACGGACAACCGAAACCGACGACGCGTAACGAAATGAACTGGGCGATCGAGTACGTGGTTGATCCCGACTATTTGAATATCATGCGAACGCCGCTACGTAGCGGCCGCTTCTTCACCGCGCAGGACGATGAGAATGCGCCTAAGGTTGTGGTTGTGGATGAAGTGCTTGCCAAGAAATATTTCGGAAATGAAAATCCGATCGGCAAACGTTTGTTTTTGGAAATTGGGGGCCAGCAGGATATGACGGCGGAGATCATCGGAGTCGTCGGCCATGTAAAGCAATGGGGACTGGATACGGACGACACCGAGCCGCTTCGGGCGCAGCTCTACTTTCCGTTCATGCAATTGCCGGATGCCTTGATGGCGCTTTCGCCGATGGGCATGGGAGCTGTGGTGCGTTCACGAGGGCCCGTGCCGGGCCTCTTCGATTCGATTCGCCACTCCGTGCAGCAGGTAAACAGCGAGCAGGTTGTTGCCGGGGCGCAGACGATGGACGAGATCATTTCAAGTTCTATCGCCAGTCAACGGTTCTCCATGATTCTTCTGGGTTCTTTCGCGCTCCTCGCGCTGCTGCTTTCGAGCCTTGGGATCTATGGAGTGGTGTCCTACCTTGTGGGACAACAAACACGCGAAATTGGGATACGGATTGCTCTGGGTGCGCAACGCGGTGACGTGATGCGGCTCGTGCTCGGCGACGGCGCGAAAATGGCGCTGGTCGGTGTTGGCGTGGGGCTCGTCGCCGCGATAGGACTCACCCGATTGATGACCAGCGTGCTCTACGGCGTCAGTGCGACTGATCCGCTGACCTTTACAGCGGTGGCGCTAACCCTGACTGGCGTGGCGCTGGCGGCTTGCTACATTCCCGCGCGCCGCGCCATGCGTGTCGATCCCATAGTCGCGCTGCGATATGAATAGTGCTCAAATCGTAATCCAATAAACATCTTCGAATAGTTCCGCTGTACGGACCGTCCCACAGCCGCGCATTTGAGGCATCTATAATTCTCGACAATAAAAATAAGTAATCCGAGATCAGCACAATAAGGACAGATCCATTTGGCCACTATCCATTGTTTCTTCACTCGGCCATCTTCGCTACATGTACATCAAAGCCCGTCTTCGGCAACAGCGACGTCAGCTCGAACGCCTTGAACCCGTCGCCCTTGACCTCGGTGTGACGAAATACTCCGGGTTCGCTCTCAATCGTTTCCCTGCGGCCTTGCATATCTGTTAGGAAGGACTCTGCCTGGGCCAAGGTCGCCTCTCCGCCTTTTACGCGCGTCGCTACCGCTTCCGATGCATACGAGCGCACCAGCTTCGGCCAATATTTTTCTAGCAATTCCGTGCTGGCAAAAACGTCGGACCAGATGACCCGCCCGTTCACCGCCACCACCACTCCGACCGCCTTGCGATCTCGCAGTTGCTTGATCAGACTCTGATAATTCTGCTCAATCGGCTTGGCCATCTCGTCCACTTTCTCCTTCACGTCCTTGTTCTCCATCACCACGGCGTACGAACTCGTAGCGCGCAACGGTGCGGCGTTCGGCGCCGCTGGCGATGCCCCCTCTACTTTGAGCGCCATCGACTCCTGTTGCTTCCTCACCTCTGCCCAAACCTGGCCCTGGTCCTTGTCACCCATCGCTTTGGCACGCACAGAAGGCTGAGCCATGAGTGTCCCAGCGCTTGCCTTGGCGCTGCCGCCGCCTGCGACTCCCCCGGCTGCTGATCCGTACGTCGCCCCCGACGTTCCGAAACGATCGCTCGTCGCGACCCAACGTCCTGGCTCCACGCAGAACACATTCAGGTCGATAGGATCGCTTTCCGATGGAACGATGCGATCCATGCCGATCACGCGGTCCTGTTTGCCTCCAGCAACAATCTCACCGGCGAGAAGCAGCAATGGACGCTTCGAGTTGTTTACCAGCACAAGCCGGTTCACCTCGGCGCCGTCACGCTGGATCGACGGCGAATTGGGCCGCCGCACCAGTCCGCGTACATTTCCATACTCCGTGACCATCACCTCTCCGGACCGCAACCCCTCGTCCAGCGTAAGAAACTCTCCCGTAGCATAGGATTTAGACGCGACTACCGGAAACACCGTCAAACTTCCGTTCCGAATCGGCTCTAGCACTTTGTAGCTGGATGCAGAAAGCTCCTCTTGTCCAGCGCGAACCAGGCCGGGCTTCGGCCAGAACAGACCGGCCACTACCACCGTCGCAATAAGAACGACAAATAATCTCGCACCCATAGCTATCCCTCCTCTTGGCGAACTGGGACGTCGAGACGTCAGGAGTTAGACCCCTGGCGCCGCGAAACCTCCGCGCCGCTCAACTCGACTTGGGAGAAGAACGAAGAGAACGGGGGACCTTGCAGACAAAATTATCGTTGCGCGCATCCGATGAATTGATAGCATCCAGACCAGTGGGGCGTCTTGATCTCTTGTTCTACTGTATGAGCGTTACTATACCCATTTCCGCTCGAGTCCAATCGGCGGTCACCGAGCTGCTGGGGGAGTTGTACGCGAAAAGTGGGTGCGAAAAGTTCGGCCTTACCTCTGACAATTTCGCTGCGATCTTGGGTTCTGTGACCACGAAGTGTCTCCCTGCGGAAGTTAGCGAATCCGAGGCCTGCAGTTTTTTGCTGACCCTGCGTATAGAGGAACTTGCTCTCGCCCGGGCCTGTGCCGCCGGCGACAACTCGGCTTGGGAGATTTTCCTCATCCGCTACCGTGAAAAACTTTATCAGGCTGCACTGCGCATCGCGCGCGAGGATTCAGCCGGACGCGAGCTCGCCGACAGTCTGTACGCCGAACTGTTCGGCACTACCACACGCGACGGGGAACGCGTTTCGAAGCTCGCGTCGTTCACCGGACGCGGTTCGCTCGAAGGCTGGCTCCGGACTGTGCTCGCCCAGGAATTTGTGAATCGCTACCGCCGGACCAAGCGCCTGGTGAGTCTGGACGAAGAGATCGAAGACGGCGCTCAGTTTGCAGCGCCCGAACAGGAGCCAACATCTTCTGCGGATCCGCTCCTGGAATCATTCGTCGACACGGCCTTGGCCGCGCTTTCCAGCGAAGATCGTTTAGTACTGGCTGCGTATTATCTCGATGGACGCACGCTAGCTGAGGTCGCTCGCTTTCTCGGTGTTCACGAGTCCACCATCAGCCGCAAGCTCGACAAACTGGCCAAGTCGTTGCGCAAGAAAATCCTGGCGGAAATGATTCGGCAAGGGATCGACCGCCGCGAAGCGGAAGAGAGGTTAGAAGTGGACGTACGCGATCTGAAAGTGAATATTCGTCGCAGTTTGGGGCAAGAATCTCCGCCAGCGGCGTTCTTAGAGAAGGAGGATACTGTGAACTTTCAACAAAAGATTGCACCGCGGGCCAAGAGTTAGAAGGAACAGGAAAGCTAGACGGTGAAAGGAGACGCTGGAAACAAAAGATGCAAGACGTTCCCAAAATCGTGCTGAAGCGCTTGCAGGAAACGCAGGCTGCAGGAATTCATCCGGACGCGAATCTCCTCACGGCTTTCGCCGAGCAGTCACTCGTAAAATCCGAGCGCGCCCACGTGATGGAGCATCTTGCCCGTTGTAGCGACTGCCGCGAGGTCGTCGCGCTCGCTTTGCCTCCCACTGAGACTGTCGTCGTAACTACTTCGAACAATCCTGCTCGCGCAGGTTGGTTAAGTTGGCCGGTTCTTCGATGGAGTGTCGCAGTCGCGGGAATGATTGCCATCACCTCGATCGGAATCGAGCAATACAGACAGCGCCAGGAGAGCAATATTTTGATTGCCAATCTCACGCCGCGCAATGAAACGACGCCGACGGAGCAAGCTCTTCCGCCATCTCCACCGGCGTCTGAACCCCAAGGAAGCCCTCCGCAGACTGAGAAGGAAAAGCAGGCGCAGTTGAAAAATAAGGCGCTCTCAAACCAAGCAGCAGATAATTTGGCCCTGCAAAGGCTAGTTCGTCCGGTAAATCCGACTGCGGCTAGCGGCATGCGTGCTGCGCCTTCGAGAAGCGTTACAGGTGGCAGTGCCCGGGTCGGTGCGGCTGGCGGGGCAGCCCCCAGAGCTGCGCTCTCCTCTCCGCGCAACTCTCTCGCCGTTTCTGGGGGCTCAAAGAAGGTGGCGCCCCCGGAGACTGCAAAGACGGCTCCGAATCCCAGCGTCGGCCAAGGCGTCCAAGCTCCTTCTTCTTCACAGACGGTTCAAGTGGAATCGCAGCCCGCATCGCCCAGGGAAGCTGCGCAAAGCCAGGCCTCGGATCAGCTCGCTAAGAAACAAAAGGATCAAGCCACGCAGTATCAATACTCTATAAAATCAGGGGCAAACGAAGCCAAGAACCCCGCTACTGCACAAGTCGCGCCCAGCAGCGCTTTCACGCCAGCGCCTGCTACTCCGAACGTTGCGACTCCGCGGTGGAGCATCAGCACGGACGGCGTCTTGCAGCGCTCATTCGACGCGGGCAAAACTTGGGTGGATGTGAATGTAAGCTCGGAGCTGTTGTCCGGCCGCTCAAACATGTCGGCCACCGCCGCGAGCACCTCCGGGCCGGAGAATAAGAAGAAAAAAGTTGAGGCTAGGCCGAGCCCGGTGTTCCGCGCCGTGTCAGCCTGGGACTCCGAGGTTTGGGCAGGTGGTTCATCAGCGATGCTCTACCATTCAGCGGACTCCGGAACTCATTGGACACGCGTACTTCCGTCCTCATCCGCTGCCACGCTGACCGGAGACATCGTCAGCATAGAGTTTTCCGATTCGCAACACGGCAGGATCGCAACTTCCGCGGGTGAACTCTGGATCACGTCTGACGATGGCCAAACTTGGCGCCACCAATAATTCCTGTAGCGATTTTCTACGTTTCCGGAAGATTTCGATTGAACCTACGATTCGCGTGAGGCCGGAATACTTCGTTTAGTCGCAAGCCGACCCCATCCCCGCCCGACGAATGATTGTGCCTGCGTGGCAAACTCCTTTATAATTGGGGGTTCGCAGTAGCTACAGGAGCAGCAAGACATATGTTGAAAAGCATTCAGCAGCGAGACGCGAAGCATAACCGCTGGGTCAAGATTTCCATGAGCATTCTTTTGGCATTCATTTGTCTGAGTATGCTTACCTACCTCATCCCGGGCATGGGCGGAGCTATGTCGAGCACTCCTGATACCGTCGCATCCGTCGGCGGACAGGATATCTCCATCCTCGATGTGCAACGCGAGTTGAATACCGTCACGCATGGCCAAAATGTTCCGGAAATGCTCAAGGGTCTTTACGCCAAGCAAGTTCTCGATCAGATGATTCTTACCCGCGCGCTGGCAGTGGAAGCGCAGAGGCTCGGTATCAGCGTAACGCCCCAGGAAGAATCCGAGCGAATCAAACAATTGCTGCCTTCCGCATGGGAAGGTGGAACATGGGCCAAGGACCGCTACGTCGCCGAAGTGCAGAATCGTACGGGCATGTCGGTGCCTGACTTCGAGAGCTTTCTGCGCGACGACATGCTGAAGGAAAAATTCCATCAGCTGGTTACGGATTCCATCAGCATCAGCCCTTCTGAGATACAGGATGAATTTCGCCGGCGAAATGAAAAAGTGCAGATTGAATACGCCCTCGTAAAACCCGAGGAATTGGCTTCCTCCATTCACCCCAGCGATTCAGAGCTCTCCGCCTTTTACACCAAGAATGCTGCGCGTTATCAAATTGCGGAGAAGCGGTCCGCGCGTTACGCGCTGCTGGACCTCGCGAAATTGCGCGAAAGCATCCCTATGAACGACGATGTCCTGCGCGCCTACTACAACTCGCACATCGATCAATACAAAGTGGAAAACCGCGCGCACGTCGAACACATACTCTTCAAGACGGTTGGAAAGACCGACGCCGAGATAGCCGAAATCCGTCAAAAAGCTGAAGATGTTTTGAAAAAGGCTCGGAGCGGAGCGAACATCGAAGACCTCGCGAAGAAATTCTCAGAAGATGACGGTACCAAAGCCAAGGGCGGCGACCTCGGTTGGATAGTCGAAAAACAGACGGTGCCGGAATTCGAACAGGCTGCTTTCAGCCTTCCCAAGGGCCAGATTTCGGACTTGGTAAAGACACAATACGGATTCCACATCATCAAAGTCCTGGATCGCGAAACGGCGCACACCAAAAGTTTTGAAGAAGTACGCGGCTCGATTGTCCCGATAGTTGCAGAAGAAAAAGCCGCTCAAGACGCGAACAATATCTCCGCGCAGATGGCCAGCGCCGTTCGCCAGTCGAACCGCCAGTCGTTGGACGATCTCGCCAAGAAATTCAATCTTCAGCTGGGTGAAACGCCGGTAGTTTCAATCACCGAACCTGTCGGCAACCTCGGGAATACCCCAGAGCTTCATCAGGCGCTTTTTCAACTCCGCCCGGGTGAGCTCAGCCAGCCGCTCCAGATTCCTCAGGGCTTTGTAATTTTGACGCCGAAAGACATCCAGCCCGCGCATCAAGGAACGCTGGCGGAAGTCCGCGATCGCGTCTTAGCCGACTACCAACAGGAGAAGTCCATCGAGCTCGCTCGAACCAAAGCCGAGGATCTCGCCAAGCGCGTCCAAGGCGGCGAGTCGTTTGATCAGGCTGCCAAAGCTCTAGGTCTCACTCTAGTGACTTCCGAGCCTTTTGCCAGAACTGGTTCGGTTCAGAATCTCGGCGCGGCTAAGCTGTTGGAGCCTGCGTTTGGGATGAAGATTGGCCAGGCAAGCCCCGCAACACAGATCAGCGGCAACTGGCTGGTCTACCGAGTGACGACCCACGACGCACCCAACCCTGATGACCTGGCCAAACAATCTGACCAGATCAAGCAGCAGTTGCTGCAGGGCAAACAAGCAGCTGCCTTCGAAGCATTTCGTCTCGCGCTCGAAGATCGCCTGAAGCACGAAGGTAAATTGACCATCAACGCGGACGCGATGAAGCGCCTGACTCGCTCCAGCTAACCTCCAATTTCGCGCCGCCGCCTCGACGCCGAATAATCCAGATCCGCCACAACTGACTGTAAACACATGACTTAATTCTAGAAACCGGCTCTTGCTCCGTTGCCTCGCCTTCTATAAAATAGCCTTATCCGCAGAGCCTGCCCCGTCGCCAGCGGGGACCGACTTGAGGGCGCCCTTCTCCAGCCTTCCGCGCCTGGCGAGGAATACAAAATGCTTTATCAAAGGAGCATTCCTATGCGGGAAAAGCGGTCGAAGGCAGACAGGCTGGCAACGTCGGCGTCAGCGGATAAAAAACGGCGGCTAGAATCACGGACGGTTGAATTTGCAGTTACCGCTGAAAAACTGAGGAGCGCAGTGTCTACCAAATCTACGTCATCGGGAAACGAATACATCTGCGCCATCGAGAAGAATCAGAACGGGAAGTACAACGTGCGGGTGCGTGCGGTCTTCGGACACGATGGCTGGTCCTTACCGGTCTATTTCCTCGCATCGTCCTTCAATGCAGCCATGAAGAAGCTCGAGGAAGCGCTGCAGTTGCTGCAGAAAAATGAAGAGCGCTTGCGGTTCTGGGGGGTGGAGCGTTCGGACGACCCCAACGTCGCCGGAGACTTGCTTCGGGAGTTCGGCTTGTGGCTGGATCGCCGGCGGGAGTTCCCCAGGAAAGTTGCGGAGCTGGGCGTCCAGCGCGAGCGTCCTGTACCGGCCTCGCTGCTGGCTCCGGTACGCCGCATCCTGGCTGACTCGGTTTCGCAAGAGCGACCTGTTTTCGCCGCAGCCGGGGACTAATTCGCGGGAGCGGAACAAGCTCTTCCACATCGCCTGGCCTCTAAACAATTAGGCCTGGTCAATTTCGGGCGTTTATTTCTCGCGGACCAGTACCTCACCGTTCGCCACTACCGCATCATTCAGCGACAGCTTATATCGATAGGACCCCGGATTCAGGCCGGAGCGAGCGGTGCCGCTCAGCAGGCGCATGCCTGGGGGGGCTTGGAAGACGTTCGAGGAGAACGGACAGCGTTGCGGATCGAACTCGATTTTGATGTTCCCGGCGTTCGAAAACCACTCCACCTGTTCGCCGGGATCCAGCACGACCACTTCGGGCAGCACTCCAACCATCACTAACTTTTCAGCCACTCAGTTATCCTCTCCGCATGGTTCGGTATTTTCGACGGCCTTTACGCGATGGCGCGAACGGCTTCGATAATGTGGCGCGCGGAAATTCCAAACGCGTCCACCAATTCCTCGGGCTTTCCTGAATGCGGCATGCCCGTCACGGCCAGAAGCTTGAACTTCGCCGGCGCCGTTCCCACTTGCGCTAGCGCGGTGATCACAGCCTCGCCAAGGCCGCCTTCCGGCCAGTGATCTTCCGCAGTTACCAACGCGCCGCCGGTTGCCTTGATCTGCTCGGCTATAGCTTTTCCGTCGACCGGTTTTACGCAGTAGAGGTCGATCACCCTGATTGCGATCCCTTGCGATTTCAACTGATCGAACGCCTTTAGGGCCTCGTGGAGCGTTACTCCCGCGCCGATTACGGTGGCCTTGTCCTGCGCGCTTTGTCTCAAGACTTTAAAACCAGGGATCGGGAACTTTTCATCCTTGGAATAAAGGATGGGCATCTTGGGACGCGAAGTCCGCAAATAATTGATGCCGGCGCGTCGTGCCATGTGCTCGGTCAAGCGCTCCGTGCATACGGCATCGCTGGGGTAAAAAACTTCCGAACCGTTGATTGCGCGAAACATGGAAATATCTTCGAGCGCCATCTGCGAGGGGCCATCTTCGCCAATGGAGACGCCGCAATGCGAGCCGCACAGATTGATATTTGCACGGCTGATCGCGGCCATGCGCACGTTGTCGTATGCGCGTGACAAGAAACACGCGAACGTGTCTGCGAAAGGGACCTTGCCTCGAGCGGCGAGTCCTACTGCGCAGCTGACGAGGTTTTGTTCCGCGATGTAGCCCTGAAAGAAATGATCGGGATAAGCCTTGTCGAAAATTTCCGAGAACGTGGAATTCATTACGTCACCTGACAACGCGACTACGTGCGGGTTCACTGCGCCTAAGCGTTTCAGGGCGAAACCGTAGGCTTCGCGGGTGGCAACCTGCGCGTCCGCCGCGTAATCAGGAGCGGGCGGCGCAGGGAAATCTGGAGGCGTGGGCAGCGAAGTTCGGGCGTACGATTTTCCAGGGTCCGGAGGAACTACAGGAGGTGTGCCGCCGCGTTCTTTGATGGCCTCAGCGAGTTGTTCCTTTGAGAAGGCTTTGCCGTGCCAGCCTTCTTTTCCGGCAACCAAACTAAATCCGTGGCCTTTGATGGTGCGGGCGATGATGGCTTGCGGGCGTCCCTTGGTGGCTTTTGCGCGGTCGAGCGCGGCGAGGATGGCCGGGACGTCGTGCCCGTCGATTACTTCAGTGGCAAAACCTTCGGACTCGAATTTGCGGCGATACACCTCCATGTCGTGCTTGTACATGGTGTAGTCGCTCTGGCCCAGCGCATTGATGTCGGTGATTACGGTGAGATTCTCGAGTTTGTAATGGGCGGCGAAGGCTGCCGCTTCCCAGATTTGTCCTTCGGCTAATTCGCCATCGCCTGTGAGGACGTACACGCGCGTGTCGCTTTTATCCATTCGCGCGCCGATTGCAAGGCCGCTGCCCACGGAGAGGCCTTGGCCCAGCGAGCCTGTTGCAGCGTCTACGCCGTGAATGCGCGGAGTCGGATGGCCTTCGAGTTCGCTGGAAAACTGGCGCAGCGTCATCACACGCGATACGGGAAAGACTCCGGCTTCGGCCAGCGCGGAATATAGAAGCGGGGCAGCGTGGCCTTTGGAGAGGACGAAGCGATCGCCATCGTTCGAATTTGCGTTCTTGGGATCAAACTTCATGGCATAGAAATAAACTCCGGCGACTAGTTCCGCGGCGGACATGCAGGAAGTGGGATGTCCTGAGCCGGCGGCGGTGGTGGACATCATGGAGTAAATGGCCAGCAGGCGAGCATGTTCCTTTACGGCTGCGACGGTGGCGGCGGATGGTCCTACAGAGGGAGTGGCGCTCATAAAAGCTCCTTTTCGATTCCTATGTTCAGCGGGATTTTACCCTGTTCGGCGGCATCGCGAGAACGAGATTCTTTCTTGCGCCGAGCCTGTAATTCGGTCCTAAATTCGGCGCGAAATTGCGCATCCTTAATCGCTGTTCTGGCCCCGGTTAGAAATTCGACGGTGGTTTGTTTTGAATGAGTTACGACGAATTCTGTTTGTGGTGCAGAACCGGTTAGAAATGGGGCGGGAGAACGTGTTCCGCGACCCGCGCTCCGTGTCTCGCGAAGCGAAATCGCAATCCTATCGCGCGTTAAAGCCGACGGAGCGGCCAAGGTGCGAACGGTCGAAAGTTCTCGATTAGAAACGGTCGCCGTCCTTTGTTTGCAGTGACTTAGACGTCGTCCTAATAAATCGAGTTCTCGATTAGAAACGTTCCTTGGACGCTGAAGGCGAAGGGCTGAAGGGATGAGTCCGCGCGAATGGAGTAAGCCCACGTCGTCCATTGCAACAGTCGCCGGGCAAACGAGGACGGTGCGATTTCGCTCCGCCTTCCCGTCGCCAAATTTGTCAAAAATAAACACAATTTACGCTAGCACTTTGGTTGGCGACATTCAAGGACTCGGAGGCTGTGGACGCGCGGTTCGCCGTCCTAAATCTATTCGCGCGAACTCGCGCCGAACTGATAAATCACCAAGTCCCCAACTTGGTTGTTGCCGACGACAAGCCAACGCCCATCGGGGCTGAAACGTATTCGGTTGATTCGGGGTCCTCGCCACCTCCATTCTTCGGGGGTTTCCATCATGATTGCTTTTTTTGACGAAAAATCCCAAATCTGAAAGCGCAACCCACTCCACGTTGTAGAGGCAAGCCAGCGGCCATCAAAGGATACGTCAAAATCGCGTACTGTATCTCTTTTTGAAAAATCACCAATCATTTTGCCCGAACTTGTTTCATACGTTGCAATGTCCCGCCATAGTTTATTTTCGCGGTTGCCTTCTTCAATCCGGTTTGTAATGAAGGACTGGCCGTCTCGGTAAAAGCCGACGGGTGGTGGGTCGGGACACGCACCAAAAGGATGTGACCACAACGGCGTTCCGTCGCGGAAGTTGTTCATCCCAACTGCACAAGCGCCTGGATGCGCGAGGACAACGGCGAATCGATTGCTATCAGGCGACGGGACAATTCGTTTTACTAAGCCCTTCTCGTCGTACACGTGTTCCCAAATCAGGTGCGCCGAGACAATATCCCAAAGTCTTACCGGGTCGTTTCCCGTCGGAAAAGCAGCCGTACGAACGGACGGACTGGTATAGCAACCTCCCCGGCAGTAAGCAGCGACAATGGAGGAGCCGTCTTTTGCGAATGCGAAATCGGTTATTCGTGTCCGACCGTCTCCTCGCTCCCTCGCGTACTCGCGAGTTCTTATGGACTCACTCAAGGTTGAAGGCGGCTTGTTCTTGTCTGCTTGAACTTGATCGGCAGACCGTCTTTCTAATCGTGGTGTTTCTGGCGTGATCTTTAGGTCGGGACGGTGCTGATCTTCTCCCGGCACACCCAAACTCATCCTTTCCGTCCAAGTGACAACATCGTACAAATAGATTCGGCTAAGAAAACTTATGGCCAAGTATTTCGCATCGGGCGAAAAGCGGACAGAAATTGGTTCAGTTGCTCCCGGGAACTTTAGGTTTTCGTCGGTCTCAGGCGAAGGGAAGGAAAATTCGTGTATCACTTCTCCGGAGCTTAGCTTCCAAACTCGGATTTTTCTGTCAGCCAAGGCTGATGCAGCCAAATCAGAGCCATTGGCGATATCTAACGACAGAATAAATGTGGCGAGCTTCTCCATCCGTATTTCTTGGAGATGCGGTTTGCCTGTCGGCGGTCGAGGCGACGAACGCGGCTGCGCGCTTAGACAAATCGCAATCCCGAGAGACAAGAAGACAAAGAAGATGCGACGCAAATCCTTAGGGCTCGGCGATTTTGCAGGCCAACATGACGGCATGGCGAATCGTAGCACATCGATAGTTGAGTAGTGAGTTGCCCTAACTATAAAGCGAGCCTTGAGCGGGTGAAGTGGCGCAAGAGATTAGGGGACGAATTGGGGCAACACTTCCTTGATTGGAGGGATTCAAGGACTGCAAGACTGTGGATGAAGCGATATCACAGCGCGACGTGATGCACCTTTTGATGCTTGGTTAGCGATGCTGTTCCGAGCTGTGAGCGACGAGGAGCTGCTTGGCTCGAATGTTCAAGTTGGGGACGAGCCAGCGGAAGAGGATTGTGGCCGCAATGGCTCCAAGGAGCTGGGCGATGATGAACCAAGGAACGTCGCTGGGGCGGATGCCGGCGAAGGTGTCGCTGAGGCTGCGTGCGATTGTCACGGCGGGGTTGGCGAACGAAGTAGAAGCTGTGAACCAGTAGGCGGCGGTGATGTAGGCTCCGACGGCGAAGGCGACCATTTCGGAGCGCAGCCGCGAGCATCCCCAGATTACGGACAGCAAGCCAAAGGTAGAGACGAATTCGCTGAAAACCTGAGCGGAGCCGGCTCGGGCGTGATGTGAAACGGAAATAGCGGGCAGCTGAAACATCATGTGGGCAGCGACGGCGCCACCGATTCCTCCGAGACATTGAGCTGGCAGGTAACAGGCTGCGTCTTTCCAGGACACGCCATTTTCGATTGCGTCGACGAAAGTCACGGCGGGATTGAAATGAGCGCCTGAGATGGGGCCGAAGGTAAGAATCAAAGCAACGAGCGCGGCGCCGGTTGCAATCGTGTTGGCGAGAAGAGCGATTGCGACGTTTCCGGCGGCCAAGCGTTCACCCATGATGCCGGAACCGACCACGGCGGCGACGAGAAATCCGGTACCTAGAAATTCGGAGACAGTTCGGCGCAAGAGTGTGGATGTCATTGCCGGCCGATGTGGTCGACTTCGTTTTTGATGGCGAGCGCATCGAGGCTTGCCAGGGGCAGGCAGAGAAACAAACTGATTCTGCGATCGAGCGTCATGAAAGCGTCGCGGAAGGCGCGCTCGATCGCGTCCGGCAGTCCGTTTACGGCGGCGGGATCCGGAACGCCCCAATGGGCAGTCATGGGCTGTCCCGGCCAGATGGGGCAAGCTTCCTTTGCGGCGTTGTCGCAGACGGTAAATACGAAGTCCATGCGCGGGGCGTCCGGCTTTGCGAATTCGTTCCAACTTTTGCTGCGAGCGCCGTCTGTCGGCAGATGCGCGAGTTCCAATTGCTTCAGGGCTTCGGGGCGCACGACACCCGTCGGATAACTTCCGGCGCTGTAGGCGGTGAACGCGGGCTTGCCTTTGTGGTTGAGAATGGCTTCGGCCATGATGGATCTGGCCGAATTGCCAGCGCAAAGAAAGAGAACGTTGTAGTGATTCGCCATAGACGTCAACTGCATCTTCCAGGCTGACAGCAGGTTCGCGCTGCGCGTTTCGCGTCGGAAGCGAGCTCGGGTACGTCACGAAAACATTCCTTCAGACACGTGATGAGACTTCGATGGAACGGCGAAGCGGCGGAAGTAAGCCGGTAGTAAGCCCAAAGGCCTTGTTTTCTTTTCACTATCAGACCAGCCCTGAGCAAGTAAGCCAGGTGGCGGGAAGCTTTGGGCTGCGGAACGCGCACGATGCTGACAATATCGCAGACGCACATTTCGCCTTTCAAGAGCAGGTGCAAGATGCGTAGCCTGGTGGGATCGGAGAAAGCGCGGAACATGAGATTGACAGTTGGTTTGGCCATGAACTATATTCGTCTAAGCGAATATAATATGCTTCGCTTTTCAATTCAAGGGGAAGAAGATGAGTGAGCCAAACAGCATCAGAGAGGCAGTGAAAGAAAAGTACGGTGAAGCTGCCAGCCGAGTTTCCTCCGGCGGCGCAGCATCGTGCGGATGTTCGCCATCTTCCGCGTGCTGCGGCGGCGATCCGATTACGGCAAACCTCTATCAATCAGAGGAGACCGCCGGCATACCGGAGCAAGCGGTGCTGGCTTCGCTGGGATGCGGAAACCCGACAGCCCTTGCGGAGTTGAAAGCGGGCGAAATTGTGCTGGACCTGGGTTCCGGCGGAGGCATCGATGTGTTGCTGTCCGCGAAGCGCGTGAGTCCGGGCGGAAAGGCTTACGGCTTGGATATGACGGACGAGATGCTGGCTCTCGCGCGGGACAACCAGAAAAAGTCGGGCGTGAACAACGTCGAGTTCTTGAAAGGCGAGATAGAGAATATTCCATTGCCGGAGAATGCGGTGGACGTGGTGATCTCGAATTGTGTGATCAATCTATCGGCGGACAAGGACAGAGTGCTGGCCGAAGCGTTTCGCGTGCTGCGGCCGGGCGGGAGGTTTGCCGTTTCTGATGTTGTCGTGCGCGGCGACGTTCCCGCCGAGATCAGAAGAAATATCGAACTTTGGGTTGGTTGCGTCGCAGGCGCTCTGAAGGATTCTGAGTACATATCCAAGTTGAGGGCAGCCGGATTTGAACAGGTGACGATTGAACCGACGCGAGTTTATAAAGTTGCGGACGCACGGCAGTTCCTAAGCGCTCAGGGGATTGACGCGGATTCGATTGCAACTGAAGTGGAAGGCAAGTTCATAAGCGCCTTCATCAGAGCGACGAAACCGCATGCAATGTAAGACAACTTCCATCGAACAGTGCGGGCCTACGTTTGCAAACGCACTCCCTTGCTGGAGGCGGCCGCTACAAAGGCCAACGGCCCTTGGAACGCAGATCGTCTAGTGAATCTCGATGGCGCTGATCTTCGGTAAGTCCTTGGACCCGGTCGTAAATTGAATGGTGACCTGGTTATTGGTGACGGTGATCGGAAAAGTCTTGTCGATCGCCGTCTCAGGAGCGCCGGCGGCCGCGACGATGTCGAAGTTCGTGAGCACGGGCGTGCCGTTGATGGAGACGTTGAAGATGCGCTGACCTGCGGCGGTCCAATAGATTTCCGCAAACTTCAGGACCACGTTGTAATTGCCGTTCACCACGGCGAACTGATAGGAGAAATCGCCGTAACGCTCGCTCTGATAAAGAGTGGGATCGGGCGTATTGGCAATAGCTTTTGTTCCGGTGTCCGTGGTCCCGCTAACGAAATCCTCGTCCGCGCTCCAGTGCTGGCCGAGGGAGTCGGTGTAAGCCGCGCCGCCCGCATGAACGAAGATGGGGCTGAACGGAGGCACTAGCGATACGGTGCCGGTGGCAAATTGAGTGGGGTCCGCCACACTCGTAGCAGTAACCGAAACTTTCTGCGCCGTAGTGATGGATGCTGGAGCGGTGTAGAGACCAGCCGTTGCGCCGGAAGTGACAAGAGTTCCAACCGTGGGGCTGTAGGTCCAAGTGACGCCCAAGTTGCTCGTGCCGGTGACGGTCGCGGTAAATTGTTGGCTTTGCCCACCGAGAAGGGGTGCGTTCGTGGGGTTGATCTGAATGCCGACGCCAGAAGCGGGTTTGATCTCGAGGGCGTCGATCTTGGGCATGTCGGCCGGGCCCGAAGTGAATTGAATATTGATCGAACTGCCGGTAACGGTGACGGGGAACGTTTCGTCGATAGCCGTAAATGGAGCGCCAGCGGCCGCGATGATATCAAAATCATCGAGAACTTGCGTTCCGTTGATCGACACGTTGAAAACGCGCTGTCCCGGATTGCTCCAGTAATTTTCGGAAAACTTCAGCGTGACGGTGTAGTTCCCGTTGGGAGCTGCGAATTGATAACTGAAATCACCGTAACGCTCAGTCTGGTAAAGAGCGGGATTGGGTGTGTTGGCAATAGCGTGCGTGGTGACGGAAGTCTGTCCGCCGGCGAAGCCATTGTCAGCAGCCCAGGAATTGCCCTGCGTGTCGGTGAGGGCAGGTCCGCCCGCGTGCACAAAGATCGGAGAGAACGAGCCTGCAGGCGGCAAGAGATTGACGGTTGCGACCGCCGATTGCGTAGTAGCTGCTTGGCTGGTGGCGGTTATGGTGACAGTCTGCGCGGCGGCGATGGAAGCCGGGGCGGTGTACAGGCCGTTCGCCGTCAGCGTGCCAACTTGTGGACTGTAGGTCCAGGTGACGGCGGTATTGGAGCTTCCCGTGACGGTGGCTGTGAATTGTTGTGACTGCGAAGCGTTCAAGCTCGCCGTGGTGGGACTCATCTGGACAAACACGCCGGAAGCCGGTTTGATTTCGACGGCATTGACCTTGGGCAAATCGGCCGTGCCTGTGGTGAACAGAATTGTGATCGCGTTTCCGGTGACGGTGACGGGGAACGTTTCGTCGATAGCCGTGTTCGGAGCACCCGCGGCCGCGATGATGTCAAAGTTCGTAAGCACCGGCGTGCCGTTGATCGCGACGTTGAAGACGCGTTGCCCGGGATTGAGCCAGTAGGTTTCGGCGAACTTCAGAGTGACGGTATAAGACCCGTTGGGCACTGCGAATTGATAGTTGAAATCACTGTAGCGATCGGTCTGGTAAAGGGTTGGATCGGGTGTGTTGGCAATAGAGTTTGTGCTGGCGGAAGTCTTACCACCGTTGAAGCTATTGTCAGCGGCCCAATGATTGCCCAAGGTATCCGTGTAGGCAGCGCCTCCTGAGCTGACGAAGATCGGAGAGAAGGAACCCAAGGGCGGCAAAAGATTGATGGTTGCAACCGCCGATTGCGTGGTAGCCGCCTGGCTGGTTGCGGTCACGGTGACAGTTTGCGCGGTGGTAATAGTAGCCGGCGCGGTGTAAAGGCCGCTCGCGGTCAACGTGCCGACTTGAGGACTGAAAGTCCAGTTCACGGCAGTATTGGAGCTTCCAGTCACAGTGGCTGTGAACTGCTGTGGCTGTGAAGCACTCAAACTCACAGTCGTGGGACTCATCTGAACAGAGACGTTGGAAGTAGAACTGACCTCGACGGCGCTGACCTTGGGCAAATTCGCCGAGCCATCGGAGAATGTAATCGTGATCGAACCGCCGGTGACTTCGACGGGGAACGTTTCATCGATGGCCGTGTTGGGAGCGCCCGCGGCTGCCACGATGTCAAAGTTGGTCAACACCGGTGTGCCGTTGATCGCTACGTTGAAGGCGCGTTGTCCCACAGCGGTCCAGTAGATTTCGGCGAACTTCAGTGTGACGGCGTAGGCACCGTTGGGTACTGTGAACTGATAGCTGAAAGCGCCGTAGCGATCGGTCTGGTAAAGGGTTGGATCGGGCGTGTTGAAGATAGCGTGCGTGGTGGAAGAAGTCTCACCGCCGATGGAGTCGGTGTCGGCAGCCCAAACATTATCCATGGAATCAATGTAGGAAGCGCCGCCCGAGTTAATCAGGATAGGCGCAGTTGAACCCGCGGGTGGCACAAGAGTGACCACGGACGTTGCGGATTGCGTCGGATCGGCAACGCTAGTGGCCACGACGTTGATCGTTTTTGCGGGAGCGGTGATCGATGTGGGCGCAGTATAGAGACCGGTATTCGAGACGGCTCCCAGCTGCGGACTGACCGCCCATGTGACTCCCGTCAAACTAGTTCCGGTCACTGCCGCCGAAAACTGTTGAGTCTGGGAGGCGGACAAACTCGCGGTGGGCGGGCTAAGTTGTACGGAAATGCCGGAGGAGCTGGTGATTTGGATGGCAGAGATTTTGGGCTGATCGGCAGTGCCGGTTGTGAACTGGATGCTAAGCGTTCCATTGGTCGCCGTAGCACCAAACTGTTTGTCAACGGCGGTAAACGGAGCTCCAGCGGCCGCGATGATATCGAAGTTCTTGAGAACCTGGGTTCCATTGATAGCCACGTTGAACACGCGTTGGCCGGGAGAACTCCAGTAGTTCTCCGAGAATTTCAGGGTCACGTTGTACGAGCCAGTCGGAACCGCGAACTGGTAAGTAAAATTTCCATAACGCTCAGACTCGTAAACAACAGGGTCAGGAGCGTTCGCAATCGCGTGAGTTACAGAATCGGCCTTGCCTCCCACTGCGCCGCTATCTGCGCTCCAGACGATGTTCTGGTCGTCGGTGTACGCTGCAGTGGCACCTCCGCGCAGAAGGATGGGGGTAAAGCCGTTAGGGCTGGAAACGATGGTGAATCCGTTGACCAAGGTAGAACTTTGTCCGTCCGCATTTGTTACGGTCACATTGCTTGGTGCGATAAATGTGTTAATCGGAATCGAAATATTGGCGGTAATCAGAGTTGAGGAAATGTATACGCAGCTATTAACAATTATTCCTTCGCCAAAAGTACAAGTGGGGTTAGGGATGAAGTTACTGCCTGCGAGGCTGAAGGTAAGTTGGCTGGAATTTTGTTCACCCGAACTCGGACTCACAGCTGTGAGAGTGGGCGGTGGGCCAGGTACTCCCGTGGTGACGGTGAAGGAGTTCGCCAAAGTGCCCGATCCTCCATCCGGATTTACCACGGTCACACTGGTGGCACCCAGCGGAGCGTTGAACTGAACTGAAATGTTTGCAGTGGCCTGAGTGGTGGAAACATCCGTGCAGGACGAAACGGTGATACTGGGCCCGAAGCTGCAGGTGAGTCCGAATTGAAAATTGCTGCCTGTAATCGTGGCGACGAGGTTGCTTTGGCCCTGGCTAGCAGAATTCGGAACCACGCTGGAAACAACAGGAGCCGGCTGTCGCACTTGAATGGTACGAGTTGCCGGGCTTTGGCTCCAATTTCCAGCCGAATCGACCACAGTGAGCGAAGCGGTGTACGTTCCAGGAGTGGAATACGTAACTGTCCCAGGGCTCGCGAGGGAACTTGAATTCGGCGTTCCTCCGCGAAGAGACCAATTATAGGACGCAATCGCTCCGCTTGAAGCGGTACCCGTGCCAGCAAAAGTGACTGACTGGCCGGGTTCGATCACAACATTCGCCGCTGGAGTGGTGATCGAAGCGGTCGGCGGAATGTCCGTAGGAGTCGCAGATACCTGGACAAATTGGGCTATGGAAGGCACGCCCGCCGTGTTGAGGAGAAAGAGCATGTAGTAACCGGGAGGCGCGATATTGCCGTTTGGCGGACCGGTGACTGTGAGCGCTCCGGCACCAGGGGTGAAACTCAAGCCCACCAAGCGCTGGTCCATATTGAAAGCGTGGGTAGTTGACGACAGCTTCATTAGAACTACCGATGAAATGTTGGCGGCATTGGGGGTCCCCACCTGAAAAGAGGATCCGTACCCGATGACTCCAGGCGAAACGCTCGAGATGGTCGGACGGGTGGCGGCAGAACCATCCGCATTGAACAGGTAAGGTGGCGAATAAATCTCTACGTGTGGCTCATAATTGCCACGGACCGGATTGCCGCCAGCGACCCATACGGTCCCGTCTGGAAGAAGAAGCGAGACGGAGTGATAGAGCCGTTCGAAGGCTTCCGTTCCTGCGGGGCCAACGGTGATAGTGCCGTTGGTCTCAAAGAGGTCAGCGCCCAAGCTCGCCGTATTTACATCTTCATCGTTCAACGAACCGCCAAGGGTCAAGATATTGCCGTTCGGCAACATTGTTGCGTTCATCTCGATGCGGGGATTCGACATTGAAGGGCCATCGACCCAGGCAGGAGACGCAACAGAGAGATCGATAATTTCAGTCGTGGCAGTGGCGGGATTGCCTCCGCCGAAGATCATTACTTTTGGCGCGTATCCATTCGCTGGGGTCAAGGGAAGCAGTACAGACGAGCCATAGGTACGGTTTCCACCGTAGTTCGTCGTGGCGATTGTTCCCGACCAAGTGTTGGAGGATGGAAAGAAATACTGAGATTGCGTAGTCCAGCCTGAATAGAAAATGTTGCCGTTCGGAAGAAGGTGCATTCGAGGATAAAGGGGAGGGGTCCAGGGCGCAGTGAACGGAGAGCTCCAGCCTGTCTGAACCTTATATATCTCTACTTCCGGGTTCGTGTCCCCATTTTCGTCGAGTCCGGAAAAAACCATGAGCCTTCCATCGCTCAACTCGGTGGCAGTGGGATACCAGCGCCCGTGCGCCATGTCCTGCATGTCGGCAAACTGGCCGGTAACCGGATCGTAGATGGCGGTGCGCTGCCAGCCGTGGAATGGGTCATATTTCAAGGTTCCGCCGAAAATCATCTCGCGACCGTCGGGCAGTGTAATCATGCCGCTGCAAAACATGTCCCAGTTGAGTGTCTGTACGGCGACCGAATTGTTCGAGGGGTCCCAGATCGCTGCCTGATAACTCGTGTTTGGAGGGTAGTTTCCGGAGCCTGCGACGACTAGTATCTTCCCGTTATGCATCAAGCTTACGTGAATGGGATTGATAGGCATGGTGGTCGGAACGGTTTGCCACTGCCCTTGGACATTTGCCTGGCCGTAGACACCACCCGCGCATGGGAGCAGCAGAACCATCAGCGCAATCAGGGCGTAGGCCGGGCGCGCGTGCCTTAATCCGCGGGAGCCACATCTCTGGTTTACAGAGCGTTTGTCGCTTGGCGCGGTGTTATCCCGTAAGCGAGCGGCTGGGGACGAATACAGCATAACCAAAGCCTCCCAGAACCATGCTGTGCAGCTTCTTTGTCCCATCCTCGGCTAAATCCCGTTGATGGAGCACACACAGGGTTCACGTATCAGTAACCTATCGCAATTTAATAGCCTTGCCAAACTCTTTGTTTACAATGGGGCAGCGCAGAAATCGGGCAATTGAGTGCTAAATAGTGGAAGATTATAGCCACAAAGTTGACCCCACCAGGGCCGCCGGCAGCGTCGAAAACACCCCGAAACCGGTCTAGTGCACACGGTTCACATCGCCATCCGGTGCTCGCCGAGGCTACCCCATACCTTCCAGAATTCCCTCATTTCTTCGGGAGTGCCGAAGGAGACTCGCGCGTAGTTTGGCATGCCTGGAACCTCGGGACCCAGAAGGACATTATTTCTCTCATAGTGTGAGATGACTTCTTTGGCTGGGCGCATTACATTCAAGCAGGCAAAGTTGGTGTGCGAATCGAGGACTCGCAGCATCCGGGCATTTACCTGGTTCACAAATTCCTGCCGAGCGTTCTCGTTTCGCTGCACGCAGGTTGTTGTGAATTCAGTGTCGGCCAAAGCGGCGAGTCCGGCGGAAAGAGCTAAGGACCCTATTTCCAATTCCAGTTTTTCCCTGGCCAGCGCATTGAGGATCTTCGGCTGGGCGAATGCGTAGCCGAGGCGCAAGCCGGCCAGTCCGTAAACTTCGGAAAAGGTGCGTGTGACGATTACGCCGGGATGGTGCGAGGGTCGTTCAAGAAACGAGACATAAGCACCAGAACCCCCCGCGTATTCGTGATAAGCCTCGTCAATGATAACGGGAGCCCGCGCGGGGAGTTTTTCCAGAAACCGGTCAATCTCCTTCCTGTCGGTCAAAGTGCCCGTCGGGTTATTGGGGTTGCAGATATAGATGAGTCCGGTCTCAGAATTAACGGCAGCAAGCATCGATTCCAGATTGTGGCCATAGTCATGCCGCAAATTCGCAGAGATTATTTTTGCGCGGATCGAGACGGCGTAGCGTTCAATCAATTCGAAAGTCGGATAAGCGACGATCAACTTGCGACCGTTCCGCAGAAAAATATCCATTGCCATCTTTATGATCGCGGTCGATCCGGCCCCAAGGAGGATCTCTTCCGGCTTCACCTTGTGATGGCTGGCGAGAGCGGACACAAGCGCATCGGTGGAATCGGGGAATCGGTTGACGGAGCCAGCGTTTTTCACAATCTCTGCAACAGCTTTGGGCGAGGGCCCGTATGCATTCTCGTTGCGGTCCAAACGAATGATTTTCTTGGCGCCGGTCTCGACTTGCTGGGGGAACTGCGGGTCCGGAATCGAAGCGAACGTCGGCGTTGGCACATAGCTGGCCGCCACTCCGCTTGCCGCCAACTTCAACAGTCTTCGCCGACTTATAGACATGTTCTGAACTCTACTCTCAAGGGAGTGCCCTGGACAAAGCAACACGGTCGGGTTAGCAACTCGACCCGATGTAACGCTCAAAACCCCATCGCGCATGATACGACGTGAGCCAAACCGTTCGACAGTAGCATTTGCATCGATGTGCTTGCCGCATCACCTGATCCTTGAAATCAGGTGAATGGCGTGCTAGCGTCGCGCGTGATCAAATTAAAACGGCATCGGGGCCCGCAGCAAGAAGGGCCGAAACGACAATCCTCGAAGTTTCCCTCCTTGACTGAACTTATTTCTTTGCGCCACTTTGCGGGATTAAATCGCCAAACTGCGGAATTAAAGGGGCCTTCAACTTCCAGAATAGGTTTCCGCTTGGCCGCCATTCTGATTGGGCTGGCAATTTTGGCTAGCGCTGGGTGGTCGCAAATTCCTGCCCCTCCCGAACCGCTGAGCTCGCAAGATCTTGGCGCTTTCCTGGACAAATACTTCGCCGAGAATCTTGAAAAGTTTCACGTTCCGGGAGCGGCGATTGCGGTAGTGAAAGACGGCGAGGTTATCGCCATCAAAGGCTACGGTTGCGCGAATGTAGAGCAAAAAATCCCGGTGGATCCCGACCGCACTGTTTTCCGCCTCGCCTCTGTTTCAAAACCCTTTACCGCCATCGCCGTGTTGCAACTCGTGGAACAAGGAAAATTGCGTCTGGACGAAAACGTAAATCACTATCTGCGTCTCTTCCAGTTCGAGGAAAATTATCCGCGTCCGGTCACACTGCAGAATCTGTTGACTCATACCGCTGGGTTCGACGACGGCGGAATCGGGATCACTGCGCGCAGTGAGGCGGAGCAGATTCCTTTGGGAATTTATTTAGAGCGGCGCTTGGGACCGCGCGTGACGCTCCCTGGCGACCAATACAGCTACTCGAACAGGGGTTTCTCTCTCGCGGGATATATCGTAGAAGCGACATCCGGCGCGCCGTTTGCCCAGTACATAAATGAGCAAATCTTCAAGCCGCTTGATATGAGCCAAAGCGGTTTCGTCATTACGCCGGAGCTCGCCCGCAATCTCGCGGTTGGATACGATTACAAAAAGGGCCGATTCGTACCCGTCCCGCTCGATTATCCCAACGTGGTTCCAGCGGCTTCGCTGGTTTCCACCGCGCGCGACATGACTCATTTCATGATCGCAGAGCTGCAACTAGGACAATACAAATCGCAGAGAATTTTGACCGAGGATTCGGCGAAGCGCATGTTCGAGCGGCAATACGCAAACGATCCGCGCATCGCCGGCACCGCGTTCGCCTATTGGGAACAGTACCCGAACGGAACTCGCATCGTCCGGCAGGATGGCGACTGGATGGGCGCAGTCAGCACGGTTTATTTTTTGCCCGCAGAGGGAGTGGGCATTTTCATCGCTTGCAATGCTGGAGACCAGAGATTGATTGACGATCTTCTCCGCCAATTCATGGATCGCTACTACCCTGCGAACCGAGAAAAACTTAAGGCAGCTGTTGCGGTTCAGTCGCCCGAGCCATCGAACCGTTTTGCGGGAAGTTATCGCTTGAATCGCTACGCGCACGGGACGTTCGAGAAGCTTGGCACCCTGCTGCACGAATGGGAGGTGTTTGCTGCGGACAAAGGAGGAATCGTTCTTCTGAATCCGAATATCGGGCCGGCAAATTACGTCCCGGCTGGTCCGTTGCTGTTTCGGAGAGAGGGAGCAGAGGACGAGATAGCATTTCGTCAGGACGAAAACGGACGGATCACTCGCCTCGCGCTCGACAGATATGTCTTGGAGAAGCTTCCGTGGTATGAAACCGCGATAGTGCAGAAAAGCCTGTTCGCATTTTTCAGCTGCGTTTTCGGACTCGCGATTTTCGCGACTTTAATAATCTGGGCGAAAAATAGAAAGGCGGGCACGCCATCGCACGTCGCAAATGATAGAAGTCTGGCCAGATTGCGTTACTGGATTGCGGGAGCCGCTGCGGGAAATCTGTTTTTCCTCGGCGGGATGTGTCTGGCGTTCCTGAATAAGGGCGAGTTGGCTTATGGGCTGCCGTGGTACATCGCGCTTTTGTTGTGCATTCCGCTGGTCACTACAGCCGCGGTGCCTGTAATTCTTTGGCAAACTTTTCGCGTCTGGCAAACTCGCTCCGGCGGTTCGCTCGCGCGCAACTTTTATTCTTTAGCGGCGTTTGCCGCCGTTTGCTTCATCCCCTTCTTGATTTATTGGAACCTTCTGGGCTTCCACTACTGATCAACAGTTTCAAATTTGTCGACGCGGATACCCTTCGAATTGAAGAGTGCGGGTCGGGCACTCTTTCCCAGGTTATTCCTGCGACAGCGCAATGTCTGCTGTCGTCGATAGGTCTGCTCCCTTTACTTCTTTTCCGCTTAGAGAGATGGCGACGACGAGAGTCGCAACCAGCGCTACTGTCCATGCTAGAACCGGAGCGTAATTCCCGCCGTAGTGCTGTTCGGCGAACTTCGCCTGAATCACGGAATTACGTGACGACAGTAGATTGCCGAGCTGATAGGCCAGACCGGGGAACGTCGCGCGCACAGCGGGAGGAGAAAGCTCGTTCAAGTGCGCGGGGATTACTCCCCAAGCACCCTGCACCATGAATTGCATCAGGAAGCCGCCCAACGCCAGCATCGGAGCGGTATGAGAAAAGGCCCAGAGCGGAATTACGGGTATCGCTAAGAGCGCAGCGATTAAGATAGCTCGCCTCCGGCCGAGGCGCTCAGACCAGGCGCCAAAAGTGACTCCACCCAGGAGAGCGCCGATGTTGTAAATGATGGCGATGGCGCCCACGATGCCCGGCGAGAATCCATGGTTCTCGCGAAGAAATGTGGGATAGACGTCCTGGGTGCCGTGGCTGAAGGAATTGAAGGCGAACATCAGCAAGATCAGGAAAAGAAAACTGCTGAGATAGACGCGAATGTTTTGGCCGAGGTGTCTGTCTGCTTGTTTCGCCACGCGGCCTTGGAGCCAGGCGGGCGACTCATCGACTTTGGTGCGGATGTAGATCACCAGAAAAGCGGGAAGCGCACCGACAACAAACATTCCGCGCCAACCGATGAAGCGAAACAGAGTCCCGTAGACGACGGCTGCGAGGAGATAGCCGACGGGGTAGCCTTCCTGCAAGAGACCCGAAAAAAAACCGCGGCCTTTCGCGGGCAGCGTTTCGAACGCTAGCGCAGCGCCGACTCCCCATTCGCCTCCCATGGCGATGCCGAAAAAGGCGCGCATTACGAGAAACCAGTGGAACGAAGGAGCGAACGCGGAGCCAAGCTCGAAAATCGAGAAACAGATGATGTCGATCATCAACGCGGGACGACGGCCGTAACGATCGGCCAGGAATCCGAACAAGAATGCGCCAACGGGGCGCATGGCAAGCGTAAGGAAATTTGCTTCAAGGATTACCGAGGGCTTTGTATGGAATTCCGTTGCGAGAGCGCTGACGCAGAACACCAGGATGAAGAAATCGAATGCGTCGAGCGACCAACCGAGAAAGCAGGCGATGAAGGTGTTGCGTTGAGTGGATGTGAGGCCGCGAAAGTGCCCGAAAAAGTTCATGGCTGGCTTTCGCGAGTCATTTCGCGTGAGATGCTAACACATCGGTGACGCGGGCGACTTCGGCCATTTCAGCGACGTCGTGCACGCGGACGATGTGAGCGCCTCGCCAAATACTCGCGGCGACGGTTGCTGCGGTGCCCCAGATGCGCTCGGCGTTTGCGCCGGTAGCGCGCGGGCTTCCTTCTAATGCACGGCCAATGAAGCTTTTTCGCGATGTACCGATCAAGATCGGGAAGCCGAGCTTTGCGAGTTCTGGTAAGCGGGCGAGCAACTCGAAATTCTGCGAGTAGCTTTTGCCGAAGCCGATACCAGGATCGATGATGATTTGCGACTTTGAGACGCCAGCGCGGCGCGCGATTGCAATCGCGCTGCGCAAGCCCACGAGGACGTCGCGAACAACATCTTTCGCGAATGGGCCTTTTTGCATCGTGCGCGGCTCGCCACGCATGTGCATCAGGATTAACGGAAGCTTCCGGCGGCGCGCTACTCCCGCGACGCGGGCATCGTTCCGCAAGGCGGTGACATCGTTCAGAATTTCCGCACCGGCTGCGGCGGCTGCCTCGGCTACTTCGGATTTACTGGTGTCCACTGAAATTGCGATTTTTATTTTGCCACGAAGTTTTTCGAGCACCGGAAGGATGCGGCGAAGCTCTTCTTCAGCAGAAATGCTCTGCGAACCGGGACGCGTGGATTCGCCGCCGATATCGAGTATGTCCGCGCCGGCTTTTTCCATCTGGAGCGCGCGGGTGGCGGCGGCTTCGGCGTCGAGAAAAAGGCCACCGTCGGAAAAGCTGTCGGGCGTTACGTTGAGCACGCCCATCACAAGCGTGCGTTCGCCGAGCACTAGGGTGCGCGACGGCAAGCGCAGCTTGAATTTTCGGCGACGAAACATGGCACTGATTAAAACACAGGAATCGTTTAATTCAGGCAGCGGAAGGACAAATCACTCCTGGGTGGACGCATAATAGCCGGCGCGATGGACGACCGTGAGACCCGTGTGTCCCACCACTTCCACGCGTAGTGTGTGCCAGGCTGGGCGACTGGCCGAACGGGCATCCTGCGCGGGCGCGAAGCCGAGTGTGTACTCTGCGCGAATTGTGTGGGCGATCTCGCGGAATGTGTCGGCGAGGGTTTTTGTTTCGCGCAGGAAATACAGTTGGCCTCCGACGCGGCGGACGAGTTCGGCGAGGTACAAGGTGTAAGCGGGGATTTCCAGTTTGCGGGCATCGGACGCGAGCAATGTTTCGGTGGAATGCGAGGTGAGCCAGACCGCAGTCATGATTTTTGGCCTGCTCTGCGTGGAGACGGCGAAGAGCTGGATGTCCGCGGCGGCGAGAGTATGGGCGACATCGTCGAAAGTCAGACGATTACTTGGAGACCCGGGACGCGGCGATGCGGTTGTAGGATCCAAGGTCAAGCCGAGGCCGCTGTCCTGGCCGTCCGTCAAGAGCACGATGGCTTTGCGGCCGGTGCGTCCGGCGAAGAGCTGGCTCGCGGCGAGAAAGACTGACTGATAAATGTTCGAGCCGCCGGTATCGCCGAAAAGTTCGCGAACATCGATGCGCGAGATGGCCTGCCGGATGAGGCCCCAATCATTTGAAAAGGGAAGCTGCAGGTAAGTGTGGGCGGAAAAATCGACGACGGCGACTTGGTCTGTGGGCGAAAGGCCGTCCACCAGCGCGCGAGCCGCGTCCTTAATCTCCGCGGATTCCGGTAGCGTGCTGGGGCTGGCGTCGATGACCAGTGCAATGGTGGCAGGCTGCGTGGACGCGTCGAAATAAGTGATGGGCTGCTCGATGCCGTTATCGTAAATGCGAAAGTTCTCACGAGTGAGGCCGGCGAGAGCGGCGCCGCCTGCGTCGGTTACGCTGCAGGTAACCGGAACGAGCGGCGATTCAACTCGGATGGAATGCTGCGCCGGCTCAGGTTCTTTCTCGCCGCTGTTCCCGGGGATTTTGGAGGCGACTGCTTTCAATTCACCCGTAACTGGATCGCGCTGAAGAGAAATCCCCTCGTCGAGCGTGCGCGGGCGGGGCAGCTTGGCCTTCTGTGAAGTCTGCGAGCGCAGATATCCCGGCGTGAAAAACAGCGCGAGGACTCCAATCGGAAGAACGAAAAAGGCGAAAGTGCGGCGGCGGGGGGCTTTGAATCTGTTCGGAGCGGACCGTGAGCGCATCAAAGCCTGAATTCAATCGAGGTCGAAATCGCGCAGAGGCTTTTCGATGGGGCCTTCTTTGGCTTTCTTCAGACTCTCAGCGAATTTGCGGGCTAGGACATCCTCTTTTGACTTTTCCGATTCCACCGAAGCGCGGAATTTTGCTTCTACAGCTTCAGTCTGAGCGCGCAAGAGGCTTGCGGTGTCGTCCAGATCGACGGATGACGGCGGCCTGGGCGGAGGAACGTGAGAGAGCACAACGCCGAGCTGGCGGTCAACGTTGAGCTTGGCCCGGCAGCATGGGCAATCCACTTCAAAGGTGTCCGCGGAATTCTTAGCCATCGCTGTATTTTACGCCCATTTCTGCCGGTACGCGCAACCGTGGCGTCAGCGAACAAGACCATCAGACGGACGGTTCACCATCAGCTAAGTGTGAGGCGATCTATAAGGAAAACGAAGATGTCGAGCTGAAGCCCGGCGCTACAGAGGCAAAGGCGAAGACAAGCAATTGCAGCCCGACGCGACTACATCTTGACAGGAGCATCCCCGTCGTACATCCAAGATACCGCGTTAGCGAACGGTTGGGCCTCTCGATACTGGCGGCGCTGCCAAGTACTTTTGCCGGGCGCAGCGTGCTGCGCCCCTACGGGTTCAGTCGTACCGCCTTTCGACCGCGACCAAATGTGGGTCCCGCATTGTGCTGGAGGAAAACTGGCTAGCTGTGTGTGAGGCCGATGCGGCGCAGCAAGTCCTGGAAGCGCGGGTCGGAATGCAGGAAATCGAACACTGGATCGACTTTTACCGTGACGAGGTCTACGGAACGATCCTGATACGCCTTTTCCAGCCACTCCATTGTGGAATCCTTCTCTCCGAGCATCGCGTACTGTTGCGCAATTCCGAAAGGTGAAACGTATTCGTGGCTCGACTGTCGTATCTCATCGTTAACCCAAGCGCGTATCGCGTCTTTATAACCGGAGCGCGCGTACGTGTCTCCGAGCAGGGCGGCAGTTTGCGCATCTCCGTCGGCGGCCAGATCCTTTTGCAATTCAGACATCGCCTCTTTATACATTCCCTTGCGATCGTAAGCGTACGCGAGACTCCCTAGAGCCACCGAAAAATTCGCGTCCAGCGCAAGCGTCTTTTGATACTGCTCAATCGCTTGATCGTATTTGTGTGTGTAGTACAGGCCGTCTCCCAGATTGGCGCTAAGGATCAGATTGAGAGGATCCAATTCCACGGCCCGGCGATGTTGCGCCTCGGCTTCGTCTGCTCTCCCCATTGCATCCAGAAAATCGGCATACATGCCGATTCCCTGCGTGCCTTCACGACCCAACTCAATGGACCGAAGAAATTCGCGCTCAGCGCCCGGAAAATCCCAGTCGTATTTCCACTTAATCCATCCCAGCGCGGCGTGGGCGTCGGCAACGGAATCATCGAGCTGCAACGCTTTCATCGCCGCCGCCTTGGCCAACGGCATCATCTCGCGAGGAGGATTCGTGCTCGCCAGTTCATGATAAGCATCGGCAAGGCCCGCATAGGCCAGGGCGTAGTTTGGATCCTTTGCGATGGCTTGCTTGAAATAGTCCGCGGCCGTTTTCAAATCCGCGTCGGTGAATTTGTTCCAGTGGTAACGCCCTTTCAAATACAAGTCGTAGGCTTCCCAATTCTCCGTGCCGTGCTTCGCGATTTTGGTTTTATCTTCCGGGGTCAGCCTGAGCTTCAGCTTCTCCGAAATGTCCTGCACGATTTCCTGTTGCACTGTGGACACATCCGAAAGCTTGCGGTCGTATTGGGCGCCCCAAATCTCCGAGCCGTTGCTCGAATCCACCAGCTCTGATTCCAGATGAATTCCGTCTCCATGCTGCACCAGCGTGCCGACCAGCACCGCGCCGACTTTCATATCGCGTCCGGCCGCTTGCGCGTCGTTGTCATGGCCTTTATAACGAAACACGGCGCTTCGCGACATGACGCGCAGATTCGGAATCTGCGACAGGCTATGAATCAAACCTTCAGTGATTCCGTCACAAAGGTACTCCGCGTCCGAATTGCCGCTGGTATTTACGAACGGGAGCACAGCCATCGAATTGATACTGCCTCTTCCGGGATAAATCTTCAGGCCCGCAATCACCGCCACCGCGATCAACGCGGTGACTGCAATGGCGACTAACACGATCCTTTTTGAGAGCCAACCGTTGCGAATTGGTGTGCCGGCCGCTGCACCGGAGTCCGGGTGCGCCGCAATTGCGCTCCGGCCAGAAATTCCTCCCGAGTCCGAATCGCGTTTCAATCGCTTTAGATCAGCCCGCATCTCCGCGGCGGATTGGCAGCGAACTTCGCGGTCTTTCTCCAGGGCTTTGCCGATAATTTCTTCGAGCTTCGCAGGAACGTCTGGGTTCAACCTCACGATCGACGTGGGTGTCCGCGTAAGGATGGACTCGATGATGGTGCCGGATGTTTCGCCGCGAAATGGAAGCGTTCCGGTGGTCATCTCGTACAAAACAACTCCGAAAGAAAACAGATCAGTGCGAGCGTCCAGCGTTTCGCCGCGGACCTGCTCCGGGGACATATAGGTGACGGTGCCGATTGCCGCGCCGGGACGCGTGAGCTGTTCCAGTTCGTTGGCTGTGGGCATCGCCGAAAGATCCGCCGAACCAGGCGCCAGCTTGGCTAGCCCGAAATCCAAAATCTTGGCGTGGCCGCGCTCGGTGACAAAAATGTTGGCGGGCTTGATGTCGCGATGGACGATCCCTTTTGCGTGCGCCGCATCCAGCGCGTCGGCGATTTCACTTCCCAGGTCCAGAATTTGCGCCAATGGCAGCGGCTTGCCGGAAATCCGCTCCTTCAGCGTCTGCCCATCGAGACACTCCATGGCGATAAAAGGCCGGCCGTTGTACCCGCCGATTTCATAAATGGTGCAAATGTTGGGATGGTTCAGGGCGGAAGCAGCTTGAGCCTCGCGGTCGAAACGCCGAAGCGCTTCTGCGTCCGGAGCGAAGTCGTCGGGCAGGAATTTCAGAGCGACGAAACGGTGAAGCTTGGTGTCCTCGGCCTTGTACACCACCCCCATACCACCACCGCCGAGCTTTTCGATCACGCGGTAGTGTGAAACGGTTTGACCGATCAGAGAGGAAGAGTCCGGCATCTCGCGCACATCTTAGGTTGCGGCGAAAAGCAAGTCAACGAAGCGAATTACCTACTTCTCAACAAGCGATGTAGGAAGATTCCCGATTTTGCAGCAGGCAAGTAAAAACGGCGCCCCGTCGATCTGGGCGCCCGTTGAATGCTGCTTCGCTACTTTGAACGGGATGCAGTTAGGCTGGCGCCGGCTTTTCGCCTTTAGCCATGCCTGGGATTGGGCGAGGCTCGGGACGCAACGAGAGTTGCGGCTCTTTCGCAGGCAACGGCGGAGCGGCAGGGGGCGGTGGCGGAATTTTCTCCGGCAAGGGCTTGCCTTCGAGCAAGAGTTTCAGTTCAGTGGCGTCGAGGACTTCGCGTTCGAGCAGGGCTTGGGCGATGCGCTCGAGTGTGTCGCGCTGCGTTTCGAGAATGTTGCGGGCGCGGCTGTAACCGTTGGTGACGATGCTGCGGACCTCCGCATCAATTTTGATGGCGGTGTCTTCGGAGTAGTCGCGATGCTGCGCGATTTCGCGGCCGAGGAAGATGGCTTCTTCCTTCTTGCCGAAGGTGAGCGGGCCGAGAGGGCTCATGCCCCATTCGCAAACCATCTGACGCGCAATTTCGGAGGCGCGCTCGATGTCGTTTCCCGCTCCAGTGGTGATGTGGTGCAGGAAAATTTCTTCGGCTGCGCGGCCACCCATCAGAACGCTGAGTTGCGATTCAAGAAATTCCTTGGTGTAAGTGTGCTTGTCATCGATGGGCAATTGCATGGTGACGCCCAAGGCCATCCCGCGCGGAATAATGGTTACTTTGTGAAGAGGATCGGCGCCAGGGGTCATTGCAGCAACCAGCGCGTGACCTGCTTCGTGATACGCGGTGTTGCGCTTCTCTTCGTCGGACAAAATCATGGACTTGCGCTCGACGCCCATGAGGACTTTGTCCTTGGACATTTCGAAGTCGGACATGGCGACGAATTTGCGGTTCTGACGAGCGGCCCAGAGAGCCGACTCGTTCACGAGATTTGCGAGATCGGCACCAGAGAAGCCCGGAGTGCCGCGCGCGATCACGGAGAGCTCCACATCTTCGGACAAGGGCACTTTGCGGGTATGCACGCGGAGAATTTCTTCGCGGCCTTTCACGTCAGGGCGCGGTACAACGACTCGGCGGTCAAAGCGACCGGGCCGTAACAAAGCGGGATCGAGCACATCCGGCCGGTTCGTGGCTGCGATGAGGATGACGCCTTCGTTGGATTCGAAGCCATCCATTTCGACCAGCAGTGCGTTCAGAGTTTGCTCGCGCTCGTCGTGACCGCCACCAAGGCCAGCGCCACGGTGACGTCCCACAGCGTCGATTTCATCGATGAAGATGATGCACGGGGCGTTCTTCTTGCCCTGCTCGAACAAATCGCGCACGCGGCTCGCGCCTACTCCGACAAACATTTCCACGAAATCGGAGCCGGAGATGGAGAAAAAGGGAACGTTGGCTTCGCCGGCGATTGCGCGAGCCAGCAAAGTCTTCCCGGTGCCTGGAGGGCCCACGAGCAGGACGCCCTTGGGAATGCGCCCGCCGAGCTTTTGGAATTTTTGCGGGTCCTTCAGGAAGTCGATGATTTCGTAAAGCTCTTCTTTCGGTTCGTCGATTCCGGCGACATCTTTGAATGTTGCTTTCTTCTGTTGGGCCGTGAGCAAGCGAGCGCGGGATTTTCCGAAGCTCAAGGCTTTGTTTCCGCCGGCCTGCATCTGCTTCATCATGAAAACCCAGAAGAGCACGAGAAGGATCAGCGGAGCGAAGTTGAAAAGAAACGTCATCCAATCGGCGTTCTTCACTTCCTTGTAGTTATAGAGAACGTTGTGATCCTGCAAGATTTTGGTGATGTCCGGTATGGCCGTGTTGGCAATCGTTACGCCCTTGAATTTCCCGGCAGGCTCGCGGTATTCACCTTGAATTTCCGCGCTGTTTGGCGCGAGGTAAATCGTGACGTCCTTCACATTGCCGGCTTGCACTTTGGAGAGAAACGTCGTGTAGGGAGGCTCATCCTCTTTCGCGGCTTGTCCGCCGGTGGAGGCCATCTTCCACAATACGACTGCAAGCAAAATCATTAGGAGCCAAAATAGAATTGTGCGGACTGTTGAGTTCACCGTCTTACCTCACCCTCTTACTACGTTTGAGGCCCCAGTTTCGGAACCCATGATATCTACTTATCTTAGATGCCGCAGCTGACCTAAATGTATCCAAGCTGGAATACAGAAGAGAGCCTCAAAGCCGGCTTTCTTCGATTAGTACTCCGACCTGTGTGCGTGGCCGGGCGCAAAAATCATCCGCAGGAGCCATTCCCCGCGTCCAGACTACCTGACCGCCGCATTCGAGCACGGGCCAACGGGCCCTGTCGCGTAAGGGAATGCGATCGGCCAGAAACATCTGCTTCAATTTACGAGCCTGGTGGCGGCCGAAGGGTCTGTAAGCGTCACCTGGCCGCCAATTCCGCAAGATCAAAGAACCGCGGAGGAGGCTGGCATCGAGGGCTTCGCCATCGCTTTTAGTGTCGCTCGGCTGCAAAGTCCAGTCAATGACTTTCAAACGGAAGCAGCTTCCGAGTTCCGGAATGGAAACAACGGCCGCACCGGTATTTGGAAGGCTTACTGCGTATTGATACGTATTCGCTCGCGCGTCGGTTTCGTAGGCAGTAAGCGAGCGACAGCTAGAATCGAGGAGCGAAAAAGTCAGTTTTCCGAAGACCCGCTCGACAATGATGTTCCCCGGCAATTCTAAACGACTGCCGCTGGCGGACTCCGTCGCGAGATGGATGACCTGCTCAACGTGCTGCGCGAGCAAATCCTTGCGATCTCCGCGGACGCCTTCATAAAGACGGCGAATAAGGCGTTCGGTGAGCGCGCGCAAAGGCGCGGTCTCGCTGGAGATAACCGAAGGCGCTGGGGTGTGGGTTGCTGAGATCTCGAAGGGCATCAATAAATCGCGAACCTGAATCGTCACTGCATCGCCCGCTACTCGTGCAAAGTTGTGATAACGGTCTTCCACGATTGCAGACCAGAATGCTTCCTGCTCGCCGGACAGGCGGGCAAGCTCTCCGAGGTGCGCGACGATGGCAGTCGTGAAATCGCGTTCGAGTACCGGAAGCAGCTGTTCGCGGATGCGTGCGCGAAGCCGGCGGGTATCACGATTCGTGGCGTCCTCGCGCCAGGCTTGATTTTTCGCGCGGAGATAATCGCGTAAGTCCTGGCGGTCGGTTCGAAGGAGGGGACGAATCACGAAGCCAGCAGTGGGGTAAATACCCGCCAGACCGGCTGGGCCAGTTCCGCGAATTAAATGAGCTAAAACTGTTTCCGCTTGATCCTGCGCGGTGTGTGCCACGGCGATGCGCGTGGTTTGCCCCTCGGCACAGACACGTTCGAAGAATGCATAGCGCAGGCGTCGCGCTGCGTCTTCGAGATTCCATCCATGACGCGCAGCTTCGGCGGCTACATCCTCGCGGGTAGCCACGATTTCCAGGCCGCTATCATGGGCCAAGTCTGCAACGAACTGCGCGTCGGATGTGGAAACTTCGCCGCGCAGCATATGGTCAACATGAACGACCGATAGGATTATGCCGAGATCGCTCTGTAGATCTTCCAGAATACGAAGCAGAGCGACTGAATCCGCGCCACCCGAGACCGCGACACCGATACGATCGCCGGGCACAATCATTCGCGCGTTTCGAATGTTGTTGAGTACAGCTTGTTCGAGCGGTGTTCTCATCAGAAAACGGAAGGGAGCAACGTCGGAATTTCACGGCCCATTGCCCCGATAACACTATGGTAGCAGCCAAACCTGGAGGGGTCGAGCGCAGGCGCGAAAGTCGGAACCGACAGCCTTCAGGATGGGCTTGATTACAGCCGGTCCGCGACTTGCTGCGTGAACAGGTCACGACTGTACGAAATGCGGCGGTCGAGAGCAACAGCCGCAAAATGCGAGCAACTTTCGCGTTCATGCTCGGTCCAGTCTGCGATGCGGGGAACTGTGGGTCGCGCCAAACGGCCGAGAATATTGAGCAAGCCGTAGTAAGTGCCTACCGCGCGAATTTCGCCCCGATCGTCTCCGCGTTCCGGGCACAGACGCACCAACTGAACTAATCGACGAAAGTCTTCAGCGCCAAAATCCCGGCTCTGAATACCGGTAACTTCCCGAACCCGGTCGGACAACTCCACCCTCCGGCACGAGGCCAATATCGATCGGCAGTGCCAGACAAAGAATTGCAAGAAGGCTGCAATCGAAAAAACGAAAATGACCGCTGCTATCATCATCGAGCCACCAGACGAGCCGTCGTTAGCCGCGCGTCTTCCGACACCTTGGAAAAGGTGTAAGCCCACGCCAGCGGCAGCCAAGTACCTATCAGCGGCGGTACCCATCTCAGAACGGATTCCTGCAAGCCGGGAAAAAGGTTCCGCAAAGCGTAAGTCCCGGCGGTGGCGCTGAAGTAAACGCCCAGTGCGAGAATCAACTGAATGAGCCGGGTCCGGGTTTCCCGAAGCTTAAGGACTGCACCCCAAAGCAGGTAGGTGAGAACTACACCCACGAAGTAGAGATTCTGGCCGAGTTCGACGACAAAATGACTCGTGAGGTGGTCCTTATTTTGGCGAACCACGGCGTATGAAAAGAAAGCCGTGGCGATAAGCAGAATAGCCGCCGCGCTTCGAATGTAGCCACTTACATTCATTTCTTTAAAGACGTGTTGGTACAGTTCCATTACGGTGAAGTAGATCAGAACGATCAGCAAACTCTCGGAGTAGTAATAGAAATAGCGATACTGCATGGAGGAATACCCATAGGTATGGAAGGTCACGTAATGACCGAGGGTAACCAAGGCTGCCGCTAACATGTACAAATTCAGGGAGAAGTAACGGAAGGTATCTCGATGAAGGGCCAGGCACACCACCACGTAAGCTTCCAAAAGGAAACCTACGCTCCAAACAAAATAATCTAGCGGGCCAAGCATCTTAGATCGCCCTTAGGGCTTGGCTTCGCCCCCGCTTGTGCGGGAGTGCTACACCTTGGTTTTTACCAGGGTGTTGGCGGCATCGGGCTGCTCGTGTTCGCCCATGGTGTGGGCGGCATCGGGCTGCTCGTGTTCGCTAACAACCAAGGCGTCGGCGGCATCGGGCTGCTAGTATTGGCCAACGTTGAATGGGTCGCTAAAGCATTTAGACCCACTGCGCTGGCTAGTACCAGCAATACCAAAACAGCTACCATTAACCACCTGTTCATAGACCCTCCGAGGGAAACTGCGCGGCGAGTCTATAGGTGGTCTGATGCCGTCAAGGGAGTTTTTTTCGGGCGTGTGTCTAAACGGTACACACCCCCGCCTCCCTGGCGGAGCCAGAGCTTTTCGTATTGTTGCGAGCTCAAAATAGCTTTTGGGCGCGGCAGGGTCAATGTTACGAAAGTACTAGATTTGAAACTTAATTCCCTTATGCTGAGAAGCAGTATTCGCGACGCTCGTCAGGGTCTGCAGCTGCCTTGACACTATGCGCAGGAAGCCCTTAGCATCGAGAATTGTTTTGTGCCGGTTTAGCTCAGAGGTAGAGCGAGGGTCTCATAATCCCTAGGTCGTGGGTTCGAGTCCCACAGCCGGCACCAATTCCCCGCGAGATTGCGAGCTACCCGGCGCAGTGTGATCGCGAACTACGGCTGCGACGGCTGTGGAAGCACCTGGTAGGGCCGCATCATTTCGTTGTCTTCGTGCTCGAGTATGTGGCAGTGCCAGACGTAGCGACCGGCGTAGCCTTCGAAGGGCACGATAATCCGCGTCACCATGCCGGGCTGCGCGCGCACGGTATCCTTCCATCCTGCTTCCGAAGCATCCGGCAGCTCTGCTTCTCCCGTGAATTTCAACTCGCGCTTGCTCATGTAGGCGGAGGTTTCGAAACGCCGCCGATCCAAGATCTGAAAGCGCACCAAATGCAAGTGTATAGGATGCGAATCATCGGTGGGGTTGATCAGCGTCCATATCTCGGTGGTATCAAGGACAGGATTCTCCGTGATGGGTTGGTGCCAGTAGGTTTCGTTCAACAGCATGAGAATTGGCTCGGCTACACGATTGACATATTGGTCGAGAGAAAGCAGGCGCGTTTTTACTGCTTGAGATTCAGGAATTTTGGGGACGGGCCGCAAGGTTGCGGGCAGCGGGCTGGCGTCATTCACTTTGACGCCTGAAACGCGGAATTGCATCATCACGAAGGCGTCGTTCATCAGAATCATTTCCTCGCCGCGATGGTTGCTGAAGTCCACGACGAGATCGACTCGCTCACCCGGAGCAATCATCAACGCCTTGAGCGAAACCGGTGCGGGGAGCAATCCCTGGTCCGTTCCTATTTGGCTAAAGGTGGCGCCATTCGCGAATGACAAATGGTAGAAGCGAGCGTTCGAAGCATTGAGCACGCGGAAGCGATACTTCCGCGCAGCCACATCGAGGTATGGGTACATCTTTCCGTTCACGAGCATCGCGTCGCCGAAAACTTCCGGCACCCACGGAGCATTCGGTTTGTCCGACACGGGATAATAGAGTTGGCTTTCCGGGCTAAGAAACCGGTCGAACAACACGAGCGGAATTTCATACTTTCCGCTCGGCAAATGGAGAGCATCTTCCGCGTCATCTCGCAAGAGGTACACGCCCATCAACCCCGCGTAAATATTCAGGCGATTAATTCCCATCGCGTGGTCGTGATACCACAGCATCGCCGCGTCCTGCTTGTTGGGATAGTGATAGAGAGCCGATTTCCCCGGGACAATCCAATCTTCCGGATAGCCGTCGCTCGCCGGGGGAACTTTTCCGCCGTGAAGGTGTACCACCGTTCGCACTTCGGGCTGGTCGGCGCCAGCCCCGGCGAGATTGTGGTCGAGAGGAAGAAAATGTTTGTTGGGGAGCTGGTTGACCCACTCGACCAGAATTTCCTGTCCGCTGCGAACATCGAAGGTAGGTCCCGGAAATCCGGAAGCGAAACCCCACATCCGAGTGGGCTTCAGATCGCGATGGACTTTCATCTCGAAAGGCTGCATCACTTGACGGAAGTACGGAATTTTTGCGGCGGGGTCAGACGGGCTGGGCTGGTATCGATCGGGCTTCGCGACGGGGGGAATCGGAAGCAGGTCAACGAATTTGGCCAATGAATTGGGGTCGAGCGTTAAAGCCTTTACCGGCGCCGATTGAGAGAACGCCGGAAGGCGATTCATCAACAAGGCCGTGGTGGACAGGCCGGTGCGATGTAAAAAGTTTCGTCTGGTGATCAAGCAGATCCTTTGAGCCCGCGAAGATAGCACGCGAGGAAAACAAAGGCACGTGCGCGGGATTGCCGCACGTGCCTTGTCGTCACTCGTCAACTATCGTCGCGAAAGTTAGAACGAAGTAGATGAAAATTCCACTTCGCCGGTTTTGTCGTTCAGCAGGAACAAGTCATTTTCGTTCACCTGCTTGAAATCGAACATTTGGCTGATCGAATTTGCGATGGTATCAAACGAACCATCCCCAATGCGCTCGCTTTCCAGCCAATTGTCCTCGATGAACCGAATCGTGGAGCTCTGGTCGGTCATGGTGTGGTCCACGAAGTTGTGGCGCGCCCATGGCGAAATAACCATATAAGGCAGCCGCGGACCGTATCCGCAACGACCCTGTGCGTGCAACGTGTTGGGCTTGATGCCGGGCAATGCCGTCTTGCCAGTGCCGCACGACGGCGACCCGTCGACCAGAACATCAACTTGAGGCACTGCGGACGAATTCACGAGTTGCCCGAGCTGATGATCGTACCAGCCGTCAGAATCGTCGTAATTGATAATGACCGCTGTGCTGGACCACTCCGGCTGGCCTTGCAGGAAGTTGATTACGTCCACGATAAACTTCTGTTCGTCCAGCGGATCGGAGTAGCCTGCGTGACCATCCTGGAATCCCGGCGCCTTCAAGAAACTTACTGCCGGAAAGTTGCCGGCTTCGATCGCGGTGAAGAAATCCAGAGTGTCATACTGATGATTGGCGCCATCGCCCTGCTGACCGATGAGTTTCACTGAACTTGGACGGGCGTGTGTTGGGTTGGCGGTGGACGCGTAATATTGAAATGGCTGATGGTGTGGAATGTAATCAGCCTTCTTGGTGTTCGTTACGGCGGAAGTTGTCGACCTGTTGCACCCAGTGCTCCCGTTCGCATTCACGATGCTAAGGTTAAAACCTCCCTCGAAAAAACCCCAGCTCACACCGTGTGCGTTCAACAGATCGCCGATGTTCTTTCCGCCCATCCGTACAGTCTCTCCGGTTGTTGTCGAGCAAACGTCTCCTGCTGGGTCAGCGTCGCTGTTTAGCGTGAGCCCACCGTTCCCGTCGGGGACGACCGAGCCGGTGCCATTGTTGTTCACGATGACACCGTTGGTTTGACCGGACACCAGATTGAGGGCACCCGGAGTGGAAGGGCCAAAATTGGTGTCGTAGGAATTGTCACTCATGGCGTAGTGTTGCGCGTAGTTCCAAAGTGCAGTGACGGTGTTTCCGTCGTAATAACCCATTACCAAGCCGGTCGTATCGGCGATTGGCGGCGCGCCTGGAGGCGGTCCGGGAGTTCCTGTGCTGAGGGGAAACAGGTCCATCAAGCCGCCGTCAAAAGCCTGTTGTTCCGGCGTGTAATCGTGGTCCTGGTCGCTTGTCGCAGCGGCAGACCGGTCCAAACGGAATGGGTTGGTCGCTCCGGCAAGGTTAAGAGGATTCAAGTTCGGGTTGTTGTCCATCAGCGCGTTGTTTAAGCCATTGATAGTGGGAGTTCCCGCTGCAGCGTGAAATTGTGGTTCACCCGGCGTGTTTTTCGCAACCGGATAGCTTCCGAAATAGTGATCGAACGATACGTTCTCCTGGAAAATGATGACCAGGTGCTTGATTGGTGTAGTCGTCTTGACGGCTGTCGCCGGTAGAGGAGCTGCGCCCAACATCCCCGGATTCAGCATCAAGCCCGCCAGCAGTGTAGCGAAAACTCTGCGCATATATTCAATCCTCCGTAGGCTTCGTGGCTTGTCGGCTGCCCCGTACAGCCGGCACGAGCGAAGGAAGGCTATTCGCGAGACGTTACAACAGTATGAATCTGCCATGTTCTCACCGTAAACTCGCTGAGACCACGTTCGAGTACTAGAGCAGGCCGTTCTCCGCCCAATGCCTCGGCAGGGAGCGACGAATCTGGGCTGAGGGGCTTACTTGACCGGAGCGTTGAGGGCTGCGACAAGCTCGAGGAAAGTCGCCGCTTCCAGTACTTGATCGATGGCTTCTTTGCGGCTGAACATTTCTTCCGCGTTGCCCAATAAATCGTGCTGGGACTGATTGTCCCCGGTGAGAATCAAAATAACCAGACGCGAGAGTTTGCCGTCTCTGGCGTTGAAATCGATGCCGGCGTCCGATTTGGCAATTACCACGATGGGCTGCGGGAGACCCTCAACCCGGGCGTGCGGGACCGCCAAGCCGTTTTCCCAGCCGCTAGGTATCACGCGCTCGCGTTCCGATACCAGGCGCAGAAACCGCTCCGGCGCATTGTTGACAGTGTCTGCCGCAATCTCACACATGTGCTGGAGAACTTCCTCTTTTGTGTTGTGTTTCATATCCGGCAGGAAAAGCTTGGTAGTGACGGTGTCCTTCAACGTCAAAGTCTGGCGCCTGCGTAACAGAAAATGGATTGCGGGAGCCGAAACTAGGGAAGTAAAGAGCGCCATCACCACGAGAGCGACGAACATGGTCTCGCGAATCAAGCCGGCCTGAAGGGCGAGAAGCCCCAGGATCATTTCCATGGCGCCGCGGGCGTTCATCGCCAGACCGACGCCCCATGAAGTTCGACGATCCATGCCGCCCAAGCGGGCTCCCCATCCTGCGCCGAGCAGCTTCCCGAGGCAGGCAACTCCGATGACCGCCGCAGTGAGGCTCCAATTGAAATTCGTAACGAAGTTCGTGCGCAGGCCGATGCTCGCGAAAAAGAATGGCGCGAATACGTTGGTGACGATGGAATGGATGTGCTCGGACGTTCGCTTTCTAAGATGGGTGGACTCTCCAACGGCAATGCCGGTGATGAAAGCTCCAAAGACCGCGTGGATTCCGGCAAATTCAGCGAACGCGGCACCTGCAAGAGTCAGCGTAAAGATAAAACCTAAGACGCCTCCTGGCCAACTGGTGTGGGCCTGGATGAAAGGGAGAATTTTGTCGATCAGCCAACGCACAACGGTGAGAGCCAGCAAAGTAAAACCAGCGACCAGAAGAATCGTGCGCTTAACGCCATCGAAGGAATGCGAGCCGGCGTTCATCATGCCAAGAATCATGGAGAACAGAATCCAGCCGACGAGGTCGTCAAACATCGCCGAGGACATGACGACCGTGCCCATCTCAGTTCGGAGGAGATTGAGATCCATCAGGATCTTTGCGATCACGGGAAGCGCGGAAATCGAAAGCGCGGTACCGACAAACAGCGCAAAAATCAGCCTACTCGAACCTACTCCCGCGCCCAGGAATTGCGGGAAAGCACCCGCGGCCAAAAAACCCAGGGTGAAGGGAATAATCACTCCAAAAAAACTGACCAGCAGAGCGCTCTTGCCTTGGCGAAAAATGCTGCGCAGGTCGATTTCAAGTCCGGCGGTGAGTAGAAAGAAAACGACGCCGATGGTCGTGACAGTCTCCAGCACGATGGGCATCGAGCCGGTGCTGGGAAACAAGAACGTGTAGATTTGCGGCCTGAAATGGCCCAGCACAGTGGGCCCCAGCAGAATTCCTGCGAAGATTTCGCCCAAAACAGATGGCTGTCCCAGCTTTTGCATCAATTCGCCGGAGAGCTTGGCGGTACCCAAGAGGGTGGCCAGCGCCAGGAACATGATCATCACATCGTGCTGCGTAAGGTGCGGCATGCCGGCCTTTATTCTTGATCTATTAGTACGAGTTTGTGTTTAGCATGGGTCACGGCCTATCGCAAGCGCACCACCCGCACTCGTTTCGGTGCTCTTGGAAACACAGACAAGCTCAGGTCTTCGCCGGTTGGCGAAAAAAGGCTCCGCATCCGCGTTTAGCTATCCCGGAATTCATGAAAACTCAGTGTTTTGCTTATTTGCTGCTATCTAATTGAGCGCAGCATGTTTAGGTAAAGTGGAATTCGGGCGCTTGATAATGTTACAAAACATAAGCTTCCTACAGGTGTGCTTGTGGCAGAGATTTGCAGCGTGAAAGGGTGCAAGATAGGGGTGCCGGCCGGGTTAGCCGCAGAGCACTTCTGCGTGCTTCATTTCACGCTGTTCATCGAAAACGAATGCGCGGAGATGCGCCGCGAAACAGCACTGGGTAAAACCAATCACGAACGTCAAGTAGAGTTCATGCAGAAGATTTCCGGGCGCGGCGAGACGCTGGTAAATACCGCGACGAGCGGGTTTCCCATGTCCGATGAATTGAAGGCGCGCGTTTTGAGTACTTTGCTCACCCTAATGAACACTCGCGAAAATATGGACCGCGCGGCTATGCGACAGTCCGCTGTGCGGCGATTCGTCGGCTGAGGTTCCGCTGTCCCCCACGTTTCAACCAGAGACACTCCAACTTTGCGATCAAAGGAACGAATAGCATGAGTGATTTCGTTTCTAAGCACCGATGAAACGCGCGTAGAGGGACCGCGCGATGGCAGGATCTTGCGTGCCTTTCACGATGGCGCGACCATCGGCAAAGATAGTCATTTCGTACGGAGGAACGCGGAAACGCAGAAGGAAAGCGTTGTTACGCACTTCGGCAGCAGAGGCTTTTGCCAGCCGACGACCGAGTTCGCCGAGATCGAGACTGCGGTGGCCTTCGTGGATCTGCACAGAGTCCCGGCCGCACATGGTGACGTGAGGCTGAGCATCCCCGTTGAGGTAAGTGAATTCCCGGCGCACGCACGCTCGGCAATCAGCATTGCGTGAGATTCCAATCGATCGGAAGCTTCCGGTCCAAACATCGCAGGATACCAGGCGGCCGTTCAGTGCCTCTGGCTTTCCGGCCAGCAACTTTGTTGCCTCGGCGGCTTCGATGGAAGCGATCACTCCGGCTGCGGCATTGAGAATGCCCGCTGTATCGCAGGTATCTTCGGCGCCCGTGACAAACGGCTTTCCCCCGCCTTCCAAGAGGCACGCGAGGCAAGCTGTCTGAGCGGGCCGAATGGTGAAAGTTACGCCATAGCTTCCGACGGCAGCCGCGTAAATCCACGGGATATTGAGCGATATCGCGGCGTCGTTGAGCAGGAGCCGCGTTTCAAAATTGTCTGTGCCATCGATGATGAGATCGAAGCCGCCGAGCAGTTCTTCGGCATTTTCAGGGACCATATCCGCAACAACTGCTTCGATTCGTGAATCGGAATTGATCAAGCGCAGCCGACGTTCTGCTGCAACGGCCTTTGGCAGGGCCTCACGCGCGTCCGCCTCTTCGAACAGAGTCTGGCGCTGCAGATTTGATAACTCCACAAAATCGCGATCGACGATACGCAGGCGGCCGAGTCCCGTCCGCACGAGCAAATTTGCGACGGTGGTGCCGAGCGCACCGCAGCCAACGAGAACAGTCCCGGCGGACAGAACCTTCTGTTGGCCTTCCGCACCGATGCCGGAAAACAGAATCTGGCGGGAGTATTTTTCGCGTTGTTCGGCATTCATGTGCTTGTTTCCTGGTATGAACTTCATAATAGCGCCTTTTCGCATCGGGCAGGCAACGCTACATGCTAACCTTTCCTCTTAACCCTCTGGCGAATGAGACTTCCTTGGAAAAAATCGATTCAACAGTCCCGAGGCGCGAGGCTTGCTGCGGCATGGGCTGGCGGAGCGGTCGTTTTCGGGGTTCTTGCCTGCTTGCCGGCGCGCGCACAGGAAGCGGAGATGGAGCATCAGCGAGTGGCCGAAGTCCGAATCGTTGATGAATCCGGGAACTCGGTGGCGCAATACAAGCCTTCACTGCCTCTGCAGCCGGGTAAACCATTCGACTTTGCCATAGAGCGCGACACTGTGCGGGAACTTTATCGCACCGGCGACTATGCCGACATCCGAGTAACGGCCGAGCACGGGGAGCAAGGACTGCGGGTGGACTTTGTCGTTCGGCGAAATTACTTCAACAACGCTATCCGGGTGGATGGATTAAAAGACCCGCCGAGCGAGCCGGCCGCTTTAGCCTCCATGCGGATGGGACTGGGTGAGCCGTTCCGCGAAAGTTCGCTGCAGGAAGCGATCGAGAGGTTGAAAGACACCCTGCGCAGCGAGGGGCTTTATGAAGCGAAGGTGACTTGGGCGCTGACACCCCATGAAGACACGCGCCAGATGGATGTGCTGGTTAAGGTCGTTCCAGGGCCGCGCGCGGTGGTGGGAAGTTTTGTACTGCAGAATAAGACGCCCTATCCGGACGACGAGATCATCCGGCGATCGAAGATCAAGTTAAAAAACCAACTGACGACCGCGCGCCTCACGAAGAGTACGCAGCGTCTTAAGAAATACCTCGTGAACCAAGGATACCTGGGCGCAGCAGTGCTGATCAGGCCCGGCGAGTACGACCCGCAAACTAATGTTGTGCCTTTGAAGTACGAAGTGACTACCGGGCCGCGTGTAAACGTCGAGCTAGTCGGCGCGAAGCTGAGCAAAGGAAAGCTTCGCTCGCTTCTGCCGATCTATGCCGAAGGCGCAGCGGATGAAGACTTGTTGCAGGAAGGCCGTCGCAACATCCGCGATTATCTTCAACGACAGGGCTATTTCGATGCGGACGTGAAGGTAAGCTCTCACGAAGACACGGCACACGGGGAGCGCGTTATCAGCTATGAAGTGTCCCGGGGTGAAAAATTCCGGCTTGCGATCGTTGCTTTCGCCGGCAACAAGTATTTCAGCAAACGCTTGTTGGACAGCCGCTTGCAACTTCAACCAGCTTCGTTTGGTTCGAACGGCCGCTTCAGCCAGCAGCTGGTAAGCGACGATGCCGATTCCATACGCGGACTTTATCTGTCTAACGGCTTTCTGGATGTGAAGGTGACGTCTTCGGTGGATGACAACTATCAAGGCAAGAAGGGAACTCTCTCCGTCTCATACAACATCGTGGAAGGTCCGCAAACGCTGGTGGCCGATCTGCATGTGGAAGGCAATCACGTGATGAGCACCGAAACGCTGCTGGCCGTAGTCGGTTCGTCCGCGGGCCAGCCTTATTCGGCTTCGGGCGTGGCCAGCGATCGCAATAACATACTTGCGATGTATTACAACGAAGGCTTTCCCACTGCGCATTTTCAGGAGGAAGTTTCTCCCGGAGCTACCGCGACTGAAGTGCGGCTCACATATCACATCACGGAAGGCGAGCGGATCGAGGTCGCGAAGGTTTTAATAACCGGCTATCGATACACGCGGCCAAGCGTGATCGCGCGGCAAATCAAAATAAAACCGGAAGGCCCGCTGCGGGAAGGCGACGTGGTGGAAACGCAGCGACGACTTTATAACCTCGGCGTATTCAACCGCGTTCAGATAGAACCCCAGAACCCAGCAGGTACCGATCCAAATAAGACCATGGTCGTGGATTTACAGGAGGGCAAACGCTATACGATCGGCTACGGCGTAGGATTCGAAGTTCAGCAAATAGGGGCCAGTTGCAGCTCGAATTCCAAGAATCCGACGCAACCCAGTTGCGATCCCAATGCCACGGTAATTGCCGAAAGCCCGCGAGTGATTTTCGAAATCTCCCGATCGAATATGTTCGGCCGGGCGCAGACGCTTACATTCAAAGCTCGCGCGAGCACGCTGGAATATCGATCGCTCTTGAGTTATACCGCTGACAACTTTTGGGGCCACCCCTCGCTGGGTGTCCAGTTGATCGGTTTCGCTGACAAAACCCAGGACATACAGACGTTCACGTCGGTGCGTTATGAGGGGGCGTTTCAGGTTGCTGAAACATTTTCGCGGTCGAGTTCAATCCTGTATCGATATTTCTTCCGGCGGGTCACAGCTTCTGAGCTGCGGATTACGCCGGATGAAATCCCGCTGTTTAGCCAGCCGACTCTAGTGTCTGGATTCGGGATTACCTACGCGCGCGAGCGCCGCGACAATCCCGTCGATGCAAAACGCGGAACGTTCAACACCCTGGACTTGAGTTTCGCCTCAACTTCGCTCGGTTCCAGCGCAAGTTTCTTTAGAGGATTCTTTCAAAACTCCTCGTTTCACCCTTTTGGACGCGCCTTCGTTTTCGCCCGGGCTACACGCTTCGGAGTTGAAGAGCCCTTCGGCCAGACGACGGAAGGCGGAACCTCGGAGGGCGGCTCTACAAATTGCAGTTCGACGGCTCCTCCCGTGGCCGAACAAGTGATTCCGTTGCCGGAACGGTTTTTTGCCGGGGGCGCAACTACGCTCAGGGGTTTTGGGTTAAACGAAGCCGGACCGCGAGATCCTTGCACAGGTTTCCCGATCGGCGGACTTGCGCTGCTGGTTTTCAATCAGGAATTGCGCTTCCCGATGAAGCTTCCGTTCGTGGGCAGCCGTTTGGGTGGCACCATTTTTTACGACGGCGGCAACGTGTACAGCGATCTCGGTCATATATCACTGGCGTGGAAACCGTCTTCCACCTCGAATCTCAATTATTTTTCGCATACGGTGGGTTTCGGCCTTCGGTACCCAACGCCGGTAGGCCCGGTTCGAGTGGACTTCGGATACCAGCTCAATCCGGCTCAATATCAGGCGACGATTCCGCCGTCCGCTGTACCGCAATTTTTCCGGCTGCCGCACTTTGAATTCTCGTTCAACATTGGGCCGATATTTTGATGAGCAAGCGATAGGACCTGAAGTGCGACGCGCGACCTTGACAATTGGGACACTCTGTTGGCTCGGTGTTATCGGGGCCATGCCGGCGCACGCGCAAACAACTCCTCATTCTGCGCCGACTGCGGCCCGCGAAGAGACAATCGACGGAGTGGCCGCGCGCATTGAAGATGACGTCATCCTGGAGAGCGAAGTCCGCGAACTGTCGTCGTTTCAGACACTCGTGGAAGGCCAAGCCAAACCTCGCAGCGAGATAATCCGCGAGCTAGCGGACCAATGGATTGTGCGCGGAGAAGCCACCGCGGTGAAGAATCCACCGCCGTCCGCGGCGGAGGTGGACATCGCATATCAGCAATTTATGAAGCAGTTCGGCTCGCCCGAAGAGTTTCAGAAACGGTGTGACACCGCTGGAATAACGGAAGCAGCGATCAGGAGGGAGCTGGCCCAGCAGTTGTACGTCCTGCACTTTCTGGATTATCGATTCCGCGCGGCAGCGCAAGTGGACGACAAGCAGGTGGAGAAGTATTACGACGAGGAATTCGCACCCCAGCTAAAAGCTCGAGGCGAAAAAGTTCCTTCGCTCGAAGAGGTAGAAGACACCATTCGCGAAGTTTTGATCCAGAGGGCTATCGACGAGCGCTCAACGAAATGGCTGGATGACACGCGGGATCGTTTGAAGATTGACATCGTGCCGCAAGGGAGCGGGTCGTGAAACGCCGCCGTCTTGCACGCAGCGTCGTCCTCATGCTGCTGTTGTTGATTATTGGTGCGGTGGCAGCGTTCGAGGTGTTCAGGATAGAGGTGGTGGAGCGTTGGGCTCGCAATCAAGTGGTGAAACAGCTCGAGCTGCGGACCGGAGCGCGGGTAGAGCTGGGTACACTCCACGTAAATATTTTGCGGCTTGGCGCGCACGCGGAGAACCTAACGCTGCACGGTTTAGAGGACCCCGGCAAAGCCCCGCTGTTTCACGCCGACCGGATAGATCTGGGTATCACGGTTCTGTCGTTGTTGCGACGCAAATTTGCGTTGAGCGAACTGATCATCGACCGCCCTCAGCTGGCATTGCAATTCGAGAAGAACGGCCGCAGTAACTTGCCCACGCCGAAAATTGTGTCGACTGAATCGTGGCAGCAGAACCTTTTCGATTTGCAGATCCGATGGCTGGAATTGCGGGACGGCAGCGCTCTCGTCAACGACCGGCGTGTGCCGCTCACGGCAAAAGGCCGGAATTTCGAATTCAAATTGAATTACATGGCGGCTAAAGCCGGAGCGGATTCCTACGTTGGTAACCTCCAATGGAAACAAGTGGAAATTGCGGAGCAGAAGAACGCGCCTTTCCGGTCCGATATCTCGGCAAAGTTCACGCTGCATCGCGACGCTTTCGAGCTCGACGAGTTCGTATGGAAGCTGCCACGCTCGGAATTCGATCTGCGTGCCGAACTGCCGAGTTTCTCGCAGCCGAATTGGAATTTGCGATATCGCGGCCGCTTGGCGCTGGTGGACTTGCGCACGATTTTTCATCAGCCTCTGATACCGGATGCTCTTGCGGATTTCTCCGGGCAGGCCAGCTACACGGCGGGGCAATGGACAGCAAGCGGGCACTATGCCGGCCACAAGGTCAATTTGCCGTACGATTGGTTTCACGCAAGCGGAATCGAAACCTGGGGCGACTTCGAAGTTGCGCACGAACAACTTGTAGTGCCAAACCTAGGCGTGAGCGCCCTTGGTGGAACTGTCGATGGCCGGCTGGAAATGGATTTGAAGACTTTAGCCGTCCGCACTGAAACTCGTTTGCGTGGTCTAAGCCTGGCAACTTCGTTCGCGGCTGTCGATAATCCCAATTTCCCGGTGCACACCCTGCACTGGGACGCGATTATGGACGTGGACTCGACGAATACCTGGACCGGAGCGTTTGAACGTTTTCGCTCGAAGGGTGAATCACACTGGACGCGGCCCGCCAATCTGCGGGGAGCGGTTCCAGCTGAAGCGACGATTTTTTACGATTATTCCGAGGAAGCCGGAGCTGCAACCTTTTCCCATAGCGCAATCTACACCCCGACGACAAGCATTCAGTTCGACGGCTTTCTGGGCGGCTACGATTCGGCTTTGGAATTGACGCTCAACGCCGAAGACCTGACTCCGTGGGATGACTTCATAAATAAATTGCGTGGTGCGGACGCTGTGCCAGCGCGGGAAGCCGGCGACGTTGTTTTTCGAGGACGTATTTTGGGGCCTATCGAGGGTCCAACTTTCGCGGGACACTTCAGCGCTACGAGAGCGCGTTACGACACGCTGTACTGGGACAGCATTGACGGCGACCTTGAATATTCGTTGGACCTCTTCCGTTTGACGAAAGCCACCGTGAAGCGCGGGCAATTCTCCGCCACGGTCGACGCTCAACTCGACCTCGACGGCGACTGGAGTTTTGTGCCGGCGAGCACTTGGATGCTGAAGGCCGAGGTTGAACGCGGCCCCACGGCAGATCTGCAAGCCATGCTTGGCACCGACTATCCCGTTACCGGGCTCTTGAGCGGCGACTTCCGAGGTGGCGGAACGAACGCTTTGCCGGTGCTGGACGGAAATTTCGTGCTGGACGACATCCAAGCCAAAGGAGTCCGTGTAGACCAGTTGCGAGGGCAGGTGCACTTGGCACATGACGAAATTCGAGTGTCCCGCGCCGAACTTCGCCGCGACGCCGGACGAATTGCGGGCAACGTGTTGTATCGCCCGGCCGAGCAAACCACGGAATTCGATCTCAGCGGTAGCGGAATCCCGTTGGAGAAATTCGCAGCGCTGCAGAAATCTTCGCTTCCCATTGCCGGACAGCTTGCTTTCAATATGCGTGGTGAGGGGCCTATTCGCGCGCCCGCCGCGCACGGCGAAGTCCGGCTCGTCGGATTGAAGGTTGGAACCGACAACGAAGGAGACTTTCGCGCGCAGGTTGACTCAGATGGCCAGAACGCCCAAGTCACCCTCAACTCCGAAATGTCGAAAGGCAAATTGACCGGCCAACTTGCAATCGGATTAACTGGAGACCAAATTATTTCGGGGGACCTTTCCGTAAAACAATTCGATCTCGACGCCCTGATTATTGCAGGGCTTCATCTGAAGAACTTGACGCGTCCGAGCGTCGTTGACGGCGAATTCACAATTTCGGGCTCGCTTCGCCAGCCGGATTCCATTGAAGTGAAAGTGAACGTCTCGGAAATTTCCTTCGACTACCAGTTCGTCCAACTTCAGAATGATGGCCCGATACAGATTACTTATCATCGCAACGAAGTGCGCATCGACCAACTGCATCTCCATGGGCCGTACACGAACATGCAGCTTAGCGGCTCAGCGCGTTTCGATCGCGATCGTCCGTTGCGCTTCAATCTCACGGGAGGCGTCAACATGCGCTTTGCTAAGGGACTGTTGCCGGAGCTGGAAGCGCAAGGTGAAGCGGATGTGAATGTTTCGGTGGAAGGCACGATGTCGAAGCCGCGCATAACGGGACGCGCGAATGTTCGCGATGCCTCCGCGCACTACTCCGATTTCCCGGTGGGATTGAGCCACGTGAACGGAGATCTTGTTTTCGATCAGAGCCGTCTGCTCTTCGACCGAGTCACCGCTGAATCCGGAGGCGGAGTACTCACTCTGGGCGGCAGCTTGACCTACGGCGAAGGCCCCATGCGCTATGAGATTAACGCTCAAACCCCCCAGGTGCGCATTCGCTACCCGGCCGGCATGAGTTGGCTAATCGGCGGGACACTCCAATTGGCGGGAACGCAGGAAGCCGCAGTTCTCTCCGGGCGTATCCAGGTGCAACGCCTGTTATTCGCTCAAGGCGTAGATCTGGCTTCGTTCTTTGCTTCGTCTTCGGATACGGGTGTCGCCGCGCCGTCAACGTCCGCGTTCATGAGGAACCTCACTTTTGACGTCGCAGGGGAAACAACTCCCGGAGCGCGTATTGAGTGGGGCGGGGCCCAAATTGAAATAGACGGCGATCTTCATCTGCGCGGCACCTGGGACCATCCCGTTATGCTCGGTCACATCCATTTGCTCGGCGGAGAGATGGGATTCCGCGGCAATACTTTTACGCTGACTCGCGGCGACATCAATTTCGCGAACCCGTTTCGGCTGGATCCGGTGCTCAATGTGGAAGCCACATCGGTAATCAGCCAATATCAGGTAACCATAAATTTCTCCGGGCCGGCTAGCCGCTTGTCATTGAATTATCGTTCGGACCCGCCGCTTCCGGATTCGGATATCGTCGCACTGCTCGCGCTGGGGACTACCGGGCAAGAGAGCGCGTTGCGGTCGCAATCCGCGGGCGGGCAAAACTACGGGGCGACTGCGCTGCTCTCGGAAGCGATTTCCACCGGCCTCGGCGGACGTATTGAAAAACTTTTCGGCATCAGCCACTTCAGAGTAGACCCGTTTCTGGCAGGCACGGCGACCGAATCGAACGCAGCCGCACGCGTCACCATCGAACAGCAATTCTCGCGCGACCTTACGATCACTTACTCCTCGAATGCGGCTTCCGACCAGGAACAATTAATTCAAGTGGAGTACCACGTGAAGCGCGACCTTTCGATTATTTTCCTTCGCGATGTGAATGGAACGTACGGGTTGGACGTGAAGTTTGTAAAACACTTCAATTAGATTTCCCGCGGGATTCATTCCGGCATAAGGAATAGTGAGTCCGGCGAAAGCCGCACATGCCACGGGTGCGGGAGATTGCCGAAGCGCTGCCACTTTTCCTTGAATACTTCGGCTTGCAAATCGAACTCGCTCGTTTGCGCTACGGGTTGGCGAAGGCTCAGATAGAGAGTGATCCGGAAAGGCGTCTCGGAAGCGCGAACCAGCCAGCAAGCCAAAACATTTTCCGATGCTGCGCCCGCAGGCACAGACTCCAAAAAGTCGAGATGATGCGCTCGGATACCCACGAAGGCGGGCGGCTTCGAGATACTCTGGTCGACGCGAAGGCGGCAGTTCCAGTCGAGCGCCTCGACGCTGCCGTCTGCATTCATTCTTGCGCGCGAGAAATTCTTACAACCTGTGAGCAGCGCCACTTCGCGGGTGGGCGGTCGTCGAAAGACTTCTTCTCTAGCTCCAAACGCCACCGCTCGCCCGCGCGAAAGGAGCAATAGTTGCCGGCCCAGGCGATAAGCTTCTTCAATGTTGTGCGTCACCAGGAGCGCTGGGCGGCGATAGGCCGCGAATATTTCTTGAAGCTGGGCTTCCACTTGGCTGCGAAGATGCGTGTCGAGAGCCGAGAGAGGCTCATCGAGCAAGAGCGCTTCCGGGTCGATCGCGAGCGCACGCGCTAACGCTGTACGCTGTTGTTCACCTCCGGACAATACTTTCGGATAGCGGTCGCCCAGGCCTTCAAGATGTGTGCGCGCGATGAGTGCAGACAGTCGAGCGGCCTGGTGCTCGCGCGAAAGATCCTGCAATCCGAAAGCGATGTTTTCGGCCACCGTGCGGTGCGGAAAAAGCGCGTAATGCTGAAAGACCATTCCGATTCGCCGCCGCCGCGCGGGAACTCGAATACGCTGGTCGGAGTCGAACAAGACGCGATCGTTTAATGAAACATGGCCACGTTCAGGCTGCTCTAAGCCGGCGATACACCTAAGTAGCATGGTTTTGCCCGCGCCCGAAGGCCCAAGAATACTGAGCGGGGTTTCCGACGCGCTGAATGCAACATTAAGCTGAAAAGCTGGAAGGTCTTTTTCGATGTGCACGTCGAGCGGCATGTTAATGCGCCGTCCGACGAAAGTTTCCAAATCCTCGCGCGCGCGTCCAGTAATACAGACCGCTGAGGAGCGCTAGCGAAATCACGATGTCCACGGCGCACCAGGACAGAGCACGCTGGATTTGGTCCGCCTCCACGGCAAAATAAATAGCGATAGGAATCGTTTCAGTCCTGCCGGGGATGTTTCCTGCGATCATCAGCGTGGCGCCGAATTCTCCAAGCGCGCGTGCAAAAGAAAGTATCGTGCCGGCCAGCACACCGGGCCATGCCAGCGGCAACGCGATTTCCCGGAATGCGCGCCAGTCCGATGCGCCCAATGTTCGCGCCGCTTGCAACAACTCGGGTTCCACCTGTTCGAGCGCCGCGCGCGAAGTGAGATACATCAGCGGAAACGCAACTACAGTGGCAGCGATCACCGTAGCAGGCCAGGAAAAAACTATAGTTGCTCCAAATCGAAGCAGCAACTTACCGAAGGGACCATGGCGGCCGAAGAGCAACAAAAGAAGAAAGCCCACCACAGTGGGAGGCAAAACGAGAGGCAAGAGAAAGACTCCATCCACCAAGGCCATCGCCGCGCCGGTGTAGCGTTCTCGCCAAACAGCGGCAGCCAAGCCAAGCACGAACGTGATTGCGGTGGCCGTCACGCTGGTCGCAAGCGATATCCAGAGCGGGGACAAGTCCATCGGCAGGATTGTAGCCGGATCAGATCTTTCCGGACGGATTATTCGGGTCGTTGAATCCGTAAGTCTTGAAAATCTCGAGGGCGTGCGGCGTCTCCAGGAACTGCAGGAACGCCCGCGCGGCAGCCTGATCTTTCGAGTTCTTCAGCACCGCGGCGGGATACACGATAGGATCGTGCGAAGTTGGGGGGGCAGTGAAAATCGTTCGGATTTTCGGTGAAGTTTGCGCATCCGTACGGTAAACCAGCCCGGCATCTGCGTCGCCCGTCGCGACGTAGGTCAGTACCTGTCGAACATCCTTTGCGTAAATCGCCTTTTTCTTCACTCCCTCCCACAGGCCAAGTTTTTCCAGCGTTTCCTGGGCATACATTCCGGCCGGTACAGTTTCTGGTTCGCCCAGTGCGACAGTTTTGACACTCGACTTAGCCAAATCCTGGAAGGTATGAATGTCGTCGGATGCGGAGGGCGCAATTAGAACCAAGTCGTTTGCTATGATATCGTGCCGGGTCTCGGTAAGGATCAGTCCCGCGGACTGGAGGGCGTCCATTTGCTTCTGAGCTGCCGCGAAAAACACGTCTACGGGCGCACCCTGCTCGATTTGATGTTGCAACGTCCCCGACCCGCCGTAGTTGAAGGTAATTTTGGCGCCAGGGTGATCACGCTCGAATTCGCGTCCTAGCTGATCAAGCGCGTCTTTCAAACTGATAGCCGCTGATACCGTAACAGAGGTGGGTTGCGGCGCCGGCTGTTGCTGAGCCTCGGCGCTGCAAATCCCCAAGATCAAGATAGCTGGAAGAACGCCCGTCAACCATAGCGCGCGAGTGATTGAGCAACATTTCCCGAGCCCAAATATTCCTGGCATTGCCAAAGCTCCTTTTGTTCCGGATTCGTGCGCCCCGGATTACTGCTGCGGCGGTTTCTGACCAGGCGCCGGTGGAGGTGTCGCGGCAGGAGGCGTTGCCGGCGATCCTGGCGCTGGTGCAAGACTCGGAGCAGCGGGGGCAGGCTTCGACGGATCCGGCGGAAGCATCGCCTTTAGCTGGGGATATTCGTCCTCCATTCCCCATAGCACCTGCAATGCCGCCTTCTGGTCCATTTGCATGCCCACACCCTGGGATTCCCGACTGACATCCGGCATTTCCTTCACCATTCGCTGGCCGATTGGAGATTCATAAAACTTGGTCACGGCTTGAATATCTTCCAACGAAAAGTGACGGGCGTAAATGGCGACCATCGCGTCGGTCACGGCGTGCGGCGGGGCGCTAGCATTGAACTTCGCCGTGAACGTGTCCATAAATTTGGCAACCTGGTCAGCCGGAATTGCGCCGCGGCTCATCGTGTCGTGGACCTTGGTGATCCAGCCGGCAGAAATGTCTTCGCCCTCTTTAGACACGCCGGTTATGTCCAATAAATGACGGATCGCAGCTTCCTTGGCGGGATCCAATTTTTCCGGGGCGGTTGCCGGAGCAGAGGGAGCGGCTTGGCCCGGCTGAGCTGGCGCGGTCGGCGCGGGTTTTTGTGGCGCAGTGCCTGGAGGCGTCTGTGCAAATAGAGGGCTTGCCGTTGACAGCGCGGCAGCAATCAGGGCGATTCCTAGTTTCATCTGGTTCTCCTGTTCAGTAGTCCGGGCTCTAGCCCTGACGTGTGGTCTCTTGAATGCTATCGAACACTGGGCATAGATGCAATTTGTCCCGGCGATTTACGAATGAGCCGTTTCGGTAGCAACCTCGCGCCACGCTATGATAGCTTCTGCAAAGCACGAACGTAAATCGATGAACGTAAATCGCGATATTTACTCAACTGTCGAACAAAATTTCGAATCGGCGCGCCGAGAAATGGTTGCGCGGCAAATCCGCGAGCGCGGCATTCATTCGCAACGTGTGCTGGACGCGATGATGGACGTGCCTCGCCACCTTTTTGTTTCACATGAGCAGGCCAGCCAAGCTTACGCCGACGAACCGCTTCCGATAGGCGGCGGCCAAACCATCTCGCAACCGTTTATGGTGGCAGCTGTGGCTGAGGCGCTTTCTCTGGAGGGCTCGGAGCGCGTTTTAGAAGTGGGCGCGGGCTCTGGATATCAAGCGGCCGTGTTGTCGCGCTTGGCGCGCGACGTGATAGCCATTGAGTCGCATCCGGCTCTTGCCGGGGCTGCACGGAACCGGTTGTCCCACCTCGGCTATTCAAATATTCGCATTGAAGAAGGAGACGGATCGATGGGATGGCCTGCCGTCAACTCTTCGGATGGAGCGCCAACTGCGCAGTACGACGCAATTCTCGTTTCCGCTGCCGCTCCGGCGATCCCGCCGCCCTTGGTAGAACAACTGGCAGAAGGCGGGCGCCTCCTGATACCTGTAGGAAGTTCCGAACGCCAAGAACTGCTTCGGATCGTGAAACGCGATGGACGCACTACACAGCAAACACTCTACGCCTGCCGGTTCGTTCCACTGCTGGGGCGCTACGGCTGGAGTCCCATCGCCGCGGGATCGCAGCAGGCATGATTCCGCCGCCCGTGGAGCTTTCGATTATCGTTCCCGCTTATAACGAAGCAGGCCGGCTGCCTCGCACACTTACTCGCATGCGCGAGTATTTTGCGAGCCGCGGGTTTACTACCCACGAGCTCGAAATTTTGATTGTCGACGATGGCTCGAAGGATGGGACCGTACAAGTAGCCGAACAGTGGGCGCGCGATTGGCCGTCACTGCGTGTGATCTCAAACGGGGACAATCGCGGCAAGGGTTACAGTGTGAGGCACGGCATGCTGGAAGCGCGAGGCCGAATCGCACTTTTTACCGACGCCGATCTTTCCTCGCCCATCGAGGAATCTGAAAAACTCCTAGCGGCGATCAACGCTGGAAATGATGTTGCGATCGGTTCGCGCGCGCTCGATCGCTCGTTGATCGCGACCCACCAGTCGCGGCTCCGAGAGCTTGCAGGCATGATCTTCAACGGTTTTGTGCGAATTTTTACCGGCCTGCCGTTTTCGGATACGCAGTGCGGGTTTAAAGCGTTCGTGCGCGGGCCTTCGCGAATTGTCTTCGAGCAGCAACGCATCGAACGTTTCGGATTCGACCCCGAAATACTTTTTCTGGCGAAACGTCACGGCTTGCGAACCGCCGAAATCCCCGTTCGCTGGGCCCACGACCCGGCAACGAAAGTCCACATGCTTCGCGATAGTTTGATGATGTTCTTCGATCTCGCCATCATCCGTTGGAACTGGCTTGTGGGCCGCTATCCACAAGGGACCGAGCAGCAATAAGCCGCTATTCTTTGTGGGGTTGCGCCGCCGTCGGCGGGAGCAGCCCGTTGGCGCGCAGATAAGCTGCGGCCATGCTGTAGTGGTCAGCGAAATCGTTCGTCAGCGCGATCATTGCCGCGGCGCGGGAAAGTTTGCGGTCGCCGCCGAAACTGAGCTGCTCGCCCAGGTTTGAGTCATCCACCTTCGCCAGACTCTGCGAGCAGAAGTCGAACGACGCTTTCAGAGCGGCTACGAGTTTATCTTTCGGATCGGTATCGCTCGGCTTGTCCTGAGTCGGGGCTGGAACACCCGAAATCCTGGAGCAAAGGCCGAAATTTGAATTGACCATGTGAACTACCAGTTTTCCGAACGACATCTGGTCTGGCGTTGGATGAAAGCTATATTTGTCCGCGGGCATTTCATCAGCGGCAGCTACCATGTTCTTTGCTGCTCGCTCTACGCTACTTTTTACGGCGGTCGAAACCGGATTTGTGCCGGGCTGGCTTGCTTGCTGTGCACCTGCCGCAAAGGGAACAAAGGCTAAGAATAAAATCGAGGACAGCAGTCTCTTGAATTTCACCATGTGGCCTCCAGCGTTAGTTGCCGTCCGAGAATAGTCTCGGTAAGCGGGACTGACAAGCAATTTTGAGACGTCCAACCGGAGATGTTGTCACCTAGGGTTACTTTGCATCACAAAGTACTTTACATAGGCCGTCGATTCTACTATTCTGCCGCGCATGGCACCCGCCGATCCGAATCCCACGCGCTCCTCGGGCCCTCGCGCCCTTGACGATCACGCTCGCGACAATCTGCGTTTCATTCGCGAGACGATGGAACGCGCCGGCTCGTTCACCGCTGTTCCCGGTTGGGGCGGCATGGCGATGGGCATCACCGCGCTTGGCGCTGCGGCGATCGCGTCGTTGCAAGCCTCGCCGATAGCCTGGCTGCTGACTTGGATCACCGAGGCCGTTCTGGCGATCGCAATCGCCGGATGGACTACCTATTCAAAAGCGCGTGCAGCGGGATCTTCATTGTTCTCCGGCCCGGGTCGGCGATTTGTTTATAGTTTTGCGCCACCGCTTTTGGTGGGTGTGCTGCTCACGGCATTGCAATTGCGCACCGGCGTGGTCGGAGCAATTCCGGGTGAGTGGCTGCTGTTGTACGGCACTGGGGTCGTGACCGGCGGCGCATTTTCAATTCGCGTGGTGCCCTTGATGGGTTTGTGCTTCATGGTACTCGGCGCGGTGGCGCTGTTCTGTCCCTGGAGCTGGGGCAATATTTTTCTAGCAGCAGGTTTCGGGGCGCTTCACATTATTTTTGGCGCGGTAATCGCGAGGAAATATGGCGGCTAAATCAGGCGCATACCGCGCGGAGCGCGAAGATTCGGCAAAGAAGGGAATGCCTCGCGCGCGAGCCGCGGAGACTTCCCCTTCGGATCTCGATCGGCTGATCCACGAGCGCACACGGCTCGCGATCATAAGCGCGCTCGCTGTAAATACTTCTCTGGCGTTCAACGAGCTGAAGCAGTTGGTTCGCGCGACGGACGGCAACCTGAGCGTGCACGCGCGAAAGCTGGAGGATGCCGGCTATATCACTTGCACGAAATCCTTCGCCGGCCGGGTTCCCAAAACTCAATATCGCCTTTCGGCCGCGGGTCGGCGCGCCCTGGAAAAATATCTGAATCACATGGAAGCTCTGATCCAAGCGACGCGAGAAGGTTAAAAGCGAAAGTTTTTTCGGCGCGTACTTTATGAATAAAAACATTTCGAAGATGGCCGAGCATCCAGGACTTCACGTCGCAATTTTGCTGGACGGAAACGGCCGCTGGGCCGCCGCGCGAGGGCTTGCGCGTTCGGAAGGCCACCGCGCCGGCGTGGACGCGGTTCGCCGGATAGTACGAGCAGCGCCTGCGCTCGGCGTCGGCACGCTGACGTTGTACGCATTCTCTTCTGACAATTGGGGGCGCCCGAGCACCGAAGTGGCTTCGCTGCTTTCATTACTTGAAACGTACCTTCGCAACGACGCTTCACAGTGCGCGGCCAATGGCATCCGGCTGCGCGTGATAGGCCGGCGCGACCGCATTCCGCCGTCCTTATCCCAGGCGATCGAATCTGCTGAGCGAATCACCGCTTCCGGACGAATTCTCGAATTGCGCATCGCGATCGATTACTCCGCGCGTGACTCTATTCTTCGCGCCTCTTGCTGGATGTTATCCAGTCTGGAGATTTCGCAGCGCGAATTTGCGAAGAGGCTTGGCGAAGTGATGCATACGAGCGGCCCCGCGCTGGATGTCGATCTGTTGATTCGCACCGGAGGCGACCGCCGCTTGAGCGATTTCATGCTGTGGGAGTGCGCTTACGCCGAATTGCTTTTCACGCCGCGAATGTGGCCCGAATTCGATGCTGCAGACTTGGCCGACGCGATCGAGGATTTCCTGAAACGCGAGCGCCGCTTCGGAAGGCTGCCAGAAGCAGCGGCCAGCTGAGCTGCTAGGTAGTTTGGCGCGAGCGTGCCATCTCGAATGCTGTCTTGATCACGCGCGTGGCTGTTGGAGTCAGCGAAAAACGGGCCAGCTCTTCTTCAAACGCCCAGGCGACATCTACAACATCGCTTGCCGCACGAGCGACGCCGCTCACCGCTTCGCATAAATAATCTAAAATTACAAAATGATAGCGCCACTTGCCATCTGCGTCCGGCATAATGCGGTCGAACGCCTCGATCAAATCCTGGACGCGCACTTCGAGACCTGTTTCTTCTTGAAGTTCGCGCCGCACTCCATCACGCAATGCCTCCCCAACCTCGAGCATGCCGCCGGGAATGGACCATTCGCCTTCCAGCGGCGGCCCACCGCGACGAATCAGCAGCACTCTATCCTCGGCGATCACCACGCCGCCAACACCTACCAGCGGACGCTCGGGATATTCGCGACTAGTCACCTTTTGATGTTCCCTCACCCAAAAGCTTGACACTGGCGTTATATAATACGCTTCCCGGTGCTAGCCGGCCCTAGGAAGGAGAGAAATCAGTGACCAGATGTCCTGAATGCGACGCCGAAATCGATTTGGACGAAGACGAAGTGGAAGAAGGCGAAATTCTCAGCTGCCATGAATGTGACGCGGAGCTTGAGGTAACGCAGACTCATCCTGTTCATCTCATCGTGATTTCCGATGACGAAGATGAGGAAGAAGACGAAGAAGAGGATTCCGACGAAGAGGACGCTGTCGAGGAAGAAGAAGAGGAGGAAGAGGCGGAATAGTTCTTTGAGTCTCTCCAACAGATTCTTCCGCATTTGCTTGCGTTGCCCGGATGGCAGAGGATCAATGATCTCGGACTACTTTATAAAACTTTGCGGTTGCCGCCCTTCAAGCACCCGCCTAACTGCAGATAACAGCGGCGGCATGCGTTGGAAGGACGGGAATTCGTGACTTCGTCCCGCGTTTCTCGCTCGGCGCTTTTTATTCTTCTTATGTTTCTCGCAGCTTTCCCCGCTGTCGCGCACCAAACCAAAGATCAAAAAAGGGCCGAAGCTCAGTTACGTACGGTCCATGGACTGGTGGCGGACAAAGACGAAAACCCCGTGCCTTCGAGCGTCGTGTATTTGCTAAACGTCAAAACGCAAGCAGTGAGGACTTCTTTTGCCGATGAGAAGGGTCTTTACCGTTTCAGCGGCTTGGATCCGAATGTGGATTATGAAATTCATGCTGAACATGAAGACATGACCTCTTCCACTCGCACCATCTCGAGTTTCGATTCCCGCCGGGATATTGAAATCACTCTAAAATTGTCGCGCAAGAAAAAACCATAGACGATAGAGATATTGAAGATTTTAGCCAGGAGTGGGATGCTATGGCCCGTCCGTGCCGTGATTTCTTTCACGCAACAATTCAGCGGAGGATGTTCGTATGAATATTCGCATCGGGATGTCGGTATGCAGCTTGGCGGCGCTCTGCTTCGCCGCTTCCATCGGCGCGATTCCAGTCCGCGCGCAAGAGCATCCGGCCGGGACTCCGCACTGGAGCTATTCGGGCCCGGACGGTCCGGAGCATTGGGGCGATCTGGACCCGAGTTTTGCAGCCTGCAAGACCGGACAGCGACAGTCGCCCATCGACATCAAGGGGGCAGTGCCGGCGGATTTGAAGGCGATTACATTCGATTACAAGCTCGCGCCGATGACCATCATCAACAACGGCCATACGATCCTCGTTAAGTATCAAGCCGGGAGCAGCATTACTGTGGACGGTAAGCAGTATCCGCTCGTACAATTTCATTTTCATCATCCAAGCGAGGAAGAAATAAATGGCCAGAAAGCCGATATGGTGCTTCACCTGGTTCACGTCCACGCGGACGGAAGCGCCGTAGCTGTCGCCGTCTTGCTGAAGAGCGGCAATGAAAACCCGCTCATCCGCGACATCTGGAGCCATATCCCGAAGGAAGTCGGCAAGGAAGCCGAATTCAAAAAAATCATGATCAACGCGGCCGATTTGCTGCCGGCCGATCAGAATTATTTTACCTTTGATGGCTCGCTGACAATCCCGCCGTGCAGCGACGTGAAGTGGTTCGTCCTGAAAACCCCCGTGGAGCTTTCTTCGGCGCAGATCGCAGCGTTTGCAAGGCTCTATCCGGATAATGCACGCCCGATTCAGCCGACGAACGGCCGGAAAATCGAAGAAAGTAATTTCACAAAATAAGAATTCCGAGTCTTGGGAATCACACTAGGGGTGTGCATGAGTTCCGCCAAGGTGAAGTCGATTCGAAAGATCAGGTTCAAGTTCTTGCGGCGATCTCTTTGCTTGCTGATCTTCACAGCTCTTTTCGCGGGCTATGCTATGCCCGCTATTGCACAGAATGCTTCGCCGGTCTCTGCGGACTCCGACAAACTTCTCCATCGCATGTTTGCGTCAGACGATTTCGAAGTAAAGACTTTTGGGCCGGCTCGCTGGCTGGATGGTGGAGATTTCTATACCACCGTCGAGCCCTCGACGAGCGGAAAAGATGCGCAAGATATCGTGCGGTATGAAACTGCAACCGGAAAGCGCGAACTCCTTATTTCAGCTGCCAAACTCATACCGCATGGCGCGCAATCTCCGCTCGCAATCGAGGATTACTCGTGGTCCAAGGACAAAGGCCGCGTTCTGATCTATACCAACTCCGCGCCTGTTTGGCGGCAAAATACGCGCGGTGATTACTGGGTGCTGGACCTGAAGTCCGGCGCGTTAACCAAGCTTGGCGGCGAGGCGCCGGCGTCTTCGCTGATGTTTGCAAAATTCTCGCCCGATGGAACGAAGGCCGCCTACGTTCGCTCCAATAATATTTACGTCGAAGATATCGCCTCGGGAAAAATACTGCCGCTGACTAGCGACGGTTCAGCGGCGTTGATCAATGGCACTTCCGACTGGGTATACGAAGAGGAACTCGACGTTCGTGATGGATTTCGCTGGAGTCCCGACGGACGCCACATCGCATACTGGCAGTTCGACACGCGAGGTGTGGAAATCTTTTCGCTCATTTACAATCTTGGCGCCCCGCACGAAATAATCACTGGCTTCCCCTATCCGGGATTGGCTGACTATCCGTCGATTCTCGATATTCCGTATCCGATTCCGGGGACCACAAACTCATCCGTGCGTGTAGGCGTGGTGGACCTCGAAGGCGGAGCTACGCGCTGGATGCAAGTTCCGGGGGATCCTCGTGACAATTACATTGCTCGAATGGACTGGGCGGGAAATTCGAACGACCTCGCAATCGAACATCTGAATCGCCTCCAGAATACGAACGATGTTCTGCTCGCTGATAGCGCCAGCGGAGAAGTTCGCTCGATTTTCCAGGATCATGACGCGGCCTGGGTTGACGTAATGCCGAAAATAAACTGGCTTCATAACGGCGCGGATTTTCTGTGGCTCAGCGAACGGGACGGATGGCGGCATGCCTATTTGGTTTCTCGCGACGGAAAGAGCGTGCGACTGATTACACACGGAAATTTCGACGTGACCGATCTTGGCCGCGCTGACGAAAAGGGCGGCTGGCTCTATTTCACCGCGTCACCCGAGAATGCCACGCAACGCTACCTGTATCGCACGCGGCTGGATGGTTCCGGAAATGCGGAACGTGTAAGTCCCTCTGCTCTACCCGGGACCCACCATTACGATATTTCCCCGGATTCCCGCTGGGCTTTCCATAACTACTCGCGCGCCGACGTGACGCCTGTGACCGATCTCGTGGAACTTCCCGCGCATCGTTCCGCGCGAATATTGGAAGACAATGCCGCTCTACACGCAAACGCTTCCATACTTCTCAGCAGCCCCACCGAATTCTTCAAAGTTGATATCGGCGACGGCGTCATCCTGGACGCATGGATGATGAAGCCGCCTCATTTTGATCCCGCAAAAAAATATCCTCTTATCGTTTACGTGTACGGCGAGCCTGCGGCACAAACCGTACTCGACGAGTGGGAGACGGGAAACAATTTCCAGCGCCTCGCAGCTGCCGCCGGATACTTGGTAGTCAGCTTCGACAATCGTGGCACCCCGGCGCCAAAAGGACGCGCTTGGCGCAAAATCGTCTACGGTGCGATTCAACCCATCATCGTCAAAGACCAGTCGGCCGCACTTCGCGCATTCCTTCGCACTCATCCGTTCGCAGACTCTCAACGCGTGGCCATCTGGGGATGGAGCGGTGGTGCTACCAGCACTCTTAGCTTAATGTTTCAAGCTCCGGATTTGTACCAGGTAGGCATGGCTGTGGCACCGGTCCCCGATTTGCGAATGTACGACACCATCTATCAAGAACGCTATATGGGATTGCCGTTACAGAACGTGGATGGCTATCGGAACAGTTCAGCCATTAATTTTGCCGAGGGATTGCGGGGAAGCCTGTTGCTCGTGCACGGTTCCGGAGATGACAACGTCCATTACGCGGGATCGGAGCTATTACTCAATCGACTGATTGAACTCGACAAGCCCGTGGATTTTATGGAGTATCCCAACCGCACACACGCCATTTACGAGGGCTACGGAACCAGACTGCACCTGTTCAGCCTTCTGCTACGTTACCTCGAAGAACACATTCCCCCCGCACCAGCCGACTATACTCAACATTAAAGATTTGCGATCTGGTTGCGCCGCGCTGTGCCCTGGGCTTACCGCCCGGCCTGACCCGCGCCGAGTGCCTCGATTAGTTGCGCTGACCAGATCGCCAAGTGGCTGCCCGTCTGCGGGTTTTGCTTTTCCGCCGCCTGATTGTAAAGGACTAGCAATTTCCGCGGGTCAATCATGGCTCCCAAGAGCGCCTGTCGCCCAAACGCGATCTCCACCATGGATGCCATCTTGTAACCCACGGTATACCACGCGCCCTGAACACCGTAGAACGGCTGCGCCCGATCAAGGATGTCGCTCCGCGCAGTGAGCTTTCCGCTCAGGATGTCCATCAGGAACTGCTGAACAGCGGCGAGGTTCTCGTTGAACTGGCCGATGTCATTGTCCCACCGCGCGCGCGTCGCTTGGTCATCCTCGGCATGCGGATGAACGGTCGGCGATCCCGCTGCGGCCAGCATAGCCTCGCCTTCCCCGAGGCGCACAACTACGTCACTCTGAACATCGGGGAGAAACCGGCCGTAGAACAGTCCGCGGCTTACTTCTTAGAGCGGAATATCACCGGCACAGCGATCGGCTTATCAACCAATCCACAGCGCCGCACCGACCAGTTCGACGGTTCCGCGAGATACGGAAATTAAAACAAGCTTCACGAGATCCCATCGGTGCTCCGGACCGGCAGTGAATAGACTATTTCCCGGCGGCTTCATCGCTGGGAGCAGGTTCGCGCGAGCGGAATTGCGTCCACGGGCCGGCATTCATGTCTATCATTACTGAAGATTGCCAGGAATATTCGGGGTGCTTCTCTAGAAATGGCCGGAACTTAAAATCCGTGCCGCAAGGGTGGCCGATGCGCGCGATAAAAGTCATCGCCTCGGCCATGTGGCTGTCCATCACTTTTCCTTCGACAGCCCCTGACGGATTGTATGGCGTCTTCGCGAAACCGGGATCTCCTTCGGTGGCCACATCGCCGTGGCCGCAAAGAGTGCGCCGATTGGGTCCTGTCTTCTTCGTGTACGAATCATAATGATCGGAAAGAAAGGCTTGCGCGAGCGTGGTGTCGATTTTCCCCTGATTCGCAGCCATCAATTCGTCCCAGCGGATATGACGGGCGTTTGCCGAAGCCGCCGGATTCGAAGGGTCAAACGTAGTTTCATCTTTCAGCACGTCGGGATCGCTAGCAAAATTCGAGCCTGCGTAATAGCCGTCCTTGGTGCGCCACACTTTGGAATGGAGAAGGCCCAGTTCGAAACGCGCGATCTCGCCTGTCTTTCGGTCCGCAAGGAGCCAATCGTTCGCGTAACCGCCGTTGTTTCCGTCGAGCATGATTTTCACGTATTCATCGATTGAGCCGGCATATTGCATGGCTTTGCGCGCGCGGACGAACTCAGGCTTTCCATTTGGGTCCCATCCATGGAAATCGGTGATAGTCGTTTCGGTGAACATCAAGCCATTCGAATTCACGCCGAAATCGTCGTCGCTGACGATTACGCCGGGGAATCCGTCCATCAACATGCTGTAGCCCTGTTGCGGCGTGATGTCGAAAATAATTTTCCAACGCGCGCCTTGCAGGTAACTCGTCCAGTTGTTATGCGCCATCACAATCTGGTGATCTTTGGTGTAACTGCCGGTGGCTACGAACGCGCTGCAATGCTCGGAGTCGGATACCGAAGAGGCTTTCGCACCCTGCGCTTTTTCATTCAGCCAAGGCACGTAGTAATCGGGAAGTTCCATGAATGCGTTCATGGCGACAATGTCGTACAGGTCCAGCTTATATTGTTGGGCCTGCATGCCGTCGACGATTCCTTGCAACTCCGACTGGTATTCCGGATCGATTTTCGGCCAGAGCATTTCGCGAGCGGCGCGGCGGAAGAAATTCCAATCGCGCTTGGACGTGTGAGTCATCTCCACACTCACTGCCGCGAATGCATCCGATATTTCCGGCGCTAAAAGATAGCCATGCTGATAGCCGATGTCGTGCGGTGAGCCCTCTAAGTGGACGTAAACCCAGCCGCCGCGCTCAAATCGATACGCCTTCGCCAAAGTCGCTTCGGTGGGACCTCGTTGAGTACGTGCCGCAGTCCCACTCGCATTTACTCCGGCAGTATTTGGACGCGCGACAATCGGCGCCACAATGAACGCAATCCCTAGCGCGAATAGCGTGACGTGCGAAATCCTGTTCCTGCGACAATCCATCGGCTGTTCTCCTTACGCGTAGGCATTGTAGGCGGGCGTTTCAGCACGGTCAATGCGCACCGAGGGATCGTCCCTCCGCGCACCGCCACATCGTTGCTTCCGCTGCGACTCGTCAGCCCTCAAGAGCATCTTCGTTGACAGCCGTCGATGCCACCGTATAATTGACGCTCGGCTGCGCGGAGCCCTTTCGGCAAGCGCTAGCTTATCAACGGTCAAAGTGCCATCTAGAGCGGCTGTAGAGGAATAATCGGCCAGTGTTTTCCCTATATAACTCGGCGATGTGCGTAGCCGCCTGGATTGCTCCCAGCAATCCGCTCTCCGACTACTGGCGCCGCAACATGGACCCCGATCTAAATCCCTTCCGCGGCATTTACCAACTGAATTCCTTCGACCTTGCAATCATGCTGCCGTATTTTTTCGTGATGATCATCCTGGCCGCTTACGGCATCCATCGTTACGCTCTGGTTTACAACTACTATAAAAATCGGAAGAACGTCCCCGGCCCGCCGCCGGAGATCACTTCGTGGCCCAAAGTCACCGTGCAGCTTCCGATTTACAACGAGCGCTACGTTATCGAACGCCTGGTCGAAGCCATTGCTCAATTTGACTACCCGCGCGAGCGCCTCGAAATTCAGGTCCTCGACGACTCGACCGACCAGACCCAGCAAGTAGCTCGTGACTGTGTGGAACGCTACCGCGCCCTCGGCGTGCCCATCAGCTACATTCACCGCAACAATCGCGAAGGTTACAAGGCCGGCGCTCTGCAGGACGGCCTCAAGTCTGCCACCGGTGAATTCGTCGCCATCTTCGACGCCGATTTTATTCCGCCTGCGGATTTTCTGCGCCGCACCGTCCCTTATTTCACCGACGAAAAACTCGCCATGGTTCAGACGCGCTGGAGCTATATCAATCGCCACTACTCCGCGCTCACCGAAGTCGAAGCCATTCTGCTCGACGGGCATTTCGTCATCGAACATTGTGCGCGCTACCGCAGCGGCCTTTTCTTCAATTTCAACGGCACCGCGGGAATCTGGCGCCGCAACGCGATCGAAGACGCCGGAGGCTGGCAGCACGACACGCTAACCGAAGACACCGACCTTTCTTATCGCGCGCAGCTTCGCGGCTGGCAATTCCTCTATTTGCCGGACATCGAATGTCCCTCCGAGCTTCCCGTTGAAATGAACGCGTTCAAATCGCAGCAAGCTCGCTGGGCCAAGGGTTTGATGCAGACCGCGAAGAAAATCCTTCCTCGCGTTCTGCGTTCGAACGAGCCCGCCGCGGTGAAAGCCGAAGCGTTTTTTCATCTCACCGCCAACATCAGCTATCCCCTGATGGTGCTCATGTCCATCATTTTGCTTCCCGCTATGATCGTGCGTTTTTATCAGGGATGGTTTCAGGTGCTGGTGATCGATTTGCCGCTCTTTTTGGCTTCCACTTGTTCGATCTCTTCGTTTTACCTCGCGGCGGAACGCGCGTTGTACCCGAAAACGTGGACGCGCACGTTTCTGTACCTTCCCTTTGCAATGGCCGTGGGCATCGGACTTTCCGTTCGCAACGCCCGAGGCGTTCTGGAAGCCATCTTCAACGTTAAATCGGAATTCGTGCGCACGCCGAAATATCGCGTCGGAGCTACTGCCCACGGCACCGCTGACTGGTCAAAGAAGACTTATCGCAAGAGCGCGGGCTTGTTGCCGTTCGGCGAAGTCGCTCTCGGAATTTACTTTTTGCTCGCCGTCGTCTACGCCCTGCAAAACGAAAACTACGCCACCGTCCCGTTCCTCCTGCTCTTCGTTTGGGGCTATCTTTACACTGGCCTAATGTCTCTCGCCCAAACCTATTTCGAGCGCCTCCGTTTCGGCGTAGAAACAGGCGAAGTCCGCCCCGCCTCCACCGGCGCCCCAGGTTTCTAACCGCGATTAACTTTTTACGTTGTCATCTCTTTCGCGTTCTTAGCGAAAGACCCTGAGCGGACTGCCTCTTCGAAGGGCGCCCTGACGCAGGAAGGGAGCGAGGCCGCTTCTCGCAGACGAGGGACCAGCTGTTGCCTTAAGTTTGATTTGGCGAATGGGAAATCACTGGCGACGGCTAGCGAAATAAAGGCCAAGTGTTATCCTAGACTAACCGCGGGAAATGCAAACGCCGTGAGTAAAAAAAACCGATGCCCATTCGCGATGTTACGCCCCAAGACATATCTTTTATTTCTGGCCTCGACGAAAGAGAGTTCAGCCAATACAGCGGTCCTGGCCACATGACCTGTATGAAGTATATGAACGAGCCGCACACACTTACGTTGATTCACACGAATAATGAAACTGAGAATATTCCGACCGGGTTCGTAATCGTGCAGTGGAGTACAACGAAATCATGTTCGTATATTATTGCGATCGCCGTCGCGCCTGAACAGCGCAACCGAGGCGTAGGCAGTTCGCTCCTGAAAGAATGTGAATGCAGGATGCGCGAGGCACTCGGACCCCACGGAATGTTTCTTCACGTCGGAGAGCACAACTCTGCCCGAAAACTGTTTGTTAAACATGGATTTCAAGATTGGAAATATGACCCGCACACGCCGGAGATGAGGGTGTCTCTTTACAGGTACAATAAAGAAAAAGCGCTGCCGATGGCTAAAGTCATAACGTGAAAGCGATTGTTGTTGGTCGGACACGGAATTAGATCAACCGAAACGTGGCCAAAGATAAGCTACGCCAATGCAATGGACGGAGCTTGTGGCATGACCGAACGCAGTTGTTACGATTTTCATCAGCTTGGCGAAGCCTTCCTCTACAGTCGGTCCTTCAAGGTGCCGCATTGTCGCCGCCGCAGCGATTTCACCAGCAAAGTGAAGAAACATGTTTCCTTTTTCGTTTACTTCCATTTTTAAGGGGGTCAAAGGATCCGCTTTTGCGATTGCGTATTCCGCCGACTGCAGTCCGAAGTGTCCTCCGATATCGTTTCTCACAAGTTTCAGGAACGGTTCCTGGTCGCGGAAAAATCTTACGGCGCTGTCCCAGCACTCAATCATCGAAGGAATAAAATGTGGTTTAACTTTGCAGGCAAATTCATTACTTCCGTTGAGCAATCGCAATGCCTCGGCAAATTCGACAACCGTTGCAATACTTCTGCGAATAAAGTAATGACGACGATAGGTTTCGTCAGTTACATCAAGGCAAGCAATTGATTGTTCGGCTGTTGCCAAAACTTCGATTCGAAGATCCTCATAAAGGACAGACAGTCTGGCGATGTGCGCGGAAAGCACGGTTCCTTGCCCCGCAAAGACATGAGGTAATTCGCGCATTCGAATTCGAGTCGTCACGCACCGAATCATACGCCGTTTCCATGTACAAGAGCGCGAGACAATGACAGCCACCTCTTTAAAGAAGTACATGCTCGACACAAACATTTTTGATTCGCTCGTGAAAGGGCGACTTGCTATCAGTAGGCTACCGTCAGACGGGGAATTCTGCGCGACCGCTATCCAATTGGAAGAGCTGAAAAACATTCGGGACAGCAGGAAAAGGTCACGACTGATGGAGAAATTTACGGAAATCATAGACGCTCGCGGAACGATGCTTCACACCGCGTTCGCATTTGACATTGCAGGTGCCGGTTTCGATCAGGGTCACTGGCGCTCTGATGGGTCCCTCTACTATGCACTCAAGAAAGACCTCGATGACGCGTGGGATAGGAAGCCGAAGAAAGAACAGAGGAGAAGCAAGAAACAAAACAACGCAAAGGATGCCTTGATCGCGGAGGCCGCGCACTTCAACGGATGCACGTTGTTAACATGCGATGGAGATCTCGCCGAAGTCGCCGCAAAACACGGAATCAACGTGTTGCGCTTTAGTTATGACGCAGTAGATTGATCCGTTACGTATTTTGAAATAGCATCTCACTGCCGCTGCGAGGATTGACTCCCCGAAAAGTGCAGAGTAGATTACTCAAACGTGAAAGAACTGATCGCAATGTTCGCGGTTGCTTTATGCGTTGCGCCTTCACTGCGCCCTCAGACTCCAGAAGAGAATAAATTCACGATCCGCGTTACCGCGATAAAGCGAGATACCGGCTGTACTGTGAAAGCTACATCCGAAAAAGTGCGCTACGAATTGACATCCAAGGTCTCGGCCTCGTGCGCGATGCTGGTTGCAGGGGAAGAATATAAAGCCTATCGAGCGACTGCCGCGAACGATCCGAAAAACGAATCGAAGGACACGACAGTCCTAATCGTCTTAAATAACGTGGGCAATAAACGAAGAGCCAACGCGGTGTTTGACATCGCTTCGGAACAAATCCTGAATTCCAAGCCATGCCCGAAGGAGGATCCTCTAGGACTCTACGCTGCCGATTCCTGTCAGCCGTTGCCACCTAAGCGAGACAAACAGTGAAACTCTCGATCGTTCTAGTAGCTGTTCTATTGCTGGTAAGGTGTTCGAACAGGCCGCGATTCCAGCCGATTCCGGGCAATTTTCGCCTCGCGCTTGATACTAAGACCGGCCAGCGCTGTCTAACGGCGACGAAGCCGCAAAGTGATTCTTTGAATTCCGCAGAGCTAGATGAGGCTAACCGCGCAGGATTTCCGGGTGAGCTTATTCCGTACTGCTCCGATTTAGCACGAGACTTCCGACAGCAATGAATCGCCACGCTCAGAAGCCGAAAATTAAAGTCGCAAAGACCCGGGATCTCAGGATGTACGTCGAAATGTGGGATGGTTCAGCAGCTTTACTGCGGCGCGCGCAATCCGACGCGATAGGCAGCGATTGGGTGCGGATGTCCGCACTCTTACTCACCGCATTCACTTTCGAATCGTATCTCAATCACATCGGGCCGAAATTGTTCAAGAGTTGGAAAGTCTTGGAATCCCTGGGGCCATTGGAAAAGCTGGAGGTCGTGTGCGAAAGGCTGAAACTATCATTTCCGCGCGGCGAGCGGCCCGCCCAGTCGATAGTAACGCTGTTCAAGTTCCGCAACGCCCTAGCCCATGGGAAAAATGAAACGCTTGAGGCTAGTGTAATCCGAGATAACACCGAAGGTTTGGACGTGTTCCTCGGCGAACCACTAAAAGCCAGGTGGGAGAAACAGATAAGTCACGCTAACGTCGAGCGGGTGCGGGGCGACGTAGAAAAGATAATTCGCAAACTACACGGAGTCGCTGACCCCGAGGGCGATTCAGTTTTCTCACCGGGATTGACTGGTGGCTACTCGAAAATCATCTGATTTCGGCGGGTGGCCGGCCCTTCCGCGCGGCACCGGAGTGAACCTATGCACGATTGAAACTCGCGGGATGCCGAATTTCTCTGCGGTCTATGGAGGAAAGGTTCGGGTTTTGACGTTCAAGGCAGCGAAATCATCCACAGCAGTCTGTATCTACTTAAGCAACGAAGTACTATTGCCCTACATGCCAGACCGCACGTAGCCTTAAACCAGCGCCAGTTTCTTGGGTAACTGAGGAGGTTCCGATGGTAGAGCGCCGTCGATGCAAGCGCTTCCCTTTCACGATTGCCGTCAAAGTTTACGGACGTACCCCCCGAAACCATCCCTTCCGCGATGTAACTGCCACCATGGCGGTCAGCTTATACGGCGGGCTGCTCGACATGAAGCCCCGCGTAAAACTCGGGCAAAAGATCCTCATCGTCAACAGCTTCACCGAAGAAGAGCGCGAATGCCGCGTAGTCTATGTCGATCCGCAACCCCGCGGCCGCAGGCGAGTCGCTTTCGAATTCGCCAATGCAAACGCGGACGGTGATTTCTGGCACGTCTATGGCGCTCCCGTGCCGCTGAAAGCCGTGTCACAGTCTGCGAACCCAGCGGGCCACACCTCGGCTTGACGCGGTCCGCTGTTTCAACTCATTCCCAAAATGGGAATAGAGACGCAGCAGAGTTATGCTCACACATCCACGTCCTTGAGTTTCGCGGAATCACGTGCTAGCGTTTCGTGTGATTAAAATTGAATATCGTCGAGCGCTGCACAAAAGCTCGGGGAAGCTGCACCTCCCGGAGCTTTCCCGCCTGCATAAATTTATCTCTGCGCGCGTCAAATTAAATCGCCAAACTCACGAAATTAAATGTCCCGTAACTGACGGAAAACAAACAACAGCGGGTCGCTCAAATCGCCAAATTTTTCAAAAAAGCGATGCTCGGATTCCCAAACCTCCAGGCGCGTACTCGCCCCAAAAACGCCCATTTCTAACCGGTTCTGCCCCACAAACAGAAATCGACGTAACTCACTCAAAACAAACGTCGGAAAAAATTCTAACCGGGGCCAGAACGCACATTAGGCGATCGCTACGTTTATCAGAATTTGGCCCAAGTTCCGGTGAAAGGAAACTGATGAAAGTTCGCAGCTTTGCTACACGCTTTGGCCTCTTGTTTCTTGTTCTTGTGTGCGGTTCGTTTCTTGCTCAGGCGCGGTTCCGGCAGCCCAACTCGGAATACGCCGCCCGGCGTGCAAAACTTCGGTCCACGATCAAGGGGCCAGTCGTGCTGTTCGGCTACACCAGCCGTCAGGACGCGGGCGAGCTCGCCGTTTTCTTTCAGGAAGAGAATTTTTACTACCTCACGGGGCACAGTGAACCCGACGCCGCCCTCCTTCTGATCCCCGATTCTCCCGACGCCAACGCCCCCGCGGGGCCCCACGAGATTTTCTATCTTCCTCCGCGCAATCCCCTCGAAGAAAAATGGGGAGGGCCCAAGATGGGTCCCAATGATCCGGGCATCGCGGAAAAAACCGGGTTCCAGGCCGTCGAGCCTTTCGCCAACCTGCGCGCGGATCTGGTGAATCTCGCGAAAACTTATTCCACGTTCTACACCGAGCTGCCTACCAAGGAGGAAAAAGGCTACCCGCACCTGACCACCTGGAGCGAATGGGTGCAACACAGCCTGCCTCAAACAACCATCGAAGATATTTCTCCGGCGCTGGCCTCTCTGCGCCAGATAAAGTCTCCCGGCGAAATCGCCCTGATTCAAAAAGCGGTGGACGCTTCGGTGGACGCGCACATTGCCGCCATGAAAATGATGCGCCCCGGCCTTTTCGAATATCAAATTGCCGCGCGCATGAAGGAAGTTCATGAAATGGAGGGCTGCTCGCGCGAAGCCTATGCGCCCATCGTCGGAACCGGCTTTTATTCCACCGTGCTGCATTACGACGCGTTGACCAACGAAATAAAGGATGGCGATGTGGTTGTGATCGACGTAGCCGGCGAATACGGCGGTTACGCGGCTGACATTACGCGCACGCTTCCGGCCAACGGCAAGTACACCGCTCGCCAGCGCGAGATTTACGAAATTGTTCTAGGCGCGCAGAACGCCGCGCTCGCCGCGATCAAGCCTGGTGTGATGCTCATGGGAGCCAAGAGCGTTCATCAGGTGGCTTTCGACTACATCAACACGCACGGTCACGACCTGCACGGCAACACGCTCGGCCGCTACTTTTTCCACGGCGTGGGACATCATCTCGGCCTCGACGTCCATGACGTGAACGACCGCACCCTGCTTCAAGCTGGCATGGTCATCACCGACGAGCCCGGCATTTACATTCCCGAAGAAAATATCGGCGTGCGCATCGAGGACGACGTCCTGGTCACACAGGACGGCAACCAACTGCTCTCCGCAAAACTCCCGCGTTCCCCCGACGAAATCGAGAAAATCATGGCCGAAGCCCGCGCACAAGCACAGTCTCAGCCTCAGCCATAAAAATTCCGGACGATTAAGCGAAACAGGAAGAAGTCGCAGCTGACACCGAAGCCGCGGCGCGCGGAAAGTGCGGCGAGAACTTCTAATCGAGCTCAAGCTAACGACAAAGGGGCACAGCCGGTCGCCCGGCCGTGCCCCTAAACGTCAGTGAATTAGGTTGTCATTTTTTTGTCGTCTTGGCTGCGGCCTTCTTGGCATCCCCGCCTAACGGAAACGACTGCTGCTGGATCTGCCCGTTAAACACGCTGCCCTGGCCGTCGGCTCCATCTTCCAACCAGAACAACTGGCCGCCGCTAGCCTGATAGACGACTGCCAAATACGGGATGGGGGTGGTTACCGAATCAACCGTCACGCTAAACGGACTTATCGCGTAACGCCCGAGATTTCCTCCGTCCGGCACGATGGGGCTTGTGAAGGTCCCACTCAGCGAAAACGATGCTCCTCCAAGTAGGTCGAAGGGATCGCTCACTGTCCCATTCCCGGTCAAGAGTGTGGGAGTGACGGATGTAGCCGTGGCGTTCCCTACGAAATCGAGCTCGCCGCTCTCGGTACCGGTGTCGATGAAGTCCTGAAATCCGAGCGCGTAGTTGCCGGAGAAGCTCAAGGTGCTGTTGTCCGTCTGAGGAACTAGAACCCCAGTGCCGGCAAGGTTGACGTCCAGATCGGCGACCAAAGCGCTAGCGTTTCCGCCGGGAGCAGGTGGGCTATTCGGATCACTCAAATTTAGATTCGGGTCCGTCGCATAGATTCCCAATTGGCTGACGTCTCCGAAATTTCCAGCCGGCAAAATCATCAGGTTCCCGTATCCGTTAGTAGCGACGGTATAGGTGCCGGAGATTACCTGAGCATCCAGGAAGCCGACTTCCTCCTCATTGACGTCCGCGACGCCGTTGAAGTTATTCGTGACACCGGTCGTACCCTCCGGCTGAACAGCACCCGACTTATCCGCCGCAGCGCCGGATGGAAAAACCTGGCCGACCGAGGCATAGAGGTTTCCAGCAAAGTTGCTCTGCATGCTGAAAACGGAATTACCTATGGACGCGTTGGTGAAATTGCCTGCGCCTTGGCCAAACGCCGAGCCTATGGCGGTGTCCGTCTTGTCCATGTCGATAATGCGGATAACTTCCGGACCAACTATGTAATACACAATGGAGCTGGAAAGACCTCCGATGGTGTTGCTCAAGGTGCCGGTGCCGCGGCCGAAAGTGTCTGCGGCCATGAGCGTTCCGGTGAAAGATTTGTCGGTGGTGATCCCGCCATGCCCATCGTTCGCGTCCATGGTGCCGGCACTCAGACTCGTCCCGGACAATGAGAAGACGCCTCCGTAAACGAACATCTCAGCAGAGCTACCATGCGTACCCGAGAGGGTGAAGGAATATCCGCCCGATAGCGTGCTCGGCAGGGTTTGCAGGTCCATGCTTCCACTCGATGTTGCGAAGCCGTCAGCTTCAACGATGAGGGCATGGTTGTTGTTTACAAAATTGAGCGCAAAAATTTCCTGGCCGAGACTTGTGGCGTTCAGGGTCAGGGTCCCCAATCCAGTAGTGGGATCGAAAGACAAGGCTCCGCTCATAATCGGGTCATTAGGCACAGTGGTCCCGTCTGCGTCATTGTAGTCCTGCTCGCCCGTGAGAGTGCCGTTGGAGGCAATCGTCACCGCACCTGCAAGACAGTAGACCGCGTTGGCATCCAAGCCGGTGACGTTGAAGGAGAAATTGCCTGTTATGCCACCTGAAGTCGAAATTTGGGTGTTGGCGCTCGCGAATGCGGCGGTGTTGGTCACAGAGGTCGCCGTGATCGTCACGGTTCCAACCGCCGTGGGTGGAGGCGAATACATGGTCGCGGTTCCGCTTGGGGTCGCCGGGGGATCAAACGAACCGCAAGTGGCGGCGGAGTTGCCCGGAGTACAGCTCCACGTAACTCCCGCTTTCTTGGAATCCCCGGTGACGGTTGCGGTGACGGACACCGCTGGTGAACCAGGCGCTAAGAATCCTGGGGGCGGCTGAGAGATGAAGACTTGAATATTATTATTGTTCGAGCCGCCTCCGCAGCCAGCTACATACGTTGCGCCGAGGGCGAGTAGAACGATCCAGAGAGCTTTGCGATTCATAGCTGGCCTCCTTTCGACTCGGTTGCAGTGACGAGATTTCGTGCCGGATGCGCCAGTGGGAAGCCGCGTTCGTTCCGGATGGCATAAGTGTGGCCATTCATTTGAATGGTGCGAATCAGAAACACTTGCTTGTTCTGCAAGGTGGTGGTCATCACGCCAGTGACTTGAAGCTGTTCGCCTGCGGAAATAGAAAGGCTGTCTTTTCCGCTCAGAGTGAACTGGGTAAGTTTGCCCTGTACGGTGCCGGAGACTGTCTGGAGCATTAGTCCGGGGGTGGCCGCCAGCCCATGAGAGGATTTTGCAGGGATACTTTGAACGGTGGCGCTGAGAGTGACTTCCTTGCTCACGTCATATCGCAGCGGAATGGTGGATGTGGTGGCTGTCGCGGTGTTCTGCGCGTCCGCCGGTCCCGCATACAACGCCAGGGCCAGCAGGGTTACGAACCCCAAGCTTTGCAGCATTCTCTTCATTTACGCCTCCAATTAGGTTCTCTTTCGATTTGAGTCACGACAAGATTGTGATTTGATTCCGTAAACGATTTATAGTTGCTATATATTAAGACGGTATACAACTGACGCCTTTCTTGCGTTGAGCACGAAGAATCGCCCTTCAATGGAAGGATTCGAGCCAACTCAACCACGCACTAACACCTCCGGAAGACAAAAGTCGCGGCCTACCTCCTCCAGTTCAGAAGGATAGACGCGCAGTCGGATGCAATTGTTACGATCTTGGGCAAACGAGTGCCGTTAGCGTTAATGGGACGAGCAGAGTCGAAACAGCGTTAGGCTGGGGGAACAACACTATCGCACACCTGCCTTCGAATGACGTTTTTTTCGGTTGGACGTCCGTTCACAGCAACAGTCAAGGATTACCAGGTTAGTGGCCTTCCAGTCGTTGAATCTACTTTCTGACCGGGTGCGGTCAATCCCGTTTCCTCAAAGCCGCAGCGACCGATAGATCACACTCTGTCGGAAAGTTCCTTAGAAAACGGCAAAAAGTTCCCGAATTTCGGGATAACCCAGCGCGGCCCAACTTTCGGTCTTTTTTCACACCAGTCCGGAGCTTCGATTCAGAGGAAGAGTCGAAAACTGATCTTCCGCAAGCTTGTGACCCGTTTGACCAATGGCTGCACAGGCCGCTATAATCGGAGCTTCGGCGGGATACAGGATGTACGCCGAGCAGGGTTTTGCGTCGTTCGCTGCCCCGATTGAAATACCTTCTGCCGGCTTGCATCAGGCCGACGTGTCCAAAGCGGCGGGAAAAGTCCGAAGAGAATCCAGGAGCAGGCATGCTAAAGTCGACTCAATTGCGCCCCGGTATGATCATCATGCACGAAGGCGATCTTCATGTGGTTTATAGCGTGGACCATCGCACGCCCGGCAACAAACGCGGCTCCATGCAAACCAAAATGCGCAACCTGCGCACCGGTTCGATGATGGACTATCGCTTCCGTGCTGAAGAATTCGTGGACAAAGTGACGGTGGACGAGATCGACTTCGAATATCTTTACAGCGACGGGGACGGGCACCACTTCATGAATTCTCAGGACTACGAACAGCTTGCGCTGCAAAATGACATTGTGGGCGACACGAAAGACTACCTCATCCCGAATTTGTCGGTGAAGATCGAATATTACGACGATAAGCCGATTGGCGTCCTGCTACCCGACACCGTTGACCTGACCGTCGTCGATACGGAGCAGACGATTCAGAAAGCGACTGCCAGCGCGGTGATGAAGCCGGCCAAGTTGGAAACCGGCTTGGTAATTAACGTTCCGCCTTTCGTCGGCAATGGCGACAAAGTGAAAGTGGACACCTCCGAAGCCCGCTACATCCAGCGCATCCAATAACACGCCGGTAACCTGATTACGGGCTATGAACGAAGGGAAAAAGCGTGGCAAAACTTTTCCGAGTCGAGCGTGTTTTGATCTGCGTGCGCGGATGTTCCGATGAAGCTGCGGCCCTCTAATCGCAACAGAGGTGAGGGAGTCCCGGCGGCAATGTGCCGTCCGTATTTTACTGTTGCTCTGCTGTTTGCTTTCTCTTCCACTTGCCTTGCTCAAACGCCGCAGAAAATTATCAATGAATATCTACGCGCGGAAGGCGGCGGGAAGGCGCTGGCGAAAGTTCAGACGCTGGCAATCGCGGGCAGTTTGCGCGAAGAATCGACGGACACGAATGGTTCGTACTCCCTGATTACCAAAGCTCCGAATAAATTCTATTCGGAGATAGTTATCGAGCCGCAGCACACCATCGCTGCTTACAACGGCATGTCGGCGTGGGGCCAGGATTCAAACGGAAGCCCTCGCACGTTCACCGGCGCGGAAGCGGTCGAATGGGAAGCTACCTCACGATATTTGAATGGCCACCTGGCGAGCGCAAAGAAAGACAACCTGGGAGAGAAATTTGCCGGCATCGAAAACATCGCCGGCCGCCCGGCCTATCATGTCGAATTATTGCTCGCGCCTCACGTCAGGCGCGACGTTTTCTTCGATGCACAGACCCATCTGATCGTTCGCGAAGTTGTTCCGGCGTCAGAACCGAAGCTTACGTCCGCTAGCAAGCAGCCGAACTCACAGCTGAGCGACGGGCAGACTGCGGGCGCCGCGGAGGAAATCGACTATTTTGACTACAAACCTGTAAACGGCATCGTGGAACCCAATCGCATTGAGCTGCACCGCGGCGGCCACGTCTATACAATCACGGTGACTAGGGCTGAGGTAAATGCGCCGGTACAGGACTCCATTTTCGATTTTCCGCGCGCGGAAGGCCGACCTCTCCCGGATGTCACCAAGCTGTTGCTCGACATCGATAAGAATCAAAAAGCCGTCGACGAAATAATAAAGCACTACACCTGTCATTTGTCCGAAGAAGAAGAAAAAATGGACTCCAACGGGCAGGTAACTTCGCGCTCCGTGAAGGAATACGACATTTTTTACGTGGGCGAAGATGAAGTACGCCATCTGCTCGCCAAGGACGGCAAGCCACTCGAAGGCGACGAAAAGAAAAAAGAGGACGATCGATTCAGCAAGGATTTCGACGAAAAGAAAAAAAAGAAAGCGGCGCTCGATAATGACCCCAAGAAACAGGCCAAGCAGGATGAAGAAGAGCAGGCTCAGATTTCAGACTTTCTTCGAGCCGAGCGTTTTACAAATCCGCGGCGTGAACTGTTTCGCGGCCAGGAAGTGATCGTTTTTGATTTCGGGCCGAACCCTGATTACAAGCCGAAGAACCTGGCTGAGAATCTAGTGCAGAAACTCGGTGGAGTGCTCTGGGTGGATGAACAGGCCCGCGATGTTGCTCGTCTGGAAGCGCGATTCAACGACAATGTGAAGATTGGCGGCGGACTGTTGGGTTCACTTTCGAAGGGCTCGAATCTGGTTTTCGAGCAAACCATGGTCAACAATGAAGTATGGCTGCCGTCGTATTCCGAAGTGCACGCCGCAGCTCGCCTCGTGTTCCTCAAAGTGAAAGAGAACGAGATCGATCGCTACAGCGATTACAAGAAATTCTCATCCGAAGTAAAACTGGGCACGTCCACGCCGTTAGAAGAACCTCCCAAACAATAATTGGAAATATCCGTAAGGTGGAATGGCGAGCGAACTTTCAGGATGCGACGTAGGATTTTGCGTCGAAAACACGGCGAAAAATCGCATCCACGGCACGCAATTGGCGTTTCAGGTCGAAAGCGTGAGCCAGGGCTTTTTCGTCGAGAAATTTGCGGATGTTCGCGTCCGCAGCGATCTTGTCGCGGAAACTCGTGTCGGACTCCCAAGCAGCCATGGCATGGCCTTGCACCCATTTATAAGCATCTTCCCGCGGGGCACCATGCTCCACTAAATCCTGCAAAAGCTGACCGGAAAAGATTAAGCCCATGGTGGAATCGAGGTTGCGCTGCATGCGTTGTGGAAACACTTTCATATTGCTGACAATCTCGGTTGTGCGGTGAAGCATGTAATCCACCAGGATCGTGGAGTCCGGCAGAATAACGCGCTCGACGGAGCTGTGCGAAATATCGCGTTCGTGCCAGAGAGCGACATTTTCCAGCGCGGCCATGGAATTTGCACGCACTACTCGAGCGAGGCCGCAAATTTGTTCGCTTGAAACCGGATTGCGTTTGTGAGGCATGGCCGAGCTTCCGCGCTGTTCGCCGCCGAACGGCTCCTCCACTTCGCGCACCTCGGTGCGCTGTAGGTGGCGAATTTCCAGCGCAACGCGTTCGAGCGACGCAGCCAGAATCGCAAGCGTGGAAAGATATTGCGCGTGACGGTCGCGCTCGATCACTTGAGAAGTGATGGGCGCAGTGGCGAGTCCAAGGCGCTGGCAGATTTTCTGCTCGATTTCCGGACCGAGATGAGTGCAGGTGCCTACCGCGCCCGAAATTTTTCCCACCGCCAACTGATGCGCCGCAAGCTGGAAGCGAGCGAGGTCACGACGATTCTCGGCGTACCAATTGGCGACTTTGAGGCCAAACGTGATCGGTTCGGCATGGATACCGTGGGTGCGCCCGATTTCCGGAGTGTCTTTAAACTCCCAAGCGCGACGCTCGAGCACTTCGCCAAATTTTTCCAGGTCCTTCTCGATGAGGTGTGACGCCTCGCGAACGAGAAGCGCTTGGGCGGAGTCCACTACATCGTTCGAGGTGAGTCCGTAGTGCAGCCAGCGCGCCGCTTCGGGATCGCCGACGGATTCCTGAACTGCAATCGTGAATGCGATCACGTCATGCTTAACTTTCGCTTCAATCTCGTTGATGCGCGCCACGTCCACGCGCGCTCGTTCGCGCAATTTTGCAGCGGCTTCGCGCGGAACGATGCCGGCATCCGCCAACGTTTCAGTGGCAGCTAGTTCGACGTCGAGCCACTTCTGGAATTTGTTTTCTTCGCTCCAAACGCGGCCCATTTCCGCGCGGGTATAACGTCCGATCACATTCGCCCCTTTTGCATCGTTATGTCTTCGCCCAATTTTCCCACAAAAGCCCAGCCACGCGGCCAAACTCTCTCACATTAGCCGTCACGAGCGTCAGGCCATGGCGGATCGCCTGCGCGGCGATGAGCAGATCATAGGCTCCAATCGGTTTTCCAGCGGCCTCTGACGCTGCCCGGATGCGGCCCGCAATCCGCGCGTCTTCGTCGTCGAAGGACTGCAGGTCCACGGGACCGGCAAAGAATGCTTCCACTCTTTGCATGTTCGATTGTTGATGAGCGCTCTTTGCTACGCCATACCACAGCTCGAAGGCTGCGATTGCAGGCACCGATACTTGCGCGCCCGCGTCGAGCGCCTTTGCGAACCGGGAGCGTACCGCATTAGGCTTGCCATTTATCAGCGCGATGCAGGCGTTTGTATCGAGCAGATAATTCACGAGAAGATCTTTCGGCGCGGAGTGATCGGTTGCTTTCGTCCGCTTTTCATAAAAGGTTCGGAGTCGAAGCGATCGATCTCAGCAAACCACTTTTGCGCATCGGGGATGAGCGGCTCAAGCAGTACACCCTCAGCGATCTTGCGAATCCGCACCTCATCACCCTCGAAACGAAACTCCTGTGGGAGCCTAACCGCCTGGCTTCGCCCGTTCCTAAAAAGTTTCGCGACCACTTTTTTGCCCACGGCTCGTCTCCTCTAGGTGATATATATCACGGATATATATCATTTCGCAAGGCGCATTTCCTACAAGTTGCTCCATATTGCGGTGCCCTGGAGCATAGATCAGCGCTAGCTAAGCTGCTTCTATTCATCACTATGGCGGAAATTAGCGCGCCAGACGACACAGATCATAGCGGCACAAATTCTGCGGCGAGGAGAACGCGATGAAAGTTACAGTTTCGTGGTTCAACGTGAAGGACTTTGGGCAGGCAAAGAAGTTCTACGGTGATGTGCTGGGGTTGAAGAAAACATTTGAGATGGAACAGTGGGCGGAGTTTGCCGGAGCGGAAGGCGAAGCCTCGATCGGCGTGGCCGCGAACGGGCGCTTGGGGACCGAACCGGGTGCCACGATCGTCCTTAGGGTGGAAGATATCGAGCAGGAACGCAAACGCCTGGAGTCGCGCGGCGTTTCTTTCGAGGGGAAAGTCGAAGAGATTCCGGGCGTGGTCAAGCTGGCGACGTTTCGCGATCCTTCGGGCAATCGCTTGCAGCTTTGCGAAGTACTGATGCATCCGTAACTCGGTAGGGCCGCAGCGGCGGAACAGACGGTGTAAACCGTCGCGGCTCACCTCACTGAAGGGGAACACTCGATGTCAGTTCATCTTCTACCGCAAATTCCGCCAGAGGAAGAAGCGGCGCTGGTCGATCGGGCGCGCCAGGGCGATCACAGCGCTTTCGGTTCGCTGCTCGACCCCTGGCGCAAGCCGCTTTTTGGGTACATCTATCGCATGGTGACGCTTCGTCAGGATGCCGAAGACTTGCTGCAGGACGTGCTTGTGCGCGTGCTCGAAAACATTCGCGAGTATCGCGGAGAAGCGCGATTCAAGAGCTGGGTCTTCGGCATCGCAACGCACGTCTGCCTCGATCATCTGCGCAGCCGGAAGCGCTGGCGCGTGGAAGCGCAACTGTTAGGCGAGAAGGAAACCGATGCCGATCCGGTACGGCTCGAAGGATTGCGCCAACTGATGCGCGGGCCCGAATTTCACTACGAGATTCGCGAGCACATCGCGTTTTGTTTTTCTTGCATTTCGCGCACGTTGCCGCCGGAGGAACAAGCGGCCGTGATGTTGAGAGAAGTACTCGGTTTCACCAGCGAAGAAGCGGCCGGAGTCCTTGGCGTGTCGGAGCCTGTATGCCGCCACCGGCTCTCGGCTGCGCGGGCGAAGATGATTCAGGATTACGACGGGCTATGCGCGTTGATTAACAAGTCGGGTATTTGCTACCAGTGCCGAGGTCTGCAGGAAGTCGCCGGAGAGGGCCACCGCGGCGCAGATCTGGTGCAGATTGAAGTTGCGCCAGGAGTGGCCGTCAATTACGAGAATCTGTTCGATGCGCGGCTCGCGATTGTGCGCGATGCGGACCTCGAAGGCGGGCGCACGCGAGCGATGCATGACCTTTTTTTCGAGAATCTTTCGGAGCGCGAAGAATCGCGTTAGAAGATTACAGGTCGAAGGGGCCGAGAGGGACGCGCTGCGAAGCAACGTGCAATGTGCCGTGGAAGGCGAATTCGCCGGGGCGGCGACCGAGGGCTTCTTCCGCGCAAATGCGCGCGATGTCCGGAGAGTTGTTCTGCTCGGAGAGATGCGCGAGGACAAGATGTTGCGGGCGCGCATCAAATAATTCCGTGTCGGCGAGGAAGTCGCTGACCACCGCGTTGGAAAGATGCCCGGTGCGGCTCATCACGCGCTGTTTGATGTACCACGGATACGGTCCGACCTTGAGCATGTCGAGATCATGATTCGATTCGAGAATCAGAAAATCCGTTTCGCGCAGGTAGTGCTTCACGAGCTCGGGCATGTAGCCAAGATCGGTGACGATTACAACCTTGATTCCGTTCGAGCGAAAACAGTAGCCGACTGGGTCGGCAGCGTCGTGGGGAATGGTGAAAGGCGTTATTTCGATGTCGCCAATTTCGAATCGAATGCCTGGGCGGACGTATTCAATCCGTTGAATTTTTCGTACCGGGCCGTCCTCACACAATCTCAAAATTTCGCGATGGGTCAGCTCGGTCAGATAGGCTGGACATTTCCACTCGCGCGTCATTTGCGCCATGGCGCTGGAATGATCGCTATGCTCATGGGTAATCAGGACGGCGTCCACATGCTCGGGACGCTGGCGGCCCAGCGCTTCGAAGCGCCGCATCATTTCCTTGCGGCCAAGGCCGGCATCAATGAGGAGAGTGGTATGGCCCGTCTCGAGCAACGTGCAGTTGCCCGTGCTTCCCGACGCCAGAATGGATACTCGAAAGGAGATCGCGTTCCTCAGTCAGGCTCCGCGCTGTAAAGATCTGCGCGCAGAAGCCGCGAAGATGATGGCAAACTGCGGCGTTCACGTCAACAACTGCAATTGAGTTGATGAATTAAAGAACAAGCTGGTCGCGAGTGAGCTCGAAGCCGTCGAGGTTGCCGACGACGGAAGCAGCGACGCGGTCGGACCGAAAAAACTCCTGAGCCAGCCGTTGGACCTCGGCGGAGGTAACTTCTTCCAGCATGGCAATCAATTCTTGGGCGGTGTAATGCCGGTCGAAATAGATGTGATAGCGAGCAAGGCTGTTCATGCGCTGGCCGGTCCCTTCGAGAGCGAGGAGCGTGGCGCCTTTGAGATGGTCTTTCGCGCGACGCAATTCCTCTTCCGGAGGTGGTTCGTCTTTCATACGGCGAAATTCATCGAGGACGCAACGCACAAGCTGCCCGAGCGTTTCCAGCGACGTTCCAGCATAGACGGATAGGACACCCGCATCGCGATAGGAATTCAGTTCGCTGAAAATCGAGTAAGCGAGGCCTTTGCGTTCGCGGATATTCTGAAAAAGCCGCGAGGACATGCCACCGCCCAGGATGTTGTTGAGCAAAGACACACCGAAGCGCCGCCGGTCGGTCATAGGCAGCGCCGAAACTCCGAGACAAAGATGAACTTGTTCCAATTCATGCTTGGTGCGCATGGTGATGTGGGGGGCGGCAACAGGAACGGACTCAGGTGTCCAGGGATTTCCGGCCGGGCGGTTCGCAAACCGTTCTGAGACAAGATCCAAAAGTTGGGCGTGGCTCAAATGTCCGGCGGCAGTAATCACCATGTTTTTCGGCGAGTAGCGCTCCTGAAACCACGAGCGGAGAGTGTCGCGCGAAAATGCAGCGACCGTTTCTGGAGTGCCGAGAATGGGTTTACCAAGCGGGTGCGGGTACCAGAAATTCTGGGTAAAGAGCTCATGCACCAAGTCTTCAGGATTGTCCTGAGTCATACGAATTTCTTCGAGGATCACAGACTTTTCGCGCTCGATTTCGTCCTGCGCGAATTTAGGCTCGATCACCATGTCTGCAATCACATCGAACACTTTGGAAAGATGTTCGTCGAGAACTTTGGTGTTGAAGCAGACCATTTCCTTCGAGGTGAACGCGTCCAACATGCCACCTACGCTGTCAACTTCGCGTGCGATATCCTCCGCGGAACGGCGATTGGTGCCTTTGAAGACCATGTGCTCGATAAAATGAGAAATGCCATTCAGCTCAGCCGGCTCGCGGCGCGATCCTGAACGCAACCAGATTCCAACAGACACCGAATGAACATGCTCCATGGGTTCGGTAATGACCACGAGACCATTGGGGAGAATTTCTTTTTGCACTTTATGCGGTGTATCGACTTGCATCGTGTTGGGCATATTTTTATCTATTCTGGCATGACGCGGTCAAAAATGTTATGGGAGTAGCACGAATGTTTCTAGGCGATTTCCGAGAAATGACTCGCCGCACAATTTCTTTACAGCAATCGTTTACGCTTATATCAATTTTTCGTCCGGAGAAAGCTTGCCGTATTCGCTTGAATAGTGCAGCGGAACGTCTGCGTAAGCTCCCTTATCAATCGAATATACTTCGCAGGATGAATAGGGATACGAGTAGATATGCACGCTCGCAGCTCGCTGTCCGAATTCCGGGAGATTCAGCACTTGATGAACGGGTTCTTCGGGCTGAACCACCGCGGGATGTTCGGGGTCCATGTCGTAAGCTTCAGACGGGACGAGATGGCACGTAGAGTGAGCGGCGTCGCGATTATCAACGCGGAAGTTTTGCACGCGCAGACGACCGATGGGCGTCGCCATCCAGCAATTCTGGCCGCGATGATTGTGAATGCGGCTAACCTGTCCGATATCCCAGCAGATGGCCATGACTTCGAAGAGCTCACATTTGTGAATCAGGTTTCGTGTGTAGTGGCTCTTCGCATAAAAGAGATACGGCGAGAGTGTCTCGGGTTGGATCGCCCTTTGCGCCGTGAAATCAAACACGCGTTTGATGGAGAATTCGGATTCGGGAACAGCACAAAGTTGCTTTACCCATTCGTCGATCGATAGCATTTGCATGGGCATGCCTCCCGGGCGATAAATCAAGGCTCAAACTGAGTTTGCTAAAGACATTATAGCAACGCGCCGCGAGCACGGCAGCAAGAAACAGCGCTGAACTGCGTGTTATCATAAGATTTAGAATGTCTTCTCAGACAGCGAGAAATGCCACAAATTTGCTGGGGAAATCACCCGAAGAGCTCCGCTCGTTTTTGCAGAAGATGGAAGAGCCGGCGTACCGGAGCGCGCAAATCTATCACGCGCTCTATGCCGAGAGACGGTCGCAGTTCGAGGCAATGACGAATCTCCCCCTCGCACTGCGCGACCGTCTAGCGCGCGAAGCGTCGATTGAATTGCCCAAGATACTGCGGACGTATCGCTCCGATGATGGAACGGCGCGATACGTTTTGGCGCTCGGCGCAGCCGAAGCAGGAAACGAGAATCACACTACGAAGCGCGCAACGATTGAAACTGTATTCATGCCGGAAGAAACTCGCCAGACAATTTGTATTTCGACACAGGCGGGATGCGCGGTCGATTGCCATTTTTGCTTGACGGCCACTCTTGGACTGATTCGCAATCTGAGCGCGGGCGAAATGGTCGGCCAGGTTCTGGTTGCGCTGGAAGACAATCGCGCAGCGCTGAAACCGCAGACGAACGTGGTTTTGATGGGCCAGGGTGAACCGCTGCTGAACTACGACGCGGTGCTCGCCGCGTTGCGAATTTTACTTGACCCGAACGGAATGGCATTCTCTCCCAAGCATACGACACTTTCAACCAGCGGAATCATTCCCGGAATTGAGAAATTGGGACTTGAGAAGGTGCGGCCGAAATTAGCGATTTCGCTGAACGCGTCGTCGAACGAGCAGCGCGACAAAATCATGCCGATCAATCAAAAATATCCGATTGAAAAACTAATCGAGGTTTGCGAGCGATATCCGCTGCGGCCGTGGGAACATTTGACGTTTGAGTATGTGCTGCTCGGAGGGTTCAATGATTCTGCGCAAGATGCTCGGCGCGTTGCGAGACTGCTGGCGAATCTTCGCGCCAAGGTGAATCTGATTCCGTGGAATCCGGGCGAATTACCATTCGAGAAGCCTGACCCGGCACGCATCGAGGAATTTCGAAGGATTCTTGGGGAGAAGGATGTGCGAGCTTTCGTTCGTTACTCCCGGGGACAGGACGTGATGGCAGCGTGTGGGCAGCTTGCGCTGCTGGAATCTGCGGGACGCTCAGAGAGTGAAACGCTCTCGCAAATTTCGCCCGGGAATGCCTGATGGTGCTGTCCAGTCAGGCGAAAATGACTCAGGGCTGATTCGATTGCAGAATATTTTCAGAACTACGATCGCCGAATGCCGATGGCTGCCATCATCCTGCCCGTAGCGCGCTCGCGACGATAACTGAAGAAGAGATCGGTGCGGCAAGCAGTGCAGAACCCCGAAGAAACAATGTTGCCCGCGGGGACGCCGGCTGCAGCCAGAATCGAACGATTGGCGAAAATCAGGTCCAGGTGAACGCGCGGTTCGGGTGGTTGGTGGCCGGGCGGGCGCATAGTTAGCCATGGGAGCCAATTCGGATCGTTGTCTCCTCGAGCGAGCGAATCGAAAGGGCCTTGAAACCACTCCCGCGCATCCGGAAATTTGGCTGCGTACTCCGTCGCGACTTCGGGACCTACCTCGAAACAACACTGGCCTATCCCAGGCCCTAGCGCGGCAATCACATCGGCCGGGCGCGTCCCAAATTCCATTTGCATGCGTCCGAGCGTCTTTTCGACAATGCGCTGCAACGTTCCGCGCCAGCCGGAATGAACGGCTGCAACCGCACGGTGTTTTTTGTCGGCAAGAAGGATGGGAACGCAGTCAGCGACCTGGACCAACAGCAGAAGGCCGGGTTCGTTCGTAATCAGGGCATCGGCTTTGGGTGCTTCCACCGATGAGTCGAGCCTCGCGGAATTCGCGATATGAACAATGTCCGAGTGAATTTGGCGCAGGCAAGCTGGAAGCATATTGCTCGCGTTTAATGCGGCAAAGAAATTTTGGCGATTATTGAGGACATGCCGGCGGCTGTCCCATTCGGTGAAGCCGAGGTTCAAGACCTTTTCAGTGGTCTTATGGCCATCGCGGTTCGCTCCCAGTTCGCTCGCGCCGCCGGGTCGCGTGCTGAATCCATGGACGACCCAATCGAGTTGGGCGAGCGGAAGAGCTTCGAGGATCTGCAAACCACGTGTTTGCCGCAAACTCCATTGAGGAGCTTTCCGCGAGCGTTTCCGCGGCGACGATTTTGGTTTTGCAAGTGCCGGACTCATTGAACTTGCCTTGGCTCGGAGTAAGACTGCGACGCCAAATCCATTATAGGTATAATCGCGAGTTCATGCAGGTTCGCATGGCAATCAAATTTCCTCGTGATCGCTCAGGATGCAGCGGAAGGGCAAATTGATCGTCGGCCTCGGATTGGATATCGCCGAAATTGATAGGATTGAGGCGGCCATCGTGCGGCACGGCGCGTCCATCCTCGAACGTTTGTACACTCCGAACGAAGTGGCATATTGCGAAAGCCACCGAAATAAATTCGAGCGCTACGCGGGGCGTTTTGCGGCCAAAGAAGCGACGATGAAGGCTCTCGGGACGGGATGGCGACGGGGCGTTCGTTGGCGAGATATCGAGGTAGTACGAGAGCCGAGCGGAAAACCGTCGCTGAGTCTGAGAGGCGTCGCGAAACGAATCTCCGAGGAACTCGGCGTGAAAAACATCTCCCTTACCATCACACACAGCGGGAACCTGGCGCTTGCCGAAGTTATTCTGGAAAATTGACTCGGACTAAATCCACTACTCAGGCGGCTCCAGAAGGCAGGCGTGTTTCGTACCATTGATTGGCGGGCAGGCGGCCGGGAATTCGTACTTTCAGGTAATTTGCAGTCATCGCTGGAGTCCAAGTGTCACCTCCGCCGACGAGCGTAAGCGCCCGAAAAGTGCGGCCGGTTTGCGAAGCGCGGAATTCAGACGATTTTCTCTGCGCGAGAGCGCGCAACGAGCGAGCGCGTTCGCGAATGATCGTGGCGGGAACGGGTGCCGCAAGGTGGGAACCTTGCGTGCCGGGCCGAGCTGAAAACGAAAAGACATGGAGGTAAGTGAACGGTAGGCATGCGATCAATTCTGTAGTTTTCTGAAAATCTTCATCCGTCTCTCCGGGAAAACCGACGATCACGTCCGCACCGATCGCCGCGAACGGCAAGGTTTGGCGAATGCGTTTCACACGCTCGGCGTAATGATCGGCGCGATACCAACGATGCATGGCGCGAAGGACCTGGTCGGAACCGGACTGCAGTGGCACATGAAAATGAGGTGCCAGGCGATTCGAAGAGGGCACCATCGATATGAGTTCCTCGGTGACGTCCTGTGGCTCGATGGAACTCAGCCGAAGCTGTTCGAGAAGAGTCTCTTCCAAAATGCGATGAACGATCTCGGAAAGACTGGCGCGCGGCGAGAGATCGCGACCGTACGCGCCAAGGTTGATGCCACTGAGAACTATTTCTCGTGAGCCGGAGGCAACGAGTTTGCGCACCTCCGCGATTACCACGTCGGGCGGAAGGCTGCGGCTACTTCCGCGAACGAAGGGAATCACGCAATAAGCGCAGCGGTTGTTACAGCCATCTTGAATTTTCAAGACTGGCCGCGTACGGTCGCCTTCGCCAACCGCCGCGGGCGCGAGCTGCACGGAAGTCTGGGCAAAAATGTCGCCGGTTAAAATCTTAGCAGGACCGCGAGCAAGCGACATTTCGCCGGTATCAAGCGCTGACGCAGGTACGAAGTCCCTTTCAGTGTCTGGTGGCGAAAAAGAAGCCCCTGCGCTCGATTGGCCGATTAATTCAGCAGCGACGCCTGGAATTTCAGTCTGATGCGAATTTCCGATCACCCAGACCACACCTGGGAGCGCGGCAATTTCGTCAGGAGCGCGTTGCGCGTAACAACCAGTGACGATGATGCGCGCGTCGGGGTTAGCACGATGAATTTTTCGCACGGCGTCGCGCGTCTGCGAGTCTGCTGCAGCTGTGACGGTGCAAGTGTTAAGGACGACGAGATCGGCAGAACGGTGATCATCGACGAGGGCGAGCCCGCTTGCGAGCAAGCCGTGGCGAAGCGCGGCGGCATCAGCCTCCGTTGCGCGGCATCCAAAATTTTCAATGCTAAACGTAGCCATCGGGGTACAGGGGTCTCCACAAGGCAAGAGCGAACTCGGAGATTATATCAGCGATCGGTGGTTGCATCGAATTCAAGCGGAAGAACCAGAAGCGAGGGAAAGTTCTGAAGCAGAGGGATGAACGGCTCTAGGTCCCCACGCCGCGACGCTGATAGCAGAGCAGTATCAAGTCTGCCCGGCGACGCACTCCAAATTTGGCCAGCAAATTCGAGACGTGGAATTTGACGGTGCGTTCGGAAATGTGCAAACGATCGCCCACTTCCTTGTTGGCAAGGTTTTCGAGCAACGCGCTGAGGACTTCCTGTTCGCGGCGGCTCAACTCGGTGGGCGAATTTCCCCGTAAGCGACGCCCCTGAGTGGAATTCAGAATTGAATCCACAAAACGCGAAAGCACAGTGCGGGGCACCCAGAAACCACCCGAAGCGACCAGCGGCAAAGCACGTGGAAGCTGTTCGCGAGCTTCTTCGTAATTCAAAATCCCTTTTACGCCTTGACGGAGCAAAGTATGGCTCTCGGCTTCCTTAAGATTATCTCCGACGACCAATAGTCTGGCTGTGGTGTTGTGGTCCAGGATATTTGCAAGAAGCGCGCCTGTTGCTTGGCGCGCAGCGTGGGCGTCCACAACGTACACAGCCGCGCGAGGAACCTCGAGATTGCGGAGGTCCGGGGCCAGCATGGATTCAAGTTGGCGCGCGACGATCTGATAGCCGGCATCGGCGAGTACGCGGCGGAACTCGTCGAGCACCATGGGATGCGGCGACAGAAGACAAACCTTTAAATTCTGCTTGGCGGGAGCTTTTGCCATCGTGTTCAGGCTAGCGGAATTGTCCGCCAGGGGCAAGACGGAGAGTACAGGCGATTTCATAACAGATAACGGGGTAACCAATAGGACGAAACACCGCGTTCGCTGCAGCTTGGCAGGAAATCCGGTACCGAGCGACTGCAAACTGTTGCCAGGGCAAGCACTTTGTCGAATGAGATCAATAGCGGGTTAATCGAGGAGGGACGATTCTTCGATTCGAAGCATGTCGAGATTTTCAGGATCTGAAACCTTGCGTAGGGGGCGCTTGGCCGGGATGCCTGCCTGGCGGACCTTGTAGAGCAGAGCGCGATAACTGATTTTCAAGATCTCGGCGGCTTTGCGGCGATTCCACTGATTCGCTTGTAGAACCTTGAGAATTACATCGTGTTCCATACGGCGTGTTACCTGCTGGGCGATACGTTTCAGGGGAATATTACCGTCTTCATTTAATTCATATGCGAAGCTTAAAGGCTTTTTTTCCTGGTGCTGGTGCCGGTCGGAATGGAAGGCCTCTTCCGACCCCAGAATTACATATCGTGCCATGCAGTTTTCCAATTCTCGAATATTGCCTGGCCATTCACGCTGGTGCAAAAGATGGAGAACTTCCTTGGAGACTGGACCAGCTTCGCGCTTGAAACGACGATTGAATTGCTGGCGGAGATATTCGACCAAATAGGGAATATCTTCGCGGCGATCTCGAAGCGCTGGAAGCGTGATACTGATTACATTGATGCGGTAGAAAAGATCGGCGCGAAAGCCGCCGCCTTCTATTTCCTTTGCGAGCACTCGATTCGTGGCACAGATTACGCGCGCGTCCATGCGGCGCTCTTCGTGATCGCCGATGCGGGTGAAGTGGCCGTCCTGCAGAACATGCAATAGCTTTGCTTGAAGGCTTGCATCCAATTCCGCAATTTCGTCGAGAAAGAGGGTGCCGCCGTGAGCTGTTTCCATGCGCCCGGGTTTCGAAGCGTCCGCGCCGGTAAACGCGCCTTTCTGGTATCCGAACAGTTCGCTCTCGAGCAGGGTTCCCGGGATGGCAGGACAATTCACTTTGACGAACGGCCCGTCGTGCCACGGCGAACGGTTGTGAATGAATCGCGCGAGGACTTCTTTGCCTGTTCCGCTCTCGCCTAAGACCAGAATTGGAACATTCAAGCCGGCGGCGCGATCAATTTTTTGCCGGACGGCCTGCATCGTTTCCGAAGGCCCGAAGTACACGTGATCGGGTGGAAGCTCGACAGGATGAGTTTGGAGTGGAGTTCTAGCTTCCGCAATAGATGCCATTGACGTCCAAGTGTTCGAGTTAAGACCTAGATGAGTATTCGGCCCCGCATCTACTTTGCACACGAAACGCCAAACATCGACGGACAGAGAATCTTGAGCGAAAGGACGAACACGCGTATTCGCGAATTCAATCCTCTTGTTTTCAGAGCGTTGCCCCAAGAAACGCGGAGATCGCGGCCGATAAACGAGGGGACGTTATAGTACTTGGCCGAGCGAAAAATTAGAAAACCTTGGGCACTTTCGGGAAGGGCATTTCTCAATTCGTGCCCTAACGGTGCAATTCAGCGCGGTTTCGGAGAGCTAAAGAACGGCCAAAGATGTCGCAAATGACGTAGCGGACCTGGCTGCGATGAGCATTCTTGCAAGCCTAGGACGTATCGGTTCGGGGCAGAAGACCCAGGGCAAAAAGTTGGTGTTGTGGGTAAAGGTATCGAGTCAACGCTGGGGAAAGATCAACGCTTCCAGCATATCCGCGCGCGCCTTTTGGTCGGAGGCAAACAATTGAAGCAGGTCGGTTACCGAAATCATTCCGCGATAACCTTTTTGATTGTCGAGCACGACCAAATGATAGATGCCATGCTGCTCCATCAAACGGAGGCAGTCTTCCAAAGAAGTGTCCGGAGTGGCACTTATCAGCTGTCGCGTCATGATTTCAGAAACGCGCATCCAGGCAGGGCATTTATTTTCCGCGGCGACTTTATCAGAGACGTCGCTTTGCGATATCACTCCCAGAAGCACGCCCTGTTTATCGCAGACTCCGACAGCACGAACCTGACGCTCGCGGAGATAGCGAGCTGCGTCGTGGACAGTGCTTTCTTCAGAAACGAAATAAACATCGCGACGAGCAGCGATCAGGTCAGATACTTTCATGGGCGCTCCTCAAGCATCGATTCCCGCATAAAACACTGCAAGTGCAGCTTGGCCGAGCCTACTACCGCGCGCGGCACAATTGCAAGATGCAACATAAACTTGCCTGACGGGCGGTTAATACGATGTGCAGAATCGTTGATTGCGAGGGATTCGTTAAGCAAAAAGACGCAACTGCGATGGGATAGACGCCCTGGCAAAAGTGAGAAATAGCCAAGCGAGACAGGAGCGTGACGTTACTACTCCCGTTGCCAAAAATCAGTGGTTTAATTCGGAGCTGTTTCGCCGCGAATGATGTCGTATCGCTCGATCACCGCAGCGACTCCGATGGAATCCCGCTGATCGTCTTTTTGCTTATCAACGCGAACAACGCGTCCGTGTGCGCGCACGAAGACCTCGGTACCGCGAGTGATCTCCGCCGGCAGCGTGAGCGTGAAGTCAACTTCCGTGCCGGGAGCGAGATCCTTTTCCATTATGAAGTAAACGCCGCGCGTTGAAATGTCCCGGGTTTGACCGTCATGGGCACCGGGTTCTCGATTGATGGGAAGCCGGACACTTACAGGCAGCGAAAGGTCGTACCGGCGTGCTGTGCGACGTTCCGTCATGCGCAATGCTCCACCAGGCCTAGTTTGGTTTTCACAGCATCCCCCGTCGGTGAGAGTAGCAATCCCTCTTCCAAAGTCACTAAGTGTTTTTCTTTGAATATGCGCTGTCGCCAGCGACAGCTTCTCTTCCGGTAAGTGCGCCAAAAAGTGGCGACCGGAACAAAGCCTTTGAAAACAGCAACTACCATTTCCCGAAAATCTCGGCTGGGAGGCGAGATCTCGTTAGCTGACACCATCACAATGGCGAAAGCTACTGCCGGAGCGGAATACTAGACCAAGCAGCGTAAAGGTAGGTAGTGGTATTTCTTTGGATGTGCCCTACATATGCAACATTTTGGCGTAATAGGACTAGCGGGTTTTAGTACGAAATCTATTCACTTCGCCTCGGGGAAAAAGCTTGCGACGCGATTTTAAATCGCGTGTGATAGGAGAAATCACAGCGTCCTTGACACCTCGCCCGCTGAATGGTACGCCGCAGCCTTGAAATCTCTAAGAGCGAATGACCGGGGCATTTTCCTTGGCTTCAGCTTCTTTCGCGGCAGCCTCCCGGGCCGCCTTGGCTGCAGCCGAACGCGCGCCACGTCCGGAATCCAGATTGAATTGGCGCATTTTGTAGAGCAAGGCTTTGTAACTGATGCCCAGCATCTTGGCGGCATCTTTGCGGCACCAGTTCGTCTTCTCCAAGGCATCGGCAATCGCTTCCATTTCGGCTTCGTCCTTCAAACCACGCACGAGCGCTTTCAGGCCCATTTCTTTGGGCACAGGGGACGCTTCGCGCGGAGTCAGGCGCTGCTGCTGCCCGGTCATTTCAAGCAGCTCGCGAAAACTGCCTTCGTCATCTTCGAGAATAACGTAACGTTTGACGAAGTTTTCCAGTTCGCGGAGATTACCGGGCCAAGGATAACGCAGCGCAGCTTCGATCAAATGCTTTGATGGGTCAGGCGCGGCTTTCTGATACTTCTCGCTGTACTTCACCAGGAAGTGGCGGAACAGCAGCGGAATTTCCGCGGTGCGTTCGCGCAGCGGCGGAATGTGAATGGAGAGAACGTTCAAGCGGTAATAGAGGTCTTCGCGGAAACGGCCGGAACGCATCGCCTCTTTAACATCCATATTAGTGGCCGCAAGGACGCGAACATCGACATTCACGACAGCTCGCGCTCCAAGGCGCGAATACTGACCATCTTGCAAAACGTGAAGGAGCTTGGCTTGAAGATGGGGGCTCATCTCGGCGATTTCGTCGAGAAAAATCGTGCCTTTATTTGCGAGTTCAAATTTCCCGGGCTTGGAGCGAACCGCGCCGGTGAAGGCGCCCTGCTCGTAACCGAAAAGCTCTGATTCAAGCAGTTCGCCAGGGAGTGCGGCACAGTTCACTTTCACAAAGGCCTGAACGCGGCGAGTAGAGCGAAGATGAATCATACGCGCAACTACTTCCTTGCCTACTCCGCTTTCGCCGCTGATAAATACGGGAACGTCCACGGGGGCAATCTGCAATATCTGCTGGCGGATCTTCAGCATCTGCGGGCTGGCGGCGAGGAAGGACAGATCCTCGGTGAGAGCTTCGCAATATTCCCGCAGGGCCTTGTTTTCGGAACGGAGTTGTTGCTTCTGACGGCACTTCAGGAATGCCGCGTCAAGTTCCGGCTTCTCGAAAGGCTTGGTAAGGTAATCGAGCGCTCCCAAGCGAATGGCTTCCACCACGGTGGTCACTTCGTTAGAGCAGGAGAGCATGATGACGTTGAGCGTGCGATCCACTTGCATCAATTGGCGCAGCGTCTCGAGGCCATCGATCTCAGGCATCAAAACGTCAAGGATGATGAAGTGGGGCCTAAGGCCAGCTCCCACCTTTTCCAACGCGTCTTTGCCGCTCGGGACCGTTTCGACGTCGTAGCCGTCGACTTCAAGCAAGGTTTGAAGATATTTGCGAATACTTGGTTCGTCATCCACTACCAGAATTTTTTCTTTTTCAACCATCGGTCGCATATTCCTGGGAACGAAACTAGTCCGCTCCTATAAATCACCTGCCGGATCACTCCACGTTGATTGGGAGCAGGAATGAGAAGGAACTCCCGCTTCCGAGCACGCTATCTACCCAAACTTTTCCACGATGAGCCTGGATCAGGCGCTTGGTTATCGCCAAGCCTAAACCCATTCCGGAAGAAGACGGATCGACTCGCACGAATTCCTCAAAAATTTCCTGATGAAACTCGGCGGCAATCCCACCGCCGGTATCCGTGACCGAAACCAAAACGCTGTTTGCTCGCATGCCCGTATTGCGGCGGCGATCGGTCGAAGGCGAAGCCTCCGAAACTCGGCGCTCCCAAAAATGCGGTTCAGCGACGAGCGTGACACTGCCTTCCGCCGGAGTATGCTTCAATCCATTATCGAGCAAATTCGCGACACACTGTTGAACTTTCTGATAGTCGAACTTAAACGAAGGCAAGTCCGGATGAATTCTCACTTCCAGATGTATCTTGGCGCGCTGGAAAGCATCCTGCCAGCGGCAAGTCAGGTCATTGATGCAATCGCGAAGATCATTTTCGCGTAACTGCAACATCAGTTTCCCGCTTTCCAGGGCGGAATAATTCAGGAACATGGAAACAAGTCTGACGAGGCGGTCGCAGCTCTCTTTCGATTCCTGCAGCATTTCACGCTGCCGCTCAGTAAGTTTTCCAAGCGACCCGGAAAGGAGAAGATCGTAATAGCCCTTCATAACAGCCAGCGGCGTTTTCAGCTCGTGTGCGGCTGACGCGAGAAAAACCGTTTTCTGCCGATTCACTTCCTGAAGTCGTAGATAAGCGGCGAGCAGATTTCGGTACGTGATCTCCCGCTCCTGCATTAGTTCTTGAACGGTCTGCCGCATCTCCGCTTCATTGGCAAGCGCCTGAGTCTGGACTGGTTCCACATAGACGACGAGCCAATCCGGTTCAGGCAACCAACGGACTCGCGCGCGGCTTTGCCCGGAAGGAGAATCAATCTGAAGAGTTACTTCCTGCTCCCCGTTTTCAAGTGGGTTAACGATCGTTTTGCGGTCCGCATGCAAAATGTCACTGAATAAGTTCGGTTCCAGTTTCGAAGCCGATTTCTGGGAGTTGAGCCGATCTTGGGCATGCAGGTTCGTGAACAAAATTCGTCCAGCGCGGTCTGCGACTACCAAGGGACGGTCAAACGCATCCAGCAAGCTTGCAACGAGATGAAAAACCTGCTGTCCGGTCGCTAGCTGGTCAGTCGTGAGGCTGTTCGTCAATTCCTCTCCCGCGAAAGCTGAGCAAAGACACAATTCTTGAGCTTCCGCCATGAAGAAGGGACTGGGCTCAAGGAGATTCATGCTCGCAAAGGGCTAAAAAGGAGTCAATGGTAAATGCGTCCTAGTTTGCACAAAGTTGGAAAAGGAGTGGAGCAGATTGGCCCAATTGACCAATAGTCAATCCGATTCCAAAATAAATGAAAAATCCAAGGCATTGATTATAAGACAGTTAGATATAGGACAGTCTCAATAAGAGACTTGCCATCAAATTGCGAGCTAATGTGAGTACTAAAACTGGGGTACTAATGAGCTCGGCCGAAAATGTTCTGCATCACAGGGTAAGTATGTCGCCTCTATATGAAGAGCGAAGGCGATTTGCGCGGATACACCTCCAAGTGCCGATGTTCATCCGGGGCAAGGACGCCCATGCCGAGCAGTTTCTTGAGTTGACTAAGACATTGGATATAAGCGGTTTAGGAGCTTTTATTACATCTCCAAGGTCATTGTCCGTGAACGAAATTATCACTCTTACTATCCCGGCCCCGTCGATTACCTCGTCCGGTTTGATCCCTGCCGGGATGGCGCCGATTCAAGCGCGAGTCAAAAGGCAACAACAGGCTGGCGACGTTTACCTGATCGGCGTTGAGTTCCTGAAGCCGATTGGCTAAAGATTTTCCACTTGGTTTTCCACACCGATTGCGAATTTCCACATGCCTCTGTGCATTGAGAAGTAGCGTTGCCACAAAGTGGAATCTGTTTTGCTGGGCAACAGTATCTTCGTCCGCAATTCGCTATTGACCTTCATCAGAAAGCATGTAATTTTCACTGTGGCAGCAACTTACAGATTTCGACGTCTTCATTATTCTTTGTCAGGGATTGGACTGTCCCTTGCAGTAAGTCTTCTGCCCCCGCAGTGGCCCCGCAGTCAGGGAAGAGTATTACCGTATTTCGGAACCCAATTGATGCCCCAACCCGGCGAATCTTTGCCTACACAGCCCTCGGCCGAAGACTCGTACTTGGAGGTTCTCGCGGAAACTCTCGAGAGCCTCGAAGAAGCTGTTCGCGGTCAATTTCTGCGAGAATTTTTTCGGACGATAGCGCAATTAGACCTCACCGAAGCCCAAAGCAATGAGTATTGGGAGCGGATATTGTTGCGTCGCCGAGAGCTGGGCGAAAGTATCGGCAGAAAAATCTCGTTGAAAACAGCGATGGTGGATGTGTTGGCTTCCACTAACTTTCTGCGTGTCCCCATCCTGATGGAGTATGAAGACTTTAAGAAGCTGCAAATCAATGCCGCGACCGACCCGCTTACGGGTCTCTATAACCGGCGGCTATTCGATGAATATTGCGATAAAGAACTAAATCGCGCGAAGCGATATGGGCACCAACTGGCGGTGGTGATCCTCGATGTCCATAAACTAAAGGAAGTGAATGATCACCACGGCCATTTACAGGGCGATCAGATATTGCAGCTCGCCGCCGCCACACTGAGGAAGACTCTGCGCGCCTCGGACTTCGCGTTCCGCATCGGGGGCGACGAGTTCGCGCTTCTCTTGCCTCAGACAGATTCAGAACAGGCCATTACACTTTGCCGTCGCGTTCGCGCCCAATACGAGGGCGACGTTCATTCTTTGAATTTAGATCCTGGGGTCACGCTGGACTTCGGCGTCGCGGTCACACCGCTGGACGGCGAACAGAAGAGCGTTCTGATGAGAGTAGCTGACGACCGCCTCTACGAATTAAAAAATGCAGGGCGAAGTGGTACGTCGCGCGCGCCAGCAACCTTTCAGCCGCAGCGCGGAGGCCCTGGCGACGAAGCTGCACAGCAGCAAGATCTAACTTCCCGTTCCTCGACGGAAACTTTCGCGCGTCGGCGACCAGAGGAGTTTTTCCCGCGGCGCAGGGACGCTGCCGCCTCGGAAGCGGAATCCGGTCCGCTTCGCGAGAATCCAACCGCGCAACAACGTCCGGGACGAACAGCGCAGGCCCAACCACCGCAATTGCAGAGCGTCGTGGTCCCGGGCCAACCCGATACGAGTCCGCAGGGGCCCACCTCATCTCGCCCAGAGCAGCGTAAATGGGAACGTGTGTCGCTAGCCGGAACAAAAGCATATGCATTGTTGACGGAATCTGACAAGAAGACAGCAACCTTGATGGACTTGAGCTATGGCGGCGTTGCGCTCCTAGTCGAAACGGGTGTTGAGCTCCCCAACCAGTTCAGCGCAATTCTGCACGTTCCGATCCTGCCACCGGTACGCGTGATTTTGCGCAAATCCTATACGCAACGGGTCGGATCCGATCGCGAGCGCGTCGGATGCTCGTTCGTTTCTTAGCCGCTCAGTCAAGCATTCACAACCACTTGCGCGTCATCTCGCTGCCTGGCGCAACTGCGTGCGGGTTGGCAAAGTTGCGCTAATGCCATATAATTGACGCACCTGCTGACCTAGCGACGTGACCGTGTGCCTGAGCTTCTTGGGTCCCGCAGACCGGCCAGCTGAGAGGAGCGTCCCATGAAAGAAGGAATTCATCCCGATTATCACGCCGTGAAGGTGCACTGCGCCTGCGGCAACACGTTCGATACGCGCTCGACGATCAAGGGAGCAATGATCCGCGTTGAAATCTGCTCGAACTGCCACCCGTTCTTCACTGGCAAGCAGAAGCTAATCGATACAGCCGGGCGCGTGGAACGGTTCCAGAAGAAGTATGCTGACAAAGCTGCATCCCTGAAAAAGTAGTCGATCTTTTTCTAATTCGTAGCCGCATTTAAGAGCCTCTGGGTTGAACCCCAGGGGCTTTTTATTTTCAGCCGAACTGAATCGGCTCCCGCGCGGTGTTACAATACCAGAAAGTGGCCACGCAATTTTATCCATCGTCTGATGCGTCTGCCGGATCCCAGGTGGAAACCGCTGCGCCTCGGGTAACGCTGCGAAATTATTTCGCTCATCCGTTCGATTCGGCGATTGCGGCTGCTCGCACATGCTATTCGTCACGCCTTATCGGTTCCGAGGAAATCACTGACAAGCAGCGCGTGACGATCGGATCCGCAACTTACTATGGCGGACATCACACCGTATTTCAGCACGCCCATTTCGAATTCGGACTGGAAAATATCAGCCGGCAATTTGTGTGGTCGTTGCTTCACGCGCATCCGTTTTATAACTCCGAACAGCAAAGTCAGCGCTACGTGAAGTTGGATCGTGCGCAGGCCTACGTTCCTGCGGAGAGCCCTCGTTTCGGCGCACCAGAGCGCGCGATCTACGAAAAAGCTATCACTCGCGCATGGGACTATTACCGCGAACTCACGCGCGTACTGCAACCAACCGCTCGCGAGATTCTGGGAGACATCTGGCACGTAAGTGGAATGTCTCATCCGAAGCGCGTGTTAAAAGTGGAGCGTCAGGCGGAGAAACGCGCCATCGAAGTCGCGCGCTACGTACTACCGGTGGCCGCTTTCACGACGATGGTGCACACGCTGTCGGGTATCGTGCTGCACCGGCTCTGGCGAATGCACTGCGCGAGCGACACGCCATCCGAGGCTCGGCATGTGATTGGAAAGATGGTAGCGCGCGTTCGTGAGGTGGACTCGCAATTTTTCGATCGTTTTGACAACGCGCCTATGGATGAACCGCCCGAATGGCATCAGCCCGTTCGCGATGGCGAGACGTTTGCACGCGAGTTTGATGCAAAGCTGGCGGGACTGACGTCGCGCCTCGTCGATTATTCGCCGCGAGCAATTCCGGTGATGGCCGATGCCTACCGGGCTGTAATGGGACTTACGATTGCGGAGTGCGGAGATACTGAAGCGCTAGACCGCATGCTGAATCCGGCGCGCAATCCGTACCGTCGTGAAACGCTAGACATTGGTGTGCATGCGCCCATGATGCGCGCGCTGCAACACGCCAACTTTTCTTTTGCGAAAAAAATCAGCCACACTGCCGACAGCCAGGATCAGCGGCACCGCATGGTTCCAGGTTCGCGCCCGCTGCTGACTCTCGCCGACACACGCTCTCCTGATTACATCGCGCCAGCGTTGATTCGCGATAACCCGCGCGCGACGGAAATTTACCAGCGCGCGATGGACGAGGCGTGGGCGGCCAAGAACGAGTTGCTTGACCTCGGCGTGGCGCCGGAATTCGCGCTGTACCTGTTGCCGAATGCGAAGGCCATTCGGCTGGTTGAAACCGGATCGCTGCTGCATTTGCTGCATAAATGGACCATGCGCACGTGTTTCAATGCGCAGGAAGAAATTTATCAGTCGTCGATTGAAGAGGTAGAACAGGTGCGCGGAGTCTTACCGGAGCTGGCTCGCTACATCGGCCCGCCGTGTCATCTTCGCGCGGGCATTTCAACACCTATCTGCACGGAAGGCTCCCATTTCTGCGGCGTGAAAGTCTGGCTCGATTTCCCTAACATCCAGCGCCGCATATGACGCGCAGCGGCAGCCTGGCGTATTACCTAACCGCATGGATTTGCGGATGCTTCTTCATGAGCCTCTCTGTTTGGACTAGGGACCTGTTCGGAGCTGCCGCGAATAATGCAATTTCAACGCGCTCCATATTCGGGCTCATCTTCTTTTATTTTTACGCTCTCGTTTTCGGCGCGGTCGCTGCATTCGCCGGGGGATTTCTTCTGCGGCGCGTTATGGCAGGACTCAAGTGCAAAACGCCAAACCACTGGGCGGTCGTTGGAGCGATTTTGGCTCCAGCAGTTGTTGCGTTACTTGGGCTGTGGGGACGGCACGCCGGCATAGGCGAACAGGGCGCTATGCGTGTGATCAGAATCATCACGTATGGACCAAAGCTTGTCGTGGAGGCGGGATGGTGGCTGGCGATTCCAGCGGGCGCGGCTACTGCGTATCTGTTATGTCGAGTCCAGCGCGCGTTTGGAACGCAACAATGGCCGCAAACATCCTAAGGTCGCGCTCTGAGCTGAGCTAAAAAAGCCACGTCGTTTAACGCTTGATAATGCGGGTCATGTTGGGCGAGATGAGCTCATAGCGGATGCCACGCCAGCGAATTCTTTTGGTGAGTAGCGAAACAAAAAAATTCCATGCAAAAAGAAACGGGACGATTGGCTCAAGAGCCAGGAACAGCCAGCTCGTTTCCTGCAGCTTGCCTTTCCATTCCGGAATAGCCTCATTCATAGCCACGATACGCAACACGCCTTTCATCGCGGCAAGCAAGGGAACTGCGAGGGCTACGAGCAGCAGCTGGCTCCATGGATCGCCGTCAATCATCAAATAAATGATCGTGAAAACTGCATAAATCATGGTCAGGACATAAGCGAGGTGGGTAAGTCCCCCCAGCAGCCATCTGCGGTTTGAATATACTCGCGTGATCAGCATCTGCCGATTCGTAAATTCGAGCAGGTCCGCCCAGGACCATGGATGCAAAGTGGGGGCAAAACACTCTGGACAGAAAACGATGGGCTTCGCTGTTTGGTCGAGTGCAGAAGTCAGAGCGAAGTCGTCACTAACAGCGCCCTTCCATGCCTCGAGCACATTTGCTTCTTCGAACGTCTTGCGGCGAATCGCTGTGCCGCCGCCCCAGCAGAAATTGCCTTTGGCTGCACCCAGCAGCGTGGCCACCGACGCATTCCACACCGAAGCCAGTCCGCTGGCTAACAAATCGCCTCCGGACGCACCGGGAAATATCCAGCGATACGCGGTTGTGGCGCCGATGCGGGCGTCTTGAAGCGGAGCGATGAGCTTCGTGAGCCAGCCACGCGGCAAGCGCACGTCGGAATCGGTGAAGACGATGACTTCGAATTTTTCGGGCAGCGCCTCGACGGTACGGCTTAGATTAAATACTTTCTCGCCGCAATCTTCCGGAGGGCCAGCGATCAGTATATGCACGGTGCGCTGGCTCGCAGCCTTGACGCGTTCAACCACCTTCAGCGCCGGATCAAGGCTCGTTGCCAGCGTTAGATAAATCTCATAATTCGGATAATCGAAGCGCGTGAGAGCTAGGAGATTATCTTCCAGGCCGCGTTCGTTCCCTTTGCAAGGGCAAATCAGCGCTGTGAGCGGCGTGTAGAATCCTGCGTGAGAACCAAGCCTCTGCCGCACCATACGCATCCAAACGAAGCCGTTCCAAAGTGAGTACACCCCTAGGGCAATTTGCAGAATCACGAGGACGTAGAAAACTTCTTGCACGGGCGCGAGGATACCAAAATTGACCGGCTTGTTGCACGATATCGCGGATTGACTTGCTTGAACCCGCAACGATAAAATCCGCTCAGTTCTCAGGCATTTCCCAACCTACTTTCTTCTTGGAGGTCACCTCATGTCCACGTCCGCACAGCCCATTAACGAAGCTAAGCTTCACGAATTCATGATGAAAGCTGTTGGAGAGATGGGCGCCGCGATGAACGCAGCTCTCATTCTCGTCGGCGACAAACTCGGGCTTTACAAAGCGATGGCTGGAGCCGGCCCCATGACTTCAGCCGAACTCGCTGCAAAGACTAAAACTACGGAGCGCTACGTCCGCGAATGGCTTTCGGCGCAGGCTGCCGGTGGATTTGTCACCTACGACGCATCGTCCCAAAAGTTCACGCTGCCGCCGGAACAAGCTATGGCGCTCGCCGATGAACAGAGCCCCGTTTTCCTCCCAGGCTTTTTTCAGGCTGTAAGCGCTTGCATAATAGACGAACCGAAAATTTCAGAGGTCTTTCGTACCGGGAAGGGCGTCGGCTGGCATGAGCACCACCATTCACTCTTCGCGGCCACCGAGCGATTCTTCCGGCCCAACTATCGCGCGCACCTGATCAGCGAATGGATTCCGGCGCTCGGCGACTCGGAAGCAAAGCTCAAAGCGGGCGCAAAGGTGGCGGACGTCGGCTGCGGTCTGGGTACTTCGACCATCCTCATGGCTCAGGCCTTCCCCACATCGACATTTGCGGGTTTCGACTACCACCCGCAGTCGATCGAATTGGCCCGGGAGGCGGCTGCCAAAGCCGGCGTGTCCGACCGCGTGAAATTCGAGATCGCAAAAGCGAAGGACTTTCCGGGAAAGGGCTATCAACTGGTAGCGTTCTTCGATTGCCTGCACGACATGGGCGATCCCGAAGGTGCTGCGCGTCACGTGCTGGGATCGCTCGATGCAAATGGCGCGTGGATGATCGTGGAACCGTTCGCCAACGACAAATTAGAAGACAATCTGAATCCCATTGGGCGCGTCTTCTATGGAGCTTCCACTATGCTTTGCACTCCGGCTTCTCTCTCGCAGGAAGTGGGACTTGGACTGGGCGCACAAGCCGGAGAAGGACGGCTATCCACAATCTTAAAGAATGCAGGGTTCACTCGTGTACGTCGTGCAGCCGAAACGCCGTTCAATATCGTTCTCGAAGCGCGGCCGTAGTCATGGCCGAGACGAACTAATTTCTGCGGCGCTGCGAGAATACTTTGTGAAGTACGCGATCGGCAGCGGTATTCAATTCGAGTTGAAATTTTCCGGCCGCGCGGCGAGCTTGCTCCATCAACGACGGATCGAGCAGCAATGCTGTTCGATCGACAAACGGACCTGAGGCGACGGCTCGTGTCGTGCGTCCGACCTGCCTGCGCGGCTCTTGTTTCGTAAGGCTTTCGTAGAGTTCGAGGTCGTGCCAAAATTCCTGCGCGTCCTCGTCGCTCCAATTCAGAGCCTGCCCCAGCGCCACAAAAAACTCTTCACGGAAAAGGTCGAGCAAGGGAATGGCTAAATCCAAGCTGGGCTTGGCCCGCTTTGTTTTCGCGGCTTTTCGTCCCTTTTTAGGTTTTTTCTTCGAGGCTCGCTTTGGTTGGCGGACGTTTACGCGCACTTTCAATCGCGCGGGCAGAACGTCCGCTGCGCGCAGAACCATAGCCAGAATGGCTTCCCGCCGGATGGTTTCGAGTTGCTCGCGATAATGGGAGGGCTGGTCGGCGCGCCCTGGCCTGCGGTTTTCAGCCGCATACATATCAAGGAAACGCGGGACCATCTCGTTGCGATCGAGCGTGGCCAGCAATAGCGCCGCAGCTTCACGGGCGCGCACAACAAGTTCTCTGGAGCGGTAGGGCATTAGGAAGTTTCTAGCTGTACGCGATTGCAAGCTGCGCCGCAATAAGAAA
>DATNLC010000048.1:0-70700 GCA_035603075.1 Candidatus Acidiferrales bacterium | reverse complement strand
CACGACTCTCGACAAGATGGCGTTCACGCTCACCGGCGATTTGGGTTGTGAATACGGCAGCGGCGTGAGTTGCTACGGCAATCACAAAGGCGGACCCAAGCAGAGCTTCGTGGGATTCATGGCCTACAACCGCTTCTGGTTCCATAAGGACCTGTTCGCGGTAACACTGGGTGGAGGAAAGATCAACAACCCAGGACGCTATCTGGTATTGCTGCCGCCGATCAACGGAGAGTCCGCCATTACGGCGGCGACGAACTCACCGTACTTTACCGAGAATCCCGGCGATCCCTTTAAGGCGTGGGACTCTTCATTCACGTTTGACTATATGCCCAAGCAATACATTACTTTTCGCTGGGAGTACGACTATCGCCACGCAAATGTGCCGTACTTCTCCGGCCGCGGCGGAATTACTCCTCCTGGCGGAAACAACGGCTTTCCTCAATTCTTTGCATGCAGCAACGGCTCGTCCTCCGGCCAAACGGCCCTCGGACCGGCAGAAATGGCATGTGGCACACCCGGCAGCAGATCTGGTGTCTTCTTCCCGGACCTGCGCAAGGATGAGTCATTTATCGATATGTCGATCTTGGTGAAATTCTAGATTGCGAGCATCTAAGGTCTGGACTTGATTTACAAATTCTGAACCTTTCGTGTGGGAGCAGAATGAGTGAAACCTTTAACAATCTTTGGACTGTTCGCCGTCACGGCGATGCTGCTCTCCTACGCCCTGGAGAAACGCAGCCCGTGGTTCATCTTGGCATTCGCTGTTTCGTGCCTGATGGGATCGGCTTACGGTTTTCTGCAAGGCGCATGGCCATTCGGCATCGTGGAGGCTATCTGGGCGGTAGTAGCTTTTCAGCGCTGGCGCGGTGCGCTTGCGAAATCCCGCAGTAATGTACCGATATGACTTCGCCGAAGCTGTCGAAGTTATGTTCAAGGGATTTGATCTTGCATGTTGGCGGCCAGCCCTTTTTCTTGCTGACTGAGGGAGCAAGTAGCGATGCGCGATTTTCTCCTTTCCTTTAAGACCCGTCTTTTATGACGAAATCCTTACGCCTTGCTTACACATTCCTAACTCTCCCTCCGGTAACGTCAGATATGAAACCGAGAGAAGGTTGGTCTGGTAACGCGGGCGCGAAATCGCAGTAGGAAAAGGCCGGAATGACGAACCTCTCTAGAGCGGCCTAAGGAGTAAGCAGCGATGTGCGATTTTATTTTCGTGATGTGCGCGATTGGTTTTTTCATTGTAGCGGTTGCGTACGTGTGGGGTTGCGACCGGCTGAAGTAGGGAGTGAGAGAGATGACGGGGAACGTAATTTTATTGGGAGTTTGCGTGCTGCTGCTCGCTTACCTGGTGGCAGCGCTGCTCTGGCCGGAGAAATTTTAATTATGACTGCGAATGGCTGGTTTCAAATCGGGCTGTTTTTGCTCGTCATTCTGGCGCTGACGAAGCCAATGGGCGTATTCATGTCGCGTGTGTTCAACGGGGAAGGAACTTTCCTTGATCCCTTGATGCGTCCCCTCGAGCGATTGCTCTACTGCGTGACCGGTGTGGACGAGAAAAGGGAAATGCGCTGGACGGAATACGCTATCGCCATGCTTCTCTTCAGCGCTGTATCGATGCTCCTTCTCTATCTGATTGAGCGTGTCCAGGTTTGGCTACCGTGGAATCCTCAGCACTGGCCGAACGTGGTCCCGGATTTGGCGTTTAACACTGCTGCGTCCTTTACGACGAATACGAACTGGCAAGCCTATTCGGGCGAAACGACGATGAGCTATTTCACGCAGATGGCCGGGCTGGCGTATCACAACTTCTTGTCCGCTGCGACAGGAATAGCCATGGCGATCGCAGTGATTCGCGGAATCGCCCGGCGGGAAAAAGAAACCATCGGGAATTTTTGGGTGGATCTGACGCGCTCAATCTTGTGGGTTCTGCTGCCCGCTTGCATTGTGATTGCTTTGTTTTTCGTTTCGCAAGGAATGATTCAGAATTTCAAACCGTACGTTACGACGCAGCTTTTGGATCCGCAGACAGTACAGGTGACCGGCGCGGACGGAAAACCTACCCAACAGCGAATCACCGAACAGCTGATTCCCCAAGGGCCTGTGGCGTCCCAGGAAGTCATCAAGATGTTCGGCACCAATGGCGGCGGATTTTTCAACGCCAATAGCTCGCATCCTTACGAGAATCCTAATCCGCTCACGAATTTCGTCCAGATCATTCTGATTTTCGCCATTCCCGCTGGACTTACCTACACGCTGGGCCGCATGACCGGCTCGCAAAAACACGGATGGGCGGTGTGGAGCGCTATGGCGGCGCTTTTTGTGGCGGGCGTAATTTGCGCCTACGTGGCCGAGTCGCGAGGCAATCCGCTGCTGCATGGCACTGATCAGAAAGTGAGTGCTACTCAGCCGGGCGGAAACATGGAAGGAAAAGAGGTGCGCTTCGGTATCGCGAATTCAGCGCTGTTTGCGACGGTGACCACCGACGCAAGCTGCGGAGCGATTAACGGACAGCACGATTCGTTCACTCCGCTTGGGGGCATGATACCGCTGATTAACATGATGCTGGGCGAGGTGGTTTTTGGCGGAGTAGGCGCCGGGCTCTACGGCGTATTCGTAATGGTCGTCCTCGCCGTATTCATCGCCGGATTGATGGTTGGACGCACGCCGGAATACCTGGGAAAGAAAATCGAAGCTTACGACGTGAAAATGGCCATGCTTTCAGTGCTCATTTTCTCTTTGATTATACTTGTATTCACTGCGATAGGAGTGGTGACCGCCCACGGAAAAGCCGCCATTTCAAATCCCGGACCCCACGGCTTGTCCCAGATTTTATACGCCTACACTTCGGGCGCCGCGAATAACGGCTCGGCATTCAACGGAGGCAATTGGAACTCGCTTTGGTACAACGTCACCATGTCGTTCGATATGTTGCTCGGAAGGTTTTTCATGGTTATTCCCGTACTGGCGATTGCGGGAAATCTGGCGCGCAAGAAAATTGTGCCGGAATCGGCTGGAACTTTTCCGGTAACCACACCGCTCTTCTCCGCATTGTTGATCAGCGTAGTGCTGATAGTGAGCGCGTTGACCTTTTTCCCGGCCCTTAGCTTGGGGCCGATTTTGGAGCATTTGTTGATGAACGCAGGCAAGGTTTTCTAAAACCACCATGACTACCACAACCAGCACGGTAAAGAAATCTTTGTGGACCTCGGGAATTTTGGCCGTGGCCATAAAAGATTCGTTCGTAAAACTCAATCCTCGCACGCTGATGAAGAATCCGGTCATGTTCGTGGTGGAGGTGGGGTCCGTAGTCACAAGCGTCGGGCTCATCAGTGATTTGGTGCGCCATAACGGTAATTTCGGGTTCGAGCTTCAGATCACGCTGTGGCTCTGGTTTACGGTGCTGTTTGCGAATTTCGCTGAGGCAATGGCTGAAGGGCGCGGTAAGGCCCAAGCCGAAACGTTGCGCAAGGCTCGCCTGGAAACCATGGCAAAGCGGATGAAGCCAGATGGCACGTTAGAAGAGATTTCTGGATCGAAGCTGAGAGTCGGAGACCTTGTAGCTGTTTCGGCGGGTGACTTTATTCCGGGAGATGGTGAAGTAGTCGTCGGGGTAGCGTCGGTAGACGAATCCGCGATAACCGGCGAATCCGCTCCGGTCATCCGCGAGTCAGGCGGCGACCGCTCGGCAGTCACCGGCGGAACGCGTGTCCTCTCCGATCAAATCACCGTGAAGATCACCGCAAATCCTGGCGAAACATTTCTCGATCGAATGATCAAACTCGTTGAGGGCGCCGAACGCCAGAAAACTCCAAATGAGATTGCGCTCAATATTCTTCTCGCCGGCCTGACGATTATTTTCCTTCTCGCCGTGGTCACGCTTCAACCCATGGCTGTTTATAGCGGCGCTCCTCAATCGGTCTTTGTTCTCATCTCGCTGCTGGTCTGCTTGATTCCCACAACCATCGGTGGATTGCTGTCCGCTATCGGTATTGCCGGAATGGATCGCGTGGTCCAAAGAAACGTGCTGGCGATGTCCGGTCGAGCGGTGGAAGCGGCGGGGGACGTCGATACTCTGCTGCTCGACAAGACCGGCACGATTACGCTGGGAAATAGACGGGCAACCGAACTGGTGCCCGCGCCAGGTGTGAAAGAAGAAGATCTCGCCGATGCGGCGCAACTTGCTTCGCTGGCTGATGAGACTCCGGAGGGCCGCTCGATCGTTGTGTTGGCGAAGGAAAAATACAACCTGCGTGGCCGGGAGCTTTCGTCCTACGCGGCAACGTTTATTCCATTTTCGGCGCAGACCAGGATGTCAGGAGTAGATCTCGACGGGCGCGAAATTCGCAAAGGCGCTCCGGACGCCATCCTTCAGCACTGTTGTAATCCCGGTGGCCGCGCTCCGCTGGAGGTGGAAGAAACCGTCAAGGCGATTTCGAATGCGGGAGGCACGCCATTATTGGTGGCCGAAGATCGGCGCGTGCTGGGCACAATCTACTTGAAAGACATCGTAAAAGGCGGCATGCGCGAGCGCTTCGATCAACTGCGCGCAATGGGAATTCGAACGGTGATGATTACCGGCGACAATCCGTTAACCGCGGCAGCCATCGCGCGAGAGGCGGGAGTCGATGATTTTCTGGCGCAGGCAAAGCCAGAGGACAAGCTCGCGCTAATCCGCAGCGAACAGGCAAAAGGCAAACTGGTGGCGATGACCGGAGACGGCACCAATGACGCACCGGCATTGGCGCAAGCGGACGTCGGCGTGGCCATGAATGCCGGAACGCAAGCCGCAAAAGAAGCGGGCAATATGGTGGATCTCGATTCCAATCCCACGAAACTGATCGAGATCGTGGAAATCGGAAAACAGCTGCTCATCACACGCGGCGCGTTGACCACTTTCTCCGTTGCAAATGACGTCGCAAAATATTTCGCGATTATTCCGGCGATGTTCGCGGTAGCATTCCCGCAACTCGGCTTGCTAAACGTGATGGGCCTGAAGACACCGCAGTCTGCCGTGCTTTCCGCCGTGATTTTCAACGCGCTGATTATTATTGCTCTGGTTCCGCTGGCTTTGCGGGGAGTGAAGTACGTTCCGGCGGGAGCAGAAGCATTGTTGCGCCGCAATTTGTTGATCTACGGACTGGGAGGCGTCATCGCTCCGTTTCTGGGAATCAAGCTGATTGACATGATCATCACGCATATCGGTTTGGCATGAGGACAACGTGAAAAGAAATCTCTTAATTTCGATTTGGATGACTCTGGCGACCACCGTACTTCTCGGGATCATCTATCCCTTGGTAGTCACGGCCCTGGCACAGGTGTTATACCCTCACCACGCGAATGGAGAATTGATCGAGTCCCGCGGCAAGCTTGTAGGCTCCAGGCTGATCGGCCAACCGTTCACGTCCCCGGGCTATTTTCATTCACGCCCTTCCTCGGCGGGGCCCGCCGGCTACGATCCTACGCAATCGGGTGGGTCGAATCTCGCCCCGACGAACAAAGCATTGCTTGACCGTGTCTCCGCGAGCGTGCAATCGCTGCAACCCGAAAATCCAACCGCACCGATTCCGATCGATCTGGTGACTGCATCGGCGTCGGGACTGGATCCTGACATTTCGCCGGCTGCAGCGGAATTTCAGATTCCTCGCGTAGCGAGAGAACGTAAGATGAATGAGGCCGATGTGAGGGCGCTAGTACAACGGCATACCGAGCATCGCCAATTCGGATATCTCGGCGAGCCGCGCGTAAATGTTCTGGAGCTCAACCTGGAGCTGGACCAGATTCACGCGATGTAGTGAAAATTATTCCTTCGAATCTGCGGTCAGTTGTCTTGTGGCGGATCGAATCTGTAGCCTATCCACGGTTCGGTGTGGATATAACGAGGTTTGTGCGGATCCGGCTCGACCTTTTTTCTTAGTTGGTTGATGAACACACGCAGGTACTCGGTTTCTTCGCCGTAATCGGGTCCCCATACAGCTTGCAGGAGGCGGCGATGTCCCAACGCCTTGCCCCGATTAGCAACGAGATGCCGCAGAAGTTCGAACTCTTTTGGAGTGAGCCGGACGGTGTGGTTTTTCACAGTAACGACGCGTTTTTCGAAATCAATTTTCAGATCGTCGGACGAGAAAGCAGGAGTGGCCTCGCCCGGAGCGCTTCGCCTTAGCGCAGCGCGTATGCGCGCCATCAGCTCTTGAACTCCGAAGGGTTTTACGACGTAGTCATCCGCGCCGGCGTCGAGCGCCTGCACTTTGTCGCGTTCGCCGTTTCGTATCGTCAGCATGATGATTGGTACGTCACTGGAACTCCGGATTTCGGTGCATGTTTCCAATCCGGAAATCCCGGGCATATTCACATCGAGGAGTATCAGGTCGGGCCGCTCAGCGCGAATCCTTTCCAGAGCTTCTTCTCCGCTGGCGGCTTCCACCACGGAATAACCGTGCGAAGTGAGAGTGGTGCGCATGACGCGACGGATTTGCGGTTCGTCGTCCACGATCAGAATGATGGCGGCGCTCATGAGTTCGCCGCGCGGCTTTGGTCCACCGGCAACGTAAAAGAGAAAACCGAGCCTTGGCCGCGTTGGCTCGTTAGGCTCATGGATCCGCCATGAGCAACGACGATTGCTTTGGCAATCGGAAGTCCCATGCCAGTGCCTTGAACAAGAAAGCGTTGATCTTTGCCGCGATAAAACTTTTCAAAGATCAGGCTTTGTTCCAGGTCGTCGATTCCAGCGCCGCGATCCGCAACGCTGGTGACGAGGAAATCGCCGCTTAGCTCAGCGGTAATCGTAATGGGCTCGTTCGCCGGAGAATACTGGTTTGCGTTCTCAATTAAATGTGAAAGAGCTTCCTTCACCAGGTCGAGATCCACTCGCACACGTGGGAGGTCTGGCACAGCAACCACACGCACACTGCGATTTCCCAGCGTGGACTTGCAATGGGCTAGAGCAGCGTTGATAACGTTCTCGATGGACGTGGATTCAAGCTTGAGATGCACTTCGCCCGCATCGAGACGTGCCATCTCGGCGGCCTCCCCGACCAGCCGATTCAAACGGTCGCTTTCTTCATTGATGACAACCAGGAGATCCAGCCGTTGCGCTTCGCTCAGGCCCGAGTTGGAAAGCAGGTTTGTTACCGAAGCTTTAATCGACGTCAGCGGAGTTCTTAAGTTGTGTGTGACGGATTCGGTTAACGCAGTTCGCAGACGCTCGCCTTCACGCGCGGCTTCTGTCTGCCCGAGCTGTTCGATAGCGCGAGCGCGCTCCATGGCCACACCGATCAACGTGCCCATCGCTTCCAACGTTTGGCGCGAAAGTACCGAACCCGAAATTCCCAAACTGCCGATCGGGCGCACACCTAGCCGGACGGGAACGAAACAGAGGCTGTTCGGAACGTCAATCACCGGCTCTTCGCGAGCGACGATCGCTTTTAGGCTGTCGATATCAAGACGCGGAATAGCCGGGCCCGAGCGGTACACCTTCTGCTTTTCCGAGAGCAACAGCGCGGCCGCGCCCACTTCAAATGTGTTTACGATCTGCGCGGGAATTCGGTTGAGTAACTGAATTACGTTGCCGGATTCGAGCAGAACCTGGCTGAACGCATATAACTTTTCGATCTCCCGGCGGCGCGCTGAGGCGTCTTCAGCCTTTTGACGCGCCTGGGTAGATAACGTGCTCGCCAGGACGGAAACCACTAGGAAAGCGAACAGCGCCACCCAATTCTGGGGATCTGCGATGGTGAATTTTCCGACTGGCGGAAGGAAATAATAATTGAACGCGAGCATTGCCACGATGGACATGAACACCGAGACAGCGAGGCCCCACGCGGTGGAAACAGCTAAGATGGCTAGAAGAAACGTGAGAGCAACAGTTGTAGGGTTAACCGGAAGGACGTGCCGGTAAAAAATAGAGATTCCGGCGACAATGCCAAAAGCGGCTAAGAACCGGAGAAAACGGATGAGAAATGGCTCGCGCACGTGTGCCATTCCATTCTATCGTAGCTTACAGTCGCTCGCTGAAGAGATAAAACGCGATGCCAAAAACTCCTGAAGAATGGCTGGCGGAAGCGAAGCCGCCGGAAAAAAATAAGGGAATATTGAAGCTGTTTCTCGGCTATGCGCCCGGCGTTGGAAAAACGTACAGCATGCTGAGCGAGGCCATTCGCCGGAAGGGCAGGTGCGAAGACCTGGTAATCGGGGTAGTGGAGACCCACGGCCGAAAGGGTATCGCTGAACTGGTGCCGCAGCTCGAAAGCGTCCCGCGCCGCAAAATCGATTACAAAGGCACAATTTTCGAGGAGATGGACACTGACGCGATCATCGCGCGGAATCCCGCGGTCGTTCTCGTGGACGAGCTCGCGCACACCAACATTCCCGGCAGCAAGCATCGCAAGCGCTACGAAGACGTGCTCGAAATCATCGAGGCGCGGATCGACGTTCTTTCGACTTTGAACATTCAGCATATCGAAAGCATTGCCCCCACCGTGCGAGCGATCACCGGGGTGCAGGTGCGCGAAACCGTCCCTGACTGGGTTCTGCAAATGGCCGATGAAACAGTGATGATCGACTTGACTCCCGAGGCCTTGCAGAATCGTATGAAGCGCGGTGACGTTTACGGCGGCGAAAAAGTGCAGCAAGCGCTTAAGAATTTTTTTCGGCGCGGTAACTTGATCGCTTTGCGCGAGCTGGCTCTCCGGCAAGTGGCGGAACAAGTGGACCGCAGCTTGGAATCCTACATGGTGGAAAAGGACATTCGTGAAAGCTGGGCCGTTCGCGAACGGATAGCCGTGTGCATCAGCGGAAATCCGAAGGCGCAGTACCTGGTGGCACGAGCCGCGCGCATGGCCCGCCGCATGGACGCGGAACTCTATGCCGTGCATGTGGACGACCACCCGACGGAAGAGCAGGAGGAAAAGGCGCTCGTTGCAAACTTGCAATTCGCCGAAAGCCTGGGAGCCCAGCCGGTCCGCCTGAAAGGCGAAAACATTTCCGATGCCACGGCACAATTCGTGCGCGACAAACACGTGACTCAGGTCATTTTCGGTAGGTCTGCTGTGGAAGGCTGGCGCAAATTGCGCTACATGAATGCTATCAACAGGTTTCTGCGTGACGCGCCTGCCGTGGATGTTCACATCGTAACGCAAGAGCCCGATTAGGCTTCGTGATTGCTATTCGCTTTCGGCGGGTATATCGAATTTTACCAAATCAGCCTGAAATCCCTTGGTCTTTACCGCGCCGTACGCTATTCCAATCACCATCCACGCGCCACCGGCGATTTGAGCGGCGCGACCAAGGTGCAGCCAGATAAAGAAGCAAATTAAGAATCCTAGAACGGGTGAAACCAGATTAGTCCAATGCCTTCTTTCGGCACGCAGGTAATAGCGGGTGAACGCTGCACAATTCACGCCCATAAAAGCTATCAACGCGCCGAAATTCAGCAATTCCGTCCCGCGTTCGTAGCTAATTAGAAAGGCGCCGGTCAGTGCAAGTGCGCCGACGAATACAACATTGTTGCGAGGAATATGATTCTTGGGATCAATCGCACCGAAAATTTTTTGGGGGATTCCGTTGCTGCGCCCCATTCCGTAGAGCAAGCGCGACGCCCCAAGTTGCGAGCCCATTCCTGATCCGACATTTGCGATCAGAACAGTGAAGTTCAAAAGATGGAACAGAAAGAAGCCGCCGGCTCGAAGGGCCACTAGCGGAAATGCGGATTCTACTTTATCCAGAGGAAACGGATTAGAGCCCCACACAAGCTGCGCAGCATAAACTTCGAGCGACGCCAACACTCCCGTAATCACGCAGACCAAAACCGTGGCCAGCATGATATTTCGCCGCGGGTTCTCCACCTCTTCTGAGAACGTAGAAATTGCGTCGAATCCTATATAAGTGAGCACAGCAATCGAGGTGCCGCGAAATACGCCGCCGAAACTGAACGTCTGTGGATTGTAGAAGGGCTGCCAGAAAAAGCCGGAGCCGTATTCGTGCAATCCCCAAACAAATCGCAATACGAAGGCAAAAAATACCACCACCACGATCGACATCCCTGCTGCGAGAACGTCGTTAATTCGCGCCGAAGTTTTCACCGCGCGCAGGTTGAGAACGGTGAAGCCCACGGCGTATGCCGTCGCCAGCGCCCAATAAGGCACGCTAGGCAAAATATTTTGAGTCAACTTGCTGCAAATCACGGTGCAGATCAGAGGGTTTAGAATGTAGTCCATTAGCATCGCCCACCCGGTGACGTACCCAAGCGAGGGATGGAGTTCCTGGCCCACGTAGGTGTAGGCCGAGCCGGCACTGGGATACGCGCGCGCCATTTTGCCGTAGCTGATCGCGGTGAAAAGCATGGCGACCATAGCGATCAGAATCGTGGTGACAACGTGTCCGCCGGCTGCGTTGCTGATTACGCCGTAAATGCCCATCGGCGCGATCGGCTGGATGATCACGATGCCAATGATTATGAGGTCCCAAAGTCGAAGAGTTCGTCGGAGTGTGACGGGCGCGGCCGAACCTGCCTCACTGCTCATTTGTCTTTCAACCGGATCGTCGTGGGGTCGATATTCCACCCCTCGACTGTGAGTGCAAGCGGACCGGAAAGATTCGATGCCGGCAAGTATCGCGCATTGATCTCGCGGGATTCGCCCGGCATCAACTCGATGTAGTTGTCATCCCAAAAGACTGGAAGAATTTCCGTAGTCTGGCCGATCTTCTGAATTCCAAACCGCACCTGAAATGCCAGATAGTCGCTCGGGTTTTTGACGGTCACGTGAACCACCGGACCGTCCACGGCTGTGCTTCTCGCCCCTTCAACATCGAGTTTGACCTTGGGCAAGGATTGCAGTGCGGTGAAATTTTCGTAGGACGATACCGGCGTGTATTTGTAGGTAGTCTTCGCCCATTCGTAAACGTTTTCCTTGGAAGAAAGCCAATAAAAGTTACGGCTCACCGTTGTTCCATCGCTGGTTTGGAGCTCCAGCTTCAAGAAAAACACGGGAGACGCAGGGCTGAAAGCTTCCGCCGGGAGCGTAAATATCTTCGCTACTCCATCTGCATCCACGTCCGTTTGAGCCTGTCGGGAGAATCTTTCATGTAACGAATCGTCGTAGAGATGTGCTGTGACACCTAAGCCGGTGAACTTCTGGTAGAGGCTGTCCACCACGACGATACTGTGGTTGTCGTACGAATACTGGATGTGCAAAGGCTCGCAAGCCTTCTTCGTGCCGAAATATCCGCCAGCCGGCTGTTGATAGTAATCGTAGAGATGCCAGATCAGAGAAGGCCAAGCATTATTCAACATCCATTGAATGATTCCGGTTGAGGTGTATTTGTCGCGGGAGTAAGCCTCGAACATTGCTCGTTCCCCATCGTAAGCCATGGCCTGTGCTTTGTTTTCATAGTCGCCAAGGCCCGACGCTGGCCCATAAATGGATTTCATCGCGTCGTCAAAGTGATTTAAATCCGCGAAGGCGCCGGAACCTGCGTGGTAATTCCAAAAAGAATCTTTGGGCCACATGTGTTCCGGAGGAATAAATTTGCGAAGAGAGCTCACGACCGGAACGGCCGGACCCGGCCCACCTTCAGTTTTGAAACCGAGTGCTCCGTTCTTGGCCGCGTCAGTAAGCCAATAATCTGGCGGGACGTAATCATACGGGCCGGTCATGTTAACGCCGGATTTTCCCGTCACCAAAGATGTCGTAGCCGATGCAGAGGAAATATAAGGATTCGGCCAATCTGTTTCCTTCAACACCTTGATGTATTCCGTTTCGACGTCCGGCGGAGGCGGGATATCGCTACCGTTTAGCCATACCAGCATGCTCGGATGGCTTCGCATCCTGAGGATTTGCGAGCGCAATGATGCAGAGGCAATTTCCAGATCGCCGCGCCGCCATTGTTTCCACAGCTCCCAATGGTCGCAACAGCACCAGCCCGCCATTACCAGCACGCCTTGCTCGTCGGCGAGATCGTAAAACTCATCTGTTTCCAGCTTGCCTTCCAGGCGGACCGCATTCAGGTTCATCTCGCGGATGTAACGAAAATCTGTTTCGAGACGGGCGTGGTCCGAGCGAAGCAGCATATCCGGCGACCACCCCCCTCCGCGAATGAGAATTTTTCGTCCGTTTAAGTAAAATTGACGCGCTCCTTGTGGATTTAGATCTGAGGTGATCTCGCGAATTCCAAACCTGACCGTCTGTTCGTCCGATAAATCATTTCCTATAACGAAACGCACATTTAGTTCGTGAAGGTCCTGCGCGCCCATACGATACGGCCACCACACCTTCGGACTCTTGATGCGCAAGATCGGGAACTCATCGAGGGTAAACCGGATCGCCCGAGTTTCCCCCGGCTTCAGCGTCACCGTTTGTCGGAATGTCACATCTTCAATCCGGCCATCAAGAACTCCTGTGACCTGCTCATTACTGGCGTTAACCAGTTCAGCTTCCACGGCAAGATCAGCTTCATCCAGCGTAGCATTGGGAAAATGAGTGACGACCATTGGGTGACGAATTGCGACGGCCTCGCTACTTTGCAGATAAACGGCGCGCCACAATCCCATATCTTTGTCGGGAGGAGCTGGATTCCAATCCACCCAGTTAATTCCAAGGTCTTTTTCAGTCTGCGCGATAGTTTCTACCGCGAGTGCGTTCGGTTGATCGAGGTTCATCCATGGGCTGATGTCGAATTCGTACGTGCGGTAGGCTCCAGCGATCTCCTTCCCGCCCGCCACCAAGTGGCCATTCAGCCAGATATTTGCATGGTTGTTGATTCCTTCGAAATGTAGCCATACATGCCGGCCCTTGTAAGCGGCAGGAAGCGAGAATTCGGTGCGATACCACCATGGACAGCGGAAGGGACTATTTTCCGGCATCGCGAGCAAAGAAAAGTTTTTGCCGATTGGATAGCCCGTTCCCGGAATATCACGCAGATTCTTGCCGTAGTACGGGTCGGGATAAGTTTTGTCGGCAACAAGGGCAGCCACAACGGTAGTCGGCACAGTAGCCGCATGCCAGCCGTTCGCCTTGTATCCAGGCTCCGAGATTTGCTCGCCCCTGGCCAGAAACAGACAGGAAGATTGCAACGCCCAGCCCTCGTGCAAAAAGATTTTCGTATCCGATGATTGAGGCGTATCTGCGGACGCGATACTAGTCGCGAAGAGAAGAATCAGAAAAGTAAAAATGGCGAAGAATGAAGGAAAAATGAGGCGAACGCATTGCTGTCGTCTAAAACACATTCCTCACTCTCCGAAAAACGCCCGTATCTCTCCCGCGAATGTGTTTCAATCTACGCGTGCGCGCACATCTTTAACATAGCCGGGCGCACTGAGGCCAGCGGAACAAGTCCGAACGATTGGTCAAGTAAGGTGTTGGCGCGAGCGAATTCAGAATGTGGGGCCACGCAGGGGAACACTGGAATTAAACGCGTGGGATTTCAGAGACGTTCCACCCGCCGCCGATGGCCTTGATCAGAAGAACGCTGGCCGTCATCCGCCGCGTGAGAATAGTTAAGGCAGTGACTTCGTCGGTAAGCGCCGCACTCTGCGCGGTCGTCACTTCCAAATAATTTGCGACGCCACCCTTGTAACGGGTAATGGACAGCTCAACAGAATGTTTTGCCGCGTCTACAGCGACATCCTCGGTGTGTGCTTCGTCCTGCAAAATGCGCAACGCGGCCATGTTGTCTTCCACCTCTTGAAACGCGGTGAGCACAGTCTGGCGGTAATTATCGATAGATTGATCGTAGGCTGCTTTTGCTTGTTCCGACGTGCCGCGCCTTCGTCCTGCGTCGAACAATGTTTCGAGAGCCGTGCCTCCTACTGCCCACAGGCCACTGGGCCCTTGAAACAATGTTCCGGCGGCAATACTTTCAAAGCCGCCTTGTCCCGAGAGTGTGATCAGAGGGAAATAGGCGGCTCGAGCGATGCCAATTTGCGCATTCGCAGCCTGCATCCTTCTTTCTGCAGCGGAAATATCAGGTCGTCGCTCAAGCAAGTTGGACGGCAGCCCGGCTGGAATCGCGGGCGGTGGTGTGTCCAGAGGCAACGGCGCTAAAGCGAAAGTTGATGGAGGCTGGCCGGTGAGCACGGCGATGGCATGTTCGAAAGCTGCGCGTTGAACTCCCTGGTCGATCAATTGTGCGCGCGCGGTTTCGAGTTGCGTCTGCGCCTGGGCGACATCCACGCCCGAAGCGAGTCCGCCATTAAATCGACTTTGCGTAAGCTCAAGTGCTTTCTGGAACGCCTCCACAGTTGAGGTTAGAAGTTGTATTTGTGCGTCGAGTCCTCGAAGCTGGAAATAATCCGTGGCGAGTTCCGCATGCAGACTTAGCCCAACACTGGCAAGATCGGCGGCGCTGGCTTGAGCTTGCGAGCGGCTCTGTTCAACGGTACGACGAACGCGGCCCCAGACGTCCAGTTCGTAGGTTGCGTCGAGTCCAGGAACCTGAAAATCGTTGAAAGTCTGCGTGAGTCCGGGAACTGCCAGAGGACGGTTTTGCGAGAACCGTTCTCGTGCGATCGAAGGGTCGGCACTCACAGTAGGAAAGAGAAATGACCGCGAGATACGGACCGCCGCGCGAGCTTGCAGGAACTGCGCTTCGGCCGATTTCAAACTTTGGTTTGAAACATCAATTTTCTCTTCCAGAGTGTTGAGCTGCTGATCCTGATAAACCTCCCACCACTTTCCTTTTATTGTCTCAGCGCTGGGCTGTGCGACTTTCCAATCTTTGTTTTCCTTGTAGTCGGCAGGAACGTCTGTGCTGGGCCGCACATATTTTGGCCCCACTGTGCATCCGCCAAGCAGAAAAGCTACGAGTAAAAGCCCGGGACGCCGTGATCGGATCGTTCTTTTCAGTTCGAGTGTGCGCATGTGACTCTCTTACTTGCCTGCATAACTGATTCGCCAGATTGAGTTCGAGCCATCATCGCTGACCATCAACGAGCCATCTTTGGCAACCGCAACTCCGACAGGTCTGCCCCACACTTTTCCGTCGGGCGTGACGAAACCGGTTACAAAATCTTCGTATCCACCGCTAGCCTTGCCATCTTTGATCGGCACGAACACTACTTCGTAGCCTGTACGCACGGAACGATTCCAGGAACCGTGTTCGCTCGCGAAAATACCTCCACGATATTTTTCAGGCAATTGTTGTGCTTCATAAAACGTCAATTCGAGCGAAGCGTTGTGCGGTTCGAGCAGGACGTCCGGCACGATCACTTTGTCCTTCAACTCCGGATGCTTGCCCTTCAATCGAGGATCTTCGTTTGCGCCGGTGTAATACCACGGCCAGCCGTAAAAGCCGCCTTCTTGGACGTGCGTGATGTAATCCGGGGGAAGATTGTCGCCTATATCGTCTCGCTCATTTACAGAGGTCCACAACACGCCGGTCGAGGGGTCAAATGCTATGCCGACCGGGTTGCGAATACCCGAGGCATACACTCGCAAATCCGAGCCGTCTGGGTTTGCTTCCAGAATGTCTGCCCGGTGAAATTCCGATTTGTCTTCATCGGTATTCGCGACATTGGTGCGCGAGCCCACTGCCACGTACATTTTCTTTCCGTCCGGCGAGAACGCGACATCCCTCGTCCAATGCCCGCCGCCGCCGACACGTTCGAGGCCGCTGGGCAGATGTTCAATAACGATTTCGGGGCCGCTGCGAGCTTTCAAATCGCCGTTTTGATATGCAAAACGCACTACCGAGTTCGTATTGCCGACGTAAACGTATTTGGGGTCCGGTCCCGGGGGGTAGAACGCAATACCAAACGGACGCGTGAGCCCGGTCGCAAAAGTTTCGGTGCTTTCCGGTTTTCCGCCGGCGGCAATACCTCGGAAAATGAGAATGCGACCGGGTCCGCTTTCTGCCAGAAACAGGTCGCCATTCGGCGCTGTGCGAATTAGTCTTGGATTTTTCAGATCCCCTGCATAGAGCTCTACTTTGAACCCGTCCGGAGCCTGCGGCCAGCCGTTCGAAGGCCGCGACACCACGTGCGCCTGGTTTTCGGCGGCGGGCGTCGCATACGGCTGGGGCAAATCGGACGCGGAAATGTGATGGACCGTTCCGGGCTTCTCCGCACGGTAGTCAGTGAACGGCCCGTTTTGCGAGGGTGTCTGCGCCATTGCCTGCTTTTCGCGCGCCGCAGACACGGTGCGATAGGCAACCGTCGATAACAGGGAGGCGAACAGGATTGCCAAAATTCCTAAGAACGAACGTCTCATGCTCTCACCTCCTTCCAAAACTCACGTTCCGATATGATTACGACAGAATTTAAAGTTAGATTCAGCAATCGTACATACACGATTCAGCGTAGCCCCTACTTTTTTGGTCCGGCCGGTTGCTGATCAGATTGAGGCTGATTCTGCGCGATCTGCACTTGCTCACCATCCACCAATGAGTCGGGCGGATTCACCATCACGTTCTCTTGTCCGCTGAGCCCCGAAACTACTTCAACCTCGCTGCCGAAATCGCGTCCCAGCACAATCCGAACCAGCGAAGCTTTTCCATCCTGGACTGTCGCGATCTGCAGTCCCTGTGCCCGGAAAATCAGCGTGTTTACAGGAAGGATATACGTCGGCACCGTCTCCGGTAGCTTTAAGTGAACTTCCGTATAACTGCCGGGAAGCAGCTCGCCCGTGGTGTTATTTACGTCCACTTCCACCAATAACGTGCGTGACGATTGCTGAATCGCATTCGCGGTTCGCACTAATTGACCTTTGAATCTACGGCCGGGAAATTCGGCCAAGGTGAGGTCCGCCGAGAGACCCGGCTTGGCAGCCTGCGAGTATTGCTGCGGGACGTTGATGTACACGCGCAGCACTCGCGTCGATTGGATGTGAAACATCTCTCTCGCTGCTCCTCCGCTGCCGGAGTCGATCAGCTGTCCTATGTCCGTGTTGCGCGCCGTGATAATGCCCTCGAACGGCGCATAAATCTTGTTGAATGCCTGGGTTTCCTCGAGCCGCCTCACATTGGATTGCGCGGATGCCACGGTGGCCTTCTTTGCTTCGAAATCACCGTGGGCGTTATCCACGTCCTGTTTCGACACCGAGTCTGTATTCTTCAGTCCGTCGAAGCGATCCGCTGTGATTTTCGAGAGGTTCAGGTTTGCTTGCGCAGTATTCAGATCCGCACGCGCCACCAGCAGCTGCTGGTCAACTTCCGGCGTCTCAATGTCCGCCAGCAGCTGGCCAGCCTTCACGTGTCCGCCAATATCCACATACCATTTCTTTAAATATCCGTTCGTGCGCGCGAATATCGGCGCGTCTTCAAACGCTTGCATATTGCCCGGAAGAACGATCTCCTGCTGCGGATCGCCGCGCTTGGGCTGAATTACTACAACGGTTGGAATAGCCAGATCCCGAGTTTCAGTGCGCAGCGCCGCTTTAGCCCTTAATCGCGGCACCACGCCCATCACGACGATGCCTGCTACGATAATTGCCACCAGCACTGCAATCAGTACACCGTGGCCCGTCCCTTCCGTCTTTCGCGGCGGCCGATCGTAGGATGCTTGCGGAGTTCGCTGGTCGCCATCCGCTCCGGCTTGTGAGACTTGCTTCTCTGTCTGGTCGATCATTTGATTCTTCTTCCTTTTGTACTCCACTTTGTATGATTTGCGCTACACGCCGACTCGCTTCGCGCCGCGTGCGAAGTCAGGCTATGCTTTCGACGCCCGCCATCCGTGCACGATACTAAAAAATACTGGCACAAAGAAAAGAGTAGCGACTGTTGCAAATAAAAGTCCACCGATCACCGCGCGGCCCAACGGCGCATTTTGCTCTCCGCCTTCTCCGAGTCCCAGTGACATAGGCAACATACCGATAATCATTGCTAAGGCTGTCATAATAACGGGCCGAAAGCGCGTGTACCCGGATTCCAAAGCGGCTTCCTCCGCGGTTTTACCCTCGTCGAGCCTTTCTCGCGAAAAACTAACCACCAGAATGCTGTTCGCTGTCGCTACTCCCATGCACATAATCGCGCCGGTGAGAGCCGGTACGCTGACTGTCGTTCTGGTTATAAATAGAAACCAAACAATTCCCGCCAAGGCCGCCGGTAACGCCATCAGAATGATGAAGGGATCGAGCCAGGACTGGAAATTGACCACAATCAACAAGTAAACGAGGAGAATCGAAAACGCGAGTCCCCACAATAGGCCCGAAAATGATGCCTGCATCGTGGAAATTTGGCCTCGAACGATGAGTTGCGATCCCCTCGGCAAATCTTTCTTGCTTCGAGCGATGATCGGTGCGATTTCCCGTGCCACAGCGCCCAGGTCGCGCCCCTGCACTGCGCCGTAAATGTCGACGACCGGTTGGACATTGTAGTGAGAAACGACGCCCATCTCCGCCCCGCGGCTCACCGATGCGAGACTGGCGAAGATAGAGGGCGGTGCATTCGGATTTGGTCCAGTCACCGGAATATTCTGCAGATCTTGAAGCGTGTCTATTCTGTATTGCGGCATCTGAGCCGCAATGTTGTAGGTCACTCCCGTTTTCGGGTCAAGCCAGAAACTGGGAGCGGTCTGGAAACTCCCGCTGAGCGAAATCAAAAGGTTATTCGCGACGTCGCGCTGCGTGTATCCGATTTCCTGCGCTTTGGTGCGGTCGATATCAAAATGCAGCTTGGGCTGATCGAACGGTTGCTGGATTCGGAGATCCGTGGTGCCGGGAACGAATTTCAGTTGATTCATCAAGTTGTCCGCAAATTCCCGGTCGCCCACCAAGTTTCTTCCCACAATCTGTATATCGATGGGAGCCGGCAGCCCGAAGTTCAGGATTTGGCTGACCATGTCCGCGGGAAGAAAATAAAATGTGACACCGGGAAAATCGCGGCCCAGCCGCGTGCGCAGGTCGTGAACATACTCTTCCGTGGGACGATGTTTCTTCGATAGTTCCACCAAAATGTCCGCATCGCCGGGCCCGATCGGCGCGGAATTGCTGTAGGAAAGGTTGAAACCGCTGTACGGCAGGCCAATGTTATCGATGATCGTCGCCAATTCCGCCTTGGGGATCATCTGGCGCATGTCGTCGTCCACACGCTCGCAGATCGCCGCCGTCTCCTCGATGCGCGTCCCGGTTGGCGCGCGCAAGTGGAGCTTGAATTCGCCGCTGTCCACCGCAGGAAAGAAATCCTGCCCAACCATGGGCAAAAGCAGGAACGACAGCACGCAGGCGCCGAAAAAACAGGTCACAAATATGCGGTCGTGTCGGATGGACGTTTCCAGCAGCCGGTGGTACCCGTCCCTCAGCTTCTCGAATCCGTGTTCAAATTTCTGCTGGACCCGCACGAAGGGATTCCGAGATTTCGGCGCTTCGCCATGACTCTCTTCAATTTGAGCCACCAGCAGATACTTGGCCATGGTCGGCACTAGCGTCCGCGATAACAGATAGGACGCAAGCATCGCGAAGCACACTGCTTCGGCGAGCGGGACAAACAAGTAGCGCGCTACTCCGGAAAGAAAAAACATCGGCACGAACACGATGCAGATGGAAAGCGTGGAAACGAACGCCGGCACGGCAATCTGCTGCGCTCCATCCAGAATTGCCTGTACGATTTCCTTGCCTTGGTCGATGTTGCGATTGATGTTCTCGATCTCGACAGTCGCGTCGTCCACTAGAATACCCACGGCGAGCGCCAAGCCGCCGAGTGTCATGATGTTGATAGTCTGTCCCAGCGCGCTCAGAACAATAATGGACGTAAGAATCGAAAGCGGAATCGAGACAGCGATAATCAGCGTGCTGCGCCAGCTTCCCAAAAATACCAGGATCATAAACCCCGTAAGGCACGCAGCGATGATGGCCTCGCGAACGACTCCCTTAATCGACGCCAGCACGAAAATAGATTGGTCTGAAAGAGGTTTAATCTCCAGCTGCGGGGGCAGGCCTGCCTGGATTTGCGGCAGTAAGGCTTTAATGCCCGAAATGATATCGAGCGTGGATGCGTCTCCGTTCTTTTGAATCGACATCAGCGACGCGCGTTTTCCATCCACGTTCACAATGTTGGTTTGCGGCGGAAATCCGTCCCGCACTTGCGCCACATCGTGGATGTATATAGTGCTGCTCCCAATTGTCTTGATCGGCAGATCGTTGAGTTCGGCTACCGTGGCTGGAGCGCCATTCATGTCCACTTGGTACTCAAATAGCCCGATTTTCGTTGTACCCGCCGGCAAAATCAGGTTCTGTAGAGTCAGCGCGTTCACTACGTCAAGCGGAGAAAGCCCTTTCGATTGCAGTGCCGCAGTATTCAAATCCACTTGAACTTGCCGTTGCTTGCCGCCGTAAGGGTACGGAATGGCCACGCCTGAAATCGTCACAAGCCCCGTGCGCAGAAAGTTCAACCCGATGTCGCCTAATTGTTGTTCCGATAGACCCTTGCCCGAGAGCGCAAGCTGAAGGATGGGCACCGTCGAGGCGTTGTACGTGATGATAAAAGGCGGCGTGGTTCCTGGAGGCAACGTCCGCACGATAGGCTGCGATATCGCAGTGACCTGAGCAATCGCATTGGCCACCTGCACTCCCTGGTGGAAGAAAATCTTCACAACCGCGATGCCAGCCAGCGATTGCGACTCAATGTGTTCGATATCGTTGACCGTGGTGGTAAGCGATCTCTCGTAGTTGAAAATAATTCGGTTGGACATCTCCTCGGGAGATAGTCCGGTGTAGGTCCAGATCACGCTGACAACGGGGATATCAATATTCGGGAAAATGTCCGTAGGCGTGCGAAGAATTGCGACGGGACCGAGTATCAACAACAAAATCGACATCACCACGAACGTGTAAGGCCTGCGTAATGCTAGTCGAACTATCCACATTCAAGGGACCCCCGGACCGTCTGGAAAGCCCAGAGTCACTTTCCCGGCGGGTTCAAAGCCAAAACAGCCGCACTATTATTGCACGCAGTGCGCCAAAAAAAACCACGCTCCACCTGACAAAAATAAATATACGGTCGGGACGCAATCATCCCGCGGCACTCCCCACGCGTGCCGATGAATAGCAATCACGCGACGCAAAAATACTTCCAAAACCGTAACTTTTCGCGAATCCAGGGGTTCGTTCAATACGTCCAAACAAGTGGCCTTACCCCGTCCAATTGCTGCTCAGAAATTAGACGCGGGGAAGAGAAAGAAGGGTTCAATGCCGGTCATTGTGATCGTACTAATGTTCCTCGTACTGTTTTTGTTGGTGGTGATAGCTATGATTCTCGGTCCGTTCCTCGGCCTGGGCTACGCACTCTGGAACCTCAACCAGAACCACGCGCAGCGCGAATCTGTTTCAGACCCTCAGCCGATCAAATTGAAGAGCCGCGTACCCTCCGAGAACGCGCTCTCTCACCGCTGAAGCAGTTCGGAAAACGGTTTGCTGGGTCGCGCTGGCCTCCAGAGCTGCCGGGAAAATAGGACGAAAGTACTATTTTCGGGCAATCACTTTCCCACTTTCCCTCAGATTCCCAAATTGAACTTCGTTCTCCCAGACTCTGGTCAATTTACAAACCACGGTAAGTCCCATCAATCCTCTGCTTTGACTGAGAGAATCTGTACTTTTCCCAGGGAATCTGTATTGGCGTAAATGGTAAAAGAAATGCATAATCACCATCGACACAGGGGCCCAGCAATTCCATTCTGTTGTCAAATCAGGATAGATGGACTATTCCCGTATATTTGGGCTGAATCTCGTCCGGAAGATTGATCTCCACCGCTTGGGAGCCTTAGCCGTATTAACTCTGGGAGCTTTTTCCGTTTGGTGTGCGCTTGCCCCGAACGATCGCGCACAGATCGCCCTCGACTACAGTTCGTCGTTCCTCTCTGCAGCAGCCGGCTCGGAACTCCCCGAGGCTTCATCTGGTGGTCGTGATTCCGCACGCTTCATATATCCCTATTCGGTAATTCCGGGCGGTGTAGAAAATGCTGCCGAACTCAGGAATTCCATAACGCGCGACCCTGTCGTCGCGCAACATTACCAGGGCTTCAACGTCGAAAGAGCGCGGGTCGTTCGCTTGAACGAAGACCGCCTTCTCTACGTTTCCTATCGGCTGGCTAATCGCGTGTTCTGGTCCAAGAAGAGGCTGACGCTTCTCAGGGGTGAAACTGTTATTACCGACGGCGAAAACATGGCCAGAACTCGCTGCGGAAACCGTCTCGCCGAAGCGCCCGCTGGCCCCGTCTTGGCTGCCGAGCCTGAGTTTGAAGCAGCGCCGCCTGAAATTGCCCAGACTTTGGCTGGCGCTCCCGCCATGCTCGGCGCGCCTCTTGTCCCTGGCGGTGTTCCTTTGTTTCCGCCGCCGACGATCGGTATTCCGCCCGGGTCCGGATCTCCTGGCATCGGGGGCTTTCCGCCTCCGGGTTTTCCCATTGGGGGAGGCGGTCCGCCAAGCGGAAGTACTCCACCGGTGGTTCCGCCTCCGCCGATTTCCACGCCGGAGCCTGAAACGTTGCTAATGCTCGCGACTGGTCTTGCGGGTGTTTTATTCGGTCGAAAGAAGTGGAAGCCATGATTCTTGCCGGCAGCGTTTTCTACCGCTCGTGAAATTCATCGTTCTATGGACGTCAGTCAGCGAGAGCCGTATTCCATCGGTAATCCAACATAGTTTTCCGCCAGCGTTTGTGAAGCGGCGCGCGAGCTAGTGACGTAATCGAGCTCGGCTAGCTGGCGGCGGTGGTCGAACGCGTTCTCGTTTTCCCACAAGTGGAGCATGGACGTCATCCACCACGAAAACCGCTGCACTTTCCATACGCGCCGCAAGCAGGTTGACGAATAGGCGTCCAGCAGGTCGTGACGCCCGGACGAATAATATTCGCCGAGCGCTCGAGCGAGCACTCGCACGTCCGCAACCGCGAGATTCAGCCCTTTCGCTCCCGTGGGCGGAACAATGTGCGCCGCGTCTCCCGCAATAAATAGCTTGCCGAACTGCATCGGCTCAATCACCGAACTGCGCATTCCGGTAACGCCTTTCTGAATGATGGGTCCTTCCGTCAGCCTCCAGCCTTCCGTTGACGCCAGCCTGGTATGCAGCTCCTCCCAAATTCGTTCGTCGGACCATTCCACCAAGTTCTCGTCCGGCTTGCATTGAAGGTATAGCCTGCTGATCTGGGGCGAGCGCATGCTGAGCAGCGCAAAACCCCGCTCGTGATATGCGTAGATCAATTCCTCGGACGAAGGCGGCGCTTCCGCCAATATTCCCAGCCATGCGAAGGGATAAATCCGCTCGTACAGTGTGAGCACCCCGTCCGGAATTGACGGTCGGCAAATACCATGAGATCCGTCGCATCCCGCGATGAAATCGCAAGTGAGCTGCTGCGCTTCGCCGTTCTTGCGAAACAGGATGGTCGGTTTCGCGGAAGATTTCGTCTCGCCGAAATCGCGAATACTAACATCCTCCACGTCGAAAAGAATCCGCCCGCCGGACGCCAGCCGTGCCTTCACCAGATCCTTAATCACTTCATGCTGGGCGTAAATCATGATGCCGCGTCCGCCGGTGAGTTCTCTGAAATCGATGTGATGCGTGCGCCCGGAGAACCGCAGGTTTACTCCGCAGTGAATCAGCCCTTCTCGGCGCATCCGTTCACCCACGCCGATTTCGTCCAACAGGTCAACCGTGCCTTGTTCCAGAACCCCGGCCCGCACGCGCTCTTCGCAATATTCCCGGCTGCGAGTCTCGATCACCACCGACTCGATACCTTGCCGATGCAGCAGATGCGAAAGCACCAGCCCCGCCGGCCCCGCTCCGACAATTCCTACCTGTGTTCGCATGAGACTGCTGAGTGTTTCCTCTGAATTCTTGGACGCCCCGAGCCGCGAATGTTACCATGCGGCCTCGTCTTGGTTGTACTCGGAGCACGCGAGGAATGCTGGTAAGCCGGAAAAAACTCCTGGTCGAATGGGGTCACTGCGATCCCGCGGGCATCGTCTTTTTCCCGCAATATCTCGCCTGGTTCGACGACTGCACCACCGCATTATTCCTGGACGCAGGAATGCCTATTCAAACTTTATTCAAGCAGCACGGCGTAATCGGCTTTCCCATCGTGGACCTCCGCACGCGCTTCATCCTGCCCTCAAAATTCGGCGACGAATTAACCGCGGAATCCGCTGTAACCAAATTCGGCAAAAGCAGCTTCGTCGTTCGTCATCAAATTCTAAAGGCAGGCGCTCTGGCAGTAGAAGGATTCGCAACCCGCGTCTGGACCGCCTCCGACCCAACCGATCCATCAAAAATGAAATCCAGCACCCTCCCCAAAGAAGTCATCGACCGCCTTTCCACCGCCAATCCGGCTAGAGACGCCAAGTGTAACAAGTAGCAAGATTTTCTGCGCCGGCTGTGGTCATCCCGATTACAACTAAGAGCTGCTAAGGTTGATTGAATGTCTCAATTGCCTCGCGGAGTGCCTTTTGCCGAGCAGGTCCTTTTTCTTTTGCAGCCTCAATCACCGTCTCGCCTTTGTTGTTGCGAATGGTGAGATCTGCGCCGTATTTAATGAATAGCGGTATGGCGTCATCATCAACAGTGGTGAAGATCGGAGTTTCACCGTCTTTATTACGCGCATTCACATCTGCGCCAAGATTTAACAACTCCTCTTCCACATCGGTAAGGAAAGTTTCATGTAGGGGGGTATTTCCGTCGTTATCGCGTGCATTCACATTTGCACCCGCCTGGGCAAGCAGACGCACGCATTCCACACGTGCACCATCTTTATCTCGATAGCGGTACTCCCCCGCAGCGAATACAGCGGTTTTCCCCGTGCGATCTGGCATCTCCAACTCTGGGTGATAGAAGAGAATTTCGCGCACCATCTCGGGATTCCCCGACCCTGCGGCATAGATGAGCACACTCCCCGCACCTTTCCCCTGCAAGGTCATACCGCCGCCGCTATGATGTGTGACGATCAACTTGCTGAGATCGGCCTTTGGATCGGCGCCATAGGCGATCAGCGCCCGTGCTGCCCCTGCTTCTCCTGAATCGGCGGCACCTGCGAGGGCCAAGTCCTTATCGCTCTGATCGTTTTTACTCGCTCCAGCGTTGATGAGAACTTGAAGCGCCTCCGGATGACTGCTGGCCGCGTTAAGCCATCCGACGCCTTCGAAGGGGATGCCCATGTACGGCTCTTCTGGCTTCGGAGCGGGCGCGGGATTAAGCGGTACGCCGGCTTCTAAAAATTCCCGCACAGTCGAAGTCCGTCCGCGACTGGCGGCTTGTTTCAGCATGACCTGTGCCTGGAAAGTCTGGAAGTCGAATCTCTCTCCCTGCAATGCCTGAACAAGCCCCTCGCTACCCTCGATCCATCGTTGCGTTCCCGCAAGCGCGTCGACTTCTTCTTCCAGTTTGGTGACAACCGCCGGCATCCCCTCCCAGGAGCCGACATAATCGGTCACTTTTTTTGTATGGCCGTCGATTGCGATGGAGATGAAATAGGTCGGATTATCTGTCACGGATGCCGAGTATGTAGCGTCCATAGAATAGAAGTCAGCAGCGACGAAATTTTCTGCGAGCTTTCGAACTTCATCTTGGTCAACGGTATCTCTATGCCTTCCGGGAGCAACTATAAAGCCTCCGCCTTCGAACACCATTCCGTCCGTGCCAACGGTAACCGTATAAGAAGGGCAGGTGCCGTAACATCCGGTCCGTTGAAGCGTGATTACAACTTCGGAAGTTGGCTGAAGCACGGGTGCTGCCACATGATTCTTTGGGAGTCGTTCCGGCGGAACAAGGTCAATATACTCCTCGACCTCTGCCGTAACTGCCCTCCCGTTCTCTTCAAACGGTATGAATTTCCACTGACGGACCTCAGCCTGCAGTTGCGGCCAGAACTTCAGCAACTCGCTGGGGCCGCTTGCGTGAGCATCCATTACGTCGCCTGTGGGCGACACTGTGAGCGTGAGGCGAAGTTGATTGAAACCGGGGCGCACGCCCTGAAAAGGAATCGTGCGGCGATGTGGCTTGATTTCATGTGCACGGGCAATATCATAGTCATACGAGGGATATGAAGGTCTTTTGTCGGCGGAAGCCCAGAGGAGGATGCTGGACAGTAAGCAAGTGAACGCAATGACATTGCGAATCATTTCTGCGCTTTTCCCGGTGGCTAAAGGTTCGGTTTGCGGTTCGAAAAATCGATCAGCCGTCGATCCGACTTTACAGCATTCAGCCTGTTGTTCGTTGGGTTATGGGAAACTGTTCCACTGCCGTCACGTCATTTGCATCGGCTTAGGCTTGGCTGGATCGGAGTAATCGTAAAAACCGCGGCCCGCCTTCCGTCCATTCCATCCGGACAGCACCATGCGCTTCAGCAGCGGCGGCGAAGCAAAGCGCTTCTCCTTGAACTCGTCGAACATGATGTTCGCAATGTAGTAAGTCGTGTCGTTGCCGACGAAATCCAGCAGCGCCAGCGGCCCCATGGGATGCCCGCAGCCGAGCTTCATCGAGTTGTCGATGTCCTCCACCGACCCCACGCCTTCTTCGAGCGCGCGCACCGCATCCAGCAGATAAGGCACCAGCAAACGGTTGACGATAAATCCCGTGCGATCGGTCGTGCGAACAGGTGTTTTTCCAAGTCGCAGCGCAAACGCAACCACTTCTTCGTTGACCTTCGGATCTGTCGCGATCGTCCGAATCACTTCCACCAGCTTCATCACCGGCACCGGATTGAAAAAGTGCAAGCCAAGAAAACGGTCGGGCCGCTGCGTGAAGGTCGCCATCTCCGTGATCGAAAGCGACGAGGTATTGCTCGCGAAGATCGTAGCCTTCGGGCAAATTTTATCCAGTGCGTTCCACAATTCGCGCTTCGCCGGAAGTTGCTCGATGATCGCTTCGATCACGATGTCGCAATCCTTCAAATCTTCCAGATTCGTCGTGCCCTTCAGTCGCCCTCGCACCTTGTCGCGTTCCGCCTGCGGCAGTGTGCCTTTGTCCACCAGCCGCTGAAGATTCTTGTCAATGGATTGCAAACCTTTTTCTACAAGCTGCGGCGAAACTTCTCGCACGGTGACTTGGCATCCCGCGTTCGCCGCCACCTGCGCAATTCCTGATCCCATCAGCCCGCATCCCACCACTCCCACTTTCTCAATCGCCATTTATTCCTCCAGAATAATTTCGTCAGATATATATGCCGCGAAGCCTTACGGAGCGCACTTCTTTGCGAACCCAAACCTTGCCTCCCGATCTGAAGTGAGCAGCGGGGGAAATGAATTATGTCGCCAACCGCGAAGGTTAGCGCCCCGCGTCCATCTCTGCAAAAACTTCCTGCGCGATATGAAACGCGGAATTCGCCGCCGGCACTCCGCAATAGATTGCAGCCTGAAGCAAGACTTCCTGAATTTCCTCGCGCGTCACATTATTGTTCGCCGCCGCGCGAACGTGCATCCGAAACTCATCGTTGCGATTTAGCGCGACCATCATCGCCAGCGTAAGCAAACTGCGCGTATGCCGCGGCAGCTCGGGACGCGCCCAAATCTCTCCCCATGCGTAGCGCGTGATCAAATCCTGAAATGGTTCGCTGAAAGGAGTCTTCGCCGCTTCCGCTTTTGCAACGTGCGCTTCGCCTAGAACCGCCCGCCGCACCTTCATTCCGGAGGAATGCCGCTCGCGCTCGTCCATTATTTCGCCTCCGGCTCGGAGAAGAATTTCAGCAGCGCCTCGGTGAATTGCGGGGCGGCTTCGATGTTCGATAAATGTGCAGCTTGCAGCACAAGATAGCTCGCGCCGAGAATCCCGTCGGCCAGAATTTTCGTATCTGCCAACGGAATCACCGGATCCAGCGCGCCCGCTATCACCAACGTGCGCGCATTCACGCGCGCAAGATCGCCAGTCTGGTCCATGTCTCTGATCGCGGCGCAGCATGCCGCATAGCCTTCCGGCGGCGCTTGCAACAACATCTGCCGCATCGCCTCAACCACCTCTGGCGACTTCTTTACAAAATCTTCACTAAACCAGCGCAACACCACAGTTGTCGCAACCGCAGCCATTCCGCGCTCTTTGACTTCCTTAATACGACTGTTCCAACCGTCCACCGTCCCAATTTTCGCCGCAGTATTGCATAGCACGAGCTTCTTAAAACGGTTCGCCGCATTCACGCCCAGCCAAATTCCGGTCGCGCCGCCCATGGAAAGTCCACAAAAAAAGGCGCTTTCGATTTTCAGCGCGTCGAGTAACGCGAGTACGTCGCGGCCTAGCTGTTCAAGCTTATAGGGCCCGGGAGTAACAGTAGAAAGCCCGTGTCCACGCGTATCGTAGCGAAGCACGCGAAACTTTTCGCATAACACGGCGGCCTGCGGGTCCCACATCGACAGATTTGTTCCCAAAGAATTAGAGAGCACGATCACCGGCGCATTCTCCGGCCCGTCAAATCGGTAATTCAGTCGCGCATCGCCAATCTCAACGAACGACATGTCCCGCACTCTCCGCGCCGCCGATCATTGCTTCTGTTTCCGCTCCGACAAAACTTTTTCCACCATCACTTCCGCCGACCCAGTGTAATTCCTCGGCTCCAGCAATCGCTTAATATCTTCCGCGGAAAAATACTTCCGGATTTCCGCATCTTCCATCAGCGCTTCCTGGAAAGGTCGAGAGCCTTCCGCTGCCCGCCGCGAAGCCTTCTCCACAATCTTGTGCGCCGGCATTCGCCCGACTTTCTCTCCCAACGCGACCGCAACTGCCTCAGCCAGAATCAGCCCGTGAGTGATTTCCAGATTTGCGTTCATCTTGGATGAATTGATTTCAAGCCCGCCCAATACCTGCGTCAAATGCGCGAGCGCTCCCGCGCTCAACGTGCAAATTTCGGGAAGCGTTTCCCACTCGGCGTGCCAACCGCCCAATCCGCGCTCGTGTTCCTGCACCATCGAAGTCAGCATCACGGATACCAGCGCCGGCACTCGAATCGCCGCGGCTAAAACTACAGCCGAGCCCAGCGGATTACGCTTCTGAGGCATTGTTGACGAACCGCCGCGTCCCGGCGCAGCAGGTTCCGCCGCTTCACCAACTTCCGTCTGCGCCATCAAAGAAATATCACGCGCAATTTTTCCGAGTGAGCCGACCAATAGTCCCATCGTCGTCGCCACTTCGGCAAAACGGTCGCGGTGCGCATGCCACGGCAGATTCGGAAGCGCCAATTTTAATTCTTCAGCCAAAGCCGCCGCCACCGCCGGCCCGCGGCCTCCCAGCGCTGCCAGCGTACCTACAGCTCCTCCAAATTGAAGCACCAGAACGCGTTTGCGAATCTCTCGTATGCGTTCGCGATGCCGCTCAATCGCCGCAAGCCAACCCGCCGCCTTCAGCCCCAAAGTAACAGGAGGCCCTTGCTGTAACCATGTGCGTCCCGCGAGCAGCGTTGACTTATGCGTCTCGCAAATTCTCGTAATTGCATCGCACAGTTTTTCAAGCGCCTGATCCACCAGGTCCAGAGCATCGCGCAATTGCAGTACCGTGCCGGTATCAATGGCATCCTGGCTGGTCGCTCCCCAATGAACAAATCCTCCAGCCTTCTCATTGGCTTTGGTGACCAGCGCAGTAAGCTGCTTCACCATCGGAATTGCTAAATTCCCCGCGAGCGCCGCTTCTTGCGCCAGTGTTTCCATCGAAAAAAGCTTCGCATCACACTTGGACCCAATCGCCGCCGCCGTCGCGTTCGGAACCACCCCCACGCGCGCTAGCGACCGCCCCAGCGCAGACTCAAAGTCCAACATGCCTTGAATCCGCCGCTGGTCCGAAAAAATTGCGCGCATCTCTTCTGTCGTAAAGAGGTGCCCCAGCAAATAGGTTGGCAATTGCGTGCTCAAACTTTTGTTGTCCTTGCTACCGTGTCTTGGAGCATAACCATTGCCGGCCGAAGAATAAAGCGTCGCCTGAACAATACTCAATAATTGATCGCAGCCATATGGGACGAAGCGCCTGACGAGATTTCGCGAACTAGCCGCTCGCCTTCCGGTTGAATCGCGCAACTTCATTCACCGCTCGATACGCTTGATCGATGGCCGCGTTCGTATACGCGAATGCCTCCGCATCCGAATTTGCAATCGAGATTCGCCCAAACGCTTGTCGCCCGATTACGCAGGGTTGCTGATCTTCGGGCCAATCAGGATCGTACAGCGAATTATATTCATAGGCGTAGCCATGCGGCCAGCGATTCACTGTGATGGCCTGAATATCGTTCGCCGGATCGAACCCGCCCGGCGAAAGAATTCGTCCAAGTTGATCGCGGATTTTCCGCTCGAAAGTCTCAAAGCGCGTGCGATAGAGTTCCTGGCGTCCCGCGATTTGCTGCGCGCGCGCGGGTAGTCCCGGCTTGCACGGCACCCTTTCGAGGTGCAGCATGCACGGTTCGCTAGGCTTGTCCGGGAAGTGATATTCGCCCATGCTCACCGGAAAATCCAGAGTCACCGACTCGAAATAGCTCCCCGGACATCTCGCGGAGCTGATTCCCAATTTCTTGAATGACTCCCAATTTCGTATCAGCACGTTCGTGTAAACGAGCGGCACTTTCACTCCGTACGCCAGCCCATCTTTTTGCCTTCGCGACATCTCAGGACACATATACGGGATCACCATGTTCCAGCACGCCAGAATGCAAGTCGCGCCCCGAACCGAGCGCGCTTCGCTGCCCCGCACATATTTCACTTCGACTTCCTTGGCTGACCAAGGATCGCCCATGTTTCGCGCCGAGATTGCAGTGCTGTTCAGTCGCAGACGCACCGAAGACGATGGATCGTCGAGCGCGGCATAATTCATCTTCGCGGTCACAATATCTTCCATCGTGTTCCCGGCAGCAGACGCCGGGATCAGCGCCCGCACCAGAAGCCTTGCAATCGACGCGTTGCCGTCCGGAAAATGAAAAATATAGTCACCTTCGCTCTGCTTCGTGATTTCCGCTCCCAAACCCGGACCCGGCGGCCCGGATAAATCCATTCCCGCAAAGCCCGGATATCCCAGGCCCGCTAAATCTCCGGCCGGGACTGCATCGATCCCAACGCCGTACAGCCCATACGTCTGCGTTTGCAAAAAGGGAATTGCATCCGCGCGAACTTTCACGTACTTCAGCAGATAGTCTTTGTAACTTGTCTTCGCCAGCAAAACTTTCTTGTCCCACGATTTTAGTTCCGGTAGGTAGTCAACTTTCTGCGTGTAAAGCCTCGCGAGGTCTTTCCGCGCTTCCGCTGACAAAGGAGTTTTCGCCAGAAATTCAGGCCAGGAAGGCTCGCCGACGCCAGTCACCAGCTTGTCTGCCCCAAACGTCTCCTTGTCGAAGAAGACTCCGCGCGCTAGTCCGTGCGAACGCTCGAAATTCCGGTCGTAATACTTATAGAATTGCTGGACGTCTACGCCCAACTCTCGCAGCAACCCCATTGACTCTTTGCTGTAAAGTTTCGGCCCGGCGATCGATTGTGTGCCGCCATAGCCCAGTATCATGCGGCCGCCCGTGTGATATTCGTTGCGCCTGGCGTGCCCGCCGAAATCGTCGTGATTTTCGATGATCAGCACTCGGGCCGACGGCCCCGCCATTTTTCTGAAAAAATAAGCCGCCGCGAGCCCACTGATTCCTCCCCCTACGACGATCAGATCGTAAGTTTCGGCGTCGGTCGCGGCGGTGCCCCAGTCTTGGCCGTCACGAAGGGCGTGCCCCGCTTGCATCGTTGCGTCGGTCGTGCCGCGCATTCCCCTCAGAGTCGGAGGATAGTAATCAAGTTTTTTTTCTGGTGCGAAAAGAGCCTGTGGCAATCCAAAAGCGTTGAGCCATTCGTGATGCGATAGAATGCAACTTCCGCCTACTGCAATTCCAAATCCATTCAGAAAATCGCGCCGCGTGATGCTCCGGTCCATCCCCAGTTTGCGATCGCCCTTCCCATACTTCACGCTCTCCCCCGAAAATGTGACCACCGGGACAATGCCTTCAATTCCGTCCGGCTTTAGATTTTTACGGTCAGAGCATACTCCAGCTTCCGCATCCGTCGCGCTAAACTTTTTGGATTCCAGCCGCGATTGTGTTCGCAGAACATTTCCTAAATTCGCTCCCTGGCGTACAATGCCCTTGAAACTGATAACTGAGTAGCGGAGGAACTTATGCTTGCCGATCGCGTTGAACTTTCCTGGGATGTTGCCAAATCTCAGTGGCTGATTCGCATCACAGAGGGCGAAGAAGTAATTCGCCGTCATCTTGACTTGCCGAAGACCGCGGACGACCAAGCCCTGCGCGCGGCTGCTTTGGACACCGTCCGGGACGAAGGCTACGACTTCGACGCCTCAAAATTTACCATCCAGCGTTAATCCCAGAGCGCGTTCTGTTCTCCGCGGCTATCTCTTTATCTGTATCGCCTCGAATTTCGGTTTGGAGACACCCAGGATCGCCCACGCCTCTTTCTGAGTGCGAACCACATGCAGATTCGGACGCGTAGCTTGACCCTGCAACTCAAACATTCGCGCCAGGCCGAAGACTTGAGCAGACGCCGCGATAATGCAACGTGGGCGAGCGGGATCTGCAATTGCGGGCGGCAAGCTTGCCAGTTCGCGAATCGTTTGCGGAGAAACATCGAGAGAGGTAATCGATGACATGTCCATTACGCTACCGAGCGAATCTTTAAGCGCAGCGTACTCTCCGGCAACTCGATAAAACTCCCGTAACGCCTCATCGGTGATATTTCCCTCAAGCACGCCTCGCAGAATGCGGTTCGCGGAATCGTATTCGAAGCGGTAAGGCATCGCCCATCCCAAATCATCTAGAATGCTTCGATACTCCCATCCCTCCCGATCAATTGCAATTCGCTGCTTCGCCTCCCGCAACCGGACCGTGACTCGCTAGCGTTGTAAGCGAATCGCGCGCTTCAGGCGTTCCTATGCGCGCGCTTCGCCGCTGCGGATTGGATCAGTGTGTCGCAAGCTTCGTTGCACGTGCTGCGAAGTTGCCGGGAAACTCTGTCATGAACGCCTTCCGCAAGCAGCATCGTAGCCGTCCCGTGGATCAGCGCGCCTAATGCCAGCGCCAGCCGCGCGTGTTCTTCGGGACCGCCCCCCAGTTGCACCGCGAGACGCCTTTTAATCAGCTCGAACGTTGGCCTCGGCTCTCGATCCGACAAGCGAACGGCCCAGTCAGCCGTGACAAGACGGTACTGATGCGGGTGGCTCGAAGCGAAATCCAGGAAGCGCCCGCACGTCGCGGCTGGCGAGCAAGCCGGTTGCAACACGGACACGAGTTTCTCCAGCGCTCGCTTGCGCAGCAACATCATCAAGTCGTTTTTGTCGCGAAATCGCTGGTACATCGTGGGGGTGGTAGTTCTAGCCGCTTTCGCCACTGCCCTCATAGTGAGGCCTTTCTCCCCGCTTTTACTCCACAACTTGTAGGCGGCTTCCAGAACGCGGTTTTCCAATTCGGCATCGGCTTTTCTAGGCATAAAGCTCCTTAGGGGTTGGCCATTGCGTCGCATTGTAACCTTTACATTGTTACTATAACAATGTATAAATTATAAGTTTGCCTGGGCTCGATTATGGTGTCCAGCGCCACAGCCGAAATTAAAGGAGCGAAAGAACCAATCATGCATCATTTTCATTACACCGTTAGGACTCAGGCATCCCCAACCCTTGCCTGGGATGTCTTTTCCAACTGGAACCTCTGGCACAAGTTCGCCAGTGTCTATGGAGAAATGAACTGGAGCGAAGGAAACCCCTGGGAAGTCGGAAGCCGCATGCAGATCGGTATCGTCCGGCCCTTCAAAACCGTCATAGACCACTTACTAATCTGTTGTGAGCCTGCCCGCGAACTGGGCTGGATCGCCCGTTGTCTCGGAATGACCATGAGCCAATGGGTCGAATTCGAACCTCTGGCCTCCGGCGGCACTGAAATCCATACCTGGGGCGAACTCAGTTCCACCGATCTCAAAGCCGGCGGCTGCACTGCCGCCGAACTTCACGCTGTTTTTACCGAGACTTGGTACGAGAATTATCGCCTTGCCTGTGACGAATTAGCAGGTCCCGTGATCGGCGCCTCCTAAGAACACCCTCAACAAAGCCGTATTCATTGTGGGACAACCGGGGAGCGCCCTTTCGCTCTCCGTGAGTTCTCTTGCGCCACCCTCCGCCGCTAGCTTGCGAAGTTTGAGATATACTCTTGCCCTTCGTATCTTTGCACGAGGTAAGAGCGCAGATGAATCCTTACGGCTTGGCGTCTTTGGCGCTGCTATTCGGCCTCTTCGCCGGACTGCTGGCCTTCCTCGATCTTGGTTACCGTATCGGACGCAACAACTTCAGAAAAAATCACGCATTGGCCTATGAAGGAACCGGCACGCTTGAAGGTGCGTTGTTCGCGCTCCTTGGACTCCTTCTCGGCTTCAGCTTTGCGGGTGCAACTTCCCGGCTCGATGCCCGCCACCAGCTCATTATCCATGAGGCCAATGCCATCGAGACAGCCTACTCTCGCTTGGACCTGCTCCCCCCGACCGATCAGCCGCCAATGCGCCATTTATTTCGCGACTATCTGGACGCGCGAGTTCAAGCCTACGAAAAGTTCGCTCACCGGGAAGCCTCCGCGCAGGAATTCGCGCGCGCGTCCGAAATTCAGCGGCAGATTTGGTCCCTGGGGTTAACCGCCAGCCAAGCCGATCCATCTCGCGAAGCCACGAGACTTCTATTGCCTGCTCTCAACGATATGGCGGACGTTGCTGCCGCGCAAAGTATCGCGTTGGAGTTGCACCTTCCCGCGTTCATTTTCTACTTGCTGATCGGTATCGCCCTTCTCACGGCCGTGCTCGCAGGCTACGCCATGTCCAAACGCCAGAGCCGGAGTTGGCTGCATATGCTGCTCTACGCCGCGATCATCACCATCACCATTTACGCGATATTCGACTTCGATAACCCACGCTACGGTCTAATCCGAGCGGACGCCGCTGATAAAGCCCTCCTCCAACTCCGCGATTCAATTCGATAATCGGGAAAACCCTTGCCAGCGCTCGATCCGAAACGCTCTCGGGACCCAGCGAATCTCCAGCGTCTCGGCACTTTCACATTGATATGTTGCGCGGCACTCGCCATGATGATATGTCCGAAACCGACGCCGCAAATTCCGGCCACCGAGCGCCGAAGAACCAGTAACAATCAAAAAACAGGAGCGACACCACCATGAACAGGAAGCCAACTATCGTTGCGATTTGTAGCGTTGTCCTATGTGTAATGTTTCTTTTGGCAGGGTGGGGAACAAAGGCAGCACCTGGCGTAACCGCCCAGCCAGCCGTTAACTTCAACTCTCCGGCTCAATCCGCGGATCTGGTGGACATCAATTCTGCTTCGAAAGCTCAGCTCGACGCGCTACCCGGCATCGGTGCGGCCTACTCGCAGAAGATCATCGACGGCCGGCCGTATAGAGCGAAGACTGATTTGGTCCGGAAGAAAATTATTCCACAAGCAACTTACGACAAGATTTCCAAACTCATAATCGCAAAACAGCCCGCGAAGTAGTCGACCTGCTTTCAGGCCATATGCCGATGGCGCTTCCCTCCGCACCACGCCGGAGTGCGGTTGAGCCTCGGATGAAATTGGCGCTCTCGACGTCCGCTAAATTGTCCTAAGATTTTCGCGCTCGGCTTCCACTTCGCTGAAAAATGGTGGGGCTGGGGAGAGTCGAACTCCCGACACGCAGTTTAGGAAACTGCTGCTCTATCCATCTGAGCTACAGCCCCGTTACCAATCTTCAGAGTTTAACCGGGTTTGCCTTCATGGCCCAAATCGAAGATTTCGTCTTCGCCTCTCAACGCATAAAGATGCGGTTAAGCGAGTGCCTTCAGTGAAGCATCGGTGTCAGGGAAGCCGCGGCGTCTGAAATTCGACGTCAATTTTCTGCTCACCGCGTTGGATCTTAAGGACGAATGGCGCGCCCTCCGCCGTGAACATTTCGCGGAACGGCTCGAAAAGCAGAGTCGAGCACAGCACTCCGTTGATCTGCACAATCCTATCGCCGCTCCGCACGCCTGCTTTTGCCCCAGGGGACCGCTCCTCAACATAAACGACCTCAAATCCACGCGCGACGTCCGACTCCGGGTCCACCTTGATGCCCGTCATATTCCCTTTGAACGGATCGCCAAATGAAGAGTTCGGTTCAAAAATCACGCTCTCGCGCGAGTAGTCGAAAATCACCGTAAAGCGGTGCAACAACGCATTTCCAACAAAGCCGTCGTTTGCAGACAGACTCGGGCCCGGCGCAGTATGCATAAACGCAACAAGTGGCTTGTCGAGTTTGTATCCTGCAAACTCCACCGAGGGCAAACGCACGATGCTCATGTGGAATTCTCCCGAGAGCCCTATTTCGTCGATGGGCACTTGGGCCTGTCCCTCTTGCATGATGTGATGTTTCGATTGAAAGGATGGCTGAAAATCCAAGATCGCGTCGCTCCCCAGGTCCAGCGCGACAACTGCCTTCACCGTTCTCCCGTCCGGTGTAACCATTCCTACCTCCATCGTAGGAGGCACAGCCACTTGCAGAGGAACCGCGCGACCGCTACCGCGGTACTGAAAGCTGCGAGGGTCGTAAAGTGTGATCAGGCGCTTCGTGTAATCAATCTCCACCACGTACTGTGCGAAGAGCGGCAAGCCGAGCACGCAATCGAAATGGACGCCCATGCCATCCTCGAAACCAGCCATATCCAGAACGTAAGTTTGCCCGGTTAATATCGGAAAATCCTTAATCCCTAAAGTAACGGTCTTCTCCACCAGAAAACTCGTAGGCGCCGAGCCTTCGCCGAACCCTTCAGCATTCGGATTTTTTCCGCCCAGCGCATGAAAGGGAAGCCCGATGGCGCGTGCAACGCTCTCGGTGATTATGTCCGCGTTGAACCCATTGTCCACCATGCAAGCGCGCAGGGTGGAATTGTCGATCCGCATCGCCACTAAAATGTGTTTCCTGAAATATTCAAACGGAAGAGTTGCAACAACGGTATTTTCGGCTGGCTGTACCGCGGCGCGGGCGCGAGCGTCGTGCGACGCAAGCCTGCTGGCTAAGAACGCCATCGGAACAGCCCCGCCAAGAATTATCAGCAATCGCATCCGGACGCTAAAACGCATTTTCACGGCCCACAGCTTCGCCGTTCATTCCGCACTCGTCAACCGGAAAGTCGTCATCCCAGGCGGCAGTGTCACCGTTCATCTCGATAAATGAAGTTGCTGGCCGACTCGGTAAGCCTCGCGGAGCCAGCCGAGCACTTCGCGATCCAGTTCCTCGTGCGCACGGAAACAGAAACAATGGACGTGGTTGCGAGGCGAGATAGTTTCAATCTTCGTGAAACGTCGATTTTCTAAACGCCGGGCCAGCACCACATGCCCTACGATTCGATCTCGTCTCAAACTCACCGCGGCGAAACTCATTCGAACTTGAAACGCTATCCGAGTTTTTTCAGGCACGACGCGCACAGGGCCGCAGAGCTTCACCAGTTTTGCGAACTTTCGGAACAGTGCGACGGCGGACGGGCTCTTGCCCGCCAGTCGCTCGCGCAACGTGTAGCGCGAACAGAAATGCGACTGATTGCGGTTTGCAAAACGCCTTCCGCACTTCGGGCATTTCCACATTGGTGCACGTCCCATTCTCTATCGGAAGTTTAACGCATAAATTCGGCTCACCCTGCGCTGTTCTGAAGTGTGAATTGGTCTTCACCTATTTGCCCTGAAATTGCATGACGCCCATGGCATGAAAATGTAAACTCCCCGAATCGCGTAAAAAAGGAGACCGTCGCATGCGACTGAAGCATCCACGTATTCTGCCTCTCCCACAATCCGAATGGGACGACGAAGTCAAAGAAGTCCTGCAGCCTCTCCAGCGAGACGGTCGCGTGTTCAACATTTTCGCCACTCTCGCGCGCCATCCAAAGCTTTTGAAAAGTTGGCTCGTATTTGGCGGTCACGTGCTAACCAAATCCACGCTTCCTCCGCGAGAACGAGAGCTCGCGATCCTTCGCATGGGCTGGCTTTGCCGCGCCGAATACGAATGGGGCCATCACGTCGCCATTGGAAAGAAAGCCGGCCTCGATTCCGATGACGTTCGTCGAGTTGCTCTCGGCCCCGACGCGCCGGGGCTAGACCCGTTCGAAGCCCTGTTGCTTCGAGCCGTGGACGAACTGCACGCAAAATCTTTCATCGGTAACGCCACCTGGAGAGCCCTTGCCGCCCGTTACGATACCCAGCAGCTTCTCGATCTTGTCTTCGCCGCAGGGCAGTACAAGCTTGTGTCGATGGTCCTCAACTCTTGCGGTGTCCAGTTGGAAGAGGGCTACGAGCGTTTTCCCAACGAAGGCGCCGGCAATGAGGTTTAGCGAGAGACGATGTGGCGCAACGACAAATTCGCCGCCGTCGCAGGCGTACGCGATCGCGCCGCGACCGCTTGACTTGGCAGCCGCACAAGGGCGATGCTATCGCCGCCCAAGTTGTACGATCTGCGACGCCAAATAAATTTCGCCGCGTTCACCCGCTTGGACTGCCGACCCATTGGAGGATCCGGATGCGATTTTGTTCGCACGCGCTCTTATTAGTCCTGGCATCAGCGCTAACAGCGGCTCTTGCCGTAGCCACCGCTCCGCCGTCCTCCGCGCAACAAACGAGCGCGCCGGTCGCCGTCACTGCCGCCGATTACCAGCACGCCGAAAAATTCCTGGGCTATAACACGGCTCCGCTTGTGTTTCATCGCGTTCGCCCCACATGGCTGCCGAACGACGATCGTTTCTGGTATCGCGACTCCGGCCCCGACGGAGTCCAGTTCATCCTCTTTGACGCCGCGCATGGCACGCATCAACCTGCATTCGACCACGCCAAAGTCGCCCAGGCACTCTCCGCTGCCGCAGGAAAAACATACGAAGCGGCGCACCTACCCTTCATGACCTTCGACTTCTCCGCCGATCAACAATCCATCTCGTTCACTCTGCGCGGACAAGACTGGAAATGCGACTTGCAAGCGAATACCTGCGCCTCCCAAGCCAAACCAGCCGAGTCCACGTCCGCTCCACCCCCGGAAGTGAAGTCACCCGACGGCAAGAGCGCCGTCTTCATTCGCGATTGGAATCTTTGGCTACGCGATGTCGCTACCAACAAAGAAACTCAACTCACCACCGACGGCGTGAAAGATTTCGGCTACGCCACCGACAATGCCGGCTGGATTCACAGCGACCGCGCCGTCGTGCTGTGGTCGCCCGATTCGAAAAAGATTGCCACCTTTCAACAAGACCAGCGCGGCACCGGCGAAATGTATCTCGTCGAAACAAAAGTCGGCCATCCCAAGCTCGAAGCATGGAAGTATCCGCTTCCCGGCGACGACCTCGTCACCACCATCCAGCGCGTGATCATTAATGTTGACGGTCCCAAAGTAATTCGCTTGCAGCTCCCGCCAGATCAGCACCGCTCCACACTCTGCGACGACGTTGCCTGCCGCGGCGGCGAATGGGCCGACGTCGAATGGAGTCCTGACGCATCGCATCTCGCCTTCGTCTCCACCTCACGCGACCACAAGGACGAGCAGTTGCGCGTCGCCGACGCCGCGACAGGCGCTGTTCGAGACGTCCTCGAAGAAACCGTCGCCACCCAGTTCGAATCAGGCAATGGCCGCGTGAACTGGCGCTACTTGCCGGCGTCGAACGAAATCATCTGGTCCTCCGAGCGCAGCGGTTGGTCTCATCTCTATCTCTACGATCTTGCAACCGGCAAACTGAAAAATCAGATCACCGCAGGCGATTGGGCCGTCACCCAGGTGTTGCGCGTTGACGAAAAGACTCGCACGCTTTATTTCCTCGCCGACGGTCGCGAGAAAGGCAACCCGTACTTCACCCATTTCTATCGGATTGGCTTCGACGGAAAAAATCTCGCGCTGCTCACTCCTGAAGACGCCAATCACGACGTCTCGCTCTCACCTTCCGGCCGCTTCTTCGTCGATAGCCCCTCCACGCCTGACGTGCCGCAAGTCACTCTGGTTCGCGACGCCGCTGGAAAATTGCTCTCCACCGTCGCGACGGTCGACATCTCGCGCCTCCTCGCTGCCGGATGGAAGCCGCCCGTTCCGATCACGGTAAAAGCGCGCGACGGCGTCACCGACTTATACGGCCTTATGTATCAGCCCACCAATCTCGACCGCGGCAGAAAATATCCTATCGTCAATAATATTTATCCCGGTCCGCAGGGTGGCAGCGTCACCAACTGGTCCTTCGCCGACGCTCGTGGGGATTGCCAGGCCCTCGCCGAGCTTGGATTCGTTGTCGTGCAAATCGAAGGCATGGGCAATCCGCTGCGCTCCAAGAAATTTCACGATTTCTATTTTGGCAAAATGGAAGACAACACTCTCCCCGATCAAATCGCCGGGATGAAAGAACTCGCCGCGAAATATCCCTGGATCGATATCGACCGCGCCGGGATCTACGGCCACTCCGGCGGCGGCTACGCCACAGCGGACGCCATGTTTCGCTACCCCGATTTCTTCAAGGTGGGAATCTCCGAATCCGGCAACCACGATAATCGCGAGTACGAAGACGACTGGGGCGAACGATACGTGGGCTTGCTCGTAAAAAATTCTGATGGCACCTCGAACTATGATGCCCAGGCGAACCAAACCCAGGCAAAAAATTTGAAGGGCCACCTCCTTCTAGCCCACGGCACCATGGACGACAACGTCCCGCCCTACAACACCCTCCTCGTCGTCGACGCCCTCATCAAAGCCAACAAGGATTTCGACCTCCTCCTGCTCCCCAACCAACACCACGGCTATGGCGCAGAAAGCCTATACATGACCCGTCGCCGCTGGGACTACTTCGTCCGCTACCTCCTAGGCGCGGAGCCACCCCACGAGTACGAACTCCACCCGCCCCCGCCAGGCCCAGGAATGTGAATCGGTGGGGTTCTTTTCATCGGATCTGTCGTAAACGCCAGATCGAATACGGAGCACTGCGTCGGTTTTCGTAGCGCCGGCGTCCCCGCCGGCTCTTTTGATTTTGCCTTCGTAGCGCCGCCTTTGAAGGAGGCATCTTGGTTTTGAATCTGTGACTGTAGACTCAGAGCCTTTGCCGGTTGTCATGACCGCCACAGCGACCACTGCTAACATCGCTGACTTCCAGTCGTTTCCGAACGGGCCTGGACTCCGTCGTAGCTTCCCGAACGGAAAGTACACAGCATCCGAGTCCTTGCCTTCCGCCTACTAACTTCCTATCATTGTTGTGATGAAAATTAGGTTTAGAATCGACGCCGAACCTGGAAACGATCGGGGCGACGACTACTCTCTTCGTAGAGGCGGAGCAAGCTGCGCCCGATGCAACGTGACTAACCAAGGCCGCACTTAGCGCCGTTCCATGCTACGCATCGCGTCTAGGCTCCAATTTCAGGCGGAACCAGCTGCCCAATGGACCGCACTTAGGGCGAGGAAGCGGCGTCAAATTGTGCGATTTTCCGGCATTTCTAACCGGTTCTGGGCCAAAAACAGAAGTTATAGAAAACAAATGACTAAACCCTTTCTAACCGGGGCCAGAACTCACATTAGCCCCTCAGCAAATTCGCTCAGAATTTTGAGCTCGACAGCGGCCCATGCGCAACTGAACATCCCGCTCCAGGAAGAAACTCGCGTCCGCTATGGCATACTAACGGAAGGGGCCATGGCAGGAAATCCGAGCCCCATCGCTTGGCGACCGGCTAAATCACAGTGACAGTACGTAAAACAATTCGGCGAAAACTCCTTGCTGCGCACCGCAAGGTTCGCGAGATACGCATGATCGTGAAAGGGCTCGCGTCGAAGCGCCATCCGCTCCTGGCGCACATCATACCCACTCGCAAGTGCAATCTCGCCTGCACCTACTGTAATGAGTTCGACGACTTCTCGAATCCCGTGCCCACCGAGGAAATGTTTCAGCGCATCGACCGCCTCGGCGCTATGGGCACATCTATCGTCACCATCAGCGGCGGAGAACCTCTCCTACATCCCGATCTCGACGCCATCATCGCGCGCATCCGCAAAAATGGAATGATGGCTGGATTGATTACCAACGGCTACCTTCTGGTCGCCGATCGAATCGAACGCCTAAATCGCGCCGGCCTTGAATACCTGCAAATCAGTATTGATAACGTGATGCCGGACGATGTATCGAAAAAGAGTTTGAAAGTTTTGGACCAGAAACTAGCGCTCCTCGCGGAGCACGCCGAATTTCACATCAACATCAACTCAGTGCTTGGAAGCGGAGTGCGCAATCCGGAAGACGCTCTCGCAGTCGCGCACCGCGCCGTCGCTCTCGGGTTCACCTCCACGGTCGGTATTCTCCACGATCACAACGGCCAGCTCGAACCTCTGAATGCGCGAGAGCAGGAAATTTTCGAGGAAATCATCTCGCTGGAGAAGCAGTCCTTCACGCGCATCAATAAATTCCAGCACAACATCGCACGCGGCAAGGAAAACGAATGGCGCTGCCGCGCGGGCTCGCGCTATCTGTACATCTGCGAAAACGGCCTGGTTCATTATTGTTCGCAGCAGCGCGGCTATCCCGGCATTCCGCTCATGGAATACACCGACGAGCAGCGCCACCGCGAGTTTTTCACCAAGAAAGGTTGCGCCCCGCGTTGCACTGTGTCCTGCGTGCACCAGGTAGCGGCCATCGACGCATGGCGCTCGCCCCAAACATTCGACTCCGGCGCTTCTGCAAACTCCGCGACCCAACCTCTCGTTCAACTCACCAGCACATCGAGAGAGGGATAAGTCTATGAGTCCGGCTGTGTGGCTCGCTTTTGGCATAGCGGCAATCGTCGTAATTGCAATCGTGATGTGGTCCGCGAGCCGCCGCTCGAATGAACAACTCTCCGCCGTCCGCCAGGAAATGCAGAATTCGCTCGCATTACACGGACAGTCCGTTGCCGGACAAATCAACCACTTGATGCAGGCCGTGACCACGCAGCTAGGCCAAGTCCGGCAAGAGCTACAATCCGGCGTAGCCTCATCCGGCAAACTCGCGAGCGACGCCCAAATCGCCATGGCCCAGCAGTTGCAAGCTTCCAGCGAAACCATCCGGAAAATGAGCGTCCAGCTTGGCGAGGTCCAGCAAGCGGGCCGCGACATGTCCCAAGCCACCCAAACCCTGCAGACAATTCTCGGCGGCGCAAAGACCCGCGGCACCCTTGGTGAAGTTGCTCTCGAACGACTATTGGAAGACGCCTTGCCGCGCAGCGCCTATGACACGCAGCACCGCTTTGCTTCCACCGGCGCAATAGTCGACGCTGTCGTTCGTAGCGGCGAGCGCCTGCTTTCTGTGGACTCGAAATTTCCGCTCGAAGCTTATCGCCGCCTGGCCGACACCGGAGAAGACGCGCGGCGCGAGTTTTGCGTGGCAGTCCGCAAGCATGCGGATTGCATCGCGGAGAAATATATTCTGCCGGAAGAGCACACTCTCGACTACGCGTTGATGTTCGTGCCCTCGGAAGGCGTTTACTACGAACTCCTGCTGAGCGAAGATTCGAAATACGGAATGCTGGACGAATATTGTCGCAGCAAGCGCGTTTTCCCTGTTTCGCCCAACACGTTTTACGCCTGTCTCAGCGCATTTGCCATCAGCCTGCAGGGCCAGAAAATCGAAGAGAGCACTCGGATGATTCTCGCCGGCATGGCAGGTCTGAAAAAACAATTCGAGTCTTTTACCGACGTGTACGAGAGACTAGGCAATCACCTCCGACACGCGCAACAAAGTTACGAAGAGGCGGACAGCAAACTAACCCGCGCCCGCAATTCGCTGGAACAAATGTCGCAAGGCGCCCTGTCCGATACAGCTTCCGAGTCGGACCAAAGAACACTCGAATCCTCCGCAATCAAACTACCCGGCTTCTAGATCCGCATGACACAAACCTGCGAATGTCGCGCACTGACAATCGCCGCGCAACGTCACACGCGTCGCGGAGCACAGTGCCGCGCGGTTTCAACGCTTGGTGCAAGTTGTTCGTTGCCGGAGTTTTATTCCAGAGCCGAGTGAGCCGAAGCAAGCAGCGTACGAAAATCCCCATCCATCGTGTATGAAAGAATCTTCTGAATCGCCGCCGAGACTTTTTGCACGTCGCGCGGGCTATGCTCCAGCCGATTTGCAAGGTCTTGCACTTGATGTTGCAGATCCTTCGGGGCGATCTTTGCCGCAGCCTCCAGGTACCGCCGAGCTACCTCCGGTTCCGGATTGGGTAGTAGCCGCGCGCGAAAAGAAAAATCCCCCGTGCTTATCGCCTGAATCTCTATCGTCGCCACATTCTGCGCGCCGCCGGAAGTAACCAGCTTTTGCGCGTCGCCGCGGATAAAACGAAGAATCCCGGGCGTCCTGTTTTCAACCATGATGTTGAGCGGCTGATCCGAGGCCTGCACATGCAGGACGAGATTGCTCTTCGTCTCCGTGAGCAGCGGCGGCGTAGGAGGATCGAAATGCAGCGCGACAAGCGTCGTCTCTCCAGTCCAATCCGGGGCGCGGGTCATTTGGACGGAAATCTTGGCGGTACCTGGCACCGCCCGGGGTCCGGGAAGAATCACGAGGCATTCCGGAGAAGCAGCCAAAACCAGAGCGGGGTCGCCATCCAGTGTCACGTGGTCTGCCTCTATGTCACCGTGAAACGGGCCGCCGCAAACTGGGAAGGCATCTTGTTGCGAAACGACCGATGGTAGCGAAATGGTGGTTTGCGGGGAACTGGGTGCCGGAGGCGGCTCAATGAGCGCGGCCGCCGATGCGCCGGAAGCCTTGGCGATCAATACCGCGGCGTCGGAAGGAGCCAAGAAAACTGCACGCCCGGTTTTGTCGGTTTTCACACGGACGTCGATTCCTGAGTGGGAGCCAAAATCCACAATCACGCCCTCGGCGAGCCTTCCATCTACACCCAGAACGGCGAGAGTGGCTGGCCTGTCGGCTACGAGTTTCGGCGGAAGCACAATTGTGACAGCCCACGTCGTTGATGGTGCAGATTGCGGGGCCGCAACAGAAAGTTCGCCCAAGAACAAAGTAATAACCATAATGCCGAGCAGGAGCGCTGGAAAAAGCCGGCGTCCGGAGAGCCGCTCACCAGCAGGGCGCGGCTGTTTTCTGGCTGTCATTCTGCCGCGGGTGGCATCACCCGCTCATAAATCTTTTGTTCGCGGAAAATGCGGAACAGGTCGGGGTCAAGCTCGCCGCTCCGAACGCAATCCTCTAAAATCGACAAAGCGCGTTCGACTGGAACCGCGCGCTTGTAAGGGCGGTCCGAGGCGGTGAGGGCGTCGAAGATGTCGCAAATGGTCATCATTTTTGTGGGCAACGGAATCTGGTCGCCGTGAAGTTTATAAGGATAACCGGTGCCGTTGAGCTTCTCATGGTGAGCGCGGGCGATTGCCGGGACATCTTTCAAGCTTTTGGTCCAGGGAATTTGCGAGAGGAAATTGAACGTGTGAATCACGTGGGATTCGATCTCGAGGCGTTCGGAAGTGTCGAGACTGCCCTTGGGAATTGAAAGCAGTTTGATTTCGCCCGGATTCAAGTAAGGGCGCTCGATGCCGAGCGGATCGATAAACGACTGCTGGGCGATTTCGCGCAATTTTTGGAATTGATGTTGCTCGAGCACCGTCGGCTCGTTCGCGGCATTTATAAACTGAAGATATTCCTCGATACGTTTGATGCGCTGATCGAAATCTTCACTCAAACGGGCGATTTCCGAGAGCGCGTCGCCGCGGTCGCGCTCCAGGTATACCTGAAGTTTACGTCGAACGATGCTGGCTTCCGCTTCCTTGCGAATGTAATTGAAGCGCTGACGCAGTACGTCGAGTTGAAGCGGATATAATTTCTTCGCCTTGACCAGAACTTCCTCGCGCACGCCGACTTTTCCGAAATCGTGGAGCAGAGCGGCGTAGCGAATTTCTTTCATTTGTTCGGCGTCAAAATGGGTGCCGGCATACGGGCCGGAGGACGTGGCGTTCACCGCCGCAGCCAAAGATTGCGTACAGGCTGAAACACGCAGGGAATGGCCCGAAGTGGTGGGATCGCGCTGCTCAATCGCGGTTACAGCTGCGCTCACGAAGCCTTCGAAGAGCGTCTCGATTTCGACATACAATTTGCGATTTTCGTAAGCGACGGCGGCCTGGGACGCGATGGACAGTGCCAGATGAACCGAGCGCTCCCGAAATGGCTGAACGTGTTTGGCGACATCTTCAGCGTTGAGCAAGCGCGCGGCACGATTGCGTTTGCAATTGATGAGCTGAAGGACTCCGAGCACCTCGCCTTTGGCGTTGCGCATTGGCAAAGTCAACAGCGAGCGTGTGTGATAGCCCGAATCCCGATCGTAACTGTCATTGAAATGGAACGGGCGACCGGCAGGAATTTTGTAAGCGTCAGAAAAATTAAGCACTTCGCCACGCAGAGCTGTGTAGCCTGCCATGGAATTCTCCGTCAGAGGCAAAACAAACTCCTGATAGGGAAACTCCAGGCTGTCGTTTTGCGTGAGCATAAAGCGGAGATGCTGACCTTGGTCGTCTTGCTCTACAAGATAGAGTGATCCTGCGTCAGCGACAGTGATTTCCCGCGTCTTCGAAAGGATTAGTGTGAGCAGGGCGCTGATTTCGCGTTGCGAGGAGAGCGCGACGCCAATTTCATTAAGCTCCTCGCGCTCACGCTCCCAACCTCTTAGAGCGTGGCGGCTAGCGCGGTCTCGTTCGACGAGAGCGATATTTTCGAATGCGGCTTCCACCGTGCGTTGCACGATATTGAGCGGAGCGTGTGAAGGAAGAAAGGAAACGACCGATGGGTGCTTGCTGGAATTCTCCAAAGGCCGCGTGTTGGAGTTGGGTTTCCCATTGTCCGAGAAGATCGCGATGATACGAAAGTTGCTCCCTGCGTCTCCAGCCCGTGCGTCAATAACATCTCCGACGGCCTTTACATCGGCTAGCCAGAGAGCTGGGACACCGTTCTGTCCAATCGGCGGAACATCAGGCTGGGCATTTGATTTCCTTTGTGGGACGGGATGCAGATCGTAGAGTGTTCGCAGGGGTGCCGCCAGTTTTGCGGCTGCCGAACCTTCGAAGTACCAGATTTGTTTCTTTCCTGACATGGAAATTCCTAAAGCTGGAACACGAGCCACAGTATAACGGAAGCCAGCAGTAGAGCACAGTAGCGCGATTGATAGCTCACTCGGCACCGACGCTGAGACAAACTTGTCTGTGATCGAAACTTGAATCACGAGCAAGCGTTTGTTAGCCTTGCGCGACTTTTGCTTTTCCAGCAATGCTGCGAAATTCATGGCCTCAACGCCTAAACGCACTGAAATCAAACGAGCCGGACTTTTGAAGGAATGGTGGGGCCACAAAGCCTCGCTCACCATAAGCGGCGTGGTCACGCTTCTCGCGCTTGGCATTTACGTAGCAACGTTCCTAGGCGAGCGACCCATGCCGGTTTTTGATTTCGTCACGCGGCTGGAACTGAGCAGTTTGGATTTTCGCTTTCAATGGCGCGGGCGCACACAGCCAGACCCGCGCATCATCATTGTGGATATCGATCAACACTCCCAGGAAGTGTTGCACCACTGGCCCTTCCCGCGAATATATTTTGCTCATCTCGTTGACGCGTTGCGTGAAGACGGCGCCCGCGTGGTTGCGTTCGACATCACTTTCAGCGACCCGGATGAGAAGACGCTTCCTTTGAAGGAGCTTTCCGCGGGTCTCGACGAGCAACAAAAGAAAGGCCAAGGGGCGAGTCCCGCGGTTCGCCTTGAAATCGAACGCCTGGAGAAACAATACGACTACGACCAGCAGTTCGCGGACGCCATCAAGCGGTTCGGAAGCGTTGTGCTGGGAAATTATTTTCTTTACACAAAAGCGGACATCCAGGGAGTTTCCAGCGAGGCGCTGGACCGCTATGCGAACCAGATTGCTTTCTTTCCGTTTCCACAAGTCAGAAGGTCGCCCTCCGCCGGAGCGGGCGCCTACCTTAGTTTGATCGATCAATACGAGACGCAATACCTGGTTCCACGTGGGGCAGAAGCCAACACGGAGCTTTTGACGGGCGTGGTCGCATCTGAAAAAGGTGGCTGCGGTTTTTTTAACGTTTTCGTGGATCCAGACACGGTGGTGCGCCAGCTGCCGCTTGCGATTCCATATGGACGCGATGCGGATCGCGCGAATTGGGACATGTACGCGTCTCTCGATGTTCAGACTCTCCGGCTTTATCTAGGTCTCGCGAACGAACAAACAGTCCTGAATTACGGCGACGGGGGTGTGGTGAGCGTCGAATTCGGACCCAAGCTGGTGGTTCATCCGGACCCATTGAGCCGGATGATCGTGAATTATCATGGGCCCGCGCGAACCTATCCGTATGTTTCGTTTGCCGATGCAGCAGAAAAGAAATTCGCACCTGGCACTTTCAAGGACAAGATCGTTCTAGTGGGCGCTTCGGCGACAGGAATTGCGGATTTGCGAGCGACGCCGTTTGGCGCCATCGATTTTCCGGGCGTCGAGATTCATGCGAACCTGATCGATAACATTCTAAACCAGAAATTCCTTGTGCGCGGCGGCCCTCAAGCGCTCGGAGATCTTGCCTTCATATTTCTGTTTGGAATTCCGCTTGGGATGTGGCTAGCAGTCGTTCAGCCGCGTTGGATGGCTTTTGGTCTGCTGCTGCTGATTCCTTTTGCCGGCATTGTTTACTGGGCATTTTTGCATGGCTGGTGGCTGAACTTCATCGTGCCGTCGCTCTTCACACTCCTCCCAAATGTAGGTCTGGTAGCGCTGTATCGCGTGTTAATCGAGGAGCAGGAAAAGCGGAAGGTGCGCGGCGCGTTCCAGCAATATGTGAGCCCGGAAGTAATTCGACGAGTGCTGAGCGACCCGGTATTGGTGCAGCCGCGCAAGACGGATATCACGGTACTTTTCAGCGATGTGCGCGGGTTTACCACCATCTCAGAAGCTTTGGATGCCCAGGATCTGGCGCGATTGTTGAACGGATACTTGACCGAAATGACGCGCATTATTTTTCGACACCAAGGGACTCTCGATAAGTACATCGGCGATGCAGTGATGGCCATCTGGGGCGCGCCCTTCACCGAGCCAAAACACGGCGAGCGTTGTTGTGAAGCGGCGCTCAGCATGCTAACGCGCCTTTTAGATTTACAAGAAAAATGGCGAGCGGAAGGTTTGCCGGTGATGGAAATTGGAATCGGAATCAACACAGGAATCGCTTCGGTGGGAAACATGGGTTCTTCGCTGCGTTACGGGTATACGGCCATGGGCGACACAGTAAACCTTGCGTCACGTTTGGAAGGCCTGAACAAAGAGTATGGGACGAGTATTTTGATCAGCGAATCCACGCGCGCGGATCTGACGAATAATCGAATGATAATTCGGGAAATTGATTTCATCCGAGTGAAGGGAAAAAATCAGCCAGTAACGATCTTCGAGATATTGAGCGAGCAAGCAGCGGCGAATGACGGGAAGGAATTGGCCGAATTATTCGGCCGGGGACGCGAAGCATATAAAGCTCGCGCTTGGAGCGCCGCGAAAGCGGCATTCCAAGAGGTGCTGAGCCGGTGGCCAAAGGACGGGCCATCGAGAGTTTTTATCGATCGTTGCGACGAGTATCTTGCTCAGGAGCCCAGCGCGGATTGGGACGGCGTTTACGTGATGATGCACAAATAATCGCGGCGGTGACGAATTATTCGTCGAGACGCACGACAAAGGTGGTCGCTTGGCCCGTCGCGCGCAACTGGGCGGCGAGTTGATTCGCATCTGCTTCAGTCGGCAACCGCCCCACTCGAACTCGATAGAACGGGCCGCCGGGCGAATCGTAAGTCACGATGCTGGCGGGCAAATTACGGGATTCCATTTGGGCTTTCAGGCGCTGAGCGTTCTCTTGCTCGCGAAACGCGCCTATCTGCACGGCAAAAAATCCGGTCACCGCACTCGGTCCCGCGATAACTTCCAGGCGCACCTGCGCAGTGCCGGGGCCGACCATCTCGATTGCTTCAGCTGCGGAAAGGGACAGGTCGATCACGCGATCGGCAACGAAAGGCCCGCGATCGTTGATGCGGACCTGAGTCTGTTTCCCATTGCGCAGATTCGTGACGCGAACCACTGCGTTGAAAGGCAGCGTGCGATGCGCCGCGGTGAATTCATGCATGTCGTATGTTTCGCCGTTGGAAGTACGCCGGCCGTTGAACGGTACTCCATACCATGAAGCTACGCCCTCTTCGACGTACTCTCCGGGTACAACAGGCCGCCTTTCGGTAGCAGGCGGCGGACCGGAGCGTGGAGAAGGCCCGGCGGGAGCAATCTGGGATTGCGATGCAGGCGATGAAGCTGAAGAAGGAGTCTGCGCGGGGGAATGGGCGGCACTCTGGCGTTTCACGCATCCTGCGAGAATTGCAGCCACGAGCACAGACGCGCCGAGCAGCGACAAAGATCTAACCTGCGCGGGAGAAAATCGTAACAGATTCTTCAATGGGAAATGAAATATTGTCGGCCGGTTGGCGGGCCTCACGCAGTTTCCCGGTTCACTGGTTTCGACCCATCTTAGGTATTATAGGAACGCAACCATATTCTCGCAAGGAACCCTATTGGCCCTGTCTCCGCGACTGCGTTACAAATTCGATCGAATCCGGGAACAATTCAGCGGCATTTTCGGGGGCCCGCGTGAAGCGCCCCGGCCGAAGCTGTGTCCTTCCTGCGGCACGCTCGTTGGAGCGACCGCGACGAAATGCCACCAGTGCGGCGCGAGCATGAATTTCGGCATGGCGGCAGCGAGCCGGTCGCTGAGCCGGCTGTTGCCGACAACTTCGCCGGCCACGTATGGAATTCTCAGCTTGAGCTGTTTGCTCTACGGCGCGAGCTTGTTGGCAACCGTTCGTACCAGCGGGTTTCAAGCGCCGGGCGGCGGCTTTCTCGGCATGTTTAATTTTGGCGGCATCAATGGCGTAGTCTTGCAAAAGCTCGGCGCGTCACTACCGTGGCCAATAGATTTAATGCAACCGTGGCGGCTGGTGATGGCGAGCTTTCTCCACGGAAGCCTAATGCACATCGGCTTCAATATGTGGGTGCTGATGGATATCGGCCCTCAGATTGAGGAGCTGTACGGGTCCGCGCGATTTTTTTTCATCTACGTTGTGACGGGTATTGGCGGCTACATCCTCAGTGCACTGGTTGGTCATTTCAGCGTGGGAGGGTCGGCATCGTTACTCGGGCTGATCGGCCTGCTTCTGGCGGTTACGACGAAACGGAGCGGCGCTTCGATGCAGATGCTTCGAAGCCAGCTCATCAAATGGCTGGTCTATATAGGGGTCTTGGGAATTTTGATGTCCGGAATTGATAACTTTGCGCACCTCGGAGGATTGATCACCGGGTTTTTAATGGGCAAGGTGATGGCCGATCATCCGCCGATGTCGCAGCAAGAGCGCACGCGCGCGGATCTTCTCGGGTGGACGACGGCGATCATTGTGATCGCGAGCCTGGGAATAGTGGCTTACGGATTGTTCCAGGCGAGCTGAAGGGCAAACGGGTGAGCGTAATTAGGGGGCTAGGCTCCCGCATGGAGCCGGCGCGATACCACGATGCTGTAGTGCAACCCTGAAATACACACAAAAACAGCCACGCAGTATTTGCAAACCTCTTGTACGACCTCCAACGTGTGGTTATTCCGTATGGCCAACAATAGAACCAAGAAAATAAGTAGAAGCTCGAAAAATGTGGTGGCTTTTCCATAAATACTCGGCGGCAAGGAAATATAACCGACCGTGATGAGAACGACGGCGCTGGCAACCAACAGCGACACGTCCCGCCCCAAGACAAGAATCGCGAGCCACCATGCGATCTTATTGTGCAAAGCCAAAACGAGATACGATGAAGAAACCAGCAGCTTGTCCGCAATAGGATCGAGATAAGCGCCCAACGGTGTTTTTTGGTTCAATCCGCGTGCGAGGAAGCCATCCAAGCCATCGGTGAGGCCTGCGACTATCAGAATCGCCATGGCCCATCCGTACCTCTCATAGTGAATCGTAATGATGAATACCGGGAGGAACGCCAGGCGCAGAAACGTGAGCTGATTGGGGACCGTGAGGATTCGGCCGTTCATGAAGTTATCCGGCTAACTAGAACAGGCATGTGCAATCAGGCGAATTGCGCCAGGTACTCTGCGAGCGAGCGGCCGGTCTTTTTTGCGAACACTTCTGCGAGCGATGGAATTGAGCCCCGCGGTTCGTCGAGCGCAATTCGTTCGATTCGCAGCATGGGAAAAAACAAAGTGGGCAAACCCATGCGGTCACCGTCGGGATGCAGCACCTGGCTCACAAAATCGTCAAACGAACTGAGATCGATGCCGCGCACACTGACTCCCGCATGTGAGATGTCGATTAGTTCGCCCCACAATTTTTCCTTGGGGCTCTGCAAACTAATCACGACGATCGAATGCGGTTCCATTGCCTCTCCAGGAATGCCGTACTGTAATGGTATCTCAATTCGCCGCGCGAACGATGCGCCCTGATGCGCTCAAAGGCATCTTTGCTGTCGGTGCGCTTCACCCGGCCATTACTTTCATGTCGGGCGCCAACTGCAGCTTGGGTTCCGTAACTTTTTGCACAGCTTCAGCGGAAACGCCGGGAGCGAGTTCACGCAGGAGAAGCCCCTGCGGCGTGACTTCGATGACGCCGAGTTCGGTGACGATCAGGTTCACAACGCCGACGCCGGTGAGGGGCAGACTGCACTCTTTCACAATTTTCGCCTCGCCGTCTTTGGTGGTGTGTTCCATGGCGATGATCACGCGCTTGGCGCCTGCGACCAGATCCATGGCGCCGCCCATGCCCTTGAGCATTTTTCCGGGGATTGCCCAGTTGGCGAGATTGCCTTTGGCGTCGACTTGAAGGGCGCCCAGGACGGTCACGTTTATTCGGCCGCTGCGAATCATCCCAAAAGAATCGGCGCTTGAGAAATAACAGCAGCCGGGGATTTCGGTGATCGTTTCCTTGCCTGCATTGATCAGGTCGGGGTCTTCCTCCCCTTCGTACGGGTAGGCGCCCACTCCTAGCATGCCATTCTCCGATTGCAGAATAACTTCCATGCTCGGCGGTAGGAAACTCGGAATGAGCGTGGGCAAGCCGATGCCAAGGTTCACGTAGTAACCGTCGCGCAGCTCGTGGGCGACTCGGCGGGCGATAATTTCGCGTTTATCTATTTCCGCTGGCATCTTGTCTCCTAGCGCTTTCGCACCGTGCGGCGTTCGATGCGCTTTTCATAATTTGTGCCCTGAAAGATCGCATCCACAAAAACTCCTGGCGTATGAATGCAGTCCGGATTCAGTTTGCCGAGCTCGACGATTTCTTCCACCTCGGCGATGACGTGGTCGGCGGCAGTGGCCATCACTGAATTGTAATTACGCGCCGTTTTGCGAAAGACAAGATTTCCCCAACGATCGCCCTGATAGGCCTTGATGAAAGCGAAATCACCACGCAACGCGGGCACAAGGATATGCGGACGGCCGTGGAACTCCCGTACTTCCTTTCCTTCCGCCGCTAGCGTTCCGTATCCGGTCGGCGTGAAAAAGGCTGGAATGCCTGCGCCGCCGCAACGAATGCGCTCCGCGAGCGTTCCCTGAGGATTCAATTCTACTTCGATCTCTTTTTTCATAGCGAGTTGCTCGAAGGTCTTATTTTCGCCCACGTAACTGGCGATCATCTTTTTCACTTGCTTGCTTTGCAACAAGAGCCCGATTCCGAAATCGTCCACACCTGCGTTATTTGACACAAGAGTGAGGTTCTTTGTGCCCTTTTTGCGGAGCGCGGCGATCAAGTTCTCGGGGATGCCGCAGAGGCCGAAGCCTCCGAGCAAAATCGTCGCTCCGTCCTGAATGCGAGCGATAGCGGCGTCAGCGCCGGTTACACGCTTATCCATCCTGTCTCCTTACGATGTGGCGCAGGGATAATTGCGAGTGAAGTTTACTGCAAATCGGCGGACATTTCGTAGAACTCATTCGGCCCAGGGATTTTCAAGTGGATTGCTTCGTCGACTAAGGCCGGAACGGGCAGCACTTTTTAGCGTGCGGACGAGGACCCCCACACCTGTCGCTGCAGCTTCCGCGGAAGTCGCGCGTTCCACTTCGGCCATCAGCGCGGAGCCGACCACGGCTGCATCCGCGATGCCTCCAAGCACGCTTACGTGAGACGGCGCCGAAATGCCGAAGCCGACGGCAATTGGAAGGCTTGTGAATTTTCGAACACGCCGCGCGAGCGCTGGCAATCCTTCAGGCAAGATATCTCGCGTGCCGGTTACGCCCGTTCGCGAGACGAGATAAAGGAAACCCGTCGAGGCTTCCGCTATGCGCGAGAGACGCTCGTCGGTGGAAGTTGGAGCGGCCAGGAAAATACTGTCGAGACCGCGAGGCCGCAGCGCAGCGCGATAGTCTCCAGCTTCCTCGGGCGTCAGATCAGTGACAAGGACACCGTCAGCGCCCGCCGAAGCCGCAGCCTCGGCAAATTTCTCCAGACCCATCTGTAACATGGGATTGAAATAACTGAAGAGCACGAGCGGCATTTCCGTCTGAGTACGCAGCCGGTGGACCAGTTCGAGTACTCCCGCAAGAGTTGTTCCACCTCGCAGCGCGCGTTCGCTTGCACGCTGAATGACCGGCCCATCCGCGACAGGATCGCTAAAAGGGACGCCGAGCTCGATGATGTCTGCCCCGGCGTCAGCGGCCGCGAGGACGATTTTGGCACTGGCCTCGAGCGACGGGTCTCCAGCAGTAATGTAGCCAATGAGACCGAGCTCGCCGGCATCCGCCAGCTGCCGGAATTTCCGTCCAATTCTTCCCGTATGCTTTTCGGCTGCGGGCTTTCCGGTGGCGCCGGCGGTATCCGTGTTCGGGCCGTTGGACTTCGAAGCGGAATAATTAGACATAGCGAGAGAGGATTTCCATATCTTTGTCGCCCCGGCCGGAAAGATTCAGGATCACGATTTCATCTGTTCTCATTTTGGGTGCGCGGCGGATAAGTTCCGCCAAAGCGTGCGCAGATTCAAGCGCAGGAATAATCCCTTCGACGCGCGCCAATGTGCGCGCGGCGTGTAAGGCGTCTTGATCGCTGGCGGCGGTGTATTCAGCGCGGCCCTCTCCTGCGAGCCATGCGTGCTCGGGGCCGACGCCGGGGTAATCGAGGCCCGCAGACACAGAATGTGTGGTTGAGATTTGGCCGTCCGCATTCTGCAACAGATATGTGTAGGTGCCTTGTAGAACGCCGGGGCGAGCGCCGCCGAAACCTTCCGCTGCGGCAAGCCGAGCGGCGTGTTCGCCGAGCGATTTGCCGCGGCCTCCTGCCTCGACGCCAAGCATTTTCACGCTGGCATCGCCAAGAAATGCGTGAAAGAGGCCGATGGCATTCGATCCGCCGCCGACGCAAGCGATCAGATGATCGGGGAGGCGTCCTTCAGCGCGCAGTATCTGTTCGCGAGCCTCTTCGCCGATAATTTTCTGAAAATCGCGCACAATTTGTGGATAAGGGTGCGCACCGAGAACCGAGCCGAGGAGATAGTGCGACGTTTGGACGTTCGTCACCCAATCACGCATGGCCTCATTGATCGCATCCTTCAATGTGCGGCTGCCCGAATCAACGCCTTTCACTTCTGTTCCGAGGAGACGCATGCGAAAAACGTTTAACCGTTGGCGTTCCATATCCTCGGTCCCCATGTAAACCGTACAGGTAAGACCGAGTCGGGCTGCAACGGTAGCGGTGGCCACGCCGTGCTGGCCGGCTCCGGTCTCGGCGATGATTCGCTTTTTGCCCATGCGCACGGCGAGGAGACCTTGGCCGAGCGCATTGTTTATTTTGTGTGCGCCGGTATGGAGGAGATCTTCACGCTTCAAATAGATTCGAGGGCCGTCGAGCTGCTCGGTGAGGCGTGACGCAAATTGCAGCGGAGTTGGCCTGCCGGCAAAATTGTAAAGCAGATCATCGAGTTCGACCTGAAAACTCTTATCCGAGCGCGCTTTGGCGTAGGCCTGTTCAAGTTCGTCGAGTGGAGCGACGAGCGTCTCGGGGACGTAACGGCCGCCAAACGGACCGTAGCGTCCGCGTGAATCCGGCATCGTTTGTAGCGCTGCACCTGTCATGCTGCCCTCCGGGACGAGCGCACGGCTCGCATGAATTTCACGACAAGTGCGGGATCTTTCTTCCCGGGTTTTGATTCTACGCCGCTGCATACATCGACCGCGTACGGCTTGGCGGAACGAATCGCCTCGGCAACGTTTTCCGGAGTCAACCCTCCGGCCAGAAAAATTCTGCCGGCACGTTTTGCACGAAGCGCGAGGTTCCACCGAAAAGTCTTGCCGCTTCCGCCGTGGCGGCGGCGATCGAAGCCATCGAGCAAAAATGCGGAGACTTGTTCGTAACCAGCGAGTTGGTCGGTGCGGAATGAGTCTCGAACTCGGACAGCCTTGATCACGGGCAGATGTCGCGCGAGTTGTTTGATAGTCGCAGGCGACTCCTCACCGTGCAACTGGAGGTAATCGAGCCGGACACGGTGCGCGATTCTTAACATTTCGTCTTCCCGTTCGTTCACGAAAACTCCCACGGACGCGGTTTTCTTTGGCAAGCGCTGCAAAATGCTCTTGGCTCGGCGCGGCGTCACGTAGCGCGGGCTGCGTGTATAAAAATTAAATCCAAGGAAATCCGCTCCTGCTGCGAGTGCCTGGCGAGCATCTTTTAAATTCGTGATCCCGCATATTTTTACTCTTACCATTGAGTTTCGTCGTTGGACCGGCCAGAGCTCTCGACAGCACATTGCTGAATCAAAATGCGCAAGGCCTGCCCGGGATCATCCTGTTTCATAAAATGCTCTCCGATAAGGAAAGCATCAAATCCCGCTTCGCTCAGCTGAACTAGATCTTCTACTGTACGCAAACCGGATTCGCTGACGGCGATGCAATCTTCCGGAATATCCTGTATCAATTCGAGCGACGTTTTCAGATGGACGCTGAAATCCTGCAGGTCACGATTATTGACACCGATAATGTGCGCTCCGGATGAAAGAACGCGTTCCAGCTCTCCTCGCGAATGAACTTCGACCAAGGGTTCCATTTTGAGCGAACGCCCCAGGGCAACCAGTTCTCGAAATATATGATCGTCGAGCACGGAAGCGATGAGAAGAAAAGAGTCGGCATCGGCCGCCCGGGTTTCCCACACCTGCCATGGGTCTAGGATAAAGTCTTTTCGCAAAATAGGAATCTTCGTGACGCGACTGGCTTCCTTCAAATCCGCCAGCGAGCCCGAAAAGAAATCTTCTTCGGTGAGCACCGAAAGCGCCGCGGCTCCAGCGTTTTCGAAGCCCGCGGCCAACAAGGCTGGAAGGAAGTTTGCGCGAATCACGCCGCGTGACGGAGAGGCTTTTTTCATCTCCGCAATTATGCGAAGGCCCGTGCCTGTCAGAGCGGAAGCAAAATCCCGGGGAGGCGCGACTTTCTTTTCGGCTGCCATTCGAAGCGCGGCCTCCGGAAGCGCGCGCTTGCGGTGCGCGATGGACTCGCGACGTACTTCGACAATTCGTTCCAGAATGTTCTTCGAGCGAGCGCTAATTTCCATGGGCGAATTCAGGTCCAAATTCGACGTGGCAGAATACACCTTCAGGTGAGCCCTGAAGAGAGAATCGCTATGAATATGCTAGTTGTGCGGCTTAAAGAAGTCAATTTGCACAGGGGTAGGGAGATTTCAAGAGGAAGGAATTCGCGGAACGGCTATGGCTTCGGCGCAGCCGGCGAAGAGACGAGCAGCGGTTCCGAGAATTTGATCGGAATTCCAAAATTCGAGCCTCCGAAACCCCTGAGAACCGCGTAAGTAACGCCGATAACCTTTCCTTTGCGGTTGAAAAGCGGACCTCCTGAGCCGCCGTTCGTTGTCTGCGCATCGAATACAATTTTGTCGGGAAGAATATCACCGATATGCCCTTGTGTGATCAGCGGTCGAATCAAGTTACGATGCGCGAGTTCATCGAGCACCTTTGAGGTATCGATGCCGTTGTGTGCAATGATTTCCTGCGCGGTTTCTTCATCAGTGCGGGCAAGAATGGCAGCTAGCCCAGTCGCATAACCCATCAAGATTACCGGTTGGCCGGTAATTGCGGCTCCCTGACTCCAATCGACCAGGAGAACGCTACGTTTGAGATCCTGCATGTCCACGCGCATAGTCGCAAGGTCTGTTATCGGAGAAATCTGCTGGACCTCTGCGTGAAATGCGCGCGGGTCGCCGGGGAAATATGCGCGGATGGCCGAAATTTCGGGCTGGTAGCCCTGGTCGGCGAATGTCTTGAAGTCATCATCTTTCCACCAGGGTTCGGCCACATGATGATTGGTCATGACGCGTCCGTTCGGGCCGGCTACAAAGCCAGTTCCAAATATGTCGATCTTTACTTCCGGCCCGTGACCCTCGAGCGTAAGAATTGGATCACCTTCGCTATCTTGAAGAGGCTGACCTTGCTGGTTGATCCCGGCGTAGCGAAGTCGCTGTCCCGTGTCCTTATCGCGGAGTGCTACCGAAACGTGTAACAAGCAAACACTTTGCACGTCGGCAGGAATCAGAGTTTGCGCACCTTGGCCTTCTTGCTCGATTCGCGCCAGCCGCGCGTTGGTTTCTTCGAGCTGTTTTTCCAGGGTGCTTACATCTTCCGGAGCGGCGTTTGCCATCTTTGCTTTTAAATCGGAGGCTTGTTTCTGAAGGTCATCTTTTGCGGCTGGCGTGCCAGTTGCCGTTTGCGTGCGGAGCTTGCGCGATTCTGAAATCAGGTCCTGCTGGCGAACGAGTCCTCCCTCGAACCGAGCGATGATGGCATTGCCGCGTTGTGTTTCTTTCTGCGCGCTCCGAGCGAATAGAAAGTAAACTCCGGCCATGACCACAACAACAGCGCAAATCGCGCCGAATCCAAGTTTGAGCTTGTGGTCGAGCGAAGTTGCGTCATTGGCCATTTTTTCGGTGACGGCGAGGGCCTCAAACGCGGTGTGGGCAATCTGCTGTCCTTCTATGGCGATGTTGGCTTGGTCGCGCAACTGCTTTTGCGCGCGGAACATTCGCAGTTGCGTGCGGACCCGAGCCAACAGTTCGCTGGAATCCCATGGCTGGGAAATCGCGTCGTCGGCTCCAAAATTCAAAGCTTCTGTACGCTGCTTTGTCTCGCAACCTACGAGTAGAATTACGCGGACCATTTCCGTGGCCGCCGAGCCGCGAATTGTGGCGATGGTTTCGCGCGGATGCGGCCCCTGCGAGTCGGACGCGTCCCGATCGGCAGCGTTCATCAACAGCAGATTGGCTCCGGAGCTGTGAATCGTGTCGAGTCCTTCGACAGCGGTGCGAAACCCCACCACGTCATACCCCGCGGTGTCGAGCTCCGATCGCAGAGTCTCCAGCGTGACTGGGTCGGCTTCGACAACTACAATTTTCTCGCGAGTGTTATCCATGTTGTCCACGGATGGTTCCGGGGCTGTATTGGACGATCAGCATGAAAGAAAAGAAGCGCGGCGGGTTCTGGACGCGCTCCTCACGTAGAATAGACGCTCGCAACGCTTTGCCGGGTTCATACTAATTTCGTCGGACGGAATTTGCAAACACTCGACCAGCTAAATCAAGAAATCGTGCTATGCCGCAAGTGTCCGCGGCTAGTCTGCTACCGCGAGAAAATAGCGGCTGAGAGGCGACGTGCGTTTATGGATTGGGACTACTGGGGCAAGCCGGTTCCTGGTTTTGGTGATCCGCATGCAAAGCTGCTGATTCTGGGTCTCGCTCCCGCGGCTCACGGTGGAAATCGAACGGGAAGAGTCTTCACGGGTGATCGCTCTGGCGATTTCCTTTACAAGGCGCTTTACGAAACTGGATTTGCGAACCAGCCTGTGTCCACGTATCGTGGTGACGGGTTAAGTTTAAAAAATGCCTATATTGCGGCAACGGTTCGCTGCGCGCCGCCAGCAAACAAACCGCTGCTGTTCGAATTGGCGAACTGCCTGCCGTATTTCGAAAGGGAATTGGACTTGATTCGGCCGCGTGCCGTTCTTGCGTTGGGCGGCATTGCAATGCGCAGTTACTTGGGGGTGCTCAAGCGTAACGGGCAGATCAAAGGCTTTGCGAAGTACCCGCTTCGTCACGGAGCGATTTACGAGTTGCCCGGCGGGCTACCACGTTTATTTGTTTCGTATCATCCCAGCCAGCAAAATACCTTCACCGGCAAGCTCACGGAATCGATGATGGTCGACGTGCTGCTTGCGATTCGGAAATTCATCGCCAGGAAATGATTTATTCCGGCACGCCTGCGTCATGTATGTTTGACATCGCGTTGCAAGGCTTGCTAGCCTCGCCCCACGCGGCGCTTCTTGCCGCGCTCGAATGAAAGCCGAACCCGACCGAGTGACCTCGCGCGAGTCCGTCATCGAATTCCGAAATACCGGATATCGTCTACCTAACGGCCAAACGCTGCTTGAAAATGTCAGCCTCAAGGTGGGGCGCGGCGAGACGCTGGCTTTGCTGGGGCGCAGCGGCGCTGGAAAATCCACGGCGTTGAGGCTGATCAATCGCCTGCTCGAACCGAGCGACGGAGAAGTTCTCGTCGAAGGAAAATCGACGCGCAGCTGGGATGCGATCGCGTTACGCCGGCATATCGGCTACGTCATACAAGAAATCGGACTGTTTCCTCATTATACGATCGAGCAGAATGTCTCGTTAGTACCGCGACTCGAAGGGTGGCCCGCAGAGCGGACTCGCGCGCGCGTGAGCGAGCTTCTCGATCTTGTTGGGCTCGATGCTCCTAGGTTTGCGAAACGGTATCCGCACCAACTTTCCGGAGGGCAACGCCAGCGTGTAGGGATAGCGCGGGCATTGTCAATTGACCCGCCGATCTTATTGATGGACGAGCCGTTCGGGTCGGTCGATCCGCTTACCACCGGCGAATTGCTGAAGGAATTCCAGCAGCTTCAGCGACGCCTTCAAAAGACTATCGTGATCGTCACTCACGATGTGGACGAATCTTTGATGTTGGCCGCGCGCATCGCATTGCTCGACGCGGGGAAATTAACCGGGATTTATTCGGCTAAAGAGTTTCTTGTCGCCCGGGAACCCATGGCCGCCGCGTACGTAGCAAATTTTCGGATGTACGAAGAAGCCGAGAGGAAGAATGAACCTCATTAATTTCTTTATTCGACACCAGCGTGAAATCGTGCAGGCTACGCTCGAACACGTTTGGCTTGTTGGCATTGCCATGCTGCTGGCGGTTGCGATAGGGATTCCCCTCGGAATTATCGCAGCGCGGCATCCCTGGCTTTCGAAACCGATCCTCGGTGGAGCGAACATTGCCGAAACAATTCCCAGCCTCGCGTTGTTTGGGTTCCTGTTACCTGTGCCGTGGCTCGGGGAGCGAGCGGATCGGCTAGTCATCACTGCGCTCACCTTGTATGCGCTGCTTCCTATTATTCGCAATACATCTGCGGGAATCAGCGGTGTGGATGCGGCGGTGCGCGAAGCAGCGCGCGGAATGGGGATGACGGAGAATCAAATTCTTTTTCAAGTGGAGCTACCCCTTTCTGCGCCGACAATTCTCGCGGGCGTACGCGTTGCAACTGTACTTACGATCGGCATTGCAACGATTGCGGCGGCTGTGGGCGCGGGCGGTCTAGGTGAATTTATATTTCGCGGACTTGCGATGGTGAACGATCAGCTGATACTGGCCGGCGCGATTCCGGCAGCCGCGCTTGCATTGCTGGCCGACTTCATTTTGAGTCTATTGGAGAACAGACTGCGGCCTGCGCGATCATGATTGGCCGGCGAACTTGCGCGTTTGTCTGCCTGATCGTACTGCTCGCTTCCTGCGGCGAGCGGCGCGAGACAATTGTTATCGGGTCGAAGAATTTCTCGGAACAAGCTCTTCTCGCTGAAATCATCGCGCAGCATCTGGAAGCTCGCCTGCATCGTCCCGTTGACCGACGCTTCTATCTGGCTGGTTCCTACATTTGCCAGCAGGCGCTGCTTTCCAGACGAATTGACGCATACGCGGAATACACCGGCACGGCGTTGACCGCGATTTTGCATGATCCGATTCAGAGCGATCCCTCGTCAGTATTCAATCGCGTGAAGAACGAATACAAACAGCGATTTGGAATGGAGGTGATGCCTTCGCTCGGGTTTAATAACACGTTCGCGATTGTGATACGCGGCGAAGATGCCCGCCGCTTGAGCCTTAAGACGATTGACGATGGCGCGCGTTACACACCGCAATGGCGAGCGGGGTTTGGGTACGAGTTCATGGAGCGTCCGGACGGTTATTCGGGCCTCTCAAACGTTTACGGACTTAAGTTCAGCGCAACGCCCCGTATTTTAGATCTGGGGTTGCTCTATCGCGCGCTGCTGGACAAGCAAGTGGATCTAGTCGCAGGAAATTCAACCGATGGATTGTTAACCGCGCGCGATCTGGTGATTCTTGAGGATGACAAACATTATTTTCCGCCCTATGAAGCAGTGCCGATCGTTCGCCAGGATTCGCTCGTGCGTTTCCCGGGAATGCGCCCCGCTATCGAAGAATTGGCTGGAAAGATTTCCGATGCCGAAATGCGGAAGATGAATTATGCCGTGGATGGTGAACGGCGGGACATTGCCGAGGTAGCGCGCGAATTCCTGGAGTCCAAGGGACTCAACTAAAGAGCCCGTCTTAGCCGGCGTCTTCAGATTCTTGAAGAGCTTTGAAATGGGCTTCGAGCGCCGCGCAGTATTGGTGCTCGGCCTCTAGTTCAGCCTGCAACTTCTTGACGAAAAGTTCGAGGCGGCGAAGCTCGTTGCGCAATTTGTGAATTTCGCTGGAGGACTGCGTCGTAGGGCGTGGCACGGGTAATCCAGCAAGAGACTGTGCCCTCGGTGCAGCATGAGTCGAAGCCGACGGTGCGAACGGCGGCGCAAAGGTTGCGACTGCGGATGTATTCGCGGGACTCGGAGAGAACAGCCCGCTCAACGCGCGTGACGCAGCAGGCGATGGTGTTTCTGCAGCATCCTCGCGCTCTCCTGCCCTGACAATGGTGGAAGCTGTGGGATGCAGCAGGTTCTTGACGCGAACGATCAAATCCTGGGGCTGAAACGGCTTGCGTATCAACTCGTCAGCCTTTACTGCCGTGGCGCGTTCCGCAACCGATCGATTCACGACGCCGGACATTAGAATTACCGGCGTCTTGCCAAGTCGATCGTGCTGCTTGATGAACTCGCAAACTTCATAGCCGTCTTTGTCCGGCATGATTACGTCGGTGATCACCACATCCGGAGCGATCTGGTTGAACTGCTCGAGCGCGGAAGCGGCATTCGCGCAGGTGATGACGTGAATATTCTCCTTGCGAAAAGCGATCTTGATCACCTCGCGCATAGTGGCACTATCGTCGATGAAGTACACCGTTGGAGTCCGTGCTGCTTCCAGGTTTTGTGTTTCGCTCATGACACTTCCTTCTCGATCTCGTCGCGTTCGCCTTCGTCGAATTCCCGCATGGCATCGAGCAAGAGATCGGTGGCCGAGCGCAATACAGTGCGCTGGGTCGCGCTCGCTCCATAAACGAACTTGTAAACGCCCTTCTCGATGGCGTGACAGGTCTTGACGATCTCTGTTACGGCCTCGTCTCCAAAATACGTGCCACACTCAGCGTGAAAAATGTCGCCAGCTTCAAAAAAAATGATGCCGTCGGTGTCGCCGGCGTTCACGTGCAACGCACCCGTTTGCCGCGACTGTCCGAGCATCTGAATCACTCCCGGAAGATCCAGGTGCGAGAGGCTGCCGCTCAAGTCTATGTCCGCTGTGGAAAGCATCTGCGTGGGTTGAAAACCTTCCTGACGGCTCAAGAGGAAACTGCGCACATGCGCTGCGAGATCTGCGGGCGAGCGGCGCCGGTCCACGAAATCATCGCAACCCGCGCGATAAGCTTCCAGCAACGCTTGAGCTCCTCCTCCGCCGATCGCGATCAGAGGAATGTTCGCGGTCTTAGGATCGGCGCGTAGAATTGGCGCCATCTCGAGTGCGCCCATTTCGCGCAGGTTTGTGGCGCAAAGAATTGCCGTGGGTGCGTTCCATTCCAGCATGGTAAGCGCGTACGCTGCTTGAGTGCTCGGTATCACTTCGAAGCCCTGATGCTGCAAAGCGTCAGTCAGCCGCTTTGAAAAATAGACGTTGCTATCGATTAGCAGGATCTTCGGGAGGCTTGGCAGCACGCTCATGCTCGGGACCCCGGACCTTCCATTTCACTCGGCTCGGTATTCGCTGATGCCACGAGCGCGTCCAAATCGAGAACCTGTATGCTTTCTTCGCCGACCGTTATCGTGCCTGAAATATATTTTGGGCTGGTTGCATCCGAGGGCGTCATAGGAGCAGTTACAAGCTCGCATTCACCGTCTGCTGGAATCGCGCTAGCCTCGCGGGCTTCTCCGAAATCGCGTGTTGCTACCAAGTAGAATCGATGGGCTAGAGAATTCTTGCCGTCCAGTATGCGGCTGACGTCGTAGACCGGCACAATCCTGCTACGCCGTACGATAACACCAGCCACTAAAGGCGAGGTCTGCGGAAATTGGTGTAGCCGTACTGGTGGCGCCAGCTCCGAAACGGTGGCAGCAGATACAGCAAACCGGCGGCGCCCGATTTGGACCAGCACATACGATTGATGATCCGTGTTTTCGAGAACACTCATAGCTGCACGGCACCTTCTAACGTTTGATGAGACGCCGCTTCCACTAACGAACTGTCGAGACGCTGAAATTCGCTCGCGGTCAAAAATCCTAGTGGATTAATGACCGGAATAACCTGGTCTTCGAGATACGCCAAGCCGCGATACCACAGGCATTCGGTTCCGACAAAAGCGTGCGGCAGGCTGTGAACCGCTGAAACTTCGGTCATGCGTTCGATCTTGTCCACGAGCACGGCTACGCGCAGTTGCCTCAAGATTAGAACTAATGTCGGCCGCACGATTCTTAGCCCGAAATGCACGCATGCGTTCACGACGAAATACGTTCTGTGATTACGTTCAATCGTGTGCCGCACCTTGGGAATGTCCTGCTGCTCGATCTCCATCGCCGCGCCGAGACTGTCCGTGCTGCGAATCTCCTGCACCGAATCCGCGCCAATAGCAAACAGCTGGTTCGACGCGGTGAACAAGATGACCGGTTCCGAGTGGCGAATGCGGCGCGACTTTATCGGCTCCTGGCCTGCAATCTTCATTACGCACCGACCGGGACAAGCTTTGAGAATTTCATGGCGCGTCTTTCGATCGCCGCGCCGATTTCGTTTATATCCGCTACTTCGTCAACGGCGCCTGTTTTGATCGCCTCTGCGGGCATGCCGAAGATTACGGAAGATGCTTCATCTTGCGCGATGACGTAGCCGCTGTTGGCTTTCACGGACTTCACGCCCTTTGCCGCATCGTTACCCATGCCGGTCAGCACAACGGCGATGGCCATCAGGCGCGAATATGCCGCGACTGTTTCGAGAGCGGCATTCGCACAAGGAATGTATCCTTCGATTCTCATTCCGGGGTCGAGCACGATTTTTCCGGTAGAAGAAACCCTAAGGTGATGCGAGCCGGGGCATAAATAAATCACTCCCGGCTGCACGGGCTCGTTAGGCTCCGCCTCTTTTACCGGCAGTTTCGAAATCTCCGCGAGCTGCATCGTGAACGGCTTCGTAAACGCCGCCGGCATGTGGAGCACCAAGAGCACGGCGCCTGGAAAATCCTTCGGCAACGACGCGACTACTCGCATCACTGCAGCAGGGCCTCCCGTGGATGCAGCGATAACGACAATCGGGAATTTACCCCCATTCTGAGATGCCGCGACTGTATCAACTCCAGTTTTCTTACTCGCCGGAACGGCGGCTTGTGGAGCGGGAACCTTGCCGCGAGTCGCGGTTCGCACCACGCGGACTTTCGCGGCCATTTTGAGCTTGCGAGTCAGTTCGTCGCGGACGCTGCGCATGTCCAGATCGACGCCGCTGGAAGGTTTGGGAACGAAATCAATCGCGCCCAGCTCGAGCGCGCGCAGAGTGCTGGAAGCGCCCTCGCGAGATTCGGAGCTCACAATCACAATGGGCCGAGGATGCTGTGACATGATCATCTCGGTGGCCTGCAAACCGTCGACATGCGGCATGTTGATGTCCATAGTGATGACGTCGGGCCGCAACGATTCCGCGAGAGCTACGGCATCGCGGCCGTCGCGAGCTTGACCCGCCACTTCGAGCTGTGGATCGGAGTTGATGATCTCCTGCAGCACCTTGCACATGAACGCGGAGTCATCCACTACCAACACTCGAATTTTCTTTTCAGGCGTCTTAATCATTTCAATCCTGTTGCACCGGCACCCTCAATGCTGACCGGCCTTTCGGTTTCACCGGGTCAATCAGGCTCTCAACGGTTGAAATCAACTGATCTTCCTGCACCGGCTTGGTCAAGAATCCGGATGCGCCTTCCTTCATGGCGCGATCGCGATGTTTCGCACCCGCTCGAGACGTAACCACGAGAACGGGAATTTTGCGCGTCATCGGGTCTTGCCGAAGATGCGCCAGCAACTCGTAGCCGTTCATTCGCGGCATTTCGAGGTCCGTGATGACCAGATGGCAGCCTAGGTCCGCAATGATTTCGGAGGCTTCGAGGCCGTCAGAAGCGAGCTTCACTCGATAGCCGGCTTTTTCGAGCATGCGTCCGACGAACTTCCTGACGCTAATGGAATCGTCGGCAACCACAACGACGCGATCATTTTCAACCGGGTCAACTGCGGCGGCAGGAATATTTCCCGCGGCTACAGCTTCCGCACCCGGCGCAAATACACGCGCAGCCGGTGAGGACGAAGATAGTGCAAGCCGCTCCGCGTTATCGTTCGAGACCAATCGATTCAGGTCAATGAGGAGGATCAGACTTCCGTCCGGAGCAATGGTGGTGCCTGGGAAGAGTTTCACGCGCCGCAGGTAATTTCCCAGGTTCTTGATCACTATTTCGTCCTTGCCCAAAACTTCCTCGACAATCACACCCACCTGCTTTCCCGCTACTTTCACAATGACCATGTGAAAATAGCCATTGACCGGTTCGAGTGCAGGGAGTGCAAGCTGCAGATCAAGGCGGACAACTTCGGTAACAACATCGCGCACACGAGTGAGAAGCCTTCCGCCGACATCTTCAATCTCGGATGGTTTTAGACGGCGAATTTCCTCGACTACCGCCAGCGGCAAGGCGAACACGGCGCTGCCGCATCGCACGAACAATGCTTGCGAGATAATCAGAGTCAATGGGACTTTGACCGTGAAGCAGGCGCCGCGTCCCAACTCGGAGCGAACTTCGATTTCACCGTTTAGAGCGTGGACGTTCGCTCGCACCACATCAAGACCGACGCCACGGCCGGCGAGTTCGGTCATCGCAGAAGCCGTTGTAAATCCTGGGCGGAAGAGAAATTCGCGCAGCTCGCGTTCGCTCAGTTCCGCCGCCGCCAACGATGACATGGCGCCGGACTCTATTACTCGGCTTCGCACGGCGTCATAATCAATTCCACGGCCATCGTCTTCCACTTCGATAAAAATATGGTTGCCGCGATGGTAGGCGCGCACTTCCACTCGGCCCTTTTCGGGCTTTCCATTCTGTTGACGCATTTTGGGATCTTCGAGTCCGTGTGCTACCGCGTTGCGTACGAGGTGAATCAGCGGGTCGGAAATGTGCTGAATAATATTGTTGTCGAGTTCCGTTTCGGCGCCTTCCAGAGAAAGTTCCACGGGCTTTCCGGCGGCCTTCGATGCGTCTCGTACTGTGCGCGAAAGCCTCGTATAAAGGTTGCCAATCGGCACCATCCGCGCTGCGGTGATTTCGTCCTGCAAGTGGTGCGCTAATTTTGTGAATTCGTCGATGTCCGAATCCACTCTTCCCATGAATCCTTCCAGCTGTGTGAGCACTTCGGTTACGTCAGCCGATATCTCGGTCAAGGAACGGGACAAGATATTGAAGTCGTCGTAGCGATCCATTTCAAGATCGCTGAACTCGAGCATATCGTTTGACATGATCGCCGGCATATTGCCGAATGTTCCACGGAAGGTGTCCATTTGCGGTGGATGGCCGATGAAAGATCGAGTGCCGCCGATACGATTGAATTCGTGTTTTTCCTGGAAATCGCCAACTTTTCCCGAGAGTCGTCTCTTCGAAAAGCTGAGTATCTCGACCAGTTTCGCGAGTTCAGACAAGCGGCCCAGCATGCGCGTTCGGTTTATGACGAGCTCTCCGACCGCGTTCATCATGCGGTCAAGGCGTTCGAGAGATATACGGACTGATTTTGCCTGCGGCAAAACCTGTCTGGCCGCAGAACTCGATGCAGCAACCGGCTCTTGCTCTGCGGGATTGTCCCGCAATTCCACCGTTGCCACAGTGCCAGGGGTAGTCTCAGATTTTGTTTCGACGGCGGCCTCAGGCGCTAGATCTTCAATTCTAGCGAGCAGTGTATCGACAGCAGCGCGCATCTCCGTATCGCTAGGCCATTGCCGGTGTAGGAACTTTTTCAGCACATCAACGGACTCGAGGCAGATATCAATGATGTTAGCGTTCGGTTGCAAAGCGCCGTCTCGCAACTCGCCGATTAAGTCTTCTACGCGATGCGCCACGGCAGATAACCGGTGAAGTCCGACTTGAGCTGCCGACCCTTTCACAGTGTGCATGGAGCGGAATAAACGGTGAATATCCTCCGCCTTCGGATTCGCTTCAAGCGCAAGGAGGCATTCCGTCACCGACTGCAAATGCTCTTCAGCCTCGGGAACGAAAAAGTCGAGAACCTCGTCAGGCACTTCCGCGTCGGCGGGCAACTTGTCGGCATACGAAACGGAGGGAAAGACTTCGGGTGTGGGCTGGCCTTCACCGTGGTCGGCTCCGACCGTTGCGTTGCCGTAATCGTCATCCGAGTATTCCTTGGGCTGCGAGGGCTCGGCGGGAAACGCAAATGAATAACGCTGTTTGAAAGCGGCGAGGTCTTCGATTGTTTCGGAACCGCTCGAACTGATTTGCAAGAGATCGAATTCGAGGACCGATATTGCGTCCGAGATAAACTCCGTGAGTGGTCCGTGCATGTCCGCGGTGAGCGTGGCATTCATGGCGTAATGAAAAATGTGGGCCATCTTGGCAGCCACTTCAGAAAACTGCGGAAATCCATAGCTGGCGGAAGTTCCGGCTAACGTGTGAGACGCGATGTATAGTTTCTCGAGATCTTCAGGCTTGGTTTGCGGCTCTTGTAACATTCCGGAGTACTCGCGCAGAAACTGGAGGTTCTCGGAAGCCTCTTGGAGGAACAGTTCGGCCGATTCCTGGTTTGGCACGTTCATGGCAGTTCCTCCACGAAGGCCAGCATCCTTGGCGCCTCTGAAGAAATAGGCTTGCGATAGATCAAGCAATCACCGAGCCTGATCGATTCCAAGTTCAGCGAAACATTTGAAAGTGTTTCTGAGTGACCCAGAAGGAAATATCCGCCGGGTTCGAGCGCCTCGTAGAAACGGTGCAGGATCGCGAGACGCCTCTTTTCCGAAAAGTACATCAGCACGTTCATGCAAAAAATGCAGTCGAACTTGCCGAAGTAGGCCGGCTCGACGAGATTCATCTGCACGAAGGAGATCATCTTTCGAATCCGCGGCCTCACTTGATATCCATGTTTAGTTGCGGAAAAGTGTGTGTCTACCTGTCCCAGTGAAACGTCCTGCAAACTGCGCTTGGCATAGATCCCGCGTTCGGCGTGAGACAATGCCCGACGGCTGATATCGGTTGCCAGGATTTCAATTTCCCACGCCTCGGCAAATTTCAGCGAATCGCACAACGTGATTGCAATCGAACAAGGTTCCTCGCCAGTCGAACATCCTGCGCTCCAGATGCGAAGCGTCCGAGGATCCTTCCAGAACTTTCTCTCCTGAACTTCGGGCAGGATCCTTTTCCGCAGTGCTTCATACACCGCGGGATAGCGGAAGAACGAAGTCTCCTGCGTTAGCAATTGCTCCAGCAGGGCGTCGTATTCGCCGACTGACCCCCGCACAATGTGCAGCAGCTCTGTTCCGCTCTCGATATGCTTCTCGCCGAGATATTCGCGGAGGCGAGTGGAAAAGAAGCGCTCCCGCGATGAATCGAGCAAAATCGCGGAGCGCTGTTCGATGAGCGTGCGAATCTCGCCGAGTTCCGTCTCGGTAAGTTGCGCGGTAGTGAGATGTTGTTTCATGTTCGGCAAGCGTTAGCGACCTGCCTTTCGGCAGCCACTCCGGCACACCGTTATCGATGTGCCCCCACAGGCGCCGCCGGGCGCGTTACCTCAGATGCAGCCGATTCCGGCCGGCCGGATTGCGAACGAAATTGCGCGAGCGCCTCGTTGAGTTGTTCTGATAACTTCACCATGTTGCCCACTGTGGACGCCGTCTGCCGCGCGCCCTGCGTTGTTTGGCGCGTGATGCCGGAAATAATCTGCATGGCATTTGCCACGCCTTCTGTACCGCGCACCTGCTGCTTGGACGCGAGAGAAATTTCCTGGACCAGCTCGGCTGATTGCCGAACCACGCTCGAAATCGCTTCGAGCGCTTTTCCGGCCTGGTCTGCCAGCCCGGCTCCTACTTCCACTTCGCGCGTGCCTTCTTCCATCACCACAACGGCTTCGTTTGTCTCTGCCTGAATCGCTTTGATAAGTGCAGCAATGTCCTTGGTGGCGCTGCGTGAGTGCTCCGCGAGTTTGCGGACTTCGTCGGCGACAACTGCGAATCCTCGGCCGGCTTCTCCGGCGCGCGCAGCTTCGATAGCCGCATTGAGCGCGAGCAAGTTCGTTTGTTCGGTGATGTC
>DATNLC010000046.1:0-20891 GCA_035603075.1 Candidatus Acidiferrales bacterium | reverse complement strand
GCCTCTTTTGCTTTACGGCTGGAGGCGGTCGAGAAGCACAAATAGCTTAAAAAAGAAGGAAGTACATCAGTGAGAGAACAAGGAACAGTAAAGTGGTTCAATGCCAGCAAGGGTTTTGGATTCATCCAGCGCCAGTCCGGCGAGGACGTTTTCGTCCACTTTTCCGCGATTCAAGCGGAAGGGTATAAGTCGCTGAACGAAGGCCAAGCGGTTGAGTTCGAAGTTACCCGTGGCCCCAAAGGCCTGCAGGCTGCGAACGTCACCAGCCTCTAGTCAAGAAGAGCGAGCCGGCAAACCCGGCTCGCTCTTTTTTTTTGCTCGCACACGACTTTTCGGTCTTAGGAGCCCCGTTGAAAGCACTCCCCGAAGGACAGTACATCAAGCACTTCCAGTATGGTTTGGGCGTGATTACGGAATCCGATCACGACCGCACTTCGATTGATTTCGATCTGCACGGCATGAAGAAATTCGTCACCAGCATTATGGTCGTCGAAATCGCGGAAGGCACTCCTCCGAAGCGTAAGCGAGCGAAGCGCGTCAAGAAAGTTGTCGCCGTGATCGCCGCGGCTGCCGGAAGTTTGCCCGGAGCGAAATGACGTCGCAAATCATCGTCCAGTTCGTCGGTTTCCAATCCAAGCCGTCTGTGCGCGAATATACGTTTACGGTTCGAGAACCGCAGGCGGAGCCTCGCGAATTCACTCTTTCCATTCCGAACGACGCGTTCAACACGCGTCGCGTGCGCTATCAGGATGCCCCGGACATCTGTTCCCACAGGCTTCATCGGGAGCTGGCCGCCGCCGAAAACCATCCTTCTAACACCCATTTCGACCTTACAGACGCCGAGTTGGATGAATATCGCACCACGCATATGCACAAGCCGCCCAAGTATCCCTACGCCCCTAAGCCCGACCAAGACGCTTAAAACCTCGTATTCCTATTCGCAATGATTGCGCATAGCTCGTTTCTAATGTTGTTGCCGAGATTTTAGACTTTTAATCCATGATATGTTTCCAAGCAGAATGAACGCCGTATTTCGGACGGAGTCCGCGTAATTGAATCAACTGACCGATTCGAACACGGTTATCCGCCCAGTCCGGGCATCTGCCGGCCCGGCGCCAACCCAGTCGCACTCATCTGTCTTGAAACTTTCAGCGCTTTTCCTATGCCGGAATTACCCGAAAGTCGTCGCCGTGTCCGCGCTCGTCCTGGTTCCTTGCATCTGGCACGTGCGCATTATCGCGGGCGACCTCGCTAGCCACATGTACAACGCATGGCTAGCTCAACTTATTGAGCGTGGCCAGGTAACTGGATTATGGATTGAGCGGCGATGGAACAATGTACTCTTCGATTTGATCGTCTCGGGTGTGGGAAAGTTTTTCAGTCTGCATGTGGCGGAAAAAATCACTGTGTCGATGTCCGTTTTGATTTTCTTCTGGGGAACGTTTGCCTTCGTTTCCTCCGCCAGCAGGAGGGCACCTTGGTTTCTGACTCCCGTCCTCGCGATGATCACCTACGGCTACACCTTCCACATGGGATTCTTCAATTACTATCTTTCCCTGGGAATCGCGTCCGTCGGAATAGCGGTTTTCTGGCGCGGTAACAAATGGGAGCGCCTGATCCCGTTTCTGCTGGCCCCCGTCGTTCTGCTCGCGCACCCTTTAGGCCTGCTTTGGATGGCGGCGGCCATTGCTTACATCGGAATCTCCGAAGCAATGCCTGTTCACTACCAGCCCATGTTGGTTCTTGCCGCGGCAGCAACGCTCGTCCTGATTCACTATCATCTGTGGCATCACTATGTTGTGGAAGCTCAGGTGAAGCCGTTTTACTTTTTCAACGGCTCCGACCAGCTGCTTCTTTTCGGCTCGCGATACGAAATTCCTGCCCTCGCGCTGGTTTTCGTTTCCCTCTGTGCGCTCGCATTCGATATTTTAACCAGGAGGCAGGAGCGCGGCCTATGGACCAGCTACTCAATTCCGGTACAGCTATACGTGTTGCTTCTCGTCAGTGTCTTGCTGCTTCCTGATGGAGTACGTTTGCAGAGCCAGTCTCCGGCTCTGGCCCTCTTGAGCGGCCGATTGACTTCAGTCTCCGCCGCAGCATTTTGTTGCCTGCTTGGCGTGATGCGGCCTCGCAAATGGCATCTCGTCGGGTTCACCGTGATTGCCGCGGTATTTTTCACATTTCTCTATCAAGACACGGGGACTATCGACAAGATGGAAGAGCAAGCCGCGCGGCTCGAAAGAACTCTGCCCCCCAATCAACGCATACTGGCCACCATCTTGCCGCTGCCAGGCTCCCGCATTTTGATTCAGCACATCGCCGACCGTGCCTGCATCGGCTATTGCTTCAGTTACGGCAACTACGAGCCCAGTTCCACTGAGTTTCGCGTTCGCGCGCTGCCCGGCAATCCTTACGTAATGTCCTCTTCCGATTCGGTACCTGACATGGAGGAGGGAACGTACGAAGTTCAGCCGGAAGATTTGCCTGCGTACCAACTTTACCAGTGTACTTCCAGCGGAACGGATTTGTGCATTCGCCCTCTCGATGCCGGTGAGGAAAACGGCCGGCTTGGAATCGAACCCCACAGCAAATAAAAGGAATCCCTATCAAGCGTTTTGACTGACCGCGGATAAGTGCACCTCTTGCCCTTCTTCTTGTATTATTCTCGATACGTTCCTGGCGCCGAGATTTAAAACTTTGAGGGAGGCAGCATGAAAGCTGGAAGTAATGGAAAATTGCGAGTGTATTTTATGGGGCTACTGGTTCTGCTAATGAGCGCAGCGGTGTTTGCTGCGACGAGCATTTATGATTTCACTCTGCCGTCGATCGACGGCAAACCTATGCCGCTTGCCGATTTCAAAGGCAAAGTTATTCTAGTCGTCAACGTGGCCAGCCGTTGCGGATTCACTCCGCAATACACCGCGCTGGAATCCATCTACGAAAAATACAAGGATCAGGGATTTGTAATCCTCGGCTTCCCGGCAAATAATTTCGGCGGGCAGGAGCCCGGCACGAATGCTGAGATCAAGACCTTCTGCTCGGCAAAATACAATGTCACTTTTCCGCTATATTCAAAAGTCTCGGTGAAGGGCGACGATCAAACACCGCTGTACAAATATTTGACCACCAGCGCTAATCCTTCTCTCACTGGCGACATCAAGTGGAACTTCACGAAATTCCTCGTGGATCGCAACGGTAATGTGGTTCAGCGCTTCGAACCTCAGACCACGCCGGATTCCCCGGAAGTAGTTGCGGCGATCGAAAAAGCGCTGAAGTAACGAGGTTCTAAGGAAGCACGCCGAAGACGGCCACGCCGGTGGGAGTGCCAACGAAAACCTGTCCGTTGGCAATCATCGGCGTAATGAATTTATTATCGGCGAAACTGTCCCGGCCGTTGGGTGCCTGCCCACTGTTATAGAGCTCGTTTCCAAGATTCGTGGCATCGTAGGCGTGAAGCACGCCCCCGCTGCTGTTTTCCACCGCCCACACAATTCCGGCCGAACTTCCGTTTGCGGAAATGCTGGGCGTAGTTCCCGGATAAGCAAAACCGGCTGCACTGTGCGAGCCCGCGGGTGTAACGAGTTTGGCGTTCACGATCGCAAAAGCCCGCAAGGAATCGCCGACGGCACCGTAATAAACGGTGTTGTTAAAATAGGCAGGAGTCGCGAATGAGCCGCCTGCTAAGCCATTCGAAGAAATCTCCTGGTAGATAGCACTATCGTTGCTCGTATTGAATTGCCCCATCATATTTCGGTTCACGACGTATATGTGCGAGTCTTTGCCGGCTCCCACTCCGAGTTGCCATGTGTTGCCGCTGCCGTCCTTCAGATCGGGAAGCAGGATTTCTCCGCCAGAACCCAGATCTTGATCCGCGTCCGATTCCGAAGTTGTATTGTGCATCGTGAAATAATCGCCAACACTCAGGTTATTATTCGAGGTCGAAATCTTGATGAACGCGTTGCCGTAATCTCCGCTCATCGGGAGGCCGCTCGCGTTTAGTGTGTTATCAAATGTGCCATTCGCAACCAGGAAGTAAAAGTTCCCGGAAGAATCCGCAGCTGGACCATCGCCCGCCATCCAGATTGCGCCCTCATTTCCGTTGGGAGTTATGTTCAGCACACTACTTTGCTTCAACGTGGTTTGCTTGTAGCCGATAATCCATCCGGTGTACGGTCCATCGTCGCAATGCGAAGCCCAGGTAGTGTAAATCACTCCATTGAGGAGCAACAGCGCCGCCCGCTCTTTATACTGTTTTGGATCAAACGTGGTTTGCCCGTTCTGATTTGTGAAGGTGGCCTGAATGGTGGTGGGGCTTCCCGAAATTTCACCGCCGGTTGTAATATCCAGAGCGTGAAGCCGTTGGAAATAATTGCCGTTCGCATCCTTGGACATCGCCACCAAGTAAATCACGCCATGCGAACCGGCATGGGGATCGATCACAGGCGTTGATGTGATACCGATCTCCGGAGTTACTTGGCCGCAGCCACGATTGTCGCTGCTGGTTTCACCCGCTCCTATCGCGGATACTTTCCAAAGCGGAGCGCCCAGATTATCAGCGTCGAAGGCGTAGACCGAACCGTGCTCGGTGACAACAAATACGACGTTGTGGACTGCGCCCGACACGGTCAAACCTGAAACGTACAACGGCTCCGCGTCGACCAACCCATCCGTCGCTAGAAATCCAATCTTGCCGAAATTCGTGGAGTTCACATTTGTGGGAGTCAACGTCGTTTCATTTAGATTTTGGCCTGTGCGCGCGACGTCATTGTGAAACGTAAGCACGTTTGCATTGCCGGTCGGCGCTACCTTCGCGTTAACAGTCAGCGTGACGGGATTACTCGTGGCGCTGCCTAAATTATTGCTGACCTGCACTCTAATCTGAGCACCGCTGTCTTGTACCGTCGGCGACGAAATTGTGTACGTGTCCGAATTCGTTCCGACATCCACTCCGTTATTCAACCATTGATATGTGAAAGGAGGCGTCCCGGACGCAGTCACCGAAAACGTCGCCGCCTGGCCCACCGTGACCGTTACCGGCACGGGCGCCACCAGGATTCCGGCCGCAGTTTGCATCGGACTGGTACCTCCGCCGCCAGATCCCATTCCGGAACCGCACGCAGCGAGGCCAGCCGCCAGAGACACAACCAATATTGCCGAAAGAAAACTCGCTTTGGATTTCAGACTAAGGCTCTTCAAGGTCTCCAATCCCCTTTGCAAGCTTTTCATTGTCTGCCGTTCACCACGTGTGTAGTTTGCATCAACCGTAATGTAACTTACCCGTATTTTAGACCTCTGCAAGAATAGTTGCACCTGCCAACTTGTACAGCTTCAGGACAGCTCGGCGGAGCTACTACGAGGATCAGTCAACATACCGATGCTCGCTATATCGAGGAAACTGCCTTATCTCGAACGAACCTTGACTGGAACTCGCCGCAGGCGTCTATAAACCGGGAGGGAAGATGGCCGAGAGAAGAGGAGCACGTGGGCCCAGCCCTTATTTTAATAAGGATTCCCTTTGTTCCTCTTCTCTCAGCGGCTATATTTCCCTAAGAATATATTTCCATCAATCGGGAGAATACTGTATGCGCGCGAGGGGCCAGACTGTAGATACTGGCTTCGAGCAGAGACTGTGTGGAATTTCCTCCCCGCACGCGATACCCTAGCGTTGTCGACTGCGCCCCCAAGTCATGACGGTGTTTACTCCATAATTCCAAACAGAACTGGTCGCCATTCCGAGGATCCCAGCCAAATACCACACGACGTGAGAATCAAGAAGGAACTTCGCGAGACTGACGTTCATCAAGGCACCTAGAGAACAAGCCAAATAAAACGTGAGCAGTCCGGTGACCACCCGCCATCCGCGAAGCCGTCGGTCGCGAAAGGTTACGACATTGTTCAGCAGGAAATTGAACGTCATCGCCACAAAGGTGGCCGCAGCTTGCGAAATCGTGAAATCCACATGACCGCGGTAGTAGAGCAATGCCAATACGCCAAGATGAACCAGCAGACCGAGCGCACCTACCAGGACGTAAATAACAAATCTAGTCGGAACCCACTTGCCGATGACTTTGTCGACCAGCAAGTACAAGTATTCCAATTCCACGTTGAGATCGAGTTTGCTCTCACCCAGCTGGCGATTGCGAAAGTGATAGGGCACCTCGCCGATGCGAGGCGCGGAAGGACTAGAGGAGAGCAAATCCACCAGGATTTTGAAACCGGTTCCAGTCAGGCGGGGAACAACCTGCTGAAAGTATGCGCGATCGACCAGAAAGAATCCGCTCATGGCGTCGGAGACGTCACACCGGCATACGAGCTTACTGATTCGAGTCCCGAGGTCACTCAGCCAGACGCGCTCGCGGGCGAATTCTCCCATACTGCCGCCCGCAATCTTCCGGCTTCCGACTACCACATCCAAACGCTCGGATTTCATGCGCTCCAGCATCTTGGGCAAGATGCTCTCGTCGTGCTGCATATCCGCGTCCATCACGGCGATATAAGGCGCCGGAGTCGCAAGGATGCCCTCAATGCAAGCAGATGAAAGACCTTTTCGCCCAATTCGTTCCAGCACGCGGACGCGTCGGTTCGTCAAAGCCAGCGCTCGGACCAAGTCCGCGGTCCTGTCCGGGGAATTGTCATCCACAAATACGATTTCCCACTCAATTCCGCGAAGAGCCTGCTCTACTGCCGCGAGGACAAGCGGAATATTTTCCACCTCGTTGTAGGTGGGTATCACGACGGCAAGCTCTAGCGCCGGGCTAGCAGCGCGCCGATCCATTAAAGTGTCGTTTTCGGTCAAAGCGAGGTCATCAGCGGACCCGCGTGCAGAGCGCATTACAATTCAACCTCGGATCTCTCGCCTGTTATTTCTTCAAACTAGCGACAGAGCGATAATAAAAGTCTTAGCTTTTACAAGTATGCAATAGCCGCAAAACTGCGGGCAAGCCAAGAGATTCCACCTGTGCCAATGCGAGCCTCGAAGTACTCCAAAACGCCTCTAAGGGAACTTTCGTCTCGCGTCATAAGGGCACGCCGCTGCCGTATACTGCTGTGGTCGGCCTGACCAAACACTCGTGGAGTCCCCTTCTGATCTTCGCGTCTTCGGAACTCCGATCGGGCTCCTTGGTTGTTATCAAATTGAACCAAGGATAGAATTCGGCCCGACCGAAAATCCAGAGGTGCACCGAGTTATGACGATGCTGTGTAGGAAGAGCGCGCTGCTTCTCGTTTGGTTGCCGCTTCTCTTCGCCCTTCGTGCGCAAGATACGAAAGAGCCCTTTAACATTTACACCCAGCGAATGGACAACCAGCGTACCGGAGTTAATCTCGTCGAGAAAGATCTCAGCCAGTCGAACGTGAAAACTCGCTTCGGAAAATTGTGGACTCTCTATTCCGATGCCAAAATCATGGCGCAGCCGCTTTACGTCTCCAATCTGCTGAGCGCCAAATGCCCACAGGGCTGTAATACCGTGATTTTCGCCTCGATGAACAACACAGTCTACGCCTACGTCGCTGACCGGCAGCCCAACTCCCCGAATGACACTCTCATCTGGTCGAAGTCTCTCGGCTCTCCTCGAGCGGGCTCGCACGACCTCGATGAGGCCGCTCTCGACGATCCGTCGTGGGGAGTTTTGAGCACTCCTGCGATCGATCGGGCGAACAATCTGATTTACCTGGTCGCCTGGAATAGCGACCAGATGTACCGCATCTATGCCCTGGATCTACACACCGGAGAAACAGCAAAGGGGCCGGTGGTTATAGAAGGTTCGGTGGCGGAAAGTTCGTTCACTCAGGACAACAAAAATTGGAAACAGCTTCGCAAACAACGCGCGGGCTTATTGCTGGACCACGGCTCGCTCTATATCGCTTTTGGCGGCGACAACTTGAGGGGAATAGCTGGATGGCTTTTTGTTTACGGTGCCGCAAACTTGCACCTTCGCTCCGTATGGAGCCCCGAGCCGGGCGGAAAGAGCGGTGGCATCTGGATGTCCGGTACCGGACCCGTTGCAGACCAAGCCGGAGATATTTATCTGCAAACTGGCAATGGCGACTTCGATCCGAAGCGAAATCAATACGGCGACAGCCTGGTGAAGCTCCAAGTAGCTGGAAATAGTCTGAACGTGTCCGCCTACTTCACGCCTTGCAATCAGTCATACCTCGATCATGAAGATCTGGACATGGGCTCGGCGGCTCCTCTTTTGCTCCCCGGCAATTTGCTTCTCACCGGCGGAAAGTACGGAAACCTGTACTTGATGGACCGCGACCGCCTGGCCGGGTATGTTTCGGGTGGCTGGCACAAAGAGAATTGCAGTGAATCAAACGGCGTGCTTCAGACGGTAACCGCAAATCGCGGGCACATCCACGGTTCCCCACTTTATTGGAATGGGCCGGGCGGAAATCAATGGGTGTACGTTATGGCCGAAGCGAAAAACCTGCAGGCTTTTCCCTTTGTTGATGGAAGATTGAAGACTGGCCCGGATGACATCAAGATGAGCGCGTGGAAACCGCCTCGCCAAGCGCCCCCGATTTGTCATAAGCCAGCACGCAACTGGATGCCCGGAGGGATTCTTGCGTTATCCAGTGACGCCAACCGGACCGGCACGGGTATCGTTTGGGCGCTGGTTCCAGCAAATGGCGATTCAAACACCTTTCGCGGCGTCAAGGGAATGCTCCTCGCGCTAAACGCGGAGGACGTCTCGCAAGAGCTCTGGCGCAGTCAGGGAACCGACCCTGACACGGACACTCCAGACAGCCTCGGATTGCTCGCTCGTTTCGTGTCGCCGACGGTCGCCAACGGGAAAGTTTTCATTGCAAATGCCGGCGATCGCGAAGAGCTCAAACGCTATTGCGATGTTCGGCCGACTCAATTCCCGAAAAACTACGGTGTGGTGGTATACGGCCTAAAGAACTAGCATTCGGTGTCAGGTCTACTCTTACGATGCATCGCCAGTGATGACCTCTGCCATTCCCAAAGCTCGAGCCATTCGAGATTTTTTATTACTCTCGATCCTTACCTGCGCCGCTGTGCTGGTTCACGGCTACCACTATGGTGTCGAGGATCTGGGCATTTATCTGCCGGCCATCAAAAAATTAATCGATCCCTCGCTCTACCCCTACGACGCAAACTTTTTCCTCCTATTCATTCGCTGGACGCTCTTTCATCAAGCGGTCGCCGCCGTGGTCCGCACCACTCATATTTCCCTCGAGCTGTTTCTATTTTTATTGCATCTGCTCAGCGTTTTCCTGGTTCTGTTGGGATGCCTGCAATTGGTCCGAAAATGTTTTGACCAGCCCGCCGCCCAATGGTGTGGAGTCGCGCTGGTGGCCACTCTGCTAACCATGCCTGTAGCGGGCACGGCGCTATTCGTAGTGGACCAGCACTTGCACCCGCGCACATTCGCCACCGCCTTCCTGTTGTTCGGCGCTGTGGCCGTGTTGAAAAAAAGGCCGATTGCTCTACTCTGGATTTTCTTGACAGCCCTTTGCCATCCCACAATGGCTGTCTACGGGGCTTTTCATCTGTTTATTCTCGCCTGGCCGGGAAAAGTCCTGGAGCAGCCTGCTCTCGCCTTTGGCGCTATACCGTTCTCAGCCCCGCCGAATCCGATCTGGCGGGAAGTCATGGCCGGTCGCAGTTATCATTATCCGTTTCTTTGGGCCTGGTACGAATGGCTGGGAGCATTGGCGCCCATCGCTTTACTCGAATACTTTGCGCCAGTTGCGCGGCGTGACGGCATGCCGACGCTCGAACGCGTATGCCGCAGGTTAATCACTTCAACTTCTCTGGGCATCCTGATCGCAATTATTGTCTGCGAGTTCTTGCAAACACAGACTCAAACGTGGGCGCGACTGGAGCCTATGCGCGTCCTGCATTTCACCTACGTTGTGTTCATTCTCTTTTCAGGCGCGATGCTCGGAAAATATGTGCTGCGCGAGCGCCCTTTACGATGGCTTGCACTGTTTGTTCCACTTGCTTCCATAATGTTTTATGCCCAACGCCAGGAATTTCGTTCGAGCTACCACATCGAATGGCCCGGCCGAACTCCTCGCAATGAGTGGGTAAAAGCGTTCGATTGGGTTCGCGAAAATACTCCGCGAAGCGCGCTTTTCGCGCTGGACCCGCAGTACGCCAAGTCACCGGGAGAAGACTACTTTGGATTCCGCGCCTTTGCAGAACGCAGCATGCTTGCTGACGGTGACAAAGATGCCTCGGTCGTCGCTCTATTTCCGGAGCTCGCGTGGCAGTGGAAACTGGAAGTCAGCGGCCGACAAGATTGGTCCCGATTTACAATTGCAGATTTCGAATATCTGAAGAAAAAATACGGTGTTACTTGGGTGATCGTCAGCAGACCGGGCGTTCCCGGCCTTTCATGCCCTTATGCCAATAGCGCGGTAATGGTCTGCCAAATTCCTTGAGCGCTCTGGCTTTGGCGCTTCACTTCATCTATTTCTTGACTGCCCAATGCAACCCAATCCCGCCGAAGATGTACGAACGCGCAGCCACGTTTGCATATCCCGATTCGTTTAACAGCGCAGAAAAGTCCCTTATGGAGAGAAAGCTTCGCAAGGAAGCCGGAATATACGTATAAACGCTTGCGCGACCATGAAGCAACAATCCCCAAATGGCTCCCTGCGCATACAAGCTCGCAAGATAAATTTCGCGCAACACGGCATTTGACGGAAGGAAGAAATCGAGACTCACCATCAGTCCTCCCTTCCTCGTGACGCGTTCTATTTCTCGCACCGCGGCCCTGAGGTTGGGAAAATTGCGCAATCCGTAGCCGATGAATACGCAATCGAAGGAATTGCCGGCAAAGGGTAAGGATCCTGCGTCACCGCACACCGCGTTCGTTAGCCCGCGGGCTCGAGCCAGACGCAACATCGGTTCGGTCAGATCCGTCCCAATCGCCGTGGCCCGCGGTAGCCGTTCGACCACGAGTTGCGAAAAGTCCCCAGTGCCACAGGCCAGGTCCAGAACTAATGCGTTCTCGGGTAGTGCCGCTTCTGCAACTCCGAGCCGTTTCCAACGGCGGTCCATGCCGAAGGATAAAATGCGGGTAATGAAATCATAGCGCGGCGCGATTGTGCCAAACAGCTGCTGCATCAGGCGAGGATTTTGTCGTTCGGCGGGAGGCTTCATTCGAAAAGTACGGTCTCACAGTTGGGGAAATCCGCCTAACACGAACCGGCGCGCCCATCGCATAGTCGCACGTATAAGTGCCAGCGTCACTCACGAAGACGCGCTGCCACTGTCTTTTCTGGCATAGATGAAATGGCGAGTACGAACGGGGTCGAGAGCGTAACGGAGGACCTGATCTTCAGTCGCTCGATCCGCGACCGTAAAACGGTAGTGTTGCCGGTGGTGTTCGGCCCAAGAATCCACGAGAAAGGTCTCCAGATAGATTCCGGGAGATTCGGAATCGTAGTACACGCCCCAACGTGTCGCTCCGTCTCGGCGGCGAATTCTTTGATACTTGTAAATCGCTTCCAGAAACTCTTCTTCTTTGCCTGGGTCTACCTTGTATTCGACGGTAACCAGCACGGGCCCTTCATCAGGCTCCGGCTCCGCAAACATTGTAGGTTTGGGCCAATGATTCCAGAGATCGAGAGCCGCATTGGCCTCGGGCAACGGAAACGGCAACCTCAAAAGCAGACAGGCGGCAATACCGAATCCGGACGCGAGCAGTGCCTTCGCCGAGCTAGTGTGCTCCGCGGAAACGCCCCAAAGAACGCTGCCAACCGTCATACTGCCTTGGAACACGAACAAATAAACCGCGAGAACGCGAGCGCGGACCCAATCGGGAGCAAGCCGCTGAATCAGCGTGTTGAAAACAGACATGAAGATAGTCCACGCCGCTCCCCCGAAAAAAGAAAAGAAGCAGAGTATCCACAGTTGAGGCAATAGCGCTGTCGCAGCGAGGACGCAAGCGAATACCGCGGTTGCAACCGCGACCACGGTTTCAACCGAGTACCTTTTTCTAAGGCGTTGAAGAGCGACCGCTCCGAGCACCGCGCCTGTTCCAAAGAAGCCTAGCAACAAGCCATATCCGAGCGAGCTGTGGCTGATATTCTTGGCCACAACCGGCAGCAAGGCCCAGAACGCGCTCGAAAAGAAAATCACGAAGGCGGATCTGACAAGCAGCCTTCCGATGCCAGGAGAGTACCGCACGTATCGAATCGCGGCCGCAGTCGCTCCTGTGAAAGATTCTGCAGGCAAATTGCTTTTTGGCACGCGCCGTTTCCATCGCGCGATTACTACGATCACGCCGATGAAAGAGAGAACGTTCAACAGGAACGCGGAGCTCACTCCCGCGATTGCGATGATCACGCCCCCCAGCGCGGGCCCGACCGCTCGCGCGAGGTTGAACTCAATGCCGTTCAGAGCCAGCGCCGGAGAGAGCTCTTCTTTGGGCACCAATTCTGGAAAGATAGCCCGCCACGTCGGTGACTCCACTGCGTCTCCGATAGACAGCGCAAACGTTAGAAGGAGCAGAAGCCAAGGGGTAATAAGGTGAGCGAATGTCGCGATAACGAGAATGACGGATATCGCTAACATCCAGGATTCGGTTCCCAGGATCAACTTGCGGCGGTCAACTATGTCTCCGATGGACCCAGCCGGCAGCGCGAGAATGAAGAATGGCAGCGCGGTAGCTGTCTGGATGAGCGCGATCTGCAGCGGACTACTGCTGAGCGACGTCATCAGCCATGCCGCGCCCACGCCCTGCATGAATGACCCAACGTCGGATGCGAAATCAGCGATCAGCAGGTTTCGGAATAACGGGATCCGCAGAGGGCTCCATGGACTCGACGATATGGCAGGCGGGTTGCTGCTCTCCGGCATGGTGGAACACTTTATAAATCAAAAGCTGTGACCTTGCTTCGATATTTTCCTCACGCCGTCGGATCGACACGAGTCAGAGACGAGGAGTTTCCGAAGCCGAAAGGCAAATCGGAGGTAGGCCAAACTAATGCAGCCAAGACTCAAACCACATTTATTTGAGGGGAAATATGGCGCGCCCGGAGGGGTTCGAACCCCCGACCTTGTGCTCCGGAGGCACACGCTCTATCCATCTGAGCTACGGGCGCATTTGGGGAAATATGTGGTTTTCGCGATTGATTTTACTCTGCTTCCAGCCCGGTAGCAAAAACAATCAACGATTTTCGGTACTTCCTGCATTCGGACGCCAAATCGCGCGTTCGACAACTGCTTGCCCAACTCGTATCAAATCCAGCTCCCATGTACTGTTCCCTCCCCTCACGCGCTGCGGGCAAGGTTCTTGACTTGTTTTGCCAATTTTTCAAGCTGTTCCGCCTTTTGAACCATTGGCAGAGACAACATATTCGCGGAGTCGGTTTTTTCCACTTCCTCTTTCAATTCGCCGGCAAGCTGGTAAATTTTTTCCACGTTTTCCGCTATTTGCTTCTGATTCTGTTTCAGAATTTCCCTGGTCTCCTTCGAATTCGGCTTGAGGTCACCGTTCGGCGCCGTCTGCTCAATTTTTGGCGCGCCAGGAGCCTGCGCTGAGTCCGGCCGGGGCGCCAGAGGCGGAGGATTCTGAACGTCCGCGTGGCCGGTGCCGCAAAACAATCCTAACCGCATGCCGATTGCCATCGGAATTATCGCCGTCAAAAATGTGCGTTTGTTCGCGTTCATAATCAGTCTGCTCCCGCCGAAAAATATCGGCACCCACTGCGCCCTCCGCCGGCCAACTAACAACTGAACCTCCGCTGCATCGTGGCGCGTGAATGGTATAATTCCGCTCCCCTTATCTTATGACTGATTCGCTTAGACGGTGGATGGAATTTGCAGGCATACGCGCTCTGCGCGTCCTCGTCATCGTTTCTATCGCGATTGTAGTCGCACGACTGTTGAAGGTCCTCACCGACCGTCTGATTCAGTCGGCTAAGTCCCCGTCGCGTATCGCTCAGATGCGTGAAGCGCAGACGCGAACGATGGCAGCTCTGCTTTATAGCGTGGGTGTCGGCGTCGTCGCCGGAGTTGCGATCCTAACCGCGCTGCCGGAATTCGGATTCAATGTAAGCCCGATTGAGGCTGCTGCTGCCGTGGCCAGCCTCGCATTTGGATTTGGGGCGCAGCACCTGGTTAAGGATCTCATCAACGGATTCTTCATCATCTTTGAAGATCAGTTTGTCATCGGTGACTTAATTCAGACCAATGGAGAAACGGGCCGCGTGGAGCATCTCACTCTTCGCCGCACAGTACTTCGAAATTTCGCGGGCGCCATCGTTACCATTCCAAACGGCTTGGTGGGGCAAGTCGCGAACCTTAGCCGCGATTGGTCGCAGGTTTTTGTGGATGTCGCGGTACCTTCCGAAGAGATGGTAGGAAATGCACTCACCGCGTTGGAGAAAATCACTGCCGATTTTCGCAACGACGCTGACTGGTCGCCCGCCCTGGTGGATGGCCCTCGCGTGCTCGGCGTCGAGTCGCTTTCGCTCGACGGCACTGTCATTCGCCTGCAAGTCCGTACGGTACTTAATCGCAAGGAAGATGTTGCGCGCGAACTCAGGCGCCGAATCAAACTAGGCTTCGAGCAATCCCGCATCCAGCTAAGCCAGATGTACAACGTTTCAGTGCGCGAAATTCCACCTTCAAATTCTTAATTTGCTATCAACAGGAGGAGTCCATGGGAGAAGTTACGCACGATCAAGTCAATTTGATGCTGCGCTTGTACGACATTCGCCGTGAACCTCGCCTTCGCGAGGCGCGCCAATGGTTCATGGATAAATTTCGGCCGGCCACATTGGAAGAGGTGATGAAGCAGTTTCCTCCTTCCAGCCAGGAAAACGCGTACTTCAGGATGGTCATAAGCTACTGGGAGATGGTGGCCGGGATCGTCAACCGCGGACTGGTTGATGAAGATCTGTTTTTTGAGAATTCTGGAGAACAATGGATCGTTTGGGAACGCATGAAGCCGGTGATAGGTGAATGGCGGACGCTATTCAAAAACCCCCACATGCTCGCGAGCTTGGAAGAACAGTGCAAGCGCTTTGAGGCTTGGCGTGAAAAGCGCGCTCCTGGAACCAATCAGGCGATGCGCGAAATGTTTGCCCAGATGGAAAAGGCGGCTTCGGCGGTAAAGAAATAATCTGCCGTAGGCAGCATCGGCCGGCCGCAAGAACCGTGCGTGGAGCGCATCAACCCGGCAATTTCCCTAGGTTATATTGGGGAAATTGTGATAGCTTTTCCGAGATCCCCCCCGATCAGCTTTTCGATGTGGCTGTACGAACCCGGGAGTATCAGCTTGCCGCCTTACCCAGGGCATCCGGAGAGGAATATCCAAATGAATGTCCGTCATCGAGTCGTTTCTGCGCTGGTGCTCGTAATGTGTCTGGCGCTGGCACTTCCCCCGGACGTCGCGGCTCAGGCGGCGCAAAGCGCTGGAAAAATCACCACAGTGGTTCCGGTTGTGAACGTCATTCGCGGCCCGCAGCAAGTGGCCGCTTCGACTTCTCAGCAAGTATTCTGGGGCGACGTAATTAACACCGGGCATCTAGCCCGCGCTCGCATCGCTCTGGACGATGGTTCGATTCTCAACGTGGGTTCGGATTCCAATCTGGCGATCGCGAAGCATGACGCCGCGCAGCAGCAGACCGACTTGGATTTAAATTACGGCCGCGTCCGCGCCAAGGCGGCCAAACTCGTGAAGCCGGACGCCCACTTCCAAATCCGCACTTCCGTGGGTGTAGCCGGCGTCGTCGGCACCGACATGGTGGTTATATTTGACGCCTCGGGAAAAATGAATGTGGTCTGCATCGAGGGCGCATGCAAGGTTTGCGACAATGCCGGACATTGCGTTCTGATGAAGGGCGGCCAACAGTCCAGCGTTCGTAGCAACGAACAGCCGTCTCAGCCCGTTCAAGCTACACCCATGAACATGAGCGAAGCGGTGAATACGACTGCCACATCCGGGGCTGGCGCTGCTGGTGGCGGAATAGGAGTTGCCACTGGGGTAGCCGTCGGTGTCGGTGCCGCCGTAGCGACCACTGTAGCTATCGTTGTGGTGCGAGTCGTGACCAAAACCCAAACTTGCAGCACGCCGACGACCACGGGTGTTCACGCCAACTGCACGAAGATCGATGGCGTTGGGAAAATGAACGGCCAGCGCGTACCCTGAGCGATCCGCGCGATGATTTGGCGCCGTAGAATTTGAATGCTTCGTTTCTAATACATCCTCTTCTCCGCTTCGCCGTAGGTCAGTGCGGTTATCCACTCGATCATTCCTTCTCAAAGGGATGGGGTGGAAGCAAGAATTGCAATCCGAAGTAACCGACGAAATACGGTTGAGTGGTTCCTGCGGGCTGCACACTGCGTCCGGCCATCAAGAGCAGGATTATCGGGGGATGAATTTTGTAACGAAGACCTCCTTCCAGCGTTTCTTGGAAGGTCGATGGATGGAATGTTCCGAGTGAGTAAAACTCGACGTCCAATTCCAAGTTTTTTGTAAATTCGTGGCCAACGACAACGCCGGCAAGCCATCCATCCGGCCCCTTGTGGACCAGGTTGTAGCCAACCTCCCAGTTCAGATCGAGAGGGCCGAGCTTCTTAGAAAATTCGAGCGGCAAAATCAAGCTGGCGCCTCGCGGGGTGATACCCCGAGCGACGGAGTCGTTCGGATTATTGATTGAAACCTGTGGGAAAAGCGACATGGCGAATCCCGAATCCTTGTTGTCCAAAAATCGCCATTTGAATCCCAATTGATCCTGCCCGAGTCCGAATTTCGCCGGAGACGGATCGGCCACGCGTAGCCATGCACTTTCGTAGGTCAACTGGATGCGGTCGCCGATTCCAAAGTTGATATCCACGTCCGGTGTGTGCGAGATCGAAGAATTGGGAAAAAGAAAGGGCATGTAGCCCAGATTAATTTCCCATTGCAGGTTTCCAGGCGTGCCGGGATCGTTGGTGTAATACGGCGGGCCGCCTTGTGCGAAGACCGAAGGGCAAAGAAATATGAGGAGCCAGATTAACCGGGAGGAGATTCTGGAGGCGCGGGCGAGAATCGAACTCGCGTATGAAGGTTTTGCAGACCTCTCCCTTACCACTTGGGTACCGCGCCTTAGATTGAAAGTATAACGAAAATCGGGTCTTGTTTCAGCCCGTAAAACATGTGCGAGGTTCCATTCGCCGCCAAACGAAGCGGGCGCGCTGAATTTAAGTTGGTCATCGAAGCTCATTCCGGATTTATTTTATGTGCAATTCGTAGGGCAGGCGCGCCTGGACGGGTTCCATGAGGCCCAGAATGTGCTGCAGCGTAGCTTGCAAAGATTCTGACTGACTCATTTGTTCTTTTTCGCGTTCAAAAAGCTGCTGGAAGAAAGTTTTCTCTTCAGGAAGCCTGACGAGGCGAACGGAGTTGCTCGCGGGGATGTGGGCGAGATGCTTGGCTACTTCGATTGCGCGGTCCACGCCGCCCAATTCGTCGACCAGCCCTAATCCTTTCGCTTGCGATCCGGACCAGACGCGGCCCTTTCCGATTTTGTCCACCGCATCCACAGGCATCTTGCGGCCGGCTGCGACACCCTTTATGAAATCGTCATAAGTTTCATGCAGGGACTTTTCGATGTATTCCCGCTGTTCGGACGTGAAATTCTGCTGAGCGGAAAAGAGTGTAGCGTTGTCGCTGGTGGCGACGTAGTCCGTGCTGACTCCTAGCAGATTGAAGAGCCCCGACACGTTCAGCTTGCCGATAATGACGCCGATCGAACCGGTGATGGTGTTTGGGTCCGCCACAATTTTGTCGGCAGGAGAGGCTATCCAGTAACCGCCCGACGCGGCGACGTCAGACATGGAAACAACGATGGGCTTCACTTCATGCGCAAGTTCAACTTCCCTTCGAATAACTTCGCTGCCAACGACGGAGCCGCCGCCGGAATCCACGCGCAGAACGATAGCTTTAATACTCGAGTCCATGCGCGCTCTGCGAATATCCGCAGCCACGGAGTCGCCGCCCAGGATGAACCCGCCGGCTGCGGTGGTTCCGGAATCTCCGGAGACGATCAGGCCGCTGGCGTACACGATAGCGATCTTATCCAGCGCAAAATTCGGCGCGCCCAACGTCGTGCGGTAACTGTTCAGCGAAACCGGATTCCAGCCGCTCCCGCGCTTTTTGAAATAGTCCTGAATCTGGTCCCAATAGCCGACACGATCAACGATCTTGCCGGACAAGGCATCGGCGCTGGAAAGCGGGCCGCGATTGAGAATGGCTTCAAACTGATCGCGACTCATGCCGCGCGCTTTCGAGGTGTCGCCGAGATATTGTTCGTAAACGCTGCGCAGAAGGGATTCCACTTCCTCTTTGTGCGCCGGGGTGAATTTTTTCTCGGTGAACATATTTCCGGCAGTCTTGAACTCGGCGATGTGGTAGTACTCGGGGACGATCTTCAGTTTGTCGAGTGTGCCGCGGACGAAAGTGGCCTCCGCCATCATGCCGCGAATGCTGACAGGCGTGGTAGGAACGAGCCAGACTTGCTGGCAAGCGCTGGCAAGATAATATTCCTGGTTCTGGATGCCGTCATAGCCTAAGTAGCAAATGCTTGGCTTGTTGCTCGAGCGGAAAGCGAGAAGATGATTGCGAATTTCTTCCAGTTTTGCCCAGCCGGTTTGAAGCGGAGCAATGCGAACTACCAGACCGGTGATGCGCGGATCGGTGCGAGCGTTGTCGAGCGAGTCGAGGTAATCATGCAGGACGGGAGAAGTGCCATTGAGAGCGCTGAAGAAATCCGGGGCGCGCTGCTCTTCAATTTGGCCACTGGCGTCCATGACCAGGACGGAATTCGAAGCGATGCGCACGCCGGGTTTCGAAGCGGCCCAAATAAGGAAGACCACAAGAACAATCAATGCGATGATTACAATCGCTCGCCGCTTACCCCAAGTCATTGTCATTCACCTCTTCCCCGCGGGCCGGCAGAAAATGCCTGATATCGCGGGCTGGTAACGCCGACAACAAGGTAGCATCGCGAGGCGCAAAACTCCAATTGGTGGAGCTGGGGTTGTTCCGCGGGTGGGCGTCTGATTTCGAAGCTTCCGCAGGTTAGAAAATGGCGAAAACCGGAAAACCCTAATATGGGTTCTGGCCCCGGTTAGAAACTTCTCCATCGTTTGTTCTGAGTGAGTTACGTCGCATTCTGTTTGTGAGGCAGAACCGGTTAGAAGTGGTCCAAACCGGTTGGAAATTTGCCGCAGCAACGGGAGCGGAGCGCGAAAAGCGTTGCGACACCGTTTGGTCGAAAGTTCGCGATTAGAAAGGTGTGGCTTTGTTTGTTTTCTGTGTCTTACGCGACGTCCTAATAATTGGAGTTCGCGATTAGAGAGTGCAGAGCAGATCCCTCGCATGGAGTGCCGGGGCGCACTCGCTCGGGATGTCGAGGCTCGTCGCGTCGTGACGATCGAGGCGCGAACGAATCTGGAATTTTCCAGGCTCTGCTCATCTTCCACAGTCACTTCCTCCTCTGGGGGATGAAAAATGCCCCGACTGACGCTAGCAGATTGGGATTTTGATTTCTATTGTGGGAAGTACGCAGCGAAGTAAGTGCAAGAACGAATTGGAGCTATTGGTTCGGAACACACGAGGCTCCGCAGATCTGCGGGGGGTGCTTGGATCCAGATGGTGATTGGCGAAGCATGATCATTCAGTTCCGGGATGTTTCACAAACTCACTGCTGGTAATCCAGTGGTAATTTGCATACCAATCCACACTGTCAGGACATAACGAAACGTCTGAGCCATCCTCCAGCCGCCTTGCCCGGAGTTGGTTCACCTCCGCATCGAGGGCGCCCCCTTGAAGGAAACCAAGTTCTCTGACATAGGCAACGATCTTCGAGTTCGGCGACCAGTAAAGAGCCGACACCGCAGAGCCCCAATGATTGCGAAATAGCTTCTTTCTTTTGCTTCCATCGGGGTGCGTGGCGTAGTACGCGTCGCCGTCCCGAAACCCGATCCATTCTCCGTCTGGCGACCAACTGGGGTCCGTTCCTTTGGCAACGTCGTCCGCCCGCTCGGTCTCAATATCGTAGAGCCGGACGGTGCCATCGGTCTCATAGACAAACTCCTTGTCGTTTTGCGACCAGCATTGAGATGTAACCATTGGTTCCTTATCAACAACGATTGGGACTGCGCGAGTCTGTTTCGATTTCAAGTCAAGAATGCCCAGTCTTCCACTCCGAGTAGAATGATCGAACATAATCGAAACCAGCTTGGTCTGATCGTGAGACCAACACATGCCGATTCCGGCGAATTCCGGGAATTCTTCAAAGCTGAATCCATCTGGTTGAAAAGCTTGGAGGGAATTTTTTAAGGGGACTACGCTCCGTGTTTTGAATGAGACAGCTCGCACGCCGCCACGAACTGTGGAGTGTGTCATCAAAGAAGTAGATTGGGCGTTGTTATCCACCCAAGCCAGCGTCAGCCCCTCTTCCTCCTGCCATCGAATGAGCTCAGCGCGGAGCGATTCTCTTGCACTCGCCGCCGCGGAAAAAACCAGGGTAATTGCGCAGGCCAATAGGCCGAGCATCATTTCGCGCCAGCGAACCGTCGGATCTTTGCGCATGGCGTTACACCTCCTTCCGGGATCATTCTGCACCTGCCTGCGCATTGAATTGGCCATTTCGATCAGGCAAGCATCCTAACGATGTTTTTCTGCCGACACCTGGCTGTTTGTGACACTTTCGCGAGTGTCACAGCGCGGCACTGTTAGTCACCGTTAGCCTCATTTGAGTTGCGTGCCGAAATGACGGCGGGGTTAGAATGCTGGCGCGATGCAACTTTGGTTTGCACATGAGAGCGCGGTAACGCTGCGCGAGCAGCTTGTGACGCAGATTATTCTGGGGATACTCAGCGACGACTTACGGCCGGGCCAGCGGCTGCCTAGCACGCG
>DATNLC010000035.1:0-39048 GCA_035603075.1 Candidatus Acidiferrales bacterium | reverse complement strand
GGCCAGCTGACTTACCTGGAAGTCTGGAATCACGCGCAGTTCCTGGAACAACTGAACCGTAACCCCATCACGGCGGAAGACGAAAAGGAATTGGATTTACTGGGCATCTAGCTTTTGAGCGTTCTGCACACGCCGGTTCTGGTTGAAGAAGTCTTGAACTGGCTGCGGATTCGGCCCGAGGGCACGTACCTGGATGCCACGGTCGGAACGGGCGGGCACACGATTGAAATCGCTCGCCGACTGACCACGGGGCGTTTGGTTGGGTTGGATCGCGATCCGCGTGCGCTGGAAATCACGCGGGAGCGGTTAGGGCCGCACGAGCGGCAGGTGACTTTAGTGCACGCAGAATTTTCGAAGATCGGCGAAGTGGCGGAAAACCTGAAGCTTCCTCCGCTGGATGGTGTGATTGCCGATCTGGGGATTTCAAGCCTCGAGCTGGATACTCCGGAGCGCGGATTTTCTTTTCGGTGGGCCGCGCCGCTCGATATGCGTATGAATCCCGATTCGCCGCTTACCGCGGAAGAAATTGTGAACTTCTGGCCGGAGAAAGAACTGGCCTACCTTCTCTACAAGAACGCCGAAGAGAGGGATTCACGCAGAATCGCCAGAGCAATTGTTCGCGCGCGGCCGATCCGCGACACCGAACATCTGGCAACGGTTGTGGCAGGGGGACGTAAAGCAAGGGGAAGGCAGAGACTGCATCCCGCGACAAAAACGTTTCTGGCGCTGCGGACAGCGGTGAATCGAGAAGAGGAGGAACTCGGGCAGTTTCTTTCGCGGACCCCTGCCACTTTAGCTCATGGAGGGCGGTTGATCGTCCTCAGTTATCACTCGCTTGAAGATCGCATGGTGAAACACGAATTCCAGCGACTCGCGCGAGAAAGAAGTTTTCGCGTTCTGACTAAGAAAGTGATTCTGCCGGGCGACGAGGAAATCAGAAACAATCCGCGTTCCCGGAGCGCAAAGATGCGCGTAGCGGAGAAAGTGGCGACGGCGGAAAGCTCGGCGCCTGAGGCGTGGTCATGATCGAATATCACACAGTGAAGCGTATCGATAATTCGCGGCTGGTTCGTCCGATATCACCGGCGCACGTGCGGGACTTTTGGCGACGCGTAGCTGCAGGCGGCGCGATGGCTGCTTGCCTGCTGGTCTATACCTGGCAGCATTTTGAATGCATCCAGCTGCGCTACGAAGTGGAGCAGCTCGAGTCGCTGCGTGCCCAAAGCTCGATATTGAATCAGCAGCTGAACCTGGAAGTGGACACGCTGACCGCGCAGGACCGCGTTTATTCGATCGCTCAGAAAGATCTGGGATTGACGGTTTCCGTGGCAGGCCAAGTGGCGCCAGTGGAAGCAACGGGTGATCGAGTGCTGGCGCAAGCCGGCATCGTTCCTCAGCCTCAGCGCCCTTGACATGATATTGGCAGAGGCCTGACTTAACGGGCCCGTCCCCGCGAAGAATTTCGCACGTTCGCGGGGCTAAGTTTTTTCTGGGATAGGCCGGTGCACGATGGAGCAGCGCAGCCTGCGTCGCCGCTGGTTGGTCGTAGGGATCGTGGCGTTAGTTTGGATGGCGGCGGTGCTGGCGCGCCTCAGTTATCTCCAACTCTTTTGCTACGGCGAATACTTCGCAAGAGCCCAGCATCAACAACGGCACGTATTTGAAATCAGCCCGAAACGCGGCACGATCTATGACCGCAAGGGCAGAGAACTAGCTATCAGCATTCCGATGGATTCCGTATTTGGGGATCCCGTGGACATCAAGGATGCTCCTCTCGTCGCCAGACTGCTCTCTCGCGCTCTGAATATTCCGCCAGAAGAAATCGAAACGAAAATACGAGAAGCGCGCACGCCGGTTCGCCTCGCAAAAAAGCTTTCGCCCGAAATCGTCCAGCGCATTGACGACATGAATTTGAAGGGCATTTTCTTTCAGAAGGAAAATCGCCGAGTCTACCCGCAGCGGGAAAGCCTGGCGCACGCGCTGGGTTACGTGGACGTGGACGAAAAAGGCATCGGCGGCATTGAGTACGCCTTCGACAAGCAGATCCGCGGAAAACCAGGCCGCATGATGGTGATGGCCGACGGAAAAAGGCGCTGGTACGACCGTAGCGAAGCAGCCGCTGATCCCGGGGCGAGCGTGGTGCTCACCGTGGACGAGACAATCCAGTTCATCGCCGAAAAAGAGCTAGAGCGCGGAATGGCGGACACTCGCTCCCTACATGGAACTGTCGTGATTCAGGAACCGAACACCGGGGAGTTGCTGGCCATGGCGAATTTTCCGGCGTTTGATCCGAATGACGCCGGGAGTTACTCCGATGACGTGCGCATGAATCGCGCCGTCACTGCCGCCTACGAACCCGGCTCCACGTTTAAGGTAATCACCATGACCGGAGCAATTCAGAACGGAGTCACCGATCCGGACAAGATGGTGGATTGTCAGATGGGTTCCATTCTTCTTGCGGGCCGGCTGATTCATGACTGGCATCCATTCGGAATTCTCAGCGTTCGCGACGTCCTAGCGCATTCCAGCGATGTAGGGTCTATTAAGGTCGCTCTTCAGCTCGGCGCTCCCAGGTTTTACGACACGATTCGGTCTTTCGGAATCGGCCAGCTTACCGGAATCGAATTGCCCGGCGAAAATCGTGGAAAGCTTCGTCCGGTTGAAAACTGGAACCCAAGCGCCATCGGGTCGGTCGCCATCGGACAGGAAGTGAGCGTGACGCCCGTACAAATCATCTCGGCGATTTCCGCGGTGGCGAATGGCGGACTGCTCTACCGTCCGCGAATCGTTAAAGAGATTCAAGGCGGAATCTCTTCGGGACCACTCCCGCGCCCTGCTCCGCAACAGGTGACGGATGCAACGACCGCAGCCACGATACGCGGAATGATGGAAACGGTCGTATTGTCAGGTACCGGCACACTCGCGCAACTTACCGGCTATACCGCCGCAGGTAAGTCCGGCACCGCGCAGGAAATTGATCCCGCCACTGGACGCTACTCGCCGAACAAGTACATCGCTTCGTTTGTGGGATTTGCCCCAGTGAACGAACCTGCGGTCACCATACTTGTCGTGTTCGACTCGCCCGAGGGCGCGCATCACGGTGGCGAAATCGGCGGACCGGTATTCAAGCGCATAGCGGAACAAGTTCTCGCGTATTTGGATGTCCAGCACGACATACCCGTGCCGTCCGGCCTCGAGACCGCGAAGAATGTTGTGCGTTCACGAGCTCCAGATGAGGATCTGAGCGCCGGGATCAACAAGTCGCGTTTCGACGCAGCCAGGGAACAGCCGGACAACTCGTCAGCGACTCCAATCGCATTCAGCGACGGAGATGCTGTGATAGTCCCGGACTTAGCGGGAGAAACCGTGCGTGGCGTTACGGAAGACTGTTCGCGACTTGGACTGGTCCCGTCGCTGATTGGCAGCGGAGTTGCCTTAGAGCAAGCACCCGAGGCCGGTACGCGAGTTGCGCGTGGTAGCCGGGTCACTGTGCGGTTTGGGCGCGTGGCGGCGGAACTGCCGGCCACGGCGGTGCAAAGGAACGTAAATTGAAATTTGTTATGGAAAGTGGTCCGGAAGTGAATTCAGGAAGTGGTAAGGAGCGCCAGCATAAACAGAGTGTAGCTCTGCGTGAGCTATTAGACGGAGTTGAGACAGTCAAAGTAGATCCGACTGCGAATCCAAATATCCTTTCGGTCGCATGCGATAGCCGGCAAGTGACGCAGGGCGCTCTGTTCTTTGCTTTGCCGGGACGCAAGGCGAACGGCAACGAGTTTGTCATCGACGCCGTCAAACGCGGAGCCATTGCTATTGCGAGTCCGGAGCCGCGGCCTGCGGAAATAAAGCCTGGCATCGACTGGATAGAAATAGTCCCCGGCACGGAACGTCGCGCTCTGGCGCTGACGGCTGCGAATTTCTACGGGCACCCTGCTAACGCGCTGAAGCTTGTCGGAGTCACTGGGACAAATGGGAAGACGACCACAACTTTTCTCATCGATTCCATATTGCACATCGCGGGTTTTACAACCGGACGTATCGGCACGACTGGCTATGAAACTCCACGGGGCAGCCGTAAGGCCGTAAATACCACGCCTGAATCGCTGGATTTGCAGCAGATGTTTGCCGAAGTTCGCGACGCTGGCGGAACGCACGCAGTGCTGGAAGTAAGCTCGCACGCGCTCGCGATGGAACGAGTGTGGGGATGCCACTTTGCCGTAGCTGTCTTCACAAACCTTACGCGCGATCATCTAAATTTTCACAAGACATTCGAAGAGTATTTCGCCGCGAAGCGCCGTTTGTTTGAAGGGATGGGTGCCGGAGCGCCCGACGTCGCCGTAGTCAACGCCGACGATCCCTATTCGCCCCGCCTTGAGGGCCTTACGAAACGGACGCTTACATATGGCCTAAACGAAACAGCCCAGCTAACCACAAAGACATTTTCCCTGCGATTTGACGGCACTCAATTTACGGCGCAGACGCCGGCGGGCAAAGTAGAAGTGCGCTCGTCGCTGGTCGGACGCATCAATGTGTACAACATTCTGAGCGCGATTGGTGCGGCCATTGCCCTCGAAATCCCGCGAGCGAAAATTGAACAGGGAATCGCGAATCTCGAACTCGTGCCGGGCCGTTTCCAGCAGATCGACGAAGGCCAGCCATTCCTGGTGGTAGTTGACTACGCGCATGCAGACGATGCCATCCGTAACCTGATCACGACCGCGCGCGAACTGAATCCTTCAGGCCGAGTGATTACCCTTTTCGGAGCGGGAGGAGAGCGCGATCGTTCCACTCGGCCGCTGATGGGCGAAGCCGCCGGATCTTTGAGCGATCTCGTTATTCTTACTGACGACAATCCTCGAAAGGAAGACCCGCTGCTTATCATGAACGATGTGGTGGTGGGATTGCAGAAAGTGAATGCGAAGTACCGGATTGAGCCCGACCGTGAAGTGGCTCTCGAAATGGCAATTGATGAAGCTCAGCCGGGAGACATCGTCTTGCTGGCCGGAAAAGGTCACGAAAACTACCAGATCTTGCGCGACCGGACATTTGAATTTGACGATCGCGAAAAGGCTCGGGCGATATTGAAGCGCAAGGGTTATTCGAAGCAGTCGGCCAAAACATAGCTTATTTCGACACGAAATCTGCAATGCCCGAGATATAGGTTTTGAGAGCAACTATCAACCGGCTGGAGACACAATGCGGTGGACAGCAGTTCAAGTGGCCGAAACTCTCGGTGTCTCAGTGCCCGCGGGCCTCGATCCCATGGCCCGGATGGCCGGCGTCTCGATTGATTCTCGCGCCGTTCAGCCCGGAGAACTGTTCCTCGCCATACGCGGTCCGCGTCACGATGGACACAGTTTTGTTGCCGGAGCGTTTTCTCGCGGAGCTACGGCCGGAGTGGTGGCGCGCGAAAAGTATCCAGAGTATCCCGAAGAAATCCGCGGCAAGCTTTTTGCCGTGGAAGACACGCTCGTCGGGCTGCATCGGTTGGCCTCGCGTGCCTGTGAGATTTGGCGCAAGGCGAAACCGGGCCGGCAAATCGGCGCCGTGGCCGGGTCGATTGGGAAAACTACCACGAAAGAAATCCTTGCGGCGCTTGTGGCCGCGCGGTTCCGCGTACTGAAGACGCAAGGGAATTTGAACAATGAGTATGGCGTACCGCTCACGTTGCTACAGCTCGACGATGAGCACGACGCCGCGATAGTGGAGATGGGGATGTCGCATCGTGGAGAGCTAGCACGGCTGGCGCAGATTGCTTCTCCTGATGTGGGAGTGATTACGCGGATCGCCGTCGAGCATCTCGAGTTTTTTTCTTCGATTGAAGAAATCGCGTTGGCCGAGCGCGAATTGATCGAAAACCTGGCGTGGCCTAGAGCAACGGCTGCACTGAACGCAGATGATGACCGCGTAGGGCGGTTTGCCGAGGTGGCGCGCGGTAATGTGATCTGGTTCGGAACAAAAAGCACTGCACAATTTCGTGCGGAGAATATCCAAGAGCGCGGCATGGAAGGAACGGCGTTTGATTTCATATCTCCAAATGGCTGCGCCCGATTGGAATTGCCTTTGATAGGCCGGCACAACGTGATGAATGCGTTGGCAGCTTTGGCGGCCGCGAGCGTGTGGAGCATTGGCGCGGCTGAAGCGCGGACTGTATTTCCGGCGCTCGTGCCGGCGGACAAGCGCGGCGAAGTGATTCGATTTCAAAACGAAATCACGGTGATTAACGACAGCTATAACTCCAGCCCCACGGCATTGAATGCGCTCGCCGAACTTCTTGCCGCGACTCCCGGCTATCGCCGGAGAATTCTCGCGGCGGGCGAGATGCTGGAGCTGGGGACGTCGGCACCGGAACTGCATGGTGAATGCGGAAAGTTTGCAGGCTCGCTCGCGGGTATTGACTGGATCGTGGGAGTGCGAGGCGATGCGGCAGAACTAATTCGAGCGGCGATTGACGCCGGGCACGCGGCGGAGAGCGCGAAGTTCTTCGAAAATTCGGATGACGCGGCGAAATTCCTCGCGGAGTTCATCACTGAAGGGGATCTTCTGCTTTTGAAAGGCTCTCGCGGCGTGAAGATGGAAAAGGTTCTCGACGCTATCGACGCGCGCCACAAGCGAATTGCATCAACAGGCGCCACTGCGGAAGCAATCGAAGCTGGACGAAAAGGTTCGCACTAAAATGCTCTACTACCTTTTCTTCTATGCTTTAAGGCCGTACTTCAGCCCTCTGAACGTCTTTCGCTACATCACGGTTCGGACAGCCGTGGCGAGCGTCACCGCTCTGCTGCTTTCGCTGCTGATGGGCCCGTGGGTAATCGAAAAGCTGCGTGAACTGCAAGTGAAACAATACATTCGCGAAGAAGGCCCCAAGGCGCATCAAAAGAAAGCGGGGACGCCCACCATGGGCGGCGTATTGATCGTGGCATCAATCGTGATTCCTACGCTGCTGTGGGCGGATTTGCGCAGTCCTTACGTCTTGCTTGCGATAGGAGCAACGGTGGCGTTTGGCACGATCGGATTCGTGGACGACTACAATAAAGTCGTGCGACGGCGCAATCTCGGGCTGTCCCCGAAAAAGAAATTCCTTTTTCAGCTGTTGACCTGCGTCGCGGTTGGCGTCGCGTTGCTGGTACTGCAGTCGCAAGGGGCGTACTCGACGCAGTTGAGCGTGCCGTTTTTCAAGCGTTTGCATCCTAATTTAGTGATCGACTGGCTGCTAGTTCGCAATTTTGTGTGGCCCTTGGCATTCGTTCCCTTTGTTCTGTTCCTTGTGTTTGTAATTGTGGGCAGCTCAAACGCGGTCAACTTAACGGATGGCTTGGACGGCCTCGCCATCGGATGCGTCCTGGTTTCTTCCACCGCGTTGACGGTTCTGACTTACGTTTCCAGCAACGCGCGTATGGCCGAATATCTCGAGATCCAAAAAATACCCGCCGCCGGCGAACTTGTCATTTTCTGCGGCTCGCTGGTCGGCGCTTCGCTGGGATTTCTTTGGTACAACGCGCATCCCGCCGAGATGTTCATGGGCGACGTAGGCTCACTCGCGCTGGGAGGCGCGATCGGTGTTGTGGCTGTAATCATCAAGCAGGAAATTCTGCTTCTTTCGATTGGCGGCGTTTTTGTTCTCGAAGCGCTTTCCGTAATAATTCAGGTGGGCTCGTTCAAGCTGACGGGAAAGCGTGTATTTCGCATGGCGCCGCTGCACCATCATTTCGAATTGATGGGATGGAGCGAGTCGAAAATTATCGTTCGTTTCTGGATTGTGGCTCTGGTGTTTGCGTTGTTTTCGTTGACGACTTTGAAATTGAGGTGATTGAGTTTGAGGCCAGGAACCGATCTCGCGGACAAACGCGTGCTGGTTGTCGGTCTCGCCCGCACGGGTTTAGTCACAGCGCTTTTCTGCTCGGGCTACGGCGCGATTGTGACAGCCACGGACGAGCGCAGCGAGCCGGAGCTAGCCGATACTCCCACAAGGCTGCGCGCAGCCGGGGTGAAACTAGAGCTGGGCGGGCATGTCTCTAATAGTTTTCTCAGCCAGGATTTGATTGTGGTTAGCCCCGGTGTGCCGGCGAAATTTCCCGCTCTCGAACTGGCGCGCGCAAAGGGAGTTCCGGTATGGAGCGAAATTGAACTTGCCTGGCGGTTTCTGCGCGGGAAGCTTATCGCCATCACCGGCTCGAATGGCAAGACCACAACGACTTCGCTCGTCGCGCACATTCTTAAAACTGCGGACATTCCGGTAATGGTCGGCGGCAATATCGGCACGCCGCTGCTCGCCCTGGTGGAAAATTCCATGGATACCACGGTGACCGTAGCGGAAATCAGCAGCTTCCAGCTGGAGACCATAGAAAAGTTTCGGCCCGAGATTGGTGTCTTGTTGAATCTGACTCCCGACCACCTCGACCGCCACGCTTCATTCGAGGAGTACGCCGCCGCGAAGATGCGCATGTTTGAAAACCAAATCGAGCGCGACATAGCGATCTTGAACGCGGACGATCCTGAAATCACGCGCCGCATGCCCGTCAAACCACACATTTTCTGGTTTAGCCGCCAGAAACGCGTCGCCGCCGGAGCATTTCTGCGTGACGGGCAGGTCTTTTTTCGCAACGAAGGTTCGGAAGTCGCTCTTGCGCGCCGGGAGGAAATCTTGCTGCGCGGCGAGCACAATGTCGAAAACGTATTGGCTGCTTGTTCCGCAGCTTTTCTTGCAGGCGCAGACCCTGGGTCTATTGCGAACGGAGTGAAAACTTTCAAGGGTGTCGAGCACCGCCTGGAATTCGTCGCTGAAATATCCGGCGTGCAATTTTACAACGACTCAAAAGCGACAAATGTGGACGCGGCACTGAAAGCGATCGAAGCGTTTCCCGGCCCTCTGATCCTGATTCTCGGCGGGAAGGACAAAGGCAGTCCTTACACTCCGCTGCGAGAATTGCTGCGTGCGCGTGCGCGCATGGCAATCTTGATCGGCGCTGCAGCGGAGAAAATCGCGGAAGACCTGGGCGACGCAGTCCCGGTAACGAATGCCGGTGAACTGGATAGCGCTGTCCAGACTGCCATTCGCAACGCCCGCCCGGGCGACACGGTGTTGCTTGCGCCGGCTTGCTCCAGCTTCGACCAATTCGAGAATTACGAGCATCGCGGCCGCACTTTCAAAGAGCTGGTTGCTCGTCTGAAAGATCACAACAAATCGGCCGCGGGAGTTTCCGCGCAAAAAGGATGACGAATGCCACGTAGCCTGCAACCCGATCGAAAATTATTCGGCGTCACACTCGCGCTTTGCCTGATAGGCGCTGTGATGGTTTTCAGCGCCTCGGCGATTACCACCAGAGAACAGGGAGGCAACGGTTATTCGTTTCTGTTGCGCCAGATTGTCTGGATTGCAATCGGCTTGGCAGGAATGTTCTGGCTGATGCGCACCGATTATCGGAAATTCCGCCAGCCACGCGTGATTTTCACCGCCGTGTCGATTACGCTGGTCATGTTGGTTTCAGTTTTCTTCTTGGACCGTTCGCATGCCACGCATCGCTGGTTCCGGCTGGGCCCGCTAAGCCTGCAACCTTCTGAGATCGCGAAGCTGGTCTTGATTTTCTATCTGGCTTGGTTCCTCGAAATCCGGCGAGCCCCAAAAGGTTTCGGAGTGAACGATCCAGTGCGCACGCTGTTGCCCGCATTGGGAACAGTTCTACTGATGGTCGGCCTGGTTCTCGCCGAACCTGATATGGGTACTGCCTGCATGATTTTGCTTGTCGCAGCCACTATGCTGTTTGTGTCCGGCCTTTCGATGCGATACATCGTCGGCGCGGCGCTCGCTTCGATTCCCGCCGTCTATCTGTTGATCGCGCGGACGCCTTATCGGTTGGAGCGATTCAAAGCATTCCTGTCACCGAGTACTGATCCTCAAGGACACGGCTTCCAATTGTTGCAGTCGCTGATCGCCATCGGTTCGGGCGGATTCACTGGTGTCGGCCTGATGGAAGGCCGCCAAAAGCTTTTCTTTCTCCCCGAGGCGCATACCGACTTTATTTTTTCCGTGATTTGCGAGGAGCTGGGATTTATCGGCGCCGTAGTTGTGCTGACACTCTTTGTTGTTTATGGCTGGCGCGGATTTGTAGCCGCCATGAAAGCTCCCGACGAATTTGGACGGCTACTCGCCCTGGGTATCACTGCGATGGTCGTGGGTCAAGCGCTCATCAACCTCAGCGTGGTGCTGGGCCTGCTGCCCACCAAAGGAATTCCGCTGCCGTTCATAAGCTACGGCGGATCGAGTTTGATCTTAATGTTGTTGGCCACCGGCGTGCTGTTGAACATCAGCCAGCACGCGGATGAGATGTGAAGGCGGATGCAAACAGTTTGCTGATCGCGGGTGGCGGCACTGGTGGCCACGTCTTCCCGGCGATTGCTGTTGCTCGTGAATGGCTTGGACGCAAGTCCGCAGGAGAACGCAGCGTCGTGATCGTGGGAACCGAACGCGGGATGGAAGCGAGACTGGTGCCGCAAGCCGGCCTGCCGCTCGAAACTATCCGCGTAGCGGGCCTGAAGGGAATCGGCGGCGTGCAATTTCTTCGTAACGCCGCCATTCTTCCTCTGGGATTGTGGGATTCGGAAAGAATCCTGCGACGACACAATTTCGGAGTGGCTTTCGGTGTAGGCGGATACGCGTCCGGGCCCATGATGCTCTTAGCCAGGATGCATTCAATCCCCACAGTGATTTTCGAGCCAAACGTCGAACCGGGGTTCACCAATCGCGTGCTGGCGACCATCGCCACGCGAGTAGCCGTGGCCCACCCCGCGACTGCGGAGCGCCTTGGCGGTAAAGCCGAGGTTACCGGCTGCCCAGTGCGCCCGGAATTTTTTGCCGTTCCGCGTAAAAACCACAGCGCGCCGTTCACCGTTCTAATTACCGGCGGAAGCCGAGGCGCGCTGCCGATAAACCGCGCCGTCGTCGACTCGCTCGACCTTTTAGCCTCGCGAAAAAATCAGCTTTTCATCGTGCATCAGACCGGTGAACGCGACTATAATGCGGTGCGAGTAGCTTATGCGCGTCGCGATTTCCGAGCGGAGGTTGTGCCCTTCATCGAGAATATGGCGGAGCGGTTTGCCCAGGCGGACTTAATCGTCTGCCGTTCGGGCGCTATCACAGTCGCGGAGGTATCTGCCGCCGGACGCGCCGCTATCTTCATCCCTTTCGGTGCTGCCACAGATGCTCATCAAACTCGCAATGCGGAAGCCATGCAGGATGCGGGCGCCGCGCGGATGTTGCCTCAAGGTGAGCTGACGCCGGCACGCCTAACGGCAGAGATTTTCGCTCTGATCGACCAGTCCGGAAAAATTGCTGAAATGGAAGAACGCGCACACGGATTGGCACGCCCGCGCGCGGTCGAGGACATCGTGGACCTGCTCGAAGCCCAACTCGAAAACCCGTTGAACGGAATGGTGCGCGCATGAGCGTGACCTTCCGCAATTTTCAACGCATTCATTTGGTGGGTATCGGCGGGAGCGGCATGAGCGGCATTGCCGAAGTTCTGCTCTCCAGCAATTACGCCGTTTCAGGCTCCGATTTGAAAGCCACGCCCGTGACCGAGCGTTTGCGAAAACTGGGAGCCACGATTTTCGAAGGCCACCTCGCCGAAAATGTTCGAGGTGCTCATGTAGTCGTCATTTCTTCGGCGGTTCGCGTGAATAACGTGGAAGTGGTGGAAGCTCACAAGCTGAAAATTCCCGTCATTCCTCGCGCCGAGATGCTCGCCGAATTGATGCGTTTGAAGTATGGAATCGCGGTAGCTGGCGCGCACGGCAAGACCACGACGACCTCCATGGTGGCGTCCGTCCTGGGTGAAGCCGGTCTCGATCCTACTTTTGTTGTCGGCGGACGTGTGAACCACGCCGGCTCGAATGCTCGCGTGGGCCAGAGCGAATATATGGTTGTCGAAGCCGATGAAAGCGACCGCTCTTTTTTGCTGCTCGCTCCGGTGTTGGCAGTAATCACCACAGTCGACCGCGAGCACTTGGACCATTACCGCTCGCTCGAAGAAATTCAGGAAGTATTTCTTCAATTTGCCAATCGTGTGCCGTTCTACGGCACCGTAATTCTTTGTATTGACGAGCCGAACGTGCAAGCCATTCTGCCGCAGGTGAAGCGTCCGGTGATTACATACGGAACATCGAGCCAGGCCGACCTTGTCATCAGCGACATCCGGCTGGCAGGACTCGCGAGCGAGTTTCGCCTGAAATATCATGACGACGATCTCGGAATGTTCCGGCTGCCTTCGCCGCCGGGGATACACAACGTGCGAAACGCTGCCGCGGCCGCCGCTGTGGGGCTTTCGCTAAACGTCCCCGCAGACCTGATTCGCGCAGGGCTCGCAAAGTTCTCGGGGGTTGGACGGCGTTTTGAGATCAAAGGCGAATTTGCAGGCGTAACCTTGATCGACGACTACGGCCACCACCCTGCCGAAATTCGCGCTACGCTCGAAGCGGCGCGGGGTTGCGGCTACAAACGACTTCTCGTGCTGTTCCAGCCGCACCGTTACTCGCGCACTCAGTTTCTCTGGGAAGATTTCCGCAGTTCGTTCAATCAGGCCGACATTTTGGTAATGACGGAAATTTATGCCGCGGGCGAAGCACCTATCGAAGGCGTTACCGGGGAGATCTTGTCCGAGGCCATCAGCGCAGCGGGACACAAGAATGTTGTCTTCACCAGCACGATGCAGGCCGGCATGGAGTTTTTGTACAGAGAAGCGCGCCCCGGAGACGCGATTCTTACGATTGGCGCGGGCAGCGTAGGGCGCGTACTCGATCAACTGGCCATGCTGCTTGCTTCAAAGGCGCCGAGCGCTTATGCGGATTAGTGAAAAGCCGCTTGCGGCGCGATTGAAAGAGCTTGGAGTGGAATTGCACGCGGGCGTTTCGTTGAGTGAAAAGACTTCGCTGGGAATTGGAGGCACTACCGATGAGCTCGTGCTTCGACGTTTCGACACCATTCCCGAGGTAATGCATTTGCTGGCTGACGAAAAAATCCCTCACCGCTTCCTCGGTGGTGGAACGAATGTGCTGATCGACGATGGCGAGCTGCCCTGGGTCGTTTTGCATTTGCCTACCTCGCAACCGGGTATGCGAGTCGAAGGTAACGCGGCATACGTCGATGCGGCCGCCGATCTCGGCGGCATGGTGACGTTCTGCGCTAAGCGCGATCTGGGCGGTATGGAAGGCTTAATTGGCGTCCCGGGCAGTGTGGGCGGCGCGTTGCGAATGAATGCAGGAGCTTACGGCACGCAGATCGGATCGTACGTGCGCGAAGTGGAGCTCTACCGCGCGGCAACAGGAGCGATTGAAACGGTTCGCGGCAATGACATTCGTTTCGATTATCGCCACACTTCGTTCGCGCCGGACGACATGATGTTGCGCGTAAAACTGGAACTGCCCTCCAAGCCGTTCAAGGAAATCCTTGCCGGCATTCGCGTCTGCAACGAAAAGCGCCGCGCGAGCCAGCCGCTCAATCAGAAAAGCGCCGGATGCATTTTTAAGAATCCTCCGGGCGGCTCAGCCGGCAGGATGATTGACGAACTGGGTTTGAAGGGTCACCGCGCGGGCGATGCTATGGTCAGCGACCGCCATGCGAATTTTTTTATCAACGCAGGTAAAGCGAGCTGCGCCGACATGCTCAGGCTGATTGACGATGTCCGCGAGCGTGTGCGCAGCAAATACGGCGTAGAACTCGAGAACGAGGTCATTCTCTGGAAAAACTGAAGACCATGGACGCGGACGCCTATCCCCAGGAAGTCCTGGCTGACGAAGAGCCGAAGTATCTTCGCAGGCAAAAGCCTCTGGAGATCAAACGGCGGAAATTCGGCCGGAAGGCCTGGAAGACGTATCTCCGCGTCACGGTCGGAGTTGGCGTGGGAGTAGCGGGCGTTTGTGTGGCGTACGCCTTCGGAAATTTTCTGTTTGCTTCTCCGCAAATGGCGCTGATTCATTCGAATCAAGTGGAGCTAACGGGAAATCACTATGTCCCGCGCGGCAGCGTGCTGGCCGTTTTTAAGTCCGATCAGGGCCATAGCGTTTTGCGAATCCCGCTTACGGAACGGCGGCGCCAGCTCGAAGCAATTCCGTGGGTCGAGCAAGCCGTCGTTCGGCGAGCGTTGCCTAACAGGATTGAAGTCGAAATCACAGAGCGCGTTCCCATCGCATTTCTTCGCCAGGGAAGCGATTTGGCGCTTGTTGATATTCATGGCGTGATACTCGACCGTCCCTTGAAGGCGAATTTTCATTTTCCGGTCGTCACCGGCATCCGAGAAGATATGACTCCGGATGAGCGCGAGAAACGCATGCAGTTGTTCGCCGGCTTCACCCAGCAAGTGGATTCCGCTCGCGCCGGTTCGATGGAAAAGGTGAGTGAAGTGGACCTGACAGACGCCAGGGACTTGCGGGCCTCGATCGCTGGGTTGAACGGCGATAGTGCCCCCAGCGGAAGTGCGCCGAATCAGGCCTGGGACACCGCTGCCGGCAGTTTGCCGGTAGTGCAAACAGATTCGCTCGTGCTGGTGCATTTTGGCGACAAGGACTTTGAAACCAAGTATCGCACGCTGCTGGACGATTTCGGGCAGTGGCACGCGAAAACCGGACGCGTGGAATCCGTCGATTTGCGCTTCGACGGCGAAGCAGTCGTGAACCCGGACACTACTCTGGCACAGCAAATCGCCCAACAGCCGGTCACACAAGTGCAGCCCGCGCCGAGGGCGGTTCATGCAGCACATAAGCGTTCGAGCAGGAGATCGCGGTAGCAGTCATAAACGGCTGAAATTATAAGGAGCAGATTTGACGAAGAAGGAACGGCATATCGTAGCGCTCGACATCGGCAGCACGAAAACTTGCGCGTTGATTGGCGAGCTTAGTGAGGACGGCAGTGTGAAATTCGCCGCACTCGGTGCGGCGGAATCGAAGGGGTGGCGCAAGGGCCAGATCGTCAACCTCGATCTTGCGGTGAGTTCGATTCGCCGGGCCGTTGAAGAAGCGGAAACCATCGTCGGAGTTCCGGTGGAATCGGCATTGATAGGCGTCGCGGGGACGCATGTTCGCGGCGTGAACAGTCGCGGAGGAATCACTGTCGGCACCCGGCCGCGTGACATCCAGCGCGAAGACGTTCGCCGCGCAGTGGAAGCCGCGCGCGGGATTCAGCTTCCGGAAGATCGCGAAGTTTTGCACGTTCTCCCGCAGGAGTTTTTCCTGGATGCCCAGGACAACATTCGCGACGCAATCGGAATGATGGGCCAGCGCCTCGAGGCGAATGTGCACATCGTAACCGCATCTGGTTCTGCCACTCAAAATATCGTCACCGCCGTAAATCGCGCGGGCGTGCGGGTTGATGACACCGTTCTCGAGCCGCTTGCTTCCGCGGAAGCCTGCCTCACGCAGGATGAACGCGAGTTGGGCTGCTGCCTGCTCGACATCGGCGGAGGCACTACCGAGCTGCTGGCATATACAGGCGGCGTCGTGCGGCACACAGCTGCGATTCCAGTTGGCGGCGACCACTTCACCAATGATCTTGCCGTTGGTTTGCGTACGCCGATTGATGAAGCCGAGAAAATCAAGCGAGAACAATCTTGTGCGTATCGTGAGCTGCTCAAGGAAGACTTTGCGATCGAAATCGCGAGCGTGGGTGACCGCCCGCCGCGAACTGTTTTTGCTCGTATGTTGTCTGACATAGTGGAGCCGCGCGCGCAGGAGTTATTAATGCTGGTCCGCGATGAGTTGCGCCGTGGCGGCGTTGAGTCGTCCATCCCGGCGGGGATCATTCTCACCGGCGGCGGAGCGCGCCTTCGGGGATTTTGCGAACTCGCAGAGAAGATCTTCAATCTGCCCGTGCGCGTCGCCAAGCCCCGTGGACTGTCAGGAATGAGCGAAGAAGATTCCCAGCCCGAGTATTCAACAGCCGTGGGACTGGTGCTCTACGGTGCGCGCACGCGGCGCAACGCTGGAGCGCGTCCTACCGGCTGGGTGGGCAAATTTAAAAGTATGTTTGCAGGAGCGTCGTAAGAATCGGACTAAAAAATTTCAAGACGGTGAAACACGGGGGAGGAACCATGTCGCCAAAAGAATCGAGCCTTAAAGTTTCGTTCAGTGAAGAACCGCAAAATGGAGCCAAGATTAAAGTGATCGGTGTCGGAGGCGGTGGGTCGAACGCTGTCAACCGCATGATTCGCGCCAAAGTGGAAGGCGTCGAGTTCATTGCGGCTAACACCGATCTACAGGCGCTGAAACTTTCGCAAGCGCCGGTAAAGCTGCAACTCGGAGCCAAGTTGACAAAAGGATTGGGAGCCGGCGCCAATCCCGAAGTCGGCCGCAAAGCCGCATTGGAAGACACCGACAAAATCCTGGAAGCGCTCGACGGCGCCGACATGGTTTTCGTCACCGCTGGATTGGGAGGCGGCACCGGAAGCGGAGCAGCGCCCGTCGTCGCAAATCTCGCCAGCGAATTGGGCGCTCTTACCGTCGCCGTGGTCACCAAGCCGTTTGCCTTTGAGGGAAAACGCCGGATGGAGCAGGCCGAGCAAGCCCTTGCTGAACTAATCGGAAGCGTGGACACCGTGATCGTGATTCCGAATGAGCGGCTCATGGAATGCGTCGAACACGGCACCAGCTTTTTTGAAGCTTTCCGAATCGCCGACGATATTCTGCGTCAAGCTGTGCAGGGTATTTCCGACATCATCACCATCCCCGGAATCATCAACCGCGATTTTGCCGATGTGAAAACGATCATGTCGGGCCAGGGGTATGCGGTGATGGGAACGGCAGTCGCTTCGGGTTCGAATCGCGCGATTGATGCCGCGAACCGCGCGATCAATAGCCCGCTTCTCGAAGACAATTGCATTCAAGGCGCGCAGGGAATTTTGATCAACGTTACCGGATCGTCCAGCCTGAGCCTGCAGGAAGTTCACGAGGCTTCGTCGATCATTCAGAAAGCCGCGCACGAAAATGCCAATATTATTTTCGGCGCGGTAATGGATGATGCGATGAAAGAGTCGGTAAAGATCACGGTAATCGCCGCGGGTTTCCGCGAAGTAGCAGGCAGGAAGACTCAATCGCGGCCTTCCTACTTGCCCAAGACTTGGAAAGCCACGCGCGAACCGGCTCCGGCTCAACCCACCATGACCCAACAAACGAATGTGGTTCAGCAGGTATCGAGGACCGTCAACGAAGTTGTGCAGCAAGTTTCGCGAAACGTCAGCGAAGTCCGCGAGGTGCCGGCCGACGATCTCGATGTTCCCACATTCCTTCGCCGCCAGGCCCAAAAGGCTTAGGCGATTACTCGATTACTCGGCCAAATGGGGTTGCGGGGATCACTCCCTGCAACCTCCTTTCTTCACCCGCGAAAGCGCTCAGCAAGCACTGGAAGTGTGCTTCCACAATAGTCAAAGCCTCCGAAGCGGAGGCCTCCAGCGGTAAAATTCGAAAGATGGCCGACGCGATTCGAGTCAACAAGCACGTTCTGAAGCGGATAATGGACGTAGTCCTGCAATCGCCCGGGTTGGAATGCTGCGGATTGCTGGCAGGAAAAGACGGCGTCATCACGCGGGTTTGTGCAGCGGCGAACGCGGCGGCAAGCGCCACCGAGTACTCGATCGCCCCAAAAGAGTTATTTCAGTTCATGTGCGAAATTCGCGAAGCGGGGCTCGAGTTCATGGGAATCTACCACTCGCACCCCAGGGGCGATAACAAACCGTCCGCGCGCGACATCGATCAGGCGTATTACCCCGGCGTTGCTTACTTCATTCTCACGCCGCGAAAAGACGCAGCCAAACCCGTTCGTGCCTTCTCGATTCGTGATGGGAAAGCAAGCGAGTTGGATATTCAAATCGTATGATGCGGACTACCGAAGACGCTACAGAAGCGGAATCTTTAGCGCAATGGCCGTAATATCGTCATGCTGAAACCCGCCAACGGCAAAGCGCATGGCCTCGTGCAGAAGGCATTCCAATGATTCATCCGCCGATGCTTCGCGGCACTCACCCCAAATCTCGCCCATCCGGGTCCATCCAAAGTCGTCGCCAACGGAGTTCTGCAACTCGTGCAGGCCGTCTGTGGCGAACAATACTGAATCACCGGGTGCCAACTTCACTCGGTGAGTATCGTATGAGGAACCTGGAAACATTCCAGACGGCAAACCTCCCTCTTTCAATTGTTGGCAGCCTGAAGCAGAAGCTCGCACAGGGTAGGGCATGCCCGCGTTGGAAAACGTCAGTTCGCCTGATGCCGGATCGTAGGCGGCATAGAGTGTGGTTGCGAAACGTCCTTGTACCGGACGCACAAACAAACGTTTGTTCAGAACAGCGAGAATGGTCGAAGTTTGTTCGTCCGTCTTATTGATCCCGCGCAGCGTTCCCATCACCAGCGCGGCATACATCGCAGCTGCCAGACCTTTGCCCACGACGTCGCCGATGTAGAGTCCTGCTATCCCGTTCGGCAGAATGTAAAAATCCGCGAAGTCTCCGCCTACTTCCGCGAACGGCGAAAACCTGTACGCAATCTCTACAGCAGCACTCCGAAGCGTTCCAGACGGCAGCAGCGAGTTCTGGATTTGACGCGCTTCATCCTTTTCAGTCCCGCAGCTATGGCTGCAGGCAGACTCTTCTGCTCCAAGTGTCAAACTCATCGTTGGCCTTCGCGAGAGCACGCCAAAACCTGATTCCGCCCCGATAAACTGAGTGCTCGTTACGGCGTCTCGCCCCACTGCTCAATGGAAACCCGGCAACTCGACTACCAAAGTGGAGAATTCGTCGTCTGCAACACAGCGTGCGAAAGGATTTACGGGGTCAATAGAGAATGAATTTGGCAAACACTGTTTGGAGTGACCCAGAGCGACATAGGTGTACCTGATTGAACCAAAGGACTGCCCTAGCCGTTAGCGGAAGCCTATCTGTTTGCGTGTTGACTGTGCGGCATCTCGACTTTGTTTGCCGCATCGAGCCGCCGCGCATAGAGCGGAAACTTTTCGGCGAGTGTTGCAACTTCTCCTCGAACTCGCTGCTCGATCGATGCGTCACCGAGATGCGTGAGCACCTCGGCAATCCAGCCGGCGATCTTTTCCATCTCCGGCTCGCGCATCCCGCGTGTGGTCACCGCCGGAGTCCCCACGCGAATTCCGCCGGCTTTCATGGGCGGCAGCGGATCGAAGGGAATGGCGTTCTTATTGACTGTCATTCCGGACCGTTCAAGCGCCAATTCCGCATCGCGTCCGGTAATTCCTCGCGAGTGCATATCGACCAGAAATAGATGATTGTCCGTGCCGCCTGTAACGATCCGGAAGCCCAGTTTCGACAAGCCCGCAGCTAGCGCGCTCGCGTTGATCACTACTTGCTTCTGATATTCGCGGAATTCCGGGGCCGCGGCTTCCTTCAAGCAGACAGCTTTGGCGGCAATTACGTGTTCCAACGGCCCGCCCTGCACGCCTGGAAATGTGATGCGGTCTAAATCCTTGGCGTATTTTTCACGACAGAGAACCAGTCCGCCTCGCGGACCGCGAAGCGTCTTGTGCGTAGTCGTCGAAACAAAATCGGCATGCGGCACCGGGCTCGGATGCAGACCCGCCGCCACCAGGCCCGCGATGTGCGCCATGTCTACAAAGAATAGGGCACCGGCGGATTGAGCGATCTTTGAGATACGCGCGAAGTCGATGATGCGCGCGTAAGCGCTTGCGCCAGCTACAATCATTTTGGGCTGGTGTTCGCGCGCTAACCGCTCGATTTCGTCGTAGTCGATCGTCTCGGTTTCTTTCGTCACGCCATAAGCGATGAATTTATAGGTCTTGCCCGAAAAATTTAGAGGATGCCCGTGAGTCAAATGTCCGCCGTGCGCGAGATTCATTCCCAACACGGTAGCGCCGGGTTCGAGCGCAGTCATATAAACGGAGATGTTCGCCTGTGTTCCGGAATGTGGCTGCACGTTTGCGTGTTCGGCGCTGAAAAGCTGCTTTGCCCTTTCGATGGCAAGTCGCTCAACGCGGTCAACGTTTTCGCAGCCGCCATAATACCGTTTGCCCGGATAGCCTTCGGCATATTTGTTGGTGAAAACAGACCCCGCGGCTTCCAGCACGGCTTCCGAAACGAAATTCTCGGACGCAATGAGTTCGAGCCCGGTGGCTTGCCGGCGCACTTCGTCGCGCAGGGCTTCTGCCACTTCCGGATCAACTTCATCCAGCGAGCGGCTCATTCTCACTAATTCAGGAGTTTCGTGGGTCATTTCATCGCACCAGTCATTGCACCAAGAGGATTCGCAGTCTCAATTATTTGTGGGCGCTAAGCGAACTCGAACGTGATTCTATCGGAGCAGGCGGGGTCTTTGCAATGAATCGAAGGGATATTGCCCGCTCGTCACTCTTTCGTTTCCCGGTAATGCACGGCTGAACGAACTGCAGGCTGCTGTTGTACCATCCTTGTACTTGCTACTTGCTCCCGGCAACGGAATTGAGCTGTCCCGACATCTAAGATTTCTAAGATTTACCAAGGCATCCCGCGGAGACGCGGCTTCAAGAAGTGATATTGCTGTCCAAAAAAAGCGCGCTGATTCGTGGGCCGCGAACATAAGGAACTTTAGCTAGTGTTTGTCGGAATACCCAGGGGAGGGTTCATCTTGAAGTTTTCGTTTGGAACGATCACCAGAAGCGCCGCTCTTCTTTTTGTTTTAACCTGCGCAACATCCGTTTATGCGCAGAATGACGGCCAGCCCTCCGATCTATCCACGAGCCAGCCGGATCAATCTTCGCCGTCGGCCGCGCCGGATCCGCAACAGCAGCAGACGCCACCCGCGCAGACGCCGCCCGCGCCTGCCCAGACACCAACCCAACCGGGACAAACCAGTCAGGATAATAAGGACCAGAAGAACCAAGGCACCTCGAATGACCGTTTGTTCTTCGCTTTGCCGAACTTTCTTTCACTGGAAAATTCCGCCCACGTTCCTCCTCTCACCGCGGGACAAAAATTCAAGGTCGCCTTCCGATCCTCGTTCGACTACTTCCAATATCCTTGGTACGCCGCGCTGGCGGGAATAAGCCAGGCCCAGAATAGCGAGCCCGGGTACGGACAGGGGGCGGAAGGCTATGCCAAGCGCTACGGCGCAGCCTTCGCTGACGGCACGATTGAGAATTTCATGGTCAACGCTGTAATACCCTCTGTGCTGCACACCGATCCTCGCTATTACCAGTTGGGGAAAGGGACTTTTATGCATCGCACCGGTTATGCCTTGAGCCGTCTCTTCATCACGCGCACGGATTCCGGACACAATACCTTCAACTTTGCCGAAATTGGCGGAAGCGGAATGGCCGCGGCAATCTCTACGTATAGCTATCATCCGGAGGCTGACAAGACTTTCTCAAACACCGCCGAGGTGTGGGGTACCCAAGTGGGATACGATGCAATCAGGATTGTGCTAAACGAGTTCTGGCCGGATATTCGTCGCAAATTCCACAAAGACAAATCTCAGCCGCAGCCCTAGGAAACGCCAAACACACTTTCAGTTGGCTCGAGTCGGAACCAAAATAACCTCAATTTTCTCTTCCGCCTTGGATATCGTCACTGAATGTAGCGCCTACGGAAACAAAAAAAGGAGCGCTAAACGGAATACCAAAGTCCGCCGCGCTCCTTAAAAACCTCAGTTCATTCCCTACTAGTTGTTCGGCTTCGACCCTGTTGCGTTCGAGAGCACCGGCACGTGATGGTGGCTCAGCAGCGTGTGTGGTCCGCCGTAGATGAATTCGAGCGCGAGGTTCAGCCCGCCCTGTATCAGCAGGTTGTAATTGCCCATGCGAAAGCCATCCATGGCGTCGTAACGGTTCGGATACCACAATAAAGCAGCCGCTTCGGTGCCGGCATAGGGAGATGCGATTTGCGCAAAAGAGATTACGCGATGTCCGTCCTCCCCTCTTCGCGCCGTGACCGTCGAAATCAACGCATGTTTCGTTCTCGCATAGATACCGGAGCATTCGCAGCGGTAGTAAATCGTGTCTTCATGCAAGACTTGCGCGATCGAATAGCGAGCGGTCACCGTGACCAGGTTGATTCCAAAGTTGCTTCCAACTCGAGCTCCGTATGAATCCCAGCCCTGTCCCCAATCCGGCGGTATGCCTGACGGGTTGTGCGAGTTACCCGCTGTGTCCCATTGCTGAATTCCGGCTGCCGCGACTGAGCCGATCAACGCGTACGGCCCAAAAGCATCGAACGCGAAATTCTTCAGCTTTTCGCCGTTCGTCGGACGCTGGTAAGTACCAGGCTGCACGTTCGAAGACATCGAAGTGGACGAAGATGGCGGAGCGGTCTGTGTCGGCGTTTGCTGCGTTGGTGTCTGACTTTGCGTGCCAGACCCGCTCGACGACTGCGCCTTTGCTAATGGTTGGGAAACAGCAAACAGCGTGACGGCAACAAATAAAAATACGCCTCGGCACTTCTTCATCTGGTTAAACTCCTTTAATTTATGGCAACACTGGCGGGGAACCAGGCGCGCCGGATAGCCTACACTGAAATAGCTTTTCGTTCACGCAAAAAATATCGTAAACAGCGGCCGGGTTGACTTCGGGTGCTGTCTCCCCTAACCTAACTCGACCGCGTAAACGTGTGATGCACGTTGACGTTCATGCGGTGCACTAATTCGGAACAGAAGAGAGCCTACGAGCATATGTCAGACCAGAAGCTGCCTACTCGGGCTGAAGATTACTCGGAATGGTATAACCAACTCGTTCTACGTGCCGAACTGGCCGACTACGCCCCCGTGCGCGGATGCATGATTGTCCGGCCGTACGGCTGGGCGCTGTGGGAAAACATTACCGCGGCTCTGGATAGCCGATTTAAGGCTACGGGGCACGTAAATGCGGCCTTCCCTCTGCTCATTCCGCGCAGTTTCATCGAAAAGGAAAAATCGCACGTGGCGGGGTTTTCTCCCGAACTCGCGGTAGTCACCCACGGCGGCGGTGAGGAGCTTGAAGAGCCCCTCGTTATACGTCCCACTTCGGAAACCATCATTGGCCACGCGTACGCGAAATGGATTCAGTCCTACCGCGATCTGCCCGTGCTGATTAACCAGTGGAACAGCGTGGTGCGCTGGGAGCTGCGAACTAAGCTATTCCTCCGAACGCTCGAATTCTTCTGGCAGGAGGGGCACACCGCGCACGCTACTTTCGAAGAAGCTGATTTCGAAACTCGCCAGATGCTCGACATTTACACCGATTTTGCGGTGCGGGAAGCGGCTGTTCCGGTCATCCCCGGCCGAAAATCTGATTCCGAGCGTTTTGCGGGAGCCGATCAGACGTTCTCGATCGAAGCCATGATGGGCGACGGCAAGGCTCTTCAGGCGGGAACTTCCCATAACCTCGGCCAAAACTTCGCCAAGGCGTTTGAAATTCGCTATCTCGACAAGACCGGCGTGCACCAGCATTGCTGGACAACTTCTTGGGGACTGTCGACGCGCTTCATCGGCGCGATCATCATGGTTCATGGAGACGACCAGGGTTTGATTTTTCCGCCGCGCCTGGCGCCGATCCAATTGGTCATCGTGCCGATTTATAAGACGGACGACGAAAAGACCACCGTCCTGGAAGGCGCTCAAAAATTGCGCAAAGAGCTCGTGGCAGCCGGCATCCGCGTCAAAATGGACGAGCGCGAAGGCGTCAGCCCGGGCTTCAAATTCAACGACTGGGAAATGCGAGGAGTGCCTCTGCGTCTCGAGCTTGGTCCCAAGGACGTGGCCAAAGGTTCGGTGGTGCTCGCCCGCCGAGATCGGCCCGGCAAAGAAGGAAAGGCCTTCGTTTCGCAGCAGGGTCTGGGCGCAAGCGTCACACAGTTGCTGGAAGAAATTCAGAAGTCACTATTCGATCGCGCGCTCGCATTTCGAAATGACAACACATCTGAGCCTGCCGATTACGAGGAGTTCAAGAAAGCTGTCGAGAAAGGCTTCGCCTTTGCGTGGTGGTGCGGCCGCAGCGAATGCGAGGCGAATATCAAAGACGAAACAAAAGCCACCATGCGCTGCATTCCCCTAGACCAGCCCGGCGGGACCGGCAAGTGCGTTCACTGCGGTGAGCTGGCCAAAGAGAAGGCCATCTTCGCCCGCGCGTACTGAGCTCGCTGAAGTTATCGCTCCGCCGTTTACTCATTCCGTACACCATTCATTCGCCGCTCTTTCCCCGCCAAACTACGGTGTTAGCATGAGTGTACCGATGGGGTTCAGGCCTGCGGAGGTATTGACTGTGAAGGCGCAAAAAATCCAATCTAAAGAACGCGGCGGAGCAAAGATTAATTTGCTTCTGACCTTGATCATCTTGGGTTCAATGATCTTTGTCTGTGTGATGTTCATTCCGCCATTCTTCACGAACTACCAGCTTCAGGATGCTATGAGCACCGAGGCTCGTTTCGCCGGGTACAATCGCAAATCCAACGAAGAGATTCGCGATGACGTCTGGAAGAAAGTTCAGGAACTCGGAGTTCCGGCTAAGCGCGATGACATTCACATCACCAACGACAACACCACCACTCAAATTACGGTGGACTACACCGTCCCGATAAACCTGATATTCAAGCAACTCGACTGGCAATTCCATGCCCACGGGGACAACCACTCGCTTTAAGCCTGTTATCTAATATAGTGGGAGCGGGGAACGAGTAAGCACTCGCAACCGCAGCGCTGAGTTGCGGACTCTGAATGGCTTCAGCCGACCCTTTCAAGCTATAGCGGAGAAACCGATTGCGGATTCGAATTGCCCCTGGATTTTGGACCTCCCGGACCGGCATCGCACTGCTGGTTGGCGCATTGTCCGTGTTCGTTGCCGCCACTTCTGTTTTCGCGTACTTCTACATTCAGTTCGGCCATCTTATTGACCAACGGCTCACCGGCCAGATCTTTCAGAACACCTCTCGCGTTTATTCCACTCCAGGGCGCATTTACACCGGAGAAGACCTCCGGCCCGGCGACCTCACGGAATATCTCGTGCGTGCCGGTTATCAGGATGGCGAAGTACCTGGCGCGCCCGGACAAGTTCACGTGAAGGGAAATACAGTTGAGATCAAACCATCTGAACAATCCTACTTTCACGGTGGAAACGCGCTCCGCGTGGTGTTCACTGGACCCGCCATTTCTCGCATATCGCAGATTTCTGATGGCGCTCTACGCGATTCCGCGGAACTCGAACCGGACGTGATTACCAATCTCTTCGACAGCTCGCGTGAGAAACGCCGCATCGTCCGCTTTGACGACCTTCCCAAGGATATGGTCAACGCCGTCCTTGCCGCGGAGGACAAACGATTTTTTGAACACGGAGGTTTCGACATCGTTCGCGTGCTGGGCGCCGCGCTTGCCGATTTGAAAATTGGCCATCGCGCTCAAGGCGCCAGCACGATTGACATGCAGGTAGCCCGAAGCTTTTTCTTTTCCACCAAGCGTGAGTGGCGCCGAAAAGTCAAAGAAACGCTGATGGCCTTTGAAATCGACCAGCGATTTTCCAAACAGCAGATCTTCGAGTTGTACGCGAACGAAATCTATTTGGGTAATCGCGGCAGCTTCTCCATTCGCGGATTCGGCGAGGGCGCTCAAGCCTACTTTGGCAAGGATGTTCGCGAGCTAAATCTCGCCGAAATGTCGTTCCTTGCAGGAATCATTCGCGCGCCAAATCGTTATTCAGCCGCCGAGCGGCACATGGATCGCGCCGTGGAATCCCGCGACCGCGTTCTCGCGCAGATGGTTGAGAACGGTTACGTCACACAAGAGCAGGCCGATGCCGCCAAGAAATACAAACTCCACTTCGTGAGCGGAGGTGTGCAAAGCAGCTCCGCCCCCTATTTCGTGGATATGGTGAAAGACCATCTCCTCGAACAGTTTTCCGAAACCGATCTCCAGACCCAAAGCTATCGCATTTACACCACGCTCGATCCTGATCTTCAACGCGCTGCCAGCGCCGCAGTCGACGCCGGCGTGATCGGCGTGGACAAGCTCCTCGAGAAACGCTATGCGGCTTGGAAGAAAAAGGGTCAGGCCGTACCGCAGGTCCAAGTAGCGCTTGTGGCGCTCGATCCGCACACGGGAGAAATCCGCGCTTTAGTCGGCGGCCGCAACTACGGCGAAAGCCAGCTCAATCACGCCCTGGCTCACCGCCAACCCGGTTCCGTATTCAAACCTTTCGTATATGCAGCTGCATTCTCGAATGCCGCCCAGGGACTGCAGCCTGTAGTCACACCGGCCACCACCGTGGAAGACATTCCCACCACTTTCGATTTCGACGGCAAAGAATACACGCCCGACAACTATGGCGAGACTTTCTACGGCACCGTCAGCGTGCGTGATGCGCTAATCCATTCGCTCAACGTGGCCACGGTACAGGTCGCTCAACTTATCGGTTACCAGCGCGTGGTAGAAGTCGCGCGCCAAATGGGGCTTGGCTCCAACATTCTGGCTACACCCGCCGTCGCGCTCGGCGCGTATGAAATGACGCCCGTCGAGGTTGCTGCGGGCTATACCGCTTTCGCCACCAACGGTCTTCGCTCTGAACCAATCTTCCTTCGCAGTGTGCTGGCCGCCGACGGAAGTGTGGAGGAGTCCGGCGCTGTGCGCACCCGCGCAGTGCTGGACCCGCGGGTGGCCTACCTGGTCACCAGCCTCATGGAAGATGTCATCAATCGCGGGACCGGTGAAACTGTGCGCTCGTTGGGCTTTACGGCTCCAGCAGCAGGGAAGACTGGAACTTCACGCGATGGATGGTTTGCAGGTTTCACCTCGAACCTCCTGTGCGTCGTCTGGATTGGGTTTGACGATAACCGGGACCTCGGTTTATCAGGCAGCCAGGCCGCTGCTCCTCTCTGGGCGGATTTCATGAAACGCGCCGTTGCATTGCCTCGCTATCGCAATACGCAGCCTTTCGATGCGCCGCCGGGCGTTATGGCCGAATCGATTGACCCGCAAAGCGGACAACTCGCCACCTCCGCTTGCCCGCAAACCGTCACCGAATATTTTGTGTCCGGCAGCGAGCCCACCCAATACTGCGGATTGCACGGCAGCCATCTGGCCCAAGCTCCGGGTACCTGGCTATCGCATCTGTTCGGCAAGAACGGAGACGCGCCGGCTCCTCCCAGCCCCGCAGCTCCGCCCCCGAACGCTGCTAACCCGGCCGACCAGACTCCCCCGGCTGACGCAGAAAAGAAAAAGGGGTTTCTTGGCAAGGTTTTTGGTATATTCGGGTCAAGCAAGAAACCTGCGGATAACTCGAAACCACAACCGTAGGCTCGGCGCGGAAAAGGAGTTGGGCAATGAGTCGATTGACTCTGTTTGCCATCCCGCTAGCTCTCCTCATCGTAGGAGCAACCAGCGCACAGGAACCCGTAAGTTACACCAAGCCGGCTCAGACATCTGAAAACTCGGCCGCTAATCCCGCGATGACGCCCCGACAGTTGGCTGAAATGCAGGGCGACATTCTCATGGCGCGCAAAGAATACGCCTCCGCTGTGAATACGTACGCCAAGATCCTTGAGACCGACACCAAGAGCCCTCAGCTCTACAACAAGGTGGGCGTCGCCTTCCAGCAACTAGGCGACCTGAATAGAGCAGAGCGCTTTTACAAGAAAGCCATTCACGCGGACAAAAACTTTTCAAGCGCCATCAACAACTACGGCACGGTTGAATACGAAAAGAAACATTTCGGAAAAGCCATCACTCTGTATAAAAAAGCGCTGGCATATCACACGGAACCTGCCACGCTATACAGCAACCTGGGCTATGCCTACTTCGGCAATAAGGAATATCCCCAGGCCATGAACTCCTTCGCTCAGGCGCTCGTCCTGGATCCCGATATCTTTGAAAGAAAAGGAACCGGCGGGTCCGTGATCCAGCAGAGAACATCAACCGATCCTGGCCTGTTTTACTTCTTCGTCGCCAAAACTTACGCCCAGAATGGAGACGCCGAACGAGCGGCCCATTACCTCAAGATGGCGCGCGACGACGGCTATAGTAGTTTTCTGTCGGCGCAAACTGATGCCGGCTTCGCGCGCGTAATCAAAGATCCTCGCGTGCAGGAAGTCCTGCAGGTGCCGCCGTCCTACGCCGCTCCGGCCCGTAAACCAGATCAAAATTAGCTGGGCGGGGTCTACGTCTGCGCCGCGCCTAGCGCGCTGGTTGGAAACGCTTCTCGTGTCTTCGGAAAGCGCACTCTAGATCAGCAAAGCTTACTTGTCCTTTTCCGATCCTTTCGCCTCGATAAACACTAAGTCGTAAACGCTACCGCTTCCGTTTGCCTTGATGCTGGCAATGTGCTGCATGTCTTTCGTGCCGGACTTTAGAACGGTTTCGCCCTTCTCCGGTTGGTCCGAGTCACAATCCAGCCCGCTCGAGGACTTCTGTTTCTCCGAGGTCCCGGCACCTGAACAATTCAAGACCTTGCCGTATTTTGACAACGCCTTCCCGTAGAACGCGGCAACTTTTTCCGGCGCGTCATCCGACTCCATTTTAAGCACTAGAAGCTTGAATCCGTACGATCCGCCCCACGCTCCGAGTTGGACCGATGAACTATCGTCGGAATCGTCCTTGTGCCGCCGCGATCCCGGATACAGCGGCAAGCCGATGTCCTTAGGGCTGGCATTTTTGCTCGCGATAAATCCGACGCTATCGTTATCGGATTTATTCGCGTCCGAATCTTTCTTGTCCTGCGCGGCCAGCGGTATCGCCGCTGCGGAAAGAATCAGCCCCATCACCATTGCCGGAACCGCTCGGCCCAGCCACGCAAAACGAACCGCCCCTTCGCCAAAAATAGATCGTCGCACTCTCATAGTCGTCTCCTGGCTCCAACACCGATACAAGATACGCCACGCCGCGCCCTAATGTTCCATCACTTCCCGCGAGCCACCTCGGATTCATGAAGGTTTTGCGGAACTTTCGAACTCGGAGGAGTTCTGCTGCTATAATAGCGGCCGGAATGGCTCTCCGCTTATTTCGTTGCTTGATTCTGTTTGTGTGCTTGGTTGCAAGCTCAGCTCTCGTCTTCAACCACGGCGCAGTCGCGCAATCGTCCTCCGCTGCAACCTCTTCGTCCTCGGCGGCCGCGTCCAACATCGTCGAGCTTCACATCGACGGCGAGATTGAGCCGATCCTCGCCGAATACATCGTCCGCGGAATCGGCCAAGCCAATGACCAGCACGCCAGCCTGATCCTGATTACCATAAACACGCCGGGCGGCCTGGATACTTCCATGCGCTCGATCATTCAAGCGATCCTGCGCTCACAGGTTCCGGTTGCTACCTATGTATTTCCCACCGGCTCGCGCGCCGCTTCCGCGGGATTCTTCATTTTGCTCTCCGGCGATGTCGCTGCCATGTCTCCAGGAACCGAAACCGGTGCAGCCTCGCCACTCATCGAGTTGGGCGGCCAGCCCGTTCAGATCGACGACACCTTGCGCAAGAAAATAGTAAATGACGCGACAGCCTATCTTCGCTCCTACACCAGCAAGCGCGGCCGTAACTCCGATCTGGCAGCCACGGCCGTCACCGACGCGAAAGCCTTCAGCGACAAAGAAGCGCTCGACGGCAAACTCATAGATATTGTTTCGTCCTCGCGCGAAGATCTGCTGGCGAAACTCGATGGCCGCACGGTCACTCGCTTTGACGGAACAACCGCGCAACTCGCCGTGCCGCATCCCGTCATCACCGCCGTTGACATGACCTCACGGGAGAAATTCCTTTCGCGCATCGTTCAGCCCGACGCGTTTTTCATTCTCTTGATTATCGGCATCCTCGGCCTCTATGCGGAATTCACGCATCCTGGAATGTTTGCGCCCGGAGTATTTGGAGTGATCGCGCTGGTCCTGGCCTTGTTCGCCATGCACATGCTGCCGATTAATTTTGCCGGCCTCCTGCTCATTGTCGTAGCGCTCGTGCTGTTCGTTCTCGAAGCTAAATATCCAACCCACGGCATTCTAGGCGTGGGAGGAGTGCTTGCCATGGTGTTGGGCGCGCTTTTTCTAATTAATTCGCCGCTCACGGGAATGGGCGTGAGCCTAGGCGCGGCTCTGGGCGTGGCCATTCCTTGTGCCGTCATTATCATTATTTTGATGCGGCTCGTTCTGCGCTCGCGCACTTGGAAACTGTCCACCGGTAAAGAAGAGCTGATTGGAGAGGTCGGCGAAATAACCGAAGCGGTGGAACCTCCCGGCGGATTCGGAATGGTATTTGTTCACGGGGAGCTTTGGCGTGCCGCTGCCCGAGGCGGAGAAGAAATTCCCAAGGGCGCGCGCGTTCGCGTAAAGAAAGTGGCTGGCCTAACCCTGGAAGTTGAGCAGGTGAAGATGCCTCAATCGGCTTCTTCTTAACTGAAGCACCCGAGGAGACAGCGAATGGAATTTCCGACGATCCTCTTGGGATTCGCCGTACTTATTTTTCTTTTTTGGCTGGTGAATTCCGTGTACGTCATCAAGGAATGGGAACGCGGTGTCGTGCTTCGCCTGGGACGCATGTTGCCCGAAGCCAAGGGCGCGGGCTTGCAGCTCGTTTTCTTTCCTATCGACAAGCTCACGCGCATCTCGCTGCGAATTGAAACGCTCGACGTTCCGCCGCAAGACGTCATCACCCGAGACAACGTCTCGGTAAAAGTAAACGCCGTCTGCTATTTTCGCGTAGTCGACGCCAACCTCGCGCTATCCCAAGTCCAAAATTATCTCTACGCCACTTCCCAGCTTGCTCAAACCACTCTGCGCAGTCTGGTCGGCCAGTTCGAGCTGGACTCCATCCTCTCCGAGCGCGAAAAGGTTAATGCCAAGCTCCAACAAATCCTTGACCAGGATACCGAGCCTTGGGGTATCAAGGTAACGAAGGTTGAGGTCAAACAAGTCGATATTCCGGAGAATATGCAGCGCGCTATCGCCAAACAGGCGGAAGCTGAGCGCGAACGTCGCGCCAAGATTATTCACGCGGAAGGCGAGTTTGAAGCCTCCCAAAAGCTGGCCGACGCAGCCGAAGTGCTGGAGAAACAGCCCGCTGCGATTCAGCTTCGGTACTTGCAGACTTTGACCGAGATCGGCGTGGAAAAAAATACGACCATAGTCTTCCCACTGCCGGTGGACATTATTTCGCAGTGGATGAAGCTGGCCGGCAAGTAGCTACGAGCGAGCAGAAACGATGGCAAGAAATGGAAGTCGCGGCGGTGGCGAGCGAGTGCTGGAGAGCCGGCATCTCGTAGGACTGTTTCTCGGCGTGGTTCTCTTGTGCGGCGTGTTTTTTACGCTCGGTTATGTGATGGGACGCAACCAGTACGGCGGCTCGGTCCACGCTGCGGAATCGCTTTCGCGAAACGCGCCTTCCTCCTCGCCGAAAGCCAAGGGAACAGAGACGCAGCCTGCGGCGCCCACTGACTGGGATTTTTACCCGACTAAAAAAGACGCGGATCGTCCAACGCCGAATGCCAAATCATCAGCTTCGTCGAACGTCCCGACCAAGCCCAACGCGCCTGCTCCGGCGCCTTCTTTCAAGCCTGTGCCGAACGATCCCAAGAACTCTCAACGTCTTCAGGCTTCCGCGGCGCCCAAAGCCACAATTCTTCTCCAAGTGGCTGCGCTACGGCGGCAAAGCGACGCCTTGGAAATGGCTGACGTTATCCAGCAAAAAAGGCTTCCTGCATTTGTGGTCACGCCCGGGCCGGATAATTATTATCGTGTGCAGGTAGGCCCGTATTCGGACATCCCCGCCGCCGAAGCCGCAAAACGCGCCCTCGAACAATTGGGCTTTAAGCCTATAATAAAACGCTGAATGAACTTGCCCCGTTACGCGCGAGTCCTGCTCGCCATAGGAAGTGGAGTCGCTCTCGGTCTTTCCTTTCCCAATTACAATTTGTATTTACTCGCCTGGATCGCGATGGGCATGCTCGTTCTCGCATCAGTCGGAGCGCCGTTGAAAGAAGCGCCTCTCTACGGCTTTCTCCACGGCCAGGTTTTCTACCCGGTGTGCCTCCCATTCGTGGATACGGTGATGAAGCAGTACGGCAATATCGACCCCTGGATTGCGGCAGGCTTCGTGGGCCTTATCGGTTTCATCGGCGGGCTGATTTGTACGATTTTTTCCACCGGCGTCGCATTGGCGTCGAAGAAGGGCAAGGTCCTGGCGTGCTTGCTTGCGCCATTTTTGTGGACCGTGCTGGAGTTCTTCCGCACGAACATCCCGATCATCGGCTCCTCGTGGGACTTGTCCGGCTACCCCGCCGCTCGCAGCATGGCTCTGCTGCAAATCACCTCAGTCACCGGGATTTACGGTTTGTGCTTTTTGATCGCCGCGTACGGTTCGCTGCTCGCATATGCAGTCCTGGCAAATAACCGCCGTGTGTGGATACGCACCGCGGTCGTCACTCTTGTCTTGTTGGCTGTTTCGATCGGCGGCGGGTACCTCGTCCCGCAGGCTATTCCTCGCTACGTCGCACATCTGGTGCAGACCAATTTCCCTCAATCCGAAAGTTATCCGTCGGATTGGCTGCAAGTCCATGCCGGAGAGCTCGACCAGCTTGAGCGCATTAGCGTTGACGCTGCGCACAACATTCCTGGAATGGTCATCTGGCCGGAAGTCCCTGCGCCTTTCAGTTTTACGGAAGCGCCCTTTGCCCAACGTGCGCAACAAATCGCGCGTGATTCTGGAAGTTATTTTCTGATTGGGGTAGTCGACTGGAAGCGAGACTCCTCTGGGAAGTGGCTCGCCTCCAATAGTGCCGTGCTGCTGAATCCCCAGGGCCAGCGCGTATACGCATACGACAAAATTCATCTCCTGCCGTTCGGCGAGTACGTGCCCTTGCGCGGATGGCTGACCTTTGCAAAACGCCTGACCGCCGACATCTCCGATTTTACTCCCGGAACGGAATACACCGTCGGGCAGGTGCCCCAGGGAAAATTCGGCGCGTTCATTTGTTACGAGGCGATTTTCCCCAGCGAAGTGCGACGTTTCACGGCAGCCGGAGCTCAGTTGCTGATTACGATCTCGAATGATGGCTGGTTCGGACGCTCCTCGGCAGCAGAACAGCACATGGCCATGGCCCGCGTCCGCGCGGTGGAAAATCGCCGCTGGCTCTTGCGCGACACCAACAACGGCTATACCGAGTCGATCGATCCCTATGGCCGAACCGCCGCTCAGTTTCCGCTGGACATCCGCGGCCAGCTCGACGCGCCATACGATTTCCGCAGTGACATGACGCCATACGCCCGTTTCGGAGACTGGTTCTCCTGGCTCTGCGTCATCGCAACCATCGCGATTTTGTTTCTAGCGCTGAAGTCTCGCGCGCCCGCGCCTGCGTCGCGAGCCGCAAAGCGCGTGCGATGATAAAATCAGGAGCTACTTCTTTTGCCGTTGAATTTGAGGGTGCCGCATCCTTCGTTTTTTGAAGGCTGCGGGTTTTGAGTTATTTTTACACTAGGAAGTCCAAAGGCGAAAAAGAATGGCTGAACACATCGAAGACCTGCAACAACGCTACGCTGAGCTCAAGAAACGCATCCAGCTCGTGCGGAGCTTTCTTTGACGCCGACTCCGCCCGAAAGCAACTCGCTACCCTAGAAGAAAAAGTCAGTGACCCTGACTTCTGGCAGAACCAGGAAAAGGCCCAAGGCCTCTTACAGCAGCGCAAGCAGGTCGAAGACCGTGTAAGCGCGGAAAAGACTCTCGACACCAAATCCAGCGACATCGAAACCTATTTCAATCTCGCGCGCGAAGAAGCCGACGACGCGCAGCGCGACTCTCTTCTCGACGACGTCAGCAAAGAACTAGCTTCCGCCGATGCCTATCTCTCCGGGCTGGAAACGAAAACGCTTCTCGCCGGTGAAAACGATCGTCTCAACGCAATCGTTACCATTAAACCCGGCGCCGGTGGCACCGAATCGCAAGACTGGGCTGAAATGCTCCTGCGAATGTATCTTCGCTGGGCGGAACAGAAAGGTCTCGGCGCCACGGTGATCGACTCAACTCCCGGCGAAGAAGCCGGAATCAAGACCGCTACAGTCCAGATCGCCGGTGAAAACGCCTACGGCATGCTTGTCGGCGAAAGCGGAGTGCACCGCCTGGTGCGCATTTCGCCCTTCGACCAGGCCGCTCGCCGCCACACTTCCTTCGCCTCCGTTTTCGTCATCCCCGAAATCGACGACAAAATTGACATCGTAGTGAAGCCCGACGATCTTCGCATCGACACTTTCCGCGCCGGCGGCCACGGCGGCCAAAACGTCAACAAGGTTGAATCCGCTGTTCGCATCACACATCTTCCGTCTGGCATCGTCGTTCAATGCCAGAATGAGCGCAGCCAGCACAAGAACCGCGAATGGGCCATGAAAGTTCTACGCTCCCAGCTTTACGAACTCGAACTCGAGAAGCGCAGCGAAGCTCTGCATAAACTCGACGCCTCCAAACCCGAAATCAGCTTCGGCAGCCAGATTCGCTCCTACACCATGCAGCCTTATCAACTCATAAAGGACCACCGCACAAAACTCGAGCGCGGTGATGTGGACAAGGTCATGAATGGCGATCTGGATCCCTTTATCCGCGCCTACCTCCTCTTCCGTCGTGATAACGGCGCTGGGGGTGCCGCGGTGTCCACTGAAAGGTAGTCGAGTGGTATTCCGTTGCCACCGCTCAGCCCGCCCGATATCGGCAGGGGGCTATTCCGGGAACGTTCCAGCCCCGAATGTTACCGTTCGGGCCCGATATAACGCCTTTCAATGCATAAGATTGACACGCCTATACCCCTATGCTAGCGTCGCTGTTCGGCTAGGACTGCTCGTAGCCCAATTTGGCCCCGCAATTGCTTTTCAATCTGCCGGAGGATACTTTTTTGGCTCACTCTGACGACAAATACCTGTTTACCTCGGAGTCTGTAACCGAGGGTCATCCCGATAAAATCGCTGACCAGATTTCCGACGCCGTCCTCGACGCCGTCCTAAAAGACGACCCCATGGGCCGCGTTGCTTGCGAAACCCTTGTCACCACCGGACTTGTCGTGGTAGCTGGTGAAATCACCACGACCACTTATGTTGATTTCTCCGACCTCGCTCGCGAAGTGATTCGCGACGTCGGCTACACCCGCGCCAAATTCGGCTTCGACGCCGAAACGTGCGGCGTGATTTGCGCCATTAAGAAGCAATCTCCCGACATCGCCATGGGCGTGGACACCGGCGGCGCGGGCGACCAGGGCTTAATGTTCGGCTTCGCTTGCGACGAAACCCCCGAGTTGATGCCCATGCCCATCCAGCTCGCTCACAGCCTCACGCACAAGCTCGCTGAAGTCCGCAAGAAGGGAACTGTCGACTTCCTTCGGCCCGATGGAAAATCCCAAGTCACAATCGAATATATCGACGGCCGCCCCGCTCGCGTTGACGCCGTGGTCATTTCCACTCAGCACAGCGACAAAGTCTCACACAGCAAACTCGAAGAAGCAGTGATGGCCGAAGTCATCAAGCCCGTTCTTCCTGAATCCATGGTCGACAAAAAGACCAAGTACTACATCAATCCCACCGGCCGTTTCGTAACCGGCGGACCCATGGGCGACGCAGGCCTCACCGGCCGCAAGATTATCGTCGATACGTACGGCGGCTACAGCCGTCACGGCGGCGGCGCGCTTTCCGGAAAAGACGCCACCAAGGTTGACCGCTCGGCTTGCTATATGGCGCGCTACGTCGCAAAAAATATCGTAGCCGCCGGCCTCGCAACCAAAGTGGAAGTCCAACTTGCTTACGCCATCGGCGTTGCCGAACCGGTTTCCGTAATGGCCGACACGTTCGGCACCGGAACGATTCCGAACTCGCAGATCACCGAACTGATACGCGCGTTCTTCAAACTCAATCCAAAGGGAATTATCGAAACGCTCGATCTCCGCCGCCCGATTTACCGTCCGACTGCTTCCTACGGCCATTTCGGCCGCACCGGGCCGGGCTTCACCTGGGAGAAAACAGATAAGGCCCAAGCCATCAAGAAAGAAGCAGGCTCGCGCGGCGTCGTAGCATCGTCACGCGCTTAATTTCCCGCGTCTAGTTTTTGTTTTTAGGTTTCGAAGCATTGGCTTGCCCTGACGAGAGAAGGGGTTTCCAGGTTCTTATGTAGCGCCGGGCTTCAGCCCGGCATCTTGATTTATGTTTTCTCGTTATGGCGTACTTAAAATTTCTCCGCACAAATTAAAACTAAAGGGAGTTCTCGTGGAAACTGCAGCTAAGCTGAACGGCGATGTGAAAGACCTGGCCCTGGCCGAAAAGGGCAAACGCAAAATCGAATGGGCTAATCAGCACATGCCCGTCCTGCAACTCATCCGCAAGCAATTCATAAAAGACCAGCCGCTCAAGGGCATTCGCATGTCCGCCTGCCTGCACGTCACCAGCGAGACGGCCAACTTGGCCATCACTCTGCGTGACGGCGGCGCCGACGTCGTCCTCTGCGCCTCGAACCCGCTCTCTACGCAGGACGAAGTCGCTGCCTCTCTCGTCAAGGACTACAGCATCCCGACTTTCGCCATCAAGGGCGAAGACAACGCCACCTATTACGCGCACATCAATGCAGCGCTGGACCACAAGCCGCAAATCACCATGGACGATGGCGCCGACCTCGTCACCATCCTGCTCACCAAGCGCCCCGACCTCGTCAAGGACATCATCGGCGGCACCGAAGAAACCACCACTGGCGTAATCCGTCTTCGCGCCATGGCCAAGGATGGCACGCTGAAATATCCGATCATTGCCGTGAACGACGCGCTCACCAAGCATCTCTTCGACAATCGCTACGGCACCGGCCAGTCCTCGATTGACGGCGTCCTCCGCGCCACGAACCTCCTGATCGCCGGCCTTCGCGTCGTCGTTTCCGGTTACGGATGGTGCGGTAAAGGCGTCGCCATGCGCGCCAAGGGCCACGGCGCAGACGTCATCATCACCGAAATCAATCCCGTCCGCGCTCTCGAAGCCGTAATGGACGGTTTCCGCGTGATGCCCATGCCCGAAGCCGCAAAAATCGGTGACATCTTCATCACCGTCACCGGCAACAAATCAATTCTCACGCACGATCATTTCGAAAGAATGAAAGACGGCGCGGTCATTTCCAACTCCGGCCACTTCAACGTCGAAATTGACATCCCCGCGCTCGAAAAGCTGGCCAGCTCGAAAAAGCCGGTCCGTCCTTTCGTTGACGAATATGTGATGAAAGACGGCCGCAAACTGTATCTCCTCGGCGAAGGTCGCCTTATCAACCTCGCCGCCGCTGAAGGCCACCCAGCTTCCGTAATGGACATGAGCTTCGCCAACCAGGCGCTCGCCTCCGAATATCTGGTCAAGAATGCCAGCTCCCTCAAGCACCAGGTATACTCCGTGCCCGAGAATATCGACCGCTACATTGCCAAACTCAAGCTCGACTCCATGGGCATCCAAGTCGATAAGCTCACCCCCGACCAAGAGCAGTACCTTGCCTCCTGGTCCGAAGGCACCTAGTTCTCGCGCCAGCAACACAAAGTGCGAAAGATTTAGTCGCGCGTGATTCGCTTGCGGGCGAGGAGATTCGCATGGGCGTTGAAGCATGCATACCGGTAATTCCTAGCGCAGACCTGCAAAAGAGTCTGCGATTATGGGTGGATGGCCTTGAATTCAAGATGGATACGGAAATGCACGAGGACGGCAAGCTGATCTTGTGCATGCTGCACAAAGGCAGCTTGACCTTCATGCTCCATAGGCGAGCGGGCACACCGGTCAAACCGGAAAACTATAACGGTATTCGCCTTTACTGGGCGCCTTCGAATATTCGTGAGACAAGAGAACGGCTGCTGCGCCTGGGTTACAAAGTGTCCGAGCTCGAAGACAGAGACTACGGCCAAACCGAATTCTTCCTAACCGACGACGATGGCTTTGAGCATTCCTTCGGCGTCCCGACGAAAACGTAGAACGTGGATCTTTCGACCCAAGACAATCCGCATCCTAAACTTCCAAGGTGGCGATAATCCCTGTGATGAATGGGTAACGGATTCAACCCCTTGATGAACCTGCCTTACTACAGACATAATCGCAACATGAAAGCCCTTCTTGTCCCCACCTTGACTCTTTTACTGGCTAACCACGCGTTTCCGCAACAGATCGCTTCGGTTGATCTGACACAAAGGCTTGAATCGACCCAACCGACCGAGAGGCAAAAAGTAACACCGCTGGCCGAGGCCTGCGCGGAGCCTACAGGCGGCGTCTTCGATGGTGTGGTCCTGCCAGATGATAAGCGCCCGCGCGAAATTTCGGTAGAGTTCACCAATTTGAGCTCCGTAAATCCACAAGTCGGCAGCGAGGTTGTCGCAGATATTCGACTCAGGAATATCGACAAGAAACCAATCAACATTCCGTGGAGCACAGATCCGAGCGTAATAGAGAAAGGCCAAAGTCCCGATCACCTTGAGTGGGAACAAGGAGGGTTTGAGGTTCGGTTGAAAGATCATCGAAACAATGGGTTTGTCCTGAAGAGTCTGGATATGCCTCTATATGGGTCCAAATTCTCTCCTGGGAGCCAACTAACGATCCAACCCGGCGAATGGGTGGCTGCAAGAATGAATTTCAAAATTGAAGATCGATATTTCGGCACCCCGGAAGGGGAATCGCGGCTATCTGTCGAATGGGAACAAGTCTCAAGAACATGGACACGTAGAAAATGCGGAGTCACTACGGGATGGTTCGACTATGATGGGGGGTTTTATAAGCAGGAGCGCCCTTCGGTAACGATTCAGGTCACCAGTTCCGGACCGGTTAAGAATGGCACGGAAAACAAATAGTTAGCCGTGCCGAGCGGCATTAGGCAACTACTTATGAATTCTCCGGTTGCGCAGCTTGTAAAAAACCACCGCAGCGACATTGCTCACTAGCACCGTCCCCGCGATCTTCGCTGCGTACGCTAGCGGATTCACCACATCCACGAACGGATACACCGAGACGAGCAGACTGAAGAGGGAAGCGGAGAATCCGGCAAACGAAACCCACTTCAGCCACCCCGGCAGCGATTTTCGCAGAGCCACGGCGCCCACCATGGGGATCGCGAACATGGCCATGTACATCAGCTCGTAATGCGTCAAGCTCGCATTCGA
>DATNLC010000025.1:0-3003 GCA_035603075.1 Candidatus Acidiferrales bacterium | reverse complement strand
GAACACTTGACCAGTGAGCTGTTACGCTTTCTTTAAAGGATGGCTGCTTCTAAGCCAACCTCCTGGCTGTCTGTGCGCTCACACGTCCTTTCCCACTTAGTCTGCAGTTGGGGACCTTAATTGGCGATCTGGGTTCTTTCCCTCTCGACCACGGAGCTTATCCCCCGTAGTCTCACTCCCGTACTGTTGTACACGGCATTCGGAGTTTGATTGGATTCGGTATCCTGGATGGGACCCTAGTCCATTCAGTGCTCTACCACCGTGGCAAATCATACGAGGCTGCCCCTAAAGGCATTTCGGGGAGAACGAGCTATCACGGAATTTGATTAGCCTTTCACCCCTACCCTCAGCTCATCCGAGCGATTTTCAACTCACACCGGTTCGGTCCTCCAGTCGCGGTTAAGCGACCTTCAACCTGGCCAAGGGTAGATCATCCCGCTTCGCGTCTATTCCCACACACTGAACGCCCTATTCGGACTCGCTTTCGCTACGGCTCGCTTGCGCTTAACCTCGCGTGTGAGAATAACTAGCCGGCTCATTAAGCAAGAGGCACGCCATCAGGCTTTCCGGATCCGAAGACCCGGCATTGCCCTCTGACTGCTTGTAAGCATACGGTTTCAGGTTCTATTTCACTCCCCTCGCAGGGGTGCTTTTCGCCTTTCCCTCACGGTACTAGTTCACTATCGGTCGCCAACGAGTATTTAGCCTTGGAGAGTGGTCTCCCCAGATTCCCACGGGGTTTCTCGTGCCCCGTGGTACTCAGGATACCGCTTCGAGTCCGGTAAGCTTTCGGTTACGGGGTTTTCACCCTCTTTGACCCTGCTTTCCAGCAGGTTCACCTAGCCTCCGGATTGGTAACTCTACTCACGCGGTCCTACAACCCCGGGATGTAAACACCCCGGTTTGGGCTGTTCCGATTTCGCTCGCCGCTACTCTCGGAATCTCGTTTGATTTATTTTCCTCCAGGTACTGAGATGGTTCACTTCCCTGGGTTGGCTCGTACCCGCCTATGTATTCAGCGGGCCGTTATCTGGTTTTACCAGATAGGGTTTCCCCATTCGGACATCCCCGGATCAAGGCCTGTTTGCGGCTTCCCGGGGCTTTTCGCAGCTTACCACGTCCTTCTTCGCCTGTTGGCGCCAAGGCATCCACCGTACGCCCTTAGTAGCTTGACCATAAAACTTACCCAACGCGACTATCGCTCTCGCGATAATGGCGCCCGGCAAGTTCGCCTTTCCACATTGCGCTACTCTCGAGCAAAACTTGCGGTTTACTGCGCCATGCGAACCTTGAAATTCGCATAACGCAATGCCTACTTCTTTCAGTTGTCAAAGATCGTTCCCTGATGCAACTGCTATCAGGAATCTCCGCTCCCGGCGGAGCGCATGGTCGGTTTGGAGCCTACCCTGCGATTCAAAACCTTACGGACAATAAAAAACCCGGCGTCGAGCGCCGGGCGAATCCGTCCATTCCTCAGGCCATCTGACCGCTTGGCCCCTGGGACGGATGTGCTCGTTGCTCGATTTCGTTCTATCCGGTATTCGTAACCAACCTCACCTCTGGATGAGTCGGCAGCCCGGGCAGTCAGCAAACTACCCCGCCTAACGGGGTGCTACTAACATCCGGAAATTATAGCAGTATCTTTCCGTTCGTCAAGTGGCTATCCAAGAATTTTATACGAGCCATCTGTGAATTTCACCGCTACTTGTGGGTAACCGTCCGGCGACTCAGTGACGCAGCTTACAAACCAACGCGAACGCCCAAAGTTACGCCACCCTGCCAACCGGACCTATATATTCCCAATTCGGGAAACGAACCACTACACGATGCCTCATTCCCATGCTGTCGAAACGTCGCACGTTCGGTGCTGTATCGTTGGCGGTGGGCCTGCCGGAGTGGTCCTCGGATTTCTTCTCGCTCGCGCCGGTGTCAACGTCATCGTTCTCGAAAAGCACGCTGACTTCTTGCGGGATTTTCGAGGCGACACGATTCATCCATCGACGCTCGAAATCATGCACGAATTGGGCCTCCTTGATGATTTTCTTCTTCGTCCCCATCAGGAAATCACCCAGCTGAAAGCTTCGATAGGCGGCCACGAAGCTACGATAGGGGACCTTTCGCATCTGCCCACGCAGTGCAAATTCATCGCTTTGATGCCGCAGTGGGATTTTCTTAACTTCCTGGCCGAGCACGGCAAGCGCTACCCCACGTTTCATCTGAAGCAGGAAGCCGAAGTCGTCGACCTGATTGAAGAGCAGGGCCGCGTGATAGGCGTTCGCGCCAATACACCTCAAGGTGCATTTGAGGTCTACGCGGATCTGGTCGTCGCGGCGGATGGCCGTCACTCTGTCGTGCGCGAAAAAGCAGGCCTGCAAGTATTGAATATAGGCGCGCCGATCGACGTTCTCTGGATGCGCCTGCCCAAGCACCCCGACGATCCTTTTCAATCACTCGGGCGAGCTGATGCCGGCAAAATCCTCGTCATGCTCGATCGCAAGGATTATTGGCAGTGCGCTTTTGTGATTCGCAAAGGAGGATTTGACGAGATTCAGAAGAAGGGCTTGCAGTGTTTTCGCGACGAACTCGCCGCACTTGCGCCCATCGTGCGCGACCGTGTCGATGCGCTGCGCGATTGGAACGAGATAAAGCTTCTCACCGTAAGAATCGACCGGCTCGCCAAGTGGTTCCGTCCCGGCCTGCTTTGTATCGGCGACGCAGCGCACGCCATGTCGCCCATCGGTGGAGTGGGAATAAATCTCGCTATCCAGGATGCCGTTGCCGCAGCCAATGGACTCGCATCGCCTCTGCTCGAGCGCGGCCTCTCGATCCGTCAACTTGCCGAAATACAAAAGCGCCGCGAATTTCCCACGCGTGCCACGCAGGCAATGCAAGTCTTTATACAGAATCGGGCGATTAGGCCGTTTCTTGCCGGACAGCGTCAAGTCCGAAAGCTGCCGTTGCCTTTCGCTTTGCTCAATCGCTTCCCGCTTTTGCGCCGCATTC
>DATNLC010000057.1:0-17907 GCA_035603075.1 Candidatus Acidiferrales bacterium | reverse complement strand
GCCTTCGACTTCCTCAGCTCGACTGCCTTCACCGAACTCGAGCCGATGTCCAGGCCGATTAACGATCTTGTTTTCCCCAGATTGAACATCGCGCGGCCCCTCGCTCCTCACTCCGTCCCGCTTCGCAGGTCGGACCCGGCTCTGCTTTCAGATTTCTTTCGGATTCTTTTCTGCTTCGCTTGCTGCTCGCCTCTTCACCCCGTGAGGCTTTTTTCTCTTTCGCCGCTTTCGTAGCTCGGTAGTACTGCTACGCCCGGTACTTTCTGCTTTCTCCGTTTATTGCATCCACAAGAGTGAGTGTCAACCAACAGTTTGGGAGAGTGTGCTATCAGTAAAAACCTGTCTTAGAGAACAGGTAGCGAAAACGTACAGGTAAAAAGAACAGGTAAACCGCTGAAAACCCTTATAGGGAAAGGCGAAACGCGAGGCGAACCCGCGACGCTTCACATTGGAATTCGTCGCTGCTCGTTATTTCTCTTTTGGCGACATCCGAAGTTTTAAATGTTGCCACATTTTGTCAACTTGCCGTTTTGTGGCGTCGTCCATCTTGATTTCGTCCGGCCAGCGCCCTGAAAATCCTTCCTCCGGCCATTTCCGCGTGGCGTCCACACCCATCTTTGACCCGTAATCCTGACGCCGCGCCGCGTGGTCCAGCGTGTCCACCGGACCCATCACAAATTGCACGTCCCGCTCCGGATCGATCGCGCACAGCGCCTTCCAAACCACTTCGCTCGAGTTCTGGACGTCCACGTCGTGGTCCACCACCACAACCACCTTCGTAAACATGGCCTGGCCGAGGGACCAAATCGCATTCATAATCTTCCGCGCTTGCCCCGGATAGCTCTTCCGTATCGCCACAATCATCAAGTTCTGAAAGATTCCTTCCGCGGGCATCGCGACGTCCACAATTTCCGGGTACTGCATCTTCATCACCGGCAGGAATATGCGCTCGATCGCGTGCCCCATGAAATAGTCTTCCTGCGGCGGTGGCCCCACAATCGTCGTCAAGTACAGCGGATCCTTTCGATGCGTTATGCACGTGATGTGAAACACGGGAAATTCTCCTTCCAACGAATAAAAGCCCGTGTGATCGCCAAACGGCCCTTCCGTCCGCATCTCGCCCAGGTTCACATACCCTTCCAACACAATTTCCGCGTTGGCCGGAACTTCCAGCTCCACCGTTTTGCACGCCACCAGTTCCACAGGGTCTCTTCGCAGAAACCCGGAGAAAAGAAATTCGTCCATATCCGGAGGCACCGGCAAAATTCCAGCCAGCGCCGTCGCGGGATCGGCTCCAATCGCCACCGCCACTTCAATCTTTCCCTTCGGATTTTTCGCCCGCGCGCTGCGGAAATGTTCGGCGCCGTGTTTCTGCGTCTGCCAATGCATCCCAGTCGTGCGCTCGTCATATACCTGCATGCGATAGCAGCCCACGTTGCGCTTGCCGTTCTCCGGGTTCTTCGTGATCACCATCGGCCACGTAATATAACGTCCGCCGTCCTGCGGCCAGCATTTCAGTATCGGAAAATAATCGAGCGAAAAGTTTTCCGTGCGAACGATTTCCTGGCAATCTCCGCTGCGCACCGTCTTCGGAAAAAACGACCCAATCTCCGCCAGCTTCGGCAGCATCTTCACTTTTTCCAAAATTCCCTGCGGCGACTTCACATCCAGAAACGAATGCACCCGCTCAGCCACTTCGTCCAAAGAATCCGCTTCCAGCGCCAAACACATCCGCCGCTCGCTCCCCAAAAGATTCGTCACCGCCGGAACCTTGGACCCTTTCGCCCGCTCGAACAACAGCGCCGGCCCCGCCGCCTTCACCACCCGGTCGGTAATCTCCGTAATCTCCAGGACGGGATCCACCTCCGCCGAAATCTTCTCCAGCTCCCCCTTCTTCTCCAGCGCCCTAACAAAATCCCTTAAATCTCTGTACGCCACTTCCCCTCCTGCCTTGTTTTATAGGTCCGCCGAAGCAGCCTTGCTGCGAAGGCGGATCAGCGAGTCCGCCGAAGCAAGCTTGTTGCGAAGGCGGATGCGCGCGAGCCGCTAACTCTAGCACGAGGCTCGCGTCGAGCATACAGAAGGCAGAGTGGAAAACGCGTCCATAACTCTAGTTCTCCGAACGCTTCTGCTTGGCAACAACCTTAGATCTTCCGACCCAAAAGGTCAGAGGGCGCCGACACAAGGCCACCGTACGAAACCAAGCACGCTCGCCGGGATATCTCCCCGGAGGCTACCAACTATTCCTTCTACCCGTTAGATTCGAAATCACCCATCACCGCATTCCACAACGGAAGCGTCCCATGCTCCTCTATAACAACCGTGGAGTGGATGCTGGTCTTCGAATTGCGCCATACGGATTCGGCGTACTCCCGGCCCATGGCTTCAATAACGGTCTGTTTCCAAGCTGGGTGATGCATCGTCCGCGTAAGCAAGCTAGCGTCGAATCTGCCCATCTCAACCGGGGTCTTCCCTATCAGTAATGTTTTCACATAAGATTCGAGGTCCTCAACGCGCTTTTTCTTCTGAGCAAGCTCACGTCTAAGTTCGTAAATCTCTACCAAATTGTTTTGAGTTATTTGTACCGTCTGTTGTGTGGTCACCCTACGCTCCTTTTAAGGGAATGACCAGATGGCGAAAGAAGTTCGTGCATAGAACCGGCTTTTAGATATTCGCCCCAAGCGAACTCAAGCAGCAAACGGCAGAAGCTTGAAAGCGAGCGATGCTCGACATCCGCAGCTTGAGCCAGTTCCTCCTTTAGCCCCTGATCAACCCGAATCGAAATAAAGTCCTTCGTTTGCATCATTGTCACCTCCCGAGGGATTGGCACAGCCTGTACATCATAGATATATCTTGTGTCCATGTCAATATCTCTGATGCAAGATAGGGCCGCGGAGCAGTTCGCGAGACTGACTTTCGTTTTCGAGCCCGAGGTGATAGTGTTCGCCGACATGCAGAAACTCGAAGTTCTCTCGAAGGCGTCGATAGCGCGGCGGGCCCACTGGATCAATGAAATCGTCAAGATTAGTGGACATTTCGGCCAGGATACATCGCGGGTTGTCGCGGAGCTCACTTCAGAAATTCGCCGTGATGGCCCTTCTGCACTTGTTGACCATCTTAGGTTGTGCGGCTCTATTCCCGAGCAATACGGCCATGACACAACCGAAGAGAAATTGTATTCGAAATATACAGACGCGGTTCTCGCCGCCTCATTTCAACAAATTGGTCTTACCAGTGCTGTCATACATGAGCGCGCCGACGCCGCAGACGTAGAGGCTGTTGGTAAGGATTACAGCCTAGTTGCGGACGCAAAAGTCTTCCGACTGAGTCGGACGGCAAAAAATCAGAAGGACTTCAAAATTGATGCGATGCACGGATGGAAACGTGGAAAACTTCACGCGATTGTTGTTTGTCCGATATATCAACTTCCCGTCAGAACGAGCCAGATCTATCAGCAGGCGATTTCAAGGAGCGTCTGCATCTTTTCATATTCCCATCTTGCTGTGATACTGCAGTTTCGCAACGAAGTTGGTGAGCGCCTGGCCCAAGGCATTTTGCTAGCTAGCCTGAGATGCGCTGAGGATCTAAATCCCACCAAGGACTCAGTTGCCTATTGGACTTGTCTCAACCATACAATGCTCAATTTTCATGAAGCCGTTGGCCCGTTGTGGAGAGTAGAGAAAGTAGCAATGATCGAAGGTCTGAGAGTTGTGAAAGAAGAGGCGCTAGCATTTCTGGCAAGACAGCGTGAAACAATCATGCGAATGAGCCGAGCTGAAGCGATTAGGTACCTTATAGCTGACAGAAATATAGACGGAAAGGAAAGGGTGATCAAGGCAGTGGAAGACAACGGGATTCTTGCTATGGCGTGAAAAGCAACGACTTTTGACCCAACCTTTCACGGAAGATAGCGGCGTACTCCGGATTTTTCTCATAGGCAATAAAGTGTCGGCCGAGGTTTCTGGCAGCAATCGCAGTGGTCCCGCTTCCAGCAAATGGATCCAGAACAATCTGGCCCTCTCTGGTAGTAAGGGCGATGAGAGCCTGCATCAGCTTTGTCGGTTTTTGCGTCGGATGGAGGCCGTTCTCGTCCGCAGAGAAACCGCAATCGATCATATTATCGGGCCGTCGAGCATAGCGGACAAATTCCTCCTCGTTGAACGGACCTATTTCGTGGGCGAGAGCATTGTCTGCGATTGTCGTACCAATTTTGTACGGCTTGGTAAACCATAGAATCGGTTCAAACGACGGACGTAAGTTCCCAACTCTCCAACCTTCCCATTTTTCTGATGCGACTTGGTCTCCCCGACGATCAAAAACTACGCTAACGCGTTGAGCCCTATGTGGTGCCCGCTCACGAATCCACGCCAGCATATCCTTAAAAGAAAACCCAGCATCCTCGAGCGCGCATATACACCGGTGAGCATACCTACGTCCGGCAAACACGAAGGCGGTTCCACCCGGCTTCAGAACTCGAAACCAGTCTGAAGCCCAGCTGGAACACCACTCGTAATATTCTTTTGGAATGGCACGGTCAGCCTCGGACCAGCCATTTATAGGCTTCCCGCGACGACGAAATATCGCGCCAGCTTTTTCTTGCGCCGGACTTGAGCCAGACAGCGCTGAATTTTGATTATCGTGCAGAATATCCCAATCTTCGACACCGATACCGTACGGAATGTCGCTCAGTATTAGGTGAACGAGATCGGACGGGAGCGTCCTTAGTTCGTTGCGGGAGTCACCAACTACCAAACTGTCGAGCACCAAAGCCTTTGCAGGAGTCGCCATCTCGTCATCATCCTAACAGAGCGAGCAAATCACGCAAGTGGTTCCTCCCAGAGTGAAACCTCTTGCTAATGAGGATCGCCATGCTTCAGTTTTTGAATTAGGTTCCCAAACCTTTGCACTACAAGTTCAACATCGTTGTCGAAGCGGACGTCGCGCTTTCTATACTGAGCTGCTCTCTCATCATAAGCTCGCGCTAACTCAGGATTTATCATGCGCACGCATTCTTCAAATGCGGCGACCTTGTTGGCGAGCCTTGCGATAGTTAGTTGGTTCTCCTGCAACGTTTCAAGCGCAACTATCAGAAATTGTCGCAAAAACTCGTCTGTCACAGATCCTCCTGTATGCAACCGACCAACCAATTGCAAGTTTGAGACTAGCGACTCGTAATTCAAAGCGCTCAATTAAGTCTTATGGCCTGTATGTGAGCCTCCGCAAATCTGCGTACACCTCTTATGCACACACGAAATTATTTTGCCCCTTAAATCTTTACTACTGAGTTAAATGCAATATCCACCGGAAACGTCCCTTGAAATCTTTCTCCTTTTTCACTTAGCATCGGTCGGGGCACAAGAAAAAGTGCCCACGAAAGACGCATGGGCGAGTGAGCGTTCGTAAAAAGCTCCTCAGTCCCAAATTGGGAATATTGGAGAAGGAAGATGAAGAGATTTAGAACAGGCCGCGCCGCGCCCCCTTGGGCCGGCGGCCAGACCGGCCCCATGACCGCAGATGTCGAAGCCCTCATGTCCCGTCGTGACCCCGGTCCAGTCAAAGACCCGGTCAAATATGTCTCCCCGCTAAACGTCCGCCACGAATATGTCCCACCAGCGGCCCCGGTCGTCGAGACGACCCCGGTCGCCGTGCCGGCAGAGGCCGAAACGGACGCTCTAGTCGAGCGTGCCCTCGCAGATGTCAACGAAGAGTCAATACGCCGTCTGAGCGCGACTTTTTACCCTGAGCCACAAGGGCCGATCGCGCCGCAAGCCATGGAATTGCCTCAACGTCAGGACACGGCTCCAACCCCTGAAGCCACAGCAATCGCACCAAAACGCTCGCATCACAGACCAAAACGCCCAAAACGCAAACCTAGGCCGATTCCGACACTCAAGCAGGTCACTCTCCGTCCCGACGCGGCGCGCAAACAATCCCAGCCCAAAACCCAAACTGAAATCGATCTCTCGCATCACGAGCGACGCTGCTCCATCTGCCACCACCCAGACCGCGAAGCCATCGAAGAAGCCTTCCTCCAATGGCGCCGTGTCAAAAACATCGACTTCGACTTCAAGCCCGAAGGCGGACCCACAGCCATCTACCGTCACGCACGCGCCTTCAACCTCTTCAAACAGCGCAATCTCGGCCTTCGCTCCGCCCTCGAATTCGTAATCGAACGAGCCGAGAACGTCATGCCCACCGCCGAAGGCCTCGTAAAGGCCATCCGCGCCTACACCCGCATAAACGAAGCCGGCGAATGGATTGACTCACCCACCACCCACATCGTCAAAGTCATGCCCATGCGCGATCCCGAACCTCGCAACGTCACAAACTCCGCGTCCCCTTACCCCGACGAAGGAAGCGCCAGCGACCTCAAAAATCTCACTTCCACTGTCACCCTGGACGTGAAAAAAATCTCCGATTGCCCCCGCGAAGGCAAGGTCGAAGTAACCATCGAATCGCCCAGCGGGCGCCCCTTTCTAACCGGTTCTGCCCCACAAACAGAATCTGGCGCAACTACCTGAAAACAAAGGAGAGAAAAAATTCTAACCGGGGCCAGAACGCACATTAAGGATTTCACAAAACCCGATCTCTTCCCTGCTTCGTCGACAGGCGGACACGCGCAACCGGTGCCCGCAACGTCGGAGTGGCGCAAGGTAGGTTGTCGACTTGGTTCCAAATTGGGAAGTGTGTCCTATTGCACAGACCCGCTGGTGCGAAACCTCTACGATCAGTTGTTCGAGAAAAATCCCAACGGACGACAACGAGGTGAATTTTATGCGCGGACTTAGATTAGCGGCAGTAGCTGCATTTGCGGGATTGTGCTTTATGGCGATGGCGCCGAAAGCGTCGGCACAAGTTGCCATCAGCGTGGGAGTAGAGCCGGAATGTCCCTACGGATACTATGACGCGGCTCCGTACGGCTGCGCTCCGAGCGGCTACTACGGCCCAGAGTGGTTTACCGGCGGCGTGTTTATCGGCTCCGGCCCGTGGTTTCATGGCTCGGAAAATTTCCGCGGCCATGTGAACAACCGCTACCATCCGGACCACGGCTACAAGGGCGCAGCGCCGGCTCGCGGCGAGAAAGCGGTCGAGTCCAAGCGTGTCGACAGTGCGCACTTCAAAGGAAACGAAGAGCGCGACGGTCGCGGTCACGCAACCGGCGGCAAAAAGTAAATCACCCAGGAACCTCTGGAACGATGAAAGTAGGAAACGAGCGAAATGGACAAGCACCCACCCTTTGCGAAGAGCGCAAAGGGTGGGTCGCTCGCAAGATCAAAAACGAAAGCCCTCACCTCTAAAGAGTTGAGTTACATCTATCCCACAGACCAAGATGCCGGGCTGAAGCCCGGCGCTACGAAGTCCGCGTCAAATGCGAGAGCGGGGCAGCTTGCACGCGCGACGAGCGCGGTGCTATTCTCCAAATTGTCGCCGAGGTTTCGTAGGGGCGCAGCACGATGTGCGCGCTGCGAGTGCTTGGCGAAATTGGGCGGGAGTAGTTCAGTGGCAGAACGATAGCTTCCCAAGCTATAGGTGAGGGTTCGATTCCCTTCTCCCGCTCCATGCTAAGATTTGGGAATGAACTGGGACTTGTGGTTGTCGTTCGCCGGCGGATTTGCAACCTGCGGGCTTCTAATCTTCCTCTTTCGACGGTTCTCGCGGAACTAGTCTCTTCCTTCGTCAGCCTCGGCGTCGTGGTACGCGAAAACTCCACGGAATGCTAAGCAATGGCTTGTGGGATGGCCTTCTTCCACTTGCCCTGCGCTTTCAGGATCAGCTCGACGACTTCGCGGGCGGCGCCTTTGCCTCCGGCTACGGTGGTGATGTAATGCGCGGCGCGTTTCACTTCGACGACGGCGTCGGCGACGGCGACAGCTAAGCCAACGCGGCCGAGGATGGGCAGGTCGGGCAAGTCGTCACCGATGTAGGCGACTTCTTCGTCGGTGACGCCGGCGCGGATGAGGATGGCTTTGTACGACTCGAGTTTTTTTGGCTGACCCTGAATCACAAATTCCATTCCCATTTCGCGGGCGCGGCGCGTGGTCGCGGGAGAATCGCGGCCGGTGATCAGTCCGGTGCGGATTCCCATGATGCTGGCGAGCTTGATGCCGGCGCCGTCATGCGGATCGAAAACCTTCATTTCGGCGACGCTGTTGTCGGGGAATGTTTGCAGGCAGACGACGCCGGGAGTTAGGGTGCCGTCCACGTCCATTAAGAGGACGCGGATTGGTTTTGCGCGGCGCATCACTTTCGGCGGATATTTAATCTCTCGAATTGTCATTCAATCCTCGGCGTAACAACACTCACCAACAGATCCCTCGTCGCGATGCTCCTCGTGATGACGATACTCGCCGCATCGCCACCTTGGCAGGATATTTTACATCGCGCATCGTCATTCGGCGCTCTAGTCAAAAGCGAACAGCAGGTCCTTCGTCGGCGAAAAACGCCTCGCTCGGGTTGACAACGTAAAAATAAAGACAAAAAAACAAAGCGAATGGCAGATGCCTCGTCGCGTTGTTCCCTCGGGATGAAAATGCGACGAGCATCGTCAATTTCTCGTATGGTCATTCGATTCCCTGCGTGCTGGTGCGATCAGCTCTGCGGTCCTTTTTTCTCTTCGGTCTTGCTGGCCGTCAGTACTCCCGTAGCAATTGCGTCGCGCAACTGTCCATAAAGGTCTTGAACAGCGGACGGGGAATGCGGCATCAGGATTACGGCGTTGGTTCGACCGATCTCGCGCAAGGCGTCAAAATATTGAGTCATCATCAATGTCGCCATTACCGCATGATGATCAACTCCCGATATTCCCAGTTCAAAATCCTTCACGGAATCGCGCAAACCATCCACGATGGCCTTGCGTTCGCGAGCCACTCCTTCTCCTGCCAGAGCCTTGGCGTCCGCTTCGCCCTCGGCATTTTTGACCAAGATATTTTTGTTCATTTCGGCGCGCGCTTCGGTGGCGATGCGTTCCCGGCGGGCAGTGTTGATGTCGTTCATGGCGTTGGTGACGGCTTCGGAAGGAATGATCTGAGTGACGAGGGCATTTTCGATGCAGTAGCCGAATTTCGCCATGACGGTGGTCAGTTTATCCTTGATGGCGGCAGCGATCGAGTCCTCTTGCTTGTAACTATCGTCCAGCGTGATTTTGGGAATGTAGCTGAGGATCACATTCTCGACGTGAGCTTTAATCTGGGCCTCAGGGTCGTCCAGCTCGTAATAGGCTTCCTTCACTTTGTCCGGAAGAATGAAATACTGGACACGCACGGGAATCTTAATGGTGGCGTCATCGGAGGTCTTCGACTGTACGGGAACGTCGAGCAACTGCATGTTGAGGTCTTCTTTGTACACCAAAGATTCAATGAAGGGAGTTTTGAAATTCAGCCCTTCGACAGCGATGCGGTTGAACTTTCCGAATCTCTCAACGATGCCCGCCTGCTTGGTGTGAATCGTGAAGATCGAACTACTGAGGACTGCAATTGCCAAAATCACGATCACTCCTACTATTAAATAGACGATCAAGCTCGCGTCCACGTTTTCTCCTTCGTCGCTCTGACGGTCTAATCGGCACTTTTTCCTTTAAAACAGCTGCAGAGTCCAGAGGTCGTGGATGTGGAGGACGCCTTCGAGACGGCCGTCGGGGCCTACGACCAGGACTGAGGTGATTTTCTTTTCTTCCATACGGCGCAGGGCGCTGGCGGCGAGTTCGGTGCGCGGAATGGTGACGGGATTTTTGGTCATGCAATCCGCAGCGGTCAGGCCGAGGACGTTTTCTTTTTGCTTTAGCATGACGCGGCGCAAATCGCCGTCAGTGATGATGCCGAGGACGCGGCCGTTCGCTTCTGTGACAGCGGCCAAGCCGAGACCTTTGCGGCTCATTTCGTAAATTACGTCGGGCATCTTCGCGGTGGGAAGGACGCGGGGTGCATCTTCGCCGGAGTGCATCAGAGCTTCGACGCGGCGCAATTTTTTCCCCAGGCGGCCGCCGGGGTGCAGCGCGGCAAAATCTTCTTCTTTGAAGCCACGGCGTTCGAGAAGGGAGATAGCGAGAGCGTCACCCATGGCCAGTGCGGCGGCGGTGGAAGCAGTAGGAGCGAGATTCAGCGAGCAGGCTTCTTCTTTCACGGCGATGTCGAGAACGATGTCGCTCGTGGTCGCAAGAGTGGAGCGCGGATTGGCTGTGAGAGTGATGATGTGGATGCCCAAGCGCTTCACGGATTCCATCAGCTCGACCAATTCTTCGGTTTCTCCGCTGGAGGAAATCGCGAGGAGAACATCCTCGGGAGTGAGCATTCCCAGATCGCCGTGGAGTGCTTCTGCGGCGTGGAGAAACAGTGAGGGAGTACCGATGCTGGCGAAAGTGGCTGCAGTTTTTCGGCCGATAAGGCCGGATTTGCCGAGGCCGGTGACGACGACTCGGCCTTTGCAGGCGTATAGAAGTTCGACGGCTTTCTCGAAGCGGTCGTCAAGACGATCGATCAGGCCGGCGATGGCTTCGGATTCAATTCGCAGAACGCGTTTGGCGGTCGCGAGACTCATTTCGAGTTCCATTCGCGCACGAGGGTTGCGAGCTTCAGGATTTTCTCGAGCAGCGGGCGGAATTGAGCGAGCGGCAGCGCGTTCGAGCCGTCGGAGAGAGCCTTTGCGGGATTGTCGTGCACTTCGAGAAATAGTCCGTCCACGCCTGCGGCAGTTCCGGCGCGGGCTAGCAGCTCGATGAATTCAGGCTGGCCGCCGCTGGACTTGCCTTCGCCACCGGGTAATTGGACGGCGTGAGTCACGTCGAAGACAACGGGATAGCCAAATTTGCGCATGATGGGAAACGAGCGCATATCGACTACGAGATTCTGGTAACCGAAGGAGCTGCCGCGTTCGGTGAGGATAATTTTTTCATTTCCGGTGCTCGCGATTTTTTCCGCGGCGTTGCCGATTTCCCAGGGCGAGAGGAATTGGCCTTTTTTCACGTTCACTACGCGGTCGGAGCGACCGGCGGCGACGAGCAGATCTGTTTGACGGCAGAGGAAGGCGGGGATTTGAAGGATGTCGCAGACTTCGGCGGCGCGCGGAACCTCGGAGACGTCGTGAACGTCGGTGAGAATCGGGAGGCCGGTCTTTTTCTTGATGTTTTTTAGTATTGCCAAACCTTTTTTCAAGCCTGGACCGCGATAGGAAGAGAGCGAGGTACGGTTAGCTTTGTCGTATGAAGCTTTGAAAATGTAAGGAACTCCCAATTCGGATGCGACTGCGCCCAAACTTTCCGCCATGCGCAGCGCGTGCGATTCGCTTTCAATCACGCAGGGGCCCGCGATCAAGAATAGCGGGGCGCTTGCGCCGAAGTGGATTGAGTTTACCGAGAATGTTTTGTTCTGCGCCACGGCGTCGAAGAACTCCTTTGAATGACGCCCAGGGTATTCGGGTTCGAGAGGATTTGCAATCCCCCGCGGCGGGCACTCCCGGTAATCGTGGCGATGGAAAGCGCAGAAAGCTCAGCCCATTTGCGTCTTGGGCGCGAGATGAAAGGTCGAGAGTTACTTTATTCTCCAGGGGGAGCGCTCGGGCCAGTGGCGCAAGGCTGCTGTGGCCCAAGCGGTGGACTTGTCGGCATGGCAGGATGTGCAGGGGTTGGGGATTTTATATTTGTCCGTCATGGCGGGAGTGATGAAGGCGAAAGTGTGCGAGCGCACCTTCACGTCGGCCAATTCTGTGGCGATCTTCGGCATGTGACACGCTATGCAGCTGCTTCCGGCTGACCCGGCTTTGTGATGAGTGTGTTCTTCGATAGTTCCGGTGCGAGGGCCGTTCAACGAAAGCAGGCCGTGGCAATCGAGGCATAATTTGTCAGCGGGCTTTCGCAATTGCGCGTAGTTGTCCGTGCCATGCGTATCGTGGCAACTGAAGCATGTGACGCCGCGACGATACATCACGCTCTGCACGAAATCATTTCCTTGCATGCGGTTTTTGCGAGCGGTGCCGTCGGCATAATGGGTGAAGGTGGTCTCGCCCAGGGTGTGCTCTTCAAGGTTCCAGAAGTCGCTAAGGTTTAATCCCACGCTGTATCCGACCGGCCAATCGTAATATTTGCCTTCGATGGGAAGTGCCACCGGGCGTCCTTGCGAATGACACTGGATGCAGGTGTCGGTTGCCTGAACGTAGTCCATGCGCGCCGGATTCAGAGTGTTGCCGCGAGATGGATGCTCGACGTGCTCGCTTCCAGGGCCATGGCATTTTTCGCAGCCGACGTTCCACTCCGCCACTTGTTTCGTGTGGATGTTGTAACTGACGGAGTGGCAGCCGTCGCATGTAGGTCCTGTGGGACGCTGCATATTGTCGGGCGGATAAAACGGTTCCCACCAGTCGGTTCCTTTGGCCACGAAATACGGCCGCCAAACGCGGTTGGTGATGTCCCACTGAGCCGGCTCGGGGAAATAATCGTCACCACGTTTTGTGAAGTAGCGTTGCTTCCACACGCTGCCGTAAACGAGTGCGACGTCGTCCTTGGTGAATTTGGAGACGGTGTTGGTTGCAAGATTGGGAATGATGGCGTCAGGAAATTCCCGAGGGTCGCGAACCACGTTGGCCATGGGCGTTTTTCGCCAGTGTTCATAGATTTCAGCGTGGCATTTTTGGCAAGCTTGCGAGCCAACGTAATGAGCAGAGCTTATTGTGGAGACTTGCTGCGAATGTTCTTCGGTTGTTAATTGACGCAGTGTGCGGATATAGAGGACGAGCTTCCAACTGTCGTCGCTCTGTTCGTCATGTGGATTGGCCCAGCCGGGCATGCCGGTGAGCCGGACGCCATTCCGGATGATGTAGCGGATTTCGCCGTCAGATAGCTTTTGCGTTGAAGGCAAGCGCAAGTCTGGAACTTTGGGATAGAGGTTGCGGCCGACGCGCGTTTGGCCGGAGCCGTCTTCACCGTGGCAGATCGCACAACGGTCGGTGAAGCTCTCGCGAGCCTCCTTCAGAACTTCCGGCGTGGCATTCCACGGATTTACATCACGTCGAGCGTTTCGCGGAATGGCCAGGTTGCGTGCGGTGCGAGCCGCGACTTTTTCCAAATAGGATGGCTCATTAGCGGTGCTGAAGCCGCGCCAGACGACAATCGCTCCGTAAGCGATGACCGCCGCAAGGAGCGCGCAAAAGAGGAGAAGGAATGTTTTACGACTTTTCATCCGCGCACTCCATTCAAAGGCAAAATCGCTCTCTGATTTCAGAATACCACTGGAGTCGCATGTCTGTTAACCGGGGCGAATCGAAAATCAACCAAACACGGGCGGTTGCATAAGTGAATAAGGCACGATGCTGCGCTGAAGACCGCGGCGCTACATTAAAACGTTGTGCAACGGTTTAAGCGGCGGAGGCGTCGGCCCATGCTGGTTGACAGAGGGCGCAAGGGAGAGAGAATGGCGGTATGGCACACCAACTGAGTACGTCGTACGTGAAGGATTCCGCGGGTGTTTTCCGGCAATACAAGAGGCTGGGCGATCGTGCTATGGCGCAGTGCCCGGACGAAGGGCTGTTCGTGATGCTAGATTCGGAGTCAAATTCCATTGCGATCATCGTGAAGCATATGGCTGGAAATATGCGGTCGCGTTGGCGAGATTTTCTAACCACGGACGGCGAAAAACCGGATCGGAATCGCGACACCGAATTTGAAGCGCCGCCGAAGACTCGGGCCGAGTTGATAGAAATGTGGGAAGGCGGGTGGAAGTATGTTTTCGATGCGCTGGAGGCTCTTACGGATGCGGATCTGACGAGGACGGTGATGATCCGGGCTGAGCCGCATTCGGTGATGCAGGCGATTAATCGTCAGGTGGCGCATTACGCGCATCACGTGGGACAGATAGTCTTTCTGGCGAGGCATTTCGCGACGAAGGCCGGGAAGAAATGGGAATCGCTGAGCGTTCCGCGACATGCAATCCGCCCATGAAGAGAAAGAGCAGATTCTTCGCTTCGCTCAGAATGACAAATCGAGGCTAGACGATCCGACGATGACGGCGTTTGGGAATGCGGCGGCGCCCGGGCTTCGCAACATCGGCAACGGCGTGAAACTCAGGGGCGGCAGCGTAACCGACAGAAGGCAAAATGCCGCGCTGAAGACCGCGGCGCTACATAAAAATCTTATACAAAGTCTTAGTCGGCGGGGTTGATGGAGCGGGACTCGGCCGCGGCTACGCCTTGGCGCTGGTGGCGGTTTTCGACGCTGGCGCGGATGAAGGCGGCGAAGAGCGGATGAGGAGCCAAGGGCTTGGATTTGAATTCGGGATGGAACTGGCAGCCGAGGAACCAGGGGTGGTCGGGAGCTTCCACGATTTCGACGTACACGCCGTCGGGAGTGCGTCCGGTGATGCGGAAGCCGGCGCGGGTGAGCGTGTCTTCGTATTCACAATTGAATTCGTAGCGGTGGCGATGGCGCTCTGAAATTTCGAGCTGGCCGTAAGCTTTGGCGGCGAACGAGCCCGGCTGCAATTTGCATTTCCAGGCGCCGAGACGCATGGTGCCTCCCATTTCGTCCACACCGAGAAGCTCGCGCAGTTTGTAGATCACGCGATTGGGAGTGCCAGGGTCGAACTCGGTGCTGTCAGCGTTCTCGACGTGCGAAACCGTGCGCGCGTATTCGATGGTGGCGCATTGCATCCCGAGGCAAATTCCGAAGAACGGAATCTTTTTCTCGCGCGCGTAGGTGATGGCGTGAACCATTCCGGCGATGCCGCGTTTGCCGAAGCCGCCGGGAACGAGAATGCCGTCGACGTGACGTAGCATGCGCTCGGCGGTCGAGGGCGAGTCGATTTCTTCCGCTTCGATCCATTCGACCACAACGCGTTGGCGATTGGCGAGGCCACCGTGTCCCAAGGCTTCGCGCAAACTTTTGTAAGCGTCTTCAAGCTGAACGTACTTCCCTACCACACCGATGCGGACTTCACCTTGGGGATGCTCGAGGGTTTCGAGCATGGCGAGCCAGCGGGAAAGATCGCGCGGCGGGGCTTGCAAATGCAAGAGGCGAAGGATTTGTTCGTCGAGACCTTCGGCGGCGAGCGACATGGGGACTTCGTAAATGTTGCCGACGTCGGGAGCGGAGATAACGCAGGATTCGGCCATGTTGCAGAAGAGGGCGATTTTCGATTTCAGGTCGGTGGGGAGCTGACGATCGCTGCGGCAAATTAAAATGTCGGGCTGAATTCCGATGCTGAGAAGTTCTTTGACGCTGTGCTGCGTGGGCTTGGTTTTTAACTCGCCAGCCGTCGGAATAAACGGGACGAGCGTGAGGTGAACGAAGATCACGTTTTCGGGTCCGAGCTCGAGGCGCATCTGGCGGATGGCTTCAAGAAAGGGCAAGGACTCAATGTCGCCTACGGTGCCTCCGATTTCGATTAAGACGATGTCGGGCGCGTCAGGACCGGACGAAACTTTGCGGAACGCGGCTTTGATTTCGTCGGTGACGTGCGGAATTACTTGTACGGTTTTTCCGAGATAATCGCCGCGGCGCTCTTTGGTAATGATCGACTCGTAGATGCGGCCAGTGGTCCAGTTGTGATCGCGCGTTAAATGCGCGTTAGTGAAACGCTCATAGTGGCCGAGGTCGAGGTCGGTTTCGGCGCCGTCGTCGGTGACAAACACTTCGCCGTGCTGATAGGGCGACATGGTGCCAGGATCAACGTTCAAATAAGGATCGCACTTCTGGAGGGTGACTTTCAGGCCGCGGCTTTCGAGGAGACATCCGATGGAAGCAGCTGCTACGCCTTTTCCGAGTGAAGAAACCACGCCCCCTGTGACAAAGATGTATTTCGGGGCGGAACGCAAAGGGCTCGACTTCCTCCGGAAAGAATCTGCGTACTCAACATTATGGTCACAATGGCGGCGGGTGTCAAACCAGCATTTCAAAATTATTTTTGGCGAACAAACCGAAGCTTGAAGGAAACGCCACGTTCCGGTCAGTGTGAGGCGGGAGATTTCTCCGGGCCGTTGGCCGCGGGTGCACCTACGTCTGCGACCAATCGTGAAATCGCTTCGTGGAGCGTCGTCTTCCCTTCGAGATGAGCCTGCCAGTCGTTCACTATCGCGGCGCGATACATCGGCCAAGCGCGGGTCCATAAACCGTTTTGATCTGCGTACGGTGTGTAATCGGGGACCAACTGATTCAAGTAATATCCTGCGGTAAAAAAGAGAACTGCATGCCACAAATCGCGTCGCGGAAGCACGACATGCCTCGCGGCGCACTCCTGGGCAATCGCGTCGGAGACATTCTGCACCAGCGCGTGTGAAGACTCGTGAAAGACTGTTTCCAATCCGGCGAGACTCTGATTTCGCGCGCCACTGCTCGAAATCGTAACGCGTGTCGGATCCAGCGTGGTGTAAGCACCTGCCCAGTTGGCGTAAGCAACCACATCAACGCGAATCGGCGAAGCCGGCCATTGCGTGTCGTAAGCCCCGGCAATGCTTGTTGCGAGTCGATCGCCGTATTGGCGGACAAGAGAAGACATCTTGGCGATCCAATCGCGGTTCGCTCGATCATGCTCAGGCCACCAGTGCGCACGATAAATCGGTGCGGCGCGTTGGAGCACAGCTTCCAGCGGCGCGTCCAGACCGGAATCGTGCAGAGCGGCTTCATTCTCAAGAGCCTCTAAGCGATTCTTCGTGGCCACCATTCGGTCGTCGAAGAGCAGGTCGCGGTCAACGAGATTAGTTCGGTAATAGGAGAGCGCATCTTTCCATTCTTTCTGTTCGTCGATCGTAAGGACGGCAAGTATGCCCTTGTCCGCAGAAAGTTCTGTTACGGCGTCATGCGTTTTGCCGTTGCTCGGGCTGGTGACGACAGCCTCCTCGTAAAGAAAGTGGTGCAGGTTCACCCAGAAATTACTGTGGAAGTCGACGAGCTGATGGTTTCCAGTGGACTGATCGGGGCGGAACACAACCGAAAGCGCAGAGAGCTTACCGCCGATATGCGCACAAACGAGAATGGGCAGAAAAAAGAGTACTGAGACCAAAATTAGGGAACTTGGGGATTTTCTTGTGATGTCCACGCAAATCTTAGACGTCAGGCGCTGCGTTTGAGCGCAGGATTTTTTCGACTTTCTCGATGTCGGCGGGGACGTCGACGCTGATGCCGTCGTAATCGGTTTCGACTACGCCAATGTGGAAGCCATTTTCGAGCCAGCGGAGTTGTTCGAGCTGCTCGACGCGTTCGAGCTCGCCGGGAGGCAAGGTGGGAAACTCAAGCAAGGCGTCGCGACGATAGCTGTAGATGCCGATATGTTTCCAGTGTTGCGCGGCGACTTTCGCGCCCGTGTCGCGGACCCAGGGTATGGGCGCGCGCGAAAAATAGAGGCCGTTGCCGTCGAAATCGCGGACGACTTTTACGACGTTGGGATCCATGATCTCGTTGGGCTTGGCGATGACGGCGCAGGGCGTGGCGATGTGCATGGCGTCGTCGTCGGAAAGGGCTTGGATTACGGCGTCGACGGTGGCGGAGTCGATCAGGGGCTCGTCGCCTTGTACGTTGACGTAAATGTCGGCGGGGATGTGGACGGCTACTTCGGCGACACGGTCGGTACCAGTACGATGGTCGGCGCGGGTCAGGATAGCTTCGGCGCCGAAGGAGGTGACGGCGTCCTTGATGCGCTGGTCTTCGGTGGCAACTACGATGCGGGGAGCGCTGGCAGCTTCGCGGAGGCGCTCGACAACGTGCTGGATCATCGGACGGCCGGCGATCTGGGCCAATGGCTTGCCGGGGAAGCGAACAGAGGCGTAGCGCGCCGGAACCACGACTAAGACGGTTTTGGCTTGGGCAGAATTCATTAGGATTCGCTAACCTTAGCCTGCCGCTGGCATCTTAACACGGAGTGGTTGGTGGTTGGCCGAGTGCCGGTTGGTCGGCCCTACTTCGAAAATACTGGAAAGTGCCCCTTGCTTTGG
>DATNLC010000007.1:0-180962 GCA_035603075.1 Candidatus Acidiferrales bacterium | reverse complement strand
GTACGTCATGTCGATGGCTTCCTGCACGTCGCCGCGCGTTTCTTCCAACACTTTGCCCATTTCGCGCGTCATGTCCTGCGCGAAGTCTTCCTTGCGCTCGGTCAGAATTTCCGCCGCGCGATAGAGAATTTCGCCGCGCTTGGGAGCAGGCGTCAGCCGCCATTTCTCAAACGCATTCGCCGCCGCGTCAATCGCAGCATCCGCGTCTTCCGCAGACGACGCCGGAAACATCCCCACCAGCTCGTTTGTGTCCGCCGGGTTGCGATTCTCGATCGCCTTCCCGCTCCGCGCCTCCACCCACTCGCCATTAATGTAATTCTTAAAAACCTTCGGCATTACAGCCGTAGCCATGATTCCTCCGATAATTTCGTGCCTATGTTCGATGATTTGCTGTGAGCTTTGGATGCGGTTGTGGCCCCGGGTAGAAATGCGCCGATGCTTTGTTTTGAGCGAGTTACGTCGTTTTCTACTTTTTGGGCAGAACCGGGTAGAAACGTGTTGAAAGCGTGGGTAAGGTACCGCTTGCGCAGCTTCACCCGCGCAAATTCTTCCGTTTTTCAGTGTCGAAACTGTGGTGGGGCTAATGTGTGTTCTGGCCCCGGTTAGAAATGGGGCGGTCGTTTGTTTTGAGTGAGTTACGGCGAATTCTGTTTGTGGTGCAGAACCGGTTAGAAATGGGCGAAAACCGGGGCGGAAACCGCGGCCTACGAGCGCATTCAACGGTGAGATCTTCGGGGCGGTGCGCAGATTGAAGGCTAATATTGACGCCTGTGACACCACCCGCTGGGTAGCCCCCAAGACTGGGGACGCGCCAAACGCAGAGGCGTACTGGGGCTTTAGCCTACCGGTCCAGCTCGTCCGTCGTTCGCGCTCCATCGTCATAACTCCAGAATTACGCTAGCACGAAGGGGCGAGGTTTCCAAGGACTTGGATGCTGTGGACGTTTGGTTTTTCTGCCTCAGGTGATCAGAATCAATTTCGGGGCCTTAGATTCCCTAGTTCGCCTTTTCAAGTGTAATTCTAACTTCGTCTGTCGAGCCGTCGAAGATCTTGAATACTTGAGACCAATTCTTGTAATCCTTCATGAAGAGGCGAATATAGTGTGCTCCTGTCTTTAACTCGAGTTTTGTAGGAGTTCTACCGACAAATGAATCGTCGGCGTAGACTTCTGCACCGCTCGGATTCGACGTGAGGGAAAGAGAGCCCGTGCCCGCATGAGAAAGTTTTTCTGATTGTATCGGAGCCGGAGCGACAGCCGCGATTGTCGTAGCTGGTTGCGGATCGCTTCTCGCTTGCAGCACCGCCGCGAGTCGGACATCGCTGTTGTCGAGGACGTTCAGATCGCGCTGCCAAGCCTGTCCGTTTTGACCCTTTACTTCTACCTTGTGCGGGCCGGATGGTAAGGTGAAGACGCCGGGAGTGTTGCCAACAAACTTTCCGTCGAGAAAGATTTCGGCCTCTTCGGCGTCTGCGCTGATCGAAACCCTCCCCGCAGTTGTATACTCGGTTTTCGTCGGGGCGGCGCCGGGATTGGCGGGAAAAAAACGCCTAAGAAGTTGGATCAAATCGGTCGAGCTAAGCGCGAAGCCTAGCCCTTGTAGCGGGCGCCCGTCGCCTGACGTGAATCGCTTCTGAGTAGTGATTCCAATCACCTCTCCCGAAGCGTTTAGCAAAGGGCCGCCACTATTGCCAGGATTGATGGCTGCATCGGTCTGAACCCATGTGCCCGATTCTCCTGGCATTAGTCCGATGCCGCCCACGATGCCTTTGGTCACCGAATTCTGAAATCCTCGACTAGGAGTCCCAATAGCTATCACGGTGCTACCCGCTCGGACTGAAGAGGTTTCCGCCAAGGGCAAAAATGCAAACCCTGTTCCATCAAGTTTCAACAACGCAATATCGAGTGACGGATCAATATAAACGACCTTGGCCTGAAAATTCTGTCCGTTCGCCGTGGTAGCAACGAGTTCGCTCTGACCTCTCGCGACGTGCGCGTTGGTAACAGCAACGCCGCTATCTGTAATCAAGAATCCAGAACCAGATGATTCCGAGCCCTGCAAATATAAGACTGCTGGACTCGCCAGACTGACGATATCTTCAGTCGGCATTTCCTGGTGCGACGCGGCAAGAACCGGTTGTGTAACGTGGGTCATGCTCGGAACGCTGCCCGCAAATGTAGTTGCCGCTTTTTCAAGGGCAAAATCGAACGTGTCAGTCTTTAGCAACCAATAGTCCCCTAAATAGACGCCGTTCAGATTTACAAGCCGCATTGGACCGTTCGAGAGATCCACCTCCTTCGGTAAATATCCCTCCAATGTCAAACGCAGGTGGAGTTGCACTCGCAGGAACTTGCTGTATACGATGCGAGAGCCCTTGAGGTAAGTGCCGGGTATCTCGGTCTGGTACGGCGTTTTACCGACTACTACGCCGTTGATTTCGACCGTTGCACCGGACGGGTTGCTCGTGATGTTCAGGTAGTATTTTCTCGCCGGAGTCGCCAAGGGCAAAAGAAGAAGGACGAGAATGCTCCGTAAGGCTATTCTTATGGCTCGGTGCCGCAACAGGTTGAATGGCAATCTGTACAACGGTGCTCCCTCCGATGACACGGGCGAGAACGCGTCTCGGGGCGCGGCTGCGTTCTCTTCCATTTTTATTAGTTAGTAACCGCTAAACCCCGCAAATTAGTCCTCTCGCCTCCCGGATGTCAAGTCGCTCCGCAACGTGCGTAAACACCCACGGTAGAGGTACGGGGAACCCACCTCTATTCTCCTATCCTGTCCGATCCAGGGAATAAGAATTCTGAATGATGTATTTCAAGAATTCTTGTCCGAACAACGTGATATGAGCGTCGTTGCCGACCATTGTCAGAAGCGTCCGGCGGTACATGTATCCAAGCCACTGGCCAAACGCATAATTCTCGCCATTGTTTCCATATAGGTGCGGATGACCTGCTACTCCAATGTTGTACCAGCCTTCCAAGGCTGCGGTTGACAATCCAGCGGCCGCGCTTTGGTTCAGCATCTGTAAAGCTTGTAGTTGTGACCCGAAGATGCCAGCGTAAACTGCCTCAAATCTGTTCACGAGATAGGAAGACGCTAGGTAACGCGTTAGAACTCTTTCTCTGTCTTTTGAATCGAGAATGTTCCTTTCGTTCAGAAAGTTTACTATTAGACTCTCCTGCTCGACTAAAAGCTGGTTGTCAAAGCTTCTCAACAGGTCATCCGCTGCGGAGGGCTTAGCAATATCCTTTGTCTCAGTTTGGGTGGCGATCGCCGTAGTGTCGGAAGTTGTAACTCCAGCTTTCCCGATGTGTTTGGTCCGATCGATAAAGCGACCGATCGCGTCACGATGTTGGAACAGAATAACAAGACCGAGAACTAAGATAAGAGCGCAAACGGAGAAGGGCCACGCAAACGCAGGCACGCGATAGAGGCTACTATACTTAAACCGATTGTTCACCTATCTTTTTGGATATGGCCTCCCTCGCGCAGTAGTTTGCGCGATTTGAAAAAGTCAGGCCGTTTCGAATTTGATCTTCACAGATTCCGAACCCGTCCTAATCGAGAACTTTGAACCAACACATTGCGCGAGAAATTCAGCGCAAAAGGTTGAAGCGCCGGGGCGCGTTTCTACAACGGGTGCGCAGAAGCGAACACATTGCGCAGATGATCCTGCGCAAAAGGTAGCGCTCACTGAGCGCGAATTACTGAGGTATGGCCGAGGCTTGTTCGAAGACGATTTGCCAGGCGCCGTTTCGGCGGAGGCAGAAGCGGGAGCAGCGGTTGTCGTCCTTAAAAGTGCTGTCGTTGAGCGTGGCGGTGCCCGTCCAGCGGTCGATGATTACGGCCGCATCGTTACTGAGCACATTAATCTGAACTTCAGTCCAAGCGCCGTTATGGATTTTGTAGCTGGGCGAGCGGATCACTCCCATGATTGCGCTGCGGTCGAGCACCTGGCCGTTCCCGGCAATGTAAACATATTCCGGCGCCATGAGCTCGTCCACGGTAGCGCTGTCGTTTTCAAGCCACGCCGCGTTCCAAGTTTTGCGAAGTTGATCGACTTCCTGACGCACCGCCGCCTTGTCCATAGAAGCCCCTCTACTTGCGGGATTGGATATCACAGCCGAAGACAGGACGTCGGATTTAATTTTGCGAGCAATGCCGTTCCCGCCGGGGGTCTCCCCGGCGCTCTGAGGCACGAGCAGCACAAGACCAAGAGCCAACCATGCCGCCGCAATCGTGAGTCTGTTCATCGAGTGCCTCCTGCATTTACTCAGCAGGACTATATGAATGAACCTATCCGAACTCAAGAGAGGAAAAGCAGATTCCTCGTCGGCCAAAAGACGGCCTCGCTCGGGATGACAGCGAAAGTGCAAAGGCAGAAACAAGATGCCGGGCTGAAGGCCCCGGCGCTACATTTAAACCCAAAGACGAGGCCCGATGAAATATATAATGGGCCGCGATGGATGGATGCCGCGAGGAGGATTTATGTTTAGGTGGCTGATGCTGCTGGCTTGCTGTATTCCGTTGGCGACGGTGGCGCCAACCGGCGTGGCGCACGCGCAGGCGAACCAAGTGGACCCGACGGCGTTGATAGCGGATACCGCTCCGCCGGCGGATGCGGGGCCGTTGGAGTTGATCATTCCGCAAGTGAAAGCGGCGCTGGACCAGTACCAGAAAAGTCTGGGGAGCGGGCCGGATGCTTTGCCTCCGCTTTCGTCCGCTGAATTCGACTTCAAAACTACTACGGCGACGACGGTGGGCGGCACCATCAACTTTTTCATTTTCAAAATCGGCGGCTCGCATGAGAAAGACGTTTGCAACGACGTCACGTTCAAGTATTCGGTGCCGCCTCCGCCGAAAGGACTGGCGCCGCACCACGTGGCGCCTCCTACGCTGACTGAAGCGCTCGTCAGCACGATTCAGGGCGCGGCGAAGTCCGTGAAGGCCGCGGGAACGCTCGGGCCGCTCGGATTTACTCAGCTAACCGTCACGATTCAATATGGCGTGAAGTGGGACGGAAACCTGGGAGCGAACGTGCCCATTTCGTTCCTCACCGTAGGGCTGAACGGAGACCGGAACAAAAACACGGTGCAATCCGTGAAGCTGGTCTTCGGAAAATAATTCGCGGAGCGTCCTTTTCGCGCGCGCCGGCAAAAAACAGGCGATACTGGAGTCGAGGAATCAACGATGACTGAACCGACAAAAGAAGAATTGCTGGCGCGCATCGCAGAGTTGGAGAAACAGACAAGCGGGCAGAAGCGCAGCGGAACGCTCGAGTTTCGCGTGGGCGAGAAAGGCGGAGTCAGCGTGTACGGGCTGGGACGGTTTCCCGTCACACTATATTACGAGCAGTGGATTCGCTTGCTTGACGTCGCGGATGGCCTGCGCTCGTTCCTGGAAGAAAACAAGCCTCGGCTAAAACTGAAGACGAAAGACTAGGCGCGATTCCCTGCCCTGTGTGCGCTGCCGACGGGCGACTGATCGGGAGCGGAAGCTAACGTTGCGAGACTAACGCTGCGAAACTAACGTTGCGGGGGTTTCGTTGACGCCGAAGTTGAGTTAGAAGTGGAGCTGGAAGCGAGCGAAGAATTGGCCGCCGAGGTAGAGTTAGTCGATGGTGGCGCAGAGGCCGGCGCGGTGGAAGAAGGCGCTGCCGCCGCGGGCTTGCTGGTGGCGGGCTGCACGGGTTTGGGAGCGCCGACGCCGGCAATGCTCGATCCGAGTCCCAGTTTCTGCAAGCTGAGAGCGTTCAGTTTTCCCGAGGCTTCCAGACCATTGCTTGATTGAAACTTTTGCATCGCGGCTACTGTGTTCGAGTCCCACTTGCCGTTCGGCTCACCCTGGTAATAGCCGTTCCGCGCAAGCGCTGACTGAATCTCGGAAATGCGCGCCGCGGTCGGAGCTTTTTGAGTGGGTTCACGCCGGGAATGATGCTTCTTCGAAACTGTTTTCTTCTTGGCGGTAGCCGAAGAGCCGGATGAAGACGAACCCGCTTGCTGCGGGAACGCGAATGCCGGGGACCATGCGGCAAAAAGAACTGCTGCGATAGCCAGGAATTTTGCGGTTCTCTTCATCGAGATTAGCCCCTGCCCTATTATTGCGCAATCAAGTCCGAGCACAAGGCGCGGGAAACGGGTGAGCGCTTATCAGATAACGCTTCACGACACCGCAAGCCAAGGGACGTTGAAAATCAAACGCAACCCGACGCGGCTATTGGGCGGCAGGGACGGCTCCGGCCAAGAAAACGGTCAGGACGCGGTCGTTGGCTCCACGCTGGGCAATCTTGAATAGGACGTCCTGGCCCGCTTTGAGCTTGGCCATCTCGCGGCGATAGTCGGACAGGCTGTTTATCGGAGTGTGATTGATTTCGGTGATTACGTCGCCCCGCGCGAAACCGATATCATCGGCAAAGCTGGCGGGGTCTACCTGGCTGACGATCACGCCGGTTAGTTTGGCCATATTCAGCTTGCGAGCGAGATCAGGAGTGAATTCTTCGACGTGCAACCCAAGCTCGCCGGGCGTTTCTTCTTCCGCGGGCTGATCTTCTTCGGCCTGCGCGGACGCCGGGAAAATCTTTGAGCGGTCGGCGACGGTGAGCGAAGTCTCTTTGGCCTGCTTGGCATGAACGTAACGGATTCGAACGGACTGTCCGATGGGAGTTTGCGCAATCGGATTCACCAAATCGGCGCCGCTGTGAATGGGCTGGCCGTTAACTTCGGTGATGACGTCGCCAACCTGCAATCCGGCTTTATCGGCGGGGCTGCCGGGTTCAATGGCTTCGACAACAATTCCATACGGCGCGCCAAGATCCCTAAGAACGACTGGATTGTCGCTGCGCTCGTCCTGGAAGGTGATGCCTATGGAGCCGCGCACTACCTTGCCGGTGGTAATGAGTTGGTTGTAAACGTTGATCACGGCGTTGGAAGGCATAGCGAATCCAACACCTTCAAATCCACGGCTGCCGGTGTAGATAGCGGTATTGATTCCGATAACTTCGCCCGCCATGTTGACCAACGGACCGCCGGAATTTCCGGGGTTGATAGCGGCGTCGGTTTGAATAAATCGCTGGAATTGATGGCCGACATTGGAACGATCTTTCGCGCTGATGATTCCGGCGGTGACGGTAGAGTTCAATCCGAAGGGGCTGCCGAAAGCGAGAACCCAATCGCCTACCTGCACTCCGTCTGAATTGCCAAGTTTCGCAACCGGGAGGTCGTGACTTGCTTCGATTTTGATTACGGCGAGGTCGGTATCTTTGTCGGTACCGACTAAGTGCGCGTTGTAATGAGTGGAGTCCCCGTCGATGGCGACCTGAATTTTGGTGGCTTGGTCAATCACGTGATCGTTGGTTAGGATGAAGCCGTTCTTGTTGACGATTACGCCGGAGCCAAGGCTGCGCTCCGCGTCCTGGCCCGTATCAGGCGTGTCAAAAAAACGATCGTAAAAATCTTGAAAAGGGTCGCCCGAACCGTGAGGCTTCTTGCCTCCCTTGGGCTTCTCGATGATCTGGGTGGTGGAAATATTCACAACGGCAGGTCCGAGCTTTTTCGAAATGGCAGCAAAGCCATTTGACAGCGTCACCGGGTCAGGAATCGCCAGCAGCGACGCGCCGTTGGCTCCTTGATCGTGCGTGGCCATGGCGCGGCCTGAAATTACGGTGCCGATAACGATGCCGATGCCGAGAGTGAGTATGACGAGGAGGGTAGCGAAAATCTTGCGGTGTCTGGCCCAGCTATACAACTCTAGAAATTGGATACCCATCCTCGAACTCCTTCGGGTAGCGCTGAAGCTTCGATAGCGCCGAAATCATCGAACAAGACTGACGAATTCCGAGTATAACACCTAATCTAACCCGCTAAAGCCGCGGGGGTTGCGGCTTGCCGTAGTAAGCAAGCCGCGGAATTTCGGAAGAATTGCGGTGGTTCGATCGATTTTCGCGCCCGCACCTAAATACCAATTGCGATTCAGACGAAGATTGCGGCGCAGCTCCTATTTCTGATCCGAGGGAGTTACGGACTCATCAAAAGCCAAAGGTTGCAAGTCCTCGATGCGAGTGTCAAATTCTTCCACGGATGGACCGCCTTCACGAGGGACAAGCTTTTCTTGCGCGCGGCGTTCAGCCTTCATGCGCGCTTTGTCCATTCGCTTCATTTCTTTCTGGCGCTTCTTGAATGTCGTTGTCATAGCCTCTCCTTGGGATGGGTTTGCAAAGGGGCAAAACCACGGCAACCTCCAACGCTGATGTTACAAAACTACCAACGAGGTTCGCGAGGCTGACGGGCCACTTCGCGATAATCCTCGTTCGAAAACCGTTCGCGGCCACCGCCCCCGCCGCCTCCACGATTTCCGCCACCACCACGATTTCCGCCCGGGCCGCTGTTGCCGGGGCCGCTTCGAGGACCGCGCGGGCCGCTCGATTCGGACTTGGGCCGGGCTTCGTTAACTTTCAAGTTGCGCCCGCCGAGATCTTTTCCGTCGAGAGCAGCGATAGCTTTGGCCGCATCCGCGTCGTTAACCATTTCCACGAAGCCGAAGCCGCGCGCTTTTCCGGTTTCGCGATCGGTGGCGACGTGGACGCGAGCCAGTTGCCCAAAGGGTTCGAACAGCGCTTTGAGATCCGCTGCGGTAGTCTGAAAACTCATGTTGCCGACAAAAAGATTCTTCATGCTCGTCTCTCCCTGAACGTTTAGTCCACCGGCCGCAAAGATTCGCTGCTGTTGGACGGACTTGCCACCTGAAAAAGTCAAAATCCGCGGCGAGGGACCAAACACACCAAAAGACGTGAGGTCGGGCAAAAAGATCGCAAGCCGCGCCCCACGAGGCGATGAAGCCACTAAAAACTTTCAGGAAGCGCAGCCTTATATTAACACGTTTGCGTAGAAAAACCACGCGGGTTAAGCGCAAACAGCTCTTTTAGGTGCAGGCGAAAACTGTAACCAGATAAAGCGCACGCTTATGGCCTGCGCTCGCTGCTCCAACGAGCAGTGAGGCGAGGAATACTCACACTTCCGGATGCGTCCCGACGGCCTAGTTCACGGTTAATGTGAACGTGAAGGTGTGGGTGATGGTACCGCTGGTCACTTTTACGCTGACGGGCACATTCTGGACCTTGGGCGTGCCGGGATTAGCGGGAGGAGTTGCGGTGCTGCTGCCTCCTCCACCGCACGCTGCGTTAACGAGAAGCACGGCCAGCAGAAGGGTTGGAGCCAGCCAGCGCACGCGCCGTTGCCGCAACTGCGTGGCGAGAAGCAAGCCGAAGAGCAGCACCAGAACAAAACCGATCGAATGACGCGCGAGTTGTGCACCGTATACCGTGCCCCCCGGAAGATTAAACCGGCTTGAGGGGCCTGCGGCGGAACGGTGTGCTGGAACAACCTGGCTCGGGGCGGTTGTGGTGATGGTCATCGCAGTGGTGGCGCCGACAGCAACGGACGTCGGATTGAAAGAGAAATTACTTTCGCTGGGAAGGCCGGTCACAGTGGCAGCGGCGAAATTGATGGCAGTGTTGAAGCCGTTGGTTCCGGTAACGGTTAGGACGGTGCTGCCCGAAGCGCCTTGGGACGGAACGACTACAGCGGGGGGAGCGAACGTGATACTGAAGTCTGGGCCGGGGTTGACTTGGATGAAGGCAACCGCAGATGAAGAATTGTTGTAATTGGTATCTCCGCTGTAGCTAGCGAGAACCGGGTCGTTGCCACTCGGAAGCGCTGTCGTAGTGAATTGCGCTTGGCCATTTGACACGCTGGAAGACCCTAGATTCTGTCCGTTGAGGCTAAAGAACACAGTGCCGGTGAGAGCGGGTTCCCCAGGCGAGCTTGCTGCTACGAGCGCTGTCAAAGTAACGCTTTGCCCTTGTTGAATTGTGGTGGGCGAGGCGGAGAGTGTAGACGTCGAATTGGCCTTGGCATCTACGGATTCGGGGCCGGATGTAGACGACGTGTAATTAGTGTCTCCGCTGTATTTGGCCGTGACAGAGCTTATGCCCTGAGGGAAACCGCTTGCAGCGAAGTTCACAGTAGCTTGAATTGTGCAGTTCGGCAGACTCGTGGCCTGAACCGGTTGCGGAGCACCAAGCTGAGTGGTCCCGTCAAAAAGAGTAACCGTGCCGGTGGGAGGATTGCCGCAGCTAGTGGCGCTGAGAATTGCGGGCAGGGTAAGAGTACCTCCGAGCGTAACACCTGCAGGTCCGCTTAATGAAATTGTGGTAGCGGCTTGAGAGATCGTGAAAGTCGCAGGAGTGGTGGATGCGCTCGCGTTGAAACTGGCGTCGCCGGCGTAAGAGGCGCTGAGCGAATGGGAGCCGGCAGTGAAAGTGAAAATGGGATTGGTCGGCAGCGCATTGCCTTGGCTGTTGAGAGGCAGAGTAAGGGCTGGAGTGAGGGCCTGATTGTTGTCCTTGAAGGTGACGTTGCCGCTGGGAAAGCCGTTGCCAGATTTGCCTGTGACATCGACGCGAGGAATAACTGTCGCGCCGTACGTGCCGGAGGTAAACGGAAAGACGTTGCCGTTCGAATCGACGGTTATGACGGAGACGGCAACGGAACTGGGTTCGGGCGTGACGGTGACAGCGACGGGATGCGAGTCGCTAGCGCTGAAGGTGCTGTCGCCGGGGTAGTGCGCGGTGACGTTGTAGCTGCCGCCGGGAAGAATGTCGGTGGTGGAGCTGACGCCGGCAGCGGTGAGCACGAAAGAAGTTATGCCGGGATTGGTCGGCGGCGCTTCGAGAGCGACGTTGCCGGTCGGAGTGCCGGTAGCAGGGGCGACAGCAGAGACGCCGACAGTTACATTGACTGGAGTGCCGTGGACGATGCCCGTGACGGGCGAGAGAGTGAGCGTCGTGGCGCTGGGCTTTAGTCCAGCGGAAAACGTGGTCCAATTCTTGACGAGATTGGCGACGTTCACCGAACCGAGGCCGGTGGCGAGGTCATAGCCTGCATTGGTGGTATAGCCCGTTAGGATGCCGATGTCCTCGGAGCCGGGCGTGCCGCAATTAACCGGGTGGTCCGCCGGGATGCCGTCGCAGGGCATAGCGTTAGTTCCGGTGGTGACGTCATAAAACGCACAAGTGCTGGAAGTCGAGGTGGCGCTGGCGGATGTGCAACTTGCGCCCGGTTGGGCGGCGAGATTGTAGAGGACATAGTTGGCATTGCCTTGGCGCGCGGCGGTTTTCTGGTCAACCATGGCCATGATGCCGGCGAAGCTAGGAGCGGAAGCAGAAGTGCCGCCAACGGCGAGAAATTCGCCGTTCTGCGCATCGCAAGGGATTCCATCAGTCAGGTCGGCTTCGCAAATAATGTAGAAACTGTTGGTGTAGAAGCCACCGCTTGCGAACAGAGAAACGTCAGGAATATCACGCTTGCCGTCGGCGGGAACTCCTGTTCCGGTTTGCCAAGACGGTTTTGCATAACCTCCTGAGCAGCTTGTAACGTCATTTCCGTCGCCGACGGTGCAGGAGCTCTTTCCGCCGCTGCCGCCTACAGTGTTGACGACGATCTGAAGCAAATTAGGATTGTTGCAGTTGGAAATAGCGGTGCCGGGGAAACCGAAAAAGCTGAGAGCCGCGCTGGTGCAAGTATCGTTCCACGGGACCTCGGGAATGTATCCGATGGCTGACTCCTGAGTGGTGGGGTCGGAAGTAGCCTTCCAGAAAGTGGAAGGATTGGCGAGGTCGTTGAAATCGGTACCGCCGACGGCAACGTTGTAGGGAGTGGAGGCGAACCCGCTGACTTGCAGGCCGAATTCGGCCGGAGCGGGGGGTTGATTATCGTGGCTGTCGCAGCCGGCCGAACCGCTATCGCCGGCGGCAATGATTACCGTGATTCCCTGAGCGGCGGCCTGCTGCCACATAGAGCTGAAGAATTGATTACCGGCGGTGCCTATTGCAGCTTCGCAGAGGCCGTAACTTTCGCTGATAATCGGCGCGATATTTTGGTCGACGGCGAACTGAGCGGCGAGATCCACGCCCAGAGTGGTGTTGGTTGTTGCGGCGACCACGAATTTTATGGTGGCGCCTTTTGCAATCGAGCCAGCCCACTGGAGATCGAGATCTGATTCAGTTTCATCTCCAGGCGAGATGCCAGGGTCGGGGCCGTCAACGACGAAAACGGGGTCTTTTACCGGCAGACCGAAAAGTTTTTGAAAAGATTCGATGTCGCTGTTAACCACATCCGTTTCACCGATTACGGCGATGGTCTGGCCGGTGCCGTCGTTGGCGGGACTAGCATTCCAGAGCGGAAGAACGTTGTAGATAGTGGCGAAATCAAAAGGTCCGAGGCCAAAGCAAGTGATTGGGGCGCCAGTGTTGGTAGAACCGCAACCGAGGGTAAAGAGGGGCGGCTTGGTGGAGCTTACTACTTTGACCTGGCCGGTGGAGCGATTCTTCGAGTAGACGCCGGAGACGACGTGCATCGCGCTGCGCGGAAAGTTGTGCAGCGTATCAAGACCCACAACGACTGGCGCGAGTGCAGCAGGGATGGAAGGATCGCTCGAGTTGGCCCAATGCTCGGCGCCATTGACATTGTATTTATGGATGGTGGTGCGAAATGCGGATTGAACTTGTCCGGCAGTCCCGGAGAATTCGATGACGGTAGCGCCATTCGAAACGCGATTGACGGCGAAGCCTTGCGAGTCGAGCCAGGAGACGACTGTTTGGATGTCCTGCGCGGAGGGCCCAAATTGCGCGCCGAATTGCTGTGGCGTGAGCCAAGAATGATAGTTGGGCGAAGCAGGATTCTGCTGTTCCTGCATTAGCTGTTCGAGAGCAGCTTCCTGGTCGGGGCCGCGGCGCAGGAGCAATAGCATGCGTTGCATGGGAAGGCTGGCGGGTGCTGCGCCTGTGTCGTATTTAGCCTGGGCGAGATAATAGGTGTTTCCTTTGAGGACGGTTCGGCTGGCGGGGTCGATGGGCTGAACGATGCGGGACTGGATGGGGAGAGTCTGGGTGTAAGCGGCTGGAAGAATGAACGCAAATGCTGCTACTGCCACAAAACACACGAAGGTTGCTCGGATACGGCTGGGTCGTATCTGCATGGGTCTCCCTGCCCGGGAGAGGCATCTAAACGGTTCCGGGTTAAGTGGAGGTTTATAGCAAGTTGACACAGGAGTCAAGTAGTAATGGGGTGTAAAGAGGCTGCCGAGGGCCGGCTGCTATCAGGATTCTGCGGCAAAGGGAACAAATCCTAGGACATAGATGTTGGCAGGGATGTAACGCACTATGCATCACCTAAGGGCATGGATTGGAGGCCGGCGAGCAGGATTTGGATAGTCCACGCAAAAAAGGAACGGGCGAAAAAATTAGGAACATTTCTTGGAACGGTAATAGAATGCCCCGACATGGCAACCGATCCGTTTCGAGTAGTCACTAAGCCGGGTGGTCGCGAGGGCGTGCATATTCTGGAGCTGAAGGGCGCGTTCACGTCATCTTCGTCGCCGATATTCGCTGAGGCGGTCGCGGCTGTCGCAGCTCCGCGGCTGATTGTGGATTTATCGGACGTCCCCATGATGGATTCGATGGCTATAGGAGCGCTGGTTCGCGCTTTCGTTTCGTGCCATAAATCGGGACGAAAACTTGCGCTCGTGGGAATGAACCATCGCGTGCAAAACGTGATGCACATCACGGGAATCGCTCCGTTATTTGATTCATATGAGACTATCGCGCAAGCGGAAGAAGCTCTCTCGTCCGACGGCTAAGATTTTCGCCTGAACTTGCGTACCATTGACCCCAGTACCACCCACCGATAGTTTTTAATCCGAAAGGAAACTCGCCGGACTTTTCGTTTTTCGGGAGCGACTCATGCGTGGAGCTCGGTTTCGCCTGATCTTCTATACGGCGGTAACGATTCTGCTCGGGGGCGCGGCAGCGCAAGACAGCGTGGCGCAGACGACGCCGACGCTGACTGTGGACGCGGCGGGAAATCCGCATGCGATCAATCCCGATATTTACGGTATCGCGAATTACAGTTTGGACGCGGGCTTCGCGAAGGAAATCCAGGTTCCAAATATCCGATGGGGCGGGGACGCAACAACGCGTTACAACTGGCAAGTGGATTCGAGCAACGCGGGTTTCGACTGGTATTTCATGGGCGGCAACGGGCAAGCGACGCCGGTTCCCAGCGCTTCGGCCGACCTGATGGTCAACACGTATAAAGCGGCTTCGAACGCGCACGCGCTGTTGACGATTCCGATTATTCCTTATGTGAACAAAATGGCGACGTGGAACTGCAGCTTCCCTGTTTCGGTGTATGGGGCGCAGCAATCGACTAACCCTTACGTACACCCTAACAACGACAACTGCGGAAACAGCATTGCGACGAACGGGACGCAGTTGACGGACAGCAACATTTTTGCGAATCACATCGACAACACAGTTGCGCTGCAGCAGGGCTGGGTGCAACACCTGATCAACACCTTTGGCACGGCCGCGAACGGAGGCGTTCCCTACTACCAACTCGACAACGAGCCAGGCGGATGGAGCAACACGCATCGCGACGTGGAGCCTACACAGCCGGATTACGACACGATTATCTCGTTGGGCCAGCAATATGCCGCGATGATCAAGCAGACGGATCCTTCGGCGAAAGTTTTCGGGCCGGTGGATTTTACGCTGGGCGGATGGATTGGAACTCCTAGCCTGCAGAACAACCTGTTCGCAGGGCAATACTATTTACAGAAGATGGCAGCTTACGATCAGGCGAATGGTCAACGCATCCTCGATTATTTTGACGAACACTACTATGGTGGCGGATCGACAGACGCCGCCGAGTTGGCTTCGACGCGCGCGTTGTGGGATCCCACGTTCAATTCGGGGAGCTGGGTGGAGCAATTTTATTTTGACGGACCGATGCAACTAATTCCGCGATTTCAGAATTGGATTCAGACTTACTATCCGGGAACGAAACTTTCCATTTCAGAGTACAGCTTCAGCAGCGGGACAAATCCGCTGGTGGACGCGCTAACCGAAGCGGACGTGCTGGGAATTTACGGCCGTCAGGGCCTGGATTTTGCGAATTTTTGGACCGTGCCGCAGCCGACAGACGCGGTTGCGTACAGTTTTCGTGTGTATCGCAACTATGACGGAGCCGGCGGAAAGTTTGGAGACACTTCTGTTAATTCGACGAGTACAGATCAAGCGCAGCTGTCGGTTTACGGTGCGCTGCGGTCGAGCGACGGAGCTCTGACCGTTGTTGCGATCAACAAGACTACGAGCGCGATTCAGACTATTTTGACGCTCGCGAACTTCGATTCAACAGGGAGTGCGGCGGTTTATACGTACAGTAACGCGAACATCACTCAGATTGTGGCCGGGACGCCGGTATCCGTGGCGTCGAACGCGGTGAGTTACAACTTTCCGGCGTACTCCGCGACGGTCTTTGTGTTCACGCCCGCGAGCTCTTCGACCATGGCGGGGACGATGGCGACTCTTGTTGCATCGGCTACGCAGGCGACTTCGGGGCAGGCGGTCACGTTTACTGCCTCGATTGCTCCGGTGTCGGGATCTGGAGCACCCACGGGCTCTGTGACTTTCAACGATGCCGGGACGCAAATTGGTAGTGGCACCTTGAACTCTTCCGGGACAGCGACGTTTAGCACGTCGAGTCTCGGCGTTGGCACGCATTCGGTTACAGCGGTCTATTCGGGGGACGCGAATTTCTCTGCGTCGACATCAGCTGCTGTCACGGTGAACGTTGCGGCGCCGGCCAAAGTCGCAACGAACACCTCTCTTTCAGCGTCGGCGACGCAGTTGACGAGCGGACAAAGCGTCACGTTTACCGCGGGCGTTACGCCGCAGTCCGGAAGCGGAGCGCCGACGGGATTGGTGATTTTCTTGGACGGTTCGTCGCAGATTGGCGTGGTGATGTTGAGCGCGGGATCGGCTTCCTTCGGCAGCGCCAATCTTTCCGTGGGAAGCCACGCGATTTCGGCTACGTATTCTGGTGATGCAAACTACGTCGCGTCGAGTTCTGCGGCGGTGAATGTGAGCGTCCTAGCCGCACCGGCCGCGGATTATTCGCTGTCGATGAGCAATTCAACTCTCTCAGTGGTGAAAGGCGCCTCCGGAAGTTTGACAATAACGGTGACGTCCAAGAATGGATTCAAACAAGCCGTTGGGCTTGCCTGCTCGGGGTTGCCAGCTAGTGCAACGTGCGTCTTCAATCCGTCGAGTGTGAATCCGGCAGGAGGAACTGCTGCGACGACTTTAACGGTGCAAGCAGCAGGGACCAGCGAAACTGAAACCGCGACAAGAGGTTCGTTTCCCGGTGCCGGGAATATGGCCCTCTACCTTTGGGCGATAGCGCTCGCGGGAGTTTTTGGTGTAGCTGGCAAGCGCGCGGCTTTTGCCGACGCGAAATTCAGACGCGTGCTAGTTGCATCGGCGATGATCGCTGGCCTGCTCGTAACTTCGAGTTGCGCCGGAGTAATGCAAAAAAGCGCGGCGCAACCGGCTAGCTATATGGTCACAGTGACTGCATCAGCGGCGAATGCGCCGACTCATACCGAGCAATTCACGTTGACCGTAATGCCGTGAGAATTACCGGCGGTGCCATCCCTTGCTTGCCAGCCATTGCAGCCACCAGTGCTGATTCTCTTCCATTTCTTGACGTTCCTTGGCGGGTAGTTCAGGTCCTAATTCAGGAATGGGTCGAAGCGGATCGAGGCCAACTTCGGCCCGGATTGCGTTAACGTTTTCGGGATCTGCAAGCGTCCACGGACGGATGCGGCCGTCCCTAGGATCGTCTATCCACTGGGTACCGTAACGTTGCGGGCGGCCCTCATGCAGTGCGATGCGATCTTCGAGATAGGCCGCATGCCAGGATGGGACGCGGCCTTCAGCAACGCAGGCTTGCAACATCCCTAGCGCATCGCGTTGGAACTTCGGTTCGCCGACGGAGTGCTGAACGATGAACCATGCTGATTCGCCACCGTCCTTCGCCGCAATATCTTCGGCCGGCCACCCGTGGAGATCGATGAGCTCTCGCAAACGGTTCGCGTTGCGTTTGTGAACTTCTTCCATGCGGGGAACGTAGGGCCCACCCAGCTCTCCCGCGGCCATCAATTCGTCGCGAACGCGCATATCTTCGCTGCGCATCGCCAACAATTCTCGGCGCAAATCATCATTTATCATTAGAAACCCAGCCTGAACAATTCGCACATTCCAGCCTGATCAAGCGTGGAAAGGTTCGAGTATTATCGACGGGGACGAGAAACACCGTCAATTTGGCTTTTTTTGGCGACGGCACCGGCCTCGATTCGCGGAGCGACTAAGGCAGGTATTGACGGAAGCTTAAAGGCGATGGAAAATCCCTTCCAGCCTGCGCTGTTAAGGACTCGGCAGAGACTCGAATATTTCCCGGGCGCTACATTCGCAACACGGAAAAAGGAACAACTATGAGAAGAGGGGCGGTTTTACTGTTTGCATTAGGATTTTTATCGATGGCGTTGGGGAATACGGTGCGCGCGCAGGACACACCTACATACCACGTAACGATGTCCCCGGCATCGATCGTCACTATCAATTACCAGCACCGCAGCGGGTCAACGACCATCGGATTCCAAGGCTCACCGCTGCTGCCGTTCGCTAAAGGTCAAGCAAAGGTAACGGGGAAAGTGGGCCGAATCCAGATCAATGCTCAATTCAGCAAGCTGGAGCCGGCGCAAAAATTCGGAAGCGAATACCTGACGTACGTGTTATGGGCCATTACCCCGGAAGGAAAATCAAACAATCTCGGTGAACTTCTCTTGGACGGGGACAAGAGCAAGATTGACGTGACGACTTCCCTGCAGACTTTCGGCCTAATCGTGACGGCGGAGCCGTATTTCGCCGTGGGGCAACCGAGTAACGTAGTGGTGCTGCAAAACGTAGTGGTTGCGGGGACCACCGGGACGGTCGAACAGGTCCCGGCAAACTATCAATTGCTGGATCGCGGCGCTTACAGCTACAAGTCCTCGGGAAGCATCGGGACGATTTCAAAGTCCGATTCCAAGGTACCGCTCGAACTTTTCGAAGCACAAAACGCGGTGCAGATTGCGATTAATTCAGGCGCGCAAAAGTACGCGCCCGACGCTTTGAATAAGGCGCAGAACTCGCTCAGCCAGGCACAGAACCTGCTTGCGAAAAAAGGGGACAATAAATTAATCGTGCAGGCTTCGCGCGACGCAGTGCAAAATGCAGCGGATGCACGGCATATAGCCCTGGACCGGCAGGAAGACGAACGCGCTGCGCAGGCACGGGCCGACGCGGCGAAGCGTGAAGCAGATGAAAAGGCGCGAGCCGACGCGGCCGCCGCAAGCCAGCAACAAGAAGCCGCTGCACGGCAGCAAGCGGAAATGCAAAGACTGAAAGCGGAGCGCGATGCAGCACAGTCTGCCGCAGCTACGGCGAGGGCAGACGCGGACCGGTTGGCTGCTCAGCAACAAGCCGAGCGAGAAAGGCAGAAGGCGGACGACGAGCGCCTGAAGGCACAGCAAGCGCAGGATGCGGCGGCGCAATCCGAGCGAGAGAAGCAGCAGCTCCGCGCGCAGTTGCTCGAACAATTCAACCGTATCCTGCCGACGACGGATACTCCGCGGGGGCTGAAAGTGAACATGGCGGACGTGCTCTTCGCTTTCGGCAAATACGATTTGCGACCTCCAGCACGTGAGGCGCTCGCGAGACTGTCCGGCATCGTTCTGGGCCATCCAGGATTGAAACTTGCCGTGGAAGGCTATACGGACAGTATCGGGAGCGACGAAGTCAACCAAACGCTTTCGGAGAAACGCGCTTCTACGGTTCGCGATTACCTGGTTCAGCAAGGACTCGATCCCAACTCGATTACTTCGGCGGGATTTGGCAAATCTAATCCGGTTGCGAGCAACGACACCAATGAAGGACGGCAGCAGAATCGCCGGGTAGAAATCATAATCTCCGGCGAGGTGATTGGCACGCAAATCGGCGGCGCGGCTCCGGCTGCCCAACCACAACAGTAAGATCCCTCCATGATTTTGAGGCTAGCTTGAGCTGCTTCGTATGAGCCCAAGCTAGCCATGCCGAATACTACATTCGCCGTAGGTATTTGGAATTCCTGCAGACGACCGGGCGCTGACGACTCAAAACTCAATCCCTTTGATCCCTCCCCCAGATGTGAACTGTGAGGTACGCTTATTCCAACGAAATCCGAGGAGCAAGGCGTCGGAGCTTTTGATAACGACCGTGTATACAAACAGTTGCCTGTTCACCCACGCAATATAATCGATTCACCAGTGGTGCATTGCCATTCTCGTCCGACTCGTCCAAAGTGCGTTCGTTCGAGGGATCAGCCCGGGTCCCAGAACGTCGGTGGCGGGGTTAGTTCCACTGGCAAGCAGAAAAGGAGAAAACAGATGCAAGGCTTCACTGGATTTAGTCTTTTAGCGCTGTGGGCAAACAAGGCTCGCGAGGCAGTGGCCGCGCCAGCTGCGGTAGGACTGGTGGTTGAGGTGCCGTTCGCGTTCGTGGTCGGAACGGGAAGCTTTACGGCAGGTAGCTATCGATTCGAGGCGCTACACAGTCCGACACCCGGAATATGCGTCCTGGCGGTCAGAGGGGACGACGGAAGGGTCTACAAGCTGGCGGTCACCGCGAATTCGACGCCGGGCGGTGGACACAACAGATCGAAGCTGGTGTTTCACCAGCAAGACGGCAAGCACTTCCTGACGGAAGCGTGGCTCGAAGGACGACGCTTGGGACTACATCTTTACCGGTCGATTCAGGATTTGGATTACGATCAGGCTAATTCGCACAATGAAGTGATTCTGCTAGTCGAACCGGACCAGCATGGCCGTACGGTTTACGTGATTGAGGATTTCGGCTGCACCGCGTGAATTGATGTCGACGGCAGGTACATTTCGAATGGCACTCGTCTCCGGCTGGCCGCTGGAATGGCGGCAGAGCGCTGGACGGCTGGCGGTTTGGCATCCTGAATCGGCGGATGCTAGAATCGAGGTTTCGCTCAGTCTGCCTGGGGACATGGCGAAATCCTCTCAAATCTACCGCTTTGCCGATTTTGAAGCAGACGTGCGCGCACGCCAGCTTCGCAAACACGGAACAAAACTCAAACTTCAAGGCCAGCCGTTCGAAATGTTATTGATGCTGCTGGAGTCTCCCGGGGAAGTAATTACTCGCGAGCAAATGCAACGGAAACTCTGGCCGGTGGATACGTTTGTTGATTTCGAGCACAGCCTTAATACTTCAGTAAAAAAGATTCGGCAGGCACTTAACGATTCGGCCACGGAACCGCGTTATATCGAGACGCTGCCGCGAGTAGGATACCGATTCATCGCGCCAGTCACGGCGGAAGAGGAATCGATTAGCGATTTACCCGCGCTTCCGCTGCAGGCTTCATTCCCCGTCGTAGAGGGCATCCCAGGAACCACGGCCGAAGAGTCGTCCCCCCGACACTCGATTACCTGGTTCCTGGGCCTCGCCTTCGCGGCAGTTGCTGTAGCAGGGATGGTGATCGCGTTCAGTGTGACTAAAACGCGAGATCGGCTACTAGGAATGTTGCGCCCAGCGAATAAGAGCGCGGGGCTGGTGAGTTCGGCAAAGAAGTTGCGCCGCTCGGTTGCGGTGCTGCCATTACAAAATCTTTCCGCAGACCCGAACCAAACTTATTTCGTTGACGGAATGACCGACGAACTAACCACCGACCTTGCACAATTCGGAGACTTGCGGGTAATTTCGCGCACTTCGGCGATGCATTACAGGGACGGCAACAAGACCGCTCCGGAGATTGGAAAAGAGCTCGGCGTGGATGCTCTGGTGGAAGGCTCGGTAGAGCGTGTAGGCGACCGCGTAAGGATTCGCGCGCAATTAATCGATTGCGCCACAGACCGTCATCTGTGGGCTCAAAGCTACGATCGAGACATGAAAGATGTGCTATCGATGCAGACGGAAGCTGCGCGAGAAATCGCGGACCAGGTGCGGGGGTCGGTCGGAAATCCGCAAGTTCCCGAGCATTCCGCTAAACCGGCACCTGTTAATCCGGACGCTTATGAGGCATATCTGAAGGGCCGATATTTCTGGAACAAGCGCACACCGGATGGGTTGAACAAGAGCATTGGATATTTCAATCAGGCGATAGCAAAAGACCCGTCATTTGCCGCCGCTTATGCGGGGCTGGCCGATTCTTATTCGATTCTGGGGTCGGACGTGTTGCCGGCGGACGTGGCCAACTCGAAGGCACGTGCGGCTGCTTCCAAAGCGATCGAACTCGACCCTTCGATAGCAGAGGGCCATGCGGCGCTCGCGTTAGTTGAATTTTATTACGATTGGAAGTGGACTCAGTCGGAAGCGGAGTTTCGCCGCGCTATCGAGTTAAATCCCAATTACGCACCTGCTCATCAGTGGTACAGCTACTTTCTAACGGCGATGTTGCGATTCCCCGAAGCGGTGGAGCAAGCCGAGGTGGCACAACAGATCGATCCGCTTTCGTTGTCGATCAACACTACCGTTGCAACGCGGTATCACCACGCGGGCCGGGAAGAAGATGCAATCCAATTGGACCGTCGCACGCTCGAAATGGACTCCAACTTCATCCCTGCGCACGTGTCGCTGGGCGCGGTGTACGAAAAGCAAGGCTCGTTACAGCAAGCAATTGATGAGTACAAGAAGGTGATCGCGCTACGTCCCGGAGATCCGGCGGCACTTGCGGCACTCGGCTATGTGTATGCACGCTCGGGACAGAAGGATGAGGCACACAAGATACTGAGCGAGCTTACGGAAACTTCGAAACAACAGTACGTCCCTTCGTTTCAAATCGCCACTATTTATGCTGGGCTGGATGATGGTGATAACGCGATGCTGTGGCTGGAGAAATCGTATCGGCAGCACGAGAGCCAGATGCCGTTTATCCAGTCGGACGAAAGATTCAATTCGCTACATGCGGACGCGCGATATGAAAGCTTGATCCATCGCCTCGGCTTTCCTGCGTAATTCAGCTTTCTACGATTACTGTGGCTTTCCGCGAAGCCCTAAGTCAACTCCTACAACCTGATTGGCGCAAGCGTGAATGGCTTGTTACAATGAGGAGTGCGGGAGCGACGGCGCTTCCGTTGAAGATGCCGGGGAATTACCCCGCAGGCGGAAAAACCAACCGTATGGCAGCTCGCACTCTCTACGAGAAAATTTGGGAAGCTCATATCGTCCGGGAAGAGCCCGGACAGCCCACGCTCATCTACATCGACAGGCACCTAATCCACGAAGGTACTTCACCGCAGGCTTTTGCGGGGTTGAAAGCCGCGGGGCGGAAGGTTCGCCAGCCGCAGCTTACTTTTGCGGTGATGGATCATTCGGTTTCGACGAAGAACCGCTTGCTACCTGTGCTTGACGCCGACGCGCTGGGGCAGTTCGAAGCGCTGGCGCGCAATTGCGAAGAGCACGGCGTACATCTTTTCGACATGCACAGCAAGAATCAGGGAATTATTCACATCATCGGTCCGGAGCTTGGCATCACGCAGCCTGGGCAGACGATTGTTTGCGGTGATAGCCATACGTCCACGCACGGCGCATTCGGAGCGCTCGCGTTTGGAATCGGCACAAGCGAGATCGAACACGTGCTGGCTACGCAGTGCCTGACGCAGTTTAAATCCAAAACGATGAAGATTGAGATTAACGGGAAGCGGCCGCGCGGCGTCACAGCGAAGGATTTCATCCTGACGATCATCGGCAAAATTGGAATTGCGGGCGGGACGGGGTACGTTTTCGAATATACGGGCGAGGCGGTTCGCGGGCTGTCGATGGAAGGGCGCATGACCATGTGCAATATGTCCATCGAAGGCGGGGCGCGGGCGGGAATGGTTTCTCCGGATGAAACGACGTTTGCGTATCTGGAAGGGCGGCCGTTTGTTCCGCGCGGAAAAGAATTTCAAGTTGCGGTGGACCACTGGCGCTCATTGGCTACTGATCCCGGAGCAACGTTCGACGAGACGCTTACTTTGCACGCGAACGAACTCGCGCCGATGGTTACGTGGGGAACCAATCCGGGGATGGTGACGCAAGTGACGGATCGCGTGCCGGATCCGGCTTCGTTCGGCGATCCGGTCGACCGCGAAGCTGCTTCTCGCGCGCTCGTTTATATGGATTTGAAACCTGGGACGCGAATTGAAGATATTCCGCTGGACCGCGTTTTCATCGGTTCATGCACCAATTCGCGAATTGAAGATTTGCGAGCGGCCGCGAAAGTCGTGGCGGGCAAACATGTTTCGAAGGATTTGAAACAGGCGCTGGTGGTGCCGGGATCGCGACGCGTGAAAGTGGAAGCGGAAACCGAGGGGCTAGACAAAATCTTCCGCGACGCGGGATTCGAATGGCGAGACGCTGGGTGCAGCATGTGCATTGGGATGAACGACGATGTTTTGCTTAGCGGCGAGCGCTCGGCGAGTACATCGAATCGAAATTTTGAAGGGCGGCAGGGCAAAGGCGGGAGAACGCACTTGGTGAGCCCGATGATGGCGGCGGCGGCGGCGATCGAAGGCCATTTCGTGGACATCCGCGATTGGAAAAACGCGGACGGAGCGGAATAAATGGAACCTTTCGTCAAGCATACGGGACTTGTTGCGCCACTGGATCGTGTGAACGTGGATACGGACCAGATGGTGCCGAAGCAATTTTTGAAGTTTCTGACGCGCGAGGGATATGGGCGCGTGCTGTTTTACGATTGGCGGTATTTGCCGGGAGAAAAGCTGAACCCGGACTTCGTTTTGAATCAGCCGCGGTATAAAGGCGCATCCGTGCTGCTGGCGCGCGCGAATTTCGGATGTGGGTCGAGCCGCGAGCATGCGCCGTGGGCGATCTTGGACTACGGGTTCCGTACGATTGTGGCGCCCAGCTATGCCGATATTTTTTACAACAATTGCTTCAAAAACGGGATTCTTCCGGTCACGCTTTCAAACGAGCAGATGGATGAGCTCTTTCAGCGGGCCGAAAAGCAGAAGGATTACCGGCTTACTGTCGATCTTGAGAAACAAATTGTCACAGATGATGGCGGACTGCGTTATGAGTTCACGATCGATCCGTTTCGCCGCGATTGCTTGCTGCGCGGGCTCGACGATATCGGATTGACGCTAGTTCACGATTCCCATATTTCGGGATTTGAAGACAAGAACCTTAGGCTGCCGGTGATGTACGATCCGGTTGACGTGAAGTACCACAAGCAATAACCTCCCCGGCACAACCTAACCATGCATTAATAGTCTTTCGACAAATGTATCGCATCGCCCGGAAGTTTCTTGCGAGCAGGATCGTGCGAGCCAAGAATTCGTGGCGGGCACAGCATGCTGTGCCCCTACGGAAGCGAGCCTAGGTTGCTGACATTCGGTGACGATCGGGCTAGGGTGATTTGTCAATTGCGGGTTCGAGGGATTCGGGGGCGATGGCGGGAGCGTGGCCTTTCAATTCGGCGAGCAGGATGCCGATGAGTATTAGCGCGGCACCGAGCAGGACTCGGCCTCCAAGATGTTCTCGTGCGAGAAGCCAGGAAGTTAGTGCGGCGAACACGGGCTCGAGGCTGATCAGGATGGCGGTATGTGTTGGCGAAGTGTATTGCTGGGCCCAGGTTTGGAACGAGAATCCGATGGCAGTGGATCCGATTGAGGTCACGAGAATTGCAAAGATCAAAGTGCCGGTGGGGACGAAGCGCGGCGCTTCCCAGCCTGTGACAGCCAGGAATGGTAGAGCGACGGTGGAGAGAATTGCGGTGGTGGCGACTTGTATCACTGCCAGAGCACCGACGGAGTGGGTCCCGACGTAGCGGCCGATGAGAATCATGTGCACGGCAAACATTACGGCGCAACCAAAAACGATGGGATCGCCGCGATTCAGTCCGCCCAGACCTTCCGGCGGGACGGTGAGAAAATAGAGGCCGACCAGTGCGGCGAGAGCGCCGGACCAGATCCATACATTCAGGCGGCGTCGCGCGAACAATGCCAGAAGAAGCGGAACGATCACGACACTTGATCCGGTGATGAAGGCAGCCTTCGAAGGCGTGGTGTATTTCAAGCCGCTGGTTTGAAAAATGTAGGCGGTGAACATGCAGAGGCCGATTTGAGTGCCAGCCCACAAGGATTCCCTGCCGATACCGCGCAGTGAACGACGAAACCAGATAGCCATCACTACGGCAGCGAGAGCGAAACGGACAGCGAGATAAACGAGAACAGAAACGTCCGCGAGCGCGTCTTTGACTGCGACGAAAGTGGCGCCCCAGATCAGCGCGCAGAATCCCAAAGCGAGATCGGCGCGCAAGCGTTTGCTGAACATGGCGCAAAGAGTGTAAGCGGACGCACACGCGGGTTACAAGGCGCGAAGTGGATCGAGATTTTCGACCGAAATACCGATTACCGGTGAGCGGACTTTTTCGTCGAGCGGCTTCTTACCGAGCTATGGCGAAAATCAAAAGAGCCGGCTGGAAGCCGGCGCTACAAAACCGGCGCAGCACCACGGGTTTGCCGCCGCAGTCGGTGTTCTCTTATTGAACTAAAATGCGAGTGGTTGACGGGCGAATACAGGTGTAGTAGAACGCTGGCACTTTATGGCTCGGTTATTGCTGATTATCGGAATGGCGGCATCCATTTCCCTTACTCCGCCATTCTTCCGTAGCACAACCACAATCGAAGGAATTTCTGCCGACCACATCCGGGTTGACGCCGAAGGAGGCGTCAGCGACGTAACATGCTCCGGCGTGGAAATGCGTCTGAAAATTGCGGCGCGAAATGGTACGTTCAGGTTGCACGCGCGCGACTACACTCGCGTGGATATTTCCGAAGATGTTCCGTTTCAAGCCGGCGAGTTCAAGCCGTGCGCGGAGTTGGACGGGAAAACGGCGAAAATAACTTTCGTAACGGTCGAGCGCAAAAGCTACGACGGCGAAATTCAATCCATCGAAGTCGAGCGAGAGCAGAGAAGGTAGCTACGTCGAAGGTCACGGGGCCGCGTTCATTCAGCGAGCGCGTTCCGTCACTGCTGCGGTTTTTGATAAACAACTTTGCCGCCGACGATGGTCATCAACACTGGCAGAGTCGGTATCTCACTTGGCGGCGTTTGGTTGAGATCAGGGTGGGTACACGACTATATCCGCCAACATTCCAGGTGCGATAGTTCCCTTTCGCTGGTCTTCGTATCGCGCGTAGGCGGAACCCACGGTGGATGCGCCGAAACGATCTTTCGCGTGCAGACACTACTGCTGCGGCTGCTGATAAACGACTTTGCCACCGACGATAGTCATCGACACTGGAAGAGTTAGTATGTCGCTCGGGCGAGTTTGGTTGAGATCGCGTGGGTACACAACTATATCCGCCAGCATTCCGGGCGCGATAGTTCCCTTCCGTTGGTCTTCAAATTGCGCGTAGGCGGAGCCCACAGTGTATGCGCGAAAACAATCTTTCGCGTGCAGGCGCTCCTGCCGCTGCCAGCCGCGTTCGGGGGTGCCATCGGTCAATTGCCTGGTGACGCATGCGTAGATACCACGTAGAGGATTGATAGGCACAACGGGATAGTCCGTGCCAAAAGCAAGCCGCACATTATTTTGTTCCAAGGAATGCCAGGCGTAGGCGCCACGCGAACGTTCCGGACCAAGACGATCGGCGGCCCAGCGCTCGTCGTCGAGAAGATGTGCGGGCTGCATAGAGGCGATCACGTTCAGTTTCCCGAAGCGGGCGAAATCGCCGGCTTCAACCACTTGGGCGTGCTCGACGCGGTCGCGGCGGTCGCGCGGGCCATTGGCTTCGAGAACGGCGGCGAAAGTATCGAGGGCAATGCGGTTTGCGCGATCGCCGATGGCGTGAAATCCAAGCTGAAATCCAGCGCGGTCGCGCTCTATGGCCATTTGTTTAAGCTCGTCGGGCTTTGCCTCGAGAATTCCTGAAGTATTCGGATCGTCGGAATAGGGCGCGAGCATTGCTGCGGTGCGCGAACCGAGTGAGCCGTCCAAGATCAACTTCAACTGGCCGGTTGTGAGCCAGGAGTCGCCGGGATGTCCGGGCGATGAACTGCCTCCGGCGCGGCGCATTTCTTCCAGGCGCGGAAGCGAAGCGTCAAAAGGAAGCCATTCGGTGACCCTGAATTTCAACTTCCCTTCCCGCTGAAGCTGCTGCAAGAGAAGGAAATTGTTCCAACCCGAATTAGCTGAGTCATCCGCATCCATCACCGAATTATCCTGCACGGAAGTGACTCCGTACTGTGCGGCTTCATCCATGACAAGGCCAAACCCGCGGAGGCGCTGCTCCGCGGAGTAGGGCGGAACGCGTTTGAAGACAAGGTTCATCGCGGAGTCTTCTTCGAGCATGCCGGTCGGCTCATCGGATTTCGCGTCGCGTTCAATATGGCCGTTGGGCGGGTCCTGAGTGGCACCCGTGATGCCCGCGATCTTCAACGCGCGGGAATTCGCGACGGCTACATGGCCGTCGAGCCGACTAAAAAGCATGGGATGCTCGGTGGAGACAGCATCGAGGTCTTGCCGCGTGGGGAATTTCTTCTCGGGCCACAGAGTGTGGTCCCAGCCCCGGCCGAGAATCCATTCGCCGGGTTTGTAATCTTTCAGACGATCGCGAATGCGTTGTTGGAATTCGGCGAGAGATTTCGCGCCGCTAAGGTCCACTTCCAGCTTTGCATAAGCGGCACTGAAAAGATGAGCGTGCGCGTCGTTAAATCCAGGCATGGCGAATTGCCCATGCAGATCAATCACACGGGTATTGGGACCAATGAGCGCCTGGACATCAGCAGCTTGTTCAGATTTGACGGCGTCGCTGATGTTGTAGGCGACGGCGACGATTGTCTCGCCACGAATGGCGATCATGCTTGCGCGAGGATGACTCTCATCCATCGTGCTGATGATCGCATTGGTCAAGACCAGGTCTGCGGACGGTTGAGCGGACGGCGCGGACGATGGATTCTGCGCTGGAGAACTTTGCGAAGCTTCCGCCTTGATAGCGTGCCACGAGATTGCGGCGAACAGCACAACGACAGCGCTCACTGCCAAGACACGGATGGAAATCGAGAGCGCGTTGGCGCGCGATGGGTCTCGGCCCGATGGCCTCCGCGAAAAGCCAAGCATCAGGGCTGGGCTCCGGCGAGAGCGACGGTCAGGAGAAATAGACGCTTGAGCCCGGTTTCGCGTCCCGTCGCGTCATACCACTCCGCTGGCGTGTGCGAGCCTCCGCCCTTGCCTCCCCCACCGATAGAGATCGCGGGAATGCCAAGAGAGAGGGGAATGTTTGCGTCAGTAGAACTGCGTTCCAGCCGCGAACGATTTCCTAGAAAAGCGTCGACGTTTCGCAGGGTAACGAGAAGCGGTGAACTGTCGGAAAGTTTTCCGGCCGGTCGCGAGCCCAGCGACCGTACATCTATCTTCAGCGAATCAGTGTTCACTCGGGCGGCGGACATTTCTTCTTTAACGCCGGAGTCCACGGCGTCGCGAAGCGCGGTCTCCATAATTTTCACCTGGGATTCCTGCTCGGAGCGAAGGTCAACTTTGACGGCGGCGCTCGCGGGAATGGAGTTGACGGACGTCCCGCCTTCGATGACTCCAAAATTAAAAGAGCTGCGCGGATCGTCGGGAACGGTAAGTGCTGAAAATTTCACGATGGCGCGGGCGAGTGCGGTGATCGGATTGGGCGCTCCAAAATCGGACCAGCTGTGGCCTCCCGCACCGGTGATACTAATTTCCACTCGCTGCGAAGCGATTCCCTGCGTAGTGACATGTTCGATGGAAGCGCCGTCAACGGCAATTACAGCGGCGAGGCGCGAACCATAACTCTCGACAAGCGCGCGCACGCCACGGAGATTTCCTTCGCCTTCTTCGCCGACGTCGCCAGCCAAAACGATTGTCTTCGTTGTGCGGATTCGCGATTCGGAAAGAGCGCGAGCAATGCCGGCGAGAGCGGCGAGGCCAGCCCCGTTGTCGGTGATACCCGGAGCGGTTAAGCGACTGGCGTCGCGTTTAACGCGGACATCGGTGGACGCCGGAAAAACGGTATCGAGATGCGCCACGAGAAGAATGACGGATTTTGCGTCCGTGCCGGGACGTTCGGCGATGACATTGCCGATCTTGTCGACATGAACTTTTAAGCCCGTCGCTTCGAAGAGTTTCTTCAGGAATTCGGCGCGTGGCGCTTCGTTGAATTCAGGAGCAGGAATTTCAGTGAGCTGAATCTGCTGTTCAGTTACCCAAGCGGGATTCTTTGCAATCCAGTCGAGGCCGCGGGCGCAGTCAGGAGTGACGGCGAGCTTTTCGATTGAGTCATCGGTGGCGCGCGCGGAAAGTGTGACCATCAAAAGAAAGATACAGGAGATGTGAGCGAGTTTCACGTGTTTCGTGCGGCTGATATTACCAGCGAGGCAAGAATGCAAGCAAGGTGATGGTAGGGCCGAGCCAGAAATGGCACATCCATATCCGCGTGAACGGATGACCGCTGGAACTTCAGCGGCTGAAGCCGGTTGGATGCTGCGCCGATTATGTCGTGGCTGAAGCCACGACCCACAAAGATTTCGGATGCTAACGCCGAGGAATGAAAACCGAAACGGGCGGCGAAATGTTGTAGCTCTTTGAGAAATCGCGCTGATTGAGAGCGAAGCCCACGCGGCCGCGCGAGTCGATATAGAGGAGCGGCTGTCCAACTGGGACGTCCATAAAGGTTTTCACGTAAGGAAAGGTGAAAGACTTCTTCTCGATCTGGACTGTGACTTTTTCGCCCAAGACATAGCCGAGAGTTTTGAAATCATCGGCCTGAATGTTGGTGATCAGGCTGCCGTAGGGATCGTCGAGACCGATTACTTCGCCAGTGATTCCTTTCGCGTCCGTCGTAGCGATGACCGGCTTCAGGCGGACTAGGTCTTTCACTTCTGGTCCGGCTTGCGTCCAGTCTTCTCCCGCGGCGAGATGCGCGGCGGACGGAGAAAAAATGTCGCGGCCGTGGAATGTCGAGGAGACTTTGTCGCCGATCATCCAGGCTGGGTTGGTGATTTCGTGCGCGCCTTTAATGCCGTCCCGGTCGGCAACGGGAGTGATGAGGCCGTTGTCCGGAAGCACAAAGTATTGGCCCTTTTTCGATTTTGCGATGATAGCTTTGCGCAAAGTTCCGACTCCGGGATCTACGACCACTAGAAAGACGGTTCCGGACGGGTAGTAAGGCGTAACGCCTGCGAGATATCGCGAGGCTTCTTCTATCGAATAGGGCGTGACCTGATGAGTGATGTCCGTGATGCGGGCGTCGGGAACGATTCCCAGAATCACGGCTTTGCAAATGGCGACGGAATCATTGGCGGCGCCGAAATCGGTCATGAACACGATGGTAGGTCGCGGAGCGGTTTTCGGGGATTCTTGTTCGCGATTCGAGCTACGCTCGCATCCGCTGACGACCGCAGTGAGAAGAAATAGGAGGGCTATGCAAGATAGCTTACGAGTAGATATCACTTTGCCTCCCGCGCGAACTTACTACTTGCTTCGGCTCGATTCAAAGAATTTCTATGAGTTAATTTCCGCGCGAGGTGGAGGTGCCAAGGAGTGCGAGGATTTCCTCTTCCGAGAGGACGCGCTCGGATTGTTTTGCCACATTAAAGATGCGATCAACTAATTCGTCCGTCGCAGGGACACCGCGTTTCTCGAGCCAGAAGATTACGTTGGAGCGGCCACTGAGCGGGCCGACTTCAATTACTTGTTCAAGCCCGAAGAGATGCGAGGGCACACCGCTGTAGATCGAGTTGGCAAGCTCATGATCGTTTTTCTTGTAAGCCTTCACGATGGCGGCGGCGTGGACGCCGGTAGCGGTACGAAATGCGTCGCGTCCGACCACAGGATAATTCGGCGGGATTTCAGTGTGAGTGGCTTTGGACACGGCGCGCGAATATTTTTTGAGCGTCGAGAGGTCGCGATCGATCAGGCCGAGCAGGCGCAGATTGACGAGCATCAGTTCCATCGGGGTGTTTCCGACGCGTTCGCCCAAAGCGAGTGCTGCGGCGTGAACTTGGTCTGCTCCGGCGGCGATGGCTGCGAGCGAATTAGCGATGGCGAGGCCGCGGTCGTTGTGGCCGTGCCAGTCCACGCGAATCTTTTCGCCGGATGGTTTCACGACTTCTTCAATCACAAATTTTACGAGATTGAAGGCTCCACGCGGAGTGGCGTGGCCGACCGTGTCGCACAAGACGATGGAACGCGCGCCGGAACGAATGGCGGTGGAATAAAGCGTGATAACCGTGGAGGGGTCGGTGCGCATGGTGTCTTCAGTGACGTACATCACTGGCAGGCCGGCGGCGACGGCGAATTTGACCGCCTCTTCGGTTGTGCGCTGGAGATGATCGACGGTCCAGTCTTCGACCAAGCGGCGGATGGGGCTGGATCCAATGAAGGTAGCCGCTTCGATAGACATGCCGACGCGTTGGGAAATTTCAATGATGGGCTGAATGTCGTTCTTGTGTGTGCGCGCGGCGCAGTTCGGGCGGATTTCTAGGCGGGCGGTCACGATTTCGCGTGCGAGAGCTTCGGTGTCGGCGTAAGCGCGAGGGCCCGCGCCGGGCAGGCCAATATTTACCGTCTCGATGCCGAGCGATTCCATCAGGTGCAGGATCTCGATTTTTTCCGCGATGGTGGGATCGTGGACGGAGGGGTTCTGCAAGCCGTCACGGAGGGTTTCGTCGTTGAGCATGACACGGCGGTCGACGGCAATTTCCGCGCCGGTGTAAGTGTTCCAGTCGTGGATGAGTTCGTGTTTCATTGTTTTGTGACTTCAGGGGCTAGATGCGTGCCCTGGCTGAAGAATCTTGCTCTGCGATTTTTCGTATTCCCTCGGCTACGGAGCAGATTCCTCGCTTCGCTCGGAATGACAGCTAAAAAAATAAAACGAATCACACTGCTAGTAGCGCAGGGTGTAACTGTGAGGCGGCTGCGAGCGGTCGGGCGTGTAGAGCGTCTTGCAGAATTCGCAGCGATAGACTTCAGCCTTTGGCCCGACCAGGGCTTCAATGTCCTTGGGATAGTCGTACAGACGCTTCAAGTGGCCGCAGCAGAGTTTGCCTTTTGCATCCTTTTCGTCACATGCGCGCTGGGTGGCTTTTTTTGGCTTCACCTTGGGGACTTCGGGCGCAGCGGGTTCAGCGACGGCTGTGGCGGTTGTTGCGCCGGTTGTGGCCGGGGCAGAAGGAGGTGTGGGAGCGCTTGGAGCGGCTCCTGCTGGCGCGGCTGGCGATGGCGGGGCCGCGGCTGCGGGTGCTGGCGGCTTTCCCGGAGTTTCTGGAACGGGCGCGTCTGGCATCTCGATGGCTCCCTGGGCCGAAGGCCGATGCAAAACCAAAATGCCGAGCTAAAGCCCGGCGCTACGAAATCTTGAGGCTCAAACAATGTGCCGGGCTGAAGGCCCCGGCGCTACATTAACATCTTAAAGCCCGCCTAAATACGATTGCGGCGGAAAATTACACCGCGGGCGCCGCGTTTATTCGCGAGGGCGGAAAAGCGCTTCTTCCAGCTTGGCGCGAACATCGATTCTACAAAACTTCCGGCAGCGGCGGCTAACTCCGCAGTGTAACCGAACCACCACGACTTCGCGATACGCGGCAGGCGGTCCACATCGATATATTTTACTTGAACCATTTCGAGCAGTCCAAGGCGGGAATGGGTGTGTCCCCAGCCGCTCGCACCGGGACCACCGTGTGGGGCTTCGCAGATACCGTAATAACTGGCGACGTCGTTGACCATGACGGAACCGGCACGAATGTGGGAGGCGATCTCGGCGCCGCGGAGTGAATCTCCGGTCCAGACGCTCGCGCTGAGGCCGAAAGGCGAATCGTTGGCGAGCGCAACTGCTTCCTCGACCGAAGCGACGGTATGAATCGCGATGACCGGGCCAAAAGTTTCTTCGCGCATAAGCTGCATGGAATGATCGACGCGAGTCACGACTGTAGGCTCGAAGAAATTTGGGCCGAGGTCCGCGCGTGGATTTCCTCCCGTAAGGATTTCCGCTCCGCGTTCGACGGCTTCGCGCAGCTGCTGCTCGACTCTTTCGAGCTGGTGCGCGCGGATCATGGGGCCGATTTCTACGTCGGGATCTGAGGCGGGGCCGACGCGAAGTTTTCTTGTTTTTTCGACGCAGAGACGAGTGAACGGCTCGGCCACGGATCGTTCGACATAGATGCGCTCAACCGAGAGGCAGGCTTGGCCGCAATTTGTGAAACCGCCCCAGATTGCTGCGCTCGACGCGGTTTCGAGATCGGCGTCGGCGAGAACGATCATGGCGTCTTTTCCGCCGAGTTCCAGCACGGACGAAATTAATTTGCGCCCGCAGGCTTCGGCGATGTGGCGACCGGTGGCGACACTGCCGGTGAAGAATACTTTGTCCGGGCCAGCGTCGATAATGGCAGCGCCAAGATCGCCCGCGCCCTGCAGAATCTGTACCAAGCCGCGGGGAAACTTCGATTGTTCGATTAGCTCACCGATCAGGACGCCAATGCCGGGAGTCAGTTCGGAAGGTTTCAGCAGGACGGCGTTACCGGCGACGAGCGCCGGCGCGATCTGCGTAATGGGAATTGAAAAAGGATAATTCCAGGGCGAAATGATGGCCACGACGCCTTGGGGGTGGAATTCCATCCAGCCGGATTTGGCTCTCAACGCGAGGTTGTGGTGCGGGACGCGTTCAGCACGAAGCCAGCGCGGCGCCTGACGCGCGAGGAAATTCGTGGTGTCGAGAGAGAGAAAGACTTCGGCGAAGATGGCTTCGACGCGCGGCTTCCCTGTTTCGCGCGAAATGGCGTCGGCGATGTGGTCACGGCGAGTGTAAATCGCATCGCGGAGACGGAGCAACGCGGCGCAGCGTTCGGTTAGAGGTCGCGCAGCCCATTCGTTTTGAGCTTGGCGCGCGAGATTGAGAATTTCCGGGATATCGTCAAGTCGGGTAGCTTGGAAGCGCGCGACTACTTCGTTTGTGACGGGATCGATCGAATCTACGAAAGTTGTCTCCGGCGCCACGGAGACAGAGAACGAATGTGGAGTAGCCGCCATGTTTTTTGCGATTGTACCTGATTTGGCCGGATCGCGGCGGAGAGGATGGATGAGGACGTCAAAAGAGCCGGCAAGATGCCGGCGCTACGAACTGCAACGGCGCGAAACCTAGGTCGCGGAACCGGAGGGGACGCCCTTCGGCTCCGCTCAGAACGAGCCGGCGATACGAAATACCGGCCGCCTTCGTCGGGGCGGCCGAGTCAAGGGTGCTGCACGGCGCGGCTGCGAGAGTTGGAAGACGCTAGAGAATCCGTGGGATCGGGATAATCGAGCGCGACAAGATACAGGCCTTCGGGCGGTACGGTGGGGCCGGAGCGGGAGCGGTCGCGCAGTTCGAATATTTGCGCGATGTCGTCTGGAGAGAGGCGGCCTTTGCCGACGTCGATCAGAGTGCCTACGATTTTTCGCACCATGTAGCGGAGGAACGAGCGGCCGCGAACTACGTAATCGATTTCGTCGGAGTCAGGTGGACGAATAATTTCCGAGGAATAAATCAGACGTTGCATGTCGCGCTCGGCGTCATCGTCTTCGGAGCCTGAAGAGGCAGCGAACGATGTGAAATCGTGTTGGCCTTCGAATAGACGCGCGGCGGCGGACATGGCTGGTTCATCGAGGGGCCAGGGATAGTGAAGCGCGCGGCGGTGATCGAATGGTGGGAGAACGCGGCCGCGATAGATGCGATAGCGATAGGTTTTGCCCTGTGCGAGCCAGCGCGAATGGAAATCGTGGCCGACTTCCTCGCTGGCGACGATGCGAATCGTTGGCGGAAGTAGGGCGTTCAGTGCGCGTTGAAATTCTTCGGCTGAAAGAAGCGAAGCCGTCTTGAAATGGCCTACCTGACCGAGCGCGTGGACACCGGCATCGGTGCGGCTGGCGCCGTGCACGACGATTCTTTCCTGCGTGATTTTGCGAGCGGCGGCGTCGACCTCGCCCTGAATGGTCGGGAAGCCGGGCTGGAATTGCCAGCCGTGGAAATCGGCTCCGTCGTAGGCGATGGTGAGTTTTATGTTGCGCATTAGTTCGGTACGGCTCGCTGAAAATTTCCGCCGCGAGGCTTCAGGGGTAAAACCCCTAAAGAATTCTAGCGGCTTACGGCGGGGTTGAAACCCCGCCCTTCCCTCTATTCCGCCAAGTAGTGACATTATCTCACGCGGGCGCGGAGGACGCTTCAACGTCGTTCAGAAAAACGGGTTTGCCTTTTTCAGACGAACGCGAGTGTTCACACACTGTTAGGCAAATCTGGGTGTTCTGGGATTAGCTAATTTTTGCGAAGGTAACGAGAGCCGGGGCGGGTCGGCATGCCTCCTGCGTGACAGAGCGGGCAATCGTCGGGTTCGAAGCTGGGGACGTCCATTTCGAGCAGTGCGCGCGCGGGGACGTTCAGTTCGAGGCGACCGCCGCTGCGGTCGATCAATGCGCCCGCGGCGACGACGAGGCCGCCTTCTTCTTCGACAACGCCGATGGTCTCGCGGGTCGAACCACCTGTGGTCCAAACGTCTTCAATTACTAGGACGCGTTCGCCGGGCTTGAGCTCAAAACCTCGGCGAAGGGCCATTTGGCCGGAGCGGTCACGTTCGACGAAAAGCGAGCGGACGCCGAGAGCGCGTGCGACTTCGTATCCGACGAGAATGCCGCCCAGAGCGGGTGAAACAACGCAAGCGACAGAATGTTCTTTGAAAAGATCGGTGAGCGCGCGGCCTAGTTGCTCGGCATGCTGAGGATGTTCGAGAACCAGGGCGCACTGGATGTAAGTGGCGCTGTGGCGTCCGCTGGAAAGCTCGAAATGGCCGGTGCGGACCGCGCCCACTTGTTCGAGGACTTTTAGAATTTCTTCGCGTTTCATTGTGTGCGCTGCTGCCAAGCAATTCCGGCATCAATGGCAGTAGTGGCGGATAGCCTAAAGGCGTAGGCGAAAAGTGTCAATGCAAAGGTGGAGCGGGAAAAAGTCTGACCGGTGGAGATGCTCTGTGGCGGAGCTGGATAAATTGACACGAAAGGGAGGGTCGGATACTCTCGATGATTGAAATAAAACTACTAAGGAGTAATGAATGGCACAGGGTGGGGCGGTAAAGCATAAGAAGAAGACGAAGTCGGTATTGAAGAATATCCGGCAGGCTGAGACTCGGCAGGCCATCAATCGAATGAATCGTACGCGAGTACGAACGGCTATTCGGCGGATGCGCGCAGCGTTAACGTCAGGCGACGTAGCTGGCGCGGAGAAGTTGGCTTCAGGGACTTTTTCCGAAGTGGACAAGGCGATTCGCAAGCGCACGCTGACTGAGAATACAGCGAACCGGTACAAGTCGCGTTTGACGCTGGCGTTGAATGCGTTGAAGAATAAGAAAAAGGCATAAACGCGCGAGGAGTATTTCGCGGGATTTGGGCGCTCCGAAGTTTTGGGGCGCCTTTTTTTTGTTGCATGCCGACATCGTGGATTCGCTTGGCAACTTCTTGCCCAGCACATCGGGAGAAAAAGAGCAGATCCCTCGGAAGTGTTCCGGCCACTTTCCTTGCCTCTTCCCCAGGCTCGACTAACCGTCGACCTGGGCGGCCCCATTGCGACGCGTCGTCCTCCGCTACGCGAAGGAAAAAGCAAAGGCGCGACGCTACACTCGGGATGACAGGTTTGTTGTGTTTGCGTTGAATCTCGGAGAGTGATCAATTGTTTCGACCGAATCGCGGTTTCAAAGATGACAACGAACGTGCAAAAACAAAAGAAAGATGCCGGGCTGAAGACCCCGGCGCTACATTCAAACCTAAAGGCGGAGCCGATCTCAATTGCTTGCGCGACTTCGAAAGTCGGACAGCACTGGCAGCAACAGGCGCAAAAAAAAACGGGCACAACCTTTGCAGATTGTGCCCACAGGAGAGAAACTTTTTGAGAGCTAGTCCGGAATAGGCGCTGACTCCGGCATTTGCAGCTTGGCTTTGGCGAGTGCGCGGACGATGTTTACCTCGACCGCCTGCTCGGACGTATTGCGAACAGTGGCCAGTTCGCTGATCAGAAGATACTTTGCGCGTTCGAGCATCTTCTTTTCGCGGAACGAAAGCGGCTTGGAACGGCTGAGTGCGACGAGGCCTTTCAGAACCGCGGCCACTTCCATCAGCGAACCAGTGCGCATGCGATCGGAATTTTCCTTGAAGCGATGCTTCCAATCGTGATGCGAAGCCGAGCGGCCCTTTTCGAGAAATCCAAGGACGGCGGTTGCTTGCGTGTTACGGATGATCGGGCGCAGGCCGACGCAATCAACGTTGGACTGCGGTACCATAACTTTCAAACCACTCGAAGCGATTTTCAACATGTAATACCGCTCCGATCTGCCATTCAGGTACCCGTAACTTATCTGTTCGATAATGCCTACTCCATGGTTCGGATACACGACTTTTTCGCCTAGCTTAAATTCCATAGGTGGAAAGCCCCCCCGAAGGGCATGTTGAAATCTTAGGCACAAGCGAGCGCGGCGTCAAGCGAATCTCGTAATATCAGGAAGGATAAAGTGGCCGGAAAGCGCTTAATTTTCACGAGTTTGGCCCCGCAATTGCCCTATAATAGTGCTTGTGCTGATCCTCGCTTTAGACACTTCGTCACCGGCCGCAAGCTTAGCAGTACTACGCGATGAAAAAGTCATGGGAGTAGTGTCAACTTTGGCGGAAGAAACCTACTCTTCGCGGATGTTTCGCCACCTGGAATTCCTGCTGCAAGAGATGTCTCTGAAGCTCACAGACCTCGATCTATTCGCTGTAGCAGCGGGGCCCGGTTCATTCACAGGATTGCGCGTAGGGCTCGCGGCGGCGAAGGGCTGGGCTGAGGTTTACAGGAAGCCTGTAGTGGGAATAAGCGTGCTGGAGGCAATTGCCGCGCAGTCGTCTTCTATCGCAACGGTCTTGGTGGCTGCTTCCGACGCGCGGCGAGGGGAAGTTTATTTCGGAGTGTATCGCCGCGGAAAAGATTCGTTAGCACTCGAAGGCGAGGAGTGCGTGTCGCGTCCCGAAGAATTCTTACAGGTTATCGGAGCGCGCCCGGGGAGCGCGGAGTTCGCGATAGTGTCGCCGTCGCCGGAAATGCTAAGCGGAGCTCTGTCTCGAGTTGAGATGGAGCACTTGCCGCTGCCGCGCGTAGAGCGAGTTTCGAATGTGCTAGCGCCGGTGATTGGACAGCTCGCTTACAGTCGCGCGAAACGTGGAGCGGTCTCGGACGCTTTGACGCTGGACGCAAATTACATTCGGCGCACGGACGCAGAAGTTCACGCGAAGAGGCAGTAACGAACTTGAAGAGCCGCCGTGTTGATGTGCGTGACGTCGAAACAATTCTTGCGATTCAATCGGCGTGTCCGGAAATCGCGCAGTGGACGGCGCGGGACTACGAACGTGTCGCTCGCGGCGAGATGGCGGGATGGGTGAGCGAAGACGTAGCGAGCATCGCGGGCTTCATCGTTGTGCGAAGAATTGTAAACGAAATTGAGATTTTGAATTTTGCGGTTTCGCCGACCGAGCGAGGGCGCGGCATCGGCTCTGCGCTGCTCGATGAAAGCCTCGCGTGGGGCAGAGAGTTTGGAGCAGTGCTAGCGATGTTGGAAGTACGCGCTTCGAATACAACGGCTCTGCGTTTTTACGAGCGACATAATTTCCAATTGGTCGGGCGACGTGCGGGGTATTACAAGGAACCCGTGGAAGACGCGCTATTGCTTAGTGCGAAGCTGAATTAACGGTGCGTAAGCGGCGCAGGAGATTTGGGGGCAATGGGCACGTGGTGACGCGGAGGGCTCGCGGTATATCGGACGCCAAACGGAATCGAGTTGCTCAGGGTTTTATCCTATTGGCGCGGCGTGAGAATTGTGCTAAATGTTACTCGTATGTGAACGCTCTTTCCAAAGTGGAGGGAAAGGATGCCGATCACGACGCACGATATCCGGCAGGCGCTGTTAGAGGTTGACCAGGAATTCCGCAGACTCGCAGAAGAACACTCCCGCTGTGAATGCCAGCTCGAAGAACTCGTAAAACAAAGCTACTGGAACGTAGAAGATCTGGCTCTCGAAGTATCCCTGAAAAAGATGAAGCTGCTTTTGAAAGACCAAATGGAAATGATCGTGGCGCGTCATCGCCGGAATCAGACGGTGATACAGCTTCAGTCGCGCCAGAACCAGATGCACTACTAAGTTTCGGCTGCGGCACGCCGGTCTGGTGCGCAGCCGTCCGCACACTCACTTCTGTCGTACAATACTGGTGTACTCACAATTCATCGATGCGTTTCGCTTTCGAAACGAAGGGTTTCGCTCTCACTGATGGTAAAAGACGCGTACAAATTTGCGCTGCCGCCGTTGATCGCGGGCGCGGTGTGTTTGATTCCGGGCTGGAGATGGCCGGCGGCAATACTGATTTTTCTGGGGCTTTTCGTTTTCTATTTTTTCCGCGACCCCGAGCGGGCAATTCCTTCCGAACCGGGGAGCGTGGTCTCTCCCGCTGACGGGCACGTCGTGCAGATTACGGACGAATTGCGTGACTCGGTAATGGGCCATCGAATCAGCATTTTTCTCGCTATCTGGGACGTGCACGTGCAGCGCGCGCCGGTAGCCGGACAGATCGCGAGCGTAGTTTACCGCCCGGGAAAATTCTATGCGGCGATGCGGTCGGCGGCTTCGGTAGAAAACGAGCAGAATATTATTACCGTACAGGCGCCCGGAGGCAGTTTAGTGTTCAAACAAATCGCCGGAGCCATTGCGCGACGCGTGATATGCTGGAAACGCGCGGGCGAAACAGTTTCACGCGGCGAACGCGTGGGCTTGATTCGATTTGGTTCGCGTGTGGACATCTGGCTGCCGATGGACGCTGAAGTGCTGGTGCGGCGCGGACAAAAAGTAAAAGGCGGCGAAAGCTTACTGGCAAAATGGAATTCAACGGCGTAGATCCCATCGGCCCCGAAGAGGAACCGCGGCGAGCATTTCGCAACGGACGCCTCCGGCGAGGCATTTACATTCTTCCCAGCGCGCTCACCGTCGCAAATCTGCTTTGCGGATATTATTCGATACTCGCCACCTTAGACGGAAAGTTCGCCGATTTCGACAATGCAGCAATCGCGATCGGAATTGCTTATTTATTCGATGCGATGGACGGACGCATTGCGCGTTCGATGGGAACAGAGAGCGCGTTTGGCCGCGAATTCGACTCTCTCGCCGACGTAGTCAGCTTTGGAATCGCGCCGGCCCTCCTGGCATATGCGTGGGGCGTCCGGGCGCTGGCCGCGGCAAATGCGGCGGAGTCACTACACCTGAAGGAACTTGCCTGGTTAATGGGATTCATCTTCGTGGCTTGCTGCGCTTGGCGACTCGCACGTTTCAACATTCAGGGTATGGCGCCGGGTGGAAACAGATATTTCGTGGGCATGCCGACGCCTGCGGCTGCGGGAATGATTGCGGCAACGGTTCATTTGCGCTACGGCCTGCCGATTTCAGATGTCCGTTGGTCAATGTTATGGCTGGCGTTGCTCGTCATACTTGGCGTATTGATGTCGAGCTCCCTCCGTTTTTATAGCTTTAAAGACGTTCAATGGACGCGGCGGCGGCCGTCGCTCGCCATAATATTGCTGGCGTTACTCGTGGGAGCTGCGGTTAAATTTTCCGGACCAACCCTGTTCATACTGACGGCAGGGTACGCCGTTCACGGCCCGGTGATGCAGCTTATCCGCTTCGTACGACACCGCACAGCCTCGCGGACTGCGTAAGCATGGCAAGCGGGGCTGACAAATCGATACGCGTCGCCATCGTGGGCGCTTCCTCGTTGCGTGGCAAAGAGGTCAAGCTCGTCCTCGAAGACCGCAACTTTCCCGCAAGCGAAATTACCCTGCTGGATGAACCCGCGCTGGCTGGAACTTTGACTGAAGCAGGCGGCGAGCCGGCATTTATCCGCGCACTCGATGAAGACAGTTTCGAAAAATCGCGCTTTGCTTTTTTTGCGGGTAGCGCTAACGACGCGGAGCGGAATTGGCAGGCGGCGCAGAGCTCCGGTGCAAGAGTAATCGATTTGACGGGAGGGATTTCGGCGAAGGCCAACACTACCACTTGGATTCCTTCGCTGGAGGCGGTACTCCCGCGACGAACAATTGCCGGGAATGGCTCTGGGAAATTGACGCCATATTCTTCACCCTCACCGGGAGTAATAATCACGTGCGCGCTCGCTGCCGGACTCTCGCAGTTTTCCCCGCTGCGCGTAGTCGCAATGTTGTTTCCGCCCGTATCGGAGCGCGACCAAGCCGGCGTCGACGAACTTGAAAATCAGACCACTAATCTGCTTTCGTTCCGTCCGATCGAGCAATCCGTTTTTGACGCGCAAGTCGCGTTCAATTTACTCGCTGGCTACGGCGAAGAGTGCAGACCAGCATTGAAAGATTTGCGCGCGGCGATCGCCCGTGACGCGGCAAGCTACCTGGCGGGACGCGGGTCCGTTCCGGCAATTCAAATGGTGCAGGCTCCCGTATTTTATGGATATGCATTTGCGGCCTATGCAGAATTCGGTTCGCAGCAAACTTCAGGGCAACTCGAGAGCGCGTTTGGAAATCTAGGGATGAAGGTGGCGGCACCGGACGAGAGTGCGCCGAGCAACGTCAGCGTCGCGGGCCAGGGCGAAATTCAAATCGCGAGAATTGAGCCGGACCCGAGCGTCGGAAATGGAGTGTGGATTTGGGGCGCGGTCGATAATCTGCGACTCGCGGCTATGAACGCGGTGCAAATTGCGGAGGACTTGCTTGAGCAGCCGGCCTCGTAGTCTTCGTGACGGACGTTTGAAGCACAGTTCCCTGCTGGTTGTGGTGTTCGTGGCGTGGTCAGCGGTGAGCTGCGGATATCACGTTGCGGGCCATGCGGCGAACCTTCCTACCGAATGGAAAACGATCGCGGTACCTGCGTTCAAGAACGACACAACGCGTTACCGGGTCGAGCAGCGGTTTACCGAATCCGTAATCCAGCAGTTTCTTCAGCGCACCAAATACAAGATCGTTCAAAACACGCAAGAAGCTGACGCCGTGCTGCATGGTGAAGTGGTGACGATCGAGACGAATCCGATGATTTTCAATGCAACCACGGGCCAAGTGACCATGATGCTCGTGACGGTGCACACGAAAGTCCTATTGGTAGACAACAAGACGCAAAACGTGGTGTACAAAAACGACGACATGCTCTTCCGCGACGAATATCAAATTTCGACCGACGCGCGCGAGTTTTTTGAAGAGCAAGATCCCGCGCTCGAACGGATGGCGCGAGATTTCGCCGCCCAGCTTGTTTCAAACGTAGTGGAGAGCTTTTGATGGCCGATATTTCGGCGGAGAAGCTAATCGAGCGGCTTAATGCCGGGAAAGCCATTCCCGCCATTGTTTTGCTCGGCACAGATACCTACCTTCGCGAGATGTGCCGGAACAAGGTTATCGAGGCTTGTGTGCCGGAGGCGGCGCGCGATTGGGCGGTGGCGCGAATCTCCGTGCAAGATACCGGCTGGGACGAGGTGCTTCAACGCGCGCAAACCATGCCGATGCTGGCGAAGCGGCAAGTGATCGTGGTTGAAGGGGTGGAGTCGCTGGAAAAGGCGGGAGAAAAAACACGCGAAGAGGTGGTCGGCGAATTGCAGAGATATTTTGAATCGCCGGCGCCGTTTACCGTATTGCTGCTCGAAGCCACGTCCATGGACAAGCGGCAGAAATATTACAAGCTGCTCGCGGAAAACGCCTTGTTCGTGGAATTGACAATCGGCGGCGAATCCGCCGCTGCACTCGCGGCACAGATGGCTAAGGATTGTGGCGTCGAGATCGATCGCGAAGCCGCAGTGCTTCTGGCGGAGATTCTTAACGACGAACCGTCACGGATCCGCATTGAGATCGAAAAGCTTGCGACTTACGTTCAGAAGGGCGAACACATCACGCGAGGCGTGGTGGAAAAACTGGTGCTTGCCGCTCGAAAGAACACTATTTGGCAACTGGCGGATATGTTGGCCACTCGCAGGCGCGACGCAGCGCTCGCGTTCCTCGATAACCTTTTGCGCGAAGGCGAACAACCAGTGGGACTCATCGGGGGGATTGCCTGGAGATACCGCAAGTTGATCGAAGCGCGGGATCTTCCAGCAGGCACGAGCGGGTTTCAAGCGGCGCGCACGCTGCAAATGAATCCCGCTGCCGCTGAAACGGCGGTTAGGGAGGCACATCGGATACCCAAAAGACATTTGCTCGCGGGCTTGGTTGCGCTGGCGGAAGCTGACAGCCAACTGAAGTCTTCGAATCCGGACCCACGGGCGCTGATGGAATTTCTGATCGTGCAACTAACTTCGACCGGGACAGAGTCCGCAGGTTCCGCGGCATAACGAACGGAAGCGCAGAAGCTCTTCAACCTATCGGATACTGTTAGCCTGCCAAGATACCTTGCATGAACCTGAAAAAAACAGGGTCTACTTTCTAGCGGCGAGTATTCGCTCGATTTGCGCGATGTGGTTCAGGTCGTGACCGGCAAACATGCGCACGATGTGCTCGATGGATTCTTCGCCACGTTCGGAATGCAAGCCGAAGTGTTTCCACTGTTCCGGTGTGAGAGTCTTCAGCAGAGCGAGGTTGGTTTCACGAACGACACGAAATTGCTCCATCGCTTTGCGCGGGTCACGCTTGTCGTAGTGGAGCGCAGTTACCCAGGAGTCTTGATCGAACGCGGTCACGGGCGATCCTGGAGCGCCCAGGATAAGCCTCATTCTCCAGGCGCCGACGATTTCAGTGTCGGCCAGGTGGGCGACAATTTCCGCGATCGACCATTTGCCGGGCGCCGGGCGCTTGCGCAACTTCGAGGCGGTCGCGCGGCCCAAAAGACGCTCTAGTTTCTTCGGCGTGGCGGCCTGAATTTTTAAAGGCTCTTGACCGCTCGTGTGGGAAACAATGCGTTCTGTGTACTGCTGCGGCGTTTCGATCATTTCTTTCTCTCTCCTCGATGTCTAATCGCCCCGAAATGATTGTAGTTCAGCGGTTCAGAGACTCAATCTCTTTTGAGTACGCGCTGGTACTATCCGGCTCGGCCAAATTGGCATGTGTCGCAGCGAATTCGGGTTAGGAACCGGCAGAAATCCCGGGGGAAGGGCTATCTCAGGTTATGGAAACCCGGCCTGCGGAAGACCTCCAAGAGCCTGCAGTGCGTCTTAGAATTAAGAGAATAGTTTAGCGGTGAAGGACACACGCGGACACCTCTCATAAAAAGCTAGCGGGTATGCATCATCCGAGGCGAGTTTTGTGACGTCGAAGACGACAAATATCCATACAGTGAAGCCGGAAGAACGGGAGCTTGCGCGAAAGCGCGAAGAACAAGCCGCGCTGGAGATGGAGCTGGCCGAGCGAGAATTGCGTTCGGCGAATCTCCGCGCCGAACTTGGCGCGTTCGAACGGCGCTATCTGCACTTCGTCGGTTTGCGTTACGCGGAACTGGACGACCTGAAAGCCAAGATCGCCGAGCGGCTGGCCGCGGAACAACCTGCGAATGAGCGGCTCCAACGTCTTGCGCAGATCGCGCGAGCCGGCGCGAACGAGACGAAATCGAGCGCCGGCGAAAATACGCAGGACGAGCCTGCCGCATTCGAGTCGTCACCGGAAATGAAACGGCTTTATCGCGAAGTAGCGAAGCGCGTTCATCCCGATCTGACTTCTGACCGCGAGGATCGCACTAAACGACAGCAATTGATGGCCGAAGCCAATGACGCATATGAGCGCGGAGACGAATCAAAGCTCATGAGCATTTTGACCGAGTACGAGTGCAGCCCGGAAGCCGTTCAAGGCGAAGGCCCGGGAGCGGAACTGATCCGGGTGATTCGAAGAATCAGCCAGGCACGCGGCAGGCTTTCCGAAATCGAAGCGGAGATGCAGGAACTTTTGCGCTCCGATTTATATCAACTGAAGTCGCGGATCGACGAAGCGCAAGAAAATGGACGCGACGTGTTGAAAGAAATGATCGAAAAAGTGGAAGAGCAGATCGAGCAAGCCAATCGCAGGCTGGAGCTTTAAGAACGATGGAAACGCGCGAGAAACCGGCAACAAAGGCGATCGTCCCTCTGGGCCAACAAGGATTGGCGGTGCGATCTGCAGCGCTGGTAGCACGTGGACTTCGGGATCTGGCCCGGGATTCCAACTGGGTGGTGAAGAAAATATTTGCCGGACACACATCGTCTCTGGCGATTTCCGGAATGGGACATGTGTGTTTCGTATCACGTCAATTTCAGAGAGGCGGGCAATACCGGACAGGAGATTTCGGCCAGCGCGTAGTTCTTTACGATATGGAAATGAACGTCCCGATTATCGCGCTTTCGGCTCCGAACGAAATTGCAGTTGGAACGCAGGATTTGACGGGCGCTTTCGCATGGTCCCCGGCAACGCGTTATCTGGTGGCGGCGTGGGGCGGATGGCAATCCGCGCTGCATTCGTTCGATTTGCACGGGAAAATGTTTCTCGGGACGTTCGGCGAATTCGGAGCGATTCCGCGCTGCTTGGTGTGGTCGGGCAGTGAAAAATATTTTGTGGAAGCATGCTCTGGCGGCAAACAAGCATCTTTGCGGCTTTGGCGGGTTCGCGACGATGGAATGTCGCCCAAGGGGCCGCTGTGGGGACAACCTACAAGCGAACTCGGCGTACCGGGTTGGCTCGAGCGGCAAACCTACGAATCTGAGTTCGGCGAAGAAGGAGCTTTTGGCGGATATGGGCGCACGGTGTTCAGCCCCGATGAAAAAACTCTGGCCAGTGTGGTTGAAATTCATGGAGACTGGGCAGACGATTCCATCGCGCTGCTCGCCGTTCCTACTTTGAAAAAGCAAAATGCGTTTCAGGCCCAGGGACATATCACCGACCTTTGCTGGACTCACGATGGCCGGAAGATTATTTATTGCGCGGCGGGGCAGGCATATCGTCTGGAAATCGAGACGATGAATTTCGAGCCGCTACCGTTCGGGGCGGAGTTGTGTGTCTGCCATCCGCATCTTCCACTGTGCATATGCTACAGCTCGTGGCTGAAAAATTCGGCCAAAGGAAGGCTGTTCCTGGTGGACCTGAATCGGATGGAGATATTTGACGAATATCCCGCGGAAGGCGTTGTAATTTTGAGATGGAATGGTGACGGATCCAAAGCGTACGCCGCGACGCAAACCGGAATGGCGTACATTTACGAGCCCACATTGTTGTGACTGAACTATATGCGGTGACGATAGAATCGGTTCAGGCCAACGGAAGGTTGGCTACGGGGTCGAGGGTGCAATTTTCATGTTGGCCGCTCATGAAACGAGGGTAGCCGGCGGCGGCAATCATGGCGGCATTGTCTGTAGAAAGCGCGCGGCTCGGAAAAAATACTTCCAAACCATCCTGCTTTGCGCGAACTTCGAACGTCGCACGCAACTCGCGATTTGCAGCCACACCACCTGAGACGAAAATCGAACGTACGCTATTCTGCGCGGCTGCGGCAAGCGTGCGCGTGACAAGGTCGTCCACCACTGCGCGCTGGAAGCTCGCAACGAGATCGAGCGTCGCTGGCGAAGAGAGCTGGCGCAAAGATTCAGCGGAACGGTCGCCACGTGCGAGAGCCTGTTCCCGCGCTGCAATTTCCGGCAGAAACTCTGGATGGCTGCGCAGATGGTAAAGGACGGCCGTTTTGATTCCGCTGAAACTAAAATCGTAAATATTTCCCTTCATCTTCGGCACACCAAATCGGATCGCCTTCGGGTTGCCGTGCGGAGCCAATTGGTCCACGACGGGACCGCCCGGATACCCTAGCGCGAGCATTCTCGCAATTTTGTCGTAGGCTTCACCGGCGGCGTCGTCGCGCGTTCCGCCGATACGAGCGTAGGAGAAATGGCGGGCTCCGTTGGTGGACGCGGACTCCACGCGATAGAGCACAGTGTGGCCGCCGGAAACGATCAGGCAAATGGCGGACAGCGGCGGTGGGTGGTCGCGATCCGCAGCTTCCAAAAACACGGCGTGCACGTGGCCTTCCAGGTGATTGACCGCGATAAGCGGCTTGTCGAGTGCGAGGGCGAGAGTCTTGCCGTAGGTCACTCCAACGAGCAGCGCACCGATCAGGCCGGGACCCTGCGTGACGGCAATCGCGTCGAGATCAGATAGAGAGATCTCCGCTTGCTTCACAGCTTCGCGTACGACTGGAACGATCTGGCGAAGGTGTTCTCGCGAGGCGATCTCCGGGACAACGCCTCCGTAATTTCGATGAATGGCAATTTGCGAGGCGACAATGTTGGAAAGGATGCTCCGGCCATCGGCGACCACCGCCGCGGCAGTCTCATCGCAAGAAGATTCGATACCTAAAATGAGATTTCTTTGAACGTTCATGCGTTTGTCTCGCCGGAAGCTCGCAATCAATATGTTAGCATGGTGTTCGACGGTGGCTGAGGACGTAACTTCCGCAGCGGCGCTGCATCTTAAGAACGCGGCATTTTTCATTCATTCGGGTATAGAGCTTCAAAGGATAAAATAAATATTCGGCTTCCTTCCCGCTTATACGATAGGAATAGCCGCCAGAAATGGTGACCATGAGTTCTCAACGAAAACGAGTTCGCAAGGCGGTTTTGCCCGTGGCGGGGCTTGGAACGAGGTTCCTGCCCGCAACGAAGGCGCAGCCGAAAGAAATGCTGCCGGTTGTCGATAAACCTCTGATCCAGTATGCGGTGGAAGAGTGCATCGCTTCAGGTATCGAAAGCGTTATTTTCGTGACCGGACGGCGCAAAAATGCAATTGAAGATCATTTCGACTCCGCTCCGGAGCTGGAACGTTTTCTCGAAGAAAGAGGCAAGCCACATCAAGCGGAAATGGTGCGTGACATCAGTGGTGGTTTGCATTTTAGTTACACTCGGCAGAGCGAAGCGCAAGGATTGGGCCACGCAGTATTTTGCGCGCGGGAACTAGTGGGCGACGAACCGTTCGCGGTGCTGCTAGGCGACGTAATTATGGACGGCGCCGTCCCAGCCACGCGTTCCCTGATGGAAGTGTGGGACGCGACGGGCCAGGGTGCAATCGCCGTGGAGGAAGTCGAACGGGCGCGACTGCATCTTTACGGCATCATCGCTGCAAGTCCCGGAAACCATGCTCGCTGGGGAGAGCAACTTTTGCGCGTGAACGACTTGGTGGAAAAGCCGCACGCGGACAAAGCTCCGTCCAACCTGGGCGTAACGGGACGTTATGTGCTGCCTCCGGAAATTTTCGATTATCTGGAAAAACTGGAAGCCGGAGCGGGCGGCGAGATTCAACTTACAGATGCGCTGAAGGAATTGGCGCGCGGGCCGGGGCTGTGGGCGCATGTTTACGATGGAAAAACCCTCGATGCGGGGGACAAGCTCGGTTTCTTGAAGGCTACCGTAGAGTTGGCACTCAAAAACCCGAAACTCGGGCCGGATTTTCGAGAATACCTGCGAGGGCTAAAGCTATAACTCTGCAAGACTAACTACTTCTTTCTCTTGCTTGTCTTGTCCGAAGACGATTTCGATTCAGTGGACTTGGACTCGGACGATTTAGAATCGCTCGACTTCGATTCGCTTGATTTTGATTCGCCGGATTTCAAGTCATTCGATTTCGATTCGGCGGACTTCCCTTCCGATTTTTCACCTGAGTTCGATGAGCCGGCGTCACCGGATTTCTCTCCGGATGCAGGAGAGGAAGTTTTCTTTCCATAGTCCGTCACGTACCAGCCTGAGCCTTTGAACTGGATGGCGGCCGCGGAAAGCATGCGATGAGCTTTTGCTCCGCACTTCGGGCATTTCTTGGTCTCCGAGGCGTTATGACCTTCAATTTTCTCGAACTGGTGGCCGCACTTTTCACACTTGTATTCGTACAAAGGCAATGAACAACTCCTTCCCGCAATCAGTAGAGACAAAATAGTAGCATGCTTGCAGACATCGTGCAGGCGCAACGAAGGCCAAAGACGCCGTGTGCTAGACTGTCGAATTCACGTTCGAAACAAGTTCAAGGCGCACCGATGACAAAAATGAAACCGAAGGAAGCGGGCGCAGGCTGCCTCTATGTGGTGGCTACGCCGATCGGCAACCTCGAGGATATTTCACTCCGCGCGCTGCGCATTCTGAAGGAAGCGGATGTGATCGCCTGCGAAGACACGCGCCAGACCATAAAGCTGCTATCGCACTTCGACATTCAGAAACAGTTGGTGAGCTATCACGAACACAATGAAATCACACGAGCGCCCGAACTTGTCATCGAACTGGAACAAGGCGCAAAGGTTGCGCTGGTGAGCGATGCGGGAACTCCGTCTATTTCCGATCCTGGGCACAGATTGGTGAGTCTTTGTCTGCGGCACGGAATTGAAGTAGTGCCGGTGCCGGGCGCTTCGGCTTTTGTGGCGGCGCTTGCAGCGTCGGGAATGGCAATCGAGGAGTTTACGTTCATTGGGTTCCTGCCTGCGCGCCCGACGGAGAGGCGCAAGGCCTTACGCGCGCTAGCCAATGAACCACGCACAATTATATTTTACGAAGCTCCGCACAGAGCGGTTGATACGCTGGAAGACGCACTCGAAATTCTGGGAAATCGCCCAGCGGTGATTGCGCGGGAGTTGACCAAAGTCTACGAAGAGTTTCTTCGGGGGCACCTGGGGGATTTGGTAGCGAAGGCTCGCGCAAAACCTCCGCGCGGGGAAATTACAATTCTGATCGGGCCTCCCGACGGAGCGAGTCTGACGGCGGTTTCTGCCGACGACGCGAATCGCGCTATACCGATCGCGCGGCGCGTTGACGAAATCGTGAAAGAACGCGGGGTGGACCCCAAAACCGCACTGAAGCAGGCCTCGCGCGAACGCGGGATTACCCGGCGCGAGGCTTACAAGCAACTTCTCATCACGAGAGACGAGTAACCCCCCACCGCTGGAGTGCACTCCCTGAACGTCCCAATCAGGAAGGAATGCAGCCGGCGCACGTCGCCACGAATTAGTCTGCGGAAGCTGCGGTGCTACGAGAGAAAAACGCATCGACGCCACACAGAATTTCCGCGGCATTATGCGCGTGATGCACCGTGTGTCGAAGCTCGGCTCCGTTGCGAACGCCGTGGGTAAAGAGGCTTGCGAATTGTTTCATCTTGCCAACCGCGTCGGGCATTTCGGCTGAAATTAAGCTACGAAAATAGCTGGATAGAAGACGGTAACGATCCAGCTCAGACGGCTCATCATAGCGGCCGGTGGCAACGTAATCGGCAATCTGATTGAAAATCCAAGGATTGGACGATGCCGCCCGCCCGATCATCACTGCATCGCAACCGGTCTCTTCGATCATTCGGACCGCGTCTTGCGGCGTGTGAATATCTCCATTGCCGATCACTGGAATTCGCACCGCCAGCTTCACGGCGCGGATCACGCTCCAATCGGCGAAGCCAGCGTACCCCTGCATGCGCGTGCGCGGGTGAATGGCGACAGCTTCGACGCCAATTTGTTCGGCCATACGCGCCACTTCCACCGCGACGATATTGTTTTCGTCCCAACCGGAACGAATTTTAATTGTGAGCGGGATGCTTACGGCGGCGCGAACCGTGCGCAGAAGCTTTTCGAGATGAGGCAAATCGCGCAGCAAGCCCGAGCCTCCGCATTTCACGACTTTCTTTACTGGGCAGCCCAGATTGATGTCGATCTGATCGAATCCGAGATCTTGAGTAAGCGCAGCAGCTGAAGCCATTACATCAGGGTCGGAGCCGAAGATCTGCGCAGCGATGGGGTGTTCGTCCTCGCCGAAATATAAATAATGCAAGGTACGCGCGGAATTTCGCGTCAAACCTTCCGCGCTGGTAAATTCGGTCATGATCAATCCGCAGCCGCCCAGCGAACGAATTACGCTGCGGAAGACCGTGTCGGTGACGCCGGCCATGGGAGCGAGGATGGTCGCAGGGCGAATAGCGCGGTCGCGAATTTTGATTTCAAGCGGGAACATACGGGTTATCTAAGTGATGGAATCGCCGCTCGTCGGCGAAGCAGCGGCGGAGATTGTTCCGCCGGAAGTCGAAGGGGACGTTACCGGAACAGCCGAAGTGACGGCGCCACCGGAAATCGCGGCAGCGAGCGCTCGAGGCTTTTGCTCAGGTTGGTCTAAATGAGCGATCAGCGATTCCTTCGAGCCGCCAAAGAAACTTTCGATCACTTGCGCCAAGGCTTGTGTTCGGGCGCTCTCAGCGCTCAAGTTCGCCCGATAAGTGTATGCACGGCCGATTTTGCGGCGCTCGACGATTCCTTTTCGCGCGAGGCGATCCATGATGGTCATGATCGTGGTGTAGGCGCGCGGCCTGCGCGTTGCCAGTGCATCGCGGATTTCGCGGACAGTTCCCTCTCCCATGGGCCAAAGCATATTCATGCAATCTAGCTCCAGAGGGGCAAGATCCAGCACTGCGTGTCGCGACGTCGCTTCTTTTCTTTCGTTCATTTAGTAACGCTCATTTTCTTTCTTCTGCGGGGTCGAGGGCGAGACAAAACCGCCAAAAGTTGTTTGGGGCGAAGTTGCGCCTGAGTTTCCAACTGTCGCCGAAGCGCGCGATGCCTGGCGCGGGTCATTGTTTTCGACCGGGACGTTCTTGTCCGAACAGCCATTCGGATCGCCGCTGGGATAAAACTTATCGGCGCGCAGCAGCGAACGCCGGAGCGACGGATTGCGGGCGGTCCAGTCATCATTTCCGTCCGGAGACTCAAGCGTTGCCCGCATGGCGCCCATTTTTGAATCCATGTCGTCAAGAAAATGAAGAGCCACGGCTTCGCGAGTCTGGGGGAGGGACGGCGAGCCAAATTCATAGGAACCGTGATGGCTGAGGATCAAGTGTTCAACCAGCACAGCGAGCGGAGCGGGAAAATCCGGAATCCCGCGAATCTTTTCACGAACCATCGCAGCGCCAATGCTGATGTGGCCCAGCAGTCTTCCTTGCGTGGTGTAATCGATACCGCGGCCATAGCAGAGCTCATCAATTTTGCCAATGTCGTGCAGGACGATGCCGGTAAGCAGGAGATCGGCGTCCAGTTCCGGGTAGTGCTGCGCAACAGAGCGACCCAAACCGATGAGACTGACGATGTGTTCGAGCAGACCGCCGATGAAAGCATGGTGCATGGTCATAGCCGCGGGCCCACGCTTTAGCTTGGGCGCAATCGCGGGGTCTTCAAGGACGCTAACGAGCAAGCGCTTGAGCCAGGGATCTTTCATGGCAGATACTGCGGAGCGCAGGTCTGCGTAGAGTTTTTCGACATCGTATTTCGTATGCGCCAGAAAGTCAGCGAGGTCGTAGTCGCGCTCGACAGCAGGAATGATCTGCTCGAGCGTTAATTCCTTCTGACCGTTGAAAAGCTTAACGCGGCCGCGCACGTGAACTACATCATCTCGCTCGAAGGTGACGGCGATAACGGCAAAGTTGTCCCACATTTTCGCGGAGATCCTGCCGGTGCGATCCACTAGATCTAGTTCGAGCCAGGACTTTCCGGAACGAGACGAAGTGCGAATTTCTTTTTCGCGAACGAGAAAAAGCGACGCGACTCCCTGACCATCTTGCAAATCACAAATGTAGTGAGTTTTCACTGGCCGTTAATCTTGGGTTTCGCCATTTTTTTCTTCTTTTTGACTTCGGCGGCATCCGGCGTGGGAGCTACTTCCTGAATCACGCTCGCGCCAGCGACCGCAGCGCTGTCTGTGTAACCCGGCTTCACCATTACGTAGCTCTGTTCGCGCAATTGCCCCAGGTATTCGCGCATGGTCGGCAGCATTCTCTGGGAGTAAATGCGGTTCATGATTTCATTTTCAACTTTTTCCTCCGGCTGCAGGCCGGCCTGGAAATGCGCTTCAACTCTGAGAATCTCGAAACCAGTTTTCGTCTGAATCACATCGGTCATCTGACCTTTATCCATTTTGAAGACGATATCTTCGAGTTGTTTTGAGAGTTGGCCACGCTCGAAGGTGCCTAAGGCTCCGCCGTCTTTCGCAGTGACGCTCTCGGAAAAGTGTTTAGCCATTTCGTTGAACTCTTCGCCTTTTACCACGCGGTTACGCAAGTCGTCGGCCTTTTTCTCGACGGAAGCGATTTCCTCGGGGCTTTTGCCTTCAGTACTGAGGAAGATCTCGGAGAGCGAGACCTGCTCCGGACGCACGAAATCTTTCTGGTGCTCCTCGTAATATTTTTTCACCTCTTCGCTAGGAATGTTTATGTGCGAGCCGACTTCGCGGCGAATCACTTCCTGGGTGAGGAGATTGTTGCGGATCTGAGTCTTGAGATCTTCCCAGCCCAGTCCTTGCTTCTCTACTTCTTTCTCCATTTCCTCCAGACTGGCGAGGTTGTTCTGTTTGCGAAGTTCATCCAGGCGCTTAACCACATCGGGTTCGACGCTTATGGCCATATCTTTCGCCCGCTCGACGAGAAGCGCCTGGTCGATCAAATCGCGCAGCAGGTTTTTCTGCGCCTCTTTGTACATCTCGTCGGCCTTGTCCGGTGTGCAACCCGGGCACTCGTGCGCAATCTCATCATGAAGCGACTGGTCCGCCTTCTGCACGTCCGAGAGCGTGATGGCGTCGTTGTTGACACGCGCCACGATTTCTTCGACGACAATTCCCTTCGCTTGGGCGCGAGCATCTGACGGCATCGCTAGAGCGAAACCCGTCAAGCCAATCGCTAGGGCGGAAGTGTAAGTCAAAAACGCCTTACAATTTTTCATAGGATTCTCTCTTACCTAAATTTTAGCTCTACGCTTGTAGTTGTAGCAATACGTTTCTGGTGGCTCCCGTTGGACCGCCCTTTTCGCCTTTCCATTCGAACCAGAGAACGCCGGTAGGGTCCAGACGCATCCCTTTGCGCTTGCGGATCAATTTGACCAACTTGTCCGGACCCAGAGGCGTGTCCTCGTAAAATTTGATTGCAACTTGGTCCCCTCGGTGATCGACCGATGCTACTAATAGCTTTTCGGCAAGGGCCTTCAGCACGGCGTAATCGAGAAGATTCTCGACGGACGACGGCGGCGGCCCAAAACGATCGTCAAGTTCACGGCGAACTTCCTCGCGCTCGGCGTCGGATGTGACGCTCGCGATACGTTTATATATACGAAGACGCAGGTTCTCACTTTCGATGTATTCAGGTGGGATGCGGATTTCCTGCCCCAGGTTGAGTGTGGCACGCCGCTCGACCGCAACCGCCTCACCTTTTCGTTCGGCGACAGCGCGTTCCATCATCTGGCAATACATATCAAAACCGACGGCTTCGATGTGGCCGTGTTGCTCGCGGCCAAGGAGGTTTCCAGCTCCGCGCAATTCGAGATCGAGAGCTGCGATACGGAAGCCTGCGCCCAAGTCGCTGAACTCCTTCAGTGCGGCGAGGCGCTGGCGCGCAATCGACGTCAACGTAGTGTCTTGCGGAACGAGAAGGTATGCGTACGCTCGCTGATTCGAGCGCCCCACTCGGCCGCGGAGCTGGTATAGCTCGGAGAGACCAAAACAGTCAGCGCGGTCGATGATGATTGTATTGGCGCGCGGAATATCCAGACCATTCTCAATGATGGTGGTGGACACGAGCACGTCGGCTTCGTCGCGCACAAACTTCAACATCACTTTTTCCAGCTCGGCCTCGCGCATCTGACCGTGCCCGACTACGATGCGCGCCCTGGGGACTAACCGCTGCACCATCGCAGCGAGTGTGGCGATCGATTCCACGCGATTGTGGACGAAAAATACCTGACCGTCGCGCGCGAGTTCCTCTTCAACGACGTGTTGAATGAGCGTTTCGCTAAAGGGAGCGACAGTCGTTTGTATCGCGAGGCGATCTTTGGGGGGCGTTTCGATCACGCTCATGTCGCGCAAACCGACCAGAGACATGTGCAACGTGCGCGGAATCGGGGTGGCCGACATGGTCAGCACGTCTACGTTCTTGCGCATCTCCTTCAGCCGCTCTTTGTGGGCCACTCCGAAGCGTTGCTCTTCGTCCACGACGAGAAGTCCGAGATCCTGGAATTTCACATCTTTCGAAAGCAGCCGGTGCGTCCCGATCAGGATGTCAACCTTCCCTGCTTCCATTTCTTCGAGAACCTTCTTCTGCTCTTTCTCCGTGCGAAAACGGCTGAGCATTTCAACGCGAACTGGAAAGGCGGAGAATCTGCGCTTGAAAGTTTGGTAGTGCTGGAAAGCGAGAACAGTGGTCGGAGCAAGCACGGCGACTTGCTTTGAGTCCGCGATAGCTTTGAATGCAGCGCGCATGGCGACTTCCGTCTTACCGTATCCGACGTCGCCGCAGAGCAAGCGATCCATCGGAAGAGTTGATTCCATATCGCGCTTTACGTCTTCAATCGCGCGCAGCTGGTCGGGCGTTTCGTCGAACTCGAAAGCGTCTTCGAACTCGCGCGTCCAGTTGGTGTCGGCGGGAAAAGCATGGCCGGGCGCAGTTTTTCGTTCGGCATAGAGCTGTAGAAGCTGATCCGCCATATCGGTGACGGATTTGCGCACGCGTGTCTTGCGCGCTTCCCAGATGGCGGTGCCCAGCCGGTCCAGCACCGGTTGCGCGCCGCCAAGGGACTGATATTTCTGCACAAGATCCAGCCGCGCGAGTGGGACGTAAAGCTTTGCATCGCCCGCGTAGCGCAACAGCATGAATTCGCCAGTCGCGCCTTCCACCGCGACCTGACGCAAGCCTTCAAACTGGCCGATGCCGTGGTCGATATGCACCACATAATCGCTCGGCTTCAGATCCGAGAAATCGCTAAAGAAGCTTGCAGTCTTCGGCCGCGAGCGTGCACGTTGATGCGAAGATGGCGCGAGAGTCTCGAAAAGATCGGCATTGCCGTAAAGAGCGAGTTTTGCGTCAGCGAATACCACGCCATCTTCCATGGGGGCCTTAATGAGCACCATCGATGGACCCGCGGCGCCGGACCCTTCTTCAGCAAGGCGCGTGAGCGTGGCGTTTTCTTCCAACTCGCCCATACGGTAGGGCAACTCAAACTCGTGGCAAATGTCTGCGAAGCGTTCGAGTTCACCGGTGCTGGCGGCCGAGACAAGAACATGCTCGCCTGCGGTGATGCGTCCGCGTACTTCGGCCACGAAGGCGGCAACGTCACCGTGATATCGAGTGGTCGGCTGGGTGTGAAGGGTGCGATCGGACGTGATTCCTTCTCGGGCGACATCCAAATGCTCGATCGCAAGGCGAGGCAGTCGTCGAATGGCGTGCAACCATTCTTCGTCGTTGAACAGGTATGCGCTAGGGGGCTCAGCGATAGGGTCGTCGCTTTCGTCAAATGAATCCTGGAGCTGTTTGCGATACTTCTCGATACAGTCGGTAAGGAGCGATGGCTCGTCTTCGATTACGAGCGGGTCGGGACCTAGATCGAAAACCATGGATTTGCGCTCTTCGTGCAACACCTCGCGAAACTCCCATCCGGGATAAAAACCGGCAGCGGGAGAATCGTCTTCGCGGTCGGATGCGCTCCGCACTCGCAACCGATCGAGGACTTCACGATGGCGCGGAAATTCCGTGAGCGGCATGAGCGCGGCGCGTTCTACCGGATTCGTCGAACGCTGTGTGTTGGGATCGAAAGCGCGAATCGATTCAATAGTGTCGCCGAGTAACTCCACGCGAATCGGTTGCGGAGCTTCCGGCGAAAAAATATCGATAATGCCGCCACGAACCGCGTACTGCCCGGGCATCTCGCAGGTTATTTGTTTATCGTAGCCTGCACTCGAAAGAAAAGTAAGAAGCGCCTCATGCGCGATGGACTGGTCGCGCGCGATCGTGAGGGCAAGCTCGCCGTAGAATTCGGGTTCTCGGAGGCGCCACGCTGCGGCTTGAATCGGTACGATCAAGACATCAGCTTCGCCGAGAGCAAACCTCCACAGCGCGACGGCGCGGTCTTCGGAAATTTCGGCGTGAGGAGATCGCGATTCGTAAGGAAGCACATCGTAGGCGGGCAAGAGCGCGACGCGGCGGCCAGGTTTGCCTGTAATCGCGCGGTAGAACCAGCGTATAGGCTCTAATAGCGTCTCTGCGCGCTGGTTGGATTCCACAATCAGAATGGTGGGCCGGCCAAGCTGGGATGTTGCAACGGCGCTGACGAAAGCTTTTGCGGGGTCGGTAAGACCCGCCAAACGGACCTCGCCGGAGGTACGCCGAAGCGCTTCGACTGTTTCCTCAATTTCGGGCCGGTGCGCAACCCGAGCGAGAAGCTCAGAAACCAGAGAGAGAATCATGCGCGAAGTTGTTTGATGCGCTCTATCAGACGCGAGGTTGAGTGGCCGGGTTCAGGAGGGATGAGAATCAATTTAACTTGGGCTGCATGCGCTATTCCGCCTTCTGCCGCGGCGCTTTTAGCGGAGCTTAAGTTGCGACCCTGCACCACGATATCGGGAGCGAATTCTGCTATGAAATCTTCCGCCGGTTCGTCCTTCAGTACCACCGCAAAATCGACAGCCGCGAGTGAAGCAAGAATCTCAGCTCGTTCCGCGGAAGGCGCAACGGGCCGATTTGGCCCCTTTTCTTTGCGTGCACGGGAGTCGCTCTGAACGCCGATAACCAAAATGTCGCACAATGCCCGCGCTTGTTCCAGCAAGCGAACGTGTCCGGGATGCAGCAGATCAAAAACGCCCAGGGTGCAGACAACACGCTTTCCATTGCGTTTCCATTCGCGCCGTTGGAGAATCAAGTCACTTTGAGAAACTACCGGCAATCTTCCGCTCCTTCTTTCAAAATGACAGAAAGCAACAAACACCTAATTCTACCATGCACGTTGCAATCGCTGCGGACCTCGAGTCGGACGCCACAAAATGAATATGTTTAAGCGAAAGTGGTGGGAAATGGCGCTCGCTGCCGGGGGCATCATTTGCCTTATTCTCGGCACGATGTGGATTCGGAGCGGCGAGTTACCGGAGCAGCGGATCGTGCTCAACGCGGGCGGCTGCCACACTCCCGCCACGATACTGAATCCGCGCATTACCAGCGAACCACCCGGCACCGTGATCGTGCTACATGGACTATCGGCGAATCGTCGCATCATGACGTATCTGGCCTCGGAATTTGCGGGCCATGGTTTGCAGGTTTACACGTTTGATTTTCCAGGCCACGGCGACAGCACGGACGCGTTTTCGTTCGCGAAGTCGGCAGATTGCGCAGCGGCGGCAATAGCGTCTTTGAGCCGCGACGGGCGCATCGATACGACAAAGACCGTTCTAGTAGGGCATTCGATGGGTGGCGCGATCGCGATCGGGATGGCGGACCGGGTTCCGGTCGCCGCTACAATTGCGATTTCTCCCGCACCCATGGTTCTGCCAAAACGAATGCCGTCAAACCTTCTGGTCTTCAGCGGAGAATACGAACTCGCCACTTTGCATCATGCTGCAGCCGCGCTGTTAAAGGCCGCTGGAGAAAATCGAGCTTCGCCGGAAGACTTCGCGGAGAACCGCGCTTTCGATTTACGGTATGTCGCGCGCGCCACACACACCAGCCTGATTACCGATCGCAACGTGGCGCACCAATCGGAACGCTGGATCATGCAGACTCTGTTCCCGGACATTTCGCCCGAGACGTTGGCGCTGAACCTTGACTTGGCTCCCTACGCTACAGCGAACCGAGGGCGACATCGGTTAGCAGGAGCGATCCTGGGGCTCATCGGAATCCTGATATTGTTTCCATTTTGCGCAACTCTTGTGGCGTCCCTTTCGACACTGCCGCACGGAGAGCCGGCAGAAACACGTCCGCCGTACTCTCTTTCGCTCGCTGAAGTAGCGGTCGCAGCACTCGGGGGAGTTCTGCTGCTGGCTGTGGGAGTTCCTCTGCGGTTTCTGCACATGTACACCGCGGATTACCTGTTGTCCCTTCTTTTAATCGTGGGGCTAGTTCTTCTGATTCTCAATCGAAAGTACATCAAGGAAGTTTGGCCGCCGAGCGTTTCGAGTCTTGTTGTTGCTGCAATTCTTGGATTTGGATTTTTCCTGGCTATCGGCGGGTGGATGAATTGGCAACTCGATGACGCATGGCTGAACTCGCCACGATGGTTGCGGTTCGCTGCAATCCTGCCGATCACATACGTTTTCTGCAGCGCTGAAGAATTGATGCTAGGTCCGGTACACGGCGGAATACGGCGAGCGCTGCGATTTGGAGTGTTTGCGCTCGGACGGCTCGAAATATTTCTCGCGTGCACGCTCGCGTATTACCAGTTGATGAGCGGGCAGGTTTTGATTCCGCTGTTGTTTGTTTTCCTCGTGGCTTTTTCGATCCTACAGAGACTCGCAGCCGATGGGATTCGCAAGCGGACGGGCTCGTCAACTGCGGCCATATTGCTTAGTGCTATACTCGCGGCGTGGTTCATTGCTGCTGTGTTTCCGTTGACCTGATTGGGACATACTAAAGTGATGAAAGAGATCGCCATCGTCGGCGGAGGCCCTGCAGGCGCACTTTGCGGCGAGAAATTAGCCAGCTCCGGCTTTAAAGTCACGGTCTTCGATGAACGTTTCGCCTGGGAAAAACCCTGTGGCGGGGGTCTGACTTACAAAGCCATCGAAGAATATCCCTTCCTTTTAGATTCACCTCATCCAAAAAAAATCGTAAGAACGGCCGAACTGATTTCCAGTCGCGGACATCGCGCGCGTTTTGAAATGGACCGTCCGATCGTGATTTATGCAAGAAAAGTGCTGAACGGCTTATTGCTCGACCGCGCGATTGCGGCTGGCTGCAGCACGGTATGCGCGCGAGTGACAAGCGTAAACACGAATGGCAAGCAGGTTCGCCTGATTGCGGGGGGCGAGGAGCACGTTTCTGATTTCGTGGTGCTTGCGGCGGGCGCTCGAAACCAGTTGCTTGCGGATAGCACGGCGCTCAGTGCCCAAGACCTTGAACTGACGCTGGGTTATTTTGTCCCCACTGAAGAAGATGTCTTGAAGGTGAAATTTCTGAAAGAATTCGAAGGGTATTTGTGGTCCTTTCCTCGCGCCGATCACTTGTCGGTGGGAATTTGCGCGCGCATGGGACAAGCCACCAGCCAACAATTGCGGCGGCATCTCGATGCATTCGTAGCGGAGGAGAAAATTCCTGCTGCAGGCGCGCAGTTGTACAGCCACGTGCTCCCGTGTCCTCAGGCCAAGACAATCAGAAGACGCCGAATCGCGGGGAGGAATTGGGCAATGGCCGGAGATGCGGCTGCGACCGTGGACCCCATCACCGGCGAAGGTCTTTACTATGCGTTGCGCTCAGGGGATTTGCTGGCGCAAGCGCTGGCGGCGGGCGTTCCGCAGGAATATCCGGAAAGGCTGCGTGCAGCGTTTTCCGCCGATCTGGAATTTGCGGCGAACATCGCAAAGAAAGTTTTCCGCGGAAACTTTGTGGGAGACGCCATAACCACGCGCATGGTGCAATTGCTCAACTACTCTCCCGCATTTCGAGGCCTCGTGCGCGACATTTTCAGCGGCTCACAGAGCTACCGTACGTTGAAGCGCCGCCTTTGGAGCCAACTCGGAATTACAATTGTGGAATTCGCACACAGCTTGCTCGACCCGAGCAGAATGGCCATGGCGCCAACTGCGCCGAGCGAAAACGAATCTTCCCAATGACGTCTGAAACCCACAAGGAAAATCAATCCGGTGAAAGCCGGCCGCGCGTTGGCCTTGAAAGTTCGGTTGAAAAGGTTATTCCTCATGAATGGACGCTCGCGGCCTTCAACCCTGGGCTTCCTGCCGTGCTCTCTACGCCCGCGATGATAGGAATGATGGAAATTGCGGCTTCCCAAGCCGTGCTGCCGGAGTTACCGCCCGGCGCGATTACAGTGGGTACCCGCATCGAAGTGGACCATCTGAAGGCGGTGCCCGGAGGCACAACCGTGCGTGCGACTGCGCGCTTGGTGAAGCATGAGGGTCGATTCCTGGTGTTCGATGTTGAAGCACGGGCGGGGGAAGTTGTACTGGGGCGCGGCCGTGTGTTCCGGGCAATCGTCGAACCTCAGAAATTCACCACACAGGCCAAGGAACGCGCCAGGAGCTGACGGTTTATATGAATCGTTTAGATCCAGCTTCGTTCGCGGCTTGAGCGCAAGCGCGGCGGCATGCTAACCTGCCATAGCCTTTGAAGAGTGGCGGAACTGGCAGACGCGCCGGACTCAAAATGAGGATTGCGACAAAAAACAGGGTTATAGTTGTGAAGGGTTGTGAGGAGTTTTCGAGTCTTTTCATACCACAGTTGATACCACAATTAGACGCGCAGGACTCCTTGCGGGGTGAGCTTTCCGTTCGCAATTCCCACTTCGATCTGACGCAGTATCGTCACGATCTGTTCTGCTTTGTACCTCTTGATTGGCATATCCAGCCGTCCTCCTCGTGAATTCTCTCTCACCTCGGCTGATACAAAAAGGCCCGGTCAGGTCATGCAAGTCCTCTCTTGGGCACTTTTACGGAACGACCGGTGCTTTCCATAATTGGAATAGCACGCTGCAAAGAGTCAGAGCCACTATAAATATTATCCAGAACATGGGATCAAGATATGTCCACTCTGCAAGCGCATGAATATCAACTCCCACGACAGTTTTCACTGCGGCCTGAACTTCATGTGGTGGAAATTGGTTGCTGATTTGCCTCATTCGAAGAGCCACGTAGATGAAGGTGGCAAACGCGAATAGGATTGTTCCGCAGAAAACACCTTTCAGATTAAGCAGCATTGATTCCCTCCAAAATGTGAACGGGGGATGCCTGAACGCCCAACTGCTCAGGAGTGGCGTTGACTGGTACCGAGATGTCCATCAGAAACAAACGTGCTGCCTTTGAGTCTGGAATCTGTTCAGGATGAAGATCGCCTCTAACAACTACGACTACAGGACGCACTTGAACTTTTTGCTGTGCGACTGCGGTTGAAAGAAATAACATGGAGCAGATACACAACGGATTTATCTTATTTTCATATTACCCTCCGGTTGCACTTGGACATTTGGATAGTACTCTTGTAATTAGATTGCCAGTAAACTGTTTTCAGTACAGCGCTTGGCAAGTCTCGCCGAAGAAGTTGCAAGAGTTCTTCAGTCGCAACGAACAGGCTCAGGAACGCGCCAACAGCTGATGAATGCGCTCAGTTTTAGCTGAAGACAAGCTTCACCGGCGGCTTGAGCGCAAGTGCGGCGGCGTGCTAATCTGCCATAGCCTTTGAAGCTCGAGTGGCGGAACTGGCAGACGCGCCGGACTCAAAATCCGGTGGCCGCAAGGCCGTGTGGGTTCGATTCCCTCCTCGAGCACCATCAATCAATTTCCTTGGCGAGCTGACTAATTTCCGTGGCGCGATGGCGCTGACGTTTGTCCCCAATATGTCCTCACAATTCTGATCGCCGCCCGTGAGTCCGAGCAAGGTTTACTTCGGCGATACCCGAACTGCGGTTTTTCCCATCTTTCCCCCAACTTGGACGATAGTTAGCAAGCTCGCACTGAGCGGGACGTACGCGAATGGGGGCGCGCACTCCAATGGACCAGCCGGAGCACAGAAGAAGCGTACGGGTTTTGGCGGATCTCGCCGTGGCGATCCGAGGAGAATCGGAGGATCACCTGCCATTTCAAGAAGAGACTTTTACCGTGACAGTAAGTGCGCATGGAGCGCTCGTGATGTTGGGAACTAAAGTTGCGTTAGGCCAGAAAGTAACGCTATTGAATCCCAAAAACTGGGACGAGCGGGAAGGCAGAGTTTCTTTCATGGGCCGGGAACACGCCGGTCTGGCTCAAGTAGCCATCGAGTTTCTGAAGCCAGCGCCGGAATTTTGGCCCATCAATCCTCCACCTGCCGGATGGAAAAGCTCCTAGCGGAAACTGGATTTTGCATCGAAGATTTGGGCGAGCGGCGAAATCAGTTTTGCCCACGGATTATGCGAATTGCCTCCGGGAGAGCTGAACCGCTCGCATCGGAAGTTGAGCCAATCTCGGAATTTTGTCCGTCATTCGATTCGCCGCCTTCTCCCGGAGCGAGAAATAAATTGGATTCCACACCGTGCTGCTTGGTGTAGAGATCGTAATAGCGGCCGCCTTTGGCGTAGAGCGATGTGTGTGTGCCGCGCTCGATTATTCGTCCGGTCTCAAGCACCAGGATTTGGTCGCTCTGCCGAACGGTGGACAATCGGTGCGCAATGACGAACGTAGTTCGGCCACGCATCAAGTAGCGCAACCCATCCTGAATGAATGCTTCGGACTCAGAATCCAGGCTGGATGTGGCCTCGTCGAGAATCAAAATACGCGGATCGGCGAGGATCGCGCGGGCAATCGAAAGACGTTGTCGCTGGCCTCCTGAAAGCTTCACTCCGCGCTCGCCCACAATCGTGTCGTACTTTTTCTCGAAGGTCTCGGCAAACTCATCGACTCGCGCGATGTGGCAAGCGGCGAGAATTTCTTCTTCGCTGGAATCCGGACGCGAGAAAGCCACGTTTTCGCGGATGGTACCGTCGAATAGAAACGTCTCCTGCAATACCACGCCCAATTGCGAACGGTAGGTATCAAGGCGCACGAGAGAGAGATCATGCCCATCGACGAGAACGCGACCGCTGGTTGGGACGTAAAATGCAGCGATCAATCCGATAATTGTAGATTTCCCCGCACCAGACGGTCCCACAAGAGCAGTTACAGTTCCCGGTTCTGATTCGAAGGCGATACCCTGCAGGACGGGCTTTCCTGTGTCGTAGGCAAAACTGACATTTTCGAAGGTCACACAGCCGGTGATGCGGTCTAGCCGTTCCACGCGATTGGGACTTTCGTCCTCGAGGTGCTCGTTCAGAACTTCGCGCGTGCGTTCAAGACCCGCGAGGGCCTCCGTGATCTGCGGGCCGATTCCGACGATTTGAAACACCGGCGCGACGAGCAAGCCGAGGAAAATAGTATATTCGAGAAAAACGCCGAGCGTCATAGTGCCGGCAAGGATATGTCGCGCTCCGAGAAACATGATCGCTGCGCTCACGATACCCATCAGGCCTGTAGCGGAAAGGCTCATCAACGATGTCGCGGTGAGCGTCTTTAGCACATTATCCAGCAGCCTTTGGACTCCCGCCGCGAAAACCTTTTCCTCGCGCTCTTCCGCGTGATACCCCTTCACGACACGTACGCCACCGAGCGATTCGGTGAGCCTCCCCGTGACTTCCGCATTTATTTTCGGCCTGGCGCGAAAAATCGGACGAATCGTCTTGAAGGCCCGATTTAGTCCCAGAGCAAAAACCAACAAAACCGCGAAGGCTACAGCAGTCATGCTGACGCTGATTCGCAGCAGGACGATCAATGCGAATACCGCGGTCAGGATTCCGCCGGCAAACTCAATGAGTCCAGTGCCAACGAGATTTCGCACGCCTTCGACGTCGCTCATGATGCGCGAAACCAGGACACCGGTTTTGTTTGCATCGTAGAACGACACGGGCAAGCGTCCTACGTGCGCCTGTACTTTCATGCGAAGCTCGGTGATCATCCGCTGGGAAGACTTCGAGAGGAGTTGCGTGAGGGCATAAGAGCTCAGGCCCTGCACGATCGTCGCTGCGAGCACAGCGGTGACGATCGGTAATAGGAGGTTCGTCTCCTTTTTGTTGATGACGTCGTCGACAAGGTATTTTGTGGAGGCAGGCAAAATCAACCCGGACGTGCGGTTGATGATCATCAGAACAAATCCGAGCCCAAGAATTGCCCGTCTTGGTCTCAAGAGTGCCAGGACGTCGGGCAGCAGCTTCCAATCGAATTTCGGTTTCGTGGGCTTAGCGCCTGTCGCAGACTTATTTTCGATGGCCATAGAGTTTGGAGGATAACGAGCTGTTTGTTAGATGCTGAGGCTCTCTTGAAGACTCTACCTCGCCTGGCGCCCAGGTCAATCGACCACAATGAGCTTCGACACAAACGGTCGCCGTGCTCGATGCCGCCAACCTTCGCCGCGCAGATTGTTCGCGCGAATTGGTAATGATAGACTTTTCAAATGCCAACAAAAAAGAAAGCTCGCAAGAAGACGACTTCCAAGAAACAAACTTCGAAGAAGAAGGTCCTGAAAAAGAAGCCAACGAGCAAGAAACCGGCTCCCAAGAAAAAGCCGATCCGCGCGAAGATCTCAGCACGCCGGAATGTTGGCGGACCCGCCGGCCGAACAAGCGAAGTAAATACCGGAATGTTCTCGCAAGGACGCCGCGGTCTAGGACCGAATGCCGGCGGACAATCGGGCGACATTCAAGCGTTGCCCAGAAATGAAGATGTGGATTCGGAGAGCGTTGAAGAATTGGCGGAAGAAGGCCAAGCGTTTGAAGCGGAAGTAGTGAGTGGCGTCGAGAATGCACCAGACGCCGATCAGGGCGAAGTGAGAACCCGAGAGGTTCCTGAAGACGACGTTCCTGATGAATACCGGGACGAGCGCGAAAACAACTAAGACACCGCGCAGGCTGTTGTAACGGAGCCCGCACGTTCAATCTGATTTTTTTCCGACGAGCTGCGAAGGACGAGTGCAGATCGGAATACGGTCGAAGTCGCTAGCGGCCGGTCTTCCTCCGCTGGTGCTTGGCACGGAGGAAGACGTCGCGCCACCGGACACGGCGGAAACTGCGGCTTAATCTGCCGCAGCCCCTGCTGTGACGGTGTCGCGCTCGACTTCCGAATTTGCTGAGCCCTGCTTGCCACGTTCGATCTCGATGCGGCCCTTGAAAAAAGCACCGTCTTCGATGCTGATGCGGGCGGTAATGACGTCGCCGGTCACGGAGCCGTCTTTCTTGATCTCCACACGGTCGCTGGCACGCACGTTGCCGTGAACTTTTCCGTACACGACCACTTCGCGCGCAGCTACTTCCGAGTTCAGATTCCCCGTGGGTCCCACGGTAAGGCGCTGGCCCTGAAGCGAAATCGGACCCTCGACTTTCCCATCGACCTGCAAATCTTCCTCGCCCGAAATCTTGCCCTTTACCTCGATGCTCTCGCCGAGACATGCCACACTGCGCGCAGCTGGCGCGCTAGGCCGGGCAGAATAACTAGTCCCCACAGATGCGGCCTGCGATGCAGGGGACGACGGCGATGAAGGCGCCGGAGAATGGGTTGGTGCTTCACTTTGCGGCTGCTTTGTCCACATAGATATTTCCTCCTTCGATTTCCGTGCGACGCGGAATCGATCCCAAGTCCAATGTAGATACACTGTAGGCGCGGGCGGTAAATCAAGGCAACGGCGAAAAGGTTCAGGTTTGTTCACTCCGGAAACTGACCATAGGTACAGGTTATTCGCTCATCCAGCGAGAGCGATCTTGAATGTCGCTGCTTCTGAGGCTGATCTTACCTAGCAGGGAGTGAGGAATATCTTTCGGGGCAGGCTTAACGTCGTAGCGCTATGAGGAAAAACTATCGAGCGCGGTGCGTTCGTCGGGGAAGTCGGTGAATATCCGGTGTAGGTTCGTCAACCGCAATACTTCGGAGGCGCGCGGGTTCAAATCCACTGCTCGCAGTTCGGCCCCATTTCTCCTAGCGGTATAGAGGCTTCGAACGAGCTGGCCTATTCCCGAGCTGTCCAAATAAGAGACGTCCCGGAAGTTCAGCAATACTTTAGTGCGCCCTTCTCGGAAAATATCGACCAACAGATCGTGAACGGCTTCTCCTTCCACATTGGTGAAGTTTCCTCGCACATCCACAACCGTCACGTCTCCCAACTGACGCGTATTCGCGCTGAAGTTCAAACAAGCCTCCCGAGACTGGGATGGATATTTTACCGTATGATTGCCAAGAATCCGAAATGCGAAGTAAGTGCGTGCGTAAGTTAGATCGGCAGAAGCAGGAAATTCGTGAACGCAGACCGGAGTGCTTTCAGGAAAGCTCTTCCAGCCAGGAGTCCAGAATTTTGAGTTGTTCGCTCGACACGTTTACAAATACCAGCCCCATTCCCATTCCGGCCTGAACGTAGATGATTTTGCCGAGCGTTTCGAAAACACCCTGATCGCGGGACACACGCACCTCGAGGTGAGTGCCCTCCGGCAAAGAAATCAGAGTGTCGACATAACAACCTTTTCGGCTGAGTTCAGAAATACGGCCGGAAATCTTTGTATCGGATTGCGGCTCTCGAAGGCTGGCCGTGGCGATGAGCGAAAAACGAGGAACTTCACGTCTATTAGGATACTCTCCGTCTCCACTGACCGGATGCGCCGGGGTGTCTGAAAAAAATGCCATAGATGTGCTCCCGTTGTGTTCCAGATTGGCACATATGAAAACGCACAGCCAGGGTTACGATATGCTATGACACGTAAAATATACCTCGGCTTGGCTCCTCGGCTCGCATGCGTCGCTGCCGACGCGACTGGGTTTTGCTTGGCATTGCAAGCAGGATTCAGTGATGGGAAATTCCGGTCCACGCACGAAAGCTCCAAATAATCAGATGAGTTGACTCACTGGATGGCTGGCTTTAGGCTTATTATCACAGGTCTTAACCCGGTACTCCTGCGGCTGGAACTGGAAACACCTACGAGGCTAATCGTGCAACCGGGAGACTATCTGAGGGATCTTCGGAATCGGCTCGGTGTTACGACCCGCGAAGTGGAGGAGCTTAGCCGCAAGATTGCCGAGGACCGAGATAACGAAGAGTTTTCTATTTCGAACGCTTGGCTCACCCAGCTAGAGAACAAAAACTCAGTTCCCAGCATCTACAAGCTATTTAGTTTGAGTGTGATTTACCGCGCGAAATTCGTCGATCTCCTAAGTATATTCGGAGTGAAGCTTGAGGACAGCGTGCGCTATCACACCAGCTTGCCGCTGCAAAACACGCATCTAGCTTCTATCGAGGTGGCCGACCGCGACAAAGCTGTGCGCTTTCCGGTGCGCTTTGACCGCGGGTTCCGGATGGAGACCACCAGTTTGATTTCTCGGATGGTCGAGGTGTGGGGAGAAGTGCCGATCGCACTTATTCAGAAACTAGACGTGCGTAACTGCCAGTACGGATTCATCGGCATGGAGGATCACACCATGGACCCGCTGTTGCGCCCGGGCTCGTTCGTGCAGATCGATAGCCATAGAAAGCGCATCGATGCCACTGGATGGCGAACAGAGCTGGACCGTCCCATTTATTTCGTAGAGTTGCGCGACGGGTATGCTTGCTCGTGGTGCGAAACGCGAGGAGCGAATTTGACCTTAGTTCCGCATCCGCTTTCAGGCTGCGCAATCAGGCGATTCGCGCTTCCTCAAGAAGCGGAAATTATTGGACAGGTGACGGCTGTAGCGATGCGTCTGGTCTCTGCCGGAGACGACCATCGTGATTAACCTCCCAAATGGCCAACGCGATCGTGACGTTCGAGCACAGGAACTCCACAGCGAGCGGATCAGTAGCCGCGGGAACGGCGACACGGTAGGGTTGAAGACTTTTCCAGGCAGCGACGAAATCGCGTGGCGCGGAATGCGTGATTTGGATGTAGTAATCCACTTGGCGAACCAAATCTTCGACTGACGAGCTTAAAAGCTGCCGGTAAGCTTCGCGATGACAGGTCGACAGGGCTTCACATGCCACTTCGTCTGAAAACCGGGATGCCAAGCCATCGTGATAGTAAAGGCCGGTATTGTAATCACGTGTGGACCCCAAATAGATCATGCGCTCCAACGGCGCAGGCATATGCGAAAGTGTCCGCCGCCGAAGGTCATCGGTTGCTAGTTCAACATCCCGGCGATTAGTCGACAAATTCATGAAGTTGCTCCGCACTAGGCGCGATGGTGTGCAGCGTCGTTCTCAAGCGGGCCGACTCCCTTAACGTTTAAGAATGCGAGGGATTTCTCCGAGATCGAGCACACTCTGCCAGCCGCGGCAGCCGCCGTTCGCACCATTCCCGGAGCGGCATAAGGTCCGCGAAGATAAAAAGTGATTTGAAGAAGTCGGCACGTCATCAGGAGGGCGCTAAAGTTCAGCGCCAAACGCATTTCCGTCGAAAAGGTCAACCGTGCATGCAAACGCGCGTGTCCTCTATGAAAACGCATCAGAGCCAAAACCGCGGTGCGCACTCGGCGCACCCACCCTAGTGCGATGTTCTTCCGATCCGTAAGGAAGAGGGATTGAACGTCTGGAGGCGCGGCTGAAAGAACGTATTCCAGATCTGCCCTTGAAAAAAGTCTCTCAGTCAGGTCGCTAGGCAATAAACCATACTGCAAGGAATCCAACGTCTGTCTAGCTTCCCGGAGCTGTTTGGCGCTGCCTTCTGCCGACGGCCTCGCACGACGGACAAAGAAATAAAGCGACAATACGAGAACAAATCCAACCAGCAATGAAAGGATGAGTTGAATCATCGTTGGGGCGTCCTATTCAATTGTTCTTGTATGGTACCCAGAACCTGCCGGGTGCGCCCAGCCAGTCCTCGATAATCTTCCTCGGCCGGCTCGGACGATACCTCCGGGGCTGGGGCGTAAGACCATAGCGCAACGGCCCAGATCAAGAGAGCCGTCATGTAAGAAAAGGGTCCAACTTGCTTCCAAATCGGGCTAAAACGAATTCCGATGAATAGCCGTAAAGTCAGGGAAATGATGCTCGCACCGACGTAAACTCCAAATCCCAAAATCAGTCCCTTCATGTTTTTCCCGATTTCGATGCCGTAGTAGCCAGTCAGAAAAACAATTGTCATCAATGCAATTGCCTGTCCTATCCGCAAATTCCTCTCAAGCTCAGCGGGATTCGCAGCGGGCTTCCAATGGGGCAAAAAAACCACATGTATAGCAAACACCAGAAAGATCGCTCCGAACGTTGCGATCGCGACCCACCGCACAAAACGATCGAGACTGACATGTTGAGCAAATACGTGCCTGGACATCTCGACGATTACTCCGCAGCCCAGGGCCATGGTGACGAACTGCAAAGGCCAATAAAGCAGCACATAAAGCGATGGTGTTGCCGTGTATGCAATCTGCAGGAACAGGCCCACTCCCAAAACGGTTAGGAGATAGGTGTAAAATATCGAATACTTAGCGAACATTTTACGTTGAATCGACCGGAACAAGATTAAAACTTCTACGGACAGGCCTGTGTACCCCACGACTTGTGCCAGAATCTCCATCCGACTTAACTAAATCCTAACACAAAAGCTTGGGAGGAGAAGTCGCAACTTCTCCTCCAAGCCAATTGAGAATCTAGGCACTCTCAGACGGGATACGGAGGCGGTTCTGGGGTAGGCTGCGTTCCATCGAAAGTCCACAGCACCCGCGACACGGCTGGGGCGTGAAAAACCGGAACTGCCGCGAACCCCATTACGAACAGAAACAGCCAAGCGATCTTTTTCTTCATGAAATTACCCTCCGATAGATTGGTCTTGGGCTTTCTGGACCGTGGCCAAAGTAATCGAAGGGTCTTTTTTTCGGATTGAGTGCAGGAATTTGCTCAGGATACGAAGCAGAGCGGAATTACAACGATGTCGACGAAATCACACCTGTGCCGAGGACAAGGTTCGCAAGCGCAACCACGTCCAGGTTCGGTGGCAAGCGCCGGGTGGGCGGCCAGCAGTCATGGTTTTCTTCAATCTTGTAGATAAACGGTTATTCAGTTGGAAACGCAGCGGAACTTACGCATAGTATTCGTCTTCCGAACTCTGCTATTAGTTTAGCCAGGCAATCACCTTCGAAAAGATATGACGAATTCAAATGAAACCGGTGTAGGACCGGCTTTGACTGGCCCGGAACTGCCGCCGGAGTGCATCCGGGAAAACCTAAATCACCTGGAACGCCGCGAACGATGGCTCTGGTCAACCACTGTCGCGGTAATATTGCTGCTCACGCTCGGCGTCGCGTCGTTCGCCTTTCCCGCCTTGCTGAGCCGCGACCAAAGCACTTATTCGTTTTATCTGAATCAGTCCGTACGGGCGCTTGTTGGCCTCGTCTTGCTGTTCAGCGTGTATCTTGTTTACCAGCGACACTTAATTGCTAAACTCCGCAACGAACTGACCAACCAGATGAACTCGCTTGCCAAAGTTGAGAGTCTTGCGTCCGAAGTTTACAAGCTGGCTGCCCTGGACCAGTTGACCGGGATATACAATCGGCGTTCAGGTGAGCAGCGCCTGGCCCAGGAAATCAGCCGCGCTCAGCGTCACGGGCGTCCGTTAACTATCCTGCTGATGGACATTGACGACCTAAAGCGCCTGAATGACACGCATGGCCACGCCGCTGGCGACACCGCGCTTAAGGGGTTTGCGGATCGCCTGCAGCGCGCGATTAGGGGTTCGGATCTTGCGGTCCGTTTAGGTGGCGACGAATTCATGGCGCTACTGCCGGAGTGCCGTGCCGAAGAGGTGCGCCATGTACTTGCGCGTATCGAAGGTCTCGAGTTCGACTGCGGCGACGAGAAGATACGGCTTCAGTTTTCGCGTGGCTGGACGGACTACAAACCTGGTGAATCGCCGGAAGAATTGCTGCTCCGGGCCGATCAGGAACTCTATGCCAACAAGCGCGCTGGAAAACGCGCTGGGCGTGCAGCACAACCGAACGCAGTCCCGGAAAGTCCGGCCTACAACCTAAGCCAAGTGCAAGAAGTCCCGAAATAACCTATCCGCGCCGCTCTTTTCAGAACCCCACGTTTGGGCTGCTCGTACCCTGTTTTCTGCGCGGCTGGGATGTTCCTGTCAGGAACATTACCTTCAAAAAGCTCTTGCACCTCTCGGGGGTAACTCGTAAGATACGCCCCAGTTATAGGAAGGTAACCATGCCAAAAGAAAAGCCCAAAGTGAATATCGGTGAAGTGATTCGGACCTACCGAAGTGACCGAGGCCTATCGCAAGGGGATATCGAACGCCGCACGGGGCTGCTGCGTTGCTACCTTTCCCGAGTGGAGAATGGCCATACAGTTCCTTCGCTGGAAACTCTGGCGAAAATTGCCGAAGCCATGGAGATCTCCCTGGCCGATTTTTTCCCTGGAAGCGACACGCCGCAAGACCGCGAGACGCGCAAAATGCTGGGCGAGCTGTCCGAAGAGGAAATCCGCTTCCTGGCTGATATCAAAAAGTATTCGACTACTCTTTCGGAGGACGACAAGAAGCTGGTGTTGGCCATGATCCGTAAGATGGCTACAGTTATTCCGCCCGTCCGCAGCACGAAGTCGAATGGTGCAGTCGCCCGACGTCCGGAATACTAGTCTCGGACGATGGCGGCTTTGCGCGATACGGCGCGGCTCGCGATGCCCTTCTTCCATGCTTGTTTCAGCGGCCGAGAGCAAGGCACCGCATCACGATGCAATATCAGGACTGCAAACAGAATCCCCTGCGCTACCAAACTACGCTCGTGTCCGCTACAATAGATAGTTAATGACGCAGAAACGTCACAAAACCGTCGGCGTGAGAGTCGGCAAAATTCAGGTGGGCGGAGGCGCGCCCGTGGTTGTGCAGTCTATGACGAACACGGACACGGTCGACATCGCTTCCACCACTCAGCAGTGCTTCGAACTGGCACAGGCAGGCTCCGAACTGGTGCGCATCACTGTAAATATCCCGGAAGCCGCGGCGGCAGTTCCGGAAATCAAGAAGCGGCTGCTCGATGCGGGCTGTGACGTTCCTCTAATCGGAGACTTTCACTACAACGGCCACGTCCTTTTGAAGAAATACCCCGATTGCGCGGCAGCACTCGATAAATACCGCATCAATCCCGGCAATGTGGGCCACGGCCAGCGCCGCGACGAACAGTTCTCCACCATTTGCAATGTTGCGCGCGAGCACAACAAACCGGTGCGCATCGGCGTGAATGGCGGCTCACTGAATCAGGAACTCGTTATGCGCAAGATGCAGGAGAACACAGATCGGGACCTGGGCAAATCCTCCGAGGAAATCATCAACGAATGCATGGTTCTTTCCGCGCTACAGTCCACCGAGTTGGCTCTCGAGTGCGGTTTGCGCAAGGACCAAATTATTATTTCCTGCAAGGTTTCTCGCCCTCACGATTTGGTGGAAATTTATCGCGAGCTCGCGCAGAAAACAGACCAGCCTTTGCACTTGGGGCTCACGGAAGCGGGCATGGGAGCGAAGGGTCTGGTGTGGTCCGCGGCTTCCATGGGAATTCTCCTCGGCGAAGGAATTGGCGATACAATCCGCATCTCGTTGACACCACGCCCTGGCGGCGATCGTCGCGAGGAAGTGTATGCCGCTTGCGAACTGTTGCAATCGCTTGGACTGCGAACCTTCGCACCCAGCGTTACAGCTTGCCCGGGCTGCGGCCGTACCACGAGCACCACGTTCCAGGAGTTGGCGGAAAGCATTCAGGGCTACATTCGCAACAAAATGCCGGATTGGAAGCGCCATTACGAAGGTGTGGAAGAGTTGAAGCTGGCCATCATGGGCTGCATCGTCAACGGCCCCGGCGAATCGAAAGCCGCCAACATCGGAATCAGCTTGCCCGGTACTGGAGAGTCGCCGCGCTGCCCTGTTTACATCGACGGCCAGCATTTCACCACGCTGGAAGGAAATTACGACGAGCTGTCGGCGGCCTTCCAAACTCTGCTCGACGATTACGTCGAGACGAAATATCACAAGCGTGAAACGCCGCTTCCGGCCACGACCACGCCTTTCGCCGCGGAACCAGCAAAGCCGACGCTTCGCGTCCTCGCTTAATTGCCATTGTCTGAGTTTTCTTCGATACCGCTCACAGCCGGCAAGAGTACTTGTGCGCGATGCTTCACTGCCCTCGCTACTGAGTCCACCGAACGTGATACTTTCCCGTCGCATCTTCGAGGGTCATTCGAAGCAGCCATTCTCCTTTGATAGCCTTGATGTCATCGGTGTCCATACTTCCCCGCTCAGTAGTTCCGACTCTTGATCGCACAGTACCGGAAGGATCGATTAATTCCCACTGAACGCGTCCGTGATGAATCTCCGCGTCAACCTTCAGGTGCACCATGCCCGCAGAATTATCTATAGTGAATTTATACTCTTCGACTTTCGACTGGTCCGTGAAACTTTCGTCCTTCTCAAGCTTTTCGGAAGTCGCAGGGACGGTCGTAACCGGCTCGCTTAAAGCGAGCCGTTGAGCAAACGCCGCTGGCGTTGCGCCTCGTGCGTCCACGAAAGGCGCAGTTCCTGCAAACGCCGCTGCAGCAATGAAGAGCGAAACGAGTTTATTCATGAGTGCTTCTCCTTATTCGTGGCGTAATGCGGTGAGTGGGTCTACTCCCATCGCCCGGCGCGCGGGAATATAGCAGGCAGCGATTGCAACCGCTAGCAGCATGGCGCCGACAACTGCAAACGTGAGCGCGTCCGTCGGCTTCACACCGAAGAGCAGGCTTGCCATCAGGCGCGTCAGTGCCAACCCCGCGATAATACCGATCCCGATGCCAGCCAGTACGGCCTTGATTCCCTGCCCCAGGATGAGCTGCAAAATATCCCGTCGCTGCGCTCCCAGGGTCACGCGTATCCCAATTTCCCGTGTCCGTTGCATTACCGTGAATGAAAGCAATCCATACAATCCGACCATAGCCAGAATCAGCGCCAGCCCGGCGAGGCTGCCGATCAGATACGATGGATAGCGGCGCAAAAAAACTGCCGGCGTCTGATTCGTGATCTCATCCATGGATTGCGGCTGAATCAGCGGAAGCTGTTGATCCATCTTATGCAGCTCCGCTTGCACCGTGCCCACGAACGCGTCCGGGTTTCCCGCCGTCCGAATCATGTAAGTGAGATAAGTCGATGGTCCCTGGTCGTTGGCGGTGTAAATAATCGGTGACGGAGGACCAGCAAGGTCGTCCTGCGCCACAGTTCCGGCAACTCCCACGATCTGCATGAACGGCGCTTTGGCATTGAACGTGAAGCGTATGCGCTTCCCCACAGCATCTTCATTGGGGAAGTACTTGTTCACAAACGCTTGATTCACCACCACCACGCTGGGCGCATCGTGCGAGTCAGCCTCGCCGAACAATCGTCCCTTCATCAGCGGAACTTTCAGAGTCGAAAAGTATCCGGGAGTCACGGTGATGATGTCGCATTCATCTTCCTTTCCCGTTGCGGTCGGCCGACCCTCCACTACAAAACGAATCGATCCGCCGCTTCCTCCGACCGGCACGGCGCTCGTCACCGCCACGCTTTGCACTCCCGGCAGAGCGCGGAGCCGGTCGCTAAACTGATGCTCGAACTGGATCGCGGCAGGGCTGTCAAACGGATACTCCTGCTGGCTCGCATACGAGGAATTCGGCAGGTTGACCGAAAAAGTGAGCAAGCGTTCCGGATCGAATCCCGGGTTTTGGTGCAACAGGGCGCTTAGACTCCGCAGCATCAGACCAGCGCCGACCAGAAGAACGAGAGATATCGCAATCTCAGCTACTACGAACGCATTACGCAGGCGCGCGTGAGCGGTGCTGGTGCCTCCGCGCGATTCATCCTTCAGTATGTCACCAATTCCCGCTGGTGAAACCAGCGCAGGCGCCAGTCCGAACAAGACGGTGGTAAGAAGCGTGACTCCCGCTAGAAATCCCAGGATCGGAAGATTTGTGCCGGCTTCCCGCAAATCCGGCAGCGAAGCGAGCATCGCTTTCGGGATCGCTGCCACCAGCGCATTAACGCCCCATTGAGCACCGAGAAATCCGACTGCAGCTCCGATCACGGAAAGCAGAACGCTTTCAGTAAGCAACTGCGAGAACAATTGCGCTCGGCTAGCTCCCAGCGCGGACCGGATGGCAAATTCCTTTCGCCGTCCCACCGAGCGCGTCATCATCAGATTGGCCACATTGGCGCACGCGATCAAAAGGACAAAGCCAACAGCGCCGAAAAGTATCAGCAGTAACGGTTGAATTTTGCCTACGATCTTCTGGCGCAACGTTCCGATGGCAACGAAGGTAGAGTCGTCCTCCTTCGGATATTCGCGCGCCAGTTGCGCAGTGATGCCGTCCATTTCCGCTTGAGCTTGTTTCATACTCACGCCCGGTGCCAGCCGGGCGACAACGTTAAGCCAGCGCAGGCTGCGGCGCCTTTCGGCATCGGGTCCGGGATGGAGGGGAACCCACAGAGGATTCGTTGCTGGCGAGAATTGAAAGTCGCGCGGAAGCACTCCGACGATCGTCGCGGGCTTTCCATCCAGCTGAATCGTGCGCCCCATCACACCGGGGTCGGCGCCGAAATCGCTTCGCCAGTAGCCGTAGGTCAGCATCGCCACGTGCGGCCCGTCCGGCACATCCTCTCCTTCCAGAAACCCGCGTCCGAGCAACGGCTTAACTCCCAGGGTCGAAAAGAAGTTCGCCTTTACTTGCGTTGCAAAGACGCTCTTTGGTTCGCCATTTCCAGCCAAAATGAAAGCATCGAAGCTGTAAGCAGTCAGCGATTGAAAGCCTTTCGCCGTCTTCTGCCAATCGAGAAAATCCGGATTTGAGGTGTTTTGGCTGCCGGCTTCGTTATCTTTCGATTGCAGACGTCCTTGGCCCATCGTGATCAGGCGATCCGGCTGGTAATAGGGCAGCGGCCGTAGCAGAGCGGAATAAACGACAGAGAAAATTGCGGTATTAGCGCCGATTCCCAAGGCCAGTGTCAGCACTGTAACCAGAGTGAATCCGGGACTTTTTGCGAGCAGGCGCAGGGCATACCGCAGGTTCTGCCATAGCGTGTTCATTCCACACCTCCGCTCACAGTGCGAATCTGCAAGTTCGTTGCCACAGAGCTGAGCGATAAGTATAGCGTTGCTAATGACTTACGGAGGAAGATAGTGAAGATAACGATAGGAGTGGCCGCGAATGGGACTTCGCGTTGCGCTGCCGCACACTTACTCAGTGGAATCAGATACCGGACGAGTTCATCAGTACGATGCGCCAGCCGTCCGGGTCTTCGATAGTGACACCCTTTTCAGCCCAGTAAGGATTCTCTGCCATGACCGGAGAGTGTCCCATGGCGGAAAGGCGTGCGACAATCCGGTCGATGGCAGCTTTGTCGTTAATGTAAAGCACCAGTAAATTATCGCGGGTAGGGGCTGGACACGGACTTCCCGCCGAATGTTGCGTGAATTCCAAATGATAATCGGACCCGGGCAATCCTAGCATGTACCCGGAATATCCATCGTGACCTTGAAAAGAGCCGAGAATCTTCAATCCCAGTCCTTCTGAATAAAACCGCACAACCTCCTCGAGCCTGTCTGTGGGTCGTGCAACCCGCACTTGGCATACCGGCGAATTTTCAGGCCACTTGTTGCTCATGAATGGCTTCTCTAGCACATTTCTGTTCCGCCTTGCCAGTTAGCGTCTCTGTGGATAGACTGGCCCCGATTTCAGCATTTGTAACCGGCAAAGGCCGCGCTAGTTGCTCTCACCGTCTTCATGGACAAAAAAATACAATCCACGGTGGTGCACCCCGTTCGCGGCTGGAAGGGCGGTTTCTGGAGCCTGATCGCCACACAGTTTCAAACCGCGTTCAACGACAACGCCGTCAAATTCCTCGTCATTTACATTATCGTGGCGATGAATTTTGAGAACCAGTTTCGCGATCGGCTGATACTCATCGTCGGCGCGCTCTTTGCCCTTCCGTTCATCTTCTTCTCCATGACCGGCGGATACTTCGCGGACCGATATAGCAAGCGCAGCGTCACCATTGGAACGAAATTCCTCGAGCTTGGCGTGATGGTTTTCACTATCGTTGGGCTCTATCTCAACAATCTGCCGATGGAGTGCGCTTCCGTTTTTCTTATCAGCACGGAAGCTGCTCTCTTCGGCCCTTCGAAATACGGTTTGCTTCCCGAACTGCTTCCGGAGAACCGCCTGTCTTGGGGCAACGGCATCATCGAACTCGGGACTTTCATAGCCAGCATCTCCGCCACAATGGCCGCTGGAATTATGGCTGAGCGGTATCGAGGACGGGAGGCCGTCGCGGGCTTTCTACTTCTGGGTTTTACCTGCTTGGGACTGTTCACAAGCTTTGGTATTTCGCGCGTGCCTGCAGCTGACCCACGCCGGAAATTCCGCTGGAATCCGCTCGGTGAACTCCGCTCACAAATGAAAACAATTCACGCCGATGGCGTGCTCTTCTGGTCCGTAATCGGCAACACGTATCTTTGGTTTCTCGCTGCACTGTTGCAATTCACTATCGTTGTATACGGCCATGACGTATTGCATATCGACGACACACGCACCAGCTACTTACAAGCCGCCGTGGGCATTGGCATCGGGCTCGGTAGCCTGGCCGCAGGCTATCTCTCTCGCGGCAAGATCGAAATGGGCCTGATCCCCATCGGTGCTCTCGGAATGACCATCTTCGGCGCGCTGCTTTATTTTAGCCGCCCAGCCCACGCGCTCGCCGGATGGCTGAACGCGGCGGCTTTTCATCAGGGGAGCCACCTTGCTGCGAAAGCTGGCGCGCTAATCGTGGCCGCAGTCCGACTGCGAATTCCCGACCTGAGCCTGCTCGGATTTTTCGGCGGCTTCTTCGCTGTGCCGCTAAACGCCATGATCCAGCACCGCCCCCGCCCGGAGCAAAAGGGGGGAGTTATAGCCGTAGCGAATCTGCTCTCATTCGTGGGCGTGTTCCTCGCCGCCGGCGCCTACTATCTCTTCTCAGATGGCTTCCATCAAACCCCCGCTGGAGTTTTTCTAGACGGCGCCATCCTCACGCTGGTCACTACAACCGTCTCGATTTATTTGCTGCGCGATTCCCTACTCCTTTTCGTTCGCAAATAGCCGGCAATCAGCGCCTGCTCACGCCATTCCACTTTTGTCAGTTCCCTTTCACTTACGTATTACGCCCGTTGGCTCGTAGATTTTCCCCATTCAAGCATTTTGAGTTGCCCGAAAGCTGTTTCCTGGATGAAAATGTGATCCTCGGGAGAGAATCCGGCATGTTTAAGCACGACCCCAATTCGGCAGAGCAAGCTACGGACGCGGAAATGCGCCGCGGCGTGGGGTCCGGTTTCGCCCTAGCCTCAGCGTAACTTCCTGAATCCTAGCCTCTGAAATCGGAATAAGGACTCAGCGCTATTCGAGCGCTTGCGTCGCTTCCATGTTCGAGTTTATTTCCGGAATCGCTCCCGTGTTGGTGTTTTGTTTTTTCGTCTCGTGGCTGCCGGCCTGCAGGCCTGGCACACCGGGAAAGGAGGACCAAAATTGATCAAACTGAGTATCCCGCGGCGACGTCGGAATGACCTGTCAGCGTTGCATGTTCCGTCACTGACGACCGTGCCGCCCGCGCCGCGCAACAGTCTCTGCATTGCGTGCATGTACTCGCACGTCGTGCGGGGTTACGAACCGTGCGAAGTTCTGATCGTTTGCGGCTACGCATTTCCGCCGCGAGAGGTCTTCTTCTCGGTTCGCGAATGCACTGACTACAAGCCGAAGCGCGAATGCAACGGCGTGGAAATCGCAAGCGAGGGAGCGGTGAGTTTCCCGCCTCTCGATAACTAGGCAGCAGATTTCCACGCCGTCGCTGCCACACACCGTCGAGTCCCGCTTAACCCGGGGACCGACGACGCGTGACGGCAAGGACGGTGAATGACAGGAGTAAGACTTAAACCACAACCCGGCGGGGTGCAGTGCGAATTCGAAGGCGCTGCAACCCTCGTCCGGCTTACCTTGATTTCAGCTACTCAGGCTATAAATCAGCAGCGCCAGCACGATCAGAGTGATTCCGACGTACAGCCAATCCTTCTCTAAAGCGAAACCGACGACCGAAAACGCCACGCGCGCGACGGGTGTAGCAATTAGCAGAAGTATTCCAAGTTGAATGAAACCGCGCGCGTTGAGCTCCGCCGCGCCACGAACGATCTCGCGCACGAATCGCAGATCGGCCGACTCCCCGTGAAACACTCTGTAATTCATCGCTGTGCCATGGAACTGAAGCAGATAGTGAATTCCACCTACGAGCACCCAGGCGGCCGCCAGGAATACGCCGTAGCGCAACAACCTTCCGATCATTATTTCAAATCGCTTGTCGCCCCAATCCGGGATCGCTGGCATGGCTAGAGAGATCCTTTCAAGCCTTTGAAAATCATTTCTACCGCCAACGCCGCGATCACCAAACTGAAAACCATCCGCAGCGTGCGTACTTTAGCGCCGGGAAGAATGCGCGCTCCGGTCAGCGCACCTCCCAGCACACCCAACATCACCGGCATCGCTATTCCCGGATCGATGTATCCTCGATGCAAATAAATACCTGCGCTGGCCGCCGCCGTTACTCCGATCATAAAATTACTCGTGGTTGTCGACACTTTGAATGGAATGCGCATGATTTGATCCATGGCCAACACTTTCACCGCTCCTGAGCCAATTCCGAGCAAACCGGAAATCACGCCGGCAAGGTACATCAGGCTAAACCCGGCCGGAACGTGACGAACGTGGTAAGCCTCCTTCCCCGCAGCAGTCGGATAGTCTCCGTCCAACTTTAGAAGCGTTGCATAACGGTCCGGCGGGTCATCCGTCGACGAGGTTTTCGGCGGTCTGCTCGCAGAGTAAGCCGAATACAGCAGGACGACTCCGAAAATAATTGCAATCGCTCTGGTAGGCGTACTCGCGGCAAGGTAAGCGCCGGTAATCGCACCGATCGTCGTCGCCACTTCCAAAAACATTCCTATTCGAATATTCGAGTAGCCTTCTTTTAGATATGCGGCGGCGGATCCGGATGACGTCGAGATTACGGAAACAAGCGAAGCTCCAATCGCATAACGTATGTCCACGCCGAACACCAGGGTCAGCAGCGGAACAATCACTACTCCGCCGCCCAGTCCCGTCAGCGAGCCAAGCAGCCCGGCCAGTAGCGACCCGACTGCAACCAGAATCGTAAATTCAAGGGTGTTCAAGAACCAGCCTCGGAAGTCGGTCTAAGCCGTTAACCGTATCGTACGGTTCGCTAAAATACCGCCAGCTTCACGTGCAGGAACTTTTTCGGGTCCTTCCGAAAATCATTGACCATCAGGCGCAGATCACTCGTCAGTCCGGTCATATTGTCGTAAAGTTTCGGATCGGTGAATAGCTTTCCAGCCGTGCCTTCGTTCGAGTTCAATTTCGCGGAAGCTTCGCGCACATTGGAAGCGGCGTCTCTTAAATTGTTGTAGAGAGCATCATCGTGCAGGGCTTTTCCAAGCGTGCCCTTTCCCGCGCGCACGTCATCCAAGACCCCGTTTCCTTTGTCCATGAAATTCTTCGCGCTGTCGTACATGCTGGGATCGTAAACGAGCCTGCCAATCGTTCCTTTTTGCTGCTGGACGGCAACTACTACGTCGTCCACATGTCCGAGCGCGGCGCTGGCTTTGTTGTAAAACTCGTCCGAAGAAGCAAGTTTGCCAATGGTTCCTTGCCCTTGCTGAATGGACGTGGTCATCGCGTCCAGACGTGCCGCCGTGTCGTCCAGATGCCGGTAGAACGACGGATCGTTCATGAACAAGCCCAGCGTTCCTTGCCCGTGCTGCACCTTATCGACGATGCCACGCAGGTCCTCCGAAAGAGTGCTCAGGTTTTGCATCAATTCGGCGCCGCGCTCCACCAAAGCTTTCATAGCCGCTTCTTCCTTGCCCGGAATGACGCCATTGTTCGGAATCACAGTCCCAGTCAATCCGCGAGAGACGGTGACGTAGCGATTGCCTAACAATCCTTCGGTGATCAGACTTGCGTCGGAGTCTGTCCGAATTGACTGCTGGAATTTTTTGTCAATCCGTAAGACGAGCTCGATATTGTGCATGTGATCCTGCGGATGTTCCGTGAGCTTGATCGTCTCCACGTTGCCGATCTCCACGCCATCAAGGCGCACCGGGGCTCCTGTCGTCACTCCTTCGACTTCCGGGAGAAAAGTTATCAGACGGTATTTCGGCCCCAGGATTCCCGCGCCGGTAACGTAGAAGATCGCTACAGCCATAATGAATAATCCGGCCAGCACGAACAATCCCACACGGAGTTCCGCCCACGTCAATTGTTTGCGTTGCGCCATCGTCCTACCTCCTCAGAGATCCGCCTTGAAATGCTATTCCGCCGAAGCTAGAAATTTCTTCAGGTACTCATCCGACGAATGCAGCAACTCGTCGGCAGGGCCTTCAAAATAAATTATTCCGCCGCGGAGCACCACCACGTTTGTAGGCGGAGCCTCGGCATTTTCGACTCTGGATGCCTGCGCAGATTGTTCGCTTCGCTCTACGCTCCTGCCCGCAGACACCTGCGAAGGCTGCGCACCGTTCGATTTGTCGCGCACAATTTTTCCCGTCTCTTTGTCAAAACGGAAGTTTGCCAAACCGAAAGCGTCCTGAACGCGCTGGGTAGCGAGAAGCGAAGTTACACCTTGAGAATCGCGCCCGCGCAAAATCAGCGTGATGATCGTCTGGCAAGTCACAGGGTCAAGGCCCGCGGTCGGCGAATCGTAGAAGACCAGCGGCGGACGATCCACCAAGGCCCGAGCGATCGAAACGCGCCGCCTCATTCCGCCCGAAAGTTCTCCAGGATATTTTTCGATCGAGGGCTCCATTTCAACGAAGCGAAGCGCCTCGCGCACGCTGGATTCGATCTCCGATTCAGCGACGTTTTCTTCGACCAGCCGAAAAGAAACGTTCTCGGCAACCGTCATCGCGTCAAAAAGCGCGCCTTCTTGAAAAACGAACCCGATATGCCGGCGGAAGTTCAGCAACTCTTTTTCCGGCATTTCGCCAATGTCCTTCCCCATTACGGTCACGGTCCCCGAGTCGGGGCGCAGAAGTCTCGCTCCCAATTTCAGGAGCAGAGTTTTTCCCGATCCGCCTTCGCCAAGCAAAATTTTGGTTTCTCCCGGCCATACGTCGAAGGAAACTCCGCGAAGGACGTCGCCTTCTTCAAAACCCAGGTGAATATCTTTGAATGAGACAAGCGGCGCGCCGGGAACAGGTTCACCGAACGTATCGCGCGATTTGGCGGGCGTAACGGGCGGCGCGGCGGACGTCATGCCGAGATTATAGATGCAAACTGCATTTTTTTGGCGTCAGGCTGAACGGAAGCGGCTCGGAACGCGTAGGCGAACACTACTTGTTAAACGCCCATAGCAGAATGCGGGTTATGAATGTGTCCACTACGAGGAGAATCACCGAAGAAACCACGACGGCAGAGGTTGTCGCGCGACCCACTCCCTGCGTACCCCCTTTCACGCGGAGGCCCATGAAACATGCAACCGTCGAAATGATAAACGCAAAAATAAAAGGCTTGATGAACCCTTGCACCAAATCGCCAAAATCCAGAGCGTGAATGGCGCGTGTCCAGAATTGTATCGGTCCCAGGCGCAGCGTGAAATACGCCACCAGGAAGCCACCCACGAGGCCGACAAAATCGGAGACGGCCGTGAGCAGCGGCAGCATCAGCACGGTCGCTACAACGCGGGGAGTCATCAACTTTCGAACTGGGTCGGTGCCCAATGCGCGCATCGCGTCAACTTGCTCGGTCACAACCATTGAGCCGATTTCCGAAGCGATTCCCGATGCATTTCGGCCCGCCACCAGAAGCGCTGTGATCGCCGGCCCAAGTTCACGGACCAGCGCAAGCGCCACAGCGTCGCCGGTGAGCGCAGTTTCTCCGAAGCGCTCGAATTGTGAGGCGGTTTGCAACACCAGCACTCCGCCGATAAAAAATCCAGTGAGCACGATAATCGGCAGCGAACCGACGCCAATGATGTCCATCTGCTCGAGCGTGTCCGTCCAGTAGCGCGGCGGAGTAAAAACGTTTGCGATGGATTCGAACGACAGCTTCGCGTAATCCTGCACAACCAGGACCTGCCGCTTGATTCCTTCCATCACTGCGGGGATTACCGGCTCGAGTGCTTCGTTTTCTTCGGGCATCGTATGGAACATCGGCCACTGTAGCCACCGAAGTCCTCGGAAGCCTAACGTCCGTGGCGTGCGCCGTCAAGCAAACATCCGAGCGCGTTTTTACCGTCAACGATGTCCGACAAGAGACGCGCGTGGGATGGTTGGCAGATGAGCGGCTTTACGCACGTCGGTGCGTTCGGTAGAATCTTTCGTCGCGCTGCCACAGTCTTCAGTGGCCGTACGATCGGAGAAAATGCTTCGATTTGTCACCGCCGGAGAATCTCACGGGCAAGCCCTGGTGGCGTGGATTTCCGGGCTGCCCGCCGGCCTCTCAATAGATCAGGAGTTTATTCAGCGCGAGCTGCACAGGCGTCAACTGGGTTACGGTCGGGGAGCGCGGCAGCGCATCGAAAAGGACCAAGCGGAAATTTTGGCGGGTGTGCGTCATGGGAGGACCATTGGTGCACCTGTCGCATTACGGATAGAAAACCGCGACTGGAAAAATTGGGAGAAAGCGCTACCGGTGGAAGACACCGAAGGGGCGGAAGGCTCGCAACGCACCCTGACAGCGCCTCGACCGGGACATGCGGATTTGGCCGGCGCGCTGAAATTCAATTTCCACGACGCGCGGTACGTGCTCGAACGCGCTTCAGCCCGCGAGACGGCCGCTCGGGTGGCTGCGGGAGCTTTCGCTAAATTGCTTTTGCGCGAACTTGGAGTGGAAGTTCTCAGCCATTCGATCGCGGTGGGCCATGTTCGCCTGGGGCGCTCGGCGACGTGGCAAGAAATCGCCGCCGCTTGCGCAAATTTGGATTCTCCTCTGCGCTGTGTGGATCCCGCCACGGAGTTCCGCATGAAAGCGGAAGTAGACCGCGTTTTAAAAGAGGGCGATTCGGTTGGCGGAGTTTTCGAAGTTGTCGCGCGCGGGGTCTTGCCGGGCCTGGGAAGCCATGCGCAGTGGGACGAAAAGCTCGATGCAAAACTGGCCCGCGCTGTAATGTCAATTCAGGCGGTCAAGGCAGTTGAACTCGGCACCGGGATTGAGAACGCGGGAAGCTATGGCTCGGAAGTGCAGGACGAAATAAGTTACGATACTGGTAGCAAGAGATTCGGCCGTTCTTCCAATCGCGCAGGCGGCATCGAAGGCGGCATCTCAAACGGTGGAGACATTGTGGTGCGCGGATACTTGAAGCCGATTTCAACGCTGCGGCGTCCGTTGCAGACTGCCGATCTGAAAACAAAAGAGGTTGTGAAGGCAGCTTACGAGCGCTCGGATGTATGCGTGGTTCCCGCGGCGGGAGTGATCGGGGAAGCTATGGTTGCTCTGGAGTTGGCTGGAGCGTTCCTGGAAAAATTCGGTGGAGATTCAATGGAAGAGACGCGCCGCAATTTCGAGGGATACAACAAACAACTCGACGACTTTTAGAGGGTGGAACAGATTTTTATCAGTAAGCAAAAGGCGTAAAGGACAGACTCAGACGAGATGATTCATCCAATCGTGAAATACGGGGATCCGGTGCTGGAGACGCCGACGAACCGCGTGGAGAACTTCGACGCGGATTTTCAGAAGCTCGTCGACGACATGTTCGAGTCCATGTACGCAGCTTCTGGAGTGGGCTTGGCGGCGCCGCAAATCGGATTGGGGTTGCGCGTCACGGTAATCGACGTGAGCAACGGCAAGAATCCGGAGGCCAAGCTTGTCTGTGCAAATCCGGAAATTATTCACGCCGAAGGCGAACAGCGCGAAGAAGAAGGGTGTCTCTCCGTCCCGGGATTTCGCGCGCACGTCGCGCGACCGCAGTATGTGACCATACGCGCATGTGACGCCGCGGGCAAAGTATTCGAGATGCGCGGCGAAGGACTGCTCGCGCGCGCGTTTTGCCACGAAATCGATCACCTCAACGGAATTCTGTTCATCGCACACTTGAGCATGCTCAAACGCGACATGATCAAGCGAAAGATCCGCAAGCTGAAAAAAGCCGGCGAGTGGTAGGACGCCCGTGCCGCTGAGAATTATTTTTTGCGGCACTCCCGAGTTTGCACTGCCTTCTCTGCGCCACTTGCTCGCACAGCCTGATTTTCAAATCGTAGGCGTCGTGACGCAGCCGGACCGGCCCAGCGGCCGCGGCCACACCACCTCCAGTTCACCGGTAAAAGAAGCAGCGGTCGCCGCTCGGGTTCCGGTGTATCAACCGGAGAAAATCAAATCGGACGAAGCGCGTGAATATTTCAACCGAACCGCTCCGGATGCGGTCGTGATTATCGCCTACGGCCAAATCATTCCGCAGCGTTTGATCGACCTCCCGCGCCTGGGCTGGATCAATCTCCACGGCTCTTTGCTGCCAAAATATCGCGGCGCTGCTCCCATCCACCGGGCGATTATCAACGGCGAGACTCGCACCGGTCTTACGACTATGCGCATTGACGCAGGCCTTGATACCGGCCCAACGCTCCTAAAGTTCGAAACCGAGATAGGGCCGGACGAAACTGCGCCCCAACTGTACGCGCGGCTTGCGGATGCAGGTGCGCCGTTAGTGGCTGAGACTCTGCGCGCAATCGGTCGTGGGACAATCTCTCCCACACCGCAGGATAATTCGCGGGCAAGTTTCGCGCCGCCATTGGAAAAAGAGGAAGGCCGGGTATTTTGGACCTTACCGGCCCTGCAAATCTACAATCGTATTCGCGGATTGCAACCGTGGCCTGGCGTCTTCACCTCGTTCCGCGGGAAGAACTGCGCTATCTGGGGCCGTCCAGTCTCAAAAGTAAATGCATTAGCCAGCTCCACGGATTCAGCCGCAGTCGCGGCACACACGCCCGGTGGAATTCTTGTCAGTGGCGGCAACGTGTCCGTCGCGTGCGGCGAAGGCACCGCACTCCAGCTGGAATCCGTGCAACTTGAAGGACGGAAGCGCATCACTGCCTTGGAATTCGCAAACGGCGCGCGCCTCAAATACGGTGATCGCTTCGGCGAGTAGATTTCGACGAGTCATTTCGCTTCGTTCTAATCTTCATTGCGAGAAGTACCTGCACGAACGAAATGGTTTGGCGTGAGTCGTCAAACTCAAAATCCATGCCAGTGAGCGTAGCCAGAAAAATTGCGTACGAAGTATTGCGCCGCGTCGAAGCGGAGGGCGCATACGCCAGCGACGTATTGCATGGCGAACTGGGTGCCGAAGTGCGGCCGGACGACGCGGCTCTTGCCACAGAGTTAACCCTGGGAGTGTTGCGCTGGCGCGGCTTGCTGGATTTTTTGCTCGAGCGCGCACTGAAGAAGCCGATTGCGCGGCTTGATTTACCGGTAGCGATCTCGTTGCGCATCGGTTTGTACCAGCTTCGATTCCTCGAGCGGATTCCGCCGAGGGCCGCGGTGAACGAGTCGGTAGAACTCGTAAAGTACGCCCGAAAGACTTCCGCGACTTCCTTGGTGAACGCGGTACTGCGGCGCGCCGCAGCGGAAGCGAAGAGTCCGCCGGAAAAGTTCCTCCCGACGGGTGTTTCAACAACGCGGCGGCTAGCGATCATTCACTCGCATCCCGAGTGGCTGGTGGAACGCTGGCTGGCACGGCTTGGTGAGCCGCAGACTATTTCCTTGCTGACAGCCAACAATCGAACGCCGCGCCTTAGTTGCTCGCTCCATCACCCCGAGCGACGCGACGAAACCTTGAATAGCCTGCAAGAGTCAGGCTTGCGTTTGGAACCCAGCGTTCTCTTGAAAACGGCGTTTGCCGTGAATGGCGGAAGCCCAACGCGCACTCCCGCGTTCCAAAGGGGAGACATTTCGATTCAGGACGAAGCTTCGCAGACAATTCCACTGCTTCTCGATGTGCGGCCGGGCGATCGAGTTCTGGATCTCTGCGCCGCTCCGGGTGGCAAGACGCCGACGCTCGCGCGATCCGCGGGAAAGACCGGACTGATCGTCGCTGCGGATCGCCACGCGCACCGATTGCGCGCCATGCGGGAGCAATTCAAGCGCCTCGCGCTTCCCAAAATACGCCTAATCGAACTCGACGCCGCACAGCCGCTTCCCTTTATTATTGAGTTTGACCGCATCCTGGTGGATGCGCCTTGCTCCGGCACTGGGACTCTCGCGCGTCACCCTGAAATCCGATGGCGGCTGGAACCCGAGCAGTTGGTTGAACTAAATCGTTTGCAGTCCAGCCTGCTGGCGACGGCGCTAGGGCAACTAGCACAGGGCGGACGCCTCGTATATTCCACTTGCTCGCTCGAACGAGAAGAAAACGAGGATGTAGTTGCCGAATCACTTCGTAAGTTCCCGGACATAGTTCGGGTGTCGCCAAGTGAAGCGGAGGGCTCAATTTTTCCCCATCTCGTACCCCGTGTAAATATAAAAAGCCTGTTCGACAATGCAGGACAATTTCACACCGCGCCCGGTGCTTATCAGACTGACGGTTTCTTTGCGGCCCTGTTGGAGAGAAAGAAGTAACGGATAGCAAGACAGCACACAAGAATAAGGCGGCGCCAGGATAGTTTGTTTGTCGTGTTAGGCTTTACGAACGGAGGAGCGAAGCAATGGCGTTGCGGGACCGCCTGCAGTGGTTTTTTCGCATGTCGATGATAGCGTTCATCCTGGCCTCGGTGGCTTTTCTGAGCGCATTGACGGCGGTGCGTTTCGCGATCCAGGGTCGGGAAGTGGCAATGCCCGATGTCGTTGGCATGAAAGCCGTGGAAGCGCAACAGACGTTGCAAGGCCGCGGAATCGGCATCAAAGTAGAAGATCGCATTTACAATTCGCTGCCTTTGGATGCAGTGGTACGGCAGAGTCCAGGGCCGGGCTCGCGCGTAAAGACCGGACAATACGCGCATGTAATGCTCAGCCTGGGACCGCAAAAAGCGACCATTCCGACGCTTGTGGATCGCAGCCTGCGAGCAGCTCGCATCGAACTGCTCCGCGGGGGAATGCAATTGGGCGAGATTTCCAGCGCCTATCTTCCAGTCGGCCAAGACGACACCGTAGTCCAGCAGCAGCCCGCACCCGGGGCTTCCGACCTTACCAGCCCGCATATCGATTTGCTTGTCTCGCTGGGATCGAGGCCTCCGGCTTACGTTATGCCGGAGATGACCGGTCTGTCTCTCGCCGAGGCAGAATCAAAATTGGCTGGGACAGGACTAAAAGTTGCGAAGCTCACATTTTCTCCGGTCCCTGGAACGCTTCACGGCACGGTCGCGTCGCAGAGCCCTGCACGCGGCGCCCGGGTAGACTCCAACAGTACGATCGAGCTGCAGCTTGCGGAGTAGGCAGTCCCCAGGCTGTGATAAAATCCGCGGGATCGCATGACGTACTCACGCATCGAAATCGCGCCTTCAATCCTCGCCTCAAACTTCGCCCGATTGGGCGAAGAAATTCACATGGTGGAGCAAGCGGGCGCGGAAGTGATTCACGTGGACGTTATGGACGGCCACTTCGTCCCCAACATTTCTATCGGCGTACCCGTTGTCGCGTCACTTCGCAAGGCAACCCGTTTGCCCCTCGATGTGCATCTGATGATCGAGCAACCCGAAGAGTACATTGAGGAGTTCGTTCGCGCTGGGGCGACCCGTGTTCTGGTCCATGAAGAGTCCACGGTGCATTTGGATCGCGCGCTGGCGATGATCCGGGAACATGGAGCTGAGGCCGGTGCGGCGATCAACCCCGCCACGCCGGTCGGCATGCTCAGCGAAGTTCTCGACAAGGTGGACACGGTGCTGGTTATGTCGGTGAACCCGGGATTCGGCGGCCAGAAATTTATTCGCGGCGCGCTGGAAAAAATTCGGCAGCTGAATCAGTGGCGCACGCGTTATAATGCAAACTTCCGGATTGAGGTGGATGGGGGCGTCGATCTGGGGAACGTCGCCGAGCTCGCTCAGGCTGGGGCGAACACGTTTGTTGCCGGAACTTCGATTTTTCACGCGAGCGATCCGGCAGGCGCAACGCGCCAACTGCATAAGCTGGCGACCGAAGCCCTTAGCCATAAAGTTTGAGGAATTTAGTCGTAAATTTAGCGTAGAGAAGTTTTCAGGGGTGTGATGGCAGCAAACTTCAGGCGAACAGTTCATCTCGGAATCCTAACGCTAGGCGCTTTTGTATTCCTGCAGTTGTGTCCTACCGCTACTGCTCAACAGTCGGATCAAGGCGCGCCACAGACCGCCCCGGCCACACAATCTTCACAAGGCGCGCCAGTTACCGCTCCAGCGCCGCAAGACCCAGCGAAAGCTAGTCAACCTGCGAAGGCGCCTCCCAAAAAGACGCCTCGATTCGCCGCGAAAAAATCCACGAAGAAACCGGCCGCGGCTCCAGCAGCAGACGCTTCGGCGGAGCCCGACAAGGTGCTCTACGACCGCGCGCAGGCTGACTTGAAAGCAGGCCGCTACACGGAAGGCCGCCTCGCGTTACAGACCCTCATCAATACGTATCCGGATAGCGAGTTTCTGGCCAAGGCCAAACTCGCCGTCGCAGATTCGTATTACAAGGAGGGAGGCACTTCAAGCACAACTCAGTCGATTTCGGAGTACAAGGACTTCATCACCTTCTTCCCCTTCCTCGAAGAAGCCGCCTATGCGCAGATGCAGGTCGCCATGGCACATTACCGCATGATGGAAAAGGCCGACCGCGACTCGACGCAAGCCCAAGCGGCCGAGGACGAATTTCAGGCTTTCATACTGAAGTACCCGCAAAGTCCTCTGGTGCCCAAAGCTGAACAGTATCTGCGCGAGGTGCAGGAAGTGTTGGGCGACGGCGAGTTTCGAATCGCTCGTTACTATTATTTGAAGACGGACTATCGTGCCGCTGCCGCTCGTCTGGTGGAAGTCACGGACCGCTATCCGCTCTACAGCCAGACTGACGAGGCATTGTGGATGCTCGGTAGCGTGTATTCACGGGCAAAGCTAGCGTCGAAGAACGAAGACGACAAAAACCATTGGGGCGATCTCGCCGCGAAATGCTACGACCGCATCCTTCAGGACTATCCTTTGTCGAATCGGGCAGTCGATGCGCGAGCGCGCCTATCGTCCATGGGCTTGCCAATTCCGCCGCCTGACCCACAAGCTCTCCAGCGCATGAAGAACGATCAATTGTGGGCGCAGCAGCATCATCAGAGCGTTCTGGTTAAGGCTCCGATGGCAATGATTAAGGGCAGTCCCGACGTTTCCACCGCGACTCGCCAAGGCACGCCGCAGATGAATCCCCCGACTGACGCGATTTCGGCGACTGACGTTCTGAAGCCCGGCGCCAGCGGCCCGTCGTTTACGATGACAGCGACGAACGCAGGTGCGCCCTCAACCGATCAGAGTACCGAGGCGCCAGTTGATGCAACCACCCAGCCAACTGGAGCCCCTGCTCCCGGCACCGGTGTCGGCTTTCAGATCATCTCCGCGCCAAATGACCCCAATGCGGCAGCCACTCCTCCGCCAGCGGCTGCTGATCCGGCTCCGCCCGCAAATGATACAACTCTAAAGCCTTCGAGCAATGTACCTGTGCTTGCACCTACGTCCGGCTCTCCAGCATCCTCAGAAGGCTCCGGGACCGGCACCGCGCCCCCGCCGGCGACCGAGTCGACTCCAACGAGCTCGTCCGCCGCACGGCCGGTCGACTCAAGCTCAGCGGCTCCACAGGGCGGTACAACGGGTACCGCGTCTCAAACACCCGCTGCAGGTGCTCCAGCAGCCGCCCCGGCCGCACCTAAAGCAGCCGCAGCCGACCCCACTCAAGAGTCGACCAGCAAGAAAAAGAAGGGTATCAAGAAGCTTATCCCCTGGTAACTGCCTGTTTACTCCCTGCTAACAACTGAAGCACGACTGTACTTCGAGTCTGTTGACGCCTGCGTTTCGGAATGCTGCAATACAGAGTGAAAGGGGTGGGCGTGTCGCCTTCGGGGCCCGCCTCCGGGGGAAGACAGTGCCCAGAATTCTGGTTGCGGACGACAATTCAAATATCCAAAAAATGGTCGTGCTCGCGTTGGAAGAGCGCGGCGTAGATGTGGTTGCCGTCGGCAATGGCGAAGCCGCTGTGCGGCGCCTTCCCGACGTAAATCCCGACCTCGTGCTAGCCGACGTTTTTATGCCCGTGCGCAACGGCTATGAAGTCTGCGAATTTATCAAGAAGGACACGCGATACGCGCATATCCCAGTCATACTGTTAGTTGGTGCTTTCGATCCTCTGGACGAAAAAGAAGCGCGGCGAGTGGGCGCTGATGGAGTTCTTAAGAAGCCCTTTGTTCCTCCGGACCCGTTGATCGCGATGGTAATGTCCGTATTGGAGAAGAATCCCCGGATTGCAGCGGAACTTGCGAAGCAGAAGGAAATCATCGCAGTTCCCCCTCCGCAGCCGGAAGCGATTGAGGTTCCTCTTCACAGCGAACCGAAGCCTCTGCCGGAATTCCCTGAGCCGACACCGGAGGAAGCTGCTGCCATTTACGGCTTCGGAAAAGGCGTGCGCGCCCTCGCTGGAGATGACAGCGACGAAGAAGACGAAGGGCAAGAGGAAAAACGCTCCAGGAAATCGAAAACTTCTAAATCCTCAAACGCACCTGCCGCGAAAGCTGAAGAGTCGCAAGAAGACAACGATTTTGACAACATCGCAACCGTAAGCGACTGGCGCCGCAATGCAGCCGATTTCGATGTACCGGAAAACACCGCGCAGGATTCCCAAGACTCATTCGGCAGCGATCTCGATACAAGCGCTTTCCCTTCCGAGAAGGATGTGCCACCAAGACACATCCGTACCCCGGTGGAATCCGACGAACAGGCAATTTCCGCCAACGATGCTAGTCCTGTCGCGGAGCCTTCCGAAGAATTCGCCGAGCCGCAAAGTAACGCTGCGGATGAACCGCTTGAAACAGCATTTGCCGAAACGTCCGTAGTCGAAGACGCTCCGCAAACGTCACACGCCATGTGGTTGCCGGAGCCCGCGTCTGAGCAGGTCGAAGCGCCGGCGCCCGCAGCGCTGGAAGAGACGCATGAGGATCCTGAACCGGTTTCGGCATCGGAACCGATTCCAAGCATAGCTGCCAGACACACTGAGTGGATGGACATGATGGCACCGCCGCCCTCCGAGTATCCCAACGGCGGATGGATGTCGAATCTGAGCGCGCCTGCGGCGCAACTGACTTCTTTGCAAGCGGAGCACGAGGCGAAACAGGTCGGCAAGCAGTCTGAATCTTCTCCCAATAACAACGGCGGCAGCTTCGGAACCACCGAGCACGCCGAGGAAACATCCGAGCGGGAAACAGACCGTGGGCACGACTCCCAATTCCCTTCGCACTTTGACTCGGAGGACCGTTTTTCAGGACATGTAGCTGAAGCGTCCAGACCGTCTTATCACTTCCCTTCCGAATCTCGCGAAAGAGAAAACGAAGCGACCGCGCCGTCCGCGAACAACGTTCTGGATTTCGGAACTCACGTGGTGGTTGCGCCTGCGGATTCAGAGAAGCGGAACGAAAACGGCTCCAGCCTCTCAGCGCCCGAACCGGTGTTAGCTCGCGAAGAACCCACCGCACCTTCGGACTATTCGGCGCATCACGGAGAGCCCTCGCCGGTTCAGCACATTCTTCCAGCACCAACGGAAGATCTCGGTGCACAGTCAGTTTCAGCTACAGAGGGTTTGGATACTTCCGTATTTGAACGAGCGCCGCAAGAACATGTCACTGAGGAATTCAGCGAACGCATTCCCACTTTGCCGCCGCCGAACCGAGAAGCCCTTTCGGGAATCGCGTTCCTCATGCCGCCTGCGGTTCAAGTAGATGCGACAACGAACCAGCCGAGCGCGGAAGCAGTGGACGCGCTAGTGCAGAAGGTGTTGGAAAAGCTTCGGCCTCAACTTCAAGATCTCTTCTCACAAGGCGTGAAGCCGCTAGTCGAGAATCTCGTTTACAGCGAACTTACGAAAAAGGACAGGTAAGCAGCCCAGCCCGCCTGTCTTTTACTCCCTATAATCCTACGAGTATCTTTCGATGCTTGCGCGGAATCGCGGGCGCCTCAGACTGTTCAATAACCCAAATGGTGCAAATAGAATACGCCTGCTGCGGCAATGAGGCAGTAAATGCCAAAGAGGTACCAGCGCCCGCCTTCCAACCATCGGCTAAGCCACTTCAACGCGACAAGTCCGGCGAGGAATGCGAAGACGGCGCCAATCAAGCTGGGAAATGCGGCAGACGCAAAACTTGCCGTCCCACTTATGTGTTCGGCGCGAACCAGTCTCATGACTTCGCGTGCTACGACTGCCGGGGTCAGCACGACCGCTAGCGCGAAGCTGAAGGACTCCGCGCGCTCCTTGGCCACACCCAAAAGCATCCCGGTGGAGATAGTGGCACCCGAGCGCGAAAAGCCTCGAAATGGCAAGCACAGGCCCTGCACCGCTCCGATGATTCCCGCCTGTTTGGCGTTCAAGTCGTTAACCTGGTCAAAAGGGCGCCTGGCAGCGCTCCGCTTCTCGAATATTCCCGCGATCAAAATCAAGATGCCCGCGGCAGCCAGTGCCGGAGCGATCAGCTCGAGATGGCTGAATAGGTCTTCTATCTCCGCGTGTGGCGCCCCGCGGAAAGCTGTCCTTTCGATGATTTTCACAATCGCTTCACCAATTACACCGGTGAGCACTGTCGCCAAAATGATCAGCACCGCGAAGCTCTTGAAGGCAGCCGCACTGCTGAAGAATGTCGCTCGCCACTGGCGCCAAAAGTAAACGATCACAGCAAACATCGTGCCGGTGTGCAGCATCACCAAGAGCAAGGTCATCGCCGGCGAAGACGGATCGAGGCCCAGCAACTTTTCGGTCACTACGACATGAGCCGAGCTGGATACCGGCAGCAGCTCCGTCAGCCCCTGCACGATTGCAAGAATAAGTATGTGTAAAAGATTCATAAGGCAATTCTAATGGACTTCGGTGCCGTGCAAGTATTTGCAAAGATCAACGCGGCGCTGTAGTTACCGCCCGGTGTGTCAGCACAACGATCAGCAATCACCGCTTCGCGTCCGAATTTGGCCACAATTTTCCTTAAGTGCGATTGACCAAGGCTACGGACGGGCCGGTCTCAACCTAGTTTCCCCTAGCGAAGGTAGCCCCAGTTGTGAAGGCGGTCGCTGTCTTCCTCCCAACGATCGCCGATGTCAGTACGGTAATACATATTAGGAATCAGGACGTTCTTGATCCGCGAGTACACCTGCGCCTTAGCCTGCTTCATCGTTTGCCCGGTACCGACGATGATGAGGATCACGCCGGAAGTTCCGGCGATCAGCCACTGTCCATTCAGCTGTTTCACGTCTTCGATATGCGTTTCGTCCGCCGGCGGTTTCTTGAAGACGATCGCCGAATTCTTGGAGAACGCGTCGAACGTCTCGTCATCGTCAAACGGAAACGGCGGGACCACGATGCGCACGCCAATCTGAAATCCGCTGCGCACTTTCAGCTTGGGGTCCAACCCGCTCGCAAGGTCCCAAAAGAATTGTCCGATGGGCGTGATCATTCCCGCTTGCTGGATGCTGATTGTCGGATAGCCGAAGCGCGCAGTGAACTCGAGCGGATAAATGCCGTTATTATTCACGATGCAATTCACGTCGATGTAGCCGACGTAGCCTTCTTCCGCCAGCTTGGGCTCCATTTTCAAAAGCGTCTGGTTGAAGAGATGGTTCGGTCCGCTCCAGAACATCGAAGTTCCCATCTCACCCGTCGGCGGACCGATATCGCCGGGAAAAAGTTTCTTGTGCTCGAAATTAATGTTGATCGGGTAGATGAAACTCTTGCCGTTGAAAAATGCCCCAACTGCCACCTCGACGCCAATCATGCGGCGCTGCAGCTGGAACACTTTAATCTCTTCGGCGAATGCCTTTTTATAGGCCTCCAGCATCCGTATGACGTCCTGCCCGTCGTCTTCTTCCCCTACGAATAGCCTGCGCTTGACGTTCTGCGCTTCGCCGCTCGGTTTGATCACGTAGCGGCTGGGATTCTGTGTAACGTGCTCAATGGCGTTATCGAAGGAATCAAATTCCCCATACGGAATGATGTTCACTCCCGCTTTTTTTAGTTCCTCCTGGCCGAACGAGCGGTCGTCCTCCAACTTGTCGCTGTAAGCCGTTCCGCCGATTACGAGCTTTCCTTCCTTGCGCAACGCCTGCGCTTTTTCGCCCTGGCCCAGCGTGTCATCGAAGATGATGATCTCCGCCCAATCTTTATCTTTTTCCCAGTCTTTCGACTTGGCAACGAAGCCATCAGCGATGTCGCGCTCTTTCTTGTCGGCGATGAAATAGCGCACCTCGTGGCCCTCTTTCGAGATTTGCCACGCGATGTCGCTGATCAGGCCCGTCAAAGATACGAACAGAAAGTTTTTCTTGTCCATTGTCCCTCGTCCTTAAGGGGTGCAAATCTTAACATCCTCATCCGCTTCGGACGAAGACTCGCCTATGAATTTACTGTGTCATTTGACGCAAGAACCATCCACCCCTAATATTGAAGATTCTTTACATGGCGACTAGCACGCCGTCTGGCTCTCTGCTCGCAAAAGAGCGCGGCTGTCTGGAATCGTCAGCTTGAAACCATCTGTGGGGAAATGATGCCGAGGGAAATACCAAAGGCCTACGAGCCGCGGGAAATCGAAGAGCGCTGGGCCAAAGCCTGGTTCGACGAGAACTTATTTCGCGCCGAAAATTCCGGTGACGGCACAGGCCGGACTTTTTCGATTGCCATTCCCCCGCCCAACGTCACCGGCTCGATCCACATCGGCCACATGCTTGAGCATACGCAGATCGACATGCTCGTCCGCTGGCATCGCATGCGCGGCGAACGCACGCTCTGGCTCCCCGGCATGGACCACGCCGGTATCGCCACCCAATTCGTCGTCGAACGCATGCTGGCCAAGGAAGGCATCAAGCGCCAGGACCTGGGCCGCGAAGAATTCGAGCGCCGCGTCTGGAAATGGAAAGCCGAAAGCGGCGGAGTGATCAAAGAGCAGATGATCCGCCTGGGCGCCTCCTGCGACTGGACGCGCGAGCGATTCACTCTCGAGCCCGCTCTCTATCGCGCCGTTCTCGAAGCTTTCCTGCGCCTGTATCGCGAAGGTCTGATCTATCGCGGACGTTACATGGTCAACTGGTGCCCGCGCTGCCTCACCGCCATCAGCGATCTCGAAGTCGTTCACAACGAACGCACCGGCAGCCTCTGGTACATCCGCTACCCCATTGCCGGAACGAAAGAGCACGTTGTTGTCGCCACCACGCGCCCCGAAACGATGTTGGGCGATACCGCTGTCGCCGTGCATCCCGACGACGAGCGCTACCAGCACCTCATCGGCAACAAAATTTCGCTGCCGCTCGCGGATCGCGAAATTCCCATCATCGCGGATTCGGCTGTCGATCGCGAATTCGGCACCGGCGCGGTGAAAATCACTCCCGCGCACGATCCCAACGACTTCGAAACCGGCAAACGCCACAACCTTCGTCAAATCGACGTCATGACCGACGACGCGCACATGAACGAAGCCGCCGGCCCTTACGCCGGCCTCGAACGTTTCGTTGCGCGCGCGCGAATCATCGCCGACCTCGAGAGTTTAGGTTTGCTGGAAAAAATCGCCGAGCACACTCATTCCGTCGGCACATGCGACCGTTGCAAAGCCATTGTCGAACCGCGCGTCTCCACGCAATGGTTTATGAGAATGAAGCCGCTCGCCGCGCCCGCCGCAAAGGTTGTTCTCGACGGCTTGATCGAAGTCGTGCCGGACAACCAGCGCACCATTTTGCTGCAATGGTTCGAAAATATTCGCGACTGGTGCATCTCCCGCCAGCTTTGGTGGGGCCATCGCATCCCCATTTGGCATTGTGCCGACTGCAAAGAAATGGTCCCCGCGCTCGATTCGCGCGTCGAAATCGTCGAAGGCCACGCCCGCGCGGCCAGCCCGCCGCAAAAATGCTCGAAGTGCGGCAGCGCAAAGCTCACACAGGACAAAGACGTCCTAGATACGTGGTTCAGCTCCGCCCTTTGGCCCTTTTCCACCCTGGGCTGGCCCGACGACACCGACGACCTCCGCGCCTACTACCCCACCAGCCTGCTAATCAGCGGCTACGACATCCTTTTTTTCTGGGACGCCCGGATGATCATGATGGGCCTCCAACTTAGCGGAGATCGTGTCGAGGAGGCCTCTGGTGAGCCAGACGCGAGCCGCGCCGGCGATCCGGAATCGACGGTTCCCTTCCGCCGCCTCTACCTGCACTCTCTCGTCCGCACCGCCGAAGGCACCAAGATGTCCAAGACCAAAGGCACTGGTGTTGACCCTCTCGGCCTCACCGAAAAATTCGGCACCGACGCCCTTCGCTACATGCTCGCCAGCATGGCCGCCCCCGGCACCGATATCATCCTCAGCGAAGACCGCATCCTCGGCGCCCGCGCCTTCGCCAACAAAATATGGAACGCCGCCCGCTTCCTGTTCATGAATCTCGAAAAAGCCGAAGCCGCGGCCGGGATCACGCTCGAAGAACTAGCCGCCCCCGAAATCCGCGCAGAAGCTCCTTACCCAATTCCCGGTGAAGACGCCCTAATTCACCGATGGATCTTCTCGCGCCTTTCCTCCGTCTCAGCAGAAGTCAGCGCCGCCCTACAGGATTTTCGTTTTCACGAAGCCTGCCAGACCATCTACCATTTTTTCTGGGGAGACTTCTGCGATTGGTACATCGAGTGGGTCAAGCCGCAATTATCGTCCGCCGATCGCGCGGTCTCCGTCGCGGCGTGGCGCAATATCTTCGCCGCGCTGGAAGCGGCACTTCGCCTCCTTCATCCGGTCATGCCCTTTCTCACCGAAGAGCTCTGGCACCGCTTGCCGCAACCCGCAGGCGCTCGTTCCATCGCCCTCGATAAATTCCCCGAGCCGCGCGCGACTTGGACCGACGCCGAAGCCGAAAAACAAATCGCCACCCTGCAGGAAATCATCACTGCGGCCCGCAACATCCGCGCCGAAATGAAAGTCGATCAGAAGCGAAAGATCCCCGCGGACTTCTCCAGCAGCGATTCCGCAATCTGCAAACTCACCGAACAAAATGTCGAACCGGTCCTGCGCCTTGCGACGCTTTCCGCTTTGAACATTTCCGCCAATCGCCTGGATGGCGCAGACGCGGCCGTCCGCTCCACCTCGCAATTCGACTTGCGCATCGCTTACGGCGAAGCAGTTGATAAAGACGTCGAGCTTTCGCGCCTCCGAAAGGAAATCGACCGCCTCGAAAAAGACGTCGCCTCCAAACAGTCCCGTTTGGCCGACGAAATATTCATCAGCAAAGCCCCCGCCAAAATCGTCGAAGACCTCCGCACCACTCTAGCCGCACGCCAAATCGAACACCAAAAGCTCGTAGACCGCCTCAACCAACTGGCATAGCGCAGCATCCTGGCAATTACTCCCGGAAGCGGCTCAATTTCGGGGCGCGCACCCAAATTTCGCTCCCTAGCGCTTCAAGAAAATGCCGAGCCTGTCGATCTGGCGACCCCTCATTCGACGTTCAAGTAGAGCCATCAACATTAGGGAGGCGGTTATGGCAACGCAGAACGCAAGGTTTCAGAATCTCAAATCAACCGCAGGGGCGGCGCTTATCGGCTTCGGGGTCTTCATCCAGTCCGAGAAGTTGACTGAGGCGGCTGCTCAGGTAGGCCACCTCCTCGGCATTTCTGCTGAGGGCACTCAGCCGCTCGGCGTATTGGTCGCCGTCGGTTTGGCGGCTTCACACACGTTGCAGACCTATCTCTTCGATTATCATGAATTTGTGCGGAGTCTCTACCAAATACCGTTATTATTCTGGCCTCTGCTAGCCGTCATCACCGGAACGGTATTATTGCGTAACGGACTCACGAAGGAAGTTGAAAAAAATCGTTTCGACTTGTCGATTTCGTCAAGGCTCATTCGACGTGTAAGTAGAGCCCAAGTTCAGCCGGTCGAGATCGGCCGGCAAGCCGGCTCACAATCCTAAATGAAGAGTGGAGATATGACGATGCGATTCTTGATGCTGGTCAAGCACGGAGAAAATCCTGGTCCGCCGCCTAAGGAATTTCTGGACGCAATGGCGAGGCTGGGCGAAGAGGCAGCCAAATCCGGGACGCTGATCCAAAGCGGCGGGCTGTCCCCGATTGCGAAAAGCACTTTCGTCAGACTTTCTCGCGGTCAGGTAACCGCGATCGACGGGCCCTTCTCGGAGGCAAAGGAAGTCGTCGGCGGCTTCGCAATGTTCGAGTTGAAATCGAAGGAAGAGGCGATCGAGGGCGCGAAGCAGTTCATGGAGCTTCACAGGAAGTACTGGCCGGGTTGGGAGGGCGAGACCGAAATCCGCCAGGTGTTAGGTCCGGAAGCGTTCGACCCAAACCATCGCACCGCCTGCTAGTGCCGATGGCCGCGAGTAGTGGTCCCTCGGCTTGCGCTGATGGATTGAACGTGGTGTTATCGGTAGTCGTGACGGCTACCGATACACACCGCGCAATTGACGCAGTCTGGAAGATTGAGTCGGCCCGGATCATCGCGGGACTCACGCGGATCGTCCGCGATGTCGGCCTTGCCGAGGAACTCGCGCAGGATGCGCTCGTTGCCGCCCTCCAGCAGTGGCCGGAGTCGGGCGTCCCGGATAACCCCGGCGCCTGGCTGATGGGCACCGCCAAGCATCGTGCTATCGACCATTTTCGGCGGAACTCGCTCCTCGAGCGCAAGCACCCCGAAATTGTTCGCGAGCTCGAGAGAAAACAGGAGATGGTCGTGGCGGATATCCACACCGCGATTGACGATGAAGTCGGCGACGATCTGCTGCGCCTCATCTTCATCGCCTGTCATCCGGTTCTCTCCACCGAGGGACGCGTAGCGCTCACGCTCCGCTTGCTCGGTGGGCTGACGACCGAAGAGATCGCGCGCGCTTTCCTTGTACCTGAGCCAACAATCGCGCAGCGCATCGTGCGCGCCAAGCGCACGCTCGCCGAAGAGCATGTCCCCTTCGAAGTCCCGCGAGGGAGCGAACTTGCTGCCCGTCTCTCGTCGGTCCTCGAAGTCATCTACCTCGTCTTCAACGAAGGCTATTCGGCAACTGCAGGTGACGACTGGATGCGACCCGCGCTCTGCGAAGAAGCGCTCCGTCTCGGCCGCATCCTGGCAGAGCTTGCGCCCAAGGAACCGGAGGTCCACGGCCTCGTCGCATTGATGGAGATACAAGCGTCGCGCTCCGGCGCACGTACGGGCCCATCGGGAGAGCCCATCCTGTTGCTCGATCAAAATCGCGCGCTTTGGGATCGACTGCTCATCCGCCGTGGTCTTGCGGCGCTCCAACGTTCTGAAAAACTCGGCGGTGCGCGTGGTGTGTACGCGCTTCAAGCTGCCATCGCAGCGTGTCACGCGCGAGCGCGCTTGCCCACGGAAACGGACTGGCCACGCATCATTGCGTTATATGAAGAACTCGCCCATCTCACACCGTCACCCATCGTGGAACTAAATCGTGCTGTCGCAGTCGCTATGGCGTTCGGCCCAGCAGCAGGTCTCGAGATCATCGACACGCTCGTCTCAGAGCCTTCTCTCAAGGCCTATCATCTTTTGCCCAGCGTCCGCGGTGACTTTCTTTTCAAGCTGGACCGCTTCGCCGAAGCCCAAGCCGAGTTCGAGCGCGCCGCATCACTCACCCGCAACGCACGCGAGCGGAACTTCCTGCTCGACCGCGCCCAAGCCTGCGAAGAGGCCGAACCGAAATCCGGCCCTCGCTGAAGAAAGGCCTCCAAAGACATCAGACTCGCGCGCCTGCGAAAAGAAGTCACCGCTAGCGGACCGCCAAATCGAACATCAGAAACACCCTGGCCTCAAGCAACTCGCACAGCGGTCTTTTGGCCACCAGCCGCTTCTTGACAATCCTTTGACTTTAGCCTATGACTATGGTCATAAATGACTACGGTCATACAGAAGGATAAACCCAGGCGGGAGCGCAAAAAGGCCGCCATCCGCGCCCACATCTTGTCTACTGCCATCCAATTGTTTTCCCAGCACGGCCTCGACTCCGTCACCGTGGACCAGATTGCAGACGCCGCCGACATCGGCAAAGGAACCATCTACAACTACTTCTCTACCAAGGAGGACATCGTAGTTGCTTTCATGGTGGATTTCGAAACGCGAGTGCAAGCGAAAATTCGTCGCTTGGTCACATCAAAAGGCTCCTTGGAGTCAATCCTCGCCGGATTCATTCGTTTTCAGTTTCAGATGAAAAAGCCGTATCACCAGTTTGTCCGCGTCTTCCTCGGACAGATGTTTTTGCGCACCGAGCAGTTCCTTCCCTACATGGTTGAAATGCAGAAAACGATCGATCCTCCGCTCGAAGCCTTGTTCCGGGGCTTGCAAGAGCGCGGACTCGTTCGTAAAAACGTGCACCCTCCGGAGCTCGTAGTCATTTTCAAAACCATTCACTTGGGACTGACTGCGGTCTGGGCAGTTGAAGGGCCTCCTTTTCAATTCACCGAGAAAACTTTGAAACAGGAAATAAAACTCTTTTGCCAAGGGCTAAGGACAACTACATGATCAAACACACGCTGAAGATTCTTGCTGCCGTTCTGCTGATTTGTGTTACCGCTGAGCTGCTTCCAGCGCAAGCTCCGCCGGCTGACCAAAACGTGCTGCTCCGCCGTTATCATGAGGGCGAGAAACTTACCTACAAGATGAAAGGCATCAACGAAGCCTGGCACTATGAAATTCAGGCGGATGGAACCATGATTAAAGATTCCGCCGGCACGTACTATGAGGAGTATCGCTGGTCAAATCTGATTTCTGACGATCAGAAAGTCGTCCTCTCGCCCGCTACGCTGGACATGCGCCAGCAGGTCACGCTTGATCCGAATCACAACCCCTCGTTTCCGAATCTCGCCAACGTCGACACCAGGCTCATCGGTCCCATCACGGACATGCTGACCTTCTACGTCGATTTGTGGCTCGCCGAAAAAACCGGCCAGCTCAAACACGCCGGAGATCATTTCTATTTCAAGCGCGGCACTCCCAACTCCTGGGCCGATGGCAACTACGTGACACTTGGCGAAGACTCCATCGATTTTGATTTCACGCTCAAGGAGATTAACAAAGCCGACGGTACGGTTACCTTGATCATCCGTCACGTCCCGCCGGAGAAGCCTGAAGTCAAACTCCCCGCCGACTGGATGCACAAGCCTGTCGCCGATACTCTCAACAATTGGGTCCAGATTCAGAAGACCCAAGATGGAAAATATATAGCAGCCGTCGGTAAAGAAACATTCGACGTCGAAATTAAATTGAGCCTTACAGATGGGAAGATTCTGTCTGCCACCATCGACAACCCGCTGCAAACAATCGAGCGTGCATGTGAAGACGCCGCCCTTACCAAATGCGGTGACCCCAAACCCCATCCGATCAGACGGCAAATCGAACTCACCCTGCAACCATAGGCGAGCGGTCGGCTGGTCCGCGCGGCACTGGAGTTTGCGCAAAGCACGATCGAAACTCGCGGGGCTGTCGCATCCCTTCGTCCTTTGAAGGGGTGCGGCTTCCACCGTGGCATGCCGGGGATTTCGAACAGCAATCCGCGCTATACTCTCGCATCGATGCCAACAAGCAAGGCAAACAACTTTAGCCGCATCGCAATCGCGCTATTCGCATTAGCGATAGCCGCACCATCTCTTCGTGCGCAGACGTCGACTGGCAGCAACGTGACGCCCGACTGGTGCAAACAACTCCCGCGCCCGCAATACAAAGCCCTCGAACGGGTTCCTGCAGCCGACCCTTGGTTCGAAGTTTACAAGGTCGCGCCGGGAGTCTTTGCGATCTACGAGCCGCATCAATTTGAGGAAGCCATCTCTTTTCTGATCCTGGGCGACAAGCGCGCTCTCTTGTTCGATACCGGCATGGGGATTGGAGATATCAAGCAAGTTGTGCAGTCCCTTACGCTTTTACCAGTCGCTGTGCTGAACTCGCATACCCACAATGACCACGTCGGCGGCAACTGGGAATTCAGCGACATTTATGGAATGGATACCGACTTCACTCGACTCAACGCGCAGGGATCCAGCGCGGATGCACAGGCCGAGCTTGCTCCCGGATCCCTCTGCGGCCAGTGGCCCGCTGCGTTTGACCCGAAGACATATTCCACGCGCCCCTTCCACATTACGAGATGGATTCACGACGGCGACACAATTGACCTCGGCGGCAGAGTGCTGGAAGTGATCTCGACGCCTGGCCATACGCCAGATGCGATTTGCCTGCTGGACCGCAAGAATGGACTGCTGTTCACAGGAGACTCTTTCTACGACGCGCCAATCTGGCTCTACCGTCCGGAAACGAATCTCGACGACTACGTTCGTTCCGTTGAGCGCATCGCGGCGCTGGCGCCCGAACTTAAACTGCTGCTTCCCTCTCACAACGTTCCCGTCGCCGATCCTTCGCAATTGCCGAAGCTGGTTGTCGCAATCAAGAAGGTTCGCGCCGGCGCGATCCAACCCGTTTCCGCAGGCGAAGGCAAAGTCACCTACGGTGCCGACGGCTTCGTATTCCTGATGGCCGCCCCAAAGTGAGCCCATTCAAATGGAGGATTCAATGACCACGGACACAACGCACCATGCCGACCAAGCCGAGAGCCCCAGTTCAAAATCATTCACGCGTTATCTTCCCGCCGCTGGACGATTCCTGATGGGCCTGTCCTTTTTCGTGTTCGGGCTCAACGGCTTTCTGAATTTTATCCCTCAGCCCAAAACGCCCATGCCGCAGGCGGCCGCAGCTTTCGCAGCAGCAATGATGAATACGGGGTACATGATGCAGTTGGTTAGCGGGACACAGTTGATTGTCGGAGTGTTGCTCTTGACCAATCGTTTTGTCCCGCTCGCGCTTGCCCTGATTGCGCCAGTCATCGTCAACATCATCATGTTCCACGCCGTACTAGCACCATCGGGGATTGTTCCCGGCGGGGTCGTTCTGGCCTTGGAACTCTACCTGGCTTGGGTGTATCGGAAGGCATTCAGCCCCATGCTGAGCATGCGGGCCACTCCGCACGGAAGATAAGCCAGAAAGCTAATCCTGAGTAAAAAAAGGGCTGGACCACTGATTTGGCCTGAAGTTGGACAGACTCTGGGAACGAGCCTGCGTACTTAGTCGGCTTGTACGCAAGCCTCCGCTCAAGTATCCTTTCCAATTCCCCATGCCTACCAAAAGAATGGCGAATTTGCCGGGAACAACGGACCGCCGCATCGACGCGTTGCTTACGCTCCTCTCGGAAAATTCCACGATCGTGATCAGCGGCGAGAAAATCGCCAAGGAAATTGGTGTGACGCGCCAACAGGTTTGGCGCTGGGTTGAGAAAATGCGCGAGCTCGGCGTGCGTGTGAAAGGCCATGCGCGAACCGGGTATCACATCGAGCGCTCTCCGGACATCCTCGTTCCGCAACTTTTGGGCCGCCGGCTATTCGGAACGCCGTTCGCGCGGCGTATCTATCACTTCTTTAAAATTGACTCGACCAACAACGTTGCCATGCAACTAGGCGAACAGGGCGAACCGCACGGCGCGATCGTGCTAGCCGAAGAACAGACTGCCGGTCGCGGGCGCGCCCGCCGTAAATGGATTTCCGAGAAATCGGCGGGGATTTATTGCAGCGTTCTCCTGCGGCCGCAGATATCTCCCGCGCACGCGCCGCTGCTCACATTGGTGGCAGGTCTCGCCGCGCGCGATGCCGCGGCCGAGGAGCTGGATGTGCTCCCCGATATTCGGTGGCCCAACGACTTGCTTGTTCGCGGCCGAAAATTTGCCGGCATTCTGACGGAGATGCACGCAGAGCCGGACCGCATGCAGTACGCCGTAATCGGAATCGGCATCAACGTAAACCAAACAAAAATGCCAGGCGAGCTCGCGGATTTGGCAACTTCATTGCGCTTGGAAACGGGCAAGATCCATTCTCGGCTGGAGGTCCTGATTCGGTTGCTGCGCCATCTCGACCGCTACTACAACCAATTTATCGCGGAAGGCCCCGGGCCAATTCTGCGTCGTTTTGCGGAAGTCTCCAGCTATTTTCAAGGGAAGCATGTGCGCATCACTACGCCTATCGAAGTTTTTACTGGAACTACAGCCGGCCTCGAGTCCAGCGGCGTGCTGCGCGTGATGCGGGACGACGGCGGCGGAATTGAACCAGTGCTTTCCGGCGACGTCGCGGAGGCATCTTGATGCTTTTGGCACTCGATGTCGGCAACACAAACACAGTGCTGGGCGTGTTCGGCCCCAAAGAGCTCGTCGCCCATTGGCGATTGACGACCGCACGGGATCAGACCATCGACGAATACGGAATCCTGAGCCGCGAACTCTTCACACTCGCGGGGCTGGATCCAAGCGAAATTGGAGGAATAATCATCAGCTCCGTTGTTCCACCGCTAAATTCGACGCTGGCGGGTATGGCCGAACGCTATTTCGGCAAGAAGGCCCTCTTCGTCGAGCCCGGAATCAAGACGGGTATGCCCGTGCATTACGACAATCCCCAAGAGGTCGGAGCGGACCGCATCGTAAATAGCGTTGCGGCCTTCGAGAAATACGGCGGCCCTTGCATTATCGTGGATTTCGGCACGGCGATTAACTTCGACGCGGTATCGGCGCGCGGTGAGTATTTGGGCGGAGTCCTGGCCCCAGGTATCGGAATTTCCGCCGAAGCGCTCTTCGCGCGAGCTGCACGGCTGTTCCGGGTGGAGATTAAAGATCCGGGAAAAATCATCGGGACGAATACTGCTGCTTCGATGCAGGCCGGACTGTTTTACGGATATACCGATCTGGTTGACGGCATCCTCGACCGTATGAAGAAGGCCATGGGCGAAAAGACGAAAGTGATTGCGACAGGCGGGCAGGCCGCGCTAATTGGAACTGCATCGCGTCACATCGAAACTATCGACGAGTTTCTGACGTTGGAAGGGCTGCGAATTATCTGGGAGCGGAACCAGGACGCCGGTCAAGAGCGAGGCAAGACGCAGAAGCCGGCATCCGTTCCGCGAACGAAAACCTAGATTTTGTCGTTAAGTTTCCGAACAAAGACATCCACAGAAGCTCGGCGAAATGGAATCCTTCAACTACTTCAATTATTTCACTGAAATTGAGGATTATTTCTGGCGCAAGCGCGGCGCGCATCTGCTGGTCTCCCCTCTGGACTGGGCCATCGTGGAAACCTGGCAAAAGGCCGGCATTCCACTCGGAGCGGTGCTGCAAGGAATCGATCGGGCATTTGAAAGTTGGCAGAGGTCACGGCGAGCCGCAGGGGGACGCCAATTGAAAAGCCTGGCGTACTGCGTCGACGCGGTCGCGGATGCTGCGGCAGAAGCAGCGGAGGCGGCGGTCGGAGCCGGACCACGGGTAAAATCATCGAAGCCCGCTGAGGAACCTTTTTCGCGCGACGAAATACGAAAGTATCTTGAACGCAATGCTGCGCGGCTGCGTGCGGCGTCGCTAAAACTAGGCGAAACTGCGGACAAACCGACGGCGGCTGTTCCTGCGCTTGCAGCTCGTTTCGAAGACACTGCCAAGCGCCTCGAAGAGCTTCTCCCGCTGCTTGATTCGCCGGGCATGCCTGATCTCGAAGACCTCGAGCGTCGGCTGAGCGTACTCGAAGAGAAACTGTCGGCAGCGCTATCGGCGGACGCCGACGAAGACGCGCTGCTTTCTGTGCGCCGCGAAATGGATCGCTCGCTGGCGCCTTACCGGCGTAAGATGTCCGCTGATCAATTGGCGCAGCTTGAAAGGCAATATATTCAGAAACGGCTTTTCGAACATTTCAACGTCCCGCGCTTGAGTTTGTTTTACTTGACCTGACGCAGAGTATCGTTTCCACGCGCGATGCGAAGAGCGCGCACTCAACTTTTTATGCCACCAATGGATGTAACTATAGAGAAGCTAATCTACGGCGGTGACGGCCTCGCCCATCACGAAGGTTCCACCGTCTTTGTTCCATTCGTTCTGCCGACGGAGCGAGTCGCCGTGTCTCCGGTCGAGCAAAAGAAGAAATTCATTCGCGCACGAGTGGAGGCATTGGTCCAGCCTTCGCCGCAACGCGTGCTCCCGCCCTGTCCCTATTTCGGTATTTGCGGCGGCTGCAATTATCAGCACATTCCCTATGAAGCTCAACTGCAGTACAAAGCGGAAATCCTGCGAGAAACTCTTCGTCGCATCGGCCGAATCGACTGGACTGGCGAGATAAAAACCCACGGTTCACCGCCTTGGGGTTATCGCAATCGCGCGCAGTGGAAAATTCGACCGCCGTTGGATTCAACGAGCGGCGCAACTCAAGCGAACTCGGTGGCAGCCAACAAGGCGCTCGCGAAACTTGATATCGGATATTTTCGCGCGAATTCGACCTCGCTTTGCGCGGTCGATCAGTGCGCGATTCTCTCTCCCCTGCTTCTGAAGACGTTGCTTGCTCTGCGAGCGGCACTGGCCGCCTCCGAACTTCCGCGAGAACTTCGCGAGATCGAAGCGTTCAGCAACGAAGGTCCCGGCGAAACACCCGATCCCGGCGGCGCGAAACTTCTGCTTACCGCCAACTTCGCCGGTTTCCCTTCCCGGGTAGAAGAACACGCCGAAGCGATGCGCCGCATTGTGCCGGAGGCCGCTAGTATCCTGTTCCACGATCCGAGCCACGACCGGATGGAACTCTTCGGTCCGGGATTCTTGGAGACCGAAGCGGGCGGCGTGAAATATCGCGTTGGCCATTTTTCATTTTTTCAGATCAACCGATTCTTAGTTGACGACCTGGTGCAGACGGTGTGCAGCGAGGAAAGCGGCCGCCTTGCTTACGATTTATTTGCCGGGGTCGGATTATTTTCCATTCCGTTGGCCCGGTATTTTGAACGCGTGGTCGCCGTGGAGTCGAATCCTGCGGCAGTGCGGGACCTCGAGACGAACATCCGCGGGCGAGGCACGATTGAGGTTCGAACAGCGGACGTAGAGCGGTTTCTTGAGCGAAACAAAGAACGCCCCGAGTTTGTAGTTCTAGACCCACCTCGAGATGGCTTGGCTCCGGAAGCGGCGAAGCGCCTGGGACGCATACAGGCTTCGCGCATGACGTATGTTTCTTGCGAGCCCCCAACGCTGGCGCGCGATCTTGCCGTCCTTGCAGAAGCAGGGTACGACTGCACCGAAATTCACATGTTCGATCTTTTCCCGCAGACATTTCATATGGAGACAGTGGCGCGCTTGCGCCGACGCGAATGAAATTGCCCGCCCTGTGGATCGCCGCAGCTTTTGCCGCGGGCATAGGCATCGCGAGTCGATGGCAAACCTCGCCGAAGATTTGGTGTGCTGTCGCTGCAGTGGCAATCATCGCAGGTGTAATTCTGACCTGGCAAAAACGCTCCGTGTTCGCCTGGTGCTTGGCGTTAGTCGCGTGGATTGCGCTCGGAGGGTTCGCGATAGCAGTCGAGCGCGCCGCCGTCCCTGCGAATCACATTTCCCGGCTCATCTCCAGTGGCGCCATGGATACCACTGTTCCGCTGCGCTGGCGCGGCCGCCTCCGCGAAGATCCGCTTAGATTACCGTGGGGACTCCGTTACGAAATAGATTTGGAAAGTGTAGAAGCTGAAGGCGTCGTACTCACCACAAGTGGCGGACTGCGTGTGAATTTCTACTCCGGCCCGCGTGCGACTCAACCTCCGCAGGGCCTTCGCGCTGGTGATCGCGTGGAAGCTTTGTTGAAAGCTCGCCCCCCTCGAAATTATCTCGACCCCGGCGCCTTCGACGTTCACGGCTTCCTTGCGCGGCAGAAAATTGATGTCGTGGGCTCGCTGCGTAGCGGCGAACTGCTTCAGGTGATTGACCGTCCTTCGCCGACCGTGCAGCAGAGGCTGGCAAGGGCGCGCGGCACTCTCCTGGCCCGCGTGGATTCGCTGTTTGCCGATCAGCCTGAGCGCGCGGCAGTCCTGCGCGCGATGTTGCTGGGGGATCGCAGCTTCGTCGATTCCGACGTGGTGCTCGCATTTCAGAAGACCGCGGCCTATCACGTTCTAGTGGTCGCCGGATTGCACGTCGGCGCACTGGTAGTTTTTCTTTACTGGATTGGCCGTCGTTTCCGTTTGCCTTCGATCGCAATCGGCTTTATGACTCTTGCGGCGCTCGCCGCCTACGTCGGAATTGTGCAGGATCGCCCTCCGATCCTCCGCGCTGCGTTGATTGCGGCATTCTATTTATGCGCGCGCCCCCTGTTTCGCCGAGTTGATTTACTTAACACGATTTCCCTTGCCGCTTTGGCGATTCTGCTTTGGAAGCCTTCGTCGCTCACCGATTCGAGTTTCCAGCTTTCGTTTCTGGCTGCCGGAGTAATTGCAGCGCTCGCTCTGCCATGGATGGAACGCACCAGCGCGCCCTATCGTGCAGGGTTGCGGCATCTGGGTGACGTCACGCGCGACGGAGCGCACCCGCCTAGGGTCACGCAGTTTCGCATCGACATGCGCGCTATGGCGAATTGGCTGTCGTCGCACCTTCCGCGACAACTTGCTTCTCGCACGAACGAATTACTTTCGGCGCCCGTCATCGTCGGCTTGCGTCTATGGGACATCGTGTTGCTTTCATTCGTCATTCAATGGGGCATGCTTCCGCTTTTGGCCCAGGACTTTCATCGCGTCAGCCTTGCGGGTCCTTTGAGTAATATTCCAGCCGTTTTACTTACGGTAATCATTGTTCCGCTTGGATTTGTGGCCCTGCTCGCATCTTTTGTGTGGACCCGACTTGCACTTCTGCTTGCGAAAGGTCTTAGTCTTTGCGCCGGCCTTCTGCTGTCAACCGTCGAGTGGTTTGGTCACTGGCCGCGTTTATCGTATCGAATCCCCGGGCCGCCAATTTGGCTTACCGTGGTTTTCTTTGCAGCGTTCGTTAGTCTCACAATGTGCGCCCGAGCAGTGTCGCACCGGCGGTTGGATCCGCGCGTCAAACGAAAGTTATCTCCGCCGATACGGCCCGCTGAATGGATTTCGGCTTCCGTTCTCGCCGTACTCACGCTTTTGGTGGCGTCGCACCCTTTTGCTCCGAATATCGAGCGCGGCAAACTGGAAGTGGATGTGCTGGACGTAGGCCAGGGTGACTCGATTTTCGTCGCCTTTCCGAATGGTGGAACGATGTTGGTGGACGGCGGCGGCCAAGCCGGGTCGGAATCCATTGGCGGATATCACTCAGGCTCAGACGTGGGCGAGGAAGTTGTCTCGCCTTACCTATGGTCACGCGGGCTGAAACGTCTCGACGTGGTTGCGCTCACGCACGCCCATCACGACCACATCGACGGGCTACGCAGCGTGCTGCAGAATTTTCGTGTTTCCGAATTGTGGATCGGGCGAGATGAAGAGACGCCTTCATTCAAGGCGCTGTTGGCGGAGGCGCACACTCGCGGAGTTGCCATTATAGAAAAGCAACGCGGGAGCGACTTCCAGTGCGGAGGAATCGAAGGGAATGTGCTTTGGCCCGAAGATATTTCCGCGGTTCCGCAAGCAGCCAACGACAACTCACTCGTCATTCGTTTAAAGGACAATGCTGTTCGCTTTTTGCTTCCCGGCGACATCGAAAAAAAAGTCGAAGCCGGATTGGTGCGGGACGGTTCCGAGATCAATGCTGATTTCCTGAAAGTGCCGCATCACGGCAGCAAGACTTCGTCGATAGAGGCTTTTGTGACGTCGGTCTCTCCCCGCGTAGCTGTAGTCTCCGTGGGAGAAGGAAACCAGTTCGGACATCCGGTGGAAGACGTTGTAGCTCGCTACGCGCGCGCCGGAGTTCGATTCTTGCGCACCGATCGCGATGGAGAAGTTACCGCGCTGACGGATGGTCGTACCCTGGACGTGCACACTTTCGTCGAATCTCATCCAAGGTGAGCTCCTGCTTGCCGCGAAAATCTTGAGTTTTCTTCGCCACTACTCTTCAGATTCGAGAGACGATTGATTATCCTTCTGGTATTCCGCAATAAGCTTCTGCGCTTCTTCTGCCCGCGGTTCAAGGACGTAGACTTCGACTCCATGAGTCCCTTCCGGGGAGTCGCGCAGTGGAAAAGGATCATTGGAACTGGAACCGGGCGAGCTAATTCCCGCGCTTTCCAGTAGTCCGCGAACGATCATGGCTTCCGCGGTGGTAGCTGCGGTGTATGCGACTACAACCCGCTCCTGCGATGCATCGTGAGCTTGCTCGTGCGATGAATTTTCAGTCATTTAAATTCCCCGGGAAAATACTTAAGAACACTATTCCACAGTACTATTGCGTGCTTTTGACGCCAAGCTCATAATGCATCTTGGAAGCATTCTCAGGACTTGTAATGGAACCTACCGAAAACGGGGCGGGCGTTCAACCTACGCAAGCTCAAATCGACGATGAAAGCAGGCGCATTCGACGGCTGCGTATTCTGGTTCAGCTGACGCTGGAATCGATCGCCGCGGGCGACCTTACACCGGAGGAGGCTGCGGGAATGATCGCAGCAACGCGTCGGGTGGCGCTCGAAATGTTTCCCGGCAAAGAACGCGCATTTGACCTGCTGTATAGACCCAAGTTCCAACGCGTGATGCACGCCATCTACCGACTACAGTAAATCTAATCTAGTATCCGTAGCGCCCTCGCAGCCACATTCGCAACCACACGATCGCAAAAGCACCCGCAGTTCCGATGAGCGCTTTGTACTCGCGATTGCGCCGGTACTGTCCCCAGGAAAAAGTCTTTCGTTGGTCAGTGTCAGCAGGCCGATTGCCGGCGCTGAAGATGTTTGGCAAAAAAAGCGGAACATTGGCCGAGTACTCTTGGAACGCGGCGCCGAATTTTGCGCGGAGATCGTCTTCCTCGTTGCGCATCACAGCGTAATAGAACGCAGAAAAATAGACAGCAACGAGCAGCCCGGCCCACGGCGAATGTCCGGCGATAATGAAGCCACCGGCGAGAATCGCGCTACCCAGATACAACGGATTTCGCGTGCGAGCGTAAATACCGGACGTTGCCAGTTCCTGATTCTTGCGCAATTCCCCCGAACCAGCTGCCCGAACGAGCAATCCGAGTGCGGCGACACCCGCTCCGATTGCAATCCAATGCCGCGTCGGCGTCGCCAGCAGCCAATAAATCACCGCCACGGGATAGCCGATACTCACGCGCCAGCGCATCCAAAATTTTCTTGGCTCGCTCACAGACCAAGTCCCACGGAATGCTCGGTAACGTTGACAATACTCAGCACAGCGGTAGAAAGTATGGCAACCGAGTAAGACGCGTCCTGCCGGTGGGACGTTTCGCACAATCTTGGATCGTGCACGATGGCACCGGCAGACGGTGACAAGACAGCGTTTCGCACCGAACCGAGGTGGGCAAGAAGAAATTGCTCCTTAGGCATCGTTCTCGTGGCGCAATCGGGCAAGCAGTTCGCGTGTGGAGTGATTCTTCGAGTCACCGACAATCGCCACGCGAATTCCCAGTAGCGCAGCAAGATCGCGCTCGGGGACTGTGTCCGCCGTGTAGTCGGTGCCTTTCGCGTGTACGTCGGGCTGCAACTCGCGAAGCAGCGCAGTAACATCCAGATCGTCAAAAATTACGACGTAATCCACGGCCGTCAACGCTGCCACTAGCGAAGCGCGTGCCCGCTCGGTCAAGATCGGACGCCCCGCGCCTTTCAGCGCTCGCGTGCTCGCATCGGAATTTATACCCACGACAAGCAAGTCGCCTTCCTTCCGCGCAGCTTGCAAATAGCGAACGTGCCCCACGTGAAGCAAATCGAAAACGCCATTGGCGAACACGACTTTGCGGCCGGCGCGGCGGTGCTCTTCGAGTACATCGTACAAGCCTTCGCGTGAAAGTATTTTTTCGCGGGTGTCCATGAATCTTCAGCGTTGGGCTGTAGCTTCGCGACGCAACACCAGATTGAGCTCTTGGCGCGTAACCGTCGCTGTTCGCCGCTTCATCACGACGATTCCCCCGGCATAATTCGCGAGATGGGCTGCTTCCAGGTAGGAAGCTCCAGCCGCAAGCGCCAGTGTAAAAACCGCGATCACGGTGTCGCCAGCGCCGGTAACGTCAACTGGCGCGTCCGGACCGTAAATCGGAATGTTGCGCGACGCGCTCGTTTTTTTGCCCAGCCCGTGCTCGAAAACAGTCATACCGTCCTTACCTCTGGTAACCAGAAGCGCTTCGAGACGCAGATCGCGCAGCGCTCGACGGCCTAATTCTTCAAGTTTCAGCGCGTCTGTACCGACTGTCGCGTGATAGGCGGATTCGAGCTCAGGTTCATTGGGTGTTGCCGCCGTGATTCCTACATCGCGATACTCTAGCAAACGGTAGCGTGAGTCGAGGGTCATGCATTTTGACCCGAGCTTACGAACCAGCGCCGGCCACACGGCTCCGAGTCCGTAATCAGAAATGAGAACAGCGTCCGCCCGGACCGCAGCTTTGCGAGCTTTGCGTTCAATCGAATCTCGAATGCCCGCCGGCAGAACTGCGCGAGGTTCGCGATCCACACGAAGAACTTGCTGCTCGGTAGTGTGCGTCCATCCGGCGAGATAACGTGTCTTGGTGGAGGTGACCCAGTCGTGTGCGCGGAGAATACCTGATATGTCCACTCGCTTTCGCCGAAAATAATCTAGTAAGGTATTCCCGCCTTCGTCGCCGCCTACAACACCAACAGGCAGGACGCGCGCGCCAAGATCGGCGAGGTTGTTCACGGCATTGGCCGCGCCTCCTGGATAAGCTTCAGTGCGCCGATGCCGGAGAATTAATACCGGGGCTTCGCGAGAGACGCGTGAAATCTCACCAGCGACGAATTGGTCGAGTACAAAATCGCCCACAACGCAAACCGTCTGCCGCGAAAACGAAGCGACGATGTCGAGCAGTCGCGTCAGATCAACCGCCTCCGCAGGGCGGGAACTCGTACGCGTCGCGGCCCCCCTGTTCAATTTGCCTTTCTTGTGCCTGGCGACCAATCAAACTCCTATGACGCCGGAATCCGCGCGACGCGCTCCTCGGTGTGTCGCAAAGTATCACACGCACACCAAGGCAGCAATCGGCTGCGACGCTCGTCTCTCAGATTTCCTTACACTTCATGACTCGATTCTGCCTTCTTCATTAGTGCGCTCCAGAAATCATCTTCTCGATCAATCCGCAACGAAATAGCACAAACCCACAAGTCCATTGACGGCTCGGCATCTGTCAAATTGAAGCGGTCCTTCTCCGTACAAATAAGGCCGACAGCCCCTGCTTTTCTGGCGTCTCTTTCAATCGCCACAATATCGGAAGCTGAATAGCGGTGATGGTCGGGGAAAAACTTGTGTCCGACGATTTGAAATCCCCAATAGCGCAGGTCCGCCAGGAACGCACCCGGATTGCCTATTCCGCAAAAGGCGAAGAACAGCTTGGAAGTCGCCTCCGGCATAGCGAGTTTCGAATCGGTATGGGAACGGAGCGAAGCCAGCTCGGTGTGAGCGTAAAAAATCGGCGCGGCCGAATGATGGCGTATAACGGATTCGAGTGCCGGCGCGTGCCTGCTCCTGGTGATGACGATCAAGTCCGCGCGCTCAAGCGCTGACCGAGGTTCGCGCAAACGTCCCGCCGGAAGCAAATGTCCGCCACGGAAAGGTCTGCTCGCATCGATCAAGACCACATCGACATCGCGCGTTAGCTGCAAATGCTGGAACCCATCGTCGAGGACGAACCATTTCACGCCGCGCGCTGCAAGCTCAACACCGTGCTTGTATCGATCTGCGCCGACGCCAAATAACGCGCGATCACCCAAACGGGATTGCAGAAGCTCAACTTCGTCGCTCGTAGAAACGGCCGCCGCCGGGTTGTTCGTTGCTTGAGATTTGTCGGTAGACCCGCTGACAGTCTTGCCACAATACCCTCGCGTGAGAATTCCGACGCTCTTACCTTCCGCAAGCAACCGCTCCGCAATCGACAGTACCATCGGCGTTTTGCCGGTTCCCCCGACGGTCAGGTTTCCTACACTGATGACAACCCCGTCCAAACGTCGCCTTCGAAGAATCCCCTGCCGGTACGCTCTTGCTCGAAGACGTGCCACCGCTGCATAAGGAATCGACAGTGGCCACAGAAGAGATTCCTTCAGCGTCACGCCGCGCTTCCTTTTTTGTCGTTCTCGACGCCAGTAACCACGTCCGTGACATCAGCAGAGCCCTGGCCTTCAGTCAGGGCAACCACGGCCACAATGCGTTCGAGCGCACACGTCGTCGCCCCGCGATTCTGCTCGGAGATTGCTCGAGCAGCCTGCCCCATACGTTCGCGCATAGTATTGTTCTCGATTAATTGCGCCCAGACCTTTCCGAGCTGTTCTCCGTTGGCTACTTGTACGCCGGCGTGGGCATCAAGAAAACGGTCCGCCATTTCGCTGAAGTTCTCCATCGAGGTCCCAAAAACCGGCGGACGCGAAAAACAAGCAGGCTCCAGAATATTGTGGCCGCCGGAATGGACCAGCGATCCTCCGACAAATACGGCATCGGCCAGAGAATACAATCCCGCGAGTTCGCCAATCGAGTCGAGGACCAGCACGTCGGTGTTCTCATCCAGCGGATCGTTGAGGTTCAGCCGGCTTCGGCGAACGGTGTTCCAACCGCCTTCGGCGATAATTTTCTCCGCGGCGGCAAATCGATCGGGCTTTCGAGGCGCAAGTATCAACAGAGTTCGCCGCCATCGCCTCTGGACGGCGTCGTATCCCGCGAGCACGGCCTGCTCTTCTCCCTCCACGACGCTCCCGGCGACGAGCACCGGCCACCGTTCTTGCTGCCGAATCTGCGTTTCGAGCCACACTCCTAAACGGCCTACGGCCGGCGGCTCGGCATCATATTTCATGTTTCCCGTGATCTCTACGCGCTCCTCGGGAGCGCCCATGCTAATCAGGCGTTTGGCGTCCTGTTCACTCTGCGCAAGGAAAAGTTCGGGATCCTGCAGGGTTCTCTCGAAAAACTCGCCAATCAGAAATCTCCACCGTTCGAACCGGGAGAATGACTTTTCGGAGATCCGAGCGTTCGCGAAAACCACCGGGATGCTAGATTTCCGCGCTTCTCGCAAAAAGTTCGGCCAAATTTCAGTTTCCATCACAATTACAAGCGCCGGATGAATGGTTCGTAAAGCTTTTCGCGCTGCGACCACCCAGTCGAAAGGAAAATAGAATATCGCGTTCGCAGATTGCAGCCGCTCTCGCGCAAGCCGCTGGCCCGTTTCGGTGGTAGTGGAAACGAAAATCGGTCGCCTCGGGAATTCGCGCTTGAGTCCGTCTACGAGAGGCTTGGCAGCGAGAACTTCTCCCACGGAAACGGCGTGGATCCAAATCGCTCCACTTCCGTTCCGATTGCCGCTCTCGTGCGCGGAGGCTCCGCTTGCAGCGGCCAATTTGTCTACTTGCAATATTCCAAGGCGCTCCTGCAGAGCACCCCAATGCTCGCCTCGGCGCCATCCGCGCAATGCGAAGTACGGCGCCAGCACAAACATGCCCACTGCTGTGACAATTCGATATAGGAAATACATGCGAAGGATTGTCGCGGTCCGCTGGGCCATGCGTCCCGACCACCTGGAGCAGCTACTCCGCGCACAAACAAGGTATTATAGTGGCAGCGCGAGGGAACATGCACAACTTCCCGCCGAACGCGCGCATCGAAATTGCAGGCCAGGAAAGTCCATAGGATGATTCGAGTCAGCGCACTAGCTGTGGCAATTCTCTTGATGTGCGCAAGCGGCTTCGCGCAGTCAACCGGCGGAAAGCCGGGAGCGAACGCTTCGCCGCAGCCCTCCCCTTCTGTCGCGCACGACACCCATGAGGGCATGACGATTCTCGCCGACGCCTATGACGAGCCCGCTCGCTCAAAAGAAAAATTTGGCAAAGCGGATCCGGTTCCAGCAGGAATCCTTCCGGTGGAAGTTTTTATGCGCAACGAATCGGACCATCCGATCCGTATAGACCTCAGCACGATCCAACTCGTAGTTCACTTCCGGAACGGCCAGCGACAGGAAATTGACTCGCTCAAGCCTTCCGATGCGGCGTATCTGATCGCTCACCCTCAGGGTCCATCGGGCCCGAAGAATTCGCGCATTCCGAGCATCTCTCTGCCAGGCGGGGACAAGAAGTCCGCCAAGATGCAAGATATTCTTCAGCCGCTTGCCCTCGATGCTGACGTGATACCTCCGATGGCTACCATTCACGGCTTTCTTTACTTCGATTTAAGCCGGGACATGTCGCTCGCCAGCGCGTCAGTTCTGTACGTTCCTGATGCAGCGGTAATCCCAGGGAACAAAGCGCTTATGTTTTTTGAAGTTCCCCTCGCTAAAATACCGCAGGACTAGCCGATTTTAGATTGGAACCCTGGTGCAGGTTCCGGCAGTCAATCGCCAGCACTATCAGGGCGCGATTTGGCGCCATCCTCGTTCACCGATTGTCATAGACGCTGATTTGCTTGCCAAATGCCCTCTTTTCTTGACGTCCGGCGCTAATCCTGCTACAAAAGTCGATTCTGTTTATTAACTTCTCGCTATCGTAGGCTCCCGCCAAGGAGTCTTCATCCGGAGGAAGATCGAATGTGCTCTTGTCTCTTCAAACGTGTGACTGCCCGTGAAGTGGGGGCCGTTTAATGCGCACTCTTTTGTCACGCCAAAGCTCAAGTCCATTCAGCAGGGTTCTGAAAAGTGCAGCGGCGGCAATGGCAATGTTGCTCGGCGCTGTGGCAGTTCAGGCGCAGGCGCCGGGTGAGCCGCCCGGCGGCGAGGCCAATCTGAAGCTACCTGATTTGTCGCAAGTAAATTTTCTGGGCATCGACGGCCACAAGCTTCTGTTGTTCGGCATCCTGTTCTGCATTTTTGGGTTGGTATTCGGCCTGGTGATTTATACGCGGCTGAAGAATCTGCCCGTTCATCGCGCCATGCGCGAAATCTCCGAGCTGATCTACGAGACATGCAAAACCTATCTGATCACGCAAGGCAAGTTCCTTTTGCTGCTTGAGTTGTTTATCGCCGTGATCATCGTGCTCTATTTCGGCATTCTGCTGCATTACGAGGCTGCGCGCGTAATCATCATCTTTTTGTTTAGTGTTCTGGGAATTGCCGGCAGCTACGGCGTGGCCTGGTTCGGCATCCGCGTAAACACATTCGCGAACTCTCGAACCGCCTTTGCCGGCCTTCGCGGCAAACCCTTTCCGCTTTACCACATTCCGCTTGAAGCCGGTATGAGCATCGGCATGATGCTGATCAGCGTCGAATTACTAATGATGCTTTTAATCCTGCTTTTTGTTCCGGGTGACTATGCCGGCCCTTGCTTCATTGGTTTCGCGATCGGCGAGTCGCTGGGCGCGGCCGCGTTGCGAATTGCCGGCGGAATCTTCACGAAAATTGCCGACATCGGTTCCGACCTGATGAAAATTGTCTTCAAGATTAAGGAAGACGACGCGCGCAATCCGGGCGTAATCGCCGACTGCACGGGAGACAACGCGGGCGATTCCGTTGGCCCTACCGCGGACGGATTCGAAACTTATGGCGTTACGGGAGTAGCGCTGATTACTTTCATCCTGCTCGGCGTGAAGAGCCCGACAGTTCAGGTTCAATTGCTAGTCTGGATCTTCGTAATGCGCATCGCGATGTTAGTCGCCAGCGCGCTCGCATACTTTATCAACGACCTGATCGCTAAGGCGCGGTTCTTGAAGGCTGATGAGATGAACTTCGAGTCTCCTCTTACTTCGCTCGTTTGGATCACCTCGATTGTTTCCATCGCGATCACCTACGCCGTCTCGTCCGTCATCATTCCTGAGCTTGGCGGCGACCCTACGCAGTGGTGGAAATTGGCCACGATCATCTCTTGCGGAACGCTGGCGGGGGCCGTGATTCCAGAGCTGGTCAAAGTTTTCACGTCCACAGAATCGCGGCACGTTCGAGAGGTGGTCACCTCAGCTGAGGAAGGCGGCGCGTCTTTGGGCATTTTATCGGGCTTCGTTGCCGGCAATTTTTCCGGCTACTACTTGGGACTTGCCATGGTCGGCCTGATGTCGGTCGGTTATCTCGTCAGTTTGCAAGGCCTCGGAGCCCAGATGATCGCAGCTCCGGTTTTCGCTTTTGGCCTGGTGGCATTTGGTTTCCTCGGTATGGGCCCGGTGACAATCGCCGTAGATTCGTATGGTCCGGTTACTGACAACGCGCAATCGGTCTACGAACTCTCGCAGATCGAAGCCATTCCGAACATCAAACAGGAGTTGAAAAAAGACTACAACATGGACGTGAACTTCGAGCGTGCGAAAGATTTGCTCGAGGCCAACGACGGTGCGGGAAACACGTTTAAAGCGACCGCGAAACCCGTGCTTATAGGCACGGCTGTAGTCGGCGCTACCACTATGATTTTCTCAATCATCATGGCGCTGACGAACGGCATCACCGAGAACGTGGACAAGCTTTCGCTGCTGCACGCTCCCTTCTTCCTCGGACTCGTCACCGGCGGCGCGATGATCTATTGGTTCACCGGCGCGTCCACGCAGGCGGTGACTACCGGCGCTTATCGTGCCGTGGAGTTCATCAAGGCCAACATCAACCTCGAGAGCTCGGATAGAGCTTCGGTGGCCGACAGCAAAAAAGTTGTCGAAATCTGCACGAAGTACGCGCAGAAGGGCATGCTGAATATTTTCATCGCGGTATTCTTTGCTACCCTGGCATTCGCCTTCGTTGAGCCGTTCTTCTTTATCGGCTACCTGATCTCGATCGCGATTTTTGGCCTTTACCAGGCTATCTTCATGGCAGACGCGGGAGCGGCCTGGGACAACGCGAAAAAAATCGTGGAAGTCGAACTCAAACAAAAAGGCACGCCGCTGCACGACGCGACTGTGGTGGGCGACACAGTCGGCGATCCTTTCAAGGACACTTCGTCCGTGGCCTTGAATCCGGTGATCAAGTTCACGACACTTTTCGGCTTACTTGCGGTCGAGTTGGCGGTGAAGTTGACGCTGGAAACCGGGGGAATGCTGACTCACGTTCTCGCTGCCGTGTTCTTCCTGATTTCCTTTACTTTCGTTTACCGGTCATTTTACAGCATGCGGATCAAGACGGCGGATTAACAGGCCGACGACAACTCGACCGCATCAGCTCGGTTTTGATCGATCAACTCGATTTCGACAACTCAGCCGGTAAAGTCGATTGGCTTATGACTTGACTAAGCCGAGAAATTGCCGCGGATCGTTGGCAAAGCCGGGAAATACAGCTTTCATGTCCCGGTCACCCAGATGCTTCGCGATGATTTCGCCGAGCACGCTGCGATAGTCAGTGGTCACTGCAAGGTCGCGGCCCTGATTCAGCTGCTCTTCGCTGAGCCCAGGCCAGCGCGAATAAACTCTCCCGCCCTTAATTCCACCGCCCAGAACGAACATACAGTTGGCGTGGCCATGGTCTGTGCCGCGGTTGCCGTTCTCGCGCGCAGTGCGGCCAAATTCCGACATGCTGACGAACACGACATCATCCATCCGGTCGCCCATATCCTGATGAAACGCTGCAATCCCCTGCCCCAAATCCCGCAGCAGATTGGATAGCTGGCCTTGTATGCCACCTTCATTCACATGGTGGTCCCAGCCGCCGCTATCCAGAAACGCCACTTCCAGTCCGACATCGGCTTTGAACAATTCGGCGATTTCCTCCAGGCTCTGTCCGAAGCGGCCCTTGGGGTATTGCGCGCCATTTTCCGGCTGATATGTGTCGGGATTAATTTTCTTCAACTGGTCCACAGCTTCAAAAGTTTCGTTACCGACGCCGCGCATCGCGTGGTCAACCGTCTGCGCGTACATCGCTTCAAAGCCGCCTTCCACCGTTTGCTGCGGCCCGTACATCTTGAACTGTTTCAGGTCCGAGATCGCAACAGCCGGCGATATTCCCTGCAGCGTGCGCGGCAGGTAGGGACCGAATGCAACGGCACGAAACGGCGAAGGCTTTTCTTCGGGTATGGATTGCATCGCCCGATTCAGCCAGCCGTCCTCGGTGGACTTCAATCCGGGCGTGCCGGATTCCATGAAATCCTGAGCGTCGAAGTGAGACCGCGAGGGATCAGGTGAGCCAACCGCCTGAACGATGGCAAGGTGGTTACTCCGAAACAGCGGCATTAGCGGCTCAAGGCTGGGGTGCAATCCGAAGAATCCGTCAAGGTCGAGCGCCGCGTCGACGCCGCCCTGTCTGGGCTGCGGAATCGCAATCGTGGGGCGCATCCTGTAATAGTTCGGTTCGCCAAACGGCACCACCACGTTCAATCCATCCATCGCGCCGCGTTGGAACAGCACCACCATTTTCTTTTTGCTCGTGCCGGTCGTGGCGGCCACCGCGCGTTGCAAAAACGACGGCAAAGACGCCAGACCGATCATCGCTACGCCGCCGCTCTTTAGGAAATATCGTCGGGAAATATTCATTGCAATTCTCCGTCACAAAACAAACGACTCTCTCTTATACCCTGCTCCCGCTATCGCCGTTGAAATTCCGGGGCGCCGAGAACCAGCCCGGCGATCAAGCCTTGATTCACCTGTTTGACCGGATCGTCCAAGCTCGCTTGCAGAATCTGCGGGTCGTTCAGGCGCGCCGTCAGAGTCGCGCGCGTTTCGTCCCCTATTTGATTTGCCAGAAAGTCATCAATTGACTGCGAAAGCGCTGCATTCGGATCGCGCAGAGCGGCATCCCCAAGCATGGACTTTAGATCAACCGTCGCGCCGGCGACTTTGTCCCCTGCAAGAGAAAGCGCAAAATTCAAACGATTAAGCAGCGCGCCTGTATTCACCCACGTCTCAGCTTTGTCTGAATATCCATTCGGCGGCTGGCAGAGGAACAGAGGTTCTCCCATTCGTGCCACCCATTGCGCTACAGGCAAAGTAATTGTCATTTCAGCGTTCAGCGCCCGCGCCGTGCTCGCCACGAGTTCGTACGGTGTCTTCACCTTCGAGCGATATGCTGTCTTAGACCAAAACTCCGGCGAATAAATCATCGTTTTTAGCACGCTGCGAATATCGCCTTGCGTTGCAGAATATTCTGCGGACATTCGAAGGACCAAAGCCGCCGGCGGATCGTCAGAAACAAAATGGCGCGCCAGCTCCGTGGAAATAAATTTCGCCGTGTTCGGATGGTTCGCCAGCATCTTCAGCGCTTCTTCTCCGTCCTTTTCCCCGCCATAACTAAACGTGCGTCCCATAACAACTTTTTTGCCTTGCGCGTGAATGCGGTCATCGAAGAAAAACTCCGGATCCTTGCGCGGCTCGTGCACAGTCCAACCTGTCAGACATTCCGCCATTTGAATTACGTCTTGCTGTGTGTAGCCGCCATCCACTCCCACGGTATGAAGTTCCATAACTTCGCGGCCATAATTTTCATTCAGCCCGCGCTCCTGCTTCTTTGCTGGAGCGGCAGCACCGGTCCCGGGCGCGGGTGAGGACGTTGCCGGACCAGGAAACGTTCCCGGCCTCGGCGCGACTCCTCCGGCGAAGGCGCCGCCATAACGCGCGCGCTTCATGGCCTTCTCCGCCTCCATACGACGTACGGCGTTGGGATCGGCGCTTTGGGAATTATCCAAATAGATCAGCATGGCCGGGCTTTTCGCAGTCGCGAGCAGCAAATCCTCGAATTTTCCCATCGTGCGCGGACGTATGGTGTCGCGGACGTAGGAATTCAGCAGCCACTTATCTTCTGCCTTATTCGCGAACACGTTGAAATGATTGAACCAAAAGTCTTCCATTACCGCTTGCAGCTGGCGATTGCTGTACACCGCGCGGTCCATTTTCGCCATGGAAAGCTCGGCAACGATGCGGCCGGGTCCCTGGAGTTTGGCGAGCTGTTGCTGCGCTTTGTCCAGATTTGCATTTCCCGTAACGATTACTTGCGACTCCGCGTCGCGCCGCTTCTCCTTCATCTGTTGCTCGTACTCCTCTTTCGTAATCCCTTCCTTCTTTATTGCCTGCGCTGGTTGCGGATATTCTTCGATTAGCTTCTTCGCGGACAAGTTCAGCGTCGGATATCGTTGCAGCCGTTGGTCGAACGCAGCGTCGTCGATCGAATCGGGATGAAGTTGCTGATCGATCCATCTCTCCAGCCCCATGGTGCGGATGCGCTCCACATCCCCGGGCCGCGGTCCGTATCCGAGGCGGTTCATTGCGTGCATGATTGCTTCATCTTCGGTTAGCTCGGTGATGGGCAACTTCCCCTTGAGTTTCTTGTCTAGCTTGGGAAGGCCGGAATATTCGTTGGTCAACGCCCCTGCATCCGCGCGGGAAAAACTTGCAATCACAGCCTCTTCGTAGCCTGCTTTCGCATAGGCAGCGCCAATCGAGGGGATCGCCAGTGTCAGAAATATCCACAGCACACCCGCAATGAAGCCGGAGCCACTTGCATCGAGCCGCTTGTGCGCACGAGGTGCTGTCTTTTTCATGTAGGAGACCTTCTAGATACTGCTAACCGCAGGCCCGAATTCAGACGAAGGCTGGTGTTGCTTCACTCAATTTTAACCCCCAGCTCTAACAAAAGTTGCACTTGGGACTTGACCTCGGCCTAATAGTCAATAGAAGCCGAAAGTGGCAGGGTTTAAAGGTTGAAAAAGGACGTGTTCTCGACGGACTTCACGCTAAAAACACCCGCCGTCGCTTCATTCGACCCAATATCCAGCTTCTCACACGCTCAAACGGCGGTTAGACTGGTGCCGCGAGACTCCGATAAACAAATATGATGGGAACGCCGCTCCATATATGGTTGATTTTCGGCATAGCGATAGTCATCGCCCTCGCTCTCGATTTGGGAGTGTTTCATCGCCGGGCGCACGCAATCCAACTGAAGGAAGCTCTAGTTGAAAGCGCTGCTTGGATCAGCGTGGCGCTGCTTTTCAATCTTTGGTTGTACTTCTCCCGCGGGCCACAGGCAGGCGTGGAGTTCTTCACCGCCTATTTGGTGGAAAAATCTCTCAGCATCGACAATATTTTTGTTTTCCTGCTGATTTTTCAAGCATTCAAAATCCCGCCTAAGTCACAACATAGAGTGTTGTACTTCGGAATCGCCGGAGCGCTGGTCCTGAGGGCCGCCTTCGTTCTTGCGGGTATCACGCTGCTGCAGGCATTTCATCCGGTCATCTATCTTTTCGGAGCGATTTTGCTCTTCACCGGAGTAAGGATGTTGCTTCCTCGGCAGCGCGCGCTACATCCTGAAAACAATTGGATGGTTCGAGTAGCGAGGCGATTTATTCCTGTGGCGGATGGCTACGAAGGACAGCAATTCCTTGTCAGTGAAAGCGGCAAATGGAAAGCGACGCCGTTGTTTCTCGCGCTCGTGGCCGTGGAAGCCATGGACATTATTTTCGCGGTAGATTCCGTTCCCGCAGTGCTCGCGATCACGCGGGATACTTTTATCGTCTATTCGTCAAACGTGTTTGCAATCTTGGGCCTTCGAGCTCTCTACTTTGCGCTCGCGGATCTTTTGCCTCGCTTTCGGTTCCTCCATCAAGGTCTGGCGGCGATCATCATATTCGTAGGTACGAAAATGGTAGTCAGCGACCACTTCCCCGTTTCTGCTGTCGCATCTCTCGTAGTCATAGCCATAATTTTGAGCGTGACAATCATAACGTCTCTGATATTCCCGCGGGTTGGTCCAACTCCCAATTCAGTTTAATGGTTGTCCCATCGTCGCGGTGGACGCGCCGATGATGACACTATGGCGATTAACTAAGCATCTAAAAACAATGAGCCCCATGTCCAGCCGCGCCACGAGTCCCACAGCGAGGAAAAAGAGCAACCCCTCTACGAAGCATGGAACGGCGGAAATACCGAAGAACTGCAATACCGCTGAGTTGGACGTCGACGGAGGGTCGGTTACGTTGACCAATTTGCAAAAGATCTTCTGGCCGAGCTTGGGGCTTACGAAACGCGATCTACTTCAGTATTATCTCAACGTCTCGGCCTGGCTGTTGCCCCATCTAAAAAATCGCGCCATGGTCATGAAGCGCTATCCGAACGGCATAGCGGGTGCCTTCTTTTTCATGAAGCGGGCGCCCTCGCCTCGACCTCCCTCTATTCCGATATGCTCGATCGAGCATCGTTCCGGTAGCGTAATCGATTTCCCCATAGTGCAACACTTGTCTTCCCTTCTCTGGGTTGTGAATCTCGGCTGCATCGATCTGAACCCGTGGTATGCAAGGTGTGACGACGTTGACCGCCCCGACTACTTGCATTTTGATCTGGACCCCACGGAAGGCGCTTCTTTCAAGCAGGTGTTGGAAACTGCTCTGATCGTGCGCGACGCACTCACCTCGCTGAAAATTAAAAGCTATGCGAAGACCACCGGCTCGCGCGGTATTCATGTATACGTACCGATTGTTCGCGGGCCTCTACAAAAACAAGTCTGGGGGTTCGCAAAAACGTTCTCGAAAGAGATTAGCGCCCGGAACCCAAAAACGATTACTGCCGAATACCGCATTGCGAAGCGGCCTTCCCGCCGCGTTTTGGTGGACTACAACCAAAATGCGTGGAACAGGACTTTGGCATCGGTTTATTCCGTAAGACCTAAACCCGCGGCGACCGTTTCGACCCCGCTGACCTGGGAAGAAGTTCAACGCGGAGTTCGCATGACGGATTTCACCATGCAGAATGTCCCGCAACGCCTGCGCAAATTCGGCGATTTATGGAAACCGCTCCTCTCCGAGAGCGGGCGCGTGAATCTGGATCGATTTGTATGAGTTTGCCCCTCAGCAAAAAGTATTCTCCAATGGAGGCGCAGCCCGCCACCGAGCTACCCGTTGGTCCGGAGTGGCAGTACGAGCCCAAATGGGACGGGTTCCGCTGCCTTGCATTCCGCGACGCCTCGCGCGTCGATTTGCAATCGAAGTCAGGTAAACCTCTCACCAGATATTTCCCCGAACTCGCCGCAGCAATCAAAGGGTTGAAACCCGACAAATTTATAATCGACGGGGAAATCGTAATGCCCAAAAACGGTAATCTGTCATTCGATGATTTATTGATGCGAATCCACCCGGCCGCCAGCCGCGTTCTGAAGCTCAGCAAGCAATCACCGTGCGTCTTCATCGTTTTCGATTTATTGGTCGACGATAAAGGACGATCCCTGATTAAAATTCCACTTCGCGAACGCCGCAAAGCATTAGAAGCGTTTGCGCATAGATTTTTCGATGAAAATGCAACGATCCGGTTGTCGCCGGTGACGGATGAGATCGCCATTGCGCGGAAGTGGTTCCGGATGGGTTTGGGCCTTGACGGAATCATCGCCAAGCGCACGGATCTCGCTTATCAGACCGGTGAGCGCACCGGCATGCAGAAAATTAAAAAACAGCGAACTGCCGACTGCGTTGTCGGTGGATTTCGTTATTTGGAGAAGAAGCCACTAGTCGGCTCGTTGCTGCTTGGTCTCTACAATCGTGAAGGCTTGCTGGATCACGTTGGATTCTGTTCTTCCATCCATGATGAAGGCCGGCTGCCTTTGACTAAACGCCTAGAAAAAATGATCGAGCCGCCCGGGTTTACAGGCAAGGCACCCGGAGGCTTAAGCCGCTGGAGCACGAAGCATTCTCTGGAATGGGAGCCACTCGATAACAAACTTGTCGCCGAAGTTCAATTCGACCACTTCACCGGCGGACGTTTTCGCCACGGAACACGATTCCTGCGCTGGCGCCCCGAAAAACGCCCTCGGGACTGCACCATGAAACAAGTGCTGCGAGAGAATCGTTCCGCGTTGGGACTTCTCTAATTTGCATGGGCAATCCGAAGTTGGCTCACAACAAAAGGGGGCGGCTTTAATCGCCGCCAACGATGAATTATTCGGCGAGACTCGAGTTCAATCAAGTTGCATGCGGCATCGCCTCGACCGATTCAGCGACGTGCATTAGCGCACTTTCCAACACTTGCAAGCCTTCATCAAATTGTTCATCCGTGGTTACCAGCGGCATCAGAAGGCGTACGACGTTCCCGTAACTCCCAGCGGAAACCAAAATCAAACCGTGCTCGAGACAATGGCGCAGAACCTGTTCCGTTTCTTCTTTTGCAGGCTCTCGCGTCGCACCCGGGCGAACGAGTTCCAGTGCGCGCATCGCTCCCAAGCCGCGAATATCGCCGATAAGGGAACATCGTTTTTTCCACTCCTGCGCGCGCGCATCGAATCTCTTTCCAAGCTTTTCAGCACGCGCCGGCAGATTTTCCCGCTCCATCGTTTCAATAACTGCGAGCGCCGCAGCGCAAGCCAACGGATTACCGCCATACGTTCCACCCAGACCACCCACGCCGGGCGCATCCATGATTTCAGCGCGGCCAGTAACTGCTGCCAGCGGCAATCCATCGGCGATAGACTTCGCGCTAAGAAGGATGTCGGGCGTGATTCCATATCGCTCGGAGGCAAACATAGCGCCAGTCCGGCCAAACCCCGTCTGCACCTCATCAACGATAAGCAGAATTTTGTTTCGACGGCAAATGTCCTGGATAACGCTGAAGAATTCAGGCGGAGGCGCGACGAAGCCGCCTTCACCCAGGACTGGTTCCACTACCACAGCCGCGACAGCCTCCGCAGCCACTACACGTTTGAACGTATCTTCCAAGTGATGCGCGCAGAAAACACTGCACGAAGGATATTGCAGAGAATACGAACACCGATAGCAATAAGCGTACGGGATACGATAAATGTCGGTGGCGAATGGCTCGAAGCCAGCTTTGTAAGGATGCGTCTTGCTCGTCAACGACATGGTCAGCATCGTGCGGCCGTGGAACGCGTCCTCAAAACAAATAATCGCCGGTCGGTGCGTGTAGCAGCGGGCTATTTTCACCGCGTTTTCTATCGCTTCGGCTCCGCTGTTAACGAGGACCGTTTTCTTGGAGAAATTACCCGGCACCAGAGAATTCAATTTCTCCGCTAACTCCACATATTTTCCATAAGGAGCAACGCTGAAGCATGTATGCACGAATGCGTCGAGTTGCTTTCGGATTGCTTCAACGACGCTTGGCGCGCGATGGCCGACGTTGACAACTCCGATTCCGCCGGCGAAATCGAGGAACCGGTTTCCGTCGACGTCTTCAATCGTGGCGCCTTCGGCGCGCGCTGCGAATATCCCAGTGCCATGCGAGACTCCGCGCGCAACCGCGGCTTGCCGCCGCTTCATCCATTCCTGCGATTTGGGCCCTGGAATTGGAGTGCGTAATTGAATTGTCGGCATGTTCAGTACCATCCGATGGGCTGTTCGTTCAAATTGATGTGGACTTGCTTCGTCTCCAGATATTCTTCGATGCCCCAAGGTCCCAACTCTCGGCCAAATCCGGACTGCTTATACCCGCCCCAAGGGGCCTCGACGTACGTAGGCTGCATGTGATTCACCCAGACAATTCCCGCTCGCAAAGCCTTTACCATTCGGAGCGCCTTGAAAATGTCCCGCGACCACACGGCGGCAGCCAATCCATAAGGTGTCGCGTTGGCGATGCGCAGCGCTTCAGCTTCGTCGGCAAAAGGAATGACGGCCGCAACAGGACCGAATATCTCTTCTTGGGCAATGCGCGCGGAGTTGTCCACATCGTAAAAAATGGTCGGCTCGACATAGTAGCCACGCGCCATCGACGCAGGTCGACCTCCGCCAGCCGCCAGTTTCGCTTCTTTCTTGCCCAGTTCCTGATACGAACGCACGCGGTCAAACTGATCCTTGCTCACCAGCGGGCCCATTTTTGTTCCTCGTTCGAGCGGCGGACCTAGCTTGATCTTTTTCGCCTTTGCACTCATCGCTTCCACGAATTTCGGATAGATTGATTTCTCCACCAGGATGCGGCTGCCGGCCGAGCACACTTCCCCTTGGTTGATAAACACGCCGAAAAGCGCGCCATCAATCGCGGATTCGAAGTCCGCGTCGGCAAAAAAGATGTTTGGCGACTTGCCGCCTAATTCGAGCGTTACGCGCTTCACCGTGTCAGCGGCCGCCTTCATGATCGCCTTTCCCACTGACGCGCTGCCGGTGAAGGCGACCTTGTTCACGTCAGGATGTTTCACCAACGGCGCGCCGCATTCTTCACCGAAGCCGGTAATGATATTCACCACTCCCGGCGGTAACCCAGCTTCGGCGAGATAGCGCGCAAATTCCAGCGCGGTGAGAGGCGTTTGCTCCGCAGGCTTCAAAACGCACGTGGAACCTGCGGCAATCGCCGGAGCCAGCTTCCATGCCGCCATCAAAAGCGGATAGTTCCAGGGAATGATTTGTGCCGCAACGCCGATCGGTTCACGAAGAGAAAGGCTCAGCGCGTTGTCCGGGACCGGATTAACATGCCCGAGGATCTTTGTGGCCATTCCTCCGTAGTATTCAAAGCAGGTCGCCGCGTCGGCAATGTCGTACTCCGCCTCGACGATGGGCTTGCCTGAATTCCGCGATTCCAGTTCGGCGAGATGTGCAGCTTCTTTGCGAATGCGTTCGGCGAGCCGGAAGAGAATGCGGCCGCGGTCCTGAGCTGTTGTTTGAGGCCAGGCTCCGGAATCAAAGGCAGCTTTCGCGGCGGCGACAGCGCGATTCACGTCCTTTTCGTTTGCCTCCGGGACCTCGGCCATTACTTCTTCCGTCGAAGGCTCCATCACCGGGAAATATTTTCCGTCGGCACTCTCAACAAACTCGCCATTGATGTACATCTGGTATCTTCGAACTGTGGACTTCGCCTCGCTTGCCATAATATTCTCCCGCAACAAGTAACAAGTAATGATAAAAGCGTTTCAACCGCCAGCCCTCGCGGCATTTTTCCGGCGTCCATATACAAAGAAGAAGAATACCGCCAAGCCGATGAAAAACGCCGTGCCGCCGAACATCCAGGATTCGTATGACAGCACCGAAGTAATCTGCTGCGCCGGCGAAAACGCGAAAACCATGCCGAGAATCGTCATCAACAGGCCGCTCGACCCCGCTACCCATAACACGCTCTTGCTGTAGTGCACCTTCCCTGCCAGCGGGTCCGCTGCAATCTTCAACAACGCCGCGAAGATATAGAGAAACGGTAGCAGCTGCAGCACAACCGCCAGCGAGAGCAGACGCTGAAACGTTTCCTGCACGCCAGAGCCGAGAAAACTGATCAGCACGAGAATCGTCGACACAACAAAATGCACAATCAGCGCCGCATACGGCGTTCCGTAGCGCGGATGAACTTTGCCCAACCAACTCGGCAAGTAAGAATCCAATCCCGCGACAAACGGAATTCGCGCTGAGCCAGCTAACCAAGCCGATCCGATCCCCGCAATCGAAATGCTCAACATCAGCGCAAAGGGCGCAACGATCCACACAACGCCAACTTTCGCGGCCATGTGGCTTACCGCCTGCACAATTCCCTGTAGAACATTAATTTCATTTCTGCTCACGGCGATCAGCAAAGTCAGCGTCGTGGCAATGTAGAGAAACCCGGAAAGCACTCCTCCCCAAACCACCGCGCCCGGCAAGGTGCGCTCTGGGTCTTTGATCTCATCTCCCATCACCGACGCGAGTTCCAGGCCCACAAGGCCGAAACAAATCACGCCGAACGAATTCAGCAGAAACCGCGGATTCGCCGGAATGCGAAAATCCGCAGCGCTGACGCTGGTGCCAAAGCGCAACGCCACGATGATTCCGAGCCCCACTAACACCGCTGCCGCGATGCCCGTGCCGATACTGCCTACATTGTTGATCCATTTTCCCACGCCAAGCCCGACGATATTTAGCACGACGAGAATCGCCAGCAGCGCAATCGCAGCTATTACCGCAAAAGTCTTGTTGTCGGCCAGAGCCTGATGACTCGGAAATACGAATACGGACACACCAACGAAGTACAGCATTACCGTCGGCACGTACATCATGTTGTTGGTCCAGTAGCACCAGCCTGACAAGAAGCCATGGAACTCGCCGAAAACTTCTTTGGCCCAAAGGTACACGCCGCCCTCTCCCGGATAACGGTGCGCCAATTCGATTACGGCAATGCCTTGCGGCCAGAAAAACATCAGGAGCGAAATAATCCAGAGCCAAACAGTGAGGCCGCCATTGGCAGCAATACTCGGAACCACGTTCAGGTTAAATACGGCGACCACAAAGAGCGCAACTAGATCCCAACGCCCCAGCGCGCGTTTCAGATGCGCGGTTTCCATTTGCGGAGTAGTTAGCTCTGGCAATGCGCTCCTTGCGAGGATCACACCGGGCCGCCGGGTTAACCTTTGACTGAGTGTATTCAGACGAACAGGCTGCGAGAATCTAGTGCGCGCTGCTCGCCGCCGCGTGCGGTTCTTTCTGGGCTTGCGCGAGTGCCGGTGCGACCTCGGCGAAAACCGCGAGATGGCGGTCCACATCCGCTTCAGTGTGCGCCACGGACACCGTCCACTGCTCGTCCCACCAGTAGGGCTGCGCCATCACACCGCGGTTCACCATCGCGAACCAGTAGTGCCGCCACAGCTCGCTATCAACTTTCAACCAGTCGCGATAATTGTGAATGGGTTTCGGAGCGAACATCAGCGAGCCATTCGAGCCGGCGCCCACCACATAGGCTTTCAAGCCCGTCTTGCCGATTTCCTTGCTGTAGCCGTCGAGCAATTTCTTATTCAAACGATTCACGTGTTCGTAGGCCCCAGGCGTAAGCACTTCCCTGAACGTCGCTAGTCCCGCCGCCATTGCCACTGGATTCGTATTGTACGTGCCACCGTGGAAAACCTTATGGTCGGAGATAAGCCCCATCACTTCCCGCGTCGACCCAAAAGCAGCCAGTGAGAATCCGCCGCCGATGGACTTTGCCAGACAAACAATGTCCGGCTTGATTCCAAAATACTCACACGCGCCGCCGCGCGCCAATTTCGCGCCGGTCTTAACCTCGTCGAAAATCAGCAGAGCGCCATTTTTCTTTGTAATTTCACGAAGCGCCTGGTGGTAGCCCTCATCCGGCATCAGGATTCCGACGTTCATCATGATCGGCTCTACGATGACCGCTGCAATTTCTCCCGGATACTTCGCGAACAGCCGCTCGACGCCGGCTGCGTCGTTGAACTGCGCAACTAGCGTATTTTGCAACGTAGCTTTCGTTACTCCCTGGCCTCCCGGCACGGAATTGGGGAAATTTGCGTCGCCCACTTCCTCGGCTTTCGGTTTTACCGAGACCAGAGCGGAGTCGTGCAATCCGTGATAACCGCCCTCCATCTTGATGATGCGGTCGTGCCCCGTGGCTGCGCGGGCCAGCCGCACTGCATGCATGGTGCATTCCGTTCCACTATTGCTGAACCGCACCATCTCAACCGGAAATCTTTTGCAGATTTCTTCGGCCAGTTCCCATTCAAGATCGTGCGGCATCCCGAACATCGTTCCGGTGCCTAGCTTTTCCTGCACTGCGCGAATTACAGCAGGGTTGCAGTGCCCTGCCATCAGCGCCCCGAAGCAAAGATTGAAATCAATGTACTCGTTGCCGTCGACGTCATGAATACGTCCACCTTTTCCGTCGCGAACGAAAATAGGGTACGGATCGTAAGCTCGGTAGTTGCTGGCTACGCCCAACGGCAATCTTTCCTCAGCTCGTTTGTGCGCTTTGTGCGAACCTGGGGTACGTTTTTCGTAAGTGGCGATTTCCTTCTGAAGTCCCTCATGCATGACGCCCTCCGTAATACACTTCGCTCTGGCCGACGCACGGCCTTGGATATTCGCCTTTGAAATTACCCTTTCAAATATTTTAGCGTCGAAACGAACGCCACGAATGTTTCTTGTGGTTTAGCCCTATACAACAAAGCGAGAGCGCCGCTCGCAGTGGACGCCCTCGCTCTGCCTAGACCCGGCCAATCTTCTAGAACAGGAATTTCAGCCCGAACTGCATTACGCGCGGGCCTTCGCGAACCTTTAGAATCTGTCCAAATGTAGAATCGCTGAAGTTCCCATCCGGATTGTTAAACTGCGTGTGATTCCACGCGTTATAGAACTCCGCTCGAAACTCCGTGTTCCAACGGTCGTTGATAGGAGTTTTCTTTGAAATAACCAAGTCAGTATCATTCAGCGGTGGTCCGCAGCAAAGCGAATGCGGTAAATTGCCGAAGCTCCCGGCAGCCGGGTCGCTTATGTTGTCAGCACTGAAAAAATTATGGTTCAGGCCTTGCGTCGGATCCACGGTCCTGGGATTGGTGAATTGCACCTTGCCCGTGACCTCCGGCGTATTGGCGTCTTCGAAATTGAAACTGCTCTCCAATTCCAAATCGTCTTGCGTCTGGACGCGAATGGGAAACCCGGTCTGGTAGGTGATAATCGCCGATAGTCCCCAACCATCCGCAGCTTTGCCTTTGAACCCATCATACTTTGGTATCGGCAGCTCCCAGACAGGGCTGAATACGAATCTGTGTTTCGCATCGAGCAGCGACAACCCACGGGTGGCCGCGAAATTCACCGGATTTAGTTCGTTTTCAAACGAAGCACCCTGGTCAATCGCCTTGCTGAAAGTGTATGAAGCTTGAAACAACAGACCGTGCGAATAGCTCTTCTCAACCGAAAGCTGCAAGGCGTTATAATTGGAGTTTGCGATCGTGCCTTCGGCGAAGATATTACTGAATACAGGAACGCCATCCGCCGGACACCCCGCTCCGGTAGATGGCTGGCAATTGGGTGAGGAGAAGGGCCTCGTCCCGACAAGCGTAATCCCACCCGCAGGAACGGTCCCCGCAGGAAGACATCCCGGATTCCCTCCCGGAGTACCGGTGTAAGGCAGAACCAGACCCGTGCAGCTAATCGATGGAACGTGGAAAGGTTCGGGAGGCAATGCCGATATCCCCGCGGGGATTACCGTTCCCCCAGGGATGAAGTACGAGCTATCAGCGCTGAACGGTCCGCAGGAAGTTTGGGCGCCGCCCGGGGCAGTGAGAACAGCATTCGGATTTGCATTCGCCAAATTCATCAGGCCAAGACAAGTCTGGATGTTTCCCGCATTTTCGTCATGCACCGCGAGCAGGTGATGTCCTTGCGTGCCCACGTAGGACGCGCGAAGCACCATGGACTTGCTCAACTGGCGCTCGATCGTCAAATTGTATTGATCGGCGTACTGTGTTTTCAGATGCGGATCGAATTCTCCGAACAGCAGAATCGGACGGAAGGCCGACCAGTCCACGCAACCCTTTGGGCCGGTCGGCTGGAAGCACGGAGTGTTCGGCGACTGGTTCAACACAGGTCCGAATACATTGGGATTCTGCGTGCCATCTTGCAGCAGGAATGGAGTGTTAAAGTTTGGATTCGAAAGATCGATGCTGCCGCCAAAAGGAGGTTCCGCGCTGAACTGCGCCAGGACCAGTTGCTCGATTGGATTGTAGAAAAGGCCGTATCCGACCCGAATACTGGAATTTCCCGGGCCGCCAGTCAACTTCGCGAGCCAGCCTTCGGTCCATCCCGGGCTCCATGCAATTCCAATGCGCGGCGCAAAATCTTTGTAGTCGGTCGTGGTCAGCCCGCTCGGCACACCTTTATCTCCAGGAAACACCAATCCCAGAGGGAAAACCGAATTGGCCGGCCCAGTCTCGCTGCAATCCGTGCTGCCTCCCGCCGCTGCGGAGATGATTCCTGCGCTCGGGTTACTAGGATTGTTTACGTTCAATAGACAGGGATATTTCTGCGTCGCCTGCCCGGGACGGAAAGTTTGAAGCCGGTTGCCGAGATCGTGGTAAGGCGTGTTCAGCTCCCATCGCAAACCGTAACTGAGCGTTAGATTGGGCTTTAGCTTGTAGCTGTCTTGTGCGAAAAGATAAAACCCGATGTTCCGGTCATTTTGGTGCTGCGCCGCACCTTGCGTGTATTCGTTGGCTGTTCCTATGAAGTAGTCGGGATAGGCGTCTTGAAAACCTACGTCGTTCGTGATGGGCGAATCGCAGCTTTGGTTCGGGTTCGCCGGACCGCAAAGGTTTGCATCGCTCAGGAATGTGAAGTCGCCATTGATGTTGAAGTAGTAGAACTGATTAAACTGCTGGCGGCGGAAGTCTCCGCCAAACTTGACCGTATGTTTGCCGAGCGATTTTGTGAAATTGTCAGTAAATTGAAAGGTGTTTCCAGCCTGAGGCAATTCACCTTCAAAGTTGTTTCCGATAATGAACCCTCCCAACACGCTTATATTGGGAACGCCCTGTCTCCCCGGAATGTTGCTGGTTATGCCGATCGGATTTGTCCCCGGTGTCGGAAACTGCCCGTTAGTCTGCGTAAAGCAGCTATTCACCATTGCTGAGCCGCAAGAGTCAGAAACGCTCTGAAGAGTATTTAACGGGTGGTTATTTCCTTGCTGGCCTTCGCGAAAGTAGTTGAATCGAGCTTCATTTACTGCCGTTGACCCGATGGTCCAGGTATGGCTTAGGTTCCACTGTTGAACCCGTGTCTTATTAAGAGCGCCGAAACCGGGAAGCAAGCCGCCCGGCTCTTCCAGCTGAAAAGTAGAGTAAGGGACGGTGCTGTTGTCGTCGTCAAAATAATAGTAAGCGCTGAATTGCTGAGAGGCATTAATTTTGTGATCGAAGCGCACCGTGAACTGGTCGCCGCGCTCTCGTTGGTCCCCGGAGGTGGGAATGGTGCAATTGGCGCTCGAGCAGTTGGGACCGGTCGAGAACGGCGCTACAAACTTTTGATAAAGCGCAAGTGCCGTCGGATCGAAACACTCGGTTGGAATCTGGTTGTTCGGAAAAATGCTCGCAAACGGAGTTCCCGCCGCTATCGGCGCACCTCCCGCCGTAGCCACCGCTTGGGCGCACGTTGTTCCAGTAGTGCTACCAGTCGTTCGCGCCGCCAAAAGCGCTGCGAACGGCGCGTCAGTGAGTGTTCCCGTGAATGTCTGCGACGGCGAAGAAGCCGGGCCCGCGAAATTGCCACCTGCCTCTCCGTTAGCTCCAATCGTCGGCAGAGCAATATCCCCGGACGACTGTCCCTGAATCAGCCGATTCCCTTCATACGAAACAAAAATGAACGTCTTGTCTTTCTTGATGGGACCACCCAGAGTCGCGCCGAATTGATTCTGCTTATAGTCCAGCAGAAAGGGATCGAAGTAGCCCTTGGAGTTGAGCGCCTGATTGCGAAGGAACTCGTAGAAATCGCCGTGCAAATTGTTCGTGCCGGATTTCGTAACCACGTTTACCACCGACCCGGAGTTGTGCCCGTACTCCGCATCGAACGTGTTTGTGATGACTCGAAACTCTTCAATCGCATCCGGCGACGGCTGGATCGCCGGAGCGTTGATGAAAATGTCGTTGCCATCGCCTCCGTTCACCATGTAGTTGTTAGACCGGCCCCGTCCTCCATTAACTGACACCGCTCCAGCGTTGTCACTTCCCAAAAACAAGTCCGCGCCAACCTGCGACTGCACCCCAGGCTGCAGCTGGAGGAGAGAATACGCATTCCGAGTGGCCATAGGCAGTTCGCGTATGGCCGTGTCTGTCATCACCGCGCCAAGCTGTGTACTTGTCGTTTCAACTTCAGCAGCGTTCGCCACCACCGTGACGGTATCAGCGGCTCCGCCAAGTGCTAGATTTATCGTGACGAGGTTGACGTGGCCAATGGTGACCACAATATCCTTCTCCACATACTTCTTGAAACCCTTGGCACTGGCGCTCAGCTCGTAGGTACCCACCGCTAATTCCGGGATATCGAACGCGCCATCTTTATCAGTGCTAACCGTCCGAGTCGAATCCGTTCCGGTTAACGTCACTGTCACCATTACGTCCGGAACCACGGCGCCTGTTTGGTCTGTGGCAGTACCGCGAATCGTACCGGTCGTTTGTCCCCAAGCCGCTGCGCTCCAAAGGAAACTCGCAAACACAAATAGACACAGGAGTGCCCGTGCTTTTGAAGTCATCGCCGCTCCTCTAGGAAAACCTGGCGCCACCGGCCCCTCGAGACGCCTCACTTTTTTTCGGTTGCAGCTTTGGAAAAAACCTTACTATAATCCGGGAACCTTAGAAGAAGGCCTACGGGTTGTCAAGGGGAAATTGAATTTGAACTCGCCTCACAAGCGCTCGCAAAAAAATGCGCGCGCGGGCGGCTATCTTCGCATCAGCGACGTCGCGCGGATCGTGGGCGTTTCTCCATCGATCCTTCGCTCCTGGGAGAATCTCGGCCTGGTCGCGCCATCCCGGACGCACAGCCGTTATCGAATCTACACGCACGCAGACGTTCGCATTCTAAAACGCGCTCAATTCTTCCGCCGCGCGCGTGGCATGAACGCGCCGGCCATCGTCCACTTGCTCAAGACTCACAAATTGTTGCCTCATGCCGGCAAACGGCCCAAGGCCAGCGCGGCCGGTCCCCGTTTGCGCCGTTTGCGATTGCAGCGGAAAGCGTCACTCTCCCAAGTAGCGCGTGCGACGGACGTTTCGGTGGGATTCCTGAGTGCAGTCGAGCGCAGCCAAATGACTGCCTCCGTCGCTACACTGCGGCGGCTGGCTCGTTTTTACCACGTGAATATTCTCTCGCTTTTTAATCCCTCGGAATTGAACCCCGGACAGGTGAAACCAGCGGACAGAAAAGTACTCGAAGCCGGTCCGGGAGTGCGCATGGAACTGCTTTCCTGGGGCAATGCCGCCATGATGGAACCTCACCTCTTCCGCATTGCTCCGTCGGCCGGAAGCGGAGAATCTTACGCGCACGACGGCGAGGAATTTCTATACATCCTCCGCGGTTCGCTTGAAATTGTTCTCGATGGTGGAGAAAAGCATACGCTGGAGGAAGGAGATAGTTTTTATTTCGAAAGCACCAACAAGCATCACTGGAAGAATCCAGGCAAGAAAGAAACGCTGGTGCTGTGGATCAACACGCCTCCAACGTTCTAGCGTTCGCGCTAAGTCTCGAAGTTCGGAGCTTATTTTGAACCAGAAGCCACAGTGCCTATCCATATCAAAGCGTTCACTTCTAATTTCGCTCGTTGCCGTAACGGTCATTTTTGCGGCCGCAGGCTGTGCCAAGAAGACTCCGACGCTAAGTCTCCTCGTCTGGGAAGGCTACGCGGATCCGTTATTCGTGCGGGCCTTTGAGGAATCCCACCATTGCAAAGTCACTGCTGCATACATGGGCACCAGCGACGAGCTCGTCGCCAAACTTCGCGGAGGCAGCGCAAGCAATTACGACGTGATCTCGCCTTCCAGCGATGTGGTCACATCCATCGCGGCGGCAGGTCTCGCGGCTCCGCTCGATCTTTCAAAGCTGCCCTCCTATCCACAACTTTCGGATCGCCTGCGCAACGCGCCTTTAGTCCGCATGAACGGCAATGTCTATGGCGTTCCCTTCGTTTGGGGACCCAATCCCCTGTTGTACGACACGACGTTTTTCAAGACGCCGCCGGATAGCTGGTCCGTACTATGGGATTCCAATCTCAAAGGAAAGATTTCGGTCTGGGATGATCTATCAACTATCTGCATGGCGGCTCAAGTGCTCGGCTACGACAAACCCGACCCAAGCCACCTCTACAACCTCACCGATCAGGAACTGGATAACGTTAAGAAAAAACTGATCGAGCTCAAACCCAATATTCGGAAAGTGTGGGCAACCGGAGGCGAACTCACAAACCTCTTCGAGAATCACGAAATCGTCGCCGGAATGGGCTGGCCTCTGATGACTAACAATCTTCGCAAAGTGAATTTCCCAATCGGCGAAACGATTCCCCGCGAAAACACGACGGGCTGGATCGATCACCTGATGATTACGTCCGCAAGCGAAAACAAGGAACTAGCCACCGACTTTCTCGAATACATGATTGAGGCCAAGACTCAGAAACTAGTCGCCGACGTTACTGGCTACGATCCCGCCAACCCCAAGTCGGCTCAGTTCATGACCGAAGAGCAAAGAAAATCTCTGCATCTCGATAATGTGGATGAGTACATGACGCGCATTTACTTTTGGCAACAATATCCGCGCCGCGACAAGTACAACGAAATTTGGAATGAAATAAAGGCTGCGCAGTGATATCCAATGCCCACGGCCATTCCGGCGCTGAATCTCCCCGTTGTGCTCTCGTTGGGAGTCAATTCACTTTTTTCTCGTCGTCGGGAGACCGCGATTGAGCGCGGCCATCCTTTCCACCTCCGCCGAACGCCCTGCGACGGACGCTTTGCTCTCTATTCGCAAAGTTGAAAAACATTTCGGAGGACGCCCAGTCCTGCGTGGAATTTCTCTGGACGTAGCCCCTGGCGAGTTTCTTACCATCCTCGGCGAAAGCGGCTCAGGCAAGACCACCTTGCTCCGCTTAATTGCGGGCTTCGAACAATTGGACAGCGGCGAAATCTGGATGGCCGGTGAACGTCTCGATCAAACTCCTGCCTATCGCCGTGAAGTGAACACTGTTTTTCAGAGCTACGCGATTTTTCCGCATCTCTCGGTCTTCGACAACGTCGCTTACGGCCTTCGCGCCAAGTCTGTGCCACACGGGGAAATCCCAGCCAGGGTTACGCACGCCCTGGGCATGGTAAAGATGAGCGAATTCGCGCAGTCCGCTCCTTCGCGATTGAGCGGCGGACAGCAACAACGCGTTGCGCTGGCGCGTGCGCTCGTCAACCGCCCTCGCGTTCTCCTACTCGACGAGCCTCTCTCCGCCCTCGACGCGAATCTGCGCCGCCAGATGCAAGTTGAACTCAAATCGCTCCAGCGCGAAGTCGGCATAACATTCATCTTCGTCACCCACGACCAGGAAGAAGCTATGGCGCTCTCGGACCGCATCGCCTTGCTTCGCGCTGGACAATTGGAACAAGTTGCCGAGCCGCGCGAGATTTACGGACACCCTACTACCGCCTATGTGGCCCAATTTATCGGTCAAACGAATCTTCTCCACGCGGAAATTCGTGACGGAATCGCAAGCGCCGGCCCGATCGAGTGGCCGTCAACCGAACCCGCGGGCAAAGGCACATTTTCGTTGCGGCCCGAAGCCATCCACCTCTGTTCACGCTCTCGCGCGGCCGCGGACGGCACAGCGCATTTCCGTGGCCAGGTTCACAACCAAACCTTCGGCGGAGCGATGGACTCGCTGGAAATCGATTGCGGCAATTCATACATGATACGTGCGCGGATTCCAACCCCCGGCCCATTGCATGGCGAGCAGGAATTTGAATTCGCTGTACGCGACATCGTGCGAGTGCGCGAAGGCGGCGACTGACTCATGTATTCCCGCGCATACAAAGCGTCTGTCACGATCCCGCCGCTTGTATGGGTGACGGCTTTCCTGCTTATTCCTTATGCGATTCTCTTCTGCTACAGCTTTTGGTCTGTTTCCTCTCTTCAAGTAATAACTCACAACTGGAATCTGCAGAACTACGCCCAATTGTTTCGCAATCCCCTCTACTTCACCGTGCTGCTGCGTTCGATCAAAATAGCCTGCGCGGTCACTGGCTTGGCCCTCTTGCTAGGCTACCCGTTGGCCTATTATTTGTCCTTCCACGCGACGAAACGCAAAGACTTGCTTTACCAGCTCGTGATTATTCCGCTGTGGACCAGTTATCTTGTGCGCGGTTACGCCTGGAAAACGATCCTCGGAAGTACCGGCGTCCTGAACGGTTTCCTGCAATATCTTCACATCACGCACAAACCTGTCGAATTTTTCCTGTACAGCCCATTCGCTGTGATTCTTACGCTAACGCACATCTACACGCCCTTCGCGTTCCTGCCCATCTACGCATCGCTCGAGCATGTGCCGCGCAACCTCATCGAAGCCTCGCACGATCTTGGTGCCTCCCCCTTCGCTACTTTTCGACGCGTGATTCTTCCGCTGTCGCTTCCCGGGATCCTCGCCGGCGCAACGTTCGCTTTCGTCCTTACTCTCGGAGACTTTCTCGCGCCTCTTCTCGTCGGAGGCTCCAGCGGCATCATGATCTCCAACATTGTCGTTAGTCTCTTCGGAGCGGCTTACAACTGGCCTCTGGGTGCGGCGATTTCGTTCTGCATGTTGTTGCTCGTCGTTACTCTTCTGTTCGCCACTGAACGCCTGGAAAAGAGGTACACAATTTCATGAGCGGAACGTTCCGATCCTCGCGTGCTCCGCTCCTCACGGGCTACGCCTTGCTCGTCTACGCGTTCCTTTATTTTCCGATTGTCGTTCTGGTGGTGTATTCGTTCAACGGTTCCGGGGTTGGAGGATTCCCTCCATCCGGCTGGACTCTCGACTGGTACCGCCAGCTATTTTCCGATGCCGCCCTGTGGGACGCTGTGCTCAAAAGCCTTATCGTTGCGGCCGTGGCAGTAGGCATTTCACTTGCTCTTGGATTGCCCGCGGCGCTGGCTCTAGACCGCGCGCAATTCCCCGGGAAGGCACTCTTCCGCCGGCTCGTTCTGCTTCCGTTGATTCTTCCCGGAATCATCACTGGCCTCTCGCTTCTTATGCTCTTCGTCGGCCTCGGAATGAAACTCAGCCTCATCACCGTCACACTGGGCCACGGCACCGCGCTGATTTCCGTCGCCACCACCGAAATCTTCGCCGGCCTGCAGAAGATGGACCGCGTGCAGGAAGAAGCCTCTCTGGATCTCGGTGCGAATCACTGGAAAACCTTCTGGCATATTACGCTTCCGAATCTTCAAGTCTCGCTGATCGCAGCCGCCCTTTTGATTTTCACGCTGTCGCTGGACGAGATCGCCGTCACCTTTTTCCTCATCGGGCGCGACAACACCTTGCCGCTCGAAATATGGTCGCGTCTCCGCCGCGGGATCACTCCTGAGATCAACGCGATTTCCACTCTAATACTCTTGTTCTCCATCAGCACGATTCTCATCTGGTACCGGCTTCGCACACGCACCAAACACGCCGGCGAATCGCCCGCGACCACTTCGTTGTTGCCATCGGCCCTGGAAGGAGAGCATTCATGAGCGATACTCGACGAGACTTTCTTAAATTTATCGTCACAGGCTCCGTCGCGGCCGGTTGCCCGGTGGATTTTTCGCTCTTGGCTGCGGCGGATAACCCCGTGCCGCAAGTGGACGGCGACCATTACGACATTTGTCATCAGGTTCGCGACGGACACACCTTCGGCAAGCCTCCAGTTTCCAAGCATTACGATGTTGTGATTGTCGGCGGCGGAGTAAGTGGATTGAGCGCGGCTTACTTTCTGCGCCAGCACGATTTCCTCCTGCTCGAAAAGGAAGCTCACTGGGGAGGCAATGCAACTCTGGGTGATTATCAGGGCCAGGCCTTTTGCTCCGGGTCTGCTTTCGATTACGCCGGCACAGCAAGCGATCACCTCGCCCGCGAACTCGGGCTGGCCCCGTTACCAATCAATTGCCCGGATCCCACAATCGTTAACGGCAAATGGATCGCGGACACCTGGGGCGCAGGTCTCGATCAGCTTCCCTACTCAGCTTCAGTGCGTGAGAGCTTCAAGAAGTTCCGAAAAGACATGCTCGCGCTTGCGTCAGAAAAGAATCAGGAACAGTTTGACAATGTCCCGCTCTCGAAATACCTAAAGACATATGCTCCGGAAGTTAAGCAGTGGTGGGATTGTTATGGCTCGTCGAATTACGGCGCAGCTTCCGACGACACATCCACCATGGTTGCTCTCGGCGAGCTCAGAGACATGACTGACGCCGCCGAACACGACACGCGCGTCACGCTGCCCGGCGGAAACGCCACATTGGCGCTAAAGCTATTCGAAACTCTTCAAGCCAAAGCCTCCGAGAGAATGATCGGCGGCGCCACAATCGTTTCAGTGGCCCAACAGAAGACAGACGTCCATGTCACCTATGTTCAAGGGAACGCCCTGCACACGGTTGCCGCTAAATTTGTTGTGATGGCGACGCCCAAGTTCATCACTGCTCGAATCGTGTCAGGTCTTTCGGACGGTCAAACGGACGCGATGAGATCTTTCCGCTTCTGCCCGTATCTCGTGATCAACACGATCTACGACAAGCCCGTGTACAACCGCGCTTACGATTCTTGGTGTCCCGGGAATTCGTTCTCCGATGTGGTAGTCGCGGACTGGGTGATGCACAGTCAAGCGGGCTACCAACAGAAAAACAATATCCTCACGTTTTACACTCCGGTGTCGGAATTGCATCGGGACAAACTCCTACAGGTCGCCGGTTGCCAACGAATTGCAGAGAACGTATTGCGCGATTTTCAAAAACTACTGCCGGAATTCTCCCCGGAGCCGATCGAAGTGCACGTCTATCGCCGCGGCCATCCAATGTTTTTATCCGCTCCCGGAGTCTTCACCAAAATAATCCCGGCGGCCAACCAGCCCCTCGAGCGAATTGTATTTGCAAATACAGATTCCGTCGGGCCTGAGTCTTTGGTTTATGGTGCGGTGGAAGCATCTCGTCGCGCAGCGGATTGGACGGAAAAGCGGATGTCTGGCGCGACTCCTTCGGCGGCGCGGGCGGCGGCTGGATTCCGCAAGTGATTTTTCGATTACCGCCGGCTGTCGCTGAATGCTGAAGCCGCGCCTGCCTTTTCGGAGCCTGATCCGGAAATTTTCCCTAGTGCAAAATAAAAAGGACACCCGGGAGAGGGAAATCGGGTGTCCTTTGCTTGTCTTTCCCGCCAGAGAAAGATTTCTCGTGTACTGATATCGCTCTTACCTACGGATGCCCTACCACGTTCAAATTGTGTACTCCCGAAAAAATCGACACGCCAGTGCTTGCTGATTGCGGGACCCACCACGTGCGCCGCACAAAACTATATTGGCTGCGCTGCATATGGCGCGCAAGAACGTCCAGCAAAACTGGCCCTACTTGTATCGCCGCATAAATCGCGGGCGAGTGCGCGAACGGCCTCATGATCGGATCTTCTTCTTTCGCGCCGCGGGAAATTGCGTCACGCGTCGAGTAAGCGTCGAACGCAGCTGCGCTGTGCTCCAAAACCATCAGCGCCAGCCACTCGCGCCTTGCAGGGATCGATTCCGGCTCACGAAGGCGGTATCGCTTCTCATCCTCTTCCTGAATTCGAATCGTCGAAAACGATTGTGAATTTTGCGCAACTGACACGGGTACTACACTGGGTTGCCGTCCTTTATCGTATGCGTAAATGGAATCCATTTTCAATGGCGCTTCGGAAGATGCGCCAGTCGATTCTTCGGCCATTGCCTTGGCACTCGCTCCGGTATTTCCGGATTCTGCTGCGGCGTCTGCCATTTTCGGTACGGGTTCAGCCGTCGGTAAAGAAGCGCTCGCGACTGAAGGCGGCACCAGCGTTGGCATAATTGTCGGCACCATTTGGAAACCCATGAAAAGCACCGCGACACCTAACAACATGAAAGGGGTAACTCCTAACCTGCGCTGACGCAATACAGAAAGCACACGTGGCACCAACCTCCGGCCCGAACTAACCGCCTTAATTGCAGCATCTTCAGGGTCCGACCTTACCCGGAATAGCCCGCCGAATGGGTTTTAAGAGCAGCGGTCTGGAAAACTCTTTCCGATGCTCGATCTTGCTTTTGCGTCTCGTCGTCGCGAGCGAGGAATGTCAGTTTCGAATATCTTTCGCCTGCATCCAGACGTACGTTCGCGTTTTAGAAACCAGTTAGCTTCACTTCCGAATTGATTAGTGGCCCTACTCTTGCGCTGGGCGTCTTGTGTCCTTAAGATGGCTCACGTCATGGCTAGCGGCACAATGAAGGATCCTCAAAACTCCAATTCCGGGAACAGCCGCCCTCGATCGGCTGAAATATTCGAGCGCGGGAAGAAAACTCTCGTCGGTGGCGTCAACAGTCCCGTCCGCGCGTTTCGCGCAGTTGGCGGCACTCCCTTGATTATCGACCGCGCCAAGGGCTCCCGCATCTTCGACGTGGATGGCCGCGAGTACATCGACTTTGTATGTTCCTGGGGCGCTTTGATCCTGGGACACGCGCATCCGGATATTGTTTCCGCGATTTCTGACCAGGCGTCTTTGGGCACGAGCTTCGGCATGACCTCGCTCCCGGAAATCGAACTCGGCGAGATAATCACGAATGCGATCCCGTCCGTCGAAATGGTGCGCTTCGTCAACTCCGGAACGGAAGCCGCGATGTCTGCCGTTCGCCTTGCCCGCGCCTTCACCCAGCGCGATCTTATCGTCAAATTCGAAGGTTGTTACCACGGCCACTCAGACGGCTTCCTCTCCGAGGCCGGTTCGGGACTGGCTACGCTAGGCATTTCCAGTTCTCCCGGCGTTCCCGAAGCTTTCGCCGGACTCACATTGAATGCTCCGTACAACGGCCTCGACAGCGTGGAAAGGCTCTTTAAGGAACATCAGGGAAAAATTGCGGCTGTGATCGTCGAGCCAGTCGCCGCGAACATGGGAGTCGTCTCGCCCGCTCCTGGGTTTCTCGAAGGTTTGCGCGCTGTCACCGCGAGAGAAGACTCTCTTCTGATTTTCGACGAAGTCATCACCGGTTTTCGCCTAAGCTACGGCGGGGCGCAAGCCGTTTACAAAATCGACCCAGATATTACGGTGATGGGGAAAATTATCGGCGGCGGCCTTCCGGTTGCAGCTTATGGCGGAAAACGCAAGATCATGGAACAGATCGCGCCGCTCGGAGCGGTCTATCAGGCCGGGACGCTCTCCGGGAACCCTCTTGCGATGCGTGCAGGTCTGGCAACTCTTCCCAAACTCGAAGCTCCGGGATTTTATGCGGAATTGAATCGCAAGACGCAGCGTCTTGCCGACGGTTTGCGATCCGCGCTGAAAGAAACAAACGTGGCAGGTCAGGTGAATTTCGCGGGTTCCCTGCTCACAATGTTTTTCACCGAGCAGCCGGTTCACAATTATGCGGATGCAAAAACCTCTAGTGCCGTCCGTTTCGCTGCCTTCTTCCAGGAAATGCTGAACCGCGGCATCTTCATTGCACCTTCGCAATATGAAGCGCTATTCGTCTCCGCCGCCCACACCGATGCCGACATCGATCGTGCTATTGCAGCGGCACGCGAGAGCCTCGCAAGCCTTCAGCAGAAGTAAGGGAGAGGTTCAAAGCAGGAGCTTCCAAAGCAGAATCTTGCGGCAGGTTGTCAACCGGCCTTCAGCCAACGCGCCACATCCTTCGCATGGTACGTCAGAATTATTTCGGCGCCTGCGCGTTGAATGCCTGTAAGAATCTCAAGCACAACGCGCTTTTCATCAAGCCAGCCGCGTTGCACGGCGGCTTTTACCATTGCATATTCTCCGCTCACGTTATACGCCGCCACCGGAACGTCGAATCGTTCGCGTACGCGCTGAATCACATCCAGGTAAGGCATCGCCGGCTTTACCATCACCATGTCCGCGCCTTCTTCCAGATCTAGAGCGACTTCCCGCAGCGCCTCCCGCGCGTTTGCAGGATCCATTTGATAACTGCGCCGGTCTCCAAATTGCGGGGTAGACTGCGCTGCTTCTCGAAACGGACCATAAAATCCGGACGAATACTTCGCCGCATACGAAAGTATGGCTACGTTCTCAAAACCATTTTCATCGAGCCTCTGGCGAATCGCGCCAACGCGGCCGTCCATCATGTCCGAAGGCGCCACAATATCCGCGCCCGCGCGCGCATGTGAAAGCGCCGCATCCGCAAGCAACACCAGGCTCGGGTCATTCAACACTTCGCCGCCCTTAATCACCCCGCAGTGTCCGTGGCTCGTGTATTCGCACAGACAAACGTCCGTGATCACTAGAAGGTCGAGCTTGGCCTTTCGTATCGCTTCAATAGAACGCTGCACTGCGCCGTTCTCGTCGTAAGCCTCCGATGCCAGCTCGTCCTTGTGCTCGGGCAGGCCGAAAAGAATCACCGCGGGGATGCCCAAATCCGCAACTTCGCGGCATTCTTCGACCACCTGATCTACCGATTGCTGGTAAATGCCCGGCATCGAGCTAACTTCAGTGCGGATATTCTTGCCCGGGCAAGCGAACATCGGATACACCAAGCCGCTCGTCGTAAGACGCGTTTCGCGAACGAATCCTCGCAACGCTTCCGTGCGGCGCAAGCGCCGCGGTCGATGTAGGGGAAATGTCATGCCCGCCTCGCCACGGAATGTTGGCGTTGATAGAATTTTGCGATCGAATCCGCCAGACCTGCCGCGGACGATTCGTTAGCTTCAATTTCCACGCGTGCCCCGCTTTCGCGAAGGGCACGAGCCGTTGTCGGGCCGATGGCCGCGAATTGCACCCGCTTCGAAAGCTCGGCGAGTTCCGCTGCTCCAATATACTCCGACAAAAAGCGAAACGCCGAAGGGCTCGCGAAAACGATCGCATTTACTTGACCTCCGCGAATGCTCGTTAGGATTTCCGGATCGAGCGAAGCAGGCGCGGCAGTACGGTACGTGACAATCTCGGTCACTCGTGCGCCGGCCGCTCGCAGGGCATCCGGCAAACGGTCGTCGGCGCGGTCGCTTCTTGGCAGTAGGATTTTGCGGTCGCCGATCGCGCCCCACAATTCCCGCGCAAGTGCTTCCCCGCTTTGGTTTGTCGGAATTGTATCCACTCGAAATCCTTCACTAGAGGCTGCCTCCGCCGTGGTGTTCCCTATCGCAGCTATCAACGGCCGCGGCGTTTGCAAAGCTGCCACATTCAATTCCAGTTCGCGAATCCGCCGGCAAAAAAATCGCACTGCATTTCTGCTGGTGAAGAGAATCCAGTCGAATTCAGGCAGACGCAGCAGCTCCGCGTCGAGAGCTCGCGAATCTTGCACCGCAGAAAAACTCACGGTAGGAAGTAAAACAACCTCCGCGCCCAGCGCTTTGAGAGAGTGTGCCAGCTCGTGTGCCTGGTCCGTCGCGCGCGTGACCACCACGCGCTTCCCCGCTAAAGGCTTCTTAATTGCGTCCAACAGAACGCCCCGCGAGGCGCAGAATCTTGTCTGCGCCCGCTTCAATCAGGATTTGGCCGAGCCCCACCCCGAGTCTTTCGGCATCGTCCGCGTGGCCGCGCAATTCTTTGCGCACAAATTCTTTTCCGTCGGTCGAATAGACGCCGGCTTCCAGTCGCAATTCGCCGTTCTCATGCCGCGCCCAGGCGCCAAGAGGAACCTGACACCCTCCCTCCAGTTCACGCAGCAAAGCTCTCTCGCACGTCACGGCGGCGTGGCTTTCGGGATCGTCAAGCCCAGCGACGAGCTCTAATGTATCTCGATCATCCGCACGAACCTCGATTCCGAGAGCTCCCTGGCCCACAGCAGGCAGCATGATATCTGGCGGAAACATCTGCGTAATTCGATCACTAGCGCCGAGCCGCTCTATCCCGGCGGCTGCGAGAACAATAGCGTCAAATTGGCCGGCTGCAACTTTCTTCAGCCGTGTGTCCACGTTCCCGCGTAAATCAAGCAATTCAACGTCAGGCCGACGATGCCGGAGCTGCGCTTGCCGGCGAAGGCTGCTGGTCCCCACCCGCGCGCCGGGCGAAATATCATCCAGCTTCCTTCCATCACGAGAAATCAGACAGTCGCGGACATCCCCGCGTTTCGTTATCGCCGGAAATACCAGGCCTGCGGGATTTTCCGTGGGCACGTCTTTCATGCTGTGAACCGCAAGATCCGCAACTCCAGCAAGCAACGCCTCTTCCAACTCCTTGATGAAGACTCCCTTCATCCCGATCTGCTCGCTCAACTGGGCCATTGAAGAACCCTGAAAATTGTCCCCGGAAGTACGAATGCGAATCAGCTCGGATTCGACGCCGTGCAACTGTGCGAGGCGTTCGCGAATGTAGTTCGCCTGCCACAAGGCCAGCGCGCTGCCGCGCGTCGCAATACGCAACAGCTTCATTACTTGTCCTCATCCAAGCCGAAAAGGTGCCTTAGCGCTTCCAGACCAGCCAATCGTCCGCGCATCCCTCGGCCATGCCGAACCTTTTTTGACGGCTGCTCCAGCACGCGCTCGATCAGTTCTTCGGTAATACGCGCGAGGCGCACACGCTCTTCTGGCGAAACATCTTCCATCTCCGCCAGTTTTTCGCGGATCAGCAGTTCGCGCTGCTTGTGAAACTGGCCGCGCAGGTCGTCCACAATGGAGCTCGCCTCCAACGCGGCGCGCCAAGCTTCGAATTTTGCAATGTGTTCGGAAATAATTGCTTCGGCGCGCGGAATTTCGCCTTCACGAGCTTTTTTATTCTGCTCGACGATTTCCCCGAGATCGTCCACGTTGTAAAGGTAGAGATTATAAAGTCCAGCGGATTCCGGATCGACATTCCGCGGAACCGCCAGATCCACCACAAAAACCGGACGCCCCGAGCGAGCAGCGATAGCGCGCTCCAAAACTTGGCGCGTCAGAACCGGACCGGTCGAACTGACAGATGTGACGAGAATGTCCGGAAGCCCCAACACGGACTCCAGCGATTCCCAAGCCACCGCCTCCCCTCCAACCTTCCTGGCAAGCTCTGCCGCATGATCGAACGATCGATTCACCACGCGCAAGCTTCCGATCCCGCGATTGCGCAAACACTCAATCACTTGCTCGGCCACGTTCCCGGCTCCCAAGATCAGCGCGGAATGGCCTTTCAGGTTTCCGAAAACTCTCTCAGCCAGTTTCACTCCCGCTAGCGCCACCGACATAGGACGCGTTCCGACCTCGGTTTCGCTGCGGACACGCTTTCCCACTTCCAGCGCGCCCTGAAAAACGCGGTTCAGCACGGGGCCTGTGGCACCGTGATCGAGCGCCTGACTGTAAGCCGTCCGAAGCTGACCCAAAATCTCAGCTTCGCCCAGCATCATGGAGTCAATTCCAGCGGCTACACGGAAGAGGTGACGCACTGCGTCCGGCCCCGCCCACCGATAGATTCGACCTGCAAGGTCCTCGCTCGGTAGCCTGTGAAACGATCGGAAGTAATCCTCCATAGCGTCGGCCGGCCTAGTGTCCGGGTCGGCCGGAACACCGTAGAGTTCGCTCCGGTTGCATGTGGACAGCACTACGGCCTCTTCAAGAATTCCGCGTTCGCGCAATTCGTCGGCCGCCTGCAGCGCTTGCTGCGGCGTGAAGGAGATGCGCTCGCGCAGTTCGACCGGCGCAGTCCGATGGTTGCAGCCTATCAGCGCGACGTGAATGCGAATCGCGCCGGACTGTCCCGAATTTGCTTTCGATAGCGAAGGCATCAGAGGAATCGGTGAAACTTTGTCAGATACAAGTTTACGAACGTATAGCTGAACATCACGATCAAGAAGTTCATCGCACATAACAGGGCTGCGCGCGCGCCGCGCCATGTGGCGTTGCGAGAAAGCAGAAGATACGCCGCGTAAACCCCCAGAATCGCGAAAGTAACAATTACTTTCGGATCGCCCCATGAGTAACTTCCACTGAGCCGATGCTCCCAGACAAAACCCATTGCCGCCCCAAACGCGAGCGCCACCAGACCGACATACACGCTACTCCGTGCCATCCGGTCGAGTACATCGAGTGCCGGAAAACGCCAAAATGCCGCGCCCAGACGCCGTGAACGCAACACCCTGTCCTGCACCAAATAGATCAAGCTCAATACGAACGAAAGCGCAAACGCGGCGTAGGCCCACGTATTCAGAGTCACATGAAATGCGAATAAAGGTCCACGCGCCGGGACCCGCACACTCGGCGCTCCGGCGGTGATGAAACCCAAGCCTGCCACCCACGCCACAAGTAGAAGCGTCACGAACGCTCCAACCGATCTTTGCCGATGGAATATTTCGAGACCGAGGTACGTGATTCCCAGAAGCCACGCAAAAAGTGACATGGAACCGTACAAGTCATCATACGGAACGGACTGAAGCACTCGCGAACGCGCGTAAAGAGAGAAATACTGCACCACGATCCCAGAAGCTAGGAGAAACGACGCGGAACGCCCAACCCAAACGTTGGGCACGTACAAAATCCGGGCGTAGCATAGAAAACTCGCCACGTAGACTGCCAGGCTCAGATAGCCCAGTTGTTGTGCCATTACGAGTGGATTCTCCCCGTTCGCAAAACATTATACCGCCGAATAGGGCTCAACCATCGCGCCAAGCCGAGCGAGCAGCACCGATTGGCCTGGATGCGAGCCTCTAAGCCATCTGCTATCATGACATAGAACCTATGCCGCAAATGACTCACGCCAACGTGAACCGCAAAGAACTCTTTCTGCGAGCGTGCCGGAGCGAAACCGTCCAGCGCGTTCCGGTATGGATCATGCGCCAGGCCGGTCGTTATCTTCCACAATATCAAGCCGTCAGGTCTCGGCACTCTTTCCTCGATATTTGCAAAACGCCGGAGTTGGCGGCGGAAGTATCGCTTCAACCATTTCACGTGCTGGACGTGGATGCAATTATCGTTTTTTCAGATATTTTGATCGTGGCAGAAGCAATGGGAATGCCGCTTGACGTCCCGGACTCCGGTCCTGTGCTTTCAAATCCGCTGCGAAGTTCGGAAGCGATCCGGCGTCTGCGTGAGTTCGATCCTGGCACCGAGACAAAGTTCGTTGGAGATGCAATTCGCGCTATTTGCCGCGAAGCTGGACCCGACGTACCCGTAATTGGATTTGCTGCGGCTCCTTGGACGCTCGCCTGCTATATGATCGAAGGCCGCACGCGCGGTGACATTTCCCACGCGAAAGAGATGTTGCGAACCGAGCCTGCGCTTCTACGCGAATTGCTCGAACGAATTGCGCGCGCGACAACCGCGTATTTGCAAATGCAGATTGCAGGGGGAGCGTCCGTGATTCAATTATTCGACACTTGGGCTGGCGAGCTTTCCGCTCAGGAGTACGAGGAGTTTGAGCTCCCCGCCACGCAGATGGTTCTCGACTCACTCATGAAGACGGACAAAGCCGCCACTCCGACGATTCTATTCGCGAAGGGTTCCGCGCATTTGCTGGAAAACCTTGCGAAATCACGAGCGGACGTAATTAGCGTCGATTCGCGAACGGACCTCGCAGACGCTCGCAGCCGTCTCGGTCACAGCATCGCGTTGCAGGGAAACGTGGACCCTGCGATTTTGCTCGGTGATGAAATGGACGTTCGACAGGCTGCGCGCGCAGCCGTTCAAAAAACTAAGGGTTTCGGCCACATCCTGAATCTGGGCCACGGAATTCTGCCCACAACTCCCGTAATGAATGCCAAAGCGTTTGTGGAAGCCGGGCAGATGGAGCCGATACCGTCTCCGGCGCAATTCGGCGAAGCCGTTTAGAAATGTCCAACGACGCAACAAAACCGGCAGAAAAGTCCCTCCGCGCTGGCGAAATCGGCCAGATTTCGGACGCCCTTCTCGAAAAATACAATCGCCCCGGGCCGCGTTACACCAGTTATCCGACCGCGCCTGTCTGGAAGGAAGACTTCGGACCTGGCGATCTCGAGAAATATTATGCACGAGCGGAAGAACTGGAAACTCCGCTTTCGCTCTACATGCACATCCCGTTCTGCGAGAACCTTTGCCTGTTCTGCGCTTGCACAGTTGCGATCCAAAAAGACAAGAAGGTCGCCGTCCCCTACCTCGATGCCCTCAAACGCGAAATCGACCACGTTGCAAAATACGTATCGCGCAAACGCCGCGTGATTCAATTTCACTGGGGCGGTGGCACGCCCACCTATCTCACCGTGGCGCAAATGGAGGATCTTTTTCAGTACGCGCATGACCGCTTTTCTTTTGCGCCGGATGCGGAGATCGGAATCGAAGTAGATCCCCGAGTCACCAGCCGCGCACAACTGGAGTCGCTGCACCGTCTCGGTTTCAACCGCCTGAGCATGGGCATCCAGGACTTCCAGCCCAAAGTTCAGCAGACGATACATCGCGTCCAACCATACGAGATGACGCGCGATTTGATCCTGGCCTCGCGGGAGATCGGGTTTCGAAGCACCAACATTGATTTGATTTATGGCCTTCCGTATCAAACGGCCGATAGTTTTCGCAATACCATCGACCAGGCGCTGACTCTTCTACCCGACCGGGTCGCCATGTTCAGTTATGCGCACGTCCCCTGGTTGAAAAAGCAACAGGGCTCTTTCGAGGCGCACCTCCCCGATGGAATGGAGAAGCTCCGAATTTTCCGTGCGGGATTGGAGAAATTCCTGAGCGCTGGATATTTGTACATCGGCATGGATCATTTCGCGCTTCCCGGAGACGAGCTCGCCATTGCACAACAAAAACGCACGCTGCACAGAAATTTCCAGGGCTACACCACCAAGGCCGGCGCCGATTTGTACGGTATGGGCGTGAGCGCCATAAGCTCAATTGGCGAAGCGTATGCTCAGAATAGGCGCGAAGTCGCGGACTACCAGGCCGCGGTAGCCAACCGCGGAATCGCCACTATGCGCGGCTATCGGCTCTCGCCGGATGACCTGTTGCGCCGCGCCGTAATCGCCCGGCTTCTCTGCCACACTGTAATTCCCAAGCACGAAGTCGAACGTGACTTCGGCATCGCGTTCGATGAATATTTCGCCTCGGAGTTACTTCGGTTGGAAAGCGCGCAGGACGAAGGACTCGTCGCCATGTCAACGGACGAAATCCGCGTTACTCCGATCGGGCGTATTTTCATTCGCAATGTTGCTATGACTTTCGATCGCTATCTTCACGAACAGCAAATGGATCAGCGGCCGCTCTTTTCCAAGACGCTCTAGCCGACAGGAAGCCATGCCCGGTCCCAGACATGTCATTGTCATCGGCGCGGGCCTCTCGGGCCTGGCGTGTGCGCATCGACTGAATCAGCTGGGCGCTGAAGTAACCGTTCTCGAGTCTGCGGATCGCGCAGGCGGACTGCTCGGCACGATTCGCAAGGACGGCTTCCTCTTTGAATCCGGCCCGCAGAGTTTTCAGACTACGGAAATCCTGCTCGATCTGATCCGCGAGCTGGGGATCGAGAGCGAACTTCAGAAAGCGGATTCACGCGCAGCGCGCTACATTCTGGTCCACGGCCGGTTGCAGAAAATCCCCACCTCTCCGCAAGCTCTGCTTTCCAGTTCCCTCCTTGGTCCGCGTTCGCGCTGGAAGATACTATCCGAGCCGTTTCGAAAGACTAATCCGCCGGCCACCGAAGAGTCCGTGGGCGCATTTGCGCGCAGAAAATTCGGAAATGAAATCCTCGAGTATCTCGTCGCCCCGTTCGTTTCCGGCGTTTATGCCGGAGATCCGGAAAAACTCAGCCTGAAAGCGGCGTTCCCTACGCTCCACGAGTGGGAGACCCAATACGGAAGCGTGCTGCGCGGAGCGAAAAAGGCGCGCGCTCGCAGGGGCCCGAAGGAACCGGAGTCGCTCTGCTCGTTTCAGCAAGGCGTGGCGAGGTTGCCGGACGCACTCGCTGCAAAGCTTGGCGAAAATTTGCAAACAAAGACGCGCGTAGTCTCGATGAATCGGCTGGGACCCGCGGGAAACGAATCTCACGAGATCCGGACCGAAAGCGGCGGAAGCTCGGCCACTATTCAGGCAGCCGCCATTGTGCTCGCCACACCAGCTTATGTAGCAGCGCACCTGATCGCATCGATCTCAGCGCAGCTTGGTCAAATGCTTTCCGGGATTGCCTATGCGCCGGTTGCCGTTGTCGCGGCTGGATATTATCAGCAGCAGGTGGGCGAGCTAATGAATGGGTTCGGTTTTCTGGTTCCGCGCACCGAAAAACTTCACACGCTCGGCACTGTATGGAACTCTTCGCTGTTTCCGAGCCGAGCTCCGCGAGGATCTGTCACTTTGACGAGCTTTACTGGCGGAGCGACAAATCCTGGTATTGCGGATGCGGCTGAAGAAGAAATCGCGAAGATAATTCAAAGTGAAAACGAACACATCCTGAAGATAATCGGCTCTCCAGTGACCTCCGCCGTGTGGAAACATCCGCGGGCCTTGCCGCAATACAATCTGGGACACGGCCACGTTGTGGAAGAGATTCGCGACATGGAACGCAAGATCCCCGGAATATTTTTCGCCGGGAATTATCTCGAGGGACCGTCCGTCGGCAAGTGCGTTGAAAACGGATTCCAAACCGCCAATGCGGTTCAGGCTTACTTGCAAGCCAAAGCCTGAATCTCCGCACTCCGAACGATACGACCTGCCATCGAACTACGCATCAGATAGCGGCCGCTTATGGCGCATATTCAATCGCACGCGGCGCCGCTCTCCGGCCTCGCGAAATCGACGTCGGTCATCTTCAGTCTCAAGAATCAGCGGAGGTACCTCATGGGGCTGCCGGTTCAAATCAATCGCCACAAAGGTAACGTAAGCGCTGCTGGTGTGTTTACGCTCGCCGGTTAGAATATTTTCGGAAAACACTTTCACACCCACTTCCATTGAAGTGCGGAACACTCTGTTCACGCTGGATTTCAGCACGATAATCTCACCCACGCTGATCGGAAACCTGAAATCGAGGTAGTCCACCGAAGCCGTAACCACGTGGCTATTCGAGTGCCGATGCGCCGCCAGTGCGCCGGCGATGTCAATGAAGTGCATCACGCGACCACCCAACATATTGCCCAATGCGTTCGCGTCGTTCGGAAGCACCGCTTCCACCATTTCAGACTTCGAAGCGCTCACCGGTTTGTCCGGAAGCCGCGATTGCGATGTCGCGTCTTTTTCCTTCGTAGCGTTCGGTTTTGTCGCCTTGGGCACTGCGAAATTTCTCCCGGACTACAGGAACCGCTCAGCGCTTGGCTGGCGTCTTTAACCCCGTTATAATACGCGTACTCATCCTATGACCCAAACACAGAAGTCGCGCAGAGAAATTCTGGAACAATTTGTTGCCGAAAAACCAACGGACGCCTTCGCACGTTACGGTCTCGCTCTTGAGTGCGCCAAGATCGGCGAGGATCAAGCCGCCGCCGAGAACTTCAAGACGCTTCTCGAGACGAATCCCAACTATGTGGCAGGATATTATCAATTTGCGCAGTTTCTAGCTCGAGTCGGCCGGCTCGACGAAGCGCGCAAGCTCCTTTCTGACGGCGTCGTCGTCGCCCAAAACGCCGGCGACATGCACGCGCGAGACGAAATGCAAGCTGCGCTGGCGTTGTTGCGCTAAACGACTTCTTTATATCGGCGACATAACATGAGAACCACGCGTATTCCGCTGTTTCCGCTCGAAGTGGTGCTTTTCCCCGGCATGCCCCTCCCTCTGCATATTTTCGAGCCGCGCTACAGAATCATGATCGCGCACTGCATCAATGAGAAAATCGATTTCGGAGTTATTTTAGCCACCGGCACGGAAATCGCAAAAATCGGATGCACCGCCGAAGTCGTGGAAAAGCTAAAGGAATATCCCGACGGACGCGTGGACATCCTCTGTGAAGGACGCCTGCTATTTCGCCCGATCGAAGTCCTGCATGAGAAGGAATACCAGGAAGCCATCGCGGATTACCTGCCTGAAGACATCCCCCTTGAAGATCCCCAGAAAGAAGCAGAGCTGCTCGAGCGGTTTCAAGTCTGCCACGCGCTTGTGTTCGGCCAGCCGTGGATTGTTTCTAGCCGCGACGACCAGCTTTCGCTTGCCTTTCAAATGGCGGCGCGCCTGCCGCTCGAACTCGAGGTGAAACAAAACCTGCTCGAGATCCGCGAGGAGCATGCCCGTCAGGCTTTCTTGCTGCTCCGCATCAACGAACTCATGCCGCTCCTCGCCCAACGGCAACGCTTGCGCAAAATTGCGGGCGGCAACGGCCACAGCGTGAATTAGCCTCCGCCAAACGAAATTATGCTCACACGTCGCGTTACATTATAATGAGTAACAAGCGCTGAATTTCTGGCGTCGAGTCCTCTTGAAGAAAACGGGGCCCCCATGAATTCATTGCCAAAGACTCTTGGCGAACTTCGCCGCAGCAACTGGTCGGAAGAGAAAGTCGCGAAACGCTCAGTGCGGCAGGAACTGCGCGAAAACCTTCTGCAAAAAATGGAAAACGGCGAAACACTCTTTTCCGGCGTGCATGGCTATGACGACACCGTGATCCCGCAAATAATCAACGCCATCCTTTCACGTCATCATTTTATTTTGCTCGGTTTGCGCGGGCAGGCCAAGTCGCGAATCTTGCGCGGTCTGTCCGGGTTTATGGACGCGCAAGTTCCCGTCGTCGAAGGCTGCGAGATTCACGACAATCCCTATACTCCCCTCTGCCGCGCCTGCCGCGAGCGCATCGCCTCGGAAGGAGATGCCACCCCCATAGGCTGGCTTCCGCGCGAGCTTCGCTATGTCGAAAAGTTGGCTACGCCGGACGTCACCATAGCGGACATGATTGGCGACGTTGATCCCATCAAAGCTGCCCGCAGCGGCCGCAACCTTTCCGATGAGTTGACCATTCACTACGGTCTTCTCCCGCGTGCCAATCGTGGCATATTCGCAATTAACGAGCTGCCGGACCTTGCCGGCAAAATCCAGGTCGGCCTTTTCAACATCATGCAGGAAGGTGACGTGCAGATTAAAGGCTATCCAGTGCGCATGGCTCTGGATGTTCTCCTCGTCTTCACTGCCAACCCGGAAGATTACACCGCGCGCGGAAAAATCATCACTCCGTTGAAAGACCGCGTCGGCTCGGAGATTCGCACGCATTATCCCGCCACGCTCGCCGAAGGTATTTCCATCACATCACAGGAAGCCTGGACCAAGCGCGACGGGAAACGCACGGCTGAATTGCCCGATTACATCCGCGAAGTCGTGGAGGAAATTGCTTTTCAAGCCCGCGAAGACAAGCGTGTGGACCGCCGCTCCGGCGTTAGCCAACGTCTCCCAATAAGCACGCTTGAAAACGTCATGAGCGGCGCCGAACAGCGATCCATCCGAAATCATGATTCCTCGGCGGTGGCTCGCGTTTCCGATATCTATGCCGCGACGCCGTCTATGACCGGCAAGTTCGAGTTGGAATATGAAGGCGAACTTCGCGGAGCCGAAAATATCGCACGCGAACTAATTCGCGCAGCGGTGGGTAAAACTTTCACTAAGTATTTTACCGGAGCGAATTTCCAGCCCGTCGTGCAATGGTTCGAACTGGGCGGCGAACTTAAAGTGCCCACAAATGCCTCCAGCTCGGAACTGATGGCCCAGCTGAAAAAAATCCAGGGGCTTTTTGACAATCTGCCGGCACTGGATGTTGGTGCGAAAGACGATCCTGCAGTGGTCACGAGCGCGGCGGAATTCATTCTAGAGGGCCTATGGGCCCATAAACGCATCAACCGTAGCGAAGAGCGCGGCTATTTCGCCGATGCCCGCAAGAATCCTGAGCCACGCGATCCTCGAGAACCGTCGGGGCGAATGCCGCGTCGCCAGTTCAATTAGATTTCGCTGGACCATTCTATGAAATATATTCGTTATTCCAAATACGCCCCGGGCGCAGCAGACGACATCGATCTGCAAGAATTGATGAGCCGTCTCTCGGACTATCTGCTGCAAAGCGGCTTCGAGTCTCAGTATGGAATCTTCGAGATGGACCCCGATCGTTCTCGCGAACAAAGAATGGACGACTTGCGCGAGGCGATTCTGCGCGCGCTTCAAGAAGGCGAGCTTGTTCCGCCCGAGATGATGGAACAGATGCTCCAGAATCCGGATTTGTCGCAGAACCAGGAATTGCGCGATCTGATCGAACAAATTATTCAGCGCATGGAAGCGGAAGGCTACATCTCGCAGCCGAACCAGCCCGCACAGGTTACTCCTCCACCCACGCAAACTCCCGGGGGACAAATAGGGGAGCCGCAACCTCACACAGAAGCGCGATTCGAGATCACCGACAAAGCTCTCGATTTCCTCGGTTTCAAAACCCTGAAGGATTTGCTCGCATCGCTCGGCAAAAGCAGTTTTGGCCGGCACGATACTCGCGACCTGGCCACCGGCGTCGAATCCGGCGGCTCGTCGAAGCCTTATGAATTCGGCGACACATTGAACATGGACATTAGCGGTACGCTCTTCAATGCCGTTCGCCGCAATGGCGCAAGCATTCCCCTTGAGCTCGATTATCCCGACTTGATGGTCCATCAGTGCGAATATCAAAGCTCTTGCGCCACGGTTCTTTTGCTCGATTGCAGTCACAGCATGATTTTGTATGGCGAGGACCGCTTCACTCCGGCGAAACGTGTCGCTCTCGCGCTTTCCCATCTAATCCGCACGCAATATCCCGGAGATTCGCTCCACTGCGTCCTGTTTCACGATAGCGCTGAAGAAATTCCTCTTGGGAAACTCGCGCGCGTGCAGGTCGGGCCGTACCACACCAACACGCGCGAAGGACTGCGCCTGGCGCAAAGAATTTTGTCGCGCCAGAAAAAAGACATGCGCCAAATCATCATGATTACCGACGGCAAACCTTCCGCGCTGACACTCGAAGACGGGCGCATTTATAAAAACGCGTTCGGTCTCGATCCGCTCGTAGTGACGCAAACACTGGAAGAAGTGGCCAAATGCAAGCGTGCCGGAATCTTGATTAACACTTTTATGCTCGCCAGTGACTACAGCTTGGTCCAATTCGTGCAGAAAATCACGGAGCTCTGCCGCGGCAAAGCCTATTTCACCACACCATACACGCTCGGCCAGTATCTCCTGATGGATTATGTGGGAAAGAAGACGCGAAATATCCACTGAGGCCCTGCGTCGCTCGGTGACTCGGTCAAAAGAATGAGTGTGAAAAATTCCATACGGCAGTTTCTGGGAGGTAAAACCATGAGCGCTTTGCCGCGCGGAACAACCGCTCCGCCGATTTCTTTGGCGGACGCCAGCGGTAAGAAATTATCTCTCGCCGAAGCGTTGAAGAACGGTCCTGTTCTCGCCGCATTTTTCAAGGTCAGCTGCCCTACATGCCAGTTCACCGTGCCGTTTCTCGAACGCTTGCACCAAACCTACGGCGGTGCGAAATTCACTCTGCTGGGAATTTCCCAGGACGACGCTCGCAATACTCGCGACTTCTGCGAAGAATACGGCGTGCAATTCCCGGCTCTGATCGATGAGCGCGGGTATCCCGTTTCAAACGAGTACGGCCTGACGAACGTCCCCACCATGTTTTGGATTAGCCCCGAAGGACAAATTCAAACTACCAGCGTTGGGTTCTCGAAGACTGATCTCGAACAAATAGCAGCGCAGGTCGCTCAAGCCACCGGGAAGCCATCCGCCCCCCTCTTCAAGCCCGGTGAAGTAATCCCTGAAACTAAGCCCGGTTGAGGTTCGAAAAACTAGGTTCCGTGCGAACCTAGACTCCGGAGCGACCCGAGAGCAGTCCCAGTTAGGAACCCCAGTCAGGCTCTGCCCGGATCCAGAAGAACTTTTTTGTGTTTCGGAGATTTGCGTCGCTTGTCCGGGATCAGTCGCTGTGCTGGAGGCATGCCGATTCCCGCGCGCGCCCGACGGCGTGCGTCCTTCTCGATCTTGATTCCCGCCGGTTTCTTGCGCATGGGATAATTCTCTACGAATTCTGATCACCCGTGGGGTTTAGCTTCAACCGCCGACGGCTCACTTAGTATAGTGTCACAATCGCACGTCCAGTTCGGAGCGAAATCCGCTGTGAGAAAAAACCGAAGCACCTGGAATTCGCCGCGCCGCGTCCAACTTGCGAGTGGCCCCTGTCCATGATCGTAGAGCAGATATGAGCAAACGCTTTCGCGCCATCGCAACTTCGCTATGGTTTATCGTCGCCGTTGCGCTGATTTTAAGGGCCGGCTATCTCTGGAATTACGCGCACGACCACCCGCGACGTGCCGTCAGCGTGGTTCCCTTTCTGTTTGAATCCGGCAATATCGCTCATTCATTAGCTGTGGGGAACGGATTCAGCTCGCCATTTCGCGTCGACACCGGCCCCACCGCGTGGATGCCGCCGATTTACCCGCTCATCCTCGCCGGAGTCTTCCGTCTTTTCGGCGCTTATACCTTTGGTTCATTCATCGCCGCTGCGTCCTTGAACATTTTCTTCGTCACCCTTACCTGCCCGCCCATTTTTTTCGCTGGCAAACGCATGGGCGGCTTGGAGGTAGCCGCGGGAGCCGCGTGGCTCTGGGCTGTCTTTCCCAACGCAATCCTCATCCCCGTCCAAAGCATGTGGGACGCATCCCTCTCCGCTCTCCTCGCAGCCGCGATATTTTGGGCGACCTTGGCGCTCGCCGAATCGACCCGCATACGCAACTGGTTCGCCTACGGCCTTCTGTGGGGCTTTACGTTGATGACCAACGCCACGCTAATCGCTCTCCTTCCGCTCCTGCTCGGCTGGTTAGCGTATCGCATTCACAAACAGCACCGCCCGTGGCTCGGCCGCATGGCTCTCTCAATCGGAATCGTCATTTTGTGCTGCGTCCCGTGGACCATTCGCAACTACAAAACCTTCCACACCTTCGTTCCGCTGCGCTCGGTGTTGGGCTTGCAATTATGGCTGGGGAATAATGACGACACTCAGGACATCTTTCGCGCCGAACTTCACCCTATCTACGATGCCGCTGAGCGCGCAAAGTATATTGACGTAGGCGAGATTGCTTACATGCACCAGAAGCAACAAGAAGCCGTTCAATATATGGAGACTCATCCCGCCCGCGAAGCGCATTTGATCAGCAGGCGCATCATCTCGCTTTGGTCTGGAGGCACACCAACCCCAGTAAGCGATTTTCTGAATGTTCCATCGCTGTGGTTTCGATTCGTCCTGCTTTTCAATCTGATCGTAACGGTGAGTGCTCTGCTAGGTATCGCAATTCTATTCGTCCGCCGCAGCTTGTATGCATTCCCCGCCGCAGTCTTTCCCGTGGTGTTTCCCTGGGCCTACTACTTAAGTCTTGTCTTGCCCCGCTATCGCTTGCCCATCGATCCCATAGTGATGTTGCTCACCGCGATTACCATCGAACGAGTTTTTGCGCCTCACAGCAGCAGGACCTCGCTGCGATAGTCACTGGCAGGAGGTAGAATTTGGCGGAAGCGTGTGGGAGTCGAACCCACCTTCGAAACCCGCGAAGGGCTCGAACGACAGCTTTGAAGGCTGCGAGGACCACCGGGCCCTCTGCGCCTCCGTCACGGAATTATAAGGCCACGCCGAGCGCCGTTCAACTCTTAGGAGATCCCGTGGCAAACTTTTTGCGAGCAACATCCAGGAGTTTTGAGTCTGTGCATACTTCGTAGTAGGGACGATTTCCCTGCGCTCCGATTTTCGCGCCGGGTAATAGCTGGCGGACGAACCCTTTGCGCACGACGATAGGCTCGAGCGAATCTCCAAGCGGAACCTCGCCAAAATAGAGCTGAACGCGTTCTTTGCCCCAGGGCATGACGAAATTGCCTCCCATGGGCGCCAGTGAAATTTCCGCGCTGAGTTTATTGAAGCCCTCTTCGTTAATTTCAATTCCGTTCAGGTTATAACGCACCAGCAACTCTTCACCTTCATCCGCCTCCGCATCCTCCATCAGCGTCTGCAGCAGATAAACGTTGAATGGCGCCGGGTTCTTCTGAAAAAGCCTTTTGGCTATCTTGGAAGAGCTTGAGAGCCGGTCTGAAAGATTGAGCGCGCGCGAAATCATGATTTTCGAATCGCCATCGGTCCAAAGTGACGGCGCGGAATCCTGAAACGCCACACCCACGCCAAGTTCCAGCGCAGGCAGGTTGGAAGTCTTGGCCCGCTGGTTATAACTCTGTGTTACCGCAAGAATTTCGCGCGCTAAGACACACGCTCGCGCCACGCCACGCGTGCTCGCTCGCGTAGCCTCCGTTTCGTAAATAGCCAATATGATGGCGTCCCCTTCGATAAATACCGTGGCGGCACCGTAGCGTTCAAGGATGCGCTTCACCGGCTCGTGCAGATTCATGCTGATGTGCGAAGCCGGGTTCATGCCTCGCGCCAGCAGATCTTTCGTAATCCCCGTGGACCCGCGAACGTCAGCCTTAATCACCGTATGGTTGATGACCGGATCCTCAGCAGGACGCCCTTCGTCGGGGTGCAAAAATTCATACAAGCTTTTGTTCGCGCGGGAAAGCTCTCGGGCGCGCTCGGAACGCACCAGGTTGATTCGTTCCATCCACGCTGCCACTTGCTGATAATTCCGCCGGTCGCGGCGGAAACGCATCAGGTCTTTTGCGAATTGCAGCCCGGTGGACGTCTGCTCCTCCGGCGTGCTGCGCCGAATCGCGCGCGAAGCGTCATCCAGACGCTTCATCGAAATCTTCCGCGCGGGAAACTGCTCCAGAATCGCTTCCACGCGTTTCGCTTCGTCCCGATTCACCAGCGCTTTTTTCAAGGCTTGCAAATGGACCGGCGGACAATAATCCGAATGAATTTTTCTCAGTTCGTAACTCGCCAACACATGGAAAAGCAGATCGCGCTCCTCCAAACGGTGCACCCATTCCTGCAGGAGCTGTGCGCGGGTCGCCGCCGAGGCCTCACCCTTCCCGCCCGGCGCTTGCGCATCGAAAAGCCTTCGCGCGTTCTCCGGCTGGTTCAAATAGTCGCCCAGACGACTTCGGTGCTCCTCGGTCAGGAAGTTCATGCGTTGCTTGGCCGCCTCGATCTGAGCGCCCAACTCCGCCAGTTTTGTTTCCAAAGAAAACGCCTTTTCGTGCAGCCCCGCTCGTTCGCCATGCGATTCCGAAGTTGTTCCTTTGCGTTTGAAGAGCCACGGGAAGACATCGCCGCCCTCGCCTGAACGGCCGGCCAGTTCTTCCTGTTCTTCTTCAATATGCGCCATTTCCGATCGCAACAGCCGCGCCTGCTCCAGCAATCGCTCGTGAGTCTTGCGCGCCTTGGTGAAATCTTCCGAGCTATCTCCGGTCAGGATGAGATCCCTCACGAGATCGAGCAGCAATCCGTCGAAGATTTCAAAGCGATCAGGGTCGTTAACGAAATTACCCATCAACACGTAGTGTTCGAGGAAAAGATGGTCGTCATTTCCGCCGTCGACGAACAGAAAGCGATTTTGCAGTAGCTCGTAAGTCTCGTGGAAGTCTTCGCCGAAAAGCGCCCTGCGCGATTTCGAAAGCGTGCCTTCTTCCACGTCGCGCCAGACGCGGCAAAGCGTCTCTCCCACCACGCGGTAGATGTTCTTCTTATCCGCCTGAATTTCCGCTATTTTCGAACGCATCACGTGGGCTTGCTCGCTGTGTTCGAAAAGTTCCCCGCGTGAGCGAATCCATTCTTTGCATTCGATAAGAATGCTGGAAAACTGGTTCGCCAGTTCCGAAGAGATGTGCTTCAGCAGCGCAAGCTGATGCAACACATCCGTTTCGATGGACTGTTGGAATTTTGCGCGCGTCAGCGACGCTTGCAGGATTTCAATCAAAAACTTTCGAAACGCGGCGTGCTCGGGTGTGCCGGATTGCTTGCGGTCGCTGCTATAAACCAGGCTTATATTCACCGTCTGGCGCAGCAAGTCCAAAAGATACTTGCGAATGAATTCGACGAAGCGCGGGCTCAGAAAAACGTCATAATGTATGTTGTCAACGCCTACCGTCAGGCTGGCCAGCCGAATTTCGGCGGTGTAAGGCTCAAGCTTCATCCGAGCCGGATGGGCCGTAGAAGGCACTGTATAGGTTTCAGGCATACGAATACGGCGTAACCTGTGCCTTCGGCAGGCCCAGGAACTCGATTCCACATTCACTCTATCTGAGGGAAAATGCGGGGCGCAATGGAACGAGTCTTAACCGTTAATGCTTCTCGCGACAGCGCGAATTCCGGCGGCGAATTCGGCATCGGATCCATCGACGAAAAGGGCGACTATGTCGATGATTTCGGAATTGCCACGCTCCCCGGAGGCATCACTCCTTCAAGCAGCGCCGATCAAGGTCCCTGCCTTTATCTCGGCCCTCGCGGCCAGCGCTGCGCCCGGCGCGCCACTAAGGGCGGCTTCTGCGCCCTCCATCAGCCTGACGCCCCAGTAGCCAGGATCGCCAAGCCCTCGAAGAAGCTAGCCGCCTCCATTCTCGCAATCATCGCGGTGATTTGGCCTTACCTCGCGGATGTCTTAAGAGAAGTGCTTCGCTGGATTCATGCGCATTAGCCGGGAGCTCCCCAGCGTTTGGTTAGCCGATCTATAGGCAGCAGGTCAGTTTCCGGTAACGCGATATATCAGGTCTTAGAGCTGGAAGGGAAAACGGCCAGAGCACTGGGGTCTCTTTGAAGTCCGCAATAAGCACAGCTTCGTCTCCACAAACTCACTCACTGGGCGGCTGTGGGGTGCGGAGACGTCGGCGAATTGCATAGTAGCCGGACCAGCACGCGATGGCGAGCAATGCGAACGATCCAAACTGAGCGGGGAAATCACGCATCAGAAAATGAAAGTCTTTAACGTGTCCGTTCTCGAAGGAAAATTGGCTGGTTAGCGCTATTGCGGTGAAGCAGATCCCGAAACCGAACAGCCACTTCTGCCAGCCGATTATCGCGCGCGTCCGGCGCAACGATCGCAGTTCTAAATCCGGAGGAAGCGCCGCGGGCGTTATTTTGTCGAGGTTATCTGCCCATTGCACTCGAATGCGCTGCGCCAATTCCTTGTCCTGCTCCATATATTCTTCCACCAGCGCGCGCGTGTCCGGGCTGGCCTCACCCGCCAGATAAACGGGCAGAAGGTCCAGAATCACTTCTCGTGTCACATTCATTTGTCCGCCTCCCTTCATCCAGTGCACTCAATCGCTGTCATGCGTCTCGCAATCCGGCCAGCGCGAGACGTGCGCGATGAATCTTTACTTTTACCGCCGCAAGAGAAATTCCCATCACTTGTGCGATCTCTTCGTACGCCATTCCGTCAACCGCGCGCATCAGCAATGCCGAGCGGTTAGCCTCCGGAAGCGTTTGAAGCTCGGCCATCACGGAATCTAATTTTTGTTTCTGCTCGGCTTGCCGGTAGGGCCCAGGCTGTGGGTCGCGCAGATCTTCGTCAAGGACGGCATGACGGGACTTCTTCCTCAGGCCATGGAGAAACAGGTTACGCGCGATAGTGAAGAGATAACCTTTCACCGTTGCCATTACGATCGGTTCAGGAGAGGTCCAGGCGCGCACGAACGTCTCGGACGTGATGTCCTCGGCTTCACCTCGTTCGTTCGACAGGTACAGCGCGAAGCGATATACGTCCGCCGCATGTTTTTTGTAGAGCGAGCTGAAGTCTGTCATGTGGCTGTCTGACGCCCACTGTTCGTTCGAACAGACTGTTATATCAGTGGAATCGCGCCGCGGCGTGACTAGATTCCGAAGATCCCGCTGAGAATATCCGACCCTGCGTGGGCGATCATCCCGGGGCGCAGGCTCTTTCGCCAAAGTGCGAGTAAGCCGTACAGCACGCCGAAACATGCAATCTTGACGCAAGCTTCTGCGCCCTGGTAACCGTGCGCAATGCCGAAGAGCACGGCTTGGAGGAACAATGCAATCCATCGGCTGTGCGTGAACGTCTGGAACTGCCGCTGGAAATAACCGCGAAAAACCAGTTCCTCACAAAAACCAGCACTGATGGAAACGCCAATCCAAAGGACAATTTCCATCGCTCGCTGCGGCAAATATGTCTGGATGGACGCTGCGTGCTCTGGCCCGAGCCAACGAACCCATGCCGTTTGGACGAGCATCCAAACCGCCCACACGCCGATCGCGAGACCGCCATCCTTGAGCACGTCCTTCGCGTTGGCCCATTTCCCGCCGATCAGTTCGCTGAGTTTTGTCCCCGTTTTGCGAAGGCCGCCCCTCCAAACGTAAATGACCAACCCCCACTCCATGGCGATTAGCGAGATGTACAGAGGCACGACTTCCGGATGCTGTTGCAGAATTTGAGGCTGCGAATGAGCGTGCTGTTGAAAGATCGCCCCGCTCACCGCAAGTCCGAGAAATAACGTGATGAGGAGGACAGTATGCAAAGGCCGGGCTACAAGTCTTGGTGCGGGAGTCTCGTTCATGGGTACCGCGATGCTTGCCATTATTTCTCCTTCGAGAGATGCACGTACGTAAGGTCGGAGCCGATAGGTCAATTCCTGCGCGTCGGCGCGCTGTGTTTATAGGTATCCGCGAAGAGGGAAAAAGTTACAAGAGGGTGCCAATACAGGGTTCGGGCCCGCTAAGTCCTGATTAACGCTATAGAAGTCGTTTGGAATACCGCAATTCCGGGTAGAATAGTCGGCCATGTCCAAACTACTTGAGGGAAAAACCGCGATCGTTCTGGGCGTTTGGAATAAATGGAGCATCGCCCACGCGATTTCGCAGGCCTTCGTTCGCGAAGGCGCCAAGCTCCTGCTCACTCACCAAAACGAGCGCGCCAAGCCAACCGTCGAGGAACTCGGGAAAGAACTCGGAGTTGGCGATTATTATCCCTGCGACGTCCAGCTGCAATCGGACATCGACGCCCTTGCCGCATCCCTGAAAGCCGAAGGCCGCAAGCTCGACGTGGTCGTGCATTGTCTCGCGGGCGCAAACCACGAGGATTTGAACCAGCCTTTCTCGAATACTTCGCGCGACGGCTTCAAACTGGCGCTCGACGTCAGCGCGTATTCGCTGGTCGCAGTCTCGAAAGCGCTCGCGCCGCTGATGACCGACGGTGGCGCAATCATGACTCTCACCTATCTCGGATCGACGCGCGTAGTTACCAACTACAACGTGATGGGAGTCGCCAAAGCCGCCCTCGAAGCTTCCATGAAATATCTGGCCAGCGAATTAGGAGCCAGCAAAATTCGCGTCAACGCAATTTCGGCCGGCCCTATTAAAACCATTTCCGCCCGTGGAATTAAGGACTTCTCGAAGGTCCTCGATTTCGTTCAACAGCACGCGCCCCTGCGCCGCAATACCGATCCCGCAGAAGTTGCCGACGCAGCCGTGTTTCTAGCCAGCGATCTGGGCCGCGGCGTTACTGGAAATGTTCTCTATGTGGACTCCGGATTCCAAATTATGGGTCTGTAGCCGAATAATCGGATCGAGGTCTTAGCCAGCCGCCTGTAGTCAATTCGATCAGGTTTTCGACAATCCTTTAGGTCGTTGAGAATCTATGTGCGTCGCTTCGAGAATTCCTCCCAGGTCTTCCCCCAATCTATGGGAGTTGTTCGAAAGTCTTCGTAGGTCGCACGAATATCTTGTGGGCCGCTGGAAAATCTTTGTGGGTCGTGGCCTTTAGCCACGACAAGAAGAAGTAGGCAATGGAGCGGCTTCAGCCGCTGAAGTTCCACTTCAAATATTTGCCAACATTTTAGATCCCCTGCTAAATCAAAACGCCCGCATCGTCCGCGATTAAAATTCTGCGCGTATCTTCCGCGACATGCTCGAGTTGAATCCGAACGATGGGCCAATCCACTCGCAAAGTAAGCTTGTCCGGCCATTCCACAATCACCACCGCATCCTCCGAGAACACGTCTTCCAACCCTAGAGTCTCCAGATCGTGAAGTCCGGAAATGCGGTATAAATCCACGTGATACACGCGCGCCCGCTTATCGTATCGGTGCACGAGCGTGAACGTCGGGCTGGTGACTTCATCTTCCGCCGCGGCGCCGATTCCGCTGACGATTCCCTTCGTAAGCGTCGTTTTGCCCGCGCCCAGCTCCCCCGACAGTAGAACCAGCACGCGCGGCTTCAGTCGTGCGCCAATTTCGCGGCCACGCTCTATGGTTTCCTCGGAAGAATGTGTCGTCAGTTCAGAATTAGCCACGGTCAGATGTGCTATCCGCGGTCGGACGCCGCGTAAAATTGTTGGTACGCTCGCGGAATTGCGCGGATTAAATCGCTGGCCAGCAGCGGCGCTTCCCCAAAATCTTCATACGCTGTGTCGCCCGCCAAACCATGCAGATATACTCCGAATGCCAGAACCCTCACCCAATCTTCAGTCCCAAATTGCGCCGTTAGCCCCGCGAGCATTCCCGTTAAAACGTCGCCTGTCCCGCCCGTACCCATGCCGGGATTACCAGTCGAGTTAATGAACGCGCCTCCATCCGGCGCGGCAACGATAGTGTTATGCCCTTTCAGAACCACATAAGCGTTCCACGCGGCTGCCGATTTCAACGCTAGCTCCGTGCGTCGCGCTTGAACCTCACTCGTCTTCAAGCCCGTAAGCCGCGCCATTTCTCCCGGATGCGGCGTGACGCCAATAAATCCCTGCGGCCCCTTCAACTCCGACGCGCGGCCCGCGTACGCGTTTAACCCATCCGCATCCAAGATGACCGGCACGGAACTTCGCTTGCCAACCACCGTCCGAATAAATTTCTGAGTCTCTTCGTTCGTCGTTAGCCCCGGGCCAATCGCCAAAGCTCGCTTCCCTTTTGCGATGGCATCGAAACGTCCGTCTTCCAGGCTGTGCATAGAAACTGTTCCCGCGTCGGTGGCAGCTAGCGGTTCCGTCATAATTTCGGGCGTGTGCGCGGCCACGATCGGCAACACTTGCTCGGGCGTCGCCACCGTCACCAGCCCAGCACCAGCGCGCAGCGCCGCCCAGGACGCAAGCACTGCCGCGCCGCTCTTGCCCACTGATCCCGCCACGATCAATGCATGTCCGTAGTCACCCTTATTCCCATCTGGTTTTCGCCGCGCCGCAAATTGCTCAAATTCGTTCGGCTCTGCCCAGTGAAGTCGTCCGCTCCCTACTTTCGAAATTAAATCCGGTGAAGAACCGATATCGCTGACGATCAATTGTCCGACGTTTTCACTAGCTTGCCCTTGAAACATGCCCTCCTTGGGCGCGGTGAACGTCACTGTATAGTCCGCTACGATCGCTCCGCCTTCAATTTTCCCGGTATCCGCTTGCAGCCCCGAAGGAATGTCCACCGCTATGACCGCGGGCGGGCCGCTGCGTTGATTCACAATCTCAATAACATCCCGAAGTAGCCCTTCCACCGGCCCGCGCACTCCTGTTCCCAGTAACGCATCCACCAGGATGTCGCACGACCGCAGTTTCGACCTCCACTCGCCCAACTCCGCCGAGGTTCTCACCACGTGCAGTTCGCCGGAAACGTTCTCCCATCTTCTCAAGTTATCCTGCGCTTCTCCTTTCATTTCTCGAGGGTCGCAGAACAGGATCACCTCGGGCGTAGCTCCCATATCCAGCAGGTGCCGCGCTACAACAAAGCCATCCCCGCCGTTGTTTCCCTTCCCGCAGAGAACAAATATCCGGCGGTGCTCCAAATCAGTAAAACGTCGCTGAATGAATCGTGCAACGCTCTTTCCTGCATTTTCCATCAAGACCGCGCTCGGAATGCCGTAGCTTGCCGTCGTCAGGCGGTCCACTTCCATCATTTCTGCTGCCGTAAGAATTTTCACAGTTGAGGGCTCATCGAAACTCGGCTCCTGCCGGAAAAACTGAAATCGTGGACTGAATAGCCGCCGTCGCGAACCACGTTGCCGCGCTATAGCATCCACCCGCCGCTGACGTTCAAAACCTGCCCGGTGATGAAATCCGCGCCATCGGACGCAAAGAACTTCACCGCCGTGGAAACATCCTCAGCCGAGGGAGGGCGCCCTATCGGCGAGCGTGCGTCATGCATGCGGCGCGCTTCTTCCGCCGTCAGTTCCCTCTCATCGATGTTGGAGGGGTTGATCACATTCACTGTAATTCCGTGCTTGGCTTCTTCCACTGCCAGTGATCGTGAGAACGAAACAACCGCTGCTTTCGCCGCTGCATACGCGGAGATCGTTCCCTGCCCAAAACTGCGTTCCGCCCCTAATGCGCCCAAATTGATAATGCGGCCCCAGTGATGCCGTCGCATTTCCGGCAGCGCGGCTTTGCTCGCATAGAAAACACTGAAGAGATTCGAAGTGAAGACGTCTCTCCACTCTTCCACCGTAGTTTCCGCCACCGGCTTCCAATTGAATTCTCCAACGTTGTTAATCAAAATATCCAGCCGCCCAAAACGCTCGACAACCTTGTCCACCAGAAATTGCACCTTCGGCGGGTCGGCCGAGTCTGCTTCGATGGCGAAACATTCCGCACCGCGCTCCTGAAGCTGACGCAAAGTATTCTGCGCAGCGGTCTTGTTCGACCGATACGAAATCGCAACGCGCACGCCTTCGCGCGCGAGGCCAAGCGCTATTCCCTTCCCAATTCCTCTGCTGCCGCCCGTAATTAGCGCTGTTCGTTCGTTTAGAGGCAAACTCTACCTGCCTTTCGCTAGCCAGCCAGTATAGTAAAAATCTCTCCCGCTCATGTTATCCCATGTGCGCGACGACTACAGTGATGTCATCGGCCTGCTCCGGCGTTCCAGCCCATTGTTCGGCCGCGGCGATCAGGTTTTCCGCCAGCCGCTGCGGTGCAAGATTCGTCTGCCGAAGAATTTCCGCCCGCACGCGCTGCCGACCAAATTCCTCGCCGTACACATTTTCCGGCTCCGTCAATCCATCGCTGAACAGCACAAGGAGGCTGCCCGGCTCCACTCGTATCACTCCCTGAGTAAATGGGAATTCCTCGAACAGACCTACGACTGTGCCCCCTTGCTCAAGTTCCTGCACCTCGCCTTCATGAACGAAAAACGGCGCGAGATGCCCCGCGTTTGTGTACGTCAGCGTGCGTGCCTGTTCGTCGTACACTGCGTAGAAGAACGTCGCGTAGCGGTCGTCAGACGTATTCCTGAAAAGGTGTCTGTTCAACTTCGAAACAAGGTCGCTCGTACCACCGTGACCGTCCAGCATCGCTGTGCTCCGCAACGCCGCCTGCAGGCTGGCCATCAACAACGCGGCAAAAATCCCTTTTCCGCTGATATCCGCCAGCGCGATGCCCAGTCGATTCGGTCCCAGCCTGATGAAATCATAATAGTCGCCGCTCACCACCCGCGCAGGCCGGCATATCGCCCCCAATTGGAGCCCCGGAAGCGAAGGGAGCGATTGCGGGAAAAGCTGGGCTTGGACTTCCCGCGCGATTGATATTTCATTTTCAAGTCGCTGGCGCTGCCGCTGCTCTTCGATCAACTCCGAAATCGAGCTGGTCATTTCATTGAACGATTCGCCCAGCGCGCCAAGCTGGTCTCGTTGGCGCACGCGAACGCGTCTGCTGAAATCTCCACGCCTCACGCGGAGCGTCGCTTCGTACAGATCGCCGATCGAAGTTGTAATCGTCCGCGTCAGGATCACGCCGGTAACCAGCGCTGTAATTTCCAGCAATAGAAAAATGACGCCGGCAACTGCCAGTACTTCCACGAGCACGGGCCCCACGTCCCCCACCGAAGTAAGGAGTTCCCGGTTCACGGCCGACGGCCGGAGCGAAAACGACGCGAAAATCGCTACCGGCCCTTTATCTTTGTCCGCCTCCATGTGTGACAGTTCAATCGTGGACGCGCCTCCCACCGGCACATCCAGAAAATTCGCCGGCGGAGGAAGGACGCGACGCTTGCTGGAGACTTCTTCGCCCGGAATATACTCGCGTCCATTGAAATTAAAAGTAGAGTGCTGACCCGGTGTGGTTCCTGCCAACCGCAGAAAATTCAACTTGATCGGCCCAAGTTCTGAAGAAAGCCCGTCTAGAAACGCGGAATTCACCGGCTCGGCTACGAGAATTGTCACCGGGTTGCCCGGATAATCGAGTTTTAGCGCGCAAGCAATCAACGATTTGCCTTCCCATTCCACCATCCCTGCAAAACGCTGGCCGTCGCCCTTCTCAACTAAATGCTTGCCGCGATTTAAATAAACTTCCAGATCGGGACTTTCTGTCCGCTCCGCCGCGAGCAAGCGCACTACATCGGGCTTTGACAGTATCGACTCATCCTGAGGCGAAAGCCCCTTTGTCGTTTCCTGCTGGATCGCCGCGGCAAAAGCATCTGCGTCCGCTGCAACCGTATTGATTCGCGCCTGCAAATCGTCATGAAGAAGATGCGCCCCAAGTTGGAGATACAGGCCATATAGCCCAACTCCCGCCATCGAGAACAGCAGAATGATCGGAACAACCGCGATGAATACATACGTCACGATCAACCGGTTGCGCAGCGGCCACATCACCTGCGTGCGGAACCACGGAATCAAACGGATTATTAGATAAATGATCGCGAGAAAACTGAAGAAGCCCAAAAGTCCCGAGTACGGCACTTGCTGTCCCAACGCGCCGACCAGGCGAACGATGAGGCTCAAGAGGAGGATCGCTAGCGCCACGCGATCAAGGGGCGAAGTCTTTCTCAACCACACGAGGAAACGGCGTGAAGAAATCGGTGACAAGTTTAGAGTTCCCGGAGGTCAGTATAACGTGGCAAGCCGAAGTTGGAGGCCGGAAACTGCGGACGCAGCGTCGGCGGTCGCTCCCACTTCTTTCAAGTTCTGTGTTCCCGTCAACATGCGCCCCTACTTCGTTGATTGCACGCGATCGCCAGAGAAGTGTCCGCGACAGCGATCCGTACGAGGAGAACGCGCTTCTCTGAGGGCCATGATACTGACCATTCCTTCCCTCGTGACCGCCCTCATCGCGGGGGTTCCTTTCGCCGTCGCCGCTCGCTCTCTCTCTTCATTTCGTTTATATCCGCCGCTGGACGTATCTCGAACGGTCCATTCCTCACTCCAGGATGTTGGGACATGAGCTGAATTGCGTGATTCAGATCACGCGCTTCAAGCACCAGAATTCCACCCAGCTGCTCCTTCGTCTCCGCGTACGGACCGTCGGTCACTGCAACCTTTCCGTTCTTCCAATACAGGGTCATCGCCGTGTCGGCGGGCTGAAGAGCTTCGCCGGCGGCAAAATGCCCGTTCTTCCGCAACTCGTCGTCGTAGCTAAAACACTCGTCCAACATGGTGTTGCGCTCGCTCTCAGAAGTGTTCTCGAACTTGTCAGGCTGGTAATATCCCAAACAGATGTATTTCATTGGGTCCTCCCTCAGAGACCGTGTAACACATCGATAGTAAAATCAGACCCTGCGGGCTAGCCCGTGGCAAATGCTCGCCGAAGAGCAAGCATCCACGTTTCCGTGAACCGTTTCGAAACTGCGGCGTCAGGGACTAGCAGATCGAAGCCGTGAAACGCCCCTGGAATTACATGCAGTTCCGTCGGAACTCCGGCATTGATCAGGCGGCGGGCGTATTCCACATCTTCATCCACAAACATATCGAGAGCGCCGACGCCGATGAATGCGGGAGGAAGTCCGGCGAGATTTTCGACGCGCGCAGGGACCGCGCCTGCCGGAACCTTGGGCGAGCCGGCCGGGACGCCGAGGAAAGAAGTCCAGCCGAAACGATTCGATTCCGCGTTCCAAACGAACTGTCCGATATAAGGCGGAACTTGGCGAGTGCTGCCGGTTCGATCGTCGAGCGCCGGATAAATCAGCAACTGAAATAGGATGGGAATTTCGCGGCGATCGCGCGCGGCAATGGCCAGCATCGCAGAATGGCCGCCGCCTGCGCTTTCTCCGCCGATGGCGATGCGTTTGCGATCCACGCCCAGCTCGTCGGCATTTTTGTAGAGCCAGCGCAGCGCAGCGTAATTATCCTCGAGCGAGCCCGGGAAATGCGTTTCCGGCGCCAGGCGATAGTCGACCGAAACCACCAGGCACCCGCAATGCTGGGCCGCGGCTTGCAGAAACGGATTGAATTGTCCGGCGAAGCCGGAGACATACCCGCCGCCATGAATGTGCAGAAATGCAGGACGCCCCTTCGTGCCCGGAGCCGCATCGACAATCACCAGTCGCAAGTCCGGCGCGCCCGATGGACCGGGTATGTGCCGTTCAAATGGCTGTGGCGCCGGCGGAGGCAGCGGAGGCACCCCCGGCCATTTGCGTACGGCAGCGAGAGTTTCGCTGGTGAAGGACTGCGTGGGAAATGGGAATTGCTTGATGGTGGCAAGCAACTCCGGATCGACCATGGCATAGGGATCCGACGCCGCTACTGGTGCAGGCGAAGGCGTGGCCGCGGACGCTTGCTGGGCGACGGCAGAGCCGAGCAATTCGGGCGCAAGGCCGAGCCCAATTCCCGCGATCAAACCGCCGCGAACAAAATCACGCCTGGTGAACCTATTCATCGTTGACTCCGTTCCTGAAATTGAAGCGTCTCTTTTTCGGTCACTGCCTCAGGTAATGAAGCACAACACTTCCTGATGACTTAAAAACCCTGGACTCCACAAGTTTTAATCGTAATTTCTCCAGGCTAATACCTTCGAACAACCGCCTTCCTCCTCCCGCAAGTACCGGCATAACCACAAAACGAAATTCGTCAACCAGGCCGAGGGCTATAAGTTGCGAAGGAATATCCACGCCGCCGACCAAAATATTTTTGCCTGGCTCCTGTTTCAATTTAAGTACTTCGTCCCGCAGATTGGTGCGAACGATTCTCGTATCGTCTCCTTCAGCGCTGGCTAATGATCGTGAGAAAACAACCATCTTTTTGGAGACAAACGCCTCGGCAAAATCTTTATCTGCCTTGGTCTCCGAATCGCTTTTGGCGACATCCGGCCAATAAGGAACCATCAATTCATAGGTTTTACGCCCATAGACGAACAGGTCCGCATCTCGGACGAGGTTTGTGAAATATTCCATTAGTTCTTCATCGGGAACTCCGTTGGTGTGGTCTAAGGAGCCATCCAGGGTCGTGTTGATGGCGTAGATCACTTTTCTCATTTGGTTACGCCTCCCTCGCATGTATCAATGTCCGTAAGGCCCTGCGCACTGGATCGTGGACCTTATAGCCGTCAAGGATGTGCCCCCCGGCGCGAATGTTTACATGCTTCCGGTCTGAACTGCGCGGCTACATGGACCAACGACCGGACCGGAATTCGACAAAGCGCGGAGACTTTTTTATTGCTTCATCTCATCGGCGACGTCGTCCCCGAACTTCTTTCGGATGTCCTTTTGGGTCTCGGGATCGAAGTCGGTTAAGTCAAACAGCCGGCGGACTTCGACCATTTCGTTGTCCCGGCCGGGGATGCGAGAGGCCCATTCCAGCGCCTCTTCGCGTGACTTCACTTGAATGATCCAGAAACCGCCGACCACTTCTTTCGTTTCGGGAAACGGGCCGTCGGTGATTTTCGACTTCCCGCCTTTGAAGGTGACGCGCGCGCTCATCGTCGCGGGCGGCGTCAAGCCGTCAAGTGCGAGCAACACGCCGGCTTTCCCTAGTTCCTCGTTGTACGCGCCCATTTTCTCCATGCTTTTGAAGTCGGGTACCCATCCGGCTTTTACCGTTTCGTATTCTTTCGGAAACATGATCATCATGAAGCGCATTTTCTTCTCCTTGAGTGTTGAGCGGACGCCATATCAGAGCCGCTACTTTTATATACGAGGTCGCACCGCGCTGAGCCTGGAAAGTTGCGAGGCGCCCGTTTCGTGTCGCCTGTCGCGCGGTGCGGCTCTACTTACTAGTCGAACGGGCCGATGGGGAATCGACACGCGATTTGCAGATTTTCCGCGTATCGAATCACCCGGGAATCACTTTCTGGCGTGCCGGTTGCCCCGCCTTCACCATATAGTCGAACGGCCGCACCTGAATTCGACAGGTGGTCGAGGTTCTTATTTTAGCTGGCGGATTCGCTCTTGGAGGAATTGGCGCTCGGGTTCCTGCTGGGTCAGGGCCAGAGCTTTCTCATACGCGGACCGAGCCTCGGCGGTCCTGCCGAGTCTGCGGCACATATCTGCACGCGCGGAATGCGCCAGATAATAATCGGCCAATTCGCCGTGTTCCAACACCGCGTCGATATGCGCCAGTCCGGCCTCCGGACCATCGCGCATTGCGATTGCCACGGCGCGATTTAGCTGTACAACTGGCGAAGGCTGAATCTCTGCCAATCGATCGTAGAGCGCCACAATCTGCCCCCAGTCGGTGCTAGCGACCGATTCCGCCTCCGCATGAACGGCCGCAATCGCAGCCTGCAGTGTGTAGGAGCCGAACCGGCGTGACTTCAGGGCTTTCTCCAGCAATGTCACTCCCTCCGCGATCAGCTGCCGGTTCCAGAGCGAGCGATCTTGGAGTTCCAGCAAAATCAGCTCCCCTGTTGGCGATGTTCTAGCCGCGCGACGGGATTCATGGAGCAACATCAGGGCAAGCAGTCCAATCACTTCCGGCTCTGGCTGGAGTTCGGTGAGCAACCGACCCAGTCGAATCGCCTCGCCGGTTAGCTCGGCCCGCGTTACCTCCGCTCCCGCCGCGGCAGAGTAGCCCTCGTTAAAGACGAGATAGATGACCTGAAGCACCGCGTCCAGGCGCTCCGGCAATTCCTTTGGAGTCGGCACCTCGTACGGAATCCGTGCCTCTCGAATCTTTGCCTTTGCGCGCACAATGCGCTGCGCCAGCGTGCGCGGAGTGGTGAGGAAGGCCTTTGCTATCTCCTCGGTTGTCAGCCCGCACACTTCGCGCAAGGTGAGCGCAACGTGCGATTCCGGCGCCAGAGATGGATGACAGCAGGTAAAAATCAGGCGCAGCCGGTCATCCTCAAGGCTGTCCTCTTCATTGGAACTTTCCTCCGAACTCGATTGCGCTTCGAGATATCGCACGAGCTCGTCTTGAGACGCATCAAATCTTGCCCGTCGACGCAGAGTATCAATGGCTTTGAATCGGGCCGTCGAAATCAACCAGGGTCGCGGGTTGCCGGGTACTCCGCTCTCCGGCCACAGGCTCAGTGCAGTCGCAAAGGCTTCATGCATCGCCTCCTCGGCCAGATCAAAATCACCGAGCAAGCGGATCAGAGTTGCCAGGATTCGTCCCGAATCCGCGCGATAAAGGGAGCCGAGTAATTCGCGTATCCGCTCGGTGGAACGCTCGGGCATGACGACGACGTTAGCAAACCAGCTACCCCGAATCAATTTCGCAAACAACGGATCGACTTCGCAGGACTGATCCCAAACCGGCCAAGCCTCTCGCTTTCATTTCGGGATCGTCGCCAGCAGGGCGCGCGTTTCGGCAACGACGCGGTCCTGGAACTCTGGATCGCGCACCTGCGTCGAGCCGAGCATCGGTTGGCCTTTCTCGTCGTAGTAAATCCCAGTCTCGCCCGGTTCATTGAGCAGCAACTTGGTAATCATGGGTGCAGCGAGCTTTGGGGTGCTCCAGTACTTGACGTGAGGAGCAAGCATCGAGAGGACGTATTTCCCCAGTAAACGCAGGAAGGCGTTGGCATCGCGCCCGAGGCCGGTAGCTGGACTGAATCCCGGCTCGACTGCGTTGAAGTGCAAGCGCGGAGTCTCTCTAGCAAACGCCAGCGCCGTCGCAAGAGTGCATTGTTTCGACGTCGCATAGGCATCCCAGCCCGGGTTCTTGGAGCCTCCAGGTTTCCCCTCGCCGCGTGCGCTCGCCTCTGCGGAGATGTACCGGGCCCCACGGAATCCTGCCATCTTCGCCGGTTTGCGCTCTGAATCCTCCGCGCCCGAAGCGACGAAGACCACGTTAGCGCCGTCTGGCAGATGCGGGATGAGCGCCTCGGTAAACACGAACGGCCCGACGTGGTTCGTCGCGAATGCATTGTCCCAACCCATCCCGTTCTTGGTAGCGCTCATCGGGAAAATTCCGGCATTGTTGAGCAACCCGACAATCGGAAGATCAAGCGCGATTACCTCCGCTGCCGCACGCCTCACGCTAGCAAGATCCGACAAGTCACATACGACCGACACAGCGCTCCCTCCCTTTTGTTCGAGGGCCTTCTGCAACTCGCGGAGTTTTCCAGGATCGCGTCCGATCAGCACTACGGTGCCGTGCTTCGCTACCTCAAATGCGGTCGCGCGGCCGATGCCGGACGTCGGACCGGTGATGACATGCGCCTTGTGATTATTCATAGGAGAGATGTTGCGCATTGCGAAGCTCCTTTGATGTCTGTCTAGTCAGTCATCCTCAGCGTCAAAAGATCATGCCACCACCCGCCACAGGGCTTAGAAGCCCTCTTTACGGTGCTTCTTCGCATGGGTCGAATCCTGAGTCATGAAGTCGATCGTCGTCTCGGCGATAGAGTTCAGGACCGCGACAACGAAAGCCATCGGGGCTTTCTGCATCGGGCCGCTGGCGCGAATGTCTTCCAGAAGCGCAGCGATGCCCGCCATCGCCTTGTCCCCGGCCGCCCGGGTTTCTGGTGTGATCTCGTCGGAGATGTAGAACTGCGTCAGCGCTCGCCGCTTCTCGGGGTAGGACGCCGCCCAGTTCATCCATTGTCGCCAAAGGTGTAATAGCTGCTCACGACGTCCTGCACCTGTCGGAAGGTCCTTCATAACAGCGGACACCATCTCCGTTTTCAGCTCGAGATAAAGTTGGTTGAAGAGGTCCGTCTTTGTTTCGAAGTAGGTGAAGAGCGATCCATTCGCTACGCCTGCCTCTTTCGCGATGCCCGCCGTCGGCGCGCCCCTCGCTCCTCCACAAAATAACTCCGCCTCACCGCACGTCTGAACTTCACTTGATCGATTCGGGTCGCAGCGTTAATCAGGCGCTGAGAAAAGTTTCAGATGATTGTCTTTCGAAAGTTGAGCGATTGCGGTTCACAGCGGGGTGTAATGCGCTTGCTTTGAATATTCCTCGTAGTCTTCCAGCTTTGGTGGGAAAATCCTTTTAATGTAAATTGTCCCGAAAATTGTTACGACCGTCAGAGTCAAGTAAAACGTCAGCCAGAAAAGCCCAAACGCACGCCAAATGCCGGCATCCGTCATCGGAGCGGTCAGGCAATATCTCCACGTAACCCCGACTCCGACTGCTGTAGCCATCGCCATCCAAAGGAAGCGCATCCGCTTGGGGTACGGCTCCGGAACCAGGAGCTGGCGACCGCAAGAGGGGCTAGAGAAAGGCTTGATGAGAATTATTCGGACGTATGCGACCGGTTCACCGCAAGCTGGGCATTTCGGGACTTGTGACGCCGCTTCTTGGTTCACGACACGCAACCTTCTGGCATCGTACCATGGCCGCAATTTTCCAGGGAAAGTTCGACCTGGCGACTGACAAGTTGGATAACCGGAAAAGGATTGCGGAAATTTGGGATCAACTACGTAGTCCTGTAGCTGAACAGTTTTTGGCATTCGCGGCGGAGAAATCCGCCGACAACGGGAATGGGATGATTGCCCTTCTTGAAGACAAATCGGCAAGGGATGAGACAAGCTCGCCACTTATAATCTTCCGTACCACGCTTGCGGCCATACGCAGCGATGTCCTCTTGGGAAACGCCGTAGACGACCGCGCCAATTCTCGACCACACGCAGGCACCAGCGCACATGGCACAGGGTTCGTGGGTGGAGTAAAGGACGAAGTCGGGCAGGTACCGGCCATAGCCGCTTGATACGTACTTGAGCGTTTCCAACTCTACGTGCTTGATGCTTGAGCCCGAAGTTTTTACTCGGTTACCGGCGCTTGCTATAACAACCTCGCGACCGCCCGTGAGGCGTGTGATGACAGCGCCTATCGGATAGTCGCCTCGATCTCCGGCGCGTTTGGCCTCCGCAATGGCTAGCTCCATAAATTTCTTCCGCGGTCTGTAGGAGGCAGGAATCATGTAGATAGATTATATCCGTTTGTCGCGAGTGTTTCCCCGGATAGCCGCACATGCCACTAACTCGATTCGTTGACCCATTCCCAATCGCAAGCTAGGATGGCGCACATGCAGTGGAGGCGGAGCAAACACATTTAGCGGATGTTGGGATTTACGCACCGATTTTGCGCCGAATCCAGTGAGCCTGAGTGGAGAGACCAACATGCAACGACGAGTCCAGGCGCTATTCGCAGCGATGGTTCTAATCCTTCTTCTGCTCGGCGCTTGTAGCACGCGCACCGCACCACAGGAGGACGACAAGCAGGCGGCAATAAATGTCGTTCTGGCACACGAGCAAGCAGTCCAGGCATACGATTTCGATAAGGCGGATTCTCTGCACACCCCGGACGCGCGTGCGATCGAAGAGTCCTATCCGCACCCATTCGAACCCGACGAACGCCAAGGCTGGCGACTCTACAAGGACGCAGGCCTCCACGTCGACTATCATCCCCAAGACGCAGTGGCCGAGGTGCAGGGCGATGTTGCATGGGTCAC
>DATNLC010000119.1:0-1560 GCA_035603075.1 Candidatus Acidiferrales bacterium | reverse complement strand
CCACGTTCTGCGCATGCAATCCGCGATGCCAGATTGCGACAGAATTGTGGAAATAGACAAACTAGCGCGGCATTGCGACACGCTGCGTTCGTGGTTGGATGTGGATAAATGGCGACGAGTGACAGTGGCGTCGAAACTGATGTGATGATCGCGCCGATAACTGTGACGCTGGATAGCATCGAACGCATGGTTGGCGCCGGTTCGTTAAGGTTGCTTGCACATTGTACAATCTTATACCAGTCCGCGTTGAGCCTGACTCTCGGGGGGATTCCCAGATTCGAGGAGTTCAGATTCGATGGTTCCCAGCGTCGATTCGCGGGAAGGGTTCATCGGATGGGTCAAGCACTGACGATTACGCGGACGGATCACTGCGCGGCGGATCTGCGGGCCGCGGCCAGCAAGAGCGACGACGCGGCCCAGGTTCGCCGGCTGCTGGCGATCGCACTGGCATTGGACGGCGACCCGCGAAGCGAGGCGGCGGAGCGGTCCGGAATGGACCGACAAACCCTGCGGGACTGGGTGCATCGCTACAACGACGGCGGGATCGACGGCCTGAAGTCTCGTAGCAGCCCGGGCCGCGCGCCACGGCTGACGGACGCACAGAAGGCGGAGTTGAAGGCGCTGGTCATTGCGGGTCCCGATCCAGAGCACGATGGGGTGGTGCGGTGGCGGTGTGCGGATCTGCAAGCGGTAATCGAGCGGCGCTTCTCGGTGCAGGTGCATGAGAGCACGGTGGGCAAGTGGCTGCACCAATTGGGCCTGACGCGGCTACAGCCACGTCCGGTCCACCCAAAAAAAGACCCAGCAGCAGAGCAGGCATTTAAAAAAACTTCGGCACCTTGCTGAAGGATGAGTTGCTCGGCTGCGCCGCCGGCACGCCGGTCGAGATCTGGTTTCAGGACGAAGCACGTGTCGGCCAGAAGGGGAGCCATGCCTACGTCTGGGCGCCAGTCGGTGCGCGCCCGCTCATGGTGCGAGACAATCGTCATGACTCCGCCTATCTGTTTGGCGCCATCTGCCCCGCTCGCGGTGTCGGGGCTGCCATCATCATGCCGGCGGCCAACGCCGAGGCGATGAACGAGCATCTGGCTGAGATTAGCACCCAGATCATGCCGGGCGCCCACGCCGTGCTGCTCTGCGACGGCGCAGGCTGGCACCAGACTGGCGACAAATTACGTGTTCCCGAGAATATCTCTTTGCTGCCAATCCCGCCCTATTCACCCGAGCTGAACCCGATGGAGAACGTTTGGGCATACCTGCGCAGCAACAAGCTCTGCGCGTTGATCTGGAACAGCTACGACGCGATCGTCAGTGCGTGCAAGGAAGCTTGGTCCTTCTTGATCAGCGATCCAAAACGCATTCAGTCAATCGGTCACCGCGAGTGGACGTGTGTCAATCTATAGGCGGATTGGTATTACAGCAGCGGAGGAAGATCCATGGCGAACAAGTACGTGCTGAGCGGGAACGGCATCGAGGTCACCTATACGATCGGGGCCAATCCATCCTTCACCGCGTTCACCTTCAAGGAGGGCGCCACTACGAAGATGTTCAAGCCCGCGC
>DATNLC010000104.1:0-1293 GCA_035603075.1 Candidatus Acidiferrales bacterium | reverse complement strand
TTGAGCCGCGAGGGCGGTGTGCGCCGCTCATCGGCCCGAAGTTTTCTATTTGGCTCGCTACTGTTCTCTTCGACCACGGCCCGGTCCCTAAGTCCACGGGTGGGAATCGCATTCCCACTAGCCATCTATTCGATGTTTTCCACCATGACTTTTATTTCAATCTCCCTTCTCGCGAAGGGAGGCCAGGCGCCCACTCAGCGTCCCGATGCGCTACCACTCATCACGGCGCTACCCGAGCTACCCGGCATGGGAACTGCTGCGCTCTTCCCAGGTGCGTAATCACTCTGGTTGCGCAGCATCCAGTACAACCTCACGGCCAGCTTGCGGGCCACCGCCACCTTGGCGATTTGACTGCCGCGGCGATACTTCACCCGCTGATACATCCGATGGAGATCCGCATCGCGTCGCGCGGCCGTCTGCCCGGCTTCCACCAGCAGCCAACGCAGCAACGAGCTGCCTTGTTTGCTGATGGATCCCGTGCGACGGTGACCTCCCGAGGAGTTCTCGCTGGGATTCAGCCCCAGATAACTGGCCACTTTCTTGCCGCGCGCGAAGCGGCTCGCCGGACCCATGGTCAGCACGAAGGCCAGCGAAGTCATCGGCCCCACGCCCGGATGCGTCATCAGACGCACCGCAGACGCGTTCCCGTGCGCTTCTCGCTGCACCGCCTGATTCAGCTCTTCGATCGGTTGATTCAACCGGTCGTAGAGTTCCAGCAATTCGCGCCGCCGCCGGCTGGCCCAGCGATCCAGTGGCAAGCTTTCCAGTTCCTGCCGCCCGCGGGTGGTCCACAGTTTTTTCTTTCTACACAGGCCCTGGCCCATAGCCACCGCGTGCAGCTGATTCTGAATGCGCGTGCGCCACTGCACTAACCGCACGCGATGGATGAGCAGTTGCCGCAGATCGCGTTCGCTCAACGACGGCATCCAGATGCGCGGAAAGTTATTCTGTTCCATCAACCCAAGAATGTGCTGCGCATCCCGCTGGTCGTACTTTTGCTTGCGCACCGCCCGGGCGCGAATCTCGGCCGCATCGCCGACCCACAATTCGTGCCGCAGTTCCTGCAGCAACCGCTCGAACCACTGCGTGTAGCCGGTGGCTTCGATGCCCACACGAACCGGCCGCGGCAAGCTCGCATAAAACGCGCGCGCCTCGCCGTTCTCGTGTTCCAACCGCCGCTCCACCACTTCTCCCGTCTCCGTGTCCAGCATGGCAATCTGCTGGTAGCGTGAATGAAAATCGCATCCTATAATTCGCATCGCTCGGCTCCTTTCCCCCGAGCCTTGGTCGTCA
>DATNLC010000053.1:0-2386 GCA_035603075.1 Candidatus Acidiferrales bacterium | reverse complement strand
CGTTGGCCATCGAAATTGCCGATGCGCTCGACGCAGCGCACGCAGAAGGCATCGTCCACCGCGACATCAAGCCTGCCAACATTTTCGTCACCAAGCGCGGTCATGCCAAGATTTTGGATTTCGGTTTGGCGAAGCTGCAAGCAAAAGCTGGGACCGATGCTGACGCCACGATGACACAGGAAGCGATCCAGCTCAGTACGCCGGGCGCAGCCATGGGGACGCTGGCGTACATGTCGCCGGAACAGGCGCGAGGAAAAGAACTGGATGGGCGCACGGACATTTTTTCTTTCGGACTATCGCTGTATGAAATGGCGACGGGAAAACAAACATTTACGGGAAACAGTTCGGCGGAGATTTTCGACGCCATCCTGAATCGAACGCCAGTCGCTCCAGTGCGGCTGAATCCGGAAATTCCGCCCAAGCTGGAAGACGTCATTAACAAGGCGCTGGAGAAGGATCGAAACCTGCGTTATCAGCACGCGTCAGAAATGCGCACTGACCTGCAACGCCTGAAGCGCGATGCGGACACGGGCCGAGTGTCAGCGGCGAGTTCGGGCACTGTCGCGGCGGCGCAGGAGGCTGGTTCGCAAGTCGCATCGCAACAGGTATCGCCAGCAACCGGTTCCGCGACTGCTGCGCCTTCGTCATCGAGTGGTGTGAAAGTCGGCGAAGTTTCCGCAGCGAGCAGGAAATTCTGGAAGATTCTCGTTCCCGCGATTGCAGTAGTGGTCATCGGTCTAGCCGTTGGCGCGTGGCTTTATTTCGCTCGCAAGGCGCAAGCTCTTACCGAGAAAGACACCATCGTGCTTTCCGACTTCACCAACACCACCGGCGATGCAATTTTCGACGACACGCTGAAAACAGCACTCAACGTTTCCCTGCGGCAATCGCCTTTCCTGAACGTGCTCTCCGACAGCGAAGTGGCCAAAAATTTGAAGTTGATGACCCGTCCGGGTGATGCGAAGCTCACACCCGAGGTGGCCCGCGAGCTTTGCCAGCGGGCAGGCAGCAAAGCTTATCTTGCAGGAACGATTGGCAGCCTAGGCAGCCAATACGTGCTGGGATTGAAGGCGGTGAATTGCCGGAGCGGAGACACGCTGGCCGAAGAGCAGGTTACGGCGGCGTCCAAGGAGAAGGTGCTTGATACGCTGGGACAAGCGGCGTCGCAACTGCGCACTGAGCTGGGCGAATCGCTGGCTACGGTTCAGAAGTTGGACGTTCCGCTGGCAGAGGCCACCACGTCTTCGCTGGAAGCTCTGCGAGCGTACAGCCTCGGCGAACGGGCCCAGAACCAGAAAGGCGCCGCCGCGGCCCTGCCTTACCTTCAACAAGCCATCGAGCTCGATCCGAATTTTGCCATGGGCTACAGGGGGGTGGGCGAGAGCTACTTGAATCTGGCCGAGCTGGGGCGGGCCGGCGAGTACTTCACCAAGGCATTCGAGCTGCGGGAACATGCCAGCGAACACGAAAAACTGCTAATCGCCGCTACCTACTATCGAAGTGTAACCGGAGAACTGGACAAAGCGGCTCAGGCGTATCAGGAGGAGATTGAGAGTTACCCACGGGAATATAGAGCACACCTTGATCTGGGCGACGTGTACGCGTTGCAGGGTCTGTATGAGCGGGCTGCGGAGTCGTATCGCCAAAGCCTCCGCCTCGCCCAGGATAATGTTGGCCCCTATGGGGACCTCGGCAACAGCCTGCTCTCCTTGGAACGTTTCGACGAGGCGCGGCTGATCATCCAAGAAGCGCAAACTCGAAAATTAGATACCGCCTTGCTCCACAATGCTCTCTACACTCTTGCCTTTATCGGGAAGGACTCGGCGGCGATGGCGGAACAGCAACAATGGTTTGCAGGTAAGCCCGAGGAGAACATGGGATTGGCCCTCGCATCCGACACCGAAGCGTACGCTGGTCGTGTGAGCAAAGCTCGGGAACTGACCAAGCGCGCTGTGGATTCCGCGATTAAAGCTGATAGCAAGGAAAATGGAGCAATATGGCAGGCGAACGCTGCTCTGCAACAAGCCGCTTACGGCAATCCCGCGGAAGGCCGGCAGTCAGCGGCGGAGGCTTTGAAGCTGGCTCCCGCGAGTCAGGGTGTTGGGGTCGAAGCTGCGCTTGCATTTGCGATGGCGGGTGATGCGGCCCGAGCCGAATCGTTGGCTGAAGATTTAGGGAAACGCTACCCGTTGGACACGCAGATGCAGTCGCTTTGGCAGCCGACGATTCAGGCGCAATCGGCGCTGAACAAAAAGAATCCTTCGGTCGCCGTGAATGCACTACAAGCTGCTACATCACCGCTGGAGTTGGGGCAGATCGCGTTCGTGGCCAACATTTCCTGCCTCTATCCCACGTATGTGCGCGGACTAGCATACTTGGCAGCCGG
>DATNLC010000086.1:0-1796 GCA_035603075.1 Candidatus Acidiferrales bacterium | reverse complement strand
CGCGACCGAGTAGGCCGTGACCCCGGCCAGTCCGATGGCGGCCAACAGCAAGCCGAACACTCCAATTCCGCCGTACGTTTGGATAGAGAACCGCAAGGCGGAACGGCTGCGATCTAGGTAATCGCTAAGCGTTTGCACATTAAAGATGTTCAGATTGGGATCGATGAGAGCGATCTCGCTCCGAATGCCGCTCAGCGCGTCGTGGCCCGCATCCGACCGCACCATAATGGTGATGCCTCCGGCCGGCGGCCGCGTAAAATCGCGTGGAGTCAGCGGCAAATACATAATGGATTGGCTGAATCCCTCTATATCCTTAGAGTCGCTGACCACGCCGACCACTTCATAGGACTGCTTGTTGTCGTGGACCCGCTTACCGATCGCATTCTGATTTCCGAAGAGTTTGCGTTCGGCGCTTTCATTCAGCACCGCGGGCAAAGAGACCGTCTTCGATCCGTCCGGCTGGCCCCGTTGATCGCGCTCCTCGAACTCCCGGCCGGCCAGCGTGGGCTCGCTGAGCGTGGCAAAATAGCCCGCGCCCACAGTTTCTTCGACCACGGGCTGCTCCACTTGTGAGGACCCCGGCGAGTCTTCGGCAAACACTTGCGTGGGTTCCACTTCGCCAGAAAAGGGCGGCTGAGCGGCGAGGGCGATGCCGCGCACCGGGCCGGTGGCTTTGAGCCGTTCGGGAAGTTTCTCGAACAAAGCCTGCGCTTTTTCGGGCGCGTAGCCGTCACGCACGGGATCGAGGGACAAGAGATACATCGTCTTCGGATCGAATTTGGTCTGGATGCTGGTTCCCTTGCTAATTCCTATTACGAGGAACCCTGTCATAAGCAGCAGCATGAGCGAAGCCGCAACTTGGGCTACCATGAGCAGGTTGCGCAAACCAAAACGCCGGTAACCCGGCAACTGGAGTGCGGACCCCTCTTTGAGAGCCGGGGTCAGATCGGCTTTCGTCGCTTGCAGAGCGGGCGCGAGGCTGAATCCGATGCCGCACACGATCGCGAGGCCGAACGCAAAAACGCCCGCGCTCCAATCCAGGCTGAAAGGGGATTCGATCGGCACCGTCGTCGGCGCGGTGAAGTGAGAGTTCAACACAGAGAGAACGTACGCGAGTGCGAATCCTGCCAAGCCGCCCAGCAGTGAGAGCAAAATGCCTTCGCTTATCATCTGCCGGACAATCCGGAAACGGCTGGCCCCGACTGACAGGCGAATTGCCAACTCTTTTCGGCGATTCGCACCGCGCGCCATCAGCATGTTTGCCAGATTCATGCACGCCAGGGTGATAATCAGGCCCATCAGCGCGACTAAAAATCCGATCAGCGCAGGCTTCAATTTCCGGGGCATCGGTATGTTGGTGCCTGCTGGAAGTAACGTTACGCGTCGGCCTTTGTCCGTGCGCACTAGGGAGGAAAGATCCTGCTCGTCGAGATTACGTGTGATCGCGTCGAGACCCGCTTCCGCGGATTCAATCGTGACCCCGGGTGCCAGGCACATGATTGCCAGGAACTCTTTGGCGTTGCGTTGGTGCAAAACGTCATTGGCGAGCTCCGGAGCGAGCGCGGCCGGCGCGGTAATCGGGACAAACAGCTCAGCGGGATTCACGCCCAGGGCGCCATTGAAATCTTTCGGCGTAATTCCCACGATGGTGGCAAGCTGTCCATTCAGGCGAAGCGTTTGCCCCAGGGCCGTGGGAGAGGAGTTGAGGCGATTGCGCCAGAAACGGTCGCTAATCACCACAACGGGCGCGTCGCCCGCTTTGTCGAGCTCGGGACTGAGCACTCGCCCACGTTGGG
>DATNLC010000080.1:0-1105 GCA_035603075.1 Candidatus Acidiferrales bacterium | reverse complement strand
TGCGCTATTGTTGAAAAAATCCGGGAGGAGAGTACTGCTTTGGCGGATAAAGCTTCCCGATAGAACGTCGTTGGGACCGGTGTGATAATCCAACCGTACGTTCCAGTTAGTGTCAGTACCTTCTTCTCGGACGCCCGTGCGCGCAAATAGACTGCTTTCCACGCAGCCACGGTCGACCCCGTTTGCCCCAGGCCCCAGAGGGACACACATCGGCTGGACCAATCCGTTTGCAGTAAGTCCGTTCAGAGCGTTCAGGAGCAATTGGACATTTGGGTTCGGCAGAAGCCCCTGCAAGGTGGCGATTCCCGCTGTGGTGGGAAGATCGAAACTAGCCCCTTGAGCCCGCGCAGCCGTCGGATCCCACTGTACGGTGCCAAAGGCGAATAGCTTGTCCTTGACCACCGGACCGCCAATATCGAAACCAAAGGTATTCTCAATAAAAAGAGGATTTGTGGCATTGGGATTGAGGAACTTACTCTGGGCCGGAATGGCTGCAAAAGCCGAGTCTTGGTTTACTTCCCAGGCCTCACCATGGAACGAGTTCGTGCCGCTCTTGTAGATGTAGTTGCTTACCGAACCGCCGCCGCGCCCATACTCTGCGCTGTAGGAATTCGTGAGAACCGTGAATTCCTGGATCGCACCGATATTGTTCGGCTGGAACGCTTGCCCTGCGATGCTCCAGTCGTTGTCGTCCTGTCCGTCGATCAGGAAGTTGTTTGCGCGAGGACGTGTGCCGTTCACCGAAAAGTTCACACCGTTGGAGAAGGAGTTGTTAGCTTCAGTGTCTTGTACGCCAGGGAGCGTCATGGCTAGTTCCGCCGGATTGAAGCTGGTATACGGAAGATTCTCAATTTCGTGAGTGCCGAGACTTTCGCCAAGTTGTCCGGACTGCGTGTCGATGACCTGGCCGGCAGTTGCCTCGACCACGATCGTCTTGCTGGTTGTGCCGACTTTCAGGTTGCCATTCACGCTGGTCGTGACCGATGCATTTAGAATCACGCTTCCAACTTGAAGTTCCGCAAACCCCGGCGCGGAGAATGTCACCGTGTAAGTCCCAGGCTGCAAGGCGTCCATGCGGTAGGCGCCAACACTGTCCGTCACGGCT
>DATNLC010000043.1:0-1614 GCA_035603075.1 Candidatus Acidiferrales bacterium | reverse complement strand
GGACGATGCGAACAAGCCAATCGCGTCGGCGTTCGGCCATTTCATGCTGCGGGCGATGCCGGGCACTGACTGGCCGGAGGTCCCCTCCGTGCCAACTCGAGACCTGATGCCGAACGGCTGAGCAAATTGAATTACGTGCGCGGACCTCTCCTGCCTTCCCGTTGGCCCACTAGCAGTCTGCGGAAGAACCTGGAGATTGGTGCATTGGCCGTCTTTTTGCCTCGGGTTTTGGGGCGGTCGGGATGTTGTGAACAGACGCTGACCTAGGCCGTCAGCAGTTTGGGAATGCGGGTCAGGTTGTAGGCGATCAGATTGAGCATGAAGTCGGTAGAGACGCTGGCTAGGCCACGATGTTTGGTCTTGCGCATCGTGCCGTGCTGCTTGCCCCAGCCGAAGATGCATTCGATCATCGCTCGACACGATTGCGACATGCCATAGCCTTCGTGCCGCGTGGTGCGTCCGTCGATGGCGCTCCGACGACGCTTGCCGGTTGCGGTGATGCAGTCGTTCTGCGTCACATGCGGCGTAACGTTGATGGCGCGCAGATGGGCCACATGGTCGGCCGTGTCATAGGCCTTATCTTCGCCCACCGTGATGCGGCCGCCTGCCTCCTTGGCTTTGGCCTTGAGCATGATCTGCGAAGCGCGGCGCTCGGCGGTGCCGTCGGCGAGCGTGACCATGCCCGCCACCGCCAGCCCATGGCGGTTCTCCATGGTGGCGTGGCCCATGTAACAGAGCTTTGCTTCCCGCCCGGCGGCCTTGCGGTAGAGTCGGCTGTCGGGATCGCTAGTGCTCGCATGCGTGTCGTTTTTGCGCTGCTGGCCGTGGAAGTCGGCCCCGCCGTCATCGTCGCCACTGCCGTCCTTGGGGCGGAAACTCTTGTGCGAGGCCCACGCCTCGATCAGCGTTCCGTCCACCGAAAAATGCTCGTCCGACAACAGCGGCTTGACCTCCGGATGGTTCAGAAGTTTGCTCATGAACTTGGCAAATACCGCGCCGGTCTGCAGCCGATCGCGGTTCTTCGTGAAGGTCGTCGGGTCCCAGATCGGGGCGTCGGGCGAAAGTCCAACGAACCAGCGGTACAAGAGATTGTAGTCCAACTGCTCCATGAGCTGGCGTTCCGACCGGATGCCGTAGAACACTTGAAGCAGCAGCGCACTCAATAACTGCTCTGGCGGAATCGAGGGCCGGCCTTCGCTCGCGTACAGCCTTCCCAAGCTACGTGTCAGCTCGCCCAGCACATCGCGTACGAGTTCCCGGATCTTTCTCAGCGGATGGTTCGCCGGCACCCGCGCCTCCGGTGCGATGTACGAAAACAGCCCGCCCTGATCTACAAATGTGCCCCGCATGCCAGCCTCCGCCGATTCGTGACAGAAAACTGAATCACGACACTCTCACCATGGCGAGGGTTTTTCAGCAGACTGCTAGAAGGATCGGACAGGCTCCAATTGCCTGACCCGCCGATTTCAAGGATCGCGTCAGGTTCTTTTTCCTTTTCTCCCGAGCGCGCCTGCATAGCAGTCAAGGCAAGGACCGAAAGAGCGACCAAGACACCGCGCACTGGAAACATTGTGATGTCTTCCCTCCGGGTGGGGTTGTATGCCCGTTCAGTTT
>DATNLC010000041.1:0-60230 GCA_035603075.1 Candidatus Acidiferrales bacterium | reverse complement strand
CTTACTCATAGTTGCTACCCGCAAGGGAGAACTCTATGAGGACTGCTCCGGATAACGGAGAGGAAGGTGGGGATGAGGTCAAGTCAGCATGGCCTTTATGTCCAGGGCTACACACGTGTTACAATGCGCGCCACAAAGCGTTGCAAACCCGCGAGGGGGAGCTAATCGCAAAAAAGCGCGCTCAGTTCGGATTGCAGTCTGCAACTCGACTGCATGAAGCCGGAATCGCTAGTAATGGCGTATCAGAACGACGCCGTGAATACGTTCCCGGGCCTTGTACACACCGCCCGTCACATCACGAAAGTGGGCTGTACTAGAAATCGCCGAGCCAACCGCAAGGAGGCAGGCGCTCAAGGTATGACTCATGATTGGGGTGAAGTCGTAACAAGGTAGCCGTAGGAGAACCTGCGGCTGGATCACCTCCTTTCTAAAAGAAAAGGGAGCACGACCTGCTTCGGTAGCAGGTACGACTCTTCATCCCGGATCTTAGGATCTCGGGAGCTCGGTCCGTTTCTCATCTCGACTTGTCGAGCTGAGAAGCACTCAATGGGCCGGACGGGTTCTGGTAAGTCTCATCCGATATCAAAGAGTTTGCAGACAAACGCAAGCCCCGGTTCGATGAAAATCGAGCCGGGGCTTTTTGTTTGCATCTTCATTTATTTTTTCCGCATCTGAAATTCGCTCTGCTTCATTGTCGGGTTCAGTGGAGGTTCATCCAATGAAAATGAAGAGACACTCCAAGATCGATGCTGCAACCCTGCAACGTGTGCGAGACAGCTTCGCTCGCCAGGGGTTGATGAAACATCTCGGCGCGGAGTTAACAGGGCTAAGCCTTGGCGAATGTGAGATCCGAGTGGCCCACCGCGCGGAGCTTACGCAGCAGCACGGGTACGTCCACGCGGGGGTGACAGCCTCGATCGCTGATAGCGCTTCGGGATATGCCGCCTACAGCACGATGCCGGCAGATTCCAGTGTCCTCACAGTGGAATACAAAATAAACTTGGTCGCACCTGCTGAGGGGAAATCTCTAGTCGCTCGGGGACGCGTTGTGCGCTCGGGTAAAACACTGAAGATTTGTGCCGCTGACGTTTTCGTGATGAATGGCGAGGAGGAAATTCTCTGCGCGACTTCCCTCTCCACTATTATGGCGTTGGCTGGGCGGCCGGACTCTCCATCGCGGAATCGTCCTGCAAAGTGATCCGCCCTTAGGGATTGGGAAGTGCCGATCCAGCTTGCACCCCGCTGAACTTGCCATACTCATCGAAAACAAAGTTCAAGGTTGCGGTCCCAATCTGCGCGCAGGCGTGGCAACCGTCGCGGAGAATATAGTCCACTACGATAGATAGCTCTCCGGACTGGCGATGTTTCGCTTGCGGATTGCTCGCGTGGTAACGATCGCCCGGCCAAATGCTGATCTGAGGATACTTTTTGGCAAGCGCGGAATAAGCTGGATCCTTCAAGAAATTTTCTTTCGAAACGAATCCCTCACTGTCCACGTTGATGATCGAGGGCTCGCCGTTTACCAGAAGCACTCCGTTCAGTTCGTTGGCGCGAAACGCGTATTCAATGTAGGCGATGTCCACGACACCCACTTTGCGGAAGGCGCGCACGTAGGCGGTGCCCTTCTCGGAAAATGCTTTCGAGAATGCCACCGCTTGCGGAGAAGCACCCTGAGACTGCATCTCCGAGAGAAAACAGTCATTGGGTGCGCTGGAATCGTCTCTTCCGCATTTTTCGCGAATCGCGGAAAGGATTTGCGGAGATGGATTCCAGACAACTGCGGACCCCACGTGTTGTCCAGAAATCTGAGCGGAATCAGCAGACTTCTGGGCCAACAGGAGCGGGCCATTGACGCAAAGGAAAACGGCGAAGAGAATCGTGCGCTTCATGTTGTGACTTCGCCTTGCAGCCCCACCCTTCGTGTCTCCGAATCGCGCTATTAAATGTTTCTTAAGGGCCGGGAACGAAAATCCTATCCGCTGCTGAGATTTCCACTCCCTTTTGTTCGGTTCGTACGCGGAATTTGCGGAGCTCGCCTTTAGACTTCTTCGAACGATCGGTAGCATAGGTCAGCCAATATTGATTCTTGAGGACCATGTCAAACTGTTGGAGATACGGCCCGTACGATATAGGTGTGTTAAAACCCTGGAAGAAGGATTCACCGCCCGTGGCGTCCGCTATCTCTGAAAGAGCGCTTTGCCCGAGAGTGACACGAAACGAATTTCGGCCGGCACGCCCTACGCCAGCGGCATAGAGCGTATGAATCATGACACCAGCCTTCTGCGCATTGTCGATGGTGGAGTCGACATCGGGACTGGTCGGATAGCTACCGCGGAATCGGTCGATGCCGTCGGCAATCAGCAAAATTTCGCGCCTCGCGCCGGTGGCGGGCCAACCCTTTATCAGATTCATGACGGAAAGATAGATGCTGGAATACGCTCCGCCATTTCCGAAAGGTATTCTCAGAGTTTTAGCCACGGCTTCATGGTCCTTGCTGAATTGGGAAGCCGTTTGGATCGTGCCATTACTCGCGTAGAACACTCCAATGTTGGTTGTGTCCGGTTGTGAGGTGACAAAGCTCCGCAAATCGTTCAATTGACTGGCAAGATCCGTAGTGTCTGCATCGTCGATGACGATGGCGAGTAGAAGGCCAGCCTTGTCGCCCTGAGCTGGAACCCAATTTATCACTTCCTTCTTTTGTTTTCCCTCATCGACGATTACGTCGCTCTTGCCGAGAGCCGGCGGCGCCGTGTATTTGGGACCGAGAACGGTCACGTAGGTAGTGACCGGCACACCATTTGAGGGTGCTGCCTGGGCTTGCGCGTGCGACGGAAACACGCTCACCACGAGGACAAAGAAAATCAAAAAGCCAGGGAAAACGTAACTGGACTTGCGCATGTCTGCCTCCCAAGAAGTGACGGTGGACTGTTCACTTGATCGCCGAAAAGATACACCACTAATACACAACTGTCAGCACGCGTAACTGTATTTGGGGAAATGCCTTTCTGTCAAGACCGACTCAACCCAGCGGCTAGTAGACGAGAAAGAGCTGCTTTCGACGTTCAACCCATTCCTGGCTCTTGAAAATTCTCGGCGTTAACTCGATGAGGCGCGGGAGCATGTTGAATACTGCGACGGGACCCCACTCGTCTCCCTTGCGCGTACGAAAGCCCTTCTTATTGAGTTCCTCGGCTACTTTAGTTAAGGAAATGTCCTGGATGATTAACTCCATCATCGAAAGAAGGAACTGCATTTCCGGAAGATTTTCTTCCAGGTGCTCGCAATCGCCGGAGATTCGCGTTCCAAAAGGAGCATCTTCTACTTTGGCCGGTTCACGAATAGCATCCGTTTCCGTCTCTTTTTCCCATTCAAGGCCGACGATCCGCCAGCCTTCTTGTTGACGCTGTTTCAAGTATTCAGGATCGAGATTCCCTCCCAGCGATTCTCTGATGCGTTCCAGTTTTGCCATGACGCCTCCTTCGCTAAGAGAGACTATGCGGTTGCTATTTGCGCGGAATATGCCTCGACATTCCGAAGCAAATCTTGGGCCTCTGCCTGCGGCACGTATTTACAAGCAGAAAAAAGACTTACGATGAAGCGACGCTCAACGCCGTCCGATCTTTGCCCGGTTGTGGGATAGGCTGTTGCTGAAACGGACATTCGAAGCCCCGCGAAGATCGGGCTCAGTCACAAACGTCTCCCACGATCAATTCGTTCCTGATGCTCCCGCCGCGAGACCGGATTGATGTTCCCTTAGCCAGGATTGCAGGAGGGGTTGCTGGTGCGCACGAACGTCTATGCAAACATTGATTTGTTCCAGCGCCAATTTTAACTCGCGTTCAGCTGCAGGAACTTTGTGCTCGGCGAAGAATTGCTGCACTTCGTCATGCCTGGCCGCATCGCAGAAGACGCCGGTGTCTTGCACCACAGAAGCGTCAGAATAATTGCTGAGCTTGCCTTCGACCTCGGTCCAGTGCTGGCGGATAAAATCCCAAGCGACTTGGCTCCCCGCGGGGTTCGCCATTACTGCACCGATCACTTGGGGCGCATCCTGCGCCCGCATCATGGGGGAGATTGCAAAATTAAGAGTACGTGTCAACAAGGCAGGATCGCTGAAAAGACACAAAACCTGGCCGTACTGAAGGAATTCCTCTTGAGTTTTTATTTGGGCGAAGTGAGCCAGAATCCTGTTGTACAACGTCGCATCTCCTTCACGCGCTGTGATGCGTAACGCGGTTGACAGCATCGTGCGATCAACGGGCTCGCCGCTAAGCGCCTTATCAACCATATCCTTCGACATCTGAATGATTTTGGGATCGCGGCCGGTCAAACCAAGTATGGTGAACAGTGCAGCCCGGCGAGCTCGCGTTTCCTCTGAATCGTCAGGGTCGGATACCCAACCAAGTTGATCGGCGACGGGGCTGAATGTGGCTCGGATCCAGTCTTGATATTGCGCGCGATCTGCGTCGGTGACGAGGTAATTCGCGGCAAAGGCGAGCTGGTTCGACAAATAATTGATCACTGCGGTGGACTTATCGTCCTTCATGTCCTGCGCGAGGGCCAAAACGTCTCCCACCGTCAAACGATTCACGCTGACCTGTGCTGTCACATCCGTTAGAAGCAAATACCGCTCGCCGGCAGAGAGAGAGCGCTCGGCAGAGGATGAAATCAGCTTCAAGTTTTCGGGATCGTAACCCGAGCGGTAGTAGCCCCGAGCACCCGCATTGCCGAATACAGCAGTTCCGCACCCAGGCAGTATGACTTGCTGCTCTTTGGAGCTCAGGAGCTGGCACTTTTCATCTTTCCCTGTTTTCAAGCAAACCGGAACTTGCCACTGTTCACCAGAGCTTGCTTCAAATCGAACACGATCGGAGAAATATCGTCGCTGAGACAATGTTACTTTTGTTTTGCCGCCATCGCATAGGGTTCGAAAGGACACCAATGGCACTCCGGGTTGTTTGACAAAGGTTTCCATGATGCGGTCCACGGGCACATGTGATACCTGAGTAATCTCATTCCAGAAATCTTCCGAAGTGGCGTTGGAGTAAGAATACTTGGCGAGGTAGGAATTCACGCCTTTGCGGAAAAGGTCTTCGCCGAGATCGCCTTCGATCATGGAGAGAACGGCGGCCGCCTTGTTGTACGTGATGCTGTCGAATAACTCCTGAATTTGCGCAGGAGTTTCGGCGTGCGCTTCAATTGCACGAGTGGAGCTGAGCGAATCTGTGTCCATTGCGCCTGTGCTCGAACTCACCGCGTCAGTCTGGAAATTCCATTCGGGCTTCCAGGCTTCCACAGGCTTGAACGACATCCATGTCGCGAAACCTTCGTTGAGCCAAACGTCATCCCACCATTTCATGGTGACCAGGTCGCCGAACCACTGGTGGGCCATCTCGTGGGCAACAAGATCCTGCGCCACTATCTTTCGCAGAAAATAGGAGGATTGCTTGGGATCCACAAATAGAATGTCACGAGAAATGATGCAGGCGGTATTTTCCATAGCGCCCGCGGAGAAATCCGCCACACCAAGGATATCGAGCTTGCCGTACGGATATTTGATTCCGAAGTATCGATTGTAAAACTTCATGGTGTATTCCGCCGCTTCGAGAGCGAAGCCGGCGTACTGTTTTTTGCCGGGAACTCCGCAAACACGAATGGGAATGTCATCGGCGCTGCCTTCCAGGCACTCCCAATCGCCGATTGCTAGCGCGACGAGATAAGTGGACATCTTCGGAGTGGTGGAGAATTTCAGCGTGTGTTTGTCATCACCCGGACCAGGCGTGTCAGAAACAATTTTGCCGTTCGAGATGGCCGTGTCGCCTTTGTCGATAATGGCAGTAATGTCGAATGTCGCTTTGTAAGAGGGTTCGTCAAAGGACGGGTACATGCGACGCGCATCAGTATTTTCGAGCTGCGTAATCGCATACTTGCGATTGTTCGCCTTGCTCAGATAGAGGCCTCGGAGCTGGCCATTGAGAATACCTGAGTAGCGGATGTGGATTTCGGCCGGCCCGGTTTGGAGCGGCTCCGCCACCGTGAACGTGGCCGTTTCGTTCTTTTCGTCGTCAGTTACCGCGGCCGTCTGGGTCTTGCCGCCGGAAGAGATCGTGACTTCGGTAAATTTGATTTCGGCGGCATTTAACGTAATTGATGCCGAGGATTTGAGTAGATCAATTTGGATCTTTTCATCACCCGCGAACTTTTCACTCGTGAAGTCCGGCGCAATGGTGAGCTGATAATGCTTGGGCGAAGCGGAATTCGGAATTCGCTGTCCAAACATGGAGGGCGCTACCATCACGAAGTGTAAAGCTAACGCCGCGAACATTATTGTCTTTCTCATGCGCATCCTTTTGTTCCCGAGCCCTGGTCTCACATTGTAAAGCAACGGCACGCGCGAGCGGACATTGATATCCGTCAGAGTTATTACGCACTGGGGTGGATTTAATTACAAGAATACCTACGGACAGAAGTGGATCTCGATTCGTAATTCTTGTTGCGACGGAGACTGGTGGGCCTGGGTAGACTTGAACTACCGACCTCGCCCTTATCAGGGGCGCGCTCTAGCCACCTGAGCTACAGGCCCACGGCGGGCAAGTTGCCCGCTTTGGATTTCACAATTCTAGCATGCCACGGCAAAGAGCCGTATAGCGGAAGTACAGACAAATTATCGGTGCTGCGTGATGCAGAACTGAACGCGTGGTTTGCTAGAGTTTGTTGAGCCCATCGAGAGCGGCGACTTTATAGGCTTCGGCGAGAGTCGGGTAGTTGAAGACGGTGTCGCGAAAATAGTCAACGGTGCCGCCGTAATAAAGAACGGCCTGCCCGATGTGAATGATTTCTGTGGCGCGCTGACCGATTACGTGAACGCCGAGAAGCTTTAGCGTGTTGCGGTCGAAGAGAAGTTTCAGCATGCCTGTCTCGTCTCCCAGCATCATACTTTTGGCAAGTTCCGCGTACTTGGCCATACCTACTTCGTAGGGAACTTTAGCGGCCGTGAGTTGCTCCTCGTTCTGGCCGACCATGGAAATTTCCGGGATGGTATAAATGCCGTACGGAAACAATTCAGAGATGTGTCCAGAGGGCGCACCGAACATGTGGCAACTCGCGAGACGGCCCTGTTCCATGGAGGTGCTGGCGAGCGCGGGAAAACCGATGATGTCGCCGGCGGCGTAAATGTGCGAGACATCCGTCTGATAGTGTCCGTTGACCTTGATCTTGCCGCGCGAGTCGGCTTGCATACCGGCCGCTGCCAGGTTTAGGCGGTCGCCGTTCGCTTGACGGCCCACAGCGTAGATGAGCGCGTCAGCCTGGACTTTTTTCCCGCTTTCGAGTTCTGCGAAAACGCGATCTCGCTTGGGATCAATTCCCACTCGGGTAACTTTTTCGCCGAGACGGAAGGTGGTACCCATCTGGCGCAAGTGATATGCAAGAGCTTCCATTATTTCCCGGTCCACGAAATCCAGAATCGTGGGGCGCTGGTCTATCAGCGTGACTTCGATACCCAAGGCTGCAAGGAAAGATGTGTATTCAAGGCCGACAACTCCCGCGCCGACCACGATAATTTCCCTGGGCAATCCTCCCAGGCAAGAAAGACTGTCGGTATCGACAATACGTTTATCGTCGAACGGAATCTGAGGATCTCGAGCCGGTCGAGTGCCGCAGGCGATTAGGATATGATCTCCACGGATTGTAACTTTTTCGGCATCTCCTTGGACTTCGATCGTGTGTGGGTCCGCGAATTGAGCGGTCCCTTGAAAAACAGACACGCCGTTGCGCTTGAGCTGTGCGCGAATCACGTCTGTCTCCCGCGAGACGATCGCATTCACGCGGAAGGACAGATCGTTAATCGTAATGTCATTTTTCCCGCGATAACTGTCGCCGTAGAACGCCCTTACTGCGTTTCCAGTCAACTGGAAAATAGCTTCGCGAACGCTCTTGCTGGGGATTGTGCCGGTGTGGACACAAACGCCGCCGATCATCAGCGCGCGGTCGATGACTGCGACACGCTTACGCATTTTCGCCGCACAGATGGCTCCTTTTTGTCCGGCTGGACCGCTGCCAATCACTACTAAATCGAACTGCGAATCAGTCATGTAACCACCTGGTGAAATTCGATTGAACGGCCCCGGAGAGCGCCGTCATATCCAACAGAATAGATACAGTGCGAACGACCGCAAGTCTAACAGGGCAACCTTGCAAGAATATGAACGACGTCTAGGATACTGAAAAAATGGAGGTCACGCCATTCGCCAAGGGGGCGGCAATCAATGGGTTAACGGCTATCTCAGTTGCCGAGAGTTTTTTAAGACTGTCTGTTAATGTTGCCGGAAGCGTTCAAGACCGGGAGGGCGTTGAGAGCCCGGAATTCCCGTATTTCTGCGTCGCGTAACCCACAATCAGGCCCACCAGTCCGCCGGGGAGCATAACCTCGAAATAATACTTACCCTGCATGTGGGCAATGAAGAACGCGAGCAAGAGGCCGACACCCAGCCCGAAGAGAACCCCGAGCGTCAACGAATGCACTTTGCGCGCAAAGAACCCGATCAGCACGCCTGCGATGATTCCCTTAATCGTCGAGCCCACCACGATCATCAGGAGCTGCGGCCTCACCTCGGGGGTGAACCAGGAGGTGAGCCCGTCGAAAATGCCCAAAATTCCGCCGAGGATCAATCCATATACGACTTTGTTCATTACTTCCTCCCGCGTCGCACTGTTCTTACGCTCTCGACCTTCTATTAACCGTCGTACCGGATTCCTTTAACGCCGAAACCACAATAGCAACAGCGACCGTACGATGAGATACGTAAGGACGAGAACGATTGCCACTCGATACCGGGAAGCCCAGCGTGCGATCTTGCGAAAGATGTTCTCGGGATACGCGGAGACTGGAAGGCCGTCCAGATAGCTGCCGATATCCTGACCGAGGCATATTGCGGAAGCATATCGGCTCTCGCGATCCGCCTGCATGGCTTTGCGGGCGATCGCAGAAAGGGGCTGCGGTGGCGTGCTCGCCAGAGTCGTCAGCAGATACTGTAGGACGGCGCCTAGAGAAAATATATCTGAACGCGTATCGAGGCTTGCGATCTCTCCTCGAGCTTGCTCGGGAGACATATAGCCAACCGTTCCCAGTACTTCCCCGTGGGCCGTCTCGGAAGCTGCAGCCGTCGGCGAATGGATCGAAGTAGACGCATTTCCCGCTGGAACCGCTTGGTTGTGGCTCTTTGGAGCGGAGGACAGAATCTTTGCCACACCCCAATCCATGACCAGCACCTCGCCGAATGACCCGACCATTACATTGCCCGGTTTTAAATCGCGATGGATTATGCCGCGTGCGTGAGCGAAAGCGACAGTGTCGCAAATGCGCTGAAAAATGCGCAGGCGGTCGAATAAGGTATCCTTCTGCACATCAAGGTGATCGAGGCGGCGACCCTCCACGAATTTCATTGCATAGAAAACGCATCCGTCGGAGAGTGTGCCAGCGTCGTGCACTGGAACGATGCCGGGATGCTCCAACCGAGCGAGGATGTGTGCTTCGCGAAGCAGCCGCGCCGCAAGCTCCCCGGAGGCATCGGGAAAATCAAGCACCTTTAAAGCCACGCGGCGCCCGAGGATCGAGTCTTCTGCCAAATAAACTACGCCCATGCCTCCGCTGCCGACCCGATCTACAAGGCGATAACGAGTGCCTCCGAAATCCGGCAGGGCGCTCGCGGCTTGCAAACGAGAAATTGCTTCGTCCGAGAGCCAGCTCATGACAAATCGACTCCCAACAGCGCGCGAGCTTCGCGGCGATATTCATCTTCCGACGTGGTCATCTCGCGCAGCTTTTCAAGCGCGATACGACGGAATTCACGTCTGGCGAATGCAAGATAATTGGTAACGTCAGTGACCGCAATTTTAAACTGCGCGCCAAGGTCGGTGTAACTCTGCCGCTGCGCTCCGTCATCCTCGAGATCATAGATTTCGAACAAGCGAAAGTGAGTTTCCTTCCCGCGACTCTGACAGAACGTTCGGAGTTCCTCTACTGCCAAGCCGAACAAACTACGAAGAAATTCCTTTTCCAGGAATTCCTCGATGGGTTCAGGTGAAGCACCGGCGGTTAAAGATACGTTTGCGCGCGCGAGCTCGGACTCGGCAAGTGAGAAATTCAGCGAAATGTGCATAGCGCCGCCGCCACGCTTCAGTCGTCTTGCAGCTTTCGCTTCATTTGCGACGAAATGGTCCGTACAAATCCGCAGGAACGTCCTTAGGCGCGCTTTCGACGGATCAAAATCGTCGAGATACTTCTTCTCGATTAGACGGACAAAGAATTCCTGCGTTAGATCTTTCGCATCTTCGTCGGTTTTGCCCCAATGAATGCGAATGTATTTGTAAATCGGCTTCCAGTAGGAGGCAATGATCGTTTCCAAAGCGCGCGTCCGTTCGGTTGGATCGTTACTGCGAGCAGCACCGATAGCGGACCATTGGGTGGCGGGAAACTTGCCGCTGGAACCGCCGATGTGCGTATCTTGTGTCATTCGGACCCGTCGAGCCTTCTCAAGCCAGCGCGATCAAGTCAATTTCGACTCGAAAATCGCGAGGCAGTCGCGCGACTTCAACGGTCGATCGAGCGGGCGGATTCGAAGGAAAGTATCGAGCGTATACCTCGTTCATAGCTGAAAAATCATTCATATCTTTCAGGAAAACGCTAACCTTCACCACGCGATCAAATGAGGAACCGGCAGCTTCCAGAATCGCCCTTAGATTCTCAAATGTACGGACCGTTTGCTTCGCCGTGTCGCCTTCTATCGGCTTGCCGGTCGTAGGATCGAATGCAGTTTGGCCGGAGACAAAGACGAAGCCGTTAGCTTTGATCGCCTGCGAATACGGGCCAATCGCTTTAGGCCCGTTTTCTGTCGAGATGATTTCCCTCACCACTCCCTCCTCGAGACTACATTCTTCTACTTGTTACCGACTTCAACATTCCGGTATTTTTCTCTGAATTCCGCGGGGATACCTGGCTCGTAAAGCCAAGTCCGAAAGACCGGCGCGAGGTCCTTATTCGTTACGTTCTCGAGCGCAGCCCGAATATCTTGATATCGCACTGCCTGTCCGCGCAACAGACTAACCACTTGCGCGAGCGCTCGGCGTACAGGCTGTTCGCCATAAGCATCTTCAAGAGCGATGAAAAACAAGGGAGCTTTCGCCAAGGCGATCCGACGCTGCTCGACTGAGTCGTGCTCGGTGATTGCAATGAGCGGCTGTTCGATCGCTTCTTTACATGCGTCGTCATATTCGCGAAGAGACTTTGATATTCGAACGCTGCGTGCGGACCCGCCGTGGCGCGTCTCATCTACGACGATAACTGCGTAGTCGGATAGGCCTTCTGTCATTCCGACATTCGCAATCGGCGAATATATTTGGACGCCGAACCAATTGCCCGCCAGTGCTCGCGTGACCAAATCCAAGAAACCATCGCTATTGACGCCAAGCGAGACAGCCTTCGCGTTAACTAGCACACCTCCGAAAAAAGGAGCAACTGAAGGCGCATCGTCGCCAATGCGAACCGACACTGTAGATTCGACGATGTGCGGGACCAGATTACTCTTTTCGAGAGGTCCGAAGTTCTTCTGGAGAATATTCCAGGCTGACGCAAGCTGCTCTTCGGCGGACGCAAGACTCGTCGTAATGGGTTCAAAAGTCCAGAAGTCGACCTCGCAAGACCGGCGATTCGAGCACGAATCTGCATATCGTCCTGCGACGACGAAAAGCGCGGGATCGCTGCGGCGTAATTCGAATCGATATTTAACTTCTGCGCCGTCTTTCATTCGACCATTGGGCTTCCCAGGCGCCAGCAGAAGAAAATCCGACGGAACTTGAACCGTGTAGTTGATGCGTTCCGGGCTCGCGGGAAACGGTGACAGTGCGTGAGTTGGCGGCCGAGGTGAAGGAACCCAACCGCGCGAGACAATGTGAAAAGACGATGAGCTTACGGCGACGCTCCCTCCCGAATCTTCCGTAGGCGCAAGACCATATTCGACGCTGAGATCGCGACGTTGTTTCTGATTCCAGACCGGATCAAACGGAATGCGAAACTGGATTGGCTCTTCACCTTGAGACGCTGACGAAAGTTCTATTGGGGCGACTTCGCGGCCAGCTACCTTAACAAGCAGATTTTTTATTCCGTACTGCTCCTTGTTAGGAAGTTCGACATCTATAAAAGCCAGGTCGGTTATACCGTAATTCTCGAGCGCGTAGCTGACGCCCAGACGGAGCGCTGGGATCTGGCCTGGAATGAACCGCACTTGGCGCGTTTCCTTGGTAATTCGGTAGGCGGGCGCCACGGAAACAACACAACTCGCGGTGCATAAAGCGAAACAGAACAAGAGCGTTGCATTCAGAAGCGGACGTGCAGGGCGATCCTTCGGCCAACAGCTAAATGAGCGACTCAAGATGGAGAGATTCTACCGAGCTAACTCAAGTGGGCAAAGGCAGAAATAATACGCATGCTGGAAGCCTCAGGCGAACATCTCTCTCAGGCACCCGGATAACGGCGGAGAATGTCCACGTCGCTTGCGCCGTGACGATGCAATCCGATAATCGTAGGAACTTCGGAATCAGGAATGTCGCGCCGCACGAGCTCAAGTAGTACAGGCTCGCGAATGCCCGCGTTTCTCATGGTCGAAAGTGCGGCTCCCGAAAAAACGGTCTTGCCTGTTGCCTCATGACGCGCGACCTCAAGAACCATGGAATCCGAGAAGCCGGCGAGGCGGATCAACTCGAGTCCGCCGGCATTAATGCCCAGCTCGTCGATTCTCGCTAATTGGAGAATCGTGTCTTCGCGAAGGCGAGTCTTAACGAGTCCCGCGACAGTATCCCCGACGCTGAACGGACGATTACGGCTGTGATATATCCGGACCAGTTCGATGCAACCGTCGTCTGGAAAACCCGCTGCGCGAGCTTTAACTACCTCGGCGAGTTCTGCCCTCGTGGGATTCAGGGTCTGCAGCTGTTTGATCGCCGGGTAGGACATTCCCGCATTGTCGAGAGGTTTGGTATCAAGAGGCATCATGCGCTCACAACCCGCGATCGACAAAATCAGCAAGAAGAATAAAACCAGGGCAGCGCGAGAGAGATCTCGACCAGCGTCAAGGGAAACACCAGTTGTGGATTTAAGCGATCCAGCGTCCGCCATAATCACATTCTACCTGCGCCACCGGAAGCAGGAGTCGGACCGCATAGAATTGTCGCCGACTGATTAACGGTTTCGGCGAGGCCCAAGGGGCGAGGGGTGGTGATCAGACGTTGTAAACGCGTTCGATGTCAAAAACTCCGGGAATCCGTTTAACGCCACTCAAGATCCGCTCGAGCTGTTTGCGGTCGTGCACATCGAGACCCACTTCAATGCGCGCGCGCAAATCCTTGCCACCGCTTTCAAATTTACAGATATTGGCGCCGGAATCGCTGATCACAGCAGTGATGCTGGCCAAAATTCCGGGACGGTCCTCAGTGAAAATTCGCAGGCGAACAGGAAAGGTGGCTTTAGTCTCTCCAGCCCATTCCACGGGAATCCTTCTCTCCGCTTCATAGAGCAAATTCTGAACATTCGGGCAGCTTTTACTGTGTACGGCGATACCGCGGCCTCGCGTTACATAGCCCACGATGTCGTCACCAGGAATCGGAGTGCAGCATTTTGAGCGAAAGACCATCAGGCCGTCGTTTCCGTGGACGAGAATAGCCGAATTGTCAATTCCAAGAATGCGTTTAACGGTGGAGACGAGTTTTGGCTGCTTATCTTCCGTGGGTTCGGCGAGGGGCTCGCCGGTCGCTTTCGCGAGCACCTGGCGGGCTGAATATTTTCCATAACCGAGATCGGCATAGAGATCTTCGATACGACCACAGCCGTATTCGGACGCAACGCGTGCCCAGTCGCCATCCGATATTTTCTTCAGGGTTACCCCCGCCTGGCGCGCCTCCTTCTCAAGCAGGCGGCGGCCGACGTCGGTCGCTTGCTCGCGTTCGTGAACATTGATCCACTGGCGAATTTTGCTTCGCGCGCGCGATGTTTGAACGGACGACAGCCAGTCGCGTGATGGCTCATGGCCTTTTTGCGTGACGATCTCGACAACGTCTCCGTTGGCGAGCGCGTGCCGCAAGGGGACAATCGCGCCGTTCACTCTTGCGCCGACGCACTGATTTCCTACTTCCGTGTGAATAGCGTACGCAAAATCGATGGGTGTGGCGCCGCGCGGAAGCACAACAACGCGGCCCTTCGGCGAGAACGTGTAAACTTCTTCAGGGTAGAGGTCCACACGCAAAGTTGAGAGGAACTCGCTGGGCTCCTGCATTTCCTGCACCCATTCGATTAACTGGCGCATCCACACGATCCGCTGATCGTCGGACTGCGAAACTTCGCGGCCGTCTTTATATTTCCAGTGAGCCGCGACACCCTGTTCGGCTATGCGATGCATATCCTGGGTACGAAGCTGGACCTCAAACGGCTGGCCTCCATGAATCACGGTGGTATGCAACGATTGATAAAGGTTAGGCCGCGGCATGGCAATGTAGTCCTTAAAGCGGCCAGGAACAGGAGGCCATATCTGGTGGATCACGCCCAGTGCTGCGTAACAGTTTTTCACGGTGTCGGTGATTACGCGCACCGCTAGGAGGTCGAAAACCTGATCCAGGGTGCGCTGCTGTTTTTGGATCTTCAAGTGAAGGGAGTAAACGCGTTTCACGCGCGCCTGAACTTCAGCGGGAATACCGTTTTCCACCAGTTTATCGCGGACTGAGCTTTGAACTTCTTGCAGGAATTTGTCGAAGACCTTCTGCTTGGATGTAAGCTTTTTCTGCAGCTCAAAAAACGCTTCAGGCTCCAAATAGCGAAAGGAAACGTCTTCAAGCTCTCCGCGAATCAAGCCCATTCCGAGGCGATTGGCAACGGGCGCATAAATGTCGAGAGTTTCGCGGGCGATTCGTTGCTGACGCTCGCTATCGAGATACTCCAGCGTGCGCATGTTATGCAAACGATCGGCGAGCTTGATGACCACTACCCGTACGTCGTTCACCATGGCCAGGAGCATTTTGCGGACGTTTTCAGCCTGCCGAGCTTCCGGCGCCAACAAGTCGAGACGGCTAATTTTCGTAGCGCCTTCGACCAGTTGCGCCACATCGGGGCCAAAATGGTCGGAGATCTCGCTCAGAGGGATTTTGGTATCTTCGACAACATCGTGGAGAAGAGCGGCGCAAAGGGACGTTACGTCGAGCTTCATACCCGCGAGGATATGGGCTACTTCGACGGGATGCGATAGAAACGGCTCACCAGACAGGCGCGTCTGCGTCTTGTGTTGTTCCGCCGCGAAATCGTAGGCCCGGCGCAGAAGTTCGAGATCGTCACCGGGACGGTTGCGGCGCAACTTGTCCATCAATTCGACAAAGCGCAGATCGACTGCGCGCTTGGCGGACTGCGAGATAGCGGGTTTGCCTGTCGGTTCCATCCAAATTCCATTCTAGCTCTTTGGAGACGGGGGTGCGAGTATCGCGTGATTGCGTGTTTACTCTCGCTTGACGCGAGGAGAACCCGGGCACTCGAACGAAGCCGTGGCCTGGGGAAAGTCGGTCGCTTCCGCGAGACCGAATTAGAGGAAGCCACGGGCTCACTCTGCGCCCAGTGGAAAAATGCCACGCAAAAAAAAACGCCGGCAGCCTCAGTGAGGTCGCCGGCGTGAGAAGACAATTCTGAGCAGCGGGTCTAAGAACTCGGCTCCGGATTATCCATTTTCCGTTGCTTGATGGCCTTCACCTTGTCCACCAAATCATCCGCCAGTTTGATATCGGCGTCGCGCGCTCCCGGAGTGGTCTCCATATCCGCTCTTTGACGATAGAGGAGGTTCAAGTAAGCCATGGCGTCGTCGTAATCGGGCCGCAGGCCCATGGCTTTCTGAAGGTCCGCGATGCCCTCATCCACAATCGCTCCGTATTTCTGCTGGAATTGAGCAGCGAGCGCGGGCGGCATCGGATCGGTGTCCTTCACGGTCTTCTTGGCAGTCTTGTTGTACTCTTCGCGCATATCTTTATTTCCGCGAAAGGCGATCGACCAATCGATCACGCCGATCCAATAGTACGGTTCCGGATCGCTAGGTTTAATCTGGATATGCTTTTCATGATAACTCTTCGACTCCTCCATCTTCTTGGGATCGAAGGGCGTGCTGGACATGCTGTAGAGAATCGAGCCGATGCCATCTATGGCGTTCAGATTGTTCGGATCTTTATCCAGGACTTCTTGCCATTCCTGCATGGCCTGCTGGCCCATACGTACATTCTCGTCGGAGGGAGCGCCGGGAATGTATTGAGTCGCGTAAGCGGTGGCTAGATAGAGTCGCGCGTTGGTAAGTGAAGGATCGAAATCCTTTGCTTCTTTAAAGTCTTCAATAGCGCGGTCGGTCTGGTTGGCCTTGTAGGCTTGTACTCCCTTGTTGAGTTTGTCGCGCGCGCGGAGTTTATCGCATCCCGCTCCAGCGCCGAGCGACGCCAAAATAATGACCAGGATAAAAAATGTATGGGGCTTACGCTGCATCCCTTTGCTCTCCTTGATGAAGGCTGCGCCGTCTATTTGCACATCGCCTAAGCCGGCGAGGCTACCACGTCTTCTCGAGGACTTTCGTTACTGACCCGCTTCCACCTTGGCAGTAATCAATCCGACGCTATCGATTCCTGCTCCGCGCATGATGTCAATCGCCCGAGCGACCTGGCCGAAGTCAACGGCGTCGTCACCTTTGACGAAAGCAACCTTTTCCGCGCGCAACTTGAAGATATCGTCCAAGCGGGAGCCCAGATCGTCCCAAGTGACCTCATCCTGATTGATCAGAACTTTCCCACTTGCGGTGACTTGAACCACGATCGTCTTAGCCAGCAGCTCCTTATTTTCCGGCTGGTTGGGCGGAGACGGCTGCGGCACAAGAGTGTCCAGCCCTTGCGGCGTAGTGGGAGTGATCACCATAAAAATAATGATTAGGACGAGTAGCACATCAATGAGTGGAACGATGTTCGGCTCCGACATCGATCCTTTGTTTCCTCCAACTGCCATTCCCATGGAAAGACTCCTTTACTGCCTTGCAATGAATTCTCCGCAGCTAGTCCGCAGGAGGTGGCGTCGGAGCCGCGGGAGCGCCTGACTTCCCCCGGTTCTTTTCGGTGAGCAAACCGATCTTGTCAACGCCTGCGGACCGAACTTCGTCAACTGCCTTGACCACTTCGCCGTACTTTGCGCGTTGGTCAGAACGAACGAACACGGTTTTGTCCAGGCGGTTGGCGAGCAGGTCTTTTACCTTGTTCGTTATCTCGTCCAGATTCACCTGCGTACTTCCGAGATACATATGCCCATCTCGTGTGACTGCCACGATGATGGCATCGTCCTTATCGGCGTCCTGCATGTCCTGAGCGTTATTTGCCTTGGCCATGTCCACCGACACGCCCTTCTGCAGCATGGGCGTTACGACCATGAATATGATCAACAACACCAGCATGATGTCCGCCATGGGAATGACGTTTGGTGAAGCCATCACAGCTGGCGCTTTGGGTTTGTATGCCATGATTTACTTCTTTCCGCCTCGGCGGGTGATGAAGTAGTTGATCAACTCCATCGATGAATTGTCCATCTCGACGTCGAAAGCTTCCACTTTGTTCGTGAAGTAATTAAAGGTCCACACAGCCGGCACGGCGACGAGAAGACCGAGAGCCGTGGTCACCAAGGCTTCCGCGATACCGCCGGCCACTGCCGATAGCCCGGTTGCTTTGGACGCCGAAATACCTTTGAACGCGTTGATGATGCCCATCACCGTCCCGAACAACCCGACAAAGGGAGCCGTCGAACCGATCGTGGCGAGGCCGGAGAGACCGCGCTTCATTTCGGCATGAACGATGGCGACCGAACGTTCGAGTCCGCGCTTGGCTGCTTCGATTACTTCTTCGTCGCCAACTTGCGCCGAAGCCGCTTGGAATTCGGAGAGGCCCGTTGCCACTACCTTGGCAATGTGGCTCTTCTTATTCCGCTCGGCGATCGAAATTGCTTCGTCAAGCTTATTGTCTTTCAACGCGCCCGCGACTTGCTGCACGAAAACGCGGGACTGCTTCCGCGCTGCGCTATACATAAGCGCCCGGTCGATCATGATGCCCACCGACCATGCGGACATGATGAAAAGAATGAACACGACCGTTTTAGCCGGGTAGCCCATGTTGTGCCACATCGTCAGCAAATCCCACCCGACTTCCTGCTGCTGAAACATCACCATACCGGCCAAGAAAAAATTCGAAAGCATAGAGTTTGCTCCTCCGTTCGTGCGAAACGATCACGGCAGTCATATTCTGCCGGTCGGAATTAACTGCCAATCAGCCCAGACCCCCAAAAGGACGCCCGAACCGTGTCCTTATTAACTACCCAAGGTAAACACAACTGAAATCGTAGTATCCACATCGACCGCATCACCATTGAGCAACGTCGGTTTATAGCGCCACTGCCTCACCGCGTCCATCGCGCTCTGCATCAGCAGCGGCGGTCCGGAGATGTACTTGAGATCCTGGACCGTACCGTCCTTCCCGATAATCGCATGGAGCAGTATGGTTCCGGAAATATGAGCGGTCTTGGCAATCGCAGGATATGTTGGCGTTACCTGGTGAATCAAGTTGGCTTGAGCCACATTGCCGCCGACGCGAATAGACTTAGGGGTAGGAGCCTTCGGCGGAGGCGGCAAACCTGCGCCTGTACCACCGATGATTCCACCGAGAACTCCTCCGGCTTGTCCGCCTGGGACTCCGCCGGGCACACCGCCGGTCACACCCACAGCTCCCATATCCGGCGGCAACTCCTCTTCTTTAATCATCTCAACTTTTTTCGGAATCACAGTTGGAGCCGTCATCTGTCCGTTGTGAATCAACCGCGCAACCGGCTTTACGATTCTCTGTATAGCCGCAGCAGGGGGAGGAGGAGGGGGAGGAGGAGGGGGCGCTACAAGGAACGTAGTAAGCAGTTGCTTAGGCAGCGCTTCCGTATAAATGAGCGGGATTAGAATCATCACCAGCACAATCGCGATCTGGACCATAAAAGACAATGCCACCGTCCATGGCTTGTTTGTCTTCTGCGGATTCGCACTTGAAATGACTAGGTCGTCAAACATAGCTACCTCCTTGCAGCTGCCACTACGCGTTTGTCGGCTGCGGATCCGGCGCGTGCAGCAGTTCCTTGTCCCTTGTACTTGTTCCACAACACCACGATCGGCGCCGCAATTCCGAAACTGGAGTATGTACCTACCACAACTCCTACTACCATGGCAAAAGAGAAAGCTCGAAGAACCTCTCCGCCCATCAGGAACAAAACAAGGACGGTCAAAAACGTGAGTCCGCTGGTTAAAATCGTACGCGATAGAGTCTGATTGATAGCCTTGTTCACCACTTGGGCGAACGGTTCACGCCGCATCAGCCTGAGGTCTTCTCGCACGCGGTCGAAAATGACGATCGTGTCATTCATTGAGTAGCCGACCAGAGTCAAAAGCGCCGCAATCACCGTCAATGAAATCTCAAAATGAAAAATCGAGAAGAAGCCAAGGGTAATCAGTACATCGTGAAAAACCGCTATTACGGCCGCCGCGCCATAGACCCACTCAAACCGGAAGGCAATATATAACAACATGCCCGCCAGAGCATAGAGGGTTGCAAAGATCGCCTGGCGTCGCAATTGCGCGCCAACCTTCGGTCCAACGACCTCGACGTCGCGTATCGTAAAATTATCCAAAGCAAAACCATCGTTCAACGCAGACAAAACGCCCGGCGTGACGCCATCGACATTTTTCAAGTCGTCGAAGTTCGTCACGATGCCGCCATGCTGTTTGTCGCGTGCGTCAGTCAGCCGCTGGGCGAGCTCATTGTATCGATCGCCGGCATTGGTGCTAAGCGAAAGCGGATCCTTCTGCGTTAAATAAGCGGCAAGACTGGAAGGCGTAATCGAGTTGAAATCTTGCTTGCCGGCGGTGTTCGCCGTGCCAAAAGTCTTGTGCAGAACATCCAGGATCGCCTGCTTGCTGGCGTCCAGCGCTTCATCGCCCTCGCCCTTCTTTTCGATTCCGATCACCACATCGTTCTGCGAATTGCCGTTAAGAACGTTGTCGCTGATGCTTTGAATGGAACTGTTGGCTAGGCCGGCAGCCTGCAGTCCTTTGCGAATCTGATCGATGGGAGCGGGTCCGGCGAATCGCACATAAACGAGCGTGCCACCTCGAAAATCAATTCCGTAGCGCAATCCGCCATTTCGCAGAATTGAAAACCAGCCGACGGCCAGAAGGATCAGGGATAGCGCGACGAAATACTTCGCCTTTCCCATCCAATCGACGTTTACATTGCGAAAGAATTCCATCGAGTCCTATCCGCCTTTATTTGACACCATGGGAACCTGGTTTGTTCCCCAAGGTCTAGATGCTTAGCTCAGCTTGCCTATCCATCCGAGAGAGGTGCCAATCGAAAATAGCGCGCGACACGTAAATCGAAGTAAATACGTTAGAGAGCAACCCAATCACCAACGTGACGGCGAATCCGCGCACCGGTCCGGTTCCGAATAAAAACAGGAAAACCGCTGAAACGATGGTGGTTACGTGGGTATCAATGATCGTCAAGAACGCTCGGTCAAAGCCCACAGCTACCGCCGAGGCTGGAGCTTTTCCACTTCGCAGCTCTTCTCTGATGCGCTCGAATACTAGTACGTTCGAGTCCACGCCCATGCCAATAGTGAGAATCACGCCGGCAATGCCCGGCAGCGTAAGCACCGCCCCCACGTAGGCCATAAACGCCAGCAGGATAAGCAAGTTCAGCGCAAGAGCCACTACTGCATTGACACCGCTTAGCCGGTAGTAGATCACTAGAAATATCATCACAACAATGATGCTTCCGATCGACGCCCGGACACCTTCTCGGATGGAATCAGCCCCCAACGACGGCCCGACTGTGCGCTCTTCGAGGTACCTGATGGATGCCGGTAATGCTCCAGCGCGCAACACGAGTGATAGATCTTGCGCGGATTCCTGACTGAAGTTGCCTTCAATAAGTCCAGAATCCTCAATGCGGCCGTTAATCACTGGGGCGGTATAAACTTTGTGATCCAGAACGATAGCCATTCGGTGGCCAATGTTCGCTTCGGTGAAGGGACCGAACCGCGCGGCTGACGCTGTGGAAAGTTGGAAACGAACTTCGTATTGTCCCGGACTGTTCGTGCTAGGCGCCGGAACCGCGCCGCGCAAATCTTGGCCGGTAATAATTGGCGCGCGATCGAGGATGTAATAGACGGCCTGCGGCGTCTGTCCCGCTTGTGTGCTCTCGGATTTCCCCACAACGACTTCAGCACCTGGGGGCAAAATCCCACCATGACTTGCTAGTGCGGCGCTCTCAGAAGGAAATGTCTGGTCGTCAACAACTCGCTTGAGTTCGAGCTGTCCGCCCGCTTGAATTACGGATTTGGCACGAGTGGGATCGCCTTCTCCTGGCAGTTCAACGAGGATTTCGTTGTCGCCTCGGCCGGTAAAAGCGATGGTCGGCTCGGTAAGGCCGAGCGCATTAATGCGGCGCGTAATTGTTTCCAGCGCCTGGTCCATCGTATCGCGACGAATGTCCGCAACGATTGACGGCTTCATCGCAATCACGTAACCGTTCTGTTCGCCGGCGGCGGGCGCCAAGGTCCAGTCCGTGAATTGATTGTTGATTAAATCGCGGAAAGCGCCGGAAGTGTTCGCGTCCACGTTGCGCACCAGAATGTGCGTGTCGTCCACGCGACTGATTTCACCAAAGCCGATATTCTTTTCGTGGAGTTGCTTCGTGATCTGATCGACAGCCTGGTCGCAGCGCTGCCCGATGGCTTCGTCAACCTGTACTTGGAGGACCAAGTGGCTGCCGCCCTTCAAATCCAAACCCAGCTTGATGCGATCCGCGACGTTCTGCTTAATCTGCGACCACGATGTCGGAAACGTGGGTACGCCTATCAGCCCATAAATGCAAAAAAGAATGACCGCAGCGATAAAAATAAATTTCCATCTGAGCTGGGAATTCATGCCGGCTTTCTAGCTCTCCTTCGGAGGTTCTGCCTGAAGCCCTGCAATGGCGCTGCGCGCCACCTTCATCTTTACTTGTTCGGCGACGCGTAATTGCACTGCTTCGTCTTCCAAGCCGACAATGGTGCCGTAAATTCCGCCATTGGTAATCACTTTGTCGCCGGTCTTCAGCGCCTTGAGCATTTCCGTGACTTTCTTCTGACGGCGCTGCGCCGGCAAGATCATCAAAAAATAGAAGATGACCATGATCAGGATCAGCGGAAGAAAGAGCGCGATCCCACTGGGCGCCGCCTGCATGAGCGCCGCCGCGTACAGATCAGGAATCCCTAAACCCATTGTCACGATTCTTACGCCTTTCCCGCTGAAGCGGGCATGTCCGCAAGAGATTGCAGACCAACAAACCGCGCTCCGAAGACTCTGCTCCGCCTTTCACGGCGCCCAACATCTGCTTAGGTTTGCCTATATGAGGCGGGCCTGAAGGTCAGAGCGGAATCTTTCGAGCTTCCCAAAACGAATAGCCTCGCGAATTCCACGCATTATGTCAAGGTAAAAGTAGATGTTGTGGTGGGTGTTTAAGATGGCCGCGAGAGTTTCGTTCGCCAAATAAAGGTGCCTCAGATAAGAACGAGAATAGCGAAGGCATACGGCGCAGCCGCACTTTTCGTCAATTGGCCGCAAGTCTTTTGCGTACTGTGCATTCTTAATGAGCAGACGTCCTTGAGAAGTATAAAGGCATCCGTGCCTGGCGCTGCGCGTTGGTAGCACGCAGTCCATCATGTCTATACCCAGAGCGACGTAATCCGCCAATTGCTCCGGGCGGCCGACTCCCATCAAGTAGCGCGGCCGGTCGGCGGGAAGGCGTGAAGCAGCCGCTCGCGTCATCTCGCAAGTGACGCTGTGCGATTCACCGACGGCGAGTCCTCCAATTGCATAACCCGGAAAATTCAGATCCACGAGCGCGTCCGCGTTTTCGCGTCGCAGTTCTGGGTAGGTTCCACCTTGAACTATGCCGAAAAGCATCTGCCGCGCAGAATCGCCATGTTTCGCGAAATAATCCCGCGAACGTCGCGCCCAGTCGAGTGTGCGGGCCGCAGCTTCCCGCGTGCGCTGTTCGGTGGACGGCGCTTCGATGCATTCATCCAACACCATAATGATATCTGCACCGAGCGCGATCTCGATCTCGAGTGCTTTCTCAGGCGATAGGAAATGCGTGGAGCCGTCCAAATGCGAACGAAATGAGACGCCGTCGTCTGTCACCTTGCGCAATTCGCTCAGACTGAAAACCTGGTAGCCCCCAGAATCCGTAAGGATTGCTCCGGGCCAGGACATGAACTTGTGCAAACCGCCCATATCGCGAATGAGTTCATGGCCCGGCCGAAGATACAAATGGTAGGTATTGGATAGAAGAATCTGAACGCCGAGCGATTCCAGGTCCGCCTGGGTCTGCGCTTTCACGGTCGCCGCCGTGCCCACAGGCATAAACGCCGGAGTGTCAATCACGCCGTGTGGCGTCGTCAACTTGCCCAGCCGCGCGCCTGTCGGATCGGTTGCAACTACTTCAAACTGAAATCCCATCCGAGCGAGTGTATCAGGAGAACGCCGACGCGAAACCGACCTTGCACAGGACGTAAATGGCCCACACGACCACAATCGTCACGAGGGCTTTGCCAAACGAGACTTTCTTGGGATTTGCGGCTCTGTAGCCGATCGCCATCAGGATCATAGTCCAGAAAGTAAAAATATCTAACGAACTGAGTAGAGACTCTTGCCACTTCGGTGCGTCGTCAGAAAGAAACGCGCCCGCATTGGTCGCCACAAGATGCTGGAGATCGATCGTGGATGGATCTTTGAGGAACAAGACTAGTATCCCCAGTAGTCCCCCAATAATGCCCGGCACCCAGGAGTGCGTAACGATGCCTAAGGAAGTCGTAAAGCCGATTCCTCCCCCAGTCATCATGTTAAACGCAACCATTAGAACAGCGGCGATAATTACGGCGACAATGAAAATCCCCACTACCGCCCCTACATACCCAAATATCGACGCAGCCTTAGTCTGCTGGTCCAGCATCTTCTCACGCTGCTCGGGTGTCATCTGGTCCATCTGCTTTTGGAGGCGCGAATTTTGTTGATCCTGCCGGATCATGAAGCTACGCCAGCCAACGCGCTGCCCGAAGATATAAATGGTCACGATCGAAAGGATGCTGATAAGTACGAGCGGCAAAATCCATGTGGGCCGTTGCGCGATCGATTCAAACGTGGGCTTGGGACTGAAAATCGCACCGAAAATTCGACCGAATGAGCTAACGGACGGCGCGGCTTCCGGAGCGGGCATCACTGGGCTAGCCATGTTCTTTCCTCCGACAGTCAAAGGTAGAAGCGCTGGTTCTTAGTTCGAGTACGTTTGGACGAGCGATAAGTTACAAGCGGGCAGAGTGTATCTCAGTTTATGCGTCTTGAGGAGCGTGGTCAGTGTGGAAAGGACAGCCCGGGCCTGTTCGCAAATCGAGGAAGAAAAAACTGATACATCACGCGGGAATCTGCGGAACGGCGGCGATAAGAGCTTTTGTATACGGATCTTTCGGAGCGCCGAGCACCTCATCCGCAACGCCGATTTCAACAATTCGTCCGCGCTGCATCACCGCGACTCGTGTAGCGAGTTGCGCTACCACGGGAAGGCTGTGAGAGATAAGAATCAAGGTCAGGGAGAATTCGCGCTGCAGGCGAGCCAGCAATTCCAAAATTTGCGCTCCCACTGAAACATCCAGCGCGGACACCGGTTCGTCTGCGATCACTAGCTCCGGCCGTAGAATCAAAGCTCGCGCGATTCCAATTCGCTGGCGCTGGCCACCGGAGAATTCGTGCGGATAGCGATCCATTGATTCCGCGCTGAGTCCGACTGCTTCCAGGGTTTCCGCCACGCGCTCCCGTCTCTTCGTCCGCGACAAGTTCGACTCGTGTACAGCCAGCGGTTCGCCAACAATTGTCCCAACTCGCATCCGGGGATTAAGCGACGCGACAGGATCCTGAAATACCATTTGCATTCGGCGGCGCAGAGCCCGCAGCTCCGCTCCGCGCGCGTGGAGCCAATTCTGCCCGCGAAAAAAAATCTCGCCCAAGTCCGGCTCGATCAGCCGCAATAACATTCGCGCGAGCGTCGTTTTGCCGCAACCCGATTCGCCGACAATCCCCAATGTTTCTCCGCGCTCTAGATTGAAGCTCACATCGTCCACGCCGACGGTTTGGCGTTCGGATCTAGTGAACGCACCCGTCGATACGAAATAAGACTTCCTGAGATTGCGAACCTGGAGCAGCGTCTCGGCTTGCATTCTAAATTTTCTCGGCGGCGATATAGATTCCGGTGTTGACTATGTAGATCTCGCGCTCTTCGCCGGGCCTTGCTACGTCGGCGGGTTCAAATCTCGGATGAAAATCGGCACCGTCATCGTCCATCGAAGATTCCAACAGCCGGCGAGCTTCCTTGTATTCACGATCCGTGCGCTTCCATCCGGCGACGTGCATCCAGTGATCGAAGGTCCGTGGATGCCCGTGTACCTCCGTCGCGACGATATGAAGGCCTGCGGCACTAAAGATCTTCTCGAAGTCACTTCGCGAGAGCGAGCGAGAATGCGAATGATCGCGTGTGTACTCGATTCGATGGTTCAACTCGCGAATCTTTGGATCTTCCGGCACCACAATGTCGAGTACACCCACGCGGCCTCCGGGTTTTACTACCCGCGCCATCTCATTCAGCACCTTCGCCGGATCCGAAATGTGGTGCAGGCTATAACTCGTGACGGCAATGTCGAGCGATCCATCCCCAAATGGCAGAGCTTGCGCGTCACCGAGGACACAAAAGAGGTTGGAGAGTCTATCTTTTTTTGCATTGTTGCGTGCCAACGCGAGAATCGCAGGAGTGAGGTCCAGCCCGCAGATCCATAGCACGTGGTGCGCAAAACGGAGAGCAAGCGTTCCAGGGCCGCAGGCTAGATCGACTGCGCGATCGTTTAGGCCCGCGGACACCATACGCGCGAGCCGCTCCGCTTCCGTTACGCGATGCGCAACGGCATAGTCGCCGAAAACTTCGGCTGTGCGCGTGAATCGTTCGCGTACGAGCGCTTTCAATTCGTTGTCGTTGGCTGGGGACATGAAACGAGAATACACCTCGCACTATGATTTTTACTTGTAGGTCGAAGCTCCGGCACGGCGACGTCGCATTCAATCACACGGTAAGGACAGCGCGGCGCGAAAGCACAACCGGGAGGAAGAGCGTTCAATGCTGGAACGGTGCCGGGGATCGGAATCAAATTCCCCTGCTCAAGGCGGGGCGCTGCACGCAGTAAGCCTTCCGTGTAGGGATGGCGGGGGCGCCGCAGCACTTCCATCGTCGGGCCGTCCTCTACAATCCGGCCGGCGTACATGACGATAATTCTGTCGGCAACCTGCGCAACGACTCCGAGATCGTGTGTGATAAAAAGCAGCGAAAGCTGAAGTTCCTTGCGCAGCTTGGCCAGCAGTTCGAGAATTTGCTTTTGCACCGTTACGTCGAGCGCTGTCGAGGGTTCGTCGGCGATTAAAATTCCGGGGCCGGCAGCCAATGCCATCGCTATCATCACACGCTGCCGTAGGCCGCCCGAAAGTTGATGGGGATATTGCCGAGCGCGCAAATCCGGATCGGATAGCGCGGCCTGTTCGAGAGCTTGAATCGCGCGACGGTGAATCTCGTTTTGATTTGCGTCATTTTCGTGGACGCGGATCGCTTCTTCAATCTGCGCGCCCACGCGCATCACGGGATTGAGCGCCGTCATCGGTTCCTGAAAAATCATGGCAATCTCACGGCCGCGCAGCGCGCGCATTTCATCAGGCCGTGCGGTGAGGAGATTTGTTCCTCGTGAATCCGCAGCTCCATCGCGCTCATGCAGCCAGGCTTCGCCTTTCCGCCGCGCCCCAGGCGGTTCGAGACCCATCAGCGCGAGTGAAAGCATCGTCTTGCCAGAGCCTGATTCCCCGACGATCCCCAGTGTTTCTCCTTCGCCTAGGGTGAAAGATACCTCATTCACCGGCCTCACCCAGCCGGTCTGAGTCGGCAATTCCACCGTCAACTTGCGAACGTCGAGCCTCACCGCCATATGCACATGATAAAGCGCACCGCAAGCGAAGCAGCGAAAATTTCCATCACTTATTCCTGGCAGCAATGCACTACTCCAAACCGATCGCTGGTCATAGGATTTGAGGCGAGGTGATCGGACGAAGTGCTTAGCGTTTCGCCACGGGAATCACAAAGCGCAGTCCCGTGTGTGTTTCGGAGAAACGGCACACTTTGTTATCGGTCAGTCCTGCGGATTTCCCTGCGTTGATAACATCGATCTCGCGGATGTGTTTTTGGCCCTTCGGATACACAACCCAGATGCCACCCGACTTACTAATCGAACGAGCTAGAGATTTCAACCGCGAAAGATCTTCACAAGCCTCCGCAGAGAAGAAGATAAGGTCCGTACTCGCGATAAGACGCCCGCGTGAATATTCCGGAACCCTGTCCGCGAGATCTTTCAGGAATTCCGCGTCTTCCACTCCCAGCACTGCGATGCGCTGGCCGACCTTCACTCCGAGCTTATCAATCAGAGCGCGATGGGAGTAGTCCCGTTCAGGAGGCCGTGTTTTCCATGGCGCTTTTGGCGGCATCTAGTATTCCACGGTTGTCTTTTCGCCCAACTTCTCACCCAGCGCGTTGAGATAATCCTCCATTGTTTTCGTGTATCCGATGAAAAGTCGAGCCACGAAACGAAAGAACACGTTGCGAACTTCGCCATTTTCAGTGATACGTAGCACGGTGCCGTCGTCCGCTTGTGGGGTGAGCTGGTATGTCCAGGTTCCTCCGAAGGGCAATTCCGGATCGGCGATACGCGTAGTGAGATATTGCGGCGGCGTCGATTCAATAATTTCATAAGGAATGGCGTGATCGTACTTGTCGAACTCGCGCCACGACGGTTTGCCATTCGCGGAAGGCAGCGCCTCTACACGCGCTACGCCCTTACGCCATTCGGGAAACTTCGAGTAATCGGTAATGGCGCTCCAGATTGCTTCGGGCCGCTGATGAAACCGCGCCGCGCGCGTCGCTGTGTGCTGCTTCGGCAGCGAAGAGCCAATTAGAAATATCGCCGCAATCAACGCGGCCACCACGCCCAGCACCCGGAGAGCCCATTTCATCTTCCGAAGCCCCTCGCGAATTACGTTCAAGAATCGCGGCAAATCATACACCTATTTACCTGGCGAGGACGCTGACACATAATGCGCTGTCGAGCGGCGAATTCGGTTACGCGAGGAGGTACTTCTCTATGCTCCCAGGCCTAAAAGCGGCGCTGAACTACCATCCAATCTTCGTTCATTTTCCAATCGTTTTTTGGTTCGCGGCCCTGTTATTCGAACTACTCGCGGTTTGGCGTACGAGTGATGACATGCAACGAACGGCTTCAAGGATGCTCTATCTCGGCACGTTGGCTGCGGTTGTAGCGGTGCTAACTGGATTAGCGGCAGAAAAATCCGTTCCGCCGGATGCAGCCCAACGAGTGGTAGGAATTCACCAAGCCTTAATGCTGGTATCAACAAGTTTGAGTCTTGCGCTGTGCATTTTTGCGTTTGTCGCGCGGCGGAATTTCACCGCCCAACTGCGAAAATTCATGCTACTCGGCCTCAGCATCCTCGCGGTGTTGGTAATTTTTGGAGCCGACCGCGGCGCGCAGCTAGTGTATGAATATGGCTCGGCCGTGAACTGGTCCACGGCGCAGCAGCAGAAATAGGCCAGGCTCCGGGAGTTGAGTTTCTGACGACTGAGGAGAAAATCAAATACGGAGATCGTTACGATGAGAAAGCCGCGGGCAGCAAAACGGATGAGCGACGAGGCGGTGAAGGAGAGAACGGGGAGGACGCGGACGGAGTGGTTCAAAATCCTCGATCGAGCGGGCGCGAAAAAGTGGCAGCATACGGAAATTTCCGCTTACCTTCGCGACGCGCAAAAAATGGGGCCTTGGTGGTGCCAGATGGTCGCTGTCGATTACGAGCACGCGCGCGGCATCCGCGAGAAATTCCAGAAGTGTGACGGTGAATTTGCAGCATCCGGCAGCCGCACCTTGAACGTGCCTATGACCAAGCTCTTCGAAGCCTGGACCGACGAAAAAGTTCGGCGACGCTGGCTTCCCGACGCCAACGTGGAAATCACGACTGCCACGCCGAATAAATCGCTTCGTGCAAAATGGAACGGAGGGAAAAGCCGGCTGAGTGTGAATTTCTACGCCAAAGGCTCTGGAAAGAGCCAAGCCGCCGTCGATCACATGAAACTGACGAGCTCGGCCGAATGCGCGAAGATGAAATCCTACTGGTTCAAAGCGCTAGACCGCTTACAAGAAATCCTCGAAGCCTGAGTCATTCTCAACAAGTGAGTCTCAGATTCCCGCTGCGATCAGCCGGGAAGTACACGAGAATTAGTAATCGCTCGCGGAGCCTTCAAGGAAAGCGCGGAGTTTGCGCGAGCGCGAAGGGTGTCGCAACTTGCGCAGAGCCTTCGCTTCGATTTGCCGAATGCGCTCGCGAGTGACAGCAAAGGATTGGCCGACTTCCTCGAGCGTGTGCTCGCTGCCATCATCCAGACCGAATCGCATCTTGATCACTTTTTCTTCTCGCGGTGTGAGGGTCTTCAACACGGACGACGTCTGTTCCTTCAAGCTCAGGTTGATCACAGCATCCGACGGCGAAACGACGGCCTTGTCCTCGATGAAATCGCCAAGATGCGAATCTTCCTCTTCACCAATCGGAGTCTCGAGCGAAATCGGCTCCTGCGCAATCTTCAAAATTTTGCGCACTTTCGCGACGGGAATATCCATCCGCTTTGCAATTTCTTCCGATGTAGGCTCCCGGCCAAGCTCCTGCACCAGCTGCCGCTGCGTGCGGACGAGCTTGTTGATCGTTTCGATCATGTGCACGGGAATGCGGATGGTGCGTGCCTGGTCCGCGATCGCGCGAGTGATGGCCTGGCGAATCCACCACGTCGCGTAGGTGGAAAATTTATAGCCGCGGCGCCACTCGAACTTGTCCACGGCTTTCATCAACCCGATGTTGCCTTCCTGAATCAGGTCGAGAAATTGTAAGCCGCGGTTCGTGTATTTCTTCGCGATGGAAACAACTAAGCGCAGGTTCGCTTCGATTAGTTCCTTTTTCGCTTGCTCGGCTTCCGCTTCGCCCCGAAGAATCACCTGAAGCGCGCGCTTCAGCTCTGTCGGGCTCACTTCGCTCGCGAGTTCGATTTCGCTCAGTTCCTGACGGCGATTTCTGAGATCTTTGCGCGCTTCCGCCTGCACGTCGCCCTTGGAAGCTTCCACGCGGCGCTCGAGCTTGACCGTGTCGCGCTCGAGAAAATGAACGCGCTCAACCGTCTGCCGGATTTTTTCAATCAGCCGCTTCTTCTCCAGCGGATTAAAATCCAGTTCTCGGAACCGATTCGACATCTCCACACGCGTCCGAGCCAGCGTGTAGCGCGCTCGGAGGTAGGGCCGCTTTTTCGACCGCGGAATCTTGTCCAGCTTGGCTGCTTGCTTAATCGCAACCAGGTAAAGCTTGGCGACTTTGTCGATCTGCTTGAGCGTCTCTTTGGTCTTCTGCTCGATTTTTTCTTCGGTCAACTCTTCGTCGTCGAATTGAACGATTTCCTTTATTGAGCGCGATCCGTTGCGCACGTCTTCGCCGACCTGCAGAAGTTCCTTCAAGATGAGCGGGGCGCGAGTGATTGTTTTCAGAACGAGCAATTGGCCGCGCTCGATTCGCTTTGCAATCGCCACTTCACCTTCGCGCGTCAGCAAGGGCACGGTGCCCATTTCGCGGAGATACATCCGAACAGGATCGTTCGTCTTTTCGAGTGTTCCCGGCGTTAAATCAAGTTCGCCATCTTCAGAAGCCGACGAAGCAGGCTCATCTTTTACATCTGCAGTGTCGGAAGGATCCGCCGCAGCCAGTGCAGCTTTTGCGCTGGAAAGGTCTTCGTACACATCAATGCCGTAGCGCTCGAAGGTGGAGAGCAAATCGTCAATTTCCTCCGAGGAATGGACCTCGGGCGGCAAAATATCGTTGACCTCATCATAAAGCAGGTAGCCTCGCTCCTTGCCCATTGCGATGAGTTGTCTTACCTGATCGTATTTCTCTTCAAGAGCTACCGTCACGCTTCCTCCCTCTGCTGAACCGAGCGGCGCACATGGTACGGCGTCCAAAGCAAAATGTGGCCGACACTAGACACCCCGGCACACCCTTGCAATCATTACAAATAAACTGTTATTTTTAAGACGATTCGATCCCGATCCTGGCCCTTGCGCCCGTACCCGCCGAGCCCGCGCCGCTTCTCCCACACCTATATGATGCTCGTCGCGTGCCCTTCGTTTCATCCAAAACCTTACGAATATATAACATAGATGGCGTTGCGGTCAATCAAATGCCGTAACTCATTGGCCCGCCAAGAGTTTTTGGAGTTCAAGGCGTCGAGTAATGATTCGTCTCAATTCTCCCGCAGCTGGCTTTGCTTCGAGTTGCTGCTGCAATTCGGCCAATTCCTGCTCCACGCGCCTGTTCCGAAGGACACTCAGGCAGCTTTCCGCTTCGTCCCAGGTGTGTTCGGAGAACGACTCGAAGAAAATCTCGAAGAGCATGCGCCGATCACGCTCATCGAGAGCCTCGGCGAACGTCGACGGATCGCAACGCTTCCCCGCCCTTGCAACAAGCAGATCGAAAATCTTCTCCGTCTCCAGACCTCGATGCAGCCCGCTGGAAACAATCTCGTGGGCCAGTTTTTCGCGAAAGCCATCCGCTTCCGCCAGCATATGGATCAAACGGCGCTCGGCGCCCTTAATGCTCGGACCAAGTAATTCGGCCTTCGGCTTTACTTCGCTGCGGCGTTCGGTGGCCGCTCGGCGAAGCGCTTCCCGCAAGACAGGCTCGTCCACATGCAACTCAGACGCAATACGAGTGGCCCACTCCGAGCGCAGCAATCCGTTCGGAAGCCGTTGGATGTACGGCATAAGAAAATTGAGAGCCGCCACGCGCCCGTTCGCGGTAGTGCGATCCATCAATCGCGCGCGGCCAATCAGATAATCCAGATACGGCGGAGCCTGCGTCAAAAGTTTTTTGTAAGCCTCGGCGCCTTGCTCTTTCAGGAATTTATCAGGGTCCGCGCCGCCGGGAAGCGCGAGTACTCGCACGTCAAACTCTTTTTCGAGCAGAAGGATCAGGGAGCGTTCTGTTGCGGCGTGTCCCGCGGTGTCCGGATCGTAATTCACGACGACTCGCCGCGTGAACCGGCCAAGCAATTTTATTTGAGGCTCCGCGAGACTCGTGCCGCAACTCGCTATTACGTTCGCAATTCCTGCGCGCGCTACAGCGATCGCGTCCATGTAACCTTCCACCAAAACGCCGAAATCATTTTGCCGCAGCGCTTCCTTTGCCCGATCGAGATGATAGAGAACGTTGCTCTTTGAATAGATAGGCGTCTCCGGCGAGTTCAAATACTTAGGCATGTCATCGCCCATCGCTCGCCCGCCAAATGCGATTACCTTTCCAGCTTCGTTGGTTATGGGAAACATGATCCGCCGCCGAAAACGATCGAAGAAACGGCCGGTCGGATCACGGGACAGAAGGCCTGATACCTCGAGTAGTTTTTCAGGGTATTTCTGCTTCAGAAATCGTAGCAGCGCGTCACCTGATGATGGCGCGAAGCCCAGCCCGAATTTCATCATGGCTTCGCGGTTCAATCCGCGGTCCTCAAGATACGCGCATGCGACTTTTCCTTCCGGAGTCTCGAGCAATTGTCGCGTGAAGAAAGCTGCGCCTTCACGGTGCAGCTCGACAAGCGAGCTTCGCTGCTGATTCTCGATTCGCTCTTCCGGCGAGCGCTCGCGCGGCTTCGGAATTGCAATGCCGCATTTTTCTGCCACCGTGCGAATCGCTTCCGGGAACGTGCATTTCTCCAACTCCATCACGAATTTGAAAACGTCGCCGCCGGCGCCGCACCCAAAGCAGTGATAAATCTGCTTCACTGGATGCACCGCAAACGAAGGCGTCTTCTCCTGGTGGAAGGGACATAGTCCAGTGAAGTTCTGACCGCTCTTTTTCAGACGCACGTACTCGCCGATCACGCGGACTACGTCCGCCTGCTGCTTCACTCGCTCCGCAAATGATCCCGCTTCAGCCATCGAGACGTTATTCTAAGCCATTCCCTGATCGGATGCTCTCGCTGACCTCTTCCTGGAAGGAGACGTTTGCAAATCCTAAAATGAACGTTAACTGCCGTCGCGCGTTAGCTTCGCAGGTCCGCAATCGTGATTGCTGTTCCACCCCGATCTTCCGCCTCATGATGAACGCTTTCTACCAGCGGGTGGCTTGATAAAAATTCCGCTAGGCCACGGCGCAAAGCGCCAGTTCCGTGTCCGTGAATAATTCGAATGCTCGGCAAGCTGCTGAGCGCTGCTTCGTCAAGAAATTTATCCACGCGGCGCGTAGCTTCCTCCACCGTGCAGCCAATCACGTTTATTTCCTGGTTTGCAGGTTCGTCGCTTTGCTGGGCGTGAACCGTCACTCCGCTCGGGCGCGCAGATGAGGAAGGATCTCCCGTCGGTGATTTCGCCCCACCATCGATGCCAACCAAATCCGCAAGCGGAACGCGCATCCGCAGAGGTCCCGCCTCCACTTCCGCCATACGTCCGTCTAGCCGGCGGAAGATCAACGATTGCTTGAATCCTTTCACCACGACGCGCAGCCCAGCGGCAAGTTGATCCGGAGCTACTGGCTTCGCCGGAGCTTCAATTCCAATTCCAAGGTCAGCCTGTGACGAAGCTAGTGTCTCCAATACCGCCGAATCAGTATCGGCACGTGCGTCGGTCGCGAGCTTTCCCATTCGCTTCCCAGACTGCTTCTCCAGTTGTGATCGCAGTGCACGGTCATGAATCTCCGCCGTAACGCGCGCCACTTCGCCTTCGAGCCGTTTCTGTGTTTCTTGAAAACTCTTTTCGAGCTCGGCGATACGTTTTTTCTGGCGTCCAACCCATTCGGTTTGAAGCGCGCTTCTCTCAACTTCAATTTGCGCAAGCTCGTTGCGCGCCTCGCGTTTGATTTCCTCCATTTCATCCCGGCTACGATGAAGGTAGGCAATCAAATCGCGCGCCTCGCGCGACTCAGGCGGAAGACTTGCACGTGCGTGCTCCACCACCCGCGTCGGCAGACCAAGCCTTCGCGCAATTTCGATTCCGCTCGACGTTCCCGGCACTCCTACCAACAGGCGATATGTGGGCCGCAAATTCACTTCGTCAAACTCCATAGCCGCGTTGACAATTCCCGGGGTAGTCGAAGCATACGATTTCAGACGATCGTGATGGGTCGTCGCGATGGTTAACGCATGACGTGTCCGGAATTCCTCCAACAACGCTACCGCCAGCGCCGCGCCTTCCTCCGGCGCTGTGCCGGTCCCCATTTCGTCCACCAAGATCAGTGAGCGCTCCGTAGCCGCTTCTAGCATGGATTTCAGGTTCAACATGTGCGCCGAAAACGTTGAAAGGTCCGCCGCGATGGATTGTTCGTCACCGATGTCGGCGAGTACGTGGTCAAAGATCGGCATCTCAGCGCGCTCAGCCGCGACTGGAATCCCCGATTGCGCTGAAAGCGCTGCCAGCCCCACACTTTTCAGCGCAACGGTCTTGCCTCCGGTGTTGGGACCGCTAATTACCATCACAGTCTCTTCTCCGCCGAGGCCGAGCGACAGTGCAACCGCCTTGCGGCCCTGCGGCCTGAGCGTGGCTTCGAGCACGGGGTTTCGCGCTCCATCAAGGCGCAACAAATTCCCTTTTGTAAATTCCGGCATCACGCAATCGAGTTCGCGTGCAAAGCGCGAGCGAGCGAAAATCGAATCCAAATGAGCTAGCCTTTCAGCCGCGGATTCTAATGGCTCGCGTTCAGCGCGCACCCGTTGTGTCAGCTCTTCCAGAATCCGAGCGATTTCCGCGACTTCGTCTTCGCTCAGTTGAACCAGGCGATTGTTCAAATCGATGGCTTCGAGTGGCTCGACGAAAACTGTCTGGCCGGTCGCGCTTGCTCCGTGAACCACACCCGGGACAGCGCGTCGGTCGGCGGCACGAACTGGGATTACGAAACGCTCGTTGCGGAGCGTGACGTAATCTTCGCCCGCGGGTTCGCCCCGCGAACGCAGAATTCCCTCAAGTGACTTCTGGATTTTATTGCGCGCCTGTCCCATGCTTTCCCTAATGCGTTTCAGCTGTAGCGACGCATCGTCGCTGATTTCTCCGTTCGGCAGAATTGCCCGCCTGATCGCTGTTGAAAGATGTCGAAAATCCACCAAAGCTCCCGCAACTTCGCTAAGCCTGGGATATTTCGCGGACACTTCCTTGAACGCCTGTCGAACCGCATGCGTCGCATCCATCAGCGATGCAACATCCAGAAGCTCCGCGGGAACGAGGGTAGAACCCGGAATCACCAATCGAGCTAGCCACGCTTCGGGATCGGCAAGCGAACCAAAACCAAATTCAGAACCAGCGCGAAAGTACGCTGCGCCTTCACGTACCAGCCCAAACTCAGCGTCGAGGACTGCCACATCCTGACTGATTACCAGAGCCAGCGTGGCCCGCCGGCCCGGCGCGCAGGTCGAGTAACGACTAACGATGTCTTTCAGCCGGTCGAATTCCAAAACCTGTTCCGCAGTTCGAGACACCATTACCTCGCATTGAAATTGTAGCCCGGTTACCGCGGGAAATCAGCGAATGAGCAAATCGAAACAGACTCTCATGACGCCCTTTGCCTGTAACTCTCCAATCGCAACCGGAATTAACGCGTCTGGCGGGCGATTACGCGGCGGGCCGGGCGCTCCGAAACTTGGAACCCCTTGCCGCTTTCTCATTTTTTCTTTTTTGGTTGTGCCGAGATTCCGAGCGTTTCGACCATTGCAATTCCAATCGCATCCATCGCGGCGGTGGCCTCGTGTCCGTGTGCCGTACTGTTGTTCCCGAAAATCGTGAAGACCAGGTGTTCGCCCCGCATCGTTGTGGCATAACCGGACATCGCCCTCACATGTTCGAGCGAACCCGTCTTCGCCAAAATCCGACCCGCCGCAGGCGTGTCCTTCATCCTGTTTTCGAGCGTTCCGTCCATACCAGCTATCGGAAATGTCGAAATATAGTCCGCTCCCCACGGTTGCAGCGACACGTATTGCAGAAGTTGAACGACCGCTCGTGGTGTTACCAGGTCGTCTCGCGAAAGACCTGATCCGTCCGACAAAACGGCGTCGCCCTCCGTAACTCCAGCCGTTTTCAGGAAATTCTGCTCCACCCAGATCCCTGCGTCTGTTGAGCCCACTCCAGCTTTTTCGCGTGCTACCGTCCGAAGAAACAATTCCGCGTGCAAATTCTGGCTCACTTTATTCATTACGCGAATGCTTTCGAGCAGGTTCGGGGAGATATGCTCCGCCAACAGGAGAGTACTCACAATTTTCGCGACTTCGCTGCTCACAGCGCCGGGATTAAGCGGAACGGTTGGCGCCGACAGTGTGGCCAGAGTCGTTGCGTCAAACGGATGTGGCGGTGCAGCATGCTGCACGCGGACCCCGCCAGTCACGCGCACTCCGGCGTTCTCGATAGTTTGCTTGAGAGTCAGTGCAGCGACTTCGGCTGGATCGGTCATCGCAAAGTCGAGTTTAATGGGCGTATGACCGGCGGGGATCGAACCGCGTAAGAGAATAAATTTCTGTCCTGGCTCGCGAACCACTGAAAAATCCGGTTTCCCGCTGCTTGCGCCAGTCCCAACTTCGTGCCCAAAACTATCCGCAGCAGCAACCGGCTCCACCAATAGTGTGGCCGCATCGCCTTCGTGTTGCGCCGGACTTACTTCAATCGAAAAAGAGTTATCGTTGAACGCGAGCGCGCTCACCGGCGCACCAAATGTAAAATACAGATCCCCTACACTCCAGCTCGCTGGATAAGGATCGTAGGGAAAGTAACTATCATCCGCAACGATGTCCCCGTCTATCTCCTTCAGGCCTTTCGCGATCGCGTCTGCCACCATCCCTGCTAACGCAGCTTCCGTAGGACCCTCGTGCTCCACCTTCCCGGCGTAGGGAAATTTTCGATTTGAAAGATCCGGATCACCACGTCCCACTAAAATTAAGTCGCCCACAAGTCGACCGTCGCCCTCCAGCTGACCGGTTGTTTCCAATGTAGTGCGAAAACGAAAATCGGGCCCGAGCGTGGAAAGCGCGAGCGAAGAAGTGAAAATCTTGGCGTTCGACGCTGGCGTGAAGAATCTATCGGCGTTCAGTTCGTAGAGCGTCTCTCCGCTATCTCCATCCGTTATTAAAACTCCCCAGAACGCCTTCTGCGCATGAGCTTCAGCCAAGACGGCATCAACCCTCGCGCGAAATCGCGCTACATCTGGCCGTTTAGCTACAGATTTTTTTTTCGCCGACGATTCCCTTAAAGCAGAGGTTGAGCTTTGCCCGACTACAAGCGGTCCAAAAACGCTAAGAGCGAGCAGCACAGCGAGTCCCCGACGGACATGCGAAAATAGCTCGGATTTGACCATAAGTTGTTTGTGCCGAATTGAAACGGAATTGATTATATGCGAATCTTCTGCTTGTGCCGCGCTCGCAGAAAGGTTGCGATTCCACAGCGAAACCCATATGATATGGCTCTCCACAGGAGGCAATGATGAAAAGCATTCTTTCGGCCCTGCTGATGCTGGTATTAGCTGGAATTCCGGCGATGTTCACTGCATCTGCTCTGCGCGCAGATGATGACACCACAAAAGACGAAGACCGCATCAAGAATGCGGGTCAAGTCGTAAAAGAAATCATGAATATTCCCGACGATATTCCGCAAAGCATCATCGACAAAGCGGACTGCGTCATCGTATTCCCTTCCGTGCTTAAGGCGGCATTCATTGTCGGCGCCAGCTACGGACGTGGCGTCATGACCTGCCGTCGCGGCGATGAATTCAATGGTCCCTGGGGCGCGCCATCGATGATGGCCCTCGAAGGCGCCAGTTTCGGCTTTCAGGCCGGCGGGCAAGCAACCGATTTCGTTCTGCTGGTTATGAATGAAGACGGTGCCAAAGGCATTCTAGCCAGCAAAGTGAAAATCGGTGGCGACGCCTCTGCAGCCATCGGCCCGGTGGGACGCAACGCTTCAGCGGAAACCGACGTCACTTTACGCGCACAGATTCTGACGTATTCGCGAGCACGGGGACTTTTCGCGGGCGTATCACTCGCGGGTTCCACGGTGCGTCCGGACAACGACGCGAACGAACGCGTGTATGGAAAGAAGATTCCCGCCAGGGACATTGTCCTTCATCACGCCGTTCCTCCGCCACCATCGGCTGCACTGCTCCTTTCAACCCTAAGGAAGCATTCACCGAAACACAGCTAATCGCAACGTGACACTCAATTCCCCATATTCGGCTTCGGTTCGGAAGCTGAGCGAAGCAGGTCGATGTACAATGTCGCCTGCTTCGGAACCAACCCAGAATCCCAGGTCAGTAACACGATTCCGAGCTTTAGCTCCGAATCCATCCTACTTAAGAGGTTGAACCGTGAAAAAGCAAATGATCGTAGTCGCTCTCTGTTTGGCTGTTGCTTCTCCCTTGTTCGCTCAGAGAAAAGAAGACGACCGTCTAGTTAACTCGGCCACAGTGCTACGGGAGATTATGGGAGATAAGGGTTTGCCCGTGAGCATCATAGACCAAGCTGACTGTGTCGTTGTGTTTCCTAGCGTGAAAAAAGTAGCCGTTGGAATCGGCGGCAGTTACGGACGAGGCGTGTTGCTTTGCCGAAACGGAGCCGACATGAAGGGTGACTGGGGCGCGCCAGCGATGTACAAGCTTGACCAAGGCAGCGTCGGAGTTCAACTCGGTTCCACGGCCACTGATTTTGTCCTCGTGGTCATGAACCATAAGGGCGCAGAACAAATCCTCAACGGCAAGACAAAGCTCGGAGCAAATGCCGCTGCCGCAGCTGGCCCCACGGGAGCTGCAGCAACGGGTTACAATGCTGCTTCGATGAAGGTTGACGTTCTCACCTACTCCCGGACCAAGGGTCTATTTGCCGGTGTCTCTTTGGAAGGCGCCTCAATGGACTCCGATGATGATGCCAATAAGGCTGTGTATGGCAAATCGATCAGCGCGAAGGACATCGTCGAAGGCGGTCAAGCCGCCCCGCCGGCTGCCAAAGATCTGATTGACGAACTTGACAAGATCTCAAGCGCTCGAAAGTAGACTCGGAATCGGAACGCAACGGAAACGCTAGTGGGTCAGCGCGAAGGCCATCGACTGGGTGGCCTTCCTGCTGACTCGATCGCCCTCTAATTGTTACGCAAGGCAGCAACCCTCCGCATTACAATCTCTCCCACAAAGGTTCGTCGACCAACGCAGATGTCTTGACCTCCCTCGATATATGACCTATAGTCGTAGTCGCCTATAAGTCACTATTGGAGTCTTCTACCAATGAAATCTTCGAGTGCCCTGCCATCCACTCGCCGCGCAGCTGTGACTGCACAGCCCAATAGGCGCGAGCGCCGCCGCGTAGAAACTCAAGAGCGCATTTATCGCGCCGCCCTCCGTATCTTCGCCGAACGTGGCTATCTCGAAACTACTGTCGAAGACATCACGGAAGCTGCGGACGTTGGTAAAGGAACTTTTTTTAATTATTTCCCCACTAAAGAACACGTATTAGCGACTTACGGCGAGGAGCGCGTTGCCGCGATCGAAGCCGCGCTAAAAAGAGCTCACTCGGCAAATCACTCGGTCTTAGCGGTTCTCAAGGAGTTGGCTACTGACCTTGCCGGCCAATCTTCGCAAAGCCCCGATTTGCTTCGGTCCATTTTCGCGGCTCATTTGTCGTGCGCGCCGGTGCGCGCCGAGTTCCAGAACAGGCTCCAGCGAGCGCGTCGCGTCTTGGCGGAGATTTTTGCCGTTGGTCAGGAGACCGGGGAGATTCGCCGCGACCGTTCTGCTGCTGAGCTCGCTCGGCTCACTCATCTCATACTGATGGGCGTGACCATAGCCTGGGCTCTGAATCCTGATTCCATGTTGCGAAAGTCATCAGAGGAAGTTTGGGATCTGTTCTTTCCAAGCCTTTGTGCCGATTCAACTAGGAAAGGAAAGCTCAAGAGGAAAGTGAAGCGCTGAGGTGTTAATTGCGGTCAAGTTTGAACTGGCTCAGTGAATCTCGAAGGGCTGGGTTTCATCATATTTAGCATGGAACCGGAGGAGACTTTGTGAAACATCGACTGGCTGCTTTATTCCTTGTGTTGACAATCCTTTCGCCTGCGGCCAAGAAACCTCTTTCGGCTCAGCTTCCCCCCGGCCCCGTCACCCAAGCTGGAAATCCTGGTTCAAGCGCCGGATCCAGTACTTACTCTCCTCCTTCCCCGCCTACGGCGCCGCAAACGCAAAGCTCATTCTCCGGCAGCGTGCCCACCAAACTCGTTCCTGGCGTTCTACCGATAACACTTGAGGACGCCATCAACCGCGGCCTGAAACAAAACCTGGGCTTGCTGCTTTCGAGTCAGGATGTCGGTTCAGCTCGCGGCCAGCGCTGGCAGCAGTTGAGCGCGCTCTTGCCGAATGTGACGACCTCCAGTTACGTAAACCAGTCGCAAATTGACCTGGCCGAATTCGGATTCAACTTCAAAATCCCCGGCGCGGTTATTCCTTCCATCGTTGGCCCCTTTACTTATTACGATGGCCGCGCCTATGCGACGCAATCCGTATTCGACTTGAAGGCTATCAACAACACCCACGCCGCATCTCAGAACGTGAAGGCCGCCCAATATACCTATAAAGACGCGCGAGATCTCGTCGTTCTCGCAGTCGGCTATAACTATCTTCAAGCCATCGCCGACGAATCGCGTATTGAAACAGCGGCAGCTCAAGTGAACACGGCCCAGGCACTTTACAATCAAGCCGCTGATCAACTCAAAGCTGGAACATCGCCTGCAATCGATGAACTTCGCGCGCACGTCGAGTTGCAGACCCGTCAACAGCAATTAATTCAGGCCACGAACGATCTCGCAATTCAGAAACTGACCATCTCCAGAGTCATCGGTCTCGCCCCGGGTCAGGAATTTGATCTCACTGACAAATCTCCTTACGAGCCCCTCGAAGGCATCACGGTTGAAGAAGCACTGAAGCGCGCATATGCCTCGCGCTCCGATTTTCAGGCTGCGATGGCCACTGTCAGTTCAGCGGAGTACGCGCGCCGCGCGGCTCGCGCGGGTTACTACCCATCACTTTCGGTCAGCGGCGATTACGGCATTGCCGGAACCTACTCGACTCTTTTTACCCATGGAGTCTTTGACCTGCGAGCGACACTGACCGTCCCAATTTTTCAGGGTGGTAAAGTTCACGGAGATGTTTTGGAGGCCGATGCACAACTTCAGAAAAACCGCGATCAGCTCGACAACTTGCGCGGCCAGATCGACGCGGATATTCGCACCGCCCTCCTCAACCTCGAATCTTCGGCGCAACAGGTAGCCGTAGGCAAAAGCAATGTTGCTTTGGCGGATGAAAGTTTATTGCAATCGCGCGATCGCTTTGCGGCGGGCGTCACGAACACAGTGGAGGTTGTGCAGGCACAGGAAGCTGTTGCCACCGCGCATGAAAACTATATTTCAGCCCTTTACAGCTACAACTACGCGAAGATCTCCTTAGCGCGAGCCATGGGTTTCGCAGAAGAAGGCGTTAAGCAGTATTTCAAAGGAAAATAATTCTATGGCACAGAGAACAGAGGTGGAAACACCCAACTCCGCGGACCAGGCTGTCGGCCCGGACCACAAGCCTGCCGGAGCAGCCACGTCGCTCCCATCGGAAACTCATTCGGCGTCGGAACCTCCGCCGTCGCGAGCAGGAAGCTTTATTCAATCGAATCCGAACGCGCGCTTTTATCTGATTGCGGCAATCCTTCTTGTCCTAGTCGGTGGGTTCTTCGCGTGGCGATATTTCCAAAGCTACGAGTCAACTGACGATGCGGAAGTAGATGGCCATCTAATGCCGCTCAGCGCTCGAGTTGCGGGCTACGTTACAAAAGTGAATGTAGACGACAATCAGTACGTCACTGCCGGCACCGTACTGGTGGAAATCGATCCGCGCGATTATCAGGTCGCCGTGGACCAAGCTAAAGCTGCGCTGGAAGACGCGCGCGCGACTGCCCTGGCTTCCAACCTGAACGTCCCAATCACAAACGTAAATACCTCGAGCCAGATTTCGTCCGCGGAAGCGGATATTCAAAATGCGAACGCGGGAATCGCGGCTGCTCAGCAACAATATGATGCAGCTCAAGCGCAGCTTGAACAAGCTCAGGCAAACAGCACGAAGTCGCAGTCGGATCTCAGCCGCTACAAGCAGCTTGTTGATAAACAGGAGATTTCCCAACAGACGTACGATCAAGCGGTCGCGGCTGCCAAGGCCGACGCAGCCGGAGTTGTAGCCGCTCGCTCCTCCGCTGCAGCGGCAGCGCAACAAGTGACTCAGGCACGCAGCAAGCTCGCTACGGCCGAAGCTGGTCTGCGCGCATCACAAACCGCCCCGAGGCAAGTCGCTTCTTCTGAGGCGCGCGCGCTGTCCTCCGATGCTACCGTTAAACAAAAGCAAGCGCTCCTCGATCAGGCCGAATTAAACCTTCAGTACACCAAGATCGTTGCTCCCGTGAATGGCGTGGTTACAAAAAACGTGGAAGTTGGAATGAACGTCCAGCCCGATCAGCAACTGCTCTCCATTGTTCCGTTGGAGGATGTATGGATTACGGCTGACTTCAAGGAAACTCAGTTGAAAAACATGCGCGTCGGGCAAACTGCCAAAATAAAAGTGGATTCCAACGATCGCACATACAATGGTCACGTTGATAGCTTTGCTAATTCCAGTGGCGCTCGCTTAAGCCTGCTTCCGCCGGAGAACGCGACCGGTAACTACGTCAAGGTCGTTCAGCGCATTCCGGTGAAAATTGTCCTCGAACCTGGACAAAACAAAGACCTCTCTCTGCGACTAGGCATGTCTGTGGAAGCTAAGGTTTACGTGAAGTAGCCTCCGCGCTCTTATGGCATCGGAAGCTTACCAACGGCCGCCCGTAAATCCCTGGATTATCGCCCTCACCGTAACCCTGGCGACATTCATGGAAGTTCTCGACACCAGCGTCGCCAATGTGGCGCTCCCCCACATTGCAGGCAGCCTTTCCGCCGGACAAGATGAAAGCACCTGGATCCTGACGTCTTACCTCGTTTCGAACGCCATCGTTTTACCCATGAGCGGATGGTTTTCGCAAATGATTGGCCGCAAGCGCTTTTACATGTCCTGCGTGGCGGTTTTCACAATTAGCTCGTTTTTGTGCGGACTAGCTCCTAGCCTCGGCATGCTAATTTTTTTTCGTGTCTTGCAAGGGGCAGGTGGAGGAGGTTTGCAACCAAGCGAACAGGCAATTCTCGCTGATACGTTTTCTCCCGCTAAACGCGGAATGGCCTTCGCGGTCTATGGCATGGCTGTCGTGCTTGCTCCGGCCATCGGCCCCACTCTCGGCGGATGGATTACCGATAATTTCGACTGGCGCTGGATCTTCTTTATCAACATCCCCGTTGGTATTATTTCTCTCCTTCTCACCAACCGATTGATTTCGGATCCGCCATACATGAAGGAGAAAAAGCGTACCGGCTTCAAAATCGATTACATCGGCTTAGGATTGTTGGCTCTCGGTCTCGGGACCTTGCAGGTAGTGTTGGACAAAGGCCAACGCGATGATTGGTTCGGCTCTCATTTGATCGTGATAATGACCACTATCAGCGCGATTTCTTTGATATCAGTACTGATCTGGGAGTGGCACCACAAAGACCCGATCATCGATTTACATCTCTTCAAGGACCGCTCGTTTGCTGTGGGAAACATGCTGATGTTCATGGTGGGCTTTGCGTTGCTGTCCAGCACTGTGTTGTTGCCGCTCTTTACGCAAACGATTATGGGCTACACCGCGGAACAAGCCGGTCTCGTGTTGATGCCCGGAGGATTAGCAATCCTCGTGGCCATGCCCGTAGTAGGCTTCCTTCTAGGGCGCTATGACGCGCGAAGACTTCTGCTTTTCGGAATGGCCACGCTTTCGTTTGCACTATTCCATATGACCCGTTTCGATACGTCCGTCGACTTCCGGACCGTGGCCAGTGCGCGCGTATTCCAGGCAATCGGCCTGGCGTTTCTATTCGTACCGATCAACACCGCGGCTTATGCATTCATTCCGAAAAACAAATCCAACGCGGCTTCTGGCTTGATCAATCTGGCGCGCAACATCGGCGGGAGTATTGGCATTTCACTCGTCACTACCATGCTGGCGCGCCGGACTCAGTTCCATCAAGCCAACCTGAATAACAACATTCGCGGCGGGAATCCGCAATTGCAGGCCATGCTCGCGGAGACTACGCGTGCGCTGACGGCCAAGGGATCAAGCGCCTATCAGGCCTCCCACCAGGCTTATGCCATCGTCGCAAACATGCTCAATCAGCAGGCCACCATGCTGGCATACGTTGACAACTTCTGGCTCCTGGGCGTATGCGTCCTCGTCATGCTTCCCTTCGTCTTCCTGATGAAGAAAGTGAAACCGGGAGGCCCAATAGCAGTACACTGATCCTCTTTGGAGGATGCCATGCAGGTCCGGGTCATCACGGTCGAGCGTGAATACGGCAGCGGTGGTGCGCTTATCGCGCGTCGGCTGGCTGAAAAACTAGAATGGAAATTGTGGGACGAGGAACTCACCGCCGAAATTGCACGACTCGCCAACGTAGACCATAAAGCTGCATGCCGATGCGACGAACGCGTGGACCCTTTGGTCTACCGGCTGTTCAAAGTTTTCGCGCGAGGAAGCTATGAAAGGGCCCTCCCGGTAGAGGGCTCCGCCTCGGGCTTCGACACGGATCAAATGTTCGAGATGCTTCAGAGAGTGGTGAAAGACGCCGCATCCCGTGGGAATTGCGTTATCGTGGGCCGCGGGGCGCCCTACATCCTTCGGGACAATCCAAACGCTTTCCACGTCTTCGTCTACGCCTCACGAGAGGAGAAAATTCTCCGCATAAAATCAATCGGTAAGACCGAGAAAGAAGCTGCTCAACTCGTGTCCGAAATCGACGCCGAGCGCGCATCCTTCATACGCCACTATTTTGGCGCGGAATGGCCGTGCCGGGCGCTCTATAACGTGATGATCAATTCGAAATTTGGGGACGAGTACGTAATCGAAATGATCCTGGAACACATCGCTGCTCTTGAGAAGCTGCACGCTCCTCTGAGCGCCGGCGCATAGCTATTCTTCAGGCCGTTGTTTACAACGATTACTTCGCTTCGCCAGGCTTGAAATTAGGATTCTGAATGATGCCCAGAACATTGCCGAACGGATCCCGGACCGCGCCGATCAGAATTCCTCCGCCAACATCCTGGATTTCTTCAAGCGGCGCAGCTCCCATCTCGACTAAACGCTTGTAAGCAGCAGGCGCGTCTTCCACGCCCCAGTAGGCCACGCCCGCGCGTGCGCGCTTCGCAGCCGCATCTTTCTCCGGCAGAAGTCCGAGCTCGTATCCGCCAACGTTGAAGCCAACGTAGAAAGGCTGATCAAAATACGGCTGTTCGCCCAGCACTTTGCTGTACCAGACTTTTGCTTTCGCAAGATCCGGCGCGTCATATACAGCGGTTCGCAAACCTAAGAACATTGGGTGCTCCTTCGTATCGCCGCCCACAGACTTTGCCGCTGACACGTCCACGCGGCCAGCCAAAAACGCGCACAAACATATCATGGAGACGACCATGGTAAACGCGGATACGTGTTTCAAGTTCACCCCTCGCACCGGCTTAATCTCCGTCGGCAAACTAACGGCTTGCAGTTCCATCGGCCGCGTGATTTCGCGGCTGCTGCGAGTCCGCTTCCTTGACCTTGCTCGAGTCATCGCGCTCCTCCTCCTTGCCAAACGAGTTGCATTTGCGGCGACTTCCAAGCCCGCGATTCGTTCGTGCGTGTGCGGAGGCCGAGCCCATACTTGCTGCGCAATCTCTCGACGCGCGCGCTGATCTCCTTGCCGTACGTCTCGGGCACGCTTCCATAGCGGCCGTACCACGCGCGATATTGTTGCGAGAGCTTTGGAAACTTCTTATCCAGAAACGGCATGAACTGCTTCAGCGACGCAGGCATTAAGAAAAGCACTCTTCCTGCTAGCCATTGCGCTCCCGCATCCCGCGCTCCACGGGCCAACGCCTCCAGATCTTCCTCACCATCCGTGATTCCTGGAAGAATTGGCATCGCCAACACGCCCGCTGAGATTCCTGCCCCGCGCAGCTTCTGAACCGCTTCCAAACGAAGATCCGGCCGCGGAGCTCGAGGCTCGAGCAGCCGCGCCAGCCGCATACGCAAGGTGGTAATACTCAAGTTCACCGTGATCGAGGAACGTTCCGCGATACGCCGCAGCAAATCGATATCGCGAACCACCTGATCCGATTTCGTCGTAATCGAGAGGCTCAGTCCTTCGCGCAGCACCATTTTTTCCAGTATTGCGCGCGTTGCCCCAAACTCTCGTTCCGCCGGTTGATACGGATCGGTAGCTGTTCCGATTGCAATATGCTCTCCCCAAACCTGCTCCGTGGAGAGGTCGCGATCGACCAGCGCACCCGCATCCTTTTTCACGTAAATCTTCGACTCGAATTCTCCGCCGTCGATGTCCATGTACTCGTGCGTATAGCGTGCATAGCAATACTTACAGCCGAATTCGCACCCCCGATAGGGATTCACGGTCCACCGAAACGGTACTCTCTCCGAATCGCAGTAGTTCAGGATTGACCGAACAGGGAGAAGGAAATACTCCGTCCCGCGCTTAGCCTCAGCGCGGAGGGAGGAAGCGGCGAGGCGTGCAATGCCAACCAGTTCCGTAGTGGGCTTCGTTCGGAGCGGTGATCCCGATTCTGTCGGAACCGGCTCCGGGGGCGCGGAAGCGTCACTCGGTTGCTCACAGGTGCCGTGGCGAGCGGCTGTGGGGAAAAGGGTGAGACTGGTCTGTTCCGGACGTTCCCGCCGACGCCGCAGCGTGGTTGGATTTGCCCGGAATATGGGAGAAGTGGCCATTGGAGCCTCGCCGTCACGTGTTGCATGTTATTCGCCTTTTGTTCGCTATGTCAAGAACTATTCTTCGCTTTGTTTTCGCCTGTTCGCGGAGTCAAGGCCGCCTTGGAAACTCCGCACTTGACCAAAACTGGCCCCCAAGGAGCTACCGCTATACTGAAGCTGCAGTCTTCCGGAGAACCTCGTGGCGGAAGTCGGAATCCTTATCATCGACGACGATATCGTCAGTCAGGCCGCACTCAAAAACGTCCTAGATTCCGAGGGCTGGCGCGTTCGGCTGGCTCCTCTCGCGTCTCAAGCCATGGCCGAGTTGGCCAGTGGCCAGTGGAATCTGGTGATCGTCAATATCGCTCTCACCGACGTCCGCGGGCCGCTTTTCTCCATACTCAAAGAACTCGCCCAAACCGAGTCTTATCCCGCACCGCAGGTCGAAAATGAAGCGCCGCCAAAGCGTATACGCGTTCTTTTTCTAGTTCCGCTGCTCGCCGCGAAACACACGCAGCCGATCCTTGAGCAGGAAGGCCTTCCCTACTCGCTCAAGCCCTATCACCTGCACGATTTCCTGGAAAAGGTAAGCGAACTCCTGGTCGAGTCCGGCGCCCTCGCCGAACCCATCCGCGCCATGGGAGACTTTTCCGCTCTCAAAAAGCGCCAGCGCAAAGACCGCATTTCGCGGGATAGCCGCAGAGGCACCATGTTCGCCTCGCGCGAGGATTATCAAATGTCGGAAGAAGAGTTGGTCGAGTTCGAGAAACAGGAAGAAGAAGACCGCAAGAAACGCGAGAAGGAACTCCACGAGCGCCAGCATCTCGGATAGCCGCGGGGCGCCGAATGATAATCGTTACCCCCTCGACTTCGTCTGATATGGGCGAACCTCGCTGCGGTCCGAGGTCTTCGCCAGCAACTCCGCAATCGTCTTCTTGAAAACGGGATGTCGCGCTTCCGGAGCCAGTTCAGCAAACGGCACAAGCACGAATTGCCTCTCGGTCATACGCGGGTGTGGAATCTCAAGTTGCTCTGAACTCACCACGCGATCCTCATACAATAAAATATCCATATCGATGAAACGCGGCCCGCGTGGGACGCGCCTTCGTCGCCCCAGCGCTCGCTCGATATCCAGAAGCCTGTGCATCAATTGTGGCGGCAAAAGGTCGGTCTCCGCTTCCACCACACAGTTTAAGAACCAGCTATTCGAACTCGTCTCCACCGGTTCAGTCTCGTAAAGTGACGATTTCGCCGTTACGCTCACTCCGCACGCGCCGAGAGCCTCTATCGCTCGCGCGATATATTGCGCGCGGTCTCCCTTATTGGAACCTAACGATAGATAGATTTTCGCCATCGCAGCAGGAAAATCATGATAACCGGGAACGGCGCCTTGCGGAATCTGTCCCTAGCTGAAAAGCCCAGGCTGGCGACGCGGCTCTTCCATGCCGAAGTGCTTGTACGCGAGGGCAGTAGCCATGCGCCCTCGCTGCGTGCGGTCGAGCAGACCCAATTGCATCAGGTACGGCTCGTAGATTTCCTCGATGGCGTCTTCTTCTTCGCTTAGCGAAGCCGCAATCGTATTCAGACCCACCGGGCCGCCCGAATATTTCTGAATGATCGTCAGCAATAGATTGCGGTCTACTTCGTCCAGGCCGTGTTCGTCCACTCCCAACATGGCCAGTGCATCGCGCGCTACCGTGATATTAATTTGGCCCTTTGCGCGAACTTCCGCGAAATCGCGAACCCTGCGCAGCAACCGGTTTGCTACACGCGGCGTTCCGCGGCTACGCCGCGCAATCTCTCCCGCGCCTTCTTCATCCATCGTAATCCCCAAAATCTTTGCCGAGCGCTGGACGATCTGCAGCACGTCTTCCGGAGAATAAAATTCCAATCGGTGCACGATCCCAAATCTTGAACGCAGAGGCGCCATAATCAGCCCCGCGCGCGTTGTCGCTCCAATCAAAGTGAACTGGTTCAGCTGATAGGGATGAACTCGCGCGCCAGGGCCCTGCCCGATAATCAGGTCCACGCGAAAGTCTTCCATCGCTGGATACAGTATCTCTTCGAGCGAAGGCTGCAGTCGATGAATCTCATCCAGGAAAAAGAAGTCGCGCGGGTCCAGCGAAGTAAGCACCGCCGTCACATCACCTTTTTTCTCCAGTAACGGGCCTGAAGTTATTTTGATTGCCGAGCCCATCTCATTCGCAAGAATCTGCGCCAGAGTGGTTTTTCCCAAGCCTGGCGGTCCGTAAAGCAGAACGTGATCCAGTGCTTCGCCGCGGTTCCGCGCCGCGTCTACCGCAATTTTCAGATTTTCCTTCACTCGCGACTGGCCGATGAAATCTTCCATGCGCTTCGGCCGCACGCTCGCGTCGATACGCGCGTCTTCATCCAACGCCTTCCCCGAAATAATCCGGCTCCGCCCGTCTGTTATCTTTTCTGCCAAATGGTCCTCATCAATCCCAACTCGCTTAGGGCGAGAGCAAGCCGCTAGTCTTCGCGTCCGGCCCGAGCTGTCTTCTTCATCGACGCGCCACCAAGAATCTGAAGCGCGGCTCGCAACATTTCCTCAAAATCGCCGGTTGCCTTCACGCCGGCCTTTTCAATCGCGCTGTCCACCGACCTCGCATCGTACCCCAAGTTCACCAGCGCCGAAGCCACGTCCGATTCGAGCTGTGAACGCGTCGTAGGCTTTCCGGGTTGAGGCACATCCACAACTTCCAGTTTATCCCGTAATTCCACCACCATGCGCTCAGCCGTCTTGCGCCCCACCCCGGGAATACGCACCAGTTGTGCCAGATCCCCTTTGCGAATTGCCGGAATTAGTTCCTCCAGGCTCATGCCCGAGAGAATTTTCAAAGCCAGCGACGGCCCCACGCCCGAGACGGAAATCAGCAGCTCGAAGCAGTGTTTTTCCCGCGCAGTAAAAAATCCGTACAGCGCTAGCTGATCCTCGCGGACGTGCGTGTAAATCAGAAGTGTCGATTCGCTGTGCAGCCCCCCAAGGCTGGCAAACGTCGATAGGGGAATCACCACTTGATACCCTACACCCCCCACATCAATCAGCACCAGATTTGGCCGCTTCTCAATCAGCTTCCCACGCAGTGATCCAATCATATCGAGCGATTATTGATTAGCGCCGCTGGAGTGTCAACGCAACCTGGTCGAACTTCCCTCCCGGCGCGTCTATTGTCGAAGAAGGAAATCGAAAAACTCTCGATTCAGACCGCCTGCCTTGGACAGGTTTACAATGACGATTCAACGTGAGGTGCGCTGATGGGAATGCTCTGGCAAGACATTCGTTATGGCCTACGCATGTTGCGCAGGAATCCCGGCTTCGCCGCCACAGCGGTATTGACGCTAGCGCTCGGCATTGGCTCCAACACCGCCATCTTCAGCCTTGTGGACGTCGTGCTCTTCCGCCCCCTTCCCATTGTAAAACCCAGCGAGGTCGTGCGCATCGACGCCGGACGGACGAAAGACCATGTGAGCGCTGGTTGGAGATGGATGTCTTTCCCAAGTTATCGTGAATATCGCGATAACGCCGATGCATTTTCCGGGTTGGCGGCCTATCTGGACCGGCTTCCTGTGAATTTCTCTATCGCGAACCTGGGATCGGAACGTGTCGATGCCGGTATGGTCACCGGCAATTATTTTCAGACTCTCGGCGTGAATGCCGCGCTTGGTCGCGCGATTGTTCCGGCGGATGACGTTTCGGGCGCTCCAGCGGTCGTCATGCTCAGCCACGATTTTTGGCGTCGCCATTTCTCCTCCGACGCAGCCGTCATCGGTACAACTGCCGTCGTTGACGGCCAGGAATTCACAGTAGTCGGAATCACACCAGCCGGCTTCGGTGGCGTCAGCTTCGAGAACCTTCCTGGAGTCTGGCTGCCAATGTCCTACGGTTTTCAGATCGACCCACTACTGAAAAGTCAGATTCAGCTGAACAGCCTTTCTTTCAGCCCCTTTGCGGTTGTTGGGCGATTGAAACACGGCACTTCTATCATCCAAGCACAAGCACAGCTCGACGCACTCGCTGAACGCGTCGGAGCAGGCAAATTGGAACCGAGTGAAGGAAGTAATTTCGTCCGCCCGTGGCCCGTTCTGATGCCTGTGACCGAAGACGCAAGGCATGATCGGGCAGGCTATTCTCTTATCGTGCTGAGCATCGTAGCTCTCGTCTTATTGATCGCTTGCGCAGACGCCGCCGGATTGCTCCTAGCGCGAGCAGAGGGCCGACGGAAGGAATTCGCGGTGCGCCAGGCGCTCGGCGCCACACGATTCCGCATTATTCGATTGCAAATTATCGAAGCGCTCCTCATTTCTTTTGCCGGCGCTGTGGTGGCTGGATTCCTTGCCAACTGGGGAGCTCGACTACTCGCCGCTTCTGCACCGGCTGTGCTGCCAATTCCTCTAGAGCGCGCCGCTTCGATTCTCGATTTGCGCATTCTCGGGTTTACCACCCTCGTGGCAATTTTCGCAGGTGTGCTCAGCAGCGTAGCTCCGGCGTGGAGGTTTTACCAAGCCAATCTCATCGACGTCATCAAAGGAGAATCTCGCACTGCTAACGCAATTACCCGCCGGATCTCTATGCAGAATCTCCTGGTAGTAGTGCAGGTGGCGGCTTCTGTTCTTCTGCTTGTTGGTGCCGGCTTGTTCATGAAGACGCTCTGGCACGCATCTCACGTCGCGCTAGGGTTCGATCCGGACCACACGATCGCCGCATCCACCGATCCCATCCGGCAAGGCTACGACAAGACTGAAGCCGCCGCGCTTCTTGATCCGCTTCTTGATTCCTTGCGTGCCGAACCTGGCGTCCAATCAGCCGCGTTGGGTTTCCCTCCTCTCCAAGGCGGCATGGGAACAGTAGTCCTTCCCGAAGGACATCAACCCGCCAGTGGTGAAGAAGACTGGGTCCAAATTGTGATGGCAAGTCCTGGCTACTTCACCACCGTTGGAATTCCGATGTTGAGCGGTCGCGACTTCACTCCGTCTGACACGCCGAATGTTCCTGGCGTCGCGATTATCAACGAAGCGATGGCCCGGGAATATTGGCCCGGTCAGAATCCAGTTGGGAAGCATATCCAGCATGTTGGCCCGCGCGACCAGACGTTTGAAGTGATCGGAACGGTCGGCAATACGGCGTCGCAGGATCTTCGAAAGGCTCCCGGTGCGCTCGTCTATGTCCCTTTTGTTCAGGGCTATCTTATTTTTCCGTGGCAGCCTGACATTACCCTGCTAGCACGGACTTCCGGCGATCCGCGCACACTAATTCCTGCTTTGCGTTCCGCAGTTGCGCGTGTGAATCCTCACCTGCCAGTCTTCCGCGTGCGCACGATGCGGGAGCAAATCGCTACAACCTTGGCGGAGCAACGCTTCTTGGCGCAGTTGCTCTATTTCTTCGCTTTTCTGGCGACGGTTCTGAGCGCAGCGGGAGTGTATGGTCTCATCTCTTACACCACTCAGCGCTCGACCCACGAATTCGGTATACGTATCGCGCTGGGCGCTCAATCGCGAGATGTTTTATGGATGGTTCTGCGAAGGGGTTTGCTGCTGACGTTCGCCGGTTTGGCAATCGGGTTTGGAGCCGCCGTGTGGTTGACGCGATTGCTGACGACATTCCTTTTCGGTGTCGGCCCCACCGACCCGATCACTTTTGCCGGGGTTGCACTGCTGATCGCAGCGGTCGCGATCGTGGCTTCCTATCTGCCGGCGCACAGCGCCACGCGCGTGGATCCCATGGTTGTCTTGCGCCACGAGTAGTTTCAGAATCCGAATTTTTCCCATAGGCCCAACGCGTCTCATTCCGATCTGGCGAAACCGCTAAACGAGGAATTTTCTTAGCGGTTCCCCGTAGTGATTGTGCCATCCCCATTCGAGGTGGTCGAATTCGCCTTCTGGGAATCCTGTGTGATCCAGAACGAGCATCGTCTGGGCATCATGCGTTTTCAGTTCGAACCTTACAATCGAATACACGCCCGGATCCCAATGCGTGGGACGCCACGCCTGCACGATTCGCTGATTCGGAATCAGTTCGACGTTTCGTCCTATGATCATTCCGCCGAACATGGAAAAGGCGCCGCCCTCTTTAGGATCGATCTCAGCCGGCATCCCGGAAAAAGCAGTGAACTGCTTTGAACCTAGGAGCACCTCATAAATGCGCTGGGGGCTCGCCTTGTAATCGAACTCCAAATGCAACGAAGTCCGTTTCGCGTTTGCCGTAGTGCTGGGCGTTTCCTTCATGGCCTGCTGCTGAGTGCCTCCCCAAAGCCGAGGACCCGCCGCTAGGGTCCCAAGGGCAACGGCAACATTGGCGATTACCTGCCGCCGCGTGCTCGCGTGGATCAGGTTGCTCAGACTCGTTCTCTCGACCATCATTTCCCTCCAGAATTTCTTGCTTTCCACTGACGTGCATAAAAACACGGACTTAAAATATGATCAAGGTCATATTTTCCTGGAAGGTAAAATGCTATTTAAGACATACTGCACTCCGCTGGAATCCAGGAGCACCTATGCCCTACGCCGCTGGCCACTGTACCGAGGTGAAAGGAAAAATCATTCTGAGCGCGCGCCGGCTCTTCAATCGGCACGGGTTTGACAATGTCTCCATTACTCAGATCATGGCCGGCGCGGACCTCACACACGGCGGCTTCTACAGCTATTTCAAAAGCAAGAGCGACCTTTACACCGAAGTATTGGGGTGCTTCTTCACCGACCCAAATTGGAAGAGCTGTTGGGAAGGCGTTGAAGTGGATTTGTCATCCGCGGACGTAGGTCCGCAAGTCGTCCGCGCCTATTTGTCGCGACAGCACTTCGAGGACGTGGAGAACTCCTGCCCAATGGTCGCCTTACCGACGGACGTCGCGCGCAGTAGCAAACGTGCAAAGCGCGCGTTCGAAACTGTGTTCCAGGCAATGGTCAGCGTCTTGGAACGCAGCTCGAACGAGAACCGCCCGCTTCGCCGTGTCAGAGCCCAGGCAACTGCTGCCTTGTGCATCGGAGGTATGGTCGTGGCCCGCGCCATGCTCAACCGCGCTCGCGCGGATGAATTACGGAAAGCGTGCATGTCCGTCGCGCTCACGCTAGGGGGCTGGCGCGACGAGAGTAAGTTGAAAAATGGCAAAGCCAAGCGGCCGCGTTCGCTAAGCGCGGGAAGAATCTAGCTGCAAAAACCTGTCCACGAAATACATCGAGTTTGCCGCACCCCATTCGCCACATTTCAGGGAACAAAAACTGCGACATTCCGTATCACATGACAGGCGATCCTCCACATTCTGGCGCACGGTGAGAGCTCAACCGAGAGGTCGGGTGAGCTGCGCATTTCCAAGCTTCCGCTGAGCGCTCCTTGAGACGCGTTCTTCTACGCCTTTAATCTCAGTCTGAAACGATTCCACACCGCGAACTCGTACGAATATTCATACACCTGCATCTTGGGGCAATCAATTTCGAACCGCAATTGTTCGCTTTAGGGAAATACAGTGTTCGATTTTGAGGCAAAGATAATTCGCGTAACACATACGAAAATAATTTTCTAATTTCCTGCTATCCCTGCTCTCGATGCGATTAATGCTGCGTCTAAGCGGGTGCAAGGGGCGAGTGAGATTCGAAGTCAGATTCAAGGAGGAACTAAAATGTCGCGCAGCAAAATGAATGGAGTGTTAACGATCCTTGCAGCACTAACCCTCGCGCTCTCGATCGCAACTCACGCGTCTCCCGCCAAGGACGCCAAATCAACCGTCGTTCCGATCGTGAAGACGGAACTGAAGCTGCTGAGCCCGGCTACACTGGGCAGCACGGCCCTTAAAGCTGGAGAATATTCGGTGACTGCCGATGACGCGCACGCGAGGTTCTTGCAGAACGGCAAAGTCATCGCGGAAGCGTCAGTTCAATGGAAGGACGAAAGCTCCAAAGCACAATCCAATGCTGTTGTCGTCGAGAGCAATCAAATTAAGGAGATTCACTTCGGCGGCAAGATGAAATACGTCGAAATCACCCAGTAACGAATCGAAGCATGTTTAAGCGGGCAGCGATCGACAGATGGTCGCTGCCCGCAGTTTTTTGCAGATGAGAATTTCTGGAGTATTTCGGATACAGGCAGCTTTGCGATCCCACCACCACAGCCAAGACACTAGCGCCGGGAACGATCTTGCTTCACTGCTTCGTCCACTAGCGACTCCAGTTCACGCCGAGTCAAATTGATCCGCTCGGTTTCAGAAGTTTCCGAAGTCACCGGCGACACCGGCCCCAAGTTCGAAGCGGTTTGCAATCCGTACCTGGCGCGCGCGGCGAACAATTTCTCGACGTCGCAATCCGACAGCAGAACCTGCTTGCCTAACATTTGCGTCACCAGCGCAACGCGCGCGAAATGCTCGGTAGTCTCCATTCGGAAAAATGCCTTCAGTAAATCCTGTCCGTAGGTAACCACTCCGTGATTCGCCAAAAGGATTGCATCGTAGCCTTCCACCAACGGCTCGATCGCGTCCACCAACTCCGATGTACCCGGCGTGCCGTATCGCGCCACTGGCACGCAGCCCAGTGAGAGCACCAATTCACAGAGCAACGCCTTGTTCAATGGTATTCCAGCGGCAGCGTAGCCCGTTGCTACAGGAGGATGCGCGTGGCACACAGCGTTTATCTCCGGGCGGCGTCGGTAAATCAGAAGATGCATACCCAATTCGGAGGAAGGATTGCGCCGGCCGCTAACTTTGTGGCCTTCCATATCGGTAACCACAAGATCGTCCGGCGTCATCATCCCTTTGCAGATTCCAGTGGGCGAGGTAAGAATGTGCTGAGGGTCCAAGCGAAGGGAGACATTTCCATCCGTGGATGCAACGTAGCTGCGATCGTGAATCCACCGCCCAACGGCGCAGATATCGCGTCGGTGCTCGTCTTCCGTTTTTAAAGCTCCGGGCGAAATCGAATCAGGATACATAGTTCCCTCCCCGGCAAAATTCAGCCAACGGCTTACGCGTAAATACCGCGGAGCCTTAGAGCGCGGGCCACCCGATCGATCGCCACTATGTAAGCGGCGATACGGTTGTTCACTCCATGTGTTTCCGCGTAACGAACCACTTGTTCAAAGCTGTGGTCCATCACATCCTGCAACCGTTCATTCACTTCGTTCTCGCGCCAAAAAAAACCCTGGCGATCCTGCACCCATTCGAAATAACTGACGGTTACACCGCCGGCATTTCCGAGAATGTCCGGAACGATGAAAATCCCCTTATTCTCGATAATGGAGTCCGCGTGTGAAGTAGTGGGGCCGTTCGCGCCTTCGCAAAGAATCTTGCAGTCCACGCGGTTGGCGTTTTGCGTTGTAATCTGATTTTCAGTCGCCGCCGGTACCAAAATCTCGCACGGATGAAACAGCACTTCCTGCGCGGTCATCTTGTCCCCACCGCCGGGAAATTCCGGCAAAGCTTTGCGCTGGCCATAGACCCAATCCACCACTTTGGGAACGTCGAATCCTTTGTCGTTATAGAGTCCGCCGTGAATGTCCGCAACGCCGATGATTTTGTAGCCTGCTTCGTGCATCAGTATGGCGGCTTGCGAGCCCACGTTTCCAAAACCCTGAATGATCACGCGGCAACCTTCGCGTTTCATCTTGAGCTTCGCCAGCGCGTTGTTACAGCAAATCATCAGGCCGCGCCCGGTCGCCTCTTTGCGCCCTTGAGATCCGCCCAACTCCAGCGGTTTTCCTGTGACGACCGCGGTGGTCGCTTGCCGCACGTGCATGGCGTACGTGTCCATCACCCATGCCATAGTCTGTTCATTTGTGCCGATATCCGGGGCCGGAACATCGCGCTCAGGCCCGAACCATTCGCTTAGTTCAGCGGTGTAACGCCGCGTGATGCGCTCAAGTTCCGTTTTCGAAAGCTTGCTGGGATCGCAAATGACTCCGCCCTTCGCACCACCGAAAGGAATATTCACCACCGCGCACTTCCACGTCATCCAAGCAGCCAGTGCGCGTACTTCATCGATAGAAACGTCCGGCGCGAAGCGAATACCGCCCTTCCCGGGACCGCGAATCGTCGAGTGCAGAACGCGATAGCCGGTGAAGACTTCAAGTTTTCCGCTATCGAGCGGCACCGGAATATAGACTGTGATTTCCTTGCTGGGATATTTCAGATAACGGTAAAGACCGTCTTCCAGCCCTAGTTTCTGCGCGGCAATTTCAAAACGCGCCTCGGCAGACTTATAGACGTTCAATTCGTCCTGCGTGACACCCGCCATGACAACCTCCAGAATTGCCAAAGACTACAAAATTCTTATTAAAGCCCACAACTAGCAAGATAACGCCGATCCGCATCGTGATGCACGCCGGGCAGCGGCGGTCAGTATACGAACACCGGCAAACCGGCGCAAGAAAAGCATTTCAAACTTAGGATTTTCGCACTCCTGATGATTCGCTCAATGGCGTGGGCTGCGCTTCACGAACTCGTCCAGCAAAAGCCGCGTGAGGCGCTTTTGATCGTGACGAACGACTCCGCGGTGCTGCAATAGGTCGCCTGTAACGTAGCTCAATCCCATGCGCTTCAGTTCATCAAGTGACGAATCAACCGGCTCGGCGTTCTGCGCGCGATAGCGCCGCAGCACATTTGCGGGAACACGCGAACGGTTAATCACCACAAAATCGAAAAGATCCTTGTGCGTATGATCGTAAATCGCGCGGATATGGTCGGCGACTGAGTAATTCTGCGTTTCACCTGGTTGGGTCATCAAGTTGGCGATGTACACGCACGTGGCGCGGGAGCGTTTGATTGCCTGCGCTACTTTCTCGATTAAAAGATTGGGGATGACGCTGGTATAGAGCGAGCCCGGTCCTACGAGAATCAAATTGGCAGAGCGGATTGCTTCCAGAACTTCCGGAAGCGCGAGAACTCGTCGCGGGACCAGCCGGATTTTGCGAATGGGTTTTCGCGAGCGCGAAATATTTGTCTCGCCGTGGACTACGGTCCCGTCCTCCAGCTCCGCTACGAGCGTCACATTCTGCGCCGTGGAGGGGAATATCCGTCCGCGAATCGCCAGTACTTGCGCGGACACCCGCACGGCCTCCGGAAAGTCTCCGGTGACGTTGGTGAGCGCGGTGAGGAAGAGATTTCCAAAGCTGTGGCCGGCGAGACCGCGCCCGGCTGGAAAGCGGTACTGAAAAAGTTTTCCGAGAAGGTGCTCGTCTTTCGAGAGGGCTACCATGCAGTTGCGTATGTCACCAGGGGGCAGGACGCGGTATTCGCGGCGGAGGCGTCCGGAGCTGCCGCCGTCATCAGTGACGGTGACTATCGCGGCAAGGTCTGCGATGGGCTGGCGTTCTTTTTCCTTTTTTGATGAGGCGACGTATTCCTTCAGGCCGCGGAGAACGGTGGAGAGGCCGGTGCCTCCTCCAAGAGCGACAATGCGAACGTGCCGGAAACGCTGCTGCGAAGAATTTTTCACGGGAATCGCGGAGGATTAGTTGGCCGAGCCGTCTCGCTCCGGGTACAGCAACTCGGTGAAGCGCGGGTCTTCCTGCAAGAAAGAAAAATCCTCGTCGTTGCGCGCGTGGTAACGATTCTCGGGGCGCAGTTGAATTGCGACCTTCAAATTTTGCATGGCGGATTCGGCTTCGCCGGTGAGGCAATCGAGGGCAGCCATGGCGTAAACGATATGGTCAGCTTTCGGCGCGGCTTTGCGCGCGCGGTCGAGATGCTCGCGAGCCTCGTCCCAGCGGCCGAGGTTCATCAGCGCGATTCCTTGCGTGTAATGTTCTTCGGCGGATTTCACCGCGGGAACCGGGGGACGCGTGATGCGTTGTTCGCAGATGCGCAGGTGAACTTGGGCGCGGTCGCCGAGTTCTTTGCTGGGGCCTTCCAGGACGCGTTCGAGAGATTGTTTGGCGCGGACGAACTTCTGCTGCTGAAAGAACTTGAGAGCTTCCTCGTAAAACTTCATTTGCGCCTGCTTGGCGGGCGCGTCGGGATCGGGAGGCAGAGCACTCTTCTTCGAGGATGCCTTTAACGTCTTCTTTTTCAGTAGTTTGTGGCTATTACGCGACCCTGCTGAGGTGCGGATCGTGCGACGCTTCACTGGCAGCCTCCAAAAAGGTTCATGCGCGAACATAGCAAAGTCGCAGAGGCGCGTCAATGTGTTGAAATTACGCGGGAAAGCTGAGCCCGGAGATGGGGGCTGTTTTAATCTTGGGGGGAAAGCGTTGCAATATCGAGATTCCTTAATCTGTGTTCTGGCCCCGGTTAGAAATTTTTTCGACGTTTGTTTTGAGTGAGTTACGTCGCATTCTGTTTGTGAGGCTGTGCCGGTTAGAAATGCCGAATTGCGTGCGTCCCGCGAGCGCGTCCGGGATCCAAAATTCGCATCCGGCGAAAGCATCCTCGTTCGCAGAGGCTCCGTTACCTCGTCAGGGCAAGCAGGGCGAAGAGATACAAAGTGGGCGATTCTAGTTTCGGTTAGAAATGCGCCTAGGGGTCCGGATTTCGCGGGCTTAGTTGCGCCGGGTAAGGTCGAAATTGAGAGTTTTCTTGCGACGAGTGAACTAGGGACGAAGGGCTGGCAGGATACCGGGATTCCGTTTTGGTGAAGCGTTCGACGATATTCTGTTTTAATCACGAGCGACGGTAGCACGTGATTTGGAGAATTTCAAGGATCTGGATGTGTGAGCATTACTCTACGGAGCGCCTCTATTCCCATTTTGGGAAGGAGTAGGAAGGAGCCGACAATGTCATCTAATCAGCCAAGCGCAAAAGGTAGAGAGGATGGAAGTGCGACGTTAGCGCGGGTGTGAAAACCGCAGACTAGAATCATCCCGCCGCGGCGGTCTCGGCTCCTTTCTTCCGAGCCTTGGTCGTCCATCAGCTACCAAGTCTACTCGGAGGAAGGAGCCCACAACGTCATCTAATCAGCCCTACTGATGGTCTGGATACGCATCGGACTTGAATCCGGGGACTCTGCAGTTGTAATTCAATCGAAACCGCTGAAATTCCCACAGGGCGCGCGGCGTCTTGAGCGCAGCATCCAACGGTTTGAGGATCATGCAGATGGCT
>DATNLC010000037.1:0-12417 GCA_035603075.1 Candidatus Acidiferrales bacterium | reverse complement strand
AACCCGCGAGCCTAGCTCCCAGCGTTTTCACGGCTCCCGCGACTGTCCCAGCCGGTAATCAGGTGACCATCACCGCCACCTCGGTAACGAACCCAGCTATCGTCAGCGCCCCCGTGAATATAACCATTACAGCGAAGCCTGCGATTACCGTCACAATTACAACCGCCCCTACAACTCTGGCAGTCGGCGCGACGGGCAACGTCGCTGCTACCGTTGCCAACGACACCGCAAATGGCGGAGTCACTTGGAATTGCACGCCTGCAGCTTCGTGCGGAACTACTTCGTTCAATCCAGACCAAACCGCGAGCCTAGCTCCCAGCGTTTTCACGGCTCCCGCGACTGTCCCAGCCGGTAATCAGGTGACCATCACCGCCACCTCGGTCACGAACCCGGCCATCGTCAGCGACCCGGTGAACATAACTATCACCGCCGCAGTCGTTCCCTCGAAAAATTTCTCGTTCTATGTGACTGGCGCAGAAAATAAAGGCGACCGCGCGGACTACTTTCTCGCCGGAGTTGTCACCATTGCCTCCGACGGTTCTGGCACCGTCCTCGGCGGCGAACAGGACTACGACGATGGCGACGGAATTTTGTCTCCACCTCAGGGCGACACGATCACGGGCGGGTCGTTGGCCATTACCACCGGCGGAACCGGAACGCTGACTCTAATTACGAACAACCCGGCAGTCGGCGTTGGAGGGACGGAAACCTTCGCCGTCCTCTTCCCGAACGACAACCACGCTTTCATTACGCAATTCGACGGGAGTGCAACATCCAGCGGAAGTTTTGACCTTCAAACATCGACCACCTTGCCCTCCGGCGCGTTTTCGTTTGTTCTCACCGGTGTGCATTTTGGAGGGTTGATTACAGCGAGCGGAGGCGTGTTTAGCGTCGCTGCCGGCAATCTTACTGGCACACTAGACGCCAATGTCAACGGCACTGTTGTGTTAGCTACGACCATCCCGCCTCCCACAGATGGCCCGGTTACATTGTTGCCCCCCGACCCACTCGGCCGCGGCACCTTCTCCGGCAACACCGGTATCGGCACCACGCTCAACTACTACGTCGTGAGTCCCAAAGTGATCCGCATCATCCAGATGGACGCCCAAAACACTGCCGTTGGCTCGGCCTACAGCCAAGGCGCCGCGCCGAATTTCTCGTCGACTTCCATCGGGTCATCCGTGTTCTCCGTCTCCAACGCCACTTTAGTCTACGCAGCAGTGGGCCAGTTCACCACCAGTGGGACCACCTTCACCGGCGTCGGGGATTTGAACGAAATTATCGGCGTCACTCAATTAACCGCCCAGCCGTTAGGTGGCACGTTCGCGCTTGCTACCAACGGGTATGGCTCCATGACCTTTGCGGGGGGCTTCGGAAACATCGCTTCTTTCGGGCTATACGCGGTCGACCCGACACTCAACATCCTCGATCCCAATAGCACAACGGGCGGACTTGGCGGGGGTCTTCTCGCAGAAATGGATAGTCTCGCCGGCACCGGATCTCTGGTTCCGCAAACTGATCCCGCCGTGTTGTCCTTCACTGGTTCTTATACATTCGGAGGGCAGGGAGAAATCGACAGCGCCGGCAATTTCCGGGAGTTTGATTTCGTGGGCGCGGGAACCATGAATTCCACATCGGGTGCTTTTGCCGGTACCGGCGATCTCAACGATCCTTCCGGAGTCTTCACCGGAGCCGCCGGACAATATACCTCTGTTGGCTTCGCGGCAACCGCCGTGCCCGATGCATCGCACCTCGGACGTTACACACTCAGTCCTCTTGCGTTGTCCAACACTTTTCCGGCGAGCCCCATCGACCTAACCGTCACTGCTTACCAGGCGAATGGCGGCCAGTTGTTCTGGCTCGAAGTAGATCCGAGTACCTTCTTCGCTGGGCCCTTGGAGCAGAGCTCGAATCCGCCATCGAGCCCGCCATCAGGCGCAAAGAGTCCGGCACCAAAGAAACAGCAGCATTAACCCGTAGGACGGCGCACGAAGGTTCTCATTCATGGCGCAGTGCAATTAGCGGGTCTACTTTCGCGGCCCGCCGCGCCGGGAAATAACAAGCCGCTACGGCCACGGCTGCAAGCCCCATCACAACGATCGCCAACGTAATCGGATCGATCGCCCTCACTCCGAATAGCTCCGTTTGCAGATAGCGCGTCGTCGCAACCGACCCCGCAATTCCTAATGCCAGGCCAACTCCCGCCAGCCTCATCCCGTCGCGCACCATTAATCGCAAAACGTCACCTGGCTCAGCCCCTAACGCCATTCGAACTCCGATCTCGTGTGTGCGTTGAGAGACGCTATAAGCCATAACACCGTAAATTCCCAGCCCCGCGAGAAACGTTGCCACTGCTGCGAAAATGGCTAGAAGGACCATGCTAAGCCGCCGTTGTCCCACCGATGAATCGATCAAACTATCCATCGTGCGTACTTCAGTCACGGGCTGATTCGGGTCGGCGCTTTCGATGCTTTGCCGCACCGCGGAAGCAATCGCCGTAGGATCCCCTTGCGACCTTACCAATAGATGCATAATGCGTGACGGATTTTGGTCCATAAGCAAATACAGTTGCGCGGGCTTCGGCTGGCCCCAAACTCCATCCCGTATATCGCCCACTTCTCCCACGATCGTCAGCCATGAGCTGCTGGGTTCCGGGTCCCACGGACCCCTGGTCGCCGGAAATTCCAGCCGAATCCGTTGTCCGACCGGATCTTCATTCGGCCAGTATTGTCGGGCGAGGGCCTGGTTCACGATAGCCACGCCTCCGGTGTTCGGCCCGTCGGACCGCGCGAAATCGCGCCCTTCTTTCAGCTCGATGCCCATAGTCCGCAAATATCGCCAATCCACAATGCGATATTGAGAAGTAAATTGTTCGTCGGCTGCGGGCGTAGCGCGTCCCTGAATATCAAAATCGCAAAGACCGTTCCAACCACTTAGGGGTGGAAAATTCACCGCGCTCGCGGATTTCACCCCCGGCAGCGCACTTACTCGCTCGATTACTTCCTGATAATAATTCGCCACTTCTCGCCCCGACGGAACGTGAGCCTCGCGCAGCCACACTTGCATCGTCAGCACATTCGAAGGGTTGAACCCGAGGTTCTCCGACATCAATAGAAAAAAGCTCCGCATCAGAAGGCCCGCGCCCGTCAGCAACATCACCGAGAGCGCAACTTCCGAGACCACCAGCGTCGACCGAATCCAGCGGCTTCGTCGTCCCCCGGATGAACCGCGGCCGCCTTCTTTGAGCGTTTCGTACAATTCGTGACGCGAGATCTGAATCGCAGGCGCAAGCCCAAATAAAATTCCCGTCAACCAGGAAATGCCTAGCGTGAAGGTCAGTACAGCTCCGTTGATTCCAATCGAGTCCGCGCGCGGGATCTCGCCTCTACCTCCGGTTACCGGCAGAAAAGCATGCAAGAGGTGCAGTCCCACGTACGCCAACAGCACCCCCAGCGCTCCCCCGATCAGCGCTAATACAATGCTCTCCGTCAGAAGCTGGCGAAAGACGCGATCGCGGTTAGCGCCAAGGGCTGCGCGCAGGGCGATTTCACGCTCACGCGTGGCTCCCCGTGCCAGCGTCAAATTCGCTACGTTCGCGCAAGCAATCAAGAGCACCAATCCAACAGCGGCAAACAAGATCAACAGCATCGGCCTCAAGCCGCTCACTACATCCTCGTGAAACCCGACTACTACAATGCCGTTTTTTTGATCGATCGCCGGATACTCTTTCTTGAGCTGCGTCTGGATCGTTTCCATCTCAGCCTGCGCTTGGGCCGTCACTACGCCGTCCCGCAGCCTGCCGAATACAAGCACTTCGTGTTCTTCGCGATTGAGCTTGGCGCGATCGAATCCGAACGGCACCCAAACATCGAATTGACGGCTCGTTCCAAAGAGGCTGAATTCCCGCGGAAGCACTCCGATAATGATGTACGGCTTGTCGTCCAGCGTGATGCTGGTGCCCAGAATGCTCGGGTCGCCGCCGTAACGTCGCTGCCACAGCGCATAACTCAGCAACACCACTTGCTCGTGACCCGGCTTTTCCTCCTCCCCGGCGAAGTCTCGCCCCAGGACCGGCTTCACTCGAAATAAGCGAAAGAAGTTCCCGCTCACTTGCGCGCCCCAGTTCTGTTCCGGCTCGCCGTTCCCAGTCAGTGTGAAAAATAACTCGCGCCACGCAGCGAGTTCTTCAAACGACCGATTCCGCTCGCGCCAGTCCAGGAATTCCGCCTGCGAGGCAACTCCTCGACGCACGTTGCGATTCTCGTCGGTCTCCCAAATCCATACGATTCGTTGGGAAGCCGGGAATGGCAGTGGACGCAGGATGACAGCGTTAATCACGCTGAATATCGCAGCGTTTGCGCCGATTCCAATCGCCAGCGTCAGCACTGCAACGATCGCGAAGCCCGGGCTCCGCCTCAGCATTCGCCAGCCAAAACGCAAATCCTGCCAAAGCACTTCCACCGTTAATGCACCTCATCTGGTCCAACTGGCTTCCAACGACGGCGTAGTCTACCACCTATACTAGTAGCTCTCCGGTACCGATTTCATCGGGTTACCGCAAACTCCGTGCCCCACAAAAACACTCGCCGCTAAACACAACTGGCACCGCGCACTCTCATCTGCATTCTGCACTTCTTAGTGAGAGAATGGGAGCCATGCCGAAATATAGCCGTGGATATGTTTTGAGGTCGGCTCGAGGACTTGCCTTCATCCTCGCCATCTTCTTCGCATCAACGTTGCGCCCTCAGCAAGCTCCTCCGTCGCCATCGACCTCAACTGCCACAACACCCGCCGTGCGAGAAATCCCTTCCGGGCCGCAATCTCCGACAACGCCGCCGGTTCCTGCCCTTCGCGCTACCACCCATCTCGTTCTGGTCGACGTCGTTGTCTATGATAAGCAAGGCAAACACGTCAGCAATCTCACTTCGTCCGATTTCACCTTGCGCGATCGCGGCAAACCGCAAAAAATTACTGTATTTTCCGACGATCATGCCGGCGAATCTCTGGCCAAAAATTCTGCTGCCCCTCCACCGCCGCTCCCCTCGGGCGTCTTCACTAATCGCCCCGCTTTCCAACGTCCGGAGGGTCCACCCACCATTCTCCTGCTCGATAGTTTGAACACCGCGCTCAGCGATCAGCTTTCTTCTCACGCAGAAATGCTGAAGTATCTGCGCACGCAATTGAGCGAAGGCCAGAAAATAGCGGTTCTGTCGCTTAACCAATCTCTTGCGCTTTTGCAGGATTTCACCTCTGATCCGCGCTTGCTCATCGCCGCGCTGGACAAGTTTAAGCCTGGCACCTCCAACGAATTAACTGGCGCGACGATTCAAACGCTGACCCCCGCCGAAGCCGCGGCTATGCCCGCCGAGATGATTCGTGCGATCGACCTCAATAACCAGTCACGCGCCGCCGAATCGATCGACATTCGTGTGCGCGTAACACTCGAAGCCTTGCGCTCGATCGCCCGCGCCTTTGGCGGGTTTTCCGGTCGCAAAAATCTGATCTGGGTCTCCGCCGTTTTCCCCTTCAATCTGCAGTCCGGAGCGGGTGATTATCCCGATGCCCAGAGAACGTATGCCGAAGATGTTCGACGCACAGCCGAATTACTGGCCGCCGCGCGAGTGGCCGTCTACACCGTTGACGCTCGAAGCCTCATCGTCGGCAATGGCGTGTACGATCAAACGTTAAGTCCTACACCCGATCCGCTTGTCCGTACCGTCCAGCCCCTAAGCAATCAACAGACTCCCGGAGAACAACTCACCGATTCTCATGACGCCACTGTCACTTCGCATCAAACCATGCAGGACCTCGCTGCCGAAACCGGCGGCCTGGCTCTTTACAACCGTAATGACATTGCGCGCGCCGTAGCCCTGAGCGCCGCCGACGGAGCGAACTACTACACTCTCGGCTATTATCCTGAAGGCGCGCATTGGGACGGCAAATTCCATAACATCGAGATAAAACTAAACCGCGAAGGTCTCAAGGCGCGGCATCGCAGCGGTTACTTTGCAGTGGACGTCGCGCAATCTTCCGCCTCGGAAACTCCGCAACAGCGCGCGCACCATGCCTACGAAGAACTTCGTTCCGCACTCGCCGATCCTCTACCAGCTACGCAAATCACTTTCCGCGTGCACATCCCTGCTATCGTCGCCGCGCCCAAACCTCAAGTGCAGATTCAATTCCTGGTCGATACCTCAGCGATCTCTTTCGACCCAATCGAAAATGGAGTCCATCATTGCAACTTGGATTTCATGGTTGCAGCCGTCTCGCCCGACGGTAAGATCATCGCCTCCGACGGCCACACCATCGACGCGCGTCTCACCGCCGATCAATTTGCTCAAATGAATCAGGACGGTTTGCCCTTTACGATGCAACTTCCTCTCGCGCCCGCGCAATACTCTCTCCGCATGGCAGTCCGCGACAACCGCACCGGCCTAATCGGCACCCTGACACTCCCTCTGGTTGTTCAAACCCCCTGAACCGCCAGGATCGAATGGAGTGCGGCAGCTTGCCGCCGTTTTGTATGTCGCAAAATTTAATGGAATGAAAATTCGCGATTTCTAAAGGGGAGCCGGGACAGGCGAGCGTGTCGCCCGTCCCGGTATTCGGGGAAGAAAGCAGGAGAACTAGTCGCCGTAAGGGTATTCCACGGGTGCGGGCGGCGGCGGTAGCTTGGTTTGCACAACCCACAGTCCTTCGCCATTCGACAAGTAAATCTGGCCCCGCGCATCATCGCCTACAACGCTGGTGACGCCCGAGAACGTCTGGATCTGTCGTGGATTCGCCGGGTCAGTCGTGTTCAGAATGGTCACCGACCGCGGAGTCATATCGGGCGAATTCGTCGCTTCCGCTCCGCTTGGAGACATTACCGCCAGCGCATCGCCAACCTGCTGGAACTCGGCCGTCTGCACTCCGCTCACTTCCGAAAATCTTCCGAGCTTGCGCGGTGCCGTCGGCGTCGTAACGTCAAAAATGCAGAACCCTGAAGACGACCCGAACCCGACATACAGGTATTCCCTTTCGTTCTTCTGTACCAGCAGCATCCGCGTCGCCGCTCCACCATCGAGCTGTACATGCGCGATCACGCCCAAATTCGAGCTAACAGCTTTCTTCACCTTCGGCCTTGCAAATACCGATGGCGTTACAGCAATTCCCACCGCAAGAAACATCGCCGCTGCTCGCGCCAGTGACTTAATGGCATTCCCGCGTATTTCCCCCTGCAATTTGCTTTTCATTGGAATCCTCCTGACTGCTCGTGCGATTTTCGATTGCTCTCAGCTCTGCAGTCACCTATCCAGACACACCAGGACCCCAAATTATTCCCGGAATTTTGCCACTTCGCAGGATTTCAATCGGCTGATTCGGGGGCTACATTCTGAGGACATCCAAATACGTACGTGATCCGCACCGGCAGTAATCCTCCCGGCTGTTCTCCAATCTCCCATCGGTATCCGCTCGACGCGAGTTCCTTGGTCATCTCTCGCAGTTCCCCCAGCGAGTATGCCCGCAAGCACGAAACTACTCCGTCCAAGAAAAGGACCAAAGGAATTACCGGAATCAAATATGTCCAGACGATCCGCGACCAACGGAACGGCCGCCGGAACGGCACAAATAACCACGTTGCAATGGGAATCAACAATAAAGTCAGCAACGTCAAAGCATGACGCGCAGATACCTCAAAGATACCGATCGCTTGCCTCTTGTTAACACTATCCCGCAGCAGGCTGCGCGCCTCCTCCGGATTCAAATGGTGGAACGACGAAAAAAGCGTCCTGAATCCTTGAAGGTGCCTCGGCACCCGCGTCGCGTCGATCGATTCCTTCAGGAAGTGAATGCGATTCGCAGCCGCAAACTCTCGATCATCGAGCTTTCTCGTGCACGGATACTTGTCCGTCAGAAAAATTTCCGGCGGCGTAGCTCCTTGCATTTTGAAATGGCGAACAAGCGACGGCCAGGGTCCGCCTGCGCCCGAGCACAAATCCACCACGCGTTCAGAACCACAATCTTCTAAATGTTTTCGCAGCAACTGCTCGATTGGCTTGTAGGCGTTCGTTACTTCCAGAATCATCTGCAGCCCGTCGACGAACTGATCCCGCAGAAATTGCGGAAACCACGGCTGCTCGTGAATTTCAAAAAGTCGCGTAGGCATATTCGGGCGTTAACCCAAATGTGGGTATCTCTACAAGTATTGTAGCCGCCCGCGGCAAAAAAGACTGCTTAAAGCAGCACAGCTCCTCTTTTTAGGCACAGGTAGGTGGACGATCCCTCCCCACCCACCGACCTGAACGTCTGGGTCTTGTTCGATGATTTTCAAGAATCGTAGCTGTATATTCATGCGCTAACCCAATCAGAGGTGTATTTCAGCCGGTCCATCGCGAGCGATTGCGATGTGAATTTGCGACCCCGATGCCTGCGGCGGCCAAGTGTTTTCCGCAACAGCTCACGGAGCCGCATGCGAGCCTTGTGCACCTGTGACTTTGAATTCCCCACCGAGCATCCGAACATTCCGGCGATCTCATCGTGCTTGTATCCTTGAACGTCGTGAAGAATGAACATCGCTCTGGACCCGGGAGCCAGCTCGTTTATAGCCGCTTGAAGAGTGATCCGGTCTACAACGCCATTTAGTCGCAGGTCCGGGCCGCCGAATTCCTGGGGCAATGTGCTGGGCTCTTCCTCGGGGTTGCTCATCGTCTCCAAGGATGTTTGCCCAATCGACTTTTTGCGAAAACGCATCAGGACGATATTGACGGACATCCGATGCAGCCATGTAGAAAAGGCCGACTCGCCGCGAAACGTCCCGATCTTCCGCAGCAACTGCAGAAAAACATCTTGAGTGAGGTCTTCAGCTTCCGTTGGATTTCCCACCATGCGGAGGCATAGGTTGTAGATCTTTCGGCTGTGCAGCCGATAGACTCGTTCAAACGCATCGGCATCTCCGCGTTGAGCGAGTCGCACCACTTCCGCATCGCCCAACTCCGGTAACTCGGCTTGTATCAGTCCGCTCATGGCATCGTCCCTCATTATCACTGACTGCCTTTTTGTCTGGTTTATTCCAGGCGTTCGCGGTTTTAACTTTGCGCTCTTGAATCCTCGTCGCGAGCTTCCACCTTAGGTTCCCACCCAAAATTGGAGCGGAAAGCGTCGGAGTTCGTTATGTACCAGCATCCAAGTCCTTGAATTTGACGGAACGGCTTGCTACGTTTTTCATGATCATTACCGAAAAATTTGGCGAACGGCGGCAAGAGCGAAGTGGCCGCGCACACGGCAGTTCTTGTAAGCCTCAATTTGCGAGCCGCGTAGAAGGCTGTCAACTGACTCTGACAGTACTTTTTCAGATTGAGATTTCCGCGTTTTTCCCGCCTCTCTATAATTGTGGAATACGGCGCTACACGCGCAAGCCCGAAAGCGCCCTACCACCCCGAAACCTTCTCCTGATTCCGGTGTTAGATACAGTAAGGATCGAGCGCGATTAAATCTCAAGACCACTCTTTCAATAGCGTTAGCGCTCAACCGACTTGGCCAAACACTTGTTCAATGGAGGAATTTCCGATGCGTAACTTAACTCTCATCCGAGTACTTCTCCTCGCTGTCTGCATTCCTTTAGCACTCGCATCTATGGCAACTTCGGCTTCCGCCCAAATCGCGGTGGGCATTTCAGTCCGTGTACCGCCTCCGGCAATTCCCGTTTACGTTCAACCTCCTTGCCCTATCGAAGGCTATCTCTGGACACCGGGTTATTGGTCCTATGCCAATGACGACTATTATTGGGTGCCGGGCGTTTGGGTTGCTCCGCCAAGCGCGGGCTTGCTGTGGACTCCCGGATACTGGGGCTTCGCCGGCGGCGTTTACGGATTTCATGCCGGCTACTGGGGACCTCACGTCGGATTCTACGGCGGCGTGAACTACGGATTCGGTTATGGCGGCGTGGGATTCGTCGGCGGCGAATGGCGCGGCGGACGCTTCGCGTATAACACCGCTGTGCTCAACGTAAACACTGCCGTGGTACACAACACTTTCGTTAACCGTACGGTCGTCGGCACTAGCGTGGGCAGTCGCGTGAGCTTCAATGGCGGACCTGGTGGAATTGCTGCCAGAGAGACGGCAGAAGAGCGCGTGGCCGCGAATGAGCGCCACGTTGAAGCAACGTCCGAACAGATGTCGCACGAACACTCAGCCAGCATGGACAGGTCCAATTTCGCTTCGGCGAATCACGGTCGACCTGCGAATCCTGCGATGAGCAGAGTCGGCGAACGCGCCGAGAACCAGCAACGCCGCATCGGCAATGGCGTTGAAAGCGGCAAAATGAATGCCGCCGAAACCGCTCATGTCGAGAACCAAGAGCACCACATCAATCAGCAGGTAAAGTCTGACCGCGAAGCCAACGGCGGCAAGCTGACTCCCGCCGAAAAGAAACAAGTGAACAAAGAACAAAACAAAACCAGCAAGGAAATTCACAAAGACAAGCACAACGACAAATAACGGCCCGCTTGTTTAGTGAGCAGCAGAATCTGCAAAGAGTGCAAAGGCCAAAACCGGGAAGCGAAATTGCCTCCCGGTTTTTTCTTGCCAATTTTGAGGTGTTTCGAACTTCCGCGGCGATTTGGCCCGGTCCTGTTATCTCCCACCCGCGCCGTCCGTACTCCTGTTTTGACCGTAATCGCGGCGCGCTATGCTATAAAGTTCGGACGGAGCCCGATGATCAAGCTGTCCCTTTTCCTCGTGTTTATCATCTGCCTGCTTGTGACTTCCGCAGGCGTTCTGCTTGCCAGCGATCCCGTCGCCTCCGTTGCGCGTGACGACTTGTGGCCGGCCAAAGGCTGGGCAACCGCCAGCCCTGCCAGCGTTGGGTTGGACGAGCAGGTTCTCCTCAAGCTTGATAAAAACATGGCCTCCGGGAAATTTTCGCAGATGGTAGACAGCTTTGCCGTCTTCCGCTGCGGCAAGAAAGTCTTCGAACACACTTACTGGCACGACTACTCAAAGATTTATAGCAAGGAAGCCAGCGAACGAGGGCCGTACAACGAGCGCCTCACGGGACGGTACAACTATTACGATTCTTATTGGCACCCTTATTATCACGGCACTGATCTGCATACCATGCAATCAATCAGCAAAACAGTCACTTCCGTGATCATCGGCGTGGCGATCCAGCGCGGCGACTTCAAAGCTAGCCTGGATACACCCGTGCTGAAATACTTCGACATATCCAAAGTGAAAAATGTGGACGACCGCAAGCGTCGCATGACCCTGCGCGACCTGCTGACCATGAGCGCGGGTCTCGAATGGGATGAATTAAAGGGTTTCGACACCGCCGATCCACAGAACAACACGAGTCTGATGGAAGCCAGTGATGACTGGGTGCAGTATGCGATCGACAAGCCTATGGCCGCCGAACCCGGCAAGGTCTGGACCTACAACAGCGGCGCAACAGAACTGCTCGCTTATATCTTTCAGAAAGAAACCGGTCAGGACATCGATGACTACGGCCAGAAATATCTGTTCGCGCCGCTGGGAATCAGACACGAATGGAAGCGCACGTATATCGGAGTTGTGGACACGGAAGGCGGCTTGTATCTGAATGGCAGCGACCTAGCGAAAATCGGCTACTTGTATCTGCACGATGGTATGTGGGACGGCCAGCGGATCGTCTCCAGTGAATGGGTGAAAGAGTCTGTGACGCCTTATTTCCAAACCGAATCCGAGCCAGACTACAAGGACGGATTCAAGTACGGCTTCAAGTGGTGGTTGTAAAAACTTCCGGATTCCACAGAGTACGTCTGGATGGCTCGCGGGTTCGGCGCGGAGGACCTGATAGTGTTTCCAAAAGAGGGTTTGATTGTGACGGTCACGATGTGGGACATTCTTCCCACCTCGACCGGCCACGAGATGACTCCGTTCGACTTCCTGCCTCTCCTAAAGACCAAAACCTGCCCGAGCGGTGGCCGCTGATGCGCATGACCGAACGTTCCGACAAAGCAAGAGACAAACACAGAGGCAGGCAGATTGTTCCCAAAATTCGACCAGAAAACGTCGTAGCTCAGGTATGCGGGGTGGCGCTCGATGAGAACGAAGGCGTTGTCAAAAGACACCTGTTCGCCGCAAGGCTTTGCAGCACCGCTTGGATCTCAGAGTGGTGGAGGACCGAAGCTCTGAAAGTTTCGCGGTGAATCAGTTTTCGGCGGTCGTTCCGCCAACCATCGATTCGGTCTGTACTGCGACCATGATTCTTCTATGCGAACCCCGGTCGAAACCGGGACGAGAGCGCCCAATCAACTCTTCGGTCTAGCTTGCGCTGACCAGCGGCACCCGCGAGCTGCTCTCGACACGAACGACTTCTGGATACCCTCGATTCGTGCGTAGCATCCAGTAGAGTCGAATCGCCAACTTCCTGGCCGCTGCCACTTTGGCCACTCCCTT
>DATNLC010000066.1:0-19211 GCA_035603075.1 Candidatus Acidiferrales bacterium | reverse complement strand
GCGCCTCGTGCATGGGCATACGAAACAATCTTCGCTAGCTCGGAGCGCCAGCCGTTCATGAAACACAACCCCGTGACCGGAACGATCAACGTATCTCGGTCGATTGCACTGTCGTAGCGTTCGGCGGGCATACGTTCGCCGACTGCATCCACGAACTGCACCTCAGCGCCGCGAGAACGTTGCGACAACCACACGTGCCCCATGGTTGGAAATTCGAACGACCCAAGGACCACTTTCTTGCGCTCTCGAAATGACAGTGCGCTGGCGATCGAATTGATTCCGGCGGAAGCGCTCGGGAGGATCGCCACTTCATCCGGCTGGGCCCCCAAAAAATCCGCGAAAGTACGCCGCGCGGCTTCGTATTCGTCGACCCAAATATCCCAAGGCGAGCCATGCTGATCCCACGTCTCAAGATAGTCGGCGAATCCTTTTCGCACAGCGTCCGAGAGGGCGCCTTGCGAACAGCTATTCAAATAGATCTTGCTGCCGAACACAGGGAAGCGAGACCGAATTTCGTTAATACGGGCAGGCGTTAGCATACTAAGTAGGATTCCTTCCTGGCCGGTTGGCGCTTATGCACTCTTGGCCGGGGTTTCTTGCGAGGCTCGTTGAACTCCACTGCAATCGCAAGTCATACGGACATTACATCGGACGCGGGCAACATATCAACGAGATGTACTGTCGCGCGGTCCACGATGCCCGTGCCTCTTTGTCCTCAGCAGGGAAGTGTATAATCCGGCCATGCCGCCACTCGATCTCGCCAAGCTTTGGGAAGAACACATCGCCCACGAATTCACAACCAAGGACACCGAGGCAACACTCGCGACTATGACCGACGATGCCTATGTCAACCACGTCCCGGTAATGACTGGCGGCTACGGCAAAGCCGCTTTGCGCCATTTCTACTCGCGCGATTTCATCCCCAGCATGCCGCCCGACACCACCATCACGGCGGTCTCGCGCACGGTCGGCGAAAATCAGCTCGTCGACGAAATGATCTTTTCCTTCACCCACACGCAGGAAATTCCCTGGATGCTCCCCGGCGTTCCTCCCACGAAGCGCCGCGTCGAAGTGCCGTTAGTCGTCATCGTCCACTTCCGCGACGGCAAACTAGCCCACGAACACATCTACTGGGACCAAGCCTCCGTCCTGAAACAGATTGGCCTCCTGACGGATGAGTCGTTACCGGTCGTCGGCGCCGAAACCGCCCGCAAGGTGCTCGATCCGAAATTCGCGTCCAAACCTTGAACGCCGTTCTCATACAGTGAAAGTCTGATCGTCATTTGCCGCCAATGTTTCCTTGAGAAAGCCTGCAATGTTCTTCTCTTGATCGAGTCCGATTCCACGAAAGATCCGCGGGCCGAAAAGTAGAAGCCCGCCATAGCCACACACGAAGATGGCGGAAAGCACCGGATGGAATGCATGCGAAATGAAGACGATTAGGATCAATATAAACAGGCCGACACAGGTGAACAAGGAAATAGCGATTTTCGAGGTTGTTTCCAGATCGAACGTTCCTATCACTCGTGTTCCCGTTTCTTGAGGTTGGAACTCGCCCGTCAAGACTGTCGGAAGCGTATTGCGACCGCTGTATATGCGCTGTAGTACGCGAAATTGTTTCCCATCCACCGCTCCCAGGAAAGACTTGGAACCCCGATAGCCGGAGAACCCAAACATTGTGGGCCGTTCGGCATCAATAGACTCGCGTAGGCGACGCTCGCACTCTTCTGGGGTGAAATCAGAATGAAGAGCTAGCGGCGTAGGTGGAGCAAAATACTTCATTAGTTACACTCTACGCCGAGTGCCGAGCTCCCGTTCGATTCTTCATGGACGATGTCGGTAAAGAGATAAGGACGCGACTCTTTGCTGTCAAGTGGACGTGTAGCCAGATGATCGGAAACTGACGCACTACCGCAGTTCTTGCCGCAAGACAAATTGGCTCTTTACAGCTATAATTAGTGCTTTATATTGGCCTACAGGGGCGAGCCAATGCTTCCACTACATTTACAGCCCGAAAGCCACATCCCGCTTTACGTTCAACTGCGCGATCAGCTTCGCGCGCTGGTCCATTCCGGCGAACTTCGCACCGGCGACCGCATCCCTGCAAGCCGCGAACTGGCGACACAACTGGGCGTCCACCGCACGACCGTCGCGAATGCGTATGCCGAACTGGAATCCGAAGGAATGATTCAAGGACACGTTGGCCGCGGCACTTATATTTGCGGCGCTCCGGCCAAGCAATTCACTCCGCCTCCGCGTACGAATGGGAATGGCGGCGGCATGCGCTGGGAATCGATTTTTGCCGACGAGCGCGCCGACGAAAACCTCACGCGGCTGATGCCGGAAGTTCCTCCCGATTCGATTGCATTTATCACCGCGCGGCCCTCCGAAGAATTTTTCCCGGTGGAAGAATTTCGGCGCTGCTGCAATGCGGTGTTGCGCAGCGACGGCAGACACGTTCTGCAGCTTGGCTCGTCGGACGGCTACGAGCCGCTGAAACGCGTCCTCATCGAATTTCTTCGCGCGGACGGAATTCACGTGCGCACGGAGCAGATTCTGATCACCGACGGTTGCCAGCAGGCCATCGACCTGGTGTGCAAAGCATTTCTGCGTCCGGGCGATTCCGTTGCGCTAGAGAATCCAACTTATCCGGGTGCGGTGGCGATATTTGCTGGAGCGCGCGTACGCATGCTGGCCGTTGGCGTCGAGACGGATTCACGGCGCATTGGGCATGTCGGCATGGATCTGGACGCGCTCGAGTCCGTTCTGTTGCAGAATCGCGTGAAGTTCATTTTCGTCACGCCTGATTTTCACAATCCGACCGGCACAATGCTGCCACTGGCCGAACGCCGCAGGCTTCTCGAAATTGCTTCGCACTATCAAGTGCCGATCATCGAAGATTCGATTTACGCGCGGCTGCGGCTGCGCGGGACTGCGCTGCCTTCGCTAAAGGCTTTGGATAAATCCGGAAACGTGATTCAGATCGACAGTTTTTCAAAAATCGCTTTTCCGGGATTGCGCGTCGGCTGGTGCATCGGACCGGAAAACGCCATCGAGCGCTTGCGGTTGGTGAAGCAATCCACCGATTTGCACACGGATCAACTGGCGCAGGCGACGCTCGCTGAATTTGTTCGCCGCGGGTATTTGGCGCGGCACGTGGCCAAGATGAAAAAAGTCTATCGCGACCGCTTGGAAGCGATGGAAGCCGCGCTCGAAAAATACATGCCGAAGGAAGCCACATGGACGCGTCCCGAAGGTGGCATGTCGGTCTGGGTGACTCTACCTCCTGGATTCGATGCGGGCGAACTGCTGATTCATCTTCGCGAGCGCGGCGTGGTTTTCGTCCCCGGACGCTATTTTTATTTGCAGAATCCGCAACCCAATACTTTACGGCTGGGTTTTGCAAGTTTGGATGAGAAAAAGATTGCTCGCGGTGTGCAGACGTTTAGTGAACTATTGAAAGTGGAATTCCACAAACGCCAGCGCGGTGCGCGTAGCGAATTGCCGTCGCGTGTGGCTCTGGTCTAGACATATGCTGCTCCCACCCAATTCGACCAACATTTGCTTCGGCTGCGGCGGCGCGAACGCTCGCGGAATGAAGCTGACGTTCGAGCAGGACGACAGTACCCAGCGCATTCGCGGAGCGTTCAAGCTGGGCGCAGAATATCAAGGCGGCGCGGGATTTATTCATGGCGGAATTATCGCTACCGTTCTCGACGAAGCCATGGGCAAAGTCAGCCGCTTTCGCGGAGTGCGTGCGGTGACGGCTGAGCTGATTGTGGAATACTTGAAACCCGTACCCGTGGACGCGCCGTTGTTGATCGAAGCATATGAAATGGAAAAGACCGGACGGAATTTGCATTACGTTGGAGAGATTCGCAATCAGGCAGGGGATTTGCTTGCGCGAGGGCGCGGACGCTTCGTCGTGATTGAGCCGAGGGAACCGCGCGTTAAGAGCACCGCCGAAACCGCGAGCCATTAACAAGAGTTTCTATCTCGAAATAGAACAGGAGAAACACAATGGATCTGATGAACAATAATTTGTGGCGCGTGAAAGTGGGCTTGGCCGAGATGTTGAAAGGCGGCGTGATCATGGACGTCACCAACGCTGAACAAGCGAAAATCGCCGAGCAAGCCGGAGCTTGCGCGGTGATGGCCCTGGAACGAGTGCCGTCCGACATACGCAAGGACGGAGGCGTGGCGCGCATGGCCGCTCCGCGTATCATTCGCGAAATCATGAACACGGTCTCGATCCCGGTTATGGCGAAAGTTCGCATCGGGCATTTTGCCGAAGCGCAAGTGCTGGAAGCGCTCGAACTCGATTACATCGACGAGAGCGAAGTGCTCACGCCCGCGGACGAGGAGCATCACGTCTGGAAGCACGGCTTCAAGGTGCCGTTTGTTTGCGGCGCGCGGAATTTGGGAGAAGCGCTCCGCCGCATCACCGAAGGCGCCGCGATGATTCGCACGAAAGGCGAGGCCGGCTCGGGCAACATTGTGGAAGCGGTCCGCCACTTGCGCACGATCGTCAGCCAGATGAAACGCCTCACTTTGTTGGGTGAAGAAGAGTTGGTGCACGAATCGAAGGAACTCGGCGCCCCATTCGAGTTGATACAGTGGGTAGCGAAGAACGGAAAGCTGCCCGTACCGAATTTTTCAGCGGGTGGCATCGCCACCCCGGCGGACGCTTCGCTGGTAATGCAACTCGGCGCCGAAGCAGTCTTCGTCGGCTCCGGAATTTTCAAGTCGAGCGATCCGGCGCAACGCGCTCGTGCCATTGTGAAAGCCACCACCCATTACAAGGACCCGAAAGTTGTGTTGGAAGCTTCCGAAGAGCTCGGCGACGCAATGAAAGGCCTCGATATTCGCCAGCTCGAAGAAAAAGACCTGATGCAAACCCGCGGCTGGTAAGCGCGGTCTCAACATGAACATAGGAATACTCGCGATTCAGGGCGACTACGAAGCACACGCCAAGATGCTTGACCGCATCGGCGTTGCGTACACGTTCGTTCGGCGCCCCGAAGATTTGAAAGACGTTTCCGGCGTGATTCTGCCGGGCGGTGAAAGCACCACGCATTTGAAAGTAATGACAGAAGAGGGGCTATTCGATGCGCTGAAGCAGTTTGCTTCAAACGGAGGCGCATTTTTCGGAACTTGCGCCGGCACGATTCTTCTCGCTCGCGAAGTTCACGGCCCGTCGCAGGAATCGCTCGCGCTTCTCGACGTCTCCGTGCTGCGAAATGGCTACGGACGCCAGCTTGCCAGCGATGTTCACCTTGGACACACGAAGCTCCGCACAGAACCGGTGGAAATGGTTTTCATTCGTGCGCCGATTATCGAGTCGGTTGGCAAAGGGGTGGAAGTGCTCGCGGAAGACGCGGGCCATCCAGTCCTCGTGCGTCAAGGCAAGATTCTCGCGTCCACGTTTCATCCTGAACTGACCGGCGATTCCTCGGTCCACGAATATTTTCTGAAGATGGCCAGTGGCAGTCCTTCCTGAACTAACCAGACAACATTCCGCCGGAAATTTGTGAGATGCTATTCGTATCATGCCGGAACTGGTGAAGGTTCTCTTCGTTTGCATGGGCAATTGCGTTCGCAGCCAGATGGCGGAAGCCATCGCGCGACGCGACGCCGCCGACATCATTTCTTCCGAGAGCGCTGGAGTTTCTCCGCTTGGTTTTATAGACAACACCACCCAGAAAGTTCTGCGCGAACGTGGCATCTCGTTCGAGGGCCAATTTTCAAAGGGTCTCCGCACGCACACGCTGACGAAGCCGGATCTGGTTATCAACATGTCCGGAGTTCCCAGCGCTTCGCTTTTCGCAGGCCAGCGATTCGAGGACTGGCCCGTGCCGGATCCCTTCGGCGAAGATGCGGAAACGCATCGGCGTATCTGCGATGATATCGAGGCCCGCATCAAAGATTTAGCAACGCGTTTGCGCCAGTCGCGGACGGCCCAGAGCGCCGACGCAGAAGCGCGCTCGGAAGGCGCGACTTCGTAGCTCAGACGTGGCGCGCAGCGTTTGTTCGCAACATTTTTATTGTGAGGGGAATTTTGCGACGCGAAAAAACCAGCGTCTCCCAGGAAGATTATCTAAAAGCGATCTGGGAGCTCGTGCAGGAAGAACAAGCGCCGATCAGCGCGCGTTTGGCGGAAGATCTTGGCGTTACGCCGCCTGCCGTTACCGCTGCGTTGAAACGCATGACGCGCACTGGCTACCTGCGCGTGCAGCGTGACGGTCGCATCGCGCTTTCCGTGAAAGGGAAGGGAATCGCGCAGCATTTGGTGTTGCGTCACCGGCTCGCCGAAAAACTTCTCACTGACGTGATCGGCATCGATTGGTCGCGCGCGCACGAAGAAGCCGAGCGCCTGGAACACGGCATTTCCCCCGAGGTCGCCGATCTGCTGCTGAAGCGCTTTGGCCGCGACGTGCGCTGTCCCCACGGCGTTCCGCTTTTCGGCGGCATGTCCAAGCTGCGCCGGAAATTCGGCGCGGTGCGGCTGTCTGATGCCGAGGTCGCTCGCTCCTACGAAGTTCTCCGCGTCTTCGAAAAAGATCCCAAGTTTCTGGAGTTTATGGAAAGCCTCAAGCTTCGCCCCGGCACGCGCCTCCACGTTCACAAGCGTGAGTACGACGAGACCATGGCCGTCTCCATCGGCCGTCGCTCCGCGCGCGTCCACTTGGGCAAACCCGCCACCGAACGCCTCTGGGTCCGCCGCGTCTCTTAGTGTTCGCCTGATACACACTCAAATCCCAAAAACGACCGGAAGCACGGTCCTTTCGGCGGCAGGTTTTTCTAAGTTCTTTAGTGCCAAACCTTCCGCCTGCTGGATTTCGGCACTCTGCGTGCGCTCTTTCAATGAATACTGGTGTGCGGGGGACGAGTTTATGGGAACTTTCTGGCAGGACGTTCGGTACGGGATCCGGATGCTGGCGAAGAATCGCGGGTTCGCGATTATCGCCGTACTGACGTTAGCTCTGGGCATCGGAGCCAACACGGCGATTTTCTCCGTCGTCAACGCCGTGCTGCTGGAACCTCTTCCTTACAAGGACTCCGGAAAACTAGTATTCATCTGGTCCACAATGATTTCGCAGGGTATCGACATATCCGGCTCGTCGGCGCCGGACTTCCGCGAGTGGCGCAGTCGCAATCGCGTCTTCACCGATATGGCCGCTTCGTACTATGCCAATGTCGACCTTTCAGCCCGAGGAGATGAACCCGCACGGCTTCGTGCTGTAGCCATGACGCCTGGCTTTTTCCCATTGTTGGGAGTGAATCCTGCGGTGGGGCGCGGATTTTTGCCGGAAGAGGGGCAGTGGGGAAAGAATCGCGTCGTCCTGCTAAGTTATGCCTTGTGGCAGTCCAAGTTTGGCGCGGACAAGAATATCCTCAAGCGAACCGTCCACCTTGACGGCCAGGACTATTCCATTGTTGGCGTAATGCCGCGGGGAATGCCGTTCTTTGACAATCTTCCGCTGGTAGATCTTTTTATGCCGCTCTCGTATGCGCCGAAAGATGACATGAACACGCGCGACAATCATTACCTGTACGTCGTGGCGCGTCTGAAGCCGGGCGTGACGCTTCCGCAGGCGCAGGCGGAAATGTCCGGCGTCGCCTCTGAAGTGGAAAAAGAATTTCCGGTTAACAAAGGAGTCGGCGCGAAAGTGAAGCCGGTGCGCGAACAACTTGTCGGCGACGTGCGGCAGGCCCTTCTCATTTTGCTCGGCGCGGTAGGATTTGTGCTGCTGATCGCTTGCGCCAACTTGGCCAATCTGATGCTCGCCAGAGCTACCACTCGCGAGCAGGAATTTGCAGTTCGCGCGGCGCTGGGAGCCAGTCGCTCGCGCCTCGTGCGTCAATTGCTCACGGAAAACCTGCTGATAGCGGCTGCAGGAGGCCTTGGCGGGATATTGCTCGCAATATGGGGCATGGAATTCCTTGAATCTCTTATACCAACTTCGCTTCCTAGGTTTCATCCAATTGGAGTGAATGCTCCGGTACTGATTTTCACTGCGGCGCTCTCGTTGTTGACCGCTCTTTTCTTTTCGCTTGCTCCCATACTCCATTCGTCGAAGCGCGACGTTCAGAGCACCCTGCGTGAAGCAGGTCGAAGCGGCATGGACGGGAAGGGACGTCGGCTGCGGAGTGTATTGGTGGTTGCAGAATTGGCGCTGGCGATGTTGCTGCTGGTTGGTTCGGGCTTGCTGATAGCAACATTCGGTGCGCTTCGTCACACCGATCCAGGTTTTTCTTCCGCGCACGTTCTCACCATGAGCATTCCTCTTTCACCCGCATATTTTCCGGACGGTCACGTCGATGAGGCCATTCAATTCTGCCAGGATCTGATCGTTCAGGTAAACGCTCTGCCCGGCGTCAAAAATTCTGGTGTCACGACCACTCTGCCTCTGGGATTCGGCAACGGCTGGGGCAAATTAATTGACGTGCAGGGACACGCGCCCGCGACATCGCTCGATAAGGTTCCGGTCGTCCGTTTTCAGCTGAGCAGTCCCGGATACATGCCGGCAATCGGCGCAAGATTGCGTCAGGGACGCTTCTTCACCGATCAGGATAACCAACAAGCGCCCGGCGTTGCGATCATCAATGAAGCTCTCGCGCGCCAGCTTTTCCCTAATGAAAATCCAATAGGTAAATCCATCCGAATGACTCCGCCTCTTGCTCTCTTGTCGGCCGAATACCGCGTATCGGAAGATTTGGCGCCCCTGCGAACTATCGTTGGCGTCATCGCCGATATGAAGGACACGGCCATGAACCAGCCCGCGCTTTCGACCGTTTTCGCTCCTTATTTTCAATTTCATCACGAAGGTTGGAATTCGGACCTTGTGTTAACCGTCAAGACTGCCGGCGATCCGCTCGCGTTGGCGAAAACGGTACGCGAACTAATTCAAAAACGCTTGCCCGACCAGCCAGTATCAGAAGTAAGTTCCATGGACTTGCTAGTCGGCCGCTCACTGTCCGGAGCGCGCTTCAGCATGCTTTTGATCAGCATTTTTGCCGGTCTCGCGCTGGCGCTTGCGGCGGTGGGGATTTACGGAGTAATGGCTTACCTGGTTGCGCAGAGAACACGAGAAATTGGTATCCGCCTCGCCCTTGGCGCGGAACCGAAAGATGTCCTGCGAGTGGTTATGGAGCAGGGTGCCAAGCTCGCTCTCGCCGGAGTAGCGATCGGAATCGTCGCTGCGCTCGGGTTGACGCGGCTGATGTCCAGCTTGCTTTACGGTGTGAAGCCAACGGACTTCTTGACCTACTTAAGTGTTACGGCGGTCCTTGTCCTTGTGGCGCTGGCCGCCTGCTTCTTGCCCGCTCTTCGTGCCTCGCACGTAGATCCCATGGTCGCCTTGCGCCACGAGTGACGTCCCACGCAGAAGGACGCCGCGACTTGAATTTTGCGTCCCAGCGGAGTAACTTTAGACTCGCCCGTTCAGCCCATTCGCAGGCACGACATCTTTTTCGCGTGGTACGCCCAAATACGGCCTGGCCGTCCGCACGCTTGGCAACCCGGATTCGGAATTGCGGCCCGAAATTGAATTGCAAAGTTTCTAACTTAAATTAGCGGAGGAACATCACATGGCAACTGCAGCCGTACAGGTAGACAGCAGCGTTACTGGTTTCGTTTCCAAGACGGGCATGCTTTTGATCAACGGAAAATGGGTCGAAGCTGCCTCCGGAAAGACTTTCCCCACGTACAATCCCGCGACTGGCGAAGTTCTCGCCAACGTCGCAGCCGGCGATAAGGAAGACATCGACCGAGCCGTCAAAGCCGCGCGCGCAGCTTTCGAAAAGGGCAAGTGGGCGAAGATTTCCCCATCCGAGCGCGGCAAGTTACTCTGGAGGCTCGCGGACCTGCTCGAAAAGCACGCCGAAGAATTTGCGCAACTCGAATCGCTCGACAACGGCAAGCCGCTCAAGATCGCGCGCGTTGCCGACCTTCCTCTCGCTATCGATCACTTCCGTTACTACGCGGGTTGGGCCACCAAGATCGAAGGCAACACGCTTCCCATGGGCCTCGCGAAGCAGGGAGCATTCCACGCTTACACCTTGCGCGAGCCTGTCGGTGTAGTGGGCCAAATCATTCCTTGGAATTTCCCGCTGCTAATGGCGGCCTGGAAGCTCGCTCCCGCCCTGACCGCGGGATGCACCGTCATACTCAAGCCGGCGGAACAGACTCCGCTCACAGCTCTTCGTCTCGGCGAGCTGATAATGGAAGCAGGATTCCCCGAAGGCGTAGTCAACATCGTCCCAGGGTTCGGCGAAACAGCCGGCGCAGCTCTGGCGGCGCATCCGGACATCGATAAGATTGCCTTCACAGGTTCCACTGAAGTGGGCAAGCTGATCGTGCACGCTGCGACGGGCAACCTGAAGAAGGTCTCGCTCGAACTTGGCGGAAAATCTCCAAACATCGTTTTGGAAGACGCCGACATCGACGCCGCTATCCCGGGCGCGGCCAGCGCCATCTTCTTCAACCAAGGCCAAACCTGTTGTGCGGGCTCGCGCCTTTTCGTCGACAAGAAAATTTTCGACAAGGTGGTCGACGGCGTGGCGCAGGTCGCCAGCAAAATCCGCGTCCGCGAAGGGTTTGACCCCGATAGCGACATGGGCCCGCTGGTTTCCGAAGAGCAATTCAACAAAGTCTGCGGATATCTGGAATCCGGCAAGAAAGAAGGCGCGAAGGCAGTGACGGGCGGCGGACGCGAAGGCAACAGAGGTTACTTCGTGCAGCCGACAGTCCTCGTCAACACCACCGACACCATGAAAGTGGTGCAGGAGGAAATTTTCGGGCCCGTGCTTACCGCGATTCCGTTCAGCGACATCAACGAGATTGCCGCGAAGGCCAACGACACGGTGTACGGTCTCGCTGCGGGAATCTGGAGCCGCGACATCAAGAAGGCTCATGCGCTCGCGGCCAAGCTTCGCGCCGGAACCGTATGGGTGAATTGCTACAACGTGTTCGACTCCGCGATGCCGTTCGGCGGATACAAGCAGTCCGGCTGGGGCCGCGAGATGGGCCACGAAGTCCTCAAGAACTACACCGAGGTCAAGTCCGTCTGCTGCGCGCTGTAACGCGCCCCTCTGAAAACAAAAACGGGGCCGAGCAAAACACCCGGCCCCGTTTTACTTCAGCTGGACAGGATCGCCCTTACGGCGCTTTAGGCTTCTGCTCCCGAAGCTGCTGCTTCCATCCTAAAATTCGCGCTTTGTTCCCGGCTTCTTCCGCCTCGGGAATCATGCCCAACCGCTGATAGGCGCGGGAGATGGTAGTCCACGCGAGAATGTCGTCTGGCTCCAGAACCAGAATTCGCCGCGCCGCTTCAATCGTGCGCTGAAAATCTTCGCGGGCGTGATACGCTTGCGCCAGGCCATGAAGCGCGTCGATCAACTTAGGATCGAGCTCCAGCGCGCGGTTGTATTCCTCAATCGCCGAGTCCAGTTTGCCCTCGCCGAAAAAATCAATCCCAGCGTAGTAGTGGTCTTCCGCAGTCATCAGCGCCTTTCAGCGAGCGCCCCGATTCTACCATCTCGGCCCAACCGACCTTTTACTAACGGCCTCGGTGCGGCGACGTTCATGGCAGGGTCCTTCCGCTCTGTGCGGGCGAGCCATGCCAGTGCACGCTGCGGCGGGCGTTGGGCTTGCACGCCATGCTGAACGCGCTGCGCTACTACTGGATTACGTCGAAGGGCTATCGTTTGCGCCCGTGGGCTTCGCCATACCTTCAGTGGCGCATGGAGACGTTCTTCGGCAAAGAGGCTTCCGGACTCGACGCACGAAAATTCTTTGCGCTGGTGTGGCGGGAGCGCGACCGCATCGAACGCTTCCTGGAGTGGGTGGCCATACGCCGAGGCGCTCAAAATTCCTGAAGGTAGTTTTACAATCTGCCGGACATTCGCGACAGAAGTTTCCCCTGCGGTGAAATCACGGAAATAATCAGGTGATCCGTCAGCGGAACGTCCCGGTCGCGAATCTTCAGCAGGAACAGCAGACGGCTGTCGCCCTCTTCGGATGTGATCGCGACGCGCTGAACCGCGAATTGCTGTACCGGGCGCATGGCGAGCCCGCGCTTCCACTGGGCTTTGAAGTGAATTCCGCTGACAAAGCTGGGCGCGGGAGCGGGTGTGTAAATGTCAGCATCGCAAACGGAGATGGAAAGTTGAAGCTGAACCGTAAGTTGCTCGGGGAAGTTCGTCACCACCCGGGAATTCTTGAGAAATTCATCGCCAGACGGAGTCTCGTGCCGTTGAAGGCCGTCGAAAAATTCTCCGGAGGTCATCACCGGGCTGAAATTGACGCAAACATCTCGGTCGCGAACCTGGCCAGACGAGAGCGGAACGACTTCTTTGTATTCAACAATCTGAGAGGTCGCTTGCACCGGTGCCCCGCCCAAAGCACTGAAGGGGACTAACGAAAGAAGAGATACCGCGACAAGACCGATACACCTGGAAGAAGGCATTTTTGTAAACGAAGGCGCCGCGGGGCGCCGCCACAGTGACATGCACCATCACCCTTTTTCGCTAAGGATTAACGTTCAATCAAACGCTTCATCAATCCTATGTCAAAACAGCGACGAGTGCACGCAATCACGCGCCTCGGTGCGTTGAGGGTATAATGCTCGTGAGCGCGTAATTTGTTTTGCGCGATTTCATGCAAGATCTGAAGATTCTGCAAAAAACTGCGGCGTTGCACGAAGCCCGCTGGTGGAACCCGGAACCCGGCCGCAAAGCGCATTGCTATCTCTGCCCACGCCATTGCCACATCGGCGACGGACAGGCCGGCTTTTGCTTCATCCGCGTGAACGAAGGCGGCAAGCTTTACAGTCTTGGCTACGCTTCGCCCGCCGCGATGCAGATCGATCCTATCGAGAAAAAACCGCTCAATCATTTCCTGCCGGGAACGCGGGTCTTTTCGATGGGTACCGCTGGTTGCAATATGGGCTGCTTCTTTTGCCAGAATTGGGACATTTCGAAATCGCGCTCGGATCAAGTGCATTCGTCGCACGTCCCACCGGAAGATGTAGTGCTGCTCGCAATTAAGAATAACTGTCCGTCGATTGCGTTTACTTACAACGAGCCGACCATCTGGGGCGAATACGTCATCGATATTTGCCACGCCGCAAAAGAGCGCGGGCTGAACACCGTGATGGTAACGAATGGCTACATCACTTACGACGCATTCCACGATATTTACGATCATGTGGACGCCGCCAACGTGGACCTGAAGGCTTTTACCGAGAACTTCTACGGCCGCATCACTCTCACGCATTTGCAGCCGGTTCTCGACACCCTGAAATGGCTGAAGAATGAAACCAACGTCTGGTTCGAAATTACAAATTTGATCATTCCTACACTGAATGACGGCGCTGAAGAATTCCGAAAGCTGGCTGACTGGATCTTCGAAAACCTCGGCCCGGACGTGCCGCTGCACTTCACCGCGTTCCATCCTGACTTCAAGTTGCAGGACAAACCGCGAACGCCGCCCGAAACATTGCACGCCGCGCGCGCCATCGCGCTCGAAGCAGGACTGCATTATGTCTATGAAGGGAACATTCATTCGGACGCGGCGCATACACTGTGCCCGTCCTGCGGGACAATGCTGATCCGTCGCTGGTGGCACGATGTCCTGCAAAATAATCTGAGAGAAGGCCGTTGCCCCAATTGCAGTCTCGCAATTCCGGGACGGTGGACCAATCCGCACGGAGCGACGCTGGCAAAATTCCTTCGCAGAGCTGAATCGGTTGCCGCAGAGCGGTATGGGGATCTAAATCTCTAGCCTATATTCACATTGGCTTAAGTAACTAACGAGCGGCTTGACACGTAATAATGGTGTGGCTGAAATGACTGAGACAATCGACGGATCAGCGATTCGCACGGAGCAGGTCTCTCGTAGCTATCAAATGGGAGACGCACTGGTGCGCGCCGTGGACGACGTCAGCATTGCAATTCGATCCAAGGAATTCGTGGCGCTCCTCGGCAGTTCCGGCTCCGGAAAATCGACGTTGCTGAATTTGATGGCGGGACTTGACCGCCCGAGTTCCGGCGCCATCTTTGCCCACGGACGCAACCTCGCCGAAATGAGTTCTGAAGACCTCGCGCAGCATCGCAACCATACCGTCGGCATGGTTTTTCAAGCTTTCAATCTGCTGCCGCGCATGACACTCGAAGAAAATGTGGAACTGCCTCTACGTCTGGCGGAAGTGGAACGCGCTGACCGCGCAGGGCGAGTCCGCGAAGCTGTCGAACGTGTGCGCTTGGCTGCCCGCTTGACGCACCGTCCGAGCGAATTGTCAGGAGGCGAACAGCAACGCGCGGCCCTCGCGCGAGCTTTGGTGAATCGTCCAACGATTCTGCTGGCCGATGAACCCACGGGAAATCTCGATAGCGCCACGGGCGATGCCATTCTTCACCTTTTGCAGGAAATTAATGAATCGCTGGGCATGACCATCGTGATGGTGACACACGACCGCGACCGCGCCGCGCGCTTCGCGCACCGAATCCTCACCATGGCGGACGGCAAATTGATCAGCGACGGTATGCAGTCATGAAGGCACGCGATCTCACAGAACTCGCCGGCCGGAACCTGCGCGAGGCGCTGCTGCGAAACTCGCTTACTACCCTCGGTATCGCTGTGGGAGTTGCTTCGCTCGTCGCCATGCTTTCGCTCGGAGTGGGACTGCAGCAGCTCGCGAGCAAGCGCCTTTCGCGATCAGGCTTGTTCGACGCGGTCTTTGTGAGCTCGCGGGTGAACCGAGGGTTTGGCCGGCCGAGTCGTCCCGACTCCACGGCCGGATCAGCGAAGGCATTAGACCCGGAAGCGCGGCAGAAAATCGCAGGCCTCCAGGATGTAGTAGAAGTTTATCCAGAGATTCGTTTTCCGACGGAAATCCAATTCGAAGGCAAGCCGTTTCCAACCACGGTGGCGGGGATTCCTTCATCGGCCAAGACCGATGGCGCATTCGAAGGCATGAAAGGCGCGTTCTTCTCGGGACTAGATGTTGACGAGGCCATACTTCAGATTGAGTTCGCCAAGGATCTTTCGACCCAGCCGGACTCGCTGATAGGCAAAGAGCTGAAGTTACGATACGCGGAGCGCCAGCCGCTTCCGCCGGAACCGAGCGCCGCCAAGACCAAAGCAGGCACACGCGGATCGAGTTCGCAAGCAGAACAAGGCGATCTTTCGCCGGGATTCTCCATCGTTCCGCACGAAAAAACTTTTCGTATCGTTGGCATTGTTGAAACGGAGCCGGCGACGGGGTTCGGCGGTTTTGGCCGGGGACGCTTACTCATTCCTTTGCAAGTTGCAGAGAGTTTGCGCATCGCGCAAGCGAATGATTTGCGCGAGATTCTGCGCGGGACTGCCTCCAAACCGAGTTACGACAGCCTGACGGTGCGCGTGAAGGGCCCCTCGCAGGTGAAATCAGTGGAAGATGCGATTCAGGGCATGGGATTCACCACTTTTTCGCTGCTCGACGCGACCAAGAGCCTCCGCCAAGTCTTTGCCGTATTTGATTTGTTGCTCGGAATTTTCGGCAGCTTAGCGCTAGCTGTGGCTTCGCTCGGAATTATCAACACGCTTGTGATGGCAATTCTCGAACGCCGCCGAGAGATCGGCATCCTCAAAGCGCTGGGCGCGGCCGACCGCGATATCCGGCGCTTATTTTTTGCGGAAGCCGGAGTAATGGGCTTGGTGGGCGGGATTCTCGGAGTCGCGCTCGGCTGGTTTATCGGTTCCGCGCTAACCTTCGGAACGAACGTTTACTTGCGCAGGCAGGAACTGCCTCCCATCGATCTTTCTTCCATTCCTTGGTGGATGGTTGCAGGCGCCATCGGATTCTCCATTGCGGTCAGTCTCGCGGCGGGCATTTATCCCGCATCGCGTGCCGCGAAACTGAATCCGGTCGAGGCGCTGCGGTATGAGTAGCGTCCGGCGAGACGCGAAACGATGCGAGAGAACTCTCCCGCCGTTACGGATCATGCTGGCGTTGATCGTTTTGTTGGCACACTTTTCAACGTCTTCGACAGCTCAAGCTACAACTTCCGGCCGCGCCGAATGTCGTTCAGCACCCAGCAAGATTCTGGGTCACTCAGTGCCGTACTGCGTAATTCTTCCGCCGAGTTATGACTCTGGAAACCAGCGGTACCCGATACTGTATTTCCTTCACGGACTCGGTTCCAACGCTCAGCTTCTGATCGATCAAGGCGGAATGGACTTAGTGAACGATCTTTGGACCCAGAACAAAATCCGGGAATTTTTGATCGTTACGCCTGACGCTGACCGAAGCTTCTACATCAACTCACGCGATGGAAAGGTGCGTTACGAAGATTTCTTCATCCACGAATTCATTCCTTACATTGAGAGTCACTACCGGGTTCGCGGCGATCGCCAGTCCCGTGGCATCAGCGGCGTTTCCATGGGCGGTTACGGCTCCTTGCACTTGGCTTTGCGCCACGCGCAATTGTTTGGTTCCGTGAGCGCGCACAGCGCCGCCCTGGTGGCTAATCTTCCCGCGGGAGGAATGACGGGCGACCAAGGGGGAATGCTCTCGCGCGTTCTCGGCACTGCGTTCGGTTCGCCGCCCGACGCGGCTTACTGGAAACAGAACAATCCATTCACAATCGTTTCTCGGGATCTTGTAACCCGAGTGGAAGTACCTCCTGTGGGGCATGGGACCGGATTACAAATATATTTTGATTGCGGTACGGAAGATGAATACGGCTTCAACGTCGGCGCCCAGGCGTTTCACGATCTACTGGACGCTCATCACATCCCCAACGAATTCCACTTGTATCCCGGCGGCCACGACTGGAGTTACGTGGCAGAACATTTTGCCGCCTCGCTCGAATTTCACTCGCGCGCGTTTGGTGTAGTCGCAAAATAATCCGGCCGTAGGAAGGAATCGCCATTGTCAGCAACCGAAAACCGCCGCTCGAATTGCCAATCTACTTCTTAACTTTCGGCGGAGCCAGCAACTCGCGCACGAGCGCATCGAAATCGCCTTCAACTTCTCCAGCGGGCATGAAGTAGTTTTCCCAGTTCACGTCAGGGAAACCCATGCGCGTCGTTTGTGCAGGCAGCTGTTCCCGCAATAATCGTGGATCGCTGCTGCTGAGCCTTTGGATCGCTTCGAATACGATGCGATGTTCCGCCTCCTGCCAGACGTGATTTGAGAGATCGCGCATCACAGTTTCGTGCCGCGCATTTGCGCTCGCGCGGATGCAAAGCGCGCACAGTGTGTCGCGCTCCAAATCGAGAATTCGCTTTGCCGGGGTTTGTTTGGACATGGGGTTTTGGGCGCCGAATCGTTTCCTATCGTACGGGTATACGCACGCTTATTGCCGAAATAGACTAGCGCCGATAGTCCCTCGAGAGTAGACAAAAAAAATCGGCACAGCTTAAGAGAGGCTGCGCCGATATCCAGCAGTAGTGTGAAGGGGTTGAAAACTATGCGGCGCTGGAAATGACCGGTCGAATGAAGTCGATGCGGTCGATCGTCGCTGCGACGCCATAGAGCGGCGTTTCCTCACCATGAAGCTCAGAAACGCGGAGCGCTTTAGCGCTGGCCCGAACCAAGACTGATGTTCCGCGATCCTTCTCAGCAGGGAGGGAGAAAGTAAGCTCCATGCCGGTTCCGGTATCAAGCGGAACGTTGGAGTGGAAATAAACTCCCGAACGGGAGACGTCGCGAAGTTGCCCAGTGTAAAACTCTACTGGACGCTGATGAGACAGACAGACTTGCACGGGAAGATAGAGTTCGTACCTTCTAGCTTTTCTTCTTTCTCCCATGGGTACCCCCGCTGACGCGGGTGCACGCTCGTTGCCATTGTGGTTCCTCTCCTAGGCGCAGAAAACAGGAGATTTAGCCGGAGTGACCATGAAATATTGTCCAGACGCTATGCAATTTTTTCCTGGTTTGGGAAGGAACATCTAGGCTGGCCCAAGGAGGAATCACCTCAAACCGACCGTCTTCTGAAGCCAGAGCAGTCACGCGCGTCGGGTTAGAATTCTTGACGCAGGCGCATCGCTCGCCGGTCCGAATACGTTCAGACCCGGTGCAATTCGCATATTGACGCGCCGATTTCCGGACTACAGCACAGGGTCGTGGAGAACTGAAGAGCCCTCTGCTTCCGTGAGGATTCCTTTTCCAATCATGAGCCGCACGAGACGGACAAGTGCGACAAAATCGCGTCCCTTATTGGGATTCGAATCTTTCGGCGCGAGGGCGATGTCGTGCGACGCCGGGCGTTCACCCGTGACTCCGGCGATCCAGTCAGCGAGTTCTAATCGTTTCTCGTCGTCGAGTTCACTGAACGCGATGCCCATACCGAGGCCATGTTGCGAATAGACCACCGTGCCGGCCGTTACAAACGGCACCTTGCCCTTGTTGAGAGTCACGCGGACGATCGATCCTATCGGAAAGGGAACCGTGGTGTCGACGAAGCACCCGCCCGGACCGAGATCAGTTGTCCGGGTAGAAAAGCGGGCTCCCGACTTTAGCTCAACCACCTCCGCTCCGGCGGTGAACATGTGGCGTTCCGCTCCGCGTCGTTCAGCTTCCTGCACTGCGGGCGAAGGAGTTTCAAGACTGTGCTTTTTGTGCGATGAGTTGTGCATGGTCTCGAGGTCTCCCCGCCTGTAACGCGGCGGTTCCGTTACTTGGCGACGGATGGCCAGTTGTTAAATCTTATTGTCGTAGTAGTGAGACGGACGGACAAGGGTTATAACCAGCCGTCTTGCCTAAACGGCAACTCGTTTCAGCCCAACTTAGAGCAGGAACCGAACAGCAACTCCGACCGTTCCATTCGGGCGATTTTCCAGTCTCACGATGGAGCCTAGAAATTTCTTGTGCGCGGCGATCTTTTCGCCAAAAGGAAACGTCAAAAGTAACCGCATCCCCATGAAATAATGGGGCATACAGGTGGCAAAGTAGAGGCCGTCGCGCGTGAAATCCAGCACTTCGCCAACATCCACAATATCGGCGAAACGTGCGTCAAAAGGCCGAACTTCCAGCGGGAGCGAAACCTTCAACCGTGGCCGGCGGCGAGTGTCTTTGGAGCTGGAGCTTTTCGCCGGCGACGATCCCGGGTTAACGTCGATGTAAGTGGCTGTGGCCATGGGCGATCTCCCCGGTCGCTTGCCTGCAAGGGACTTGAACAATCTAAATGTACTTAGGGGAAGAAGTTGTGACCATAGGACGACG
>DATNLC010000062.1:0-23623 GCA_035603075.1 Candidatus Acidiferrales bacterium | reverse complement strand
GCCACCCAAGGAGACGAAACCGTCCAAGGAACAGAAAGAGAAAGAGAAGGATAAGGAAAAAGAACCACCACACTAGCAGTGACTTCATCTTTGCGCGCATTTGAAACACGGCTTCGATTTTTCTCGGAGCCGTGTTTTTTTGAACGGACTAATTGCGCGCTCTATTCGGAGGCCCGAATTGCCCGCAACGACCTACAGCTTGCATGGCTCTTCGAACTGGGTGCGGGGATTCCGGCTGAATTTTCGGAGTGTCATTCGACTGAGCGTATAATCCACCGCATGTCATCTGTGCCAGTGCCGGCCGATCACGAGCAGGCCTCCCGTGAAAAACGCTTAGCGGCGCTCGGGTCGATTGGCTCGGCGGTGTTGCTCGTCTCGCTGAAGGTTTTCCTGGCTGCGCTTACCGGCAGCTTGGGAATTTTGTCCGAGGCGCTGCATTCTATTCTGGATCTGGTTGCCGCCGTGATCACCTATCTCTCCGTTCGCGTGGCGGACAAGCCTCCCGACTCTGACCATCTCTACGGCCACGGGAAAGTGGAAAGTTTTTCGGCCTTCGTCGAGACTGCTCTTTTGCTTTTGACCGCGGTTTACATTATTTGGGAGGCTATTCAACGCCTGATATTTCACTCAGTGGAAATGCGGCCCAGTATTACCGCCATTCTCATACTCACGCTGGCGATGGGAATTGATTTTGTTCGCTCGCGCGCGCTGAATCGCGTCGCAAAAAAATATCCGAGCGAAGCGCTGGAGGCCGACGCGCTCCATTTCTCCACCGACGTTTGGAGCACCTTTGTCGTCATTCTTGGTATTACCGGCGCGTGGCTCGGTTTGAAATTTGGCATCCCCTGGCTTGGCAAGCTCGACGCCGTTGCGGCGCTTGGCGTCGCTGGCGTGATCATCTGGATCAGCTCGCGGCTTGGCAAACGTACGGCTGACGCGCTCCTCGATGTGGCTCCCAGCGGCCTGCGCGAGCGCATCACGTCGGCGGTGGATAAAACCGAAGGCGTCTTGCGCACCGAACGTGTGCGCGTCCGCCGCGCCGGCCAGCGCTATTTCGTCGACGTCACCGTCAGCGTTCCGCGCACTGCCAGTCTCGAACAGGCGCACGCCGCCAGCGAATCAGTGGAGAAACGTATCGGACAGATTGTTCCGGCGGACGTGGTGGTGCACGTCGAGCCGCGCGCCAAGCAGAATGAGCATCCCTTTGAAACGATTCGCGCCATCGCTCAGCGCCGCGGCCTCGCCATCCACGAAATATCTGCGAACCAATACGACGGGCACCTCTTCATCGAGTTGCATCTGGAAGTAGAAGAAGGTTCGAGTTTGCGCGAAGCTCATCAGCGCGCCACGGAACTTGAAAACGAAATTCTTCAAGCTACCGACCCGGGTGCGCGCGTCAATATTCACATCGAACCTCTCGGCGTGAAGATCGGCGGCGCCGAAGAGATGAAGGAACTTTCGCGTTCGGTCCAACATTTTCTGAATTCACTGCAAGCGGAATATCACGAGCTGGTGGATTGCCATGACGTTCGCGTGCGCAGCGCCGATCACAAGATTCTGGTCTCCTGCCACTGCGCCATGGACGGAAATCTTCCGATTACGGCAGTTCACGACATTACTGCCGCTCTCGAAGACCGCGTAAAGGAAAGATTTCCGCAAATTTTCCGTCTGACGATACACCCTGAGCCCGTAGAAGAAGCTTAGCGGCGTCCGGCGAATACCTGCGCCGCCAATGCGATCACGGCGGGAAAACATTCCAGCACATAGCGAGGTTCCGGAGTTTCGACAAACTTCGTGAAGAACGCGGTCCGCAGAATGATGAACACAATCAAAAGGGCCGTCCCCGGCCGCCACCGCGCAATCCAAGCGCCGACTAACGCCAAGCCCAGATAAATAAAATTGGCGCCAATCAGGCTGAGCGTAGTAAGAAAATCGTGACGGTCTTCCTCCCATTCCAGGCGAATCGGCCGCAAATGGCCCGAATATGGAAGCAGTTCGATCCGCGGTGTAAACCATAGTGTGAGCGCACGCAAGAACGGAACTTTCAGGTAAGTGCGCAACGGATGCCGGCTGGTTCTTTCGCCGGCAATCTCGCGAAACTGCTGGTCCAGCGCGGGCCCAACCGTCAGCTCCTCATTGTATTGATCCAGCAAGTCGGAAATGCGCGCCCGCTCCGACGGCGAGTCAAAGGCGGAGGCCGGAATATCGTCCAGAGGAATCTCTTCCTCGTTGAGTTTCCACTGCGTTAGATATACATCGCGGAAATGCCAAAGCCAGGTGTTCGTCCAATCGCTGAATCCAAGCGGAGTATATTCTCCGGGCAATTCGCTATAGCGGGGAGCCAGGAATTGCACGTCGTGTAGTGTGTACCAGTTGCGCGCAGCCCAGGGAACCAAAGGCAATATCGTCCCGACGGCGAGGAGCAGTCCCGCGCGCAAAAGTTTCGTCCAATTCACGGGCCGCCACCATTTCTTCACCAGCACCAAACCAGCGGCAAAAAGCAGGAGCGGCGTTTCCGGACGCACAAGTGCTCCGAAGCCCACCACAATTCCGGCAAGAAACCATGGGTTCAGGAGTCCCCTCGTAAACTCGATGCCGGAGACCGCGTCGATCTTTTTGCCGAGTTCGGTTTCGAGCAAGACTAAAATCGCAAGCGCGGTCAGAAATATCGTCAACGTTTCGGTGAGCACCACTGCGGTATAGTTCGCCGTGAACGGGCAGAGCGCTGCAAGCCAGAGGCCCGCCAGTGCGACGCGTCTGCGGGCAGCTTCCGGCGCAAGCCGAGCAGCGATCAGCGCGATCAGGAAGCAAGTCGCCAAATCCAGCACAACTTGCGCCAGCATCACAGCTCGCGTTGAGTTCCCTGCAAATGCGAACACCGCCGCAAGAAAAGCAGGATAGCCCGGCACGCGCATGTCTACCGGTGTGAGTTGCCCGTTGACGGGAAATCCGTATACTCCGTTCTTCAACCAATTCCAAGCCAGCTCAATGTAGAATGGAGCATCGCCCGATTCCGTGACAGGGAATTTCAGCACGAAGAACACGCGCAGGGCCAACCCAGCCAATACAGCGAGGCTTACATTCACGCGCATCTTATTGTGTGGAGTAATTGACACCATCTTAATGGACGGCTAGCTTGGATTGTCCCGATGCCTGAACGCAAGCCTATTTTCTACGATCAAGAGCGCCGCCGCTGGCGACGCACTCGCCGCGTGCTGGAAATCGCGGGCGGCCTTTTCACGCTCGTTCTCGTCATCTTCTTGATTAACGTCGGGCGCAACCCGGAGTTGCCGGATATTTTGCGGGCGGATACGCACGGAGGTTTGCACGCGATTCGCACGCATCTCCCGCTTCTGAAACCTAAAACTACTCGCGGCCGCAAGCGCAAGATCGCGGCGCTTGGGGTAATACCTCAGAACTACGATCCGCTGCGAGCGGCATTCTACGAAGAAGACGACGCCTCTAGTTTGGCTTCCCTGCAGCTGCATTACCGCGACATCGACTTGCTGATCCCCGATTCACTTCACGCCGCCTGGATCGACGGCCACCTGGAAATTGATCGCAATACAAAACTGAACGCATGGATGAAATCCATGCAAACAACAGGACTCGAACTTCCAGTCATGCCCATGGTGAACAACTACAACGGGAAGGACTGGGCGATCAAAGACATGGCGGAAATGCTCGCACTGCCGGCATCTCGCGAACGCCTGACCAAGTCACTCACCGATTTCGCCACCCAGCAGCATCAAGCCGGTATCGTGGTTGATTTCGAGCAGGTTCCTAAATCCAGCATGGAGGATTTCCAGCATTTCATCCACGATTTGGGAGAATCGCTGCGCGCCGCAAATTTAAAACTGATGGTTGCTCTGCCCGCTGCGGATTGGAGCTACGACTATAAGTATCTAGCGGCGCAAGCCGACGCCATGATCCTGATGAACTACGATTTTCACTATCCCACTTCCGATCCCGGCCCCATCGCCGCTCAAGACTGGTTCGTCACCAACATTCAAAATATCGTCAAGCTGGTGCCGCCTGAAAAGATCGTCATGGGCATTGCGAATTACGGCTACGACTGGCAGGCAAAATCAAAATCAGTTCCGCATCCGATCGCTCAGCCCGTCACATTCCAACAAGCCATCGTCACCGCGGTGGAATCGGAAACGGACGTGGAGTTCGATTCCGATTCGCTGAATCCGCATTATTCCTATGGCGACGAAAAAAATAACGTGCATCAGGTGTGGATGCTCGACGCCCTAACCGCTTACAACGAGCTGCGCGCAGCCGAGCGTGCCGGAGTCCGCGGCACTGCATTGTGGCGCCTGGGAATGGAAGACCCATCCATTTGGTTCATATGGGACGCCACTCATCCCGACGACGCGATTCGCAATAAAGTAGAAGACGTCCCGCCCGGGTACGATTTAATTCTGGAAGGTCAAGGCGATGTCTGGCGCATTACGAACACACCCCAGAGTGGCCGGCGCGAATTTGATTACGACGCTTCCACCGATCTTTTCACTGATGAAACGTTCAAAACCTATCCGCTCTCCTGGCGCATCGACCAGATGGGATATCTCCCGCACAAAATAGCGCTCACGTTCGATGACGGCCCGGACCCCGAGTGGACGCCGAAGATTGTCGACATCCTCCACCAGAAGCAGGCGCCCGCCGCCTTTTTCGTAATCGGCGAGTCTGCCAACCAGGATCCCCAAATCATTAAGCGCGAGTTCGATCTCGGAAACGAAGTCGGCAACCACACTTTCTGGCATCCTGACTTCGAGACCATTTCGAAAGCGCAGCTTCAATTCGAACTGAATCTCACCGAGCTTCTTCTGGAAAGTAATCTCGGAGTGAAAACTCTGCTGTTTCGTCCGCCCTACGGCATCGATCACCAGCCTGAAACGGCCAGCGAAATCGCCATGCTGCCGATTCCCCAGGCCATGGGTTACATCATCGTTGGCGCGCAAATCGACCCCCACGACTGGGGCGAACCCGACGGCGGCACTCCTCCGCCGGTAGATACCATCGTCCAGCGCGTAATAGCCGACGCGCAAACCAGCAAGGGCAACATCATCTTGATGCACGATGGCGGCGGAGACCGCAGCCACACTGTTGCCGCTCTGCCGCAAATTATCGACGGCCTGCGCGCGAAGGGTTACGAATTCGTTTCGGTGGGAACTCTGCTGGGCCAAACTCGCGCGCAAGTAATGCCTCCGCTCACTCATGAAGAGTGGCTGCTTGCTCGCGCCGATGCCTTTGCCTTCGAAGCTTTCCGCTGGTTCCGCTTCGGCATCTCATTCATTTTCATGACGGGAATTTTGCTAGTCAGCGCTCGCGCTCTCATCATCGGATTGCTCGCGCTTGCCGAGAAACTCAGGCCGAACCCCGCGGATCATCCTGAATACAAACCAAACGTCACCGTGATGATCCCAGCATACAACGAGGAATCAGTCATCGTCGATACGGTCCGCTCCGCCCTCGCTTCCGTTTACCCCAAGCTCGAGATTCTCGTGATAGACGACGGCTCCTCCGATCGCACCGCCGAACTCGTCCGCTCCAATTTCGCTAGGGACCCTCGCGTGCGTCTGTTGCTGCAGCCAAATCGCGGCAAACCTGCAGCGCTCAATCACGCGCTTTCTGAAGCCACCGGCGAAATCGTCGTATCCATTGACGCGGACACCATTGTGGACCCCGAAGCAGTCCCGCGGCTGGTCCGCCATTTCGTGAACCCTAAAGTCGGCGCGGTCGCCGGCAACGTGAAAGTGATGAACCGCAACAAATGGCTTACGCGATGGCAAGCCCTCGAATACATCACCAGCCAAAATCTCGAAAAACGCGCGTTCGACTTGCTGAATTGCATTCCTGTCGTTCCTGGCGCTGCAGGGGCGTGGCGCACCGATCTGCTTCGCGCCAACGGAGGATTTTCCGGCGACACAGTTGCGGAAGACACCGACCTCACCCTGACCATCCGCCGCAACGGTTGGAAAATTTTGTACGACGAAGACGCCATCGGCCGCACCGAGGTTCCCGACACGGTCGAAGCTCTGATTCGCCAACGATTCCGTTGGACTTTCGGCACGCTGCAAGCTGTGTGGAAGCATCGCGACGCAGTAGGCAAACCCCGCTACGGCACTCTGGGCTGGATTGCCATCCCCAACATTTTTCTCTTCCAAATTATTCTTCCGCTGGTTTCACCGGTCATCGATCTCCTGTTTATACTTTCCATAGCTCTCTGGGGCCTGGCGCAGCTTCGCATCGCTCGCTTGCCGCAGCTATGGACGCTCCAGGATGTGGAGCGTTCCTTGGTTTTCTTCGCCATCTTCATGCTGATTGACCTCCTGACTTGCGTCGTCGCGTTTGCCTTGGAAAAGCATGAGGACTGGACGCTCCTCGCGCCGCTAATCCTCCAACGCTTTTATTATCGCCAAATGATGTACGTCGTCCTGTTCCGTGCGTTAAAGGAAGCTGTCCAGGGACGTCCGGTCGGATGGCGCGGCGTCGAGCCTCAAATCCCCGCACCAGCCGTGCAGTCTTAGTCAGCGCTATCTGGAATTGACAGCGCGCCGCAGCCCGGAATATAACTCTGTGCAAATCAGCCAGTTGAGCCTATTTTATGACTGTCGCTGGTTTTCCGCTTGCGCACGTTCCTGTTACCGGAACTTCGTCGCGGAGTTTTTAGATCTGCGATTGTGGAATCGGCAGGTGCCACGCGTTATGTCACTAGGAGCTCGAACAAAACGTGAACTCCCGGACGAGGAGCTCGTTCGCCAATTCCAATCGTCCGGAGATGCGGAGTGCTTCGCCGAACTGTTTGTCCGGCACCGCAAACGAATTTATCTGGCGTGCCGAGGATTTTTTTCGGAGGGAAGCGCCGCTGAAGACGCTACTCAGGCCACCTTCCTCCGCGCTTACCAGAAAATGGACCACTTCCGCGATGGCAATTTCTGCGGATGGTTGATTCGGATCGCAAAGAACGTCTGCATCGACCAGTGGCGCAAGCAACGTCCGGAAATTGGAACGGACGAGATGGAGCTTGACGCTCTTCCGCATGCGGAAACGCTCGATCGCACCTCCGATCTGCACTTGGCCGTCGAGAAACTACGGCGCGAGATGGAGGCGCTTTCTCCGGACCAGCGGCGGTGCCTGGAGTTGAAGATCGAGGGTTACTCGTATAACGAAACAGCAGCCCTTACCGGTCTTTCAGTCGAAGCTGTAAAGTCTCATCTTCAAAACGGCCGGCGTGCGCTTTGGCTGAAAATGGAAGGCACGCTGTCTCGAGTAAAGTGAATCGCTGGAGCGAAGCCAACTTCCTGGAGAGGCTGATGTCTCCTTCATCGCCGCAAAATATCGGCCAGAAAAACCCGTGTCCGGATTCCGAGCTGCTTGCGGCTTTCTCCGAAAACCGCGTGGATGGGTTCGTTTTGGGAGCTGTTGCGGCCCACCTTATTCAATGTCCCGAATGCGCTGAACTCCATCATCGGCTGCTCAACCTCGCGAAGGCGGACCTCCATGCGGATACTCCAGAATGGCGAGATGCAGAAAGGCGCCTCGATGATTGGATGGAGAAATACCTGCGCGCTCGCCCCGGTCAACCGGAAGCCGAGCCGCAAATAAAACAAATAATCTCTACCGCGAATGCCGGAGCCCGATCAAAATCTCATCCGTGGAGAGTTCGCTGGGCTCTCAGCGCAGCCGCAGCGCTCGCATTGGTCGCTGCCACAATTTTCTTCCTAAATCGAAACTCGCTCAGCCGCCATCCGGAGGTCGCGTCGGAAACCGCTCCGACGTCCTCAGCGCCAGCTTCTTCCGCGTCGCCCCACGATACCGACGAACCTGTGCCTGCAAATTCCTTGACGTTCGAAGCGGCGCAGCCTGAAAAAGAAACGCCGCCGAAGACCAACCCCGCTGCTAAGCCGAAGTCTCATCCCGCTCCGGCTCACCTTGCTTCCTCGAATCAAACTGCCGTGAGCCATGCGAAGCCGGCACAACCGCCTCGCGATGCAATGAATTCTACTGCCGCGGCATCGGTATCGGCTGCAAGCGACACCGCGGCGCACACGAATGCCTCACACGATCGCTCAGCCGTCGCCTCTACTGCGCCTCCGAGTAGCCACGATTTTTCGTCTCCCGCGGCCTCCTCCCATCCGGCCGCGATCGCCTCACAGCCCGCGAATACAAGCAAGGTGTCTCTTCCGGCGGCGAAATCCACCAAGGCTGCTCCGCCTGCAAGTCTTCCAGCTTTGATCTCGCTTGAGTACAGCACCTCCCTTTGGATTCAGTTGACGTCCGACGATCTCCCCGAGGATGGCACCTTCCACTTCCGCGGAACCTTGCTAAAGCCGGTAGAGCTGCCTGTTGGCGTACCCTTTGACACAGACACTAGGGTCGATGGATTGGGGGGTGTAAACGAGGGTCGAATCTCGCTGTTAATTAAAGAGTTCTTTTTCCAAGGCGCGCGTTACAAATTGAAGAGTGGAAATGGCTCCGCTCGGGTTGAACCCTTTAACGGCAGAAGAACCCTGGAGATATGGCTTGACGAAGATTCAGTGTACGAGCGGGTTGCGGATAATTCCACGCCCGCCGCGCGCCGCACGGGATCTGCGGCATTCAGGGAACGGAGCACGTCCGCGCCGGCGCGGCCTCCATCCCAATAGATAAAATGCCGAAACTCGAATTCTAGTGTGGAATTTGCGCGTGGAATACGTTCTTGAAAGTGAACGCAGCTCTGTTTGGAATTGACAGTCTCTCGACGCTGGGATTATAGTTTCGACACTAGCAGCCGTCCTCCTGGGGGAAGGTTTTTTTGCCAAGGTCCGTGTGAAGCTTGGCTCTGGAATCCTGGCTGGGATTCTCGCGTCCAGGCCGAAAGTACGAATTGAGCGCACTCTTTTTCTTTTTCAGTTACAGACGATTCTTGTCAGCTTAGTCTAGTGCAGATTCCACTTTTGAGGGGCCCGTTGCAACCCAAGAACTTGAGCCTCTTTGGTGGCTAAAACCCGAACCGGACTTTATGGAATTTTTAAGTGTTAGACGTTTTTGGTAGTGAAGCCGAAGATCGAAGTTCCAAAAAGAGGAGATTAAGAATGAAATTGGCCCATCCAGGTAGCAAGTTCTCGGGGAAATGGATTGTATTTTTGATTTTACTCATGGTTCCTAGTTTTGCTTGGGGCCAGAAGAACAAGTCCTCAGGCGGCGGTGGCCATGCGTCGGCACCTGCACAGCATGCGTCCGCGCCTAAATCTAGTGGCGGCGCATCCCACGCGAACACTGGAGGCGCCAAGACTACTACGGGCGGCTCGCATGCGACCACAGCAGGTGGCGCCAAGACAACCACAGCAGGCGGCGCTAAGACGACCACTGCAGGCGGTGCCAAGACAACCACAGCAGGTGGCGCCAAGACAACCACAGCAGGTGGCGGCAAGACAACCACGGCAGGCGGTGCCAAGACAACTACGGCAGGCGGTGCTAAGACAACTACGGCAGGCGGTGCTAAGGGCACCACAGCAGGTGGCGCTAAGACGACCACGGCTGGCGGTGCGAAGGGCACCACAGCGGGCGGCGCGAAGACTGCGTCGACCGGCGGCGCAAAGGGGAGCACAGCGGGGGGCGCGAAGGGCGGTGCAACCAAAACAGTTACGACTGCCCACGGAAATACGAAATCGATCAACGGCGCAGGTAAAACAACCAGCGTCTCGACCAAGAGCGGAACGAAAGCGAACTTCGGCTCCAACGGAAAGGTCAGCTCGATTCACACTAAGAACGGTACTACCATCAATCACGGCGCTCATGGCAGCCGCACCGTTTCGTCCAGGCGCGCGGATGGCAGCAGAGTCGTCAGCACTGGAAGGGGCCGAGGCTTCACGGAACACAACTTCTCACGTGGGGGCCGCAGGTTCACAAGCCGTACCTATTACAGAGGCGGGCACGCTTATGCGCGCGCCTACGGAAGAGGCTACTGGCATGGCGGCTACTACAACCACTACTACCCGGGACGCTACTGGGGAGGCGGATTTTATGGTTACGCTTGGGGCGGTTGGGCTTCACCGGTCGCCTTTGGTTGGGGTTGGGGCGGAGCGCCCTGGTTTGGATACTATGGGTACTTCTTCAATCCGTACCCCGTCTACGCAGCTCCAGCCTTTTGGCTCACGGACTATCTGATCGCGCAGAATTTGCAGGCCGCATATACGGCTCAGGCAGCTGTTAACGCAGCTGCTGCCGCGAGTGCCGGTGCAAGTGCGGGAGCAGATTCGGGCGGTGGCGACCAGCCTTCAGGCGGCGGCCAGGGTGCAGTTGTCCTCACGCCGGAAGTAAAGCAGGCGATCGCTGACGAAGTAAAAGCGGAGATCGCGGCGGAAAGAGACGCAGCAAACGCGCAGCCAAGCGGGGCCGCTTCTCAGGCCGCACCGGCAAAAGACACCCCAGAGTCAGCTTCAGATGCCCCGCCGCCGGAAACGGTGCCGGATGCGCTCAATCCTAACGAACGCACTTTCATCGTCGCCGACACTCTCAACCCACAGTTGCCCGACGGCACAGAGTGCTCCTTGTCTCAGGGCGACGTACTCACTCGGATCGACGATACGGCGGACGCCAATCAAAACGTAAAGGTGCTCGTCAGCGGCAGCCAAAAGGGCGACTGCAGTTCAGGAGTCCAGGTGGCTGTTGCCGTCAACGACCTGCAGGAAATGCACAATCATTTCCGCGAGACGATTGACGACGGCCTCGGAGAGCTAGCAAAGAATCAGGGCAAGAATGGATTGCCCGCTGCTCCCGCTGGTTCCACCGTTTCGAAAGTAAATCCGGACGGCGTAGCGCAGCCCGATCCCAACGCTGCTGCCGATTTGGAAAAACAACAACAGGAAGCCGACGCGGCTGAAAAGGAAGTCAACGCGGCCGCAAATGATGGCGTCAGTAATTAATCACCGATAGCATCGAGCCGGGAAAGTCGGCCGCAGGATGGCTGGCTTTCCCGGTTGAACTCAACTCGACGGCCTGCAACAAGTTGTGGCTCAGCTAAATCGAAAGCGCCCTGTAGTTGACATGATTTGCTGGCTTACTTATAGTACCGGCATTGCATGTGGAATCAGATGTCTCCCGCGATCCGAAATAATTCTTCTCTAAGCGAGGAAAGACTATGTTTTTGCGCCCGGCAATCACCAAATCAATCGTCGTCGCAGCAATCTTGTTTTCGTATCTGGGAATAAGCCCTCGCAGCGCAGCCCAGGGACTTCAGCAGCAGCTGGAATCAACTTATGCCGTCACAAAACCCACTGACGACAAGAGCGACATCGTCACCGCTGGCGCCGTTCTAATTCTGCAAAAAGACAAAATAATCATGTACAGCACTGCCAACCAGGTACTGCCCCAGAACACTTATAAGGCAGGAAAACTCTCCGAGGGCGCCTTCGGCGTGCATGATAACGTGCAAAAGTTTGGCAGCTTCATAGGACATCCGCCGCCGCAAAGTGCGCAAACGCAGTCGCGGCATTTTGTCACCGGAGAAAAGTTCTGGGTCACCGGAATTGCCGTGCAAGGAGACGGCGTCGTTTTCACCTTGTTCAGCGATCCTTATCAGGACGTTCGCTACCAGTGCACGCTCAAGTTTGTTTATCCGAAAGGCACGACCCCTTCCACTGATGACGTTTTGAAAACGGTCGCCGAGGTCTTCAAAGTCCAAGCAGATGACTCTGCCAAGTCGGACGACAAACAGCAGCCTGCTGCAGCCGCCGACGCGCAGCCCGCAGCCGATCAGGCTCCGGCCGCAGACGCCGCCCCGGCCTCTCCAGCCGCCCCTCCCGCTACTGTTGCGATAGGCCAATCTACCGATGAAGTCGTCGCCATCCTCGGCCAGCCGGACAAGATCCTCAACTTGGGTGCCAAGCAGATTTACGTATATAAAGATCTGAAAGTCACATTCGTGAAGGGCAAGGTTACTGACGCGCAATAGCCCAGAACCAAGCCATTGATAACAGCGCCGACGCAGCAGCAGAAATCCTTTTTGCTCCTGCCCGGCGCTTTTTGCTAGAATCGAGTTGTTGTAAGGGCTGCATCCCGAACCTGGGAGCGGCACCGGAGGCAAAAATGAGTGTTGCACCCCGAGCGGGCAACGGTAAAGTTACCGTGCCTGACCTGCTATCCCGCAAGTTCAATTCCGGCTCTGGCTCTCCTGAGACAAAAAAGAAAATCACCTGCTTGACGGCCTATGACTACCCCACCGCGCGTCTGCTGGACGAAGCCGGCGTGGACGTCCTGCTCGTCGGCGACTCGCTCGGCATGGTTGTGCTGGGCTACGACAGCACTCTGCCCGTCACGCTGGACGAAATCTTGCACCACGTCCGCGCGGTGCGCCGCGGAACGAAGAGCGCTCTCCTCGTCGCCGACATGCCCTACGGAAGCTTCCACGTATCCATCGATGAATCGATCCACAACGCGATCCGCCTGATAAAAGAAGGCGGAGCCGAAGCTGTGAAGATCGAAGGCGGTGAACGCCGCCTCGAATTGATCAGTCGGCTGGTCGAAGCCGAAATACCGGTAATGGGCCACGTTGGCCTCACGCCGCAATCGATCAACGCTCTAGGTGGGTTTCACGTCCAGGGAAAAACGACTGACGCCGCGAAGCAGCTCGAGCGTGATGCGAAGGCCGTTGAAGCCGCCGGTGCATTCTCGGTAGTTTTGGAATCTGTTCCGCGCGAGCTCGCCGCTCGTATCACCGAAAAGCTCCGCATTCCAACCATCGGCATTGGTGCCGGCCCCGATTGCGACGGACAAATTCTCGTGTTCCACGATCTCGTCGGACTCACTATCGGCCACACGCCGAAGTTCGCGCGCCAATACGCGAATCTCTCCGGGGAAATTTCGCGCGCCGTCGAATCGTATTGCAGTGATGTGCGTGCCGGCAGTTTTCCATCTGATGCGGAATCTTTCCATGCGCCCGCAGTATTGCGCGAACAATTGCCCGCGAAGCAGCCGACCTAAATCGTTCCACTCGCTGCTGCCGCGGGCTCTATCCAAACGGAGATAATTCGCATGAACGTCGAGGATTTTCGCCGGCTGTACGAGTACAACTCCTGGGCTAACCGCCGCACGCTCGATGGATGCGCGCCGCTCAGCGAAGAACAGTTCACGCGCGACCTTCACTCGAGCTTCCGCTCAGTGCGCGATACTCTCACTCACATTATGCTCGTTGAGTGGCTGTGGCTCGAACGCTGGCACGGTCGTTCGCCCGATAAGTACCCGCCTGCAACTGATTTCCCCACACTCGAATCGGTCCGTCGCCGCTGGACTGAAATCGAGCGTAATCTGCTGGACTATGTCGCCTCGCTCAATCAGGAAAATCTCGACCGCGTCACGGCCTACAAAACAACTGCGGGCGTCCCGCAAGCGGCTCCGCTGTGGCAAATGTTGCAACACCTCGTGAACCACGGCACCTATCATCGCGGCCAAGTCGCCACCCTGTTGCGTCAACTCGAAGCCAAGCCTGCTTCTACGGACTTGATCCTCTTTTACCGCGAGCGCGCTGGAGCGCAGGCCAAGGCATGACGCCTCACGGCAGCTTGCAAACTCCCCGTGCGGTAATTCCCTGAGAGGCATTCTCTTCCACAAGTCATGGAAATAATCCGCACCATATCGTGGATGAAACAAGTCGCTCGCGAAGCGCGTGCACAAAGCCGCGTCGTCGGCCTCGTTCCCACCATGGGCGCTCTGCACGAGGGCCATTTCTCACTAATCCGTGCCGCAAAAGCGGAATGCTCTCCGGTGGTCGTTTCGATTTTCGTGAATCCAAAACAATTCGGTCCCTCCGAGGATTTCCAAAAGTATCCGCGCGCGTTCGAAGCTGACCGCGCTGCTCTCGAAAACCTCGGCGTAGATTATTTATTCGCTCCGACTCCCGAGGAAATGTACCCACCAGGCTTTCGCACCGTCGTCGCCGTCGCAGGCCTAAGCGACAAGCTCGAAGGGCGTTCGCGCCCCGGCCATTTTCATGGCGTCACGACCGTAGTGCTGAAGCTTTTCGAAATCGTTCAGCCCAGCTTCGCCTACTTCGGTCGTAAAGACGCGCAGCAAGCCCGCATCATTCGCCAAATGGCGTTGGACCTCGATTTCGACGCTCAGATTATCGTCCGCCCAATTCTTCGCGAGCACGACGGCCTCGCTCTCTCTTCGCGCAACGTCTATCTCCAGAGTGACGACCGCCGCGCCGCCGCCGAGCTTCATCGCTCACTGGAATCCGTGCGGCGGGAAATTGCAGCAGGTCAACGCGATGTGCTACGGCTGCTTGCCGTGTTGCGCCAGGTTCTGGACGCCGAGCCGCGAATTGCGCTCGACTATGCCGAAATTGTGGACGCGGATACGCTCGACCCCGTGGTTACCCTGCGAGGAAATTGCCTCATCTTGCTTGCTGCGAAGCTCGGTAAAACGCGGCTCATTGATAACGCATTAATCGAACAAGACGGCGACGCGTTCCGAGTGACGGTGTAGCCGCTCCACCATCTTGCTTACTTCGATCCCGCTTCGATCGCCGCGCTAACTTCCGCCGGGTGGCCTTTGGGCGTGACGTTTTCCCAAATTTTGCGGATTTTTCCGTCCGGGCCAATCCAAAACGTCATGCGCACGATTCCGAGGAACGATTTCCCCAGAAAACTTTTCATCCGCCTAGCACCGTAAGGTTCAATCACTTCAAAGTTGGTATCAGCCAGCAGCGGAAAATTCAGTTTGTGCTTGATCTTGAATTTCGCCTGATCTTCGGCCGTGTCCCCGCTGCATCCCAGGATGGCGGTGTCCAGCTTTTCGAACTTCTTGATGGCGTCACGAAACTCGGACGCTTCGTTGATTCAACCGGGTGTGTTGGCTTTTGGATAGAAATAGAGAACGACATTTCGCCCGCGATAGTCCGCAAGCGAAATGATTTTCCCGTCGTCGGCCTTTACGCTAAAGTCCGGAGCCTTGTCGCCTTCTTTCAGCATGCCGCTGTATCTCCTCGTTCGCTCGCGCTAGGCTTCCGCCAGCACTCGCTTCAGAATATCGTTTACCAATTGAGGGCTGGCTTGTCCGCGCGTTTCACGCATCACCTGGCCCACGAAAAATTTGAACACGCCTTCGTTCCCCGCTCGATACTTCGCAGCATTCTCGGCGTTCTTAGCTACAACCGCTCGCGCAATTTGTTCTATCGCGCCGGCGTCGGTGATCTGCGCCATTCCTTCGGCTGAAATAATACCAGCCGCGCGTTTGCCGGTATCAAACATCGTCGCAAACACTTTCTTCCCGGTCGCCGCGGTGATTTCGCCACTCTCGATCTTCGCCAGCAATTCCGCGAGAGCATCCGGCGGCACCGGACAGTTCTCGATATCTCTTTCAGCCTCATTCAGCCGCCGTAGCAGCTCGGTCGAAATCCAGTTCGCCGCGGACTTCGCGGGAGCTCCAGCCTTCACCGCGCCTTCCAAGTAATCCGCCAGCCCGCGCGTGGCCGTCAAAACTCCCGCATCGTACGGCGTAATTCCGTACTCCTTCAAGAAACGCGCGCGCTTCGCATCGGGAAGCTCGGCCATTTCTGCCCGAACCTGTCCGATCAGCTCTTCCGAAACCGAAAGCGGCAACAAATCAGGATCGGGGAAATAACGATAGTCGTGCGCGAATTCTTTCGAGCGCATCGCTTCGGTACGCCCGGCGGCCACGTTCCACAGCCGCGTCTCTTGCACGATCTTACCGCCAGATTCCAGCACGCCGATTTGCCGCTCGATTTCATATTCGAGCGCGTGCTGAAGATAACGAAACGAATTCAGGTTCTTGGCCTCCACTTTCGTTCCGAATTTCGGAGCGCCGCGCAACCGCACGCTGACGTTTGCATCGCAACGCAGCGAGCCAGCTTCCATGTTGCAATCGCTCACGTCCGTGTACTCCAGCACCTGCTTCAGTGTCGTCAAATATGAATACGCTTCGGCCGGGGTCCGAATATCAGGCTCCGAAACGATTTCAATCAGCGGCACACCGCAGCGGTTGAAATCGATGTAGCTCCAGCGGTCGGAATCGGAAAATCCCTCGTGCAGATTTTTGGCTGCATCTTCTTCCATGTGCAAACGCGTGATTCCGATTCGCTTCGCCGCGCCATCGAGCTCGATTTCGAGCCAGCCCCCGGTTGCCAGCGGTGATTCGTACATCGAAATCTGGTAGCCTTTCGGCAAGTCCGGATAAAAATAATTTTTGCGCGCGAATACGGACCGCTCGTGAATCTTGCAATGAATCGCAAGCGATGCGCGCACTGCTAAATCGCGAGCTTTCCGATTCAGCACCGGCAACGCGCCCGGCAATCCCAGGCACACCGGGCAGGTATTCGAATTCGGCGGATCACCGAAGCGGCTCGAACATGCGCAGAACGCTTTTGTCAGCGTCTTGAGCTGCGCGTGCACCTCCAGCCCAATCACCGCCTCGTAACGCTCCAAAACTTCTGGCGCGACGGCAACTCGTTCGTGTGCAGTTCGGGTCATGTTGTGCGGCGCATAGCGCGGCACTCGGCGCGCCGCGAACCCAGAATTATAGCATCCGTAACAATCGGTGCGGCCGCTCCGGAGAAAATCCCGGTCTTATGCCGGACGTATGGCCGCTCGGGACGCGAACGGCCACACGCATCGCGCGAAAACGAAGCGCCGGGTCTGGCCAGTCGAATCTCCGCTGTTCGCTATTTATTCCGAATGTCGGACCCCCGAAGGAAGGTCCATCTTGAATCCGGCCATGAAATTCAGTCGCAGGGACGGAAAGCCAAAAGCCTCCTCATATCTCTGGTTCAGGAAATTATTGAGGCGCCCGTAAATTTCGATGCCCTTGGGTAGCTGGTAGGCAAAGCCCGCGTTCATTAATTCATATCCGTGATTCCGGAAAAGGCACGGAAGCATCAGCTCGCAAGCGAATGTGCCGTCGTTCGGCTCGACGTCAAGCACCGCGCCGCGAATCGTCCCGTTCAGGTTGAGCATTAAACGCTTCTTCGTCCAAGTTGCGTTGAATCCAGCGGCATTGCGCGGGCGGCGAAGCAGTGGTTCTCCCACGGCGAAGGGATCGATGGGCTCCGGAAAGCCGTTCAGCGCCAAGATCGCGGTGTTCATCCAGGTGTACGAACCTGAAAATTCGAGCGAGCGGAAGGGATGGATGCGAACGCTCGTTTCCAGGCCCCAGGCTCGCGACTTTCCGATATTCTCTGAATCGAAATTGGTAGGAAGATCGCCGGTAGAGACAATCTGATCTTTGAACTTGTTATAGAAGTACGTGACGTCCAGAATCGCGCGGTCGTGTGCCATCCGTTGCTCGATGCCAGCATCGTAGCTGATGCTTTCCTCGGGCTTCAGCGCCGGATTATTTGTAAACGCGAGTTCGAATCCGTTCGGCGCGCGGAAGCCAGTACCAAAACTGGCGTGCAGGCGCGTTGCGCCGAAAAAGTCGTCACCATCTCCCTGCCGCGCTATATACGCGGCGGAAATCCGCGGGGTGACTTTGGCCAGAGTATTGGCGGTAATCCCGGGCTGACCTGTGTCGTTGTTGAGCGGAACCGAACCGGTTTGAATGTCGTCCACGCGCACTCCCACATTGATGAACCAGCGATCGGAGGGAGTCCAGCGGTTTTCCGCGAAGAACGCATAGCTATTGCGCCCCAGCAGAAACGGCAAGTCGCCGGCCCCGTCAACAAACAAGTTCTTGAAGCTGTCGCGGTCATATTCAAAGCCCGCCACGAGAGTGTCTTTTGAAGAAACGGCAATCTCGCTCCTGGTATTGGCCACCACGCGGAGATTGTTGGTGAACGAATTGCCTTCTATCGGCGAGATGAATGTGATCCGGTCCGTCGACACGCTCACAGTCGTTACCTGTTGGAACCGAGACGAAAACTGCTCAGTTTCCTGCCCCTGGTAGCCAAAAAGATTCTGGTTCTGGTGCGTGGACGGATCAAGGCCCGGAAATAGACCGTCTGGGTTCGAACCATAGGGCCCGGGAAGTCCGAGGAGGCCAGCGAAACCGAAAAAGTTTGCATTGAATTTGCGGCGCGGCGAGCGCGAGTACCCCAGGCTCACCGTCGAGGTCTGACCGCGGTAGGCATCATTCGGAACTTGGCCGTTGGTTTGCAGTCGCGACAGGCTGTATGCCCAACTGAATCCTTTGTTCAGTCCTGCTCCGGTGGTTCCCAGTCGCCACGTATACAGACTGCCGCCCTCTCCCACGAACGTAAAATGCGGCGGCCCATCTCCGTGAATCGTCTCAAGATTAATCACCCCAGCTACGGCATTCGATCCGTAAAGCGCGCTCTCCGGACCGCGGATCAGTTCGACTTGTTCCACTCCTTCTGCTGGCAGCGGCGATAGATCGAAGCCGCCGCCGAAATCGTTCATTTCAATTCCATCGATCATCACCAGGTTGTAGTCCGAATCTCCGCCGCGAATGAAGGCGCTGGTGACCGCTCCGCGGCCTCCGGACTGATTGATCTCAGTTCCAGGCAGGCCTCGCAGCACGTCCGTAGCGACCTGCGCGCCGCGATCGTCAATCTCGTCCGCGGAGACAACGCTTACGGAGGACGCAATTTGCGAGGTTAGCGCTCCGCCCGGCGCGGCCGAAACGACCACCTTGTCGCGCAAGGCGCTCAACTGCAAATGGAGATCGCTGACGTGTTTTTCACCGGCCGCCAAATCGATATCCACGGGCAATTGATCGAATCCCGAACTCGTGGCCACGATTTGGTATTTTCCTCCGCGCAAACGCTCGAAGCTGAACTGGCCTTTCGCATTCGTTTCTCGCGTTTCCAGTTCGGCCATCGCGTAGAGAAGGGTGACACGAGCTCCAGGCACGACTCGCCCGGCGGGATCGAAAACCGTGCCGGAAATTGCGGCATCCTGCTGATCATGCGCGGAACCGGTCGCAGTCGCGGAACCACCGGCGGAGGTAGTAGGAGTTTGTGCGCGGGCGGTGCAGGCCAAGAGTAAGAACAAGGAAGTGAAATACAGTACGGCTGAGCGTAGTGTCATTTTTCCTCCTCTCCCTCTCGCGCGGGAGTTGAAGGTTGTCCTGGCATCCATGCGTTGCGCTTTTGCTTACCCGCGATCCTTCTCTAAATCAAAGGGCTCGCAGTTTTGCGCCACGCATACTTACCAAGATTGAGATTCCGCTCGGTTTCCTGGCTCAGCGGCTTCGTCCAGCGCGGCCTTCCCATCGCGGCCTCGAACTGCAACCTGCTGCAATTCAAAGCGTGTGACAGTGGCACGCGCCCAAATTCTCCGCTTTACAGTCGCGCGGCGGCGACGGATTTTCACCGTCTTCCCGTCCGCGGAGTCTCGATTTTTGTGTACGGCGCCGCATCTTCATGCGTTTCGCCGCTTGCAGAAGCTTGTTGCACTCTTCCGCGATGTCAGCAACAAAATTTTGTTGGCGCTAGTGATTGCCTCGCAGGATGACACGAGGACGCCCACTGTACCCCATTTCCACTTCCAACGGTGCGTCGAAAACTTCCTGGAGCAGTTCCTGCTGATAAACTTCCGCAGGCGTTCCGATGCGCGGGCTTTTCCCTCTGTGCATCAGCACAATGCGATCGGAAAATTCGGCTGCAAGATTCAATTCGTGCGTCACCACAATCACAGTGTAGCGGCTCTCATCCGCAAGCCGTCGCAGGCGCCGCAGCAGTTCCACTTTGCCGCCGATATCCAGATGCTGCGTGGGCTCGTCGAGCAAGAGCAACGACGGCTGCTGCACCAGAGCGCGCGCCAAAATCACCCGCTGCTTTTCGCCGCCCGAAAGATGATCCATCCAGCGATCGCGAAGCGCGTCCGCTCCCACTTGTGCCAGCGCGTTTCCCGCCAGCAGGCAATCCTCGTCTGATTCGAACCGCAGCCTTCGCCCGTACGGATAGCGCCCCTGCAAAACGTATTCCCACACGCGCAACGGAAACAGAAGTTCGCTTTCCTGCGCCACCAGCGCAATTTTCTGCGCGCGCACCTTCAAATCAAGTTCGCTCACTTCAGCGCCGTCCACCGCGATTCGTCCAGAAAGCGGCTTCAACAATCCCGCGAGCAATTTCAGCAGCGTGGACTTCCCACTCGCATTCGGCCCCAAAATCGCCACCAACTCGCGATGTTGCGCTTCAAAACTCACCGGTCCCAGCGTAAATTTCGGAGCCGACCGGTCCGTCGCTGCGTATGCGTAGCTGGCCTGTTCCACTTTCAGCCGTGGGCTATGGCTTGCGCTGAACGGCACAGGCTGCGATTCGGGCACCACAATCCCTCCCCCGCTCGCGCTCATCGCATTCTCCTGCGCATCAAGTAAATAAACACAGGCGCTCCAGCCAACGCCGTCATCGCACCCACCGGCAATTCCGTCGGCGCCACCACCGTGCGCGCCAAAGTGTCAGCCAGCACAATCGCAATTGCTCCGCCGATAGCCGCCGTGGGAATCAGCATGCGGTAGTCCGTGCCGAAAAACATGCGCATCACATGCGGAATCAGAAGTCCGACGTACCCAATTGCGCCGCTCACGGAAACCGCCAGTCCTGTCAGTACTGAAGCAGCGATATAAACCACAAATTTCACGCGATTTACGTTTACGCCTAGGTGCCTGGCTTCCTGTTCTCCCGTGAGAATCAAATTCAAATCCGACGACGTCGTGTACATCGCGCCCGCCGCCACAATAAACACGAAAAACAGAAAACCAAGCCATCCCAATACATTCGTCACCGGCGGCGGCGCCGTAAGATCGCCCATCAGCCAGAACGCAATGCTGCGCAGCTCAGATCCGGTAACCATAGTCAGCAAAAACATAATGATCGCCGATAGAAATGAAGCCGCCACGATACCCGCGAGCAGCAGCGTCGGACTGTCAAGCTGCCCGCCGCGCCTTCCGAGAAAATAAACTCCCGCGATAGTCGATGCTGCGCCTATGAACGCGGCGATTTGAATTGCTCCCACAACGTGAGGCGCAGCGATCAAACTTATGATCGCTCCCAGCGCCGCGCCGCTCGACACCCCGAGGACGTACGGGTCCGCTAACGGGTTGCGCAGTAGCGCCTGAAAACCCGCGCCGGCTGTCGAAAGTGACGCCCCCACCAAAATTCCCAGCGCGATTCGAGGCAGACGCAACCCGAAAACCACTTGCCAGAATTCCACCGGCACTTCATCGCGGCGTCCCGCTGCGGCTTTGTAAAGCGTATCCACAATGTCGCGCACCGAAATCGGATACGCGCCCATGCGCAACGAAATCACCACCACCACAAACAGCACTCCGCAAAGTCCCGCGCAAGTCCAAAGAATTCGTCGCGGCGTTAGAGGGCGCACGAAACGTTTTCCTTTTTCCCCGCGGCCCTGGCGAGCATTTCCATTCCCGGGCTATTGCCGCCCACAAACTCTTTTCCGCCTGCATTCAACGCAAACGCCTCCGGATGCAATTCGCGCGCGAGCTGTTCGATTGCTCCAATCAATCCCGGAGCCGGCCGGTCGAATTCATCGCTGACCGTCACCACACGCCCCAGTTCGACCGCCTTCAGCGCCTTCCACGCAGGACGCGCGCGCAGTTTGTCCAAGTCGCTCGTTTTGTTCTCCGCATCCGATTCCGAGTGGTTCGCGGTGAGCACGATGTACTCCGGCTGCACGCGCACAACTTCTTCGATGCTCAACTGCGGCCAATTCTGCTCCGCGACAATGGCCGATTCCGCGCCCGCCCATCGCAGCGCATCCGCAATAAACGTATTTTGCCCAATCGTGATCAGCGGATCCTCCCACACCACGAACAGCACGTGCACCAGAGGCAACTCTCCGATTCGCGCATGCACCGCGTCGAGCCGCGCTTGCAACTTTGCCACTAGAGCCACGCCTTTCTCGCCCGCGCCAACCAAATCCGCAATGCGCGCGATGGAATCGAGCATCCCGCGTACCGTATGCGGATCGCTCGTGTACACCGCGATGCCCAGCCGCAAAAGCGCGTCCGCCGTTTCAGGACGGTTGATCGAAGTCGTCGCCAGCACCAAATCCGGATGCATCGCGACAATCGCCTCCAGGCTCGGCGTCTGCGGCGACCCCACATGCGGCTTCAGTTTCGCCGCGGGCGGCGTATCGCAAAAACTCGTATCCCCCGCGAGCTTGTCTTCCAACCCGAGCGCGTAAATTGTTTCCGTCAAATCCGGCGCAAGCGTCACGATGTGCTGCACGTTCAGCGGAATCGCCATGCGCCGCCCCGTTTCGTCTGTCACGTCTCTCGTTGCGCGCTTTTCGCCAGCCGCTTGACCCGACGGCGCCCCCGCCGCAGCGTTCCCCTTGTACGCCGCAGCCTGGCGCAACTCGGCGTCCGCGCTTTTGTAGCGGCCGCCTTCAGGTGGGCGGGTCTCTGCGGCATGACTCGCCGCGCAAGCTACTAGCCCGAAAGAAATCAAAACGAAAATTCGTGCTGCGCGCGCGATGGTTCTCTCCCCTCCAACAAAAAAGCCTCGCGAATAGATCGAGGCTTGTCGCCACACCCTCTCTCGCGAAGAGTGTCAGCTTCGACCAGCTCGGGTAGGTTTCCTGACTTTCGGCTCGCGCGAAGCGCAGCCGATTACAGTGGCGGGACCGTGGCCGATTTTCACGGCCTTCCCCTCACTTCTCGAATCGTCCCATGGACCCTTCGAAAAGTTTTTCCCCCGAGGCAGCTAAGTTGTCTCCGGCGAGTTTATGCGCCCCGCCGTTCACTGTCAATCGCGCGGGAATTTTCAGCAAACTAGCGGTTCTTCCATTTCGGGGCGCGCTTTTCGACTGTCGCTCGCAAACCTTCTTGCGAATCTTCCAGGTCGGCCAGCTCGTTGAGGAAAACTTTCATGGAGTTGCGCACGCCTTCGCGCAGCGGCAAACCCAGGCTGCCGAGAATGGCTTTCTTCGCCATGGTCAACACCGGCCCGGACTGCGCCGTCACTTTCGCGCAAACTTCGTCCACTTTTTTCTGCAAATCTTTTTCCGGGACCAGCCAGTTCACCAGCCCCAAATCACGCGCGCGTTCCGCCGACATTGTTTCCGCCGTCAGGACCAACTCCAAGGCCATTTTCGGTCCGAGAATATAAGGCAGCACCGCCGCAGCCAGCGGAGGAAACGCTCCCAGCTTGATTTCCGGCTGCGCAAAACGCGCGTTGGGAGTCGCAATCACTAAATCGCCCAACGCTGCAAGTTCCGCGCCGCCTCCGAATGCCGGCCCGTTAATCACCACCAGAATCGGCTTGGCCGTTTCCACCATCGCGGAAAACGCGTTGTGAAACGCGTCCAACAACTGAAACACGCGCCGCGCCGTATATTCGCCCAACTCGATCCCGCCGCAAAAAGCTTTCGCCGCCGAATCCAACACGATGAGTTTCACCGCGCTCGTTTCGCTCACCGAATTGATTCCGGCCACCAGCTCCATCAGCACCCGCTCGTTCAGCAAATTGTGTTCGGGACGGTCCAGCGTCAGCCGCGCAATCTCGCCTTCCACGCGGAATTTTACGAATTGGAAGTCCGACGTCTTGGGCGCAGCCAGCGCCAGCGTCCCCAGCATTTCCGCTTCGCGCGCTGCTTTGTTTATCTGCATCAGATGGCTCCGATCCGCTCTTCGTAACGAGCCTACCCTGTTCCAACGCGCGCAGCCACGCGCTTCCCGCCCCCTGCGCTCAATC
>DATNLC010000030.1:0-3535 GCA_035603075.1 Candidatus Acidiferrales bacterium | reverse complement strand
TTGTCCATCACAACTCCACAGCGGCGGCGGAGCAACGATCTGATTTTCGCAATCCATGCGAACAAGATCAAACATGATGAAATAGAGGTCAAAACATGTCGAAACAGGTTCGTGACCACCTAGGTCAGCGTTTCCGTGGTTCGAATCATATCAGGCGGCCTCGGCAAGCTTGTAGGACCAAGTGTGGATGACGGGATGGCGATTGACGTCGTCGATGCCGGCCATGATGCGCTCCTTGAGTTCTTGCTTTGAGGTCACCCGGATGTGGCGCAGGACCGCGCGAGCGAACTTGGAGAAAAAGCCCTCGATCAGGTTGAGCCAGGAGCCGTGCTTGGGCGTGAAGGTAAAGTCGAAGCGGCCTGGCGGCCGGGTGTCGAGCCAGGCTCGGGTTTCCCTCGAAATGTGTGCGGAATGATTGTCGAGGATCAGCTTGATCGCGGTGCTGGCCGGATAGGCGGCATCGAGAAGCTTGAGGAATTCGATGAACTCGCGGCTGCGGTGGCGCTCCCTGACGAGCGCGTGGACCTTGCCGGTGAGCAGATCGATCCCGGCCAACAGGCTGAGCGTGCCATGGCGTTTGTACTCATGATCCCGCGCGAAGCTCGCATGGCGGCCTGGCACTGGCGGCAAATCCGGTGCCGTCGTGGCGATGGCCTGGATTCCAGGCTTCTCGTCGTAAGAGACGATCGCGACCGGCTTCTTCGATTTCTCCGCCTTGGCAGCGGCTTTTTTCAGGACCTGGACCTCGCGGTAGACACACAGAACTTCCGCCATCTTGGGCTCGAACTCGGCGTCGCGGCGTTCCAGATAGTAGCGCACCTTGTGCGGCTTGATTTCCTCTTGACCGAGAAGCTTGCACACGGTGCCTTGAGCCAGACGGGCGAGACATTGGTGACCCGCCGCCGGTCCGCGCTCGCGCGCATGGCGGGCCAAAAGCCGTGTCGTCCACAGTTCATGCGGATAGCCGTGCTCCTTGGCCTTGTCGCAGGCCAAAGATACCAACCAGGCCTTGGCCTCCGGCGTGATCGTCGGCTCTTTGCCCGGTCGCGGTCGGTCATCAAGTGCCGCAAGCGCGCCATCGGCCATCGCTCGCTCGACGCAGCGCTGCACCGTCTGATGATGCACGCCAAGTCTTCGTCCCACGGCAAAGAACGATGGCTTCTCCCGATAGCCGAGCAGCATCGCTGCCCGCGACACCCGGCCTGCCGGTTCGGTCCGCGACCGCGACAGAGCCGTCAGTGCTTCAATCTCCTCTCCGGTCATCGCCAACGCGACCGCTTGCCGCCATCCTGCCATGATGCCGCTCCTCGTTCGATCAACCACAAACGAGGAATCCGCCAACAAATTACCCGTTCCATGATCAGTTTCATGGAATCGATCGTCTAGTGATGAAGCGGGTGTAATGCTCGTGGAGCGAAGGGGGCAGGTCACCGACGTTGGGAGAGAGCCAACCGGTAACGGGAGGAGCTCAAATTCTCGACGGAAGGCGGCAGCCTTCGCGCGGTGGCACGAGCCGGATGACACGAGAGTGTCACGTCCGGATCTGTGAGAGGCTCGGGGTGAAACTCCCCGGGCCGACTCGGCAGCGTTGCGGAAACGCCGGAGCAAGATTTCGGCAGGCGCGGTCGAGAGAGGCGAGCGCAAGCGAACCGCTGCAGAAGTGTCGAAAGCGGATTAGGCGATGTCAGAACCGGGGGGTGACCCTTCCTCCGGGATCAGCTCGGGGGATGCCTGATACCGCCCGAGCGGCATCCGGCATGTAGGCGGCGCGAAGCTTGACCAGGCTTTCGTATGGAACGTGAGAACCTGCGTTTCGTCACGCCGACGGCGTGAAGGGACAAGCCACAAGCGGCTCCAACCGCGAGGGCGAGAGTACCGACGCGGAACGCAGGGGCGGAGCAGCCCGTAGTAGCGTCGAAGGTCCTGTAATGGGGCCGGAGCGAAGGGGTTGCGTTGTTCAGCTTTGGCCATTGGCCAACCGGAAACGGGAGGAGCCCGTGGACGAGGCAAAGCCGTTCAAGATCCCCAAGCGGGAAGTCTGGGAAGCCTTCAAGCGTGTGAAGGCCAACCAGGGAGCGGCTGGCGTGGACGGACAGTCGATTGCGGAGTTCGAGGCCAACCTTTCGGGCAACCTCTACAAGCTCTGGAACCGACTGTCGTCAGGGAGCTACTTTCCTCCGCCAGTGCGGCGGGTCGATATTCCGAAGGCGAATGGTGGGACGCGACCGTTGGGCGTTCCGACGGTTGCCGACCGCATCGCTCAGGAGGTCGCCCGACGCTATTTGGAGCCGATTGTGGAACCGGTGTTTCATTCCGATTCCTACGGCTACCGACCCGGCAAATCTGCGATCGAGGCCGTGCGCACGGCTCGTGAGCGCTGTTGGCGCTACAATTGGGTGCTCGATCTCGACATCAAGGGCTTCTTCGACAGCATCGATTGGGAGCTGATGCTCGGGGCTGTCCGTCACCATACGGACTGTCCGTGGGTGTTGCTCAACATCGAGCGCTGGCTGAAGGCGCCAGTGCAGATGGAGGACGGTAGTGTTGTGCCGCGCACGGCGGGAACGCCACAGGGCGGGGTGATCTCGCCGTTGTTGGCGAACCTGTTCCTGCATTACGCGTTCGATGCGTGGATGACGCGGACGTTTGCGCACATCCCGTTCGAGCGATACGCGGACGACATCATTTGTCACTGCAAGAGCGCCGAGGAGGCGCGGGCACTCTGGGGCGCGATTGTCGACCGCTTCGCGGTCTGCAAGTTGGTGCTGCATCCACAGAAGACGAAAATCGTCTACTGCAAGGATGTGAACCGGCGTGGCGACTTTCCCAACATCCACTTCGACTTTCTGGGCTTCCAGTTTCGAGCCCGGAAGATCATGTGGGTGAAGAGGGACAGACGCATCTTCGCGCACAGTTTCCAACCCGCCGCCAGCCCGAAAGCGTTGACGCGCATCAGCCGAGAGATTCGAAGCTGGGCGCTACATCACCGCACGGACAAGTCCCTGAACGAACTGGCGCAGATGTATAATCCGTGCATCCGCGGCTGGATCACCTACTACAGCCACTTCTATAGGACGCAGCTGCGTCCGACCCTGAAACGGATCGATGCTTATGTCATCCGGTGGGCTCGTCGCAAGTTCAAGCGGATGCGCCACCAGACCAAGGGCGCGAGAGGTTGGTTCGACCGGCTACACAATGCCAACCCAATACTCTTTGCTCATTGGACGTTATGTCATGGCAACGGCCGAACATCGGGAGCCGTGTGACTCGAGAGGGTCATGCACGGTTCTGGGAGCGCCCGAAGGTGAAATTCCTCCGGGCGACTCGACAATCGTTACCAATTCGGTCGGCACCGACGGTCCGAAGTAGTCCAAAAGCGGACGAAGATCGGAAGGTAAAACTCTTACAATTTCTCGCGGGCTGTTCACCTTCATGCTGCCGCCACTGAACCTGCCGTAGCCCGCTCGAATAGTTTCGCGAGATTTTCGGCCTTAAAGACGGTTCGCATGACGATGGAGCCGTGCGGCCGCGAACT